>CAVVTY010000010.1:0-211942 GCA_963751225.1 uncultured Acidobacteriaceae bacterium
CGGGGTTGGAGATTGGACGGGTCGTCAGGTGCAATTGAGTTTCGGACTAATCATCTTCTACCAGAGCAAAAAGCTGCTCAGGAAACGCATCCTCCTTTACCTTTGGAGCCTCGCCAGCCTGCAGCGCTTTCAAGCGCATGGCCTCACTCACTCGGAACTGCTTTGCTTCCGGTGTCTTGATGAACTCCACCTCAAGCCCCTCAGATTGAGCGAACGCCGAGATTTCGTCGAGTGTCACTCTGAAGTACTCCTTGCGCGAATTGACGAGATTCAGCCTGCGATCAGCAAACTTTGTGTGAAGTGCAGATTCCAGACCAGGAGCGTCTTCAGAAAAGATCATTGCATGGATGTCGAAGCCGAATGGAACAGCCGCGCCGCTCAGTTCCTGAATGCGGTCGTCGGGTTCGAGCCTTCGCGTCATCCCAACCATCACCACAGAGTGCCTTGTCCCTCAGCTCACATCGCAGCCATGAGCTTTTCGGTTTCCACCAAATGACGAGAGCTGCGCAAAGGCGGCTCATTTCAGTGCACTTAGGAATTTATGGGCCGAAGGGGAACTCGAGCACCAATTATTCGAGTCCCATCCGTTTCGCTTCAAAGTGAGAGTCCAAATCGCTGATCAGGAGTTCATTTCCGGTGTCATTTCTGGTGTCACCTCGTTTTGCAAATTGAGCCTAGTGTCCTGAGTCTGAAGTTCCTGGCATAATTTCCGAAAAGCAACCGCAGATCCTTCGACTTCGCAAGCCGCAAAGAACGCGGCTTACGACGCTCAGGATGACACCGGTATTTATGGTGCGAACTTTAGAGACAGGACACTAGTCCGTGCCCGTTGGTGCGTGTCGATTTAAGAGGTAAACTATTTATCATGTATGGCTTATGCGCGAAAATGCGAGTGCGTGCATTGTGTCTTTCGTTCACAGCAAACGCACAAAGGTCATCTGTTTGCGCTCGGTTACGCTTGATCAAAGTGACTCCCACAGACGGCCGTTATCGTTATTTCCAGATACCAATATCTTCTGGCCACCTCAAAGGATCCCACGAACGTGAACACGCGATGTGGCTAGTCAGGACGGCTTGAAAGGAGACTACGTGCGCGTACGCTTTTGGTTTTGTGCTTTGATCCCTGCACTCTTCAGCCTCGCGATGGCTGCACAGGACACTCGGCAAGTTTCAGAACCGAAGATTCCGCCGGCATGCTCGACTCTGGAGGCGGCGATTGCCGCGAAAGGCGGCGTTCTTACGGACACGGACGAACGACGCACCGACACACAGCGCATCCAGAGTGCTATCGACGCATGCACTTCCGGAAGGTCAGTGGTACTGCGGGCCCACAGAAACCGCTCGGTCTTTCTCAGCGGCCCACTGACCCTGAAATCGGGCGTAACTCTTGTGGTGAGCGCGAAGACCGTGCTCGCCGCTTCGCGTGATCCACGGGCATTCGACATCACGCCGGGCAGCTGCGGCATCGTCAGTTCCAGGGGACATGGCTGCCGAGGACTCATCACAGTCACCAATGCGACAGGCAGCGGAGTCATGGGTGATGGGGCCATCGACGGACGAGGCGGGGCCAACCTGCTGGGCCAGAAGGTGACTTGGTGGGATCTTGCTCACGAGGCAAAGGTCACCGATCAACAGCAAAGCGTTCCGTGGATGATCATGGTGCGCGAGTCAAAGGAGTTCACGCTTTATCGGATCACGCTGCGGAACTCTCCCGGCTTTCATGTATCCGTAAATCAGACGGATGGATTCACCGCTTGGGGCGTGAAGATCATGACCCCCAGGACGGCGCGCAACACCGATGGCATCGATCCCGGCTCGTCGCGCAACGTAACCATCGCGCATTGTTTCATCAGTACGGGAGACGATGACGTCGCCGTGAAATCAGGAAAGGCAGGGCCGGCGTCGAACATCTCGGTCGTGCACAATCATTTCTATGCCGGACACGGCATGTCGATCGGCAGCGGTACAGATGGCGGTGTGGATCACATGCTCATCGATGACCTGACGATTGATGGGGCTGACAACGGCCTGCGAATCAAGTCCGACCGCAGTCGCGGTGGCTTGGTCGAAAACATTATTTATCGCAACGTGTGTATTCGGAACACGCGAAATCCCATCCTCTTTACGCCGATGTACACCACGTTTCAAGGGAATCTGCTCCCTCTGTATCGAAAAATCTCGCTCGAGAACGTGCACGTTCTCACTCCGGGAACATACACATTTCTGGGGCTCGACTCTGAACACAAATTGCAGGTCACTCTGGACAACGTGTTCGCCGAAGGCCTTGATCAGTCGGAAATCATCGCGGGTAATGCGGAGATTGCCATTGGTCCGGGTGCCGGTAACCTGGCGCCAAACGGAACTGGTATCTCAATCACCAAATCGCCAGACGCTCATCCGGGGACGCCATTGGCGTGCGATGCACGTTTCACCGTGTATCCTGCGCTGCCAACAGCTCCGGAAATGGCCGGTACCGCACCCCCGGAAGACAAGACTCTGTATGTCGCGGCCGACGGAACGGGTGACTTCTATTCGATACAGAGAGCGCTGGATGTGGCTCCGGCAACCGGAGCGCTTGTGTTGGTTGCACCCGGCACTTATCGAGAGGTCCTGACGATTTCGAAGCCGCACATAACGTTGCGCAGCGCGAATACTGACGCGAGCAAGACGATTGTTGTGAATGACCGAAGCGCTGGTACCGCCGGAGGCACGTTGCACTCGGCCACCGTAAACGTCACGGGAGACGACTTCACGGCCGAGAACATTACGTTTCAGAACGACTTCAACGCAACGCATCCACAGCTCCCCAAGGGTTCACAGGCGCTCGCGTTGCTTGTTACGGGCGACCGTGCAACTTTCAACAACATTCGCCTGCTCGGAAATCAAGACACGCTGTTTACCGGAAGCAAGCATTGCAGCGGCGAAGGCGTGGCACGCTCGTGCACACCGGCCCGGCAGTACTTCTCAAACTGCTACATCGAGGGCAATGTGGATTTCATCTTCGGGGACGGCAAGACCGCGTTCGAGAACTGTGAGATTCGCAGCAACGAGCACTCGGAAGGATTCATCACAGCTCAGGGAAAGAGCTACCCGTCGGAAGACTCGGGCTACGTGTTTCACCGGTGCCGCCTCACCGCCAATCCTGGAGTGAGCAACGTGTTCTTGGGGCGCCCGTGGCGGCCTTACGCATCCGTCGTCTATTTGGACACAGAGATGGGGGCGCATATCGTGCCGGCGGGCTGGCGGGAGTGGCATCCGGGCGAAACGCACTCGATCGAGTCCGCCTCCTATGCAGAAAAGGGATCGACCGGACCCGGCGCCCCCCTCGGCGAACGTGAGCCGCACGTCCACATCCTGACGCCGGGCGAGGCTGAGAAATACCTGCCTGCAAACTTTCTGCACGGAAGCGACGGTTGGAACCCCGCTGGGCACATAAACTGATTGCGCCCACAGTCTAAGTGCTATTTTGACCGCGCGTTGGGGTCTGATGCGATTACTTTCACTCGTCCGGGCTGATGCAGCGTTCGATCCGTTTGCAAAACCCACGAGAGCGCTTGCCCGGCACTTTCAGTCCTCATCGAATTGCCTTCGCCATCGATCGGTGAAATCAACGAGACCTTACGCGGGGCGATCGCGACCATCAGATCGTCGAGGTCGTAGTGGCGAAGTACGCCGGGGATCACACTCTGAGCCAGGTTTCGGGGCACTGCAGCATCCACAGCAACGCGATAGCTGAGCAGAGTCTCATTCAGAGTGACCTCGCGAATGCGCGCGTCCAACGCCGCTGCGTGCAGCAGGACAATTCCCATCGCTCCGCCTCCCCAGCCCGCTATGTTCTTCTGATTCACGTCAGGGCGCGAGGAGAGCCAGTCAACGCACCGGATGGCGTCATCGACGCGCAGTCCGACGAGTGTCTTTCCGACGAGCTGCGCGCGCAGCGAGGCGATATAGAACGGTCCCAATAAGTCCGATTTCGGGACCTCGCGATCCTTGGTTGCAGGTGGCAGTTCCGGAGCAAAAACGACGTTGCCCGAGCTTGCGAGTCGATCGAACTCGCCGCCTTCCCGTGCAACATCGCCACGAGCGCCTTCATCGAGGAGAAGCACGGCAGGCTTCTTGCCGGGCCGCGAAGGCAGCGCCAATGCGCCGACGAGTTCTTCGCCCGTCACGCTCGCGAATCTTACAGTCTGAAGAAGGTAGCCGCTCCTTTGGGTTGAGCCGACAAACGATACCTTTAGCGAGTTCGTCCCAGGTTGCGCTCCGGCTCCGGTCATTGCTCGCACCGCTCGTGTCACCCGATCGCGAAATCCAGAGAGGTCAGACGCACTTCGAAGAACACGGTGACTGAGCTGAGTATTCTGCGCGGCTACCCGGTTCAGCGAAAACAGAGTCTCGCCAGAGAAGGAAGTGGAAACCTGGCCAGTAGGGGTGCATTGAAGTTCGGTGGCGGGAGGCGCGTCCAGTTGATCCAAGGTGGGCGCTTCGTCCGATTGCCTCAAACGATGCAGAAAGAACTTCACGATCTCGGGATGTATCGGTCGCAGATTTGCATGGCGTCCTGGCCCCACGATCCACTGGAGGTTGTCGGCCGCCCCATAGATCCCATAAATCCGCTTGGCCTCTTCGAATGACTTGCGGGCGCCTTCGAACGGAAACATGTCTTCGGTTGTTGAGATCACCGCATAGGGGGCGGGTGCGGCCGCCTCGATCCAGTCGGGAAAGTCGAAGCCGTCTTCGATGAAGCCCGGAATGCTCTGTTCAGCTTCTTGCGGTCCGATCGTTTCCAGAAGAGCGCTGTAACTGGTGATGTAACACGCGACGCCCGCGGCCTTCACGCGCTGATCCAGAACGGCCAGGTAAGCGGTGACTGTTCCTCCGCCGGAGCAACCGAACGCGCCAATCCGGTTTGCGTCGATATCCTGCCGGCTTGCGAGGTAGTCGAGCCCTCGCACCGCGTCCCAAAGGAAATAGCGGGATATGTGGGCGCCAGTGAGCGCGATCTGCGTGCTCGCCTCGCTATGTTCCCCGGTCGGCTGTCCGGCGCGTGATTTGTTTGTGCCCGGATCGAAATACTGAAGCCGTTCACCCTCGCCAATGGGATCGTATGCCAGTACGGCGATTCCGTTTCGCGCCATGTTCGCAGCAAGGTTCCACGCTTCAACTTTGCCGACTGGATAGTGTCCGGGTGTGTAGAGCACGGCGGGAAACGGGGGATGGCCCGACTTGGGCAGATACAGATTTGCCGTGATGTGAAACCCCGGAAGGCTTTCATAGATTACGCGTTGGACTTCGAATCCGTCTTTCTCAAGCGAGCCCACCAGTCTGGCATTGAGGGGCGTTCGCTCCTGAGGCAAGCCACCAATCGATTCCAGAACAACTTCGCGGAACTTCTTTGTTCTTGCTTCGGCGTCAGCGCGCGTTTGTAGCTTTTGCACCGCGATGACCCGATTGTCGAGAAAGCTTTCAGCGACTCTATTGAGACTCGCATCAAATTGCGTTTGAGCTTTGACGACTGGCAACAGAAAGACGAGGTGCAGAAGACCAGGACACACGAGCGTTCTCGCGAGCGACCGAGGAATCGGGCAGGTCAACAAACGGAACGGAGGTCTAACCTCTTGTGTCATCTTTCACGATTATCACGCCGGTTTTCGGTACGGCCAGAACGATCAAGTCATCTCTGGACGGGAAAGCGAAGTCCCCGCTGTAGAGATCGATCGACACGAGAGAAGATGTAACTTCACTCACGGAGTGCTTCAACAATCAATCGGCTGATCGGGCTTTAGCGACATTTGATTTCTGCGCCGCGCCTTGCTCATTCGAAGTCGACGACCTTCTCCCGGAAGGCTTTTCCATACCTTGCGCGGCCTGCGCCATGCGCAGGTGCTGCTCCATCAGCTTGCGTGCCTCCAATGGCGACCTGGCGCGAATCGCGCGGTAGATCTGACGATGCATGTCCGCCGATTCCCGCAGATCGATTGCGCGCTCCACAGTCTTCCTCCGCTTGTCGTACATGGAGGAGGTCACCGTCTCCATGATCGCGGCCAGAATCGGATTTCCTGAGGCCTGCGCGATGATGCGATGAAACAGAACGTCGTGCACCAGATACTCGATCGGATTGTCGACGGATGCAAACATCTCGGCGACTTCTTCGGCGAGAGCAGCATGATGCTCGTCCTTCCCGCGCTCCGCCGCAAGAGCAGCCAGCCCGGTCTCGAGCATGATGCGGGCTTCAAACATCTGCCAGGATTGAAAACCATGGAGTGCGCCGATGAAGCTTAGGGAGGCTCGTCCAAAATCGGGCGGGCCATCGGCGATAAACGTCCCGACCCCGTGCTTGATCTTCATCACTCCCAGCGCCGCCAGGTACCCAATCCCCGCGCGCAATGTGGCCCGGCTGATATTGAGCTCCCGGGCAAAGTCGCGCTCCGGCGGAATCTGATCGCCTGGCTTTAATGTGCCATTTTCGATCATCGACCGCACGTGGTTGACCACTTGCATGGTCCGATGGCTCTCAGTGTTTTCCGGCTTTGCGTGCGGCATGTTTGGTCGATCACCCGGGTGATGGATTAAAAGCTGCTTAACATCAAGAGATTACCACCTTTTGTGACGGTTCGGTGCGAGAAAGTTCCAACCTGGCAAATGAAAGTTCCCAGCTTCCTGTGTATACTGTGGTCTGACCTCTTAAGGCAAGCCGCGCAAGTGGCTCACGAGGAAGACTCTGACTATGCTGTTGCATCCAGACCGCCTTTTCCCGTCCGATCCCTCCACCAGGGAAATCGCAAGATCACTCTACGAAGAGGTCCGGAACCTGCCGATCGTCAGCCCCCATGGACACACCATGGCAGCGTGGTTCGCACGCAACGAGCCCTTTCCTGACCCGGCAAAGCTCTTTGTGCAACCGGACCATTACGTCTATCGGATGCTCTACAGCCAGGGAATTTCCCTCGAGGATCTGGAAATTGGGAAACCGGAGATCAAGGACCCGCGCAGGGTATGGCGCATATTCGCCAGCCATTATTGGCTCTTTCGCGCCACCCCGACACGGATGTGGCTCGATTTTGCCTTCCAGGAGCTCTTCGGACTTCAGGCTCCTTTAAGCGATGAAACTGCAGACCTCTACTTTGACACCATAGCTGAAAAGTTGAGCAGTCCCGGCTTCCTGCCCCGAGCTCTTTACGAACGATTCAACATCGAAGTGCTTTCGACGACAGATTCGCCTCTGGACTCACTGGAAGACCACAAGCTGATTCGGGCGTCCGGCTGGAAGGGTCGCGTTCTGCCGACATTCAGGCCCGACCCTGTTGTCGATCCGGACTTTGCGGGATTTGCCGATCGGATTGCAAAGCTGGGCGACTCTTGCCGGCGAAGACACCGCAACTTGGGCGGGATACTTGACCGCACTGCGCAAGAGCCGCGCGCGATTCAAGGAGCTGGGATGTACGGCCACCGACCACGGCCACCTCACAGCACAAACGGCCGACCTTCCAAGGGCAAAGGCCGAGGCGCTCTACGCGAAGGTGCTCAAGGGCCTTGCCGATTCAGCGGAACAGGAACTCTTCCGCGCCCAGATGCTGACCGAGATGGCGCAGATGAGCGTCGAAGACGGACTGGTGATGCAGATTCACCCTGGTGCGTCTCGCAACCACAACCGATTGGTGTATGAAAGGTACGGACGCGACACAGGCGCGGACATCCCTCGGCCCACGAATTACGTGGATGCGCTGCGACCACTGCTTGACAAGGTCGGCAACGAGAAATCGCTCACCATCATTTTGTTTACTCTGGATGAGTCAACATACAGCCGCGAACTGGCTCCGCTGGCCGGACACTATCCATGCCTGAAACTCGGGCCCCCGTGGTGGTTTCATGACAGTCCGGAGGGGATGCTGAGGTTTCGCGAGCAGGTGACTGAAACGGCAGGTTTCTACAACACGGTTGGCTTCAACGACGATACGCGGGCATTTTTGTCGATTCCGGCACGCCACGACGTTGCGCGTCGCGTGGACTGTGCCTTCCTCGCAAGGTTGGTGGCGGAGCATCGTTTAGGTGAAAGCGAGGCAATCGAAGTGGCACACGACCTGACTTATTGTCTGGTGAAGAAGGCTTACAAACTGTAGAGGGGCGACATGACAGAGGGCGCACCAACCCGGATTTCGGCCGAAGAGTGCATGACACCGGGTGCGCACCGGGCCAGCTCTGAACAGGAGGATATATGCAAAACGGCAACCTGAAGCTTGGCAAGTATTCGGTTGGAACCGGCGACAGATTCGCGCATCAGGCCAAGGCGCAGTTGCAGGCCTGCGTTGACGCGCTAAGTCACGGGGTCGAGATCATCCCGGTCTGGAATAAATCGAATCGCGAACATAACGATCATCGGCTCAGAGCCCGCCTCAGTGCGCGAAGCAGCGGACGAGGCAGTGAAGGCCCTGAAGTGGCGGCTCCCTTATTTTGTGGATGCTGACCACATTGGGCTTCAGACTGTCGATCGCTTTCTGCCGGCTTGCGACTTCTACACCATTGACGTCGCCGATTTCATTGGAAAGCCCGCGCCTCAAGCGGAGATCGACAGCTTCGTGAGTGCCCATGGTGACCTTCTCGGTCAGATCTTTCTCAAGGGTATTGACGAACCGATTTCCATCACTGAAGAGGACCTTCGCCAGACCGCCGGGAAGTTTCTGGTAGCGGTGAAGACTGCAGGCCAGGTCTACCGGAAGATCGAATCCGCAAAAGGCATGGGGAATTTCATTCCTGAGGTGTCGATGGATGAGACCGATCGAGCGCAGAGCCCGGTCGAACTACTCATCATCCTCGCGGCGATCGCCGACGAGCGCATCCCGGTTCAAACGATTGCTCCCAAGTTCAGTGGCCGATTCAATAAAGGGGTGGATTACGTCGGCAATGTAGCCCAGTTTGAGCGCGAATTCGCGCTTGACATCGCGGCGATCGAATATGCGGTCCGGCACTTCGGATTGCCTGAGAATCTCAAACTCAGCGTTCATTCGGGAAGTGACAAGTTCTCCATCTATCCCGCGATTCACTCGATCGATCGCGCGGTTCAATGCTGGGGTTCACTTGAAGACTGCGGGCACCACCTGGCTCGAAGAACTGATCGGACTGGCCGAGGCCGGCGGCGATGGCTTGTCTCTCGCCAGGGAAATCTACGCGGAAGCGTTTGCGCATAGAGAAGAGCTCTGTGGACCATACGCGACCGTAATTGACATCGACCCCGCCCGGTTGCCCTCGCCGAGCGAGGTGCGGAACTGGAGTTCGGAACAGTACACTTCGGCTTTGCGGCACGTGCCAGGTGCGCCTGCCTACAACAGCAGTCTGCGGCAGCTGCTGCATGTCGGGTTCAAAGTGGCCGCCAAGATGGGCAGTCGCTATATCGACTTGCTCGAGGCCAATGAACCAGTCATTTCGCGCAACGTCATTCAGAACCTCTACGACAGGCACATCGTGCCCGTCTTTATGGGAAGCGAAACGATCAACTTGAACGGTCCACAGTCGCTGTGGCCGGAACGGAGAAAGCATGAACGTCCCCCTTGTCCCCTTGGCTGGAAAGGTTGCTGTCATCACCGGAGGTACTTCCGGAATCGGTCGGGCGCTGAGTCTCGGATTGGCTGAGGCTGGAGCGGACGTCGTCGCCACAGCACGTCGCCAGCAGCAGGTGGACGAAACGGCCTCCGCAATTGAAGCGCTCGGCAGGAAAACATTGCGGATCGCTTCCGATGTTTGCGATCGCGCATCGCTGCAACGCGTGCTTGAGTCCGCATTGGCAGAATTCGGGAAAGTCGACATTCTCATCAATTGCGCCGGCCGCATCAAGCGAACTCCAACCATCGACCTCGCTGAAGAGGAGTGGTCCGGCATCATTGACACCAACCTCACCGGTACGCTGCGAGCCTGTCAGGTATTCGGAAAGCACATGCTCGAGCGCGGCTATGGCCGGATCATCAATATCGCTTCGCTGAACAGCTTTGTGGCTCTCCATGAGGTTGCAGCCTACGCTGCCAGCAAAGCCGGTGTTGCCTCGCTCACACGTTCGCTCGCAGTGGAGTGGTCAAGGCGAGGGGTGACTGTGAATGCGATTGCCCCCGGCGTGTTTCGTACGGAACTCAATGCCGCTCTGCTCGACAGCACACCTCGCGGTCAGGAATTGCTGATGCGCACTCCGATGGGGCGCTTCGGGAAGACGGAAGAGTTGATCGGCGCAGCGCTCTATCTCGCCTCCGATGCGTCCTCCTTTGTGACCGGCCAGGTATTGGTCGTTGACGGAGGATTCCTGGCGAGCGGCGTAAACCAATAGCTTGAACAGCAAAGGGGCTGCAGACGTCAGCCACAGCCCATGATTCTCAGTCTGCGAACGGAAATCGCGCGGCGCTACGGATGCAACGAGACTTGCGCTCCCGGACCCTCTGTGATCGGTTTGCCTTCCTGCGCGTTGATCACCACCTTCATACCCGAAACCTGCGCATATCCGATCGTCATGCCCTGCTTCCCGCTTAACTTCACGTTGCGGAGCACGACGCCGGTAACAGGCGACTCCGGCAGGCCCACGATCGCTCCAAGAGATGCGCTGTCAGTGACGGTGAGGTTTTCGATCACGATGTCGTGGAAGTGCGGAGTCAGCCGGGTAATCGGTTTCGCTGTCTCGTCATCGGGTGGAAGAATCTTCGGGTAGTACTCACTGATGACGATTGCATTCTTCACGTTCTTCATGTCGATGTCACGGAACGACAGGTTGCTCACTTCGTTCCCGCGGTCGCGGTTGGCCTTCACTCGGATGCCATTGTCCGTGCCGTCGAATTGAATGCGCTCGGCATGAATATTGCGGGCGCCTCCCGCGATTTCGCTTCCAATGGAGAGTCCGTGTCCGTGCAGGAATGTGCAGTCCGTGATGGTGATATCTTCGCTGGGCGCATCCGGACCTGCAGAGTTGATGGCGCCGGACTTGATCGCAATATTGTCGTCGCCCACATCTGCAAACAGATGGTCGATGACGACGTGTGTCGATGAAAACGGGTCGACCGCATCGGTATTCGGAGAGTGCTGCGGCGCAAGCACTCGAACGTCACGCAGCAGGACATCGTCCGAGTAGTAGAGAACCACCTGCCACATGGGCGAATTCTGAATCGTCACTCCCTCGATCCGAACATGCTTGCAATGATCAAAGACGACCAGCCGAGGGCGAGGATGGTCATTCCCGAGAACTCCTGCATCCTTGATGGCGCGGGCCATCTCCCACCACGATTCTCCGTTGCCGTCAATCGTTCCCTCACCGGTGATGGACACGTTGCTGGCGTTGGTGGCGCTCACCAGCGATTGCAGGCCCGGTGCGCGAAACTCCGTCCTCGCAGGGTAGTCCGCGTGGTCCGGTGAGCCCAACAGGGTCACGCCTTTCTCGAGATGCAGCGTGATATTGCTCTTGAGCACGATGGGAGCGCTCAGGTACGTTCCAGCGCTCAACTGAACAGTGCCTCCCCCATCCTTTGCGCACGAATCGATGGCTTGCTGGATTGCGAGCGTGTCCTTCGCGGCGCCATCGCCGCGCGCGCCATAAGTGCGCGGGTCACAGATTCGGGTAGACGCACAGGAGGCCGGCACTGCTGCAAGCACAATCGCTAGGGCGACTGCAAAGCCCAAAATCGGAACAGCAGTCCCTTCGTTCGCTGTCGATTGTTTCAACCACTTGAGCTTCACTGCGCTTCACCTCATCATTGGATCAGTTCGAGGGACCAGACCAGGCCGCCCCTGAGCTACTTTGACTTTGGAATCTGCGCCAGGACCCAGCGGACCAGCTCTCGTCCGCCCGCGAAGTTATCGTACTCGGCGGGAAGCCTGCGGCCATCGGTGTATTCGTTGTAAAGCCAGGGATCAACCATCGCAAAGACAGTGCCCTTTCCGAATTTCGCAGTGGCCATGAGGATATCTCCGTTGTCGGTGATTTGAGCGACGGCAGGCGACTTTACCGAGATCGTGGAAACATCCTTGATGTAGAACGTGTGGGGGTCATGGAAGATTGGGCCACCACCCTGGACAACGAACTTCCCCAGGTCCCACTGCTTTCCGATGACGTGCTTGCGCAGCACGCTGTTGTAGTGAATGCCAAAGCGATCCGCCAGAAGGTTCAGGTGGTCAAGATCGGCGTTTGCCGCATCGTTTTCCATGATCATGAGAACGCCCCCGGCCTTGACCCAATCGGCGATCTGAGCCGCATCTTCCGGCTGCATGTAGTGCGGGTTCGGGTTCTTCGCGGGAATGTCAGGCGAAACGACGATGTATACCTGCGCCTTGCTGAAGCGTCTCAAGCGTTGGCGCGGTGTAGAGTGTCGTTGTAGCAGCGCCGAAATTGCGGAAGATGTGGCCAAGCAATGAGTAACCGGAGTCGCTCAGATCGTTCCATTTGTAGTGAAAGTAGACCTGCTGTCCGAATGCGTCAGGACGCTTCTGGCTATTGAACCACGCATCCAGCATGACCGTTTTGCCGCGCCCAAGCTTCGCGTCGGCGGCTGTCTCCATCTCTGTGCTGGCCAGCAGAAATGCGCCCACGCCTTTCGGATCGTTGGTCGCAACTCTCTCGCCGATATAGTAGGCATAACTGCCGTCGCGGTAGGGATCGCCACCCAGGCCCGCTCCTTTTACCGTTCCAGTTAGGGACACGTCATTATCGGCTCCAGTCTGGATAAAGTGACTGAGGATGCCGCGATACCCGCGTTCCGCATTGGCGAGATAGCCTGGAGCCAGGTAACCGCGGCGCACGCCTTTCGCCAGCGCGTAGACAAACATGCACGAGGCAGACGATTCGAAGTAATTGCCTTTTGCGTCGGGCTTGTCGAGCACCTGGTACCACAGCCCTGATTCAGCGTCCTGATACTTTGCCAATGCGGCAGCATCATGCTCCAGCTGTGTGAGAAGTTCGCTGCGGCCGGGATCATCCGCAGGAAAATAGGGCAGCGTGTCCACGAGCGCCATCATGTACCAACCCATCGCGCGCGCCCAGAACTGCGAAGAGAGTCCGGTTTGCTTATCGGCCCAGCGTTCCTGCTTCGACTCGTCCCATCCGTGGTACAGCAGCCCCGTCTTGCTGTCGCGAACATGTTGATTGATCAGTGCGAACTGGCGAGTGATGTCTTTGAATGCCTCGGGATGATTGAACGTCGAAGCATATTCAGCATAGAAAGGCTCCGCCATGTACAGCCCGTCTAGCCACATCTGGTTCGGGTATCTCTGCTTGTGCCAGAAGCCGCCTGATGGAGTGCGAGGCTGATGAAGCAATTGCTCGTAGAGCAGGGTGGCGGCCTTTGCGTATCGCTTGTCCTGCGTCACTCCGTAAAGCATCAGCAGCTGGCGCCCAAGCAGGATGTTGTCGAGTTGATATTCTTCAACATTCCAGGTGGGGATCGAGCCATTCGGAGTGACAAACTGATCAACCGAAGTCTTGACGTAGTTGAAGTACCGCGGGTCGGCAGTATCGAGCCACACCGCGTCAAAGCCTTCCAGGAGTGTCCCCAACTCGTAGTTCCATGCCCAGCGTCCGCCCGGAGGTACAAAGCGCCCTTCCGGCCACCGCTGTATCGCCGCATTGGCAGCTCGTTGCGACCACTGCGGCTGCTCAGCTAGCCCATGGGCAAGAGAGAAGAGTGCGAACGAGGCGAGCAACGCGAGCGTGAAGATGCCTTGAGTTCTTTTCACTTGGACTCCATGTGTTCCTTGTTCCACGTTTCAAATCGATCGAGAGCCGCCTTCGGATCCGCGCTGTACCACCTGTAACCGTTCCGCCGTTCTTCAGATATCTCATTGACATTGTCGTGAATGGATTTGTCCCGGTCTCCAAACACAGGATGGTCTGTACCGGCCTGGTAGTAGCGCGCCCATATCGGTCCCGCGCCGTGGGCCGGGACGAGACGACGCCCTTCCGGAGTCCGAGTCCAGCTCTGCCCGTAAATGGCTGTGCTGCGAAACCAGGTCGCCGCCGCTCGGATCGCTTCCTGCTCTTCCGCGCTCGGATGGTGCAGATCGTTCATCAGCATCAGCAAGAGGCTGGCGCTTTCACTCGAGCACTGAGCAGGTGGCTCAAAGTTTCTGGCTGAAACAGGCTGCAGCGTCAGTGCATCATCCTGCTGCGGCCAAACGGTGCGCTTTCCGTTGGTTTTGATCTGGGCGGCAAGGATACATTGAACCCCGCGCGCGAAACTCGTCGCAGCGGTGCTCCCTCATCTTGCGGGGCACAAAAGAATACTCACCTGCGCCGTCGGCAACGTGCCGCATCAATTCCATCACTTCGATCATGGCATCGTCGTTGAAAGTGATGGCATCATGATAACCGCCTTCGAGGGGCCACACCTGCGGCCACCCGCCGTTCGGGAATTGAGCCTCGAACAGGTACTTCATGCCTCGCAGGAAGGCGGCACGACAGGCGGTCACGTCTCTCGGCCCCGTAGCGGTGATCGAAGCGGTGATCATCTTGGCCAGAAACTTCAACTGCGGTAGTGGTTGCGTCGTTATCAATCGTGCCGACATAGTTCCAGTCACTATCCCGAGGGGTATCGAAATCGCCAGGAGCAATAAACCTCGAGAGATTGTTCGAGGTGAAGGCCTCACCGGCACGACGCGGCTCTTTGCTCATATTGAGGTTCTTTCCCCATCCGCCGGCCGGAGTTTGGAACGAGATGATCACATCCGCAATATGGTGCGCCTCACTGCTTGCGTACCACGATGGCTCGCGATCGAGTGGGATGCTGCGAGCAGCTGAATCAACAGGCGCTTCCAGAGGCTTGTCGAGCCCTGCCCGCTTCATCTCGGCCCTCAGGGTCTCCTTATCGGCCTGTGCGCCGCCGCTCGGAAAGGTCAAGATAGGCGAGCCACGCTTGCTGATCGGCAACCGGAAGCTGCGCAATGCGCTCTCTTGCGAGGGATTCTGCCGGCAGATTGGTTCCGATGACGGACGCGGGAACCGCAATGGCACTGGCGAGTAATCAGGATTGAAAGTATCTGCGCGGCCCGACGGGTGTAGGTCATCGTGTGATCACTTCAAATCGCAATCGGGACAAAGGAGAGGCTGCCGTTTTAATTCGGCAGCCTCAGGAATAAAACAGGAAAGAACCAGATCAGAACTCAATCCGTGCGGAGAACTGCGCGGCCTTGCGGTTGAGACTGGGGCTCTGGGTGATTTGTCCGAAGCTCGAATTTCCAAGAGCGGTGCTGGAAACGGCGAACAGAGTGTGGTTCGTGACGTTGTACCACTCGGCCCTGAAGTTCAGGTGGGTCGACTCAGTGATGTGCAGCGGGAAGCTGCGTGACATGGCCAGATCAAGCTGATAGTTGCCGGGGCCGTACAGGTTGTACGCCGCAGTACGTGGGGCGTTGCCGAAGGTGTAATTCGGCGCAACCGCAAACGCGCTCGGGTTGATGTAGGAGATGGTGGTGTAGTTCTTCCAGTTCGCGCCTTTGCCCCACTTTCCGTTTGGTTTAATCGCGCCGGTAAAATTCGACGCCATTGATACCGGGCAGTAGTTGCTGGCCTGTGCTGGATTGGTTTGGCATGAGGCCGCGGTCATTACCAGCGGCGAGCCGGAGTAGAGTTGGTAAACCCCTGAGAAAGTGAAGCCGCCCAGAATTGCCCGCTCCACGGGATTCTCTGCAAGTACCGACTTGCCAAACGGCCAGTTCCAGACTGCAGTCGCGACAAAGTGGTGTGGCTGGTTGCTTGTAGAGACCGACCGTTCGATCTGGTCCGCCTTGTAGGTGGCACTCGGCGCGTTGGCGATGGTGCCGGCCGGAATGGCATAGCCGGTGCGGAAGAATCCTCCATCGTCGATTGCCCGACCCCAGGTGTAGTTGAGATTCGTCGTTAACCCGTGCCAGGAGCGCATATTCAACAATAGCTGCAGGGCGTTGTAGTTGGCGTTGCCCATGTACTGCCCGAAGCCATCGGTCACTCGCCTGGAACGGGAAGGGCTTCAGCGCTGAGCTCAGCGGTTGACCTGAGTTGAAGTTAGCCGGGCAGGGCAAGGAGTACTTCACGCAGTCTGCCGTCAATGCCGCGCCCTTGTCGGCGAGAGCGGTTCCAAGCGACAAGTATTTTGGATCGAGCTGGTCGGACCAGTATCCTCGCCCGTTGCCGCCATCTGTCTGAAGGAAGTGACCCTGCGATCCCACGTAGGTCATGGTCATCGTAAGGGTGTCGCTCAGCTGGCGTTGCAGGCCGAAGGTGTAGTTGATGTATTCCGGTGCGCGCCCGCCGAGGTAGGGATCGTTATACTGCATCGTCGAAGGTGTTCCCGTGTACCCGGTTGTGTTGGTGAAGCCGGTACCGTACGACGGGCCCGATGCAACTCCTAGTGCGGTTGCGAAGGAGGGAATTGCGCCATTGCTGCCATGGAGAGGCATGGTGCTCAACAGCGAGCCATTTGATGAGAAGGATGGCGCCGCTGAGAATCCCAAGGTTCCCAGACTGGTGTTGAGTCCACCCACTGCGTTGCCGTGCGTAAACATTACGCCATAGCTGGAACGGATGACCATCTTTGGATCAACCTGGTAGGCCAGGCCGATCCGGGGTCCAAAGTTCTTGTAGTAGTTGTCCACAGGGGTTGCGCAGTTGCAGGTACCGGAACTGTGACCGGCAAACTGCAATGCTCCGTTGACGCCCGTGACTGGGTTGGCGAGAGTGGGACTGAAGAAACCCTGTGCATTGTGGACTTCCGTGATGCTCGGGAAGTAGTCGTAGCGCAACCCCAGGTCAAGAGTCAGCCTTGAAGTCACTTTCCAGTTGTCTTGGACGTAGGGCGAGATTGCACGGAAACGCGCTCCGAATTCCTGTTGGAGATATTGCGTGAAGCTTCCCTTATCGATCTCGCCAACCAGGAAACTCGCATAGGCCAGGCCGGTGCCGGTTGTAGCCACATAAGCATTGGTTTTCGACGCGTTAATGCCCGCGGTCTCGGTGATCGCATTTGCCAGAGTGATGGGCGTCGAACCATTGGTGGCATTGACGACGTTGTATTGCAACCAGGCAACCTGACCACCGAAGGTGAAGGAGTGCTTGCCCACGTTCCACTGCACGTTATCCAGCACCGTGTAGTTTGCCGCCACCGTCCTGTTTTCTGTCGTGCCGCCCCAATTCGTCGGAGAATTGGATCCGGTAAAGGTCACGATGGGGAAAACGGTCGTCGCTTGTCCAGCCGGCAACCCCGACATGCCCATTGTGCTTGCCGCGTACGCCGAAGCGTCAGCCGGGTTGAATGTAGGCCCGTTATAGCGGGCATATCCCCACTTCAACTGGTTCAGGAGGTTCGGGGAGAAAACGTGCGTCTCTTCGATCGTCCACACCGCTGTCTTTGGGGCATATGCCTGGCCGTAGTTGTAAGGAACTGGTCCAACGTTGCGGCCCGCGGTCGTCTGTCCCACAGGAACCGAGCTTGCCTGTCTTCCCACTGCACCCAGTACCGTGAGCGTGTCTCTAGAGTTGATGACGTAGTCGATACGGGATGTCGTCGACCAGTTGACCAGGCCGGTGGCATTAGGAGCAACATAGTTATTCTGCAGTGCGGAACTAATGGCCCCTGAAGGCAGGCTCTGCAGAAAGCTTTGCATGTTCTGCGCTACTGAAGAAAACTCCCCGGCCGGAATTACGTTGGGGGTCCCGATCTTTATCGGATTGCCCCGGAGGCCCTTGCCGGCTCCCGGCCCGTAGCCAAACTGGTAACGGCATGGACCATCGGTACTGTTTGCCGTGCAGGCAGTCTGCGTCAACGGATCGTAGATCGGAATCGGAGTTTTCAGTCCAAGAAAGGCGCTGAAATCGCCATTCTGCTGCGCAACCGTGGGAAACGTCATCGGCGTCGGCGTCGCGCTGGAATACCGGAAGCCGTTGTAGTTGGTGAAGAAGAAGAGCTTCTCCTTCATCTTCCCGATAGGAATCAGCGGGCCACCGAGATTGATGCCGTACTCGTTGCTGTGCTCAACCGGCTTGACCGGAATTCCGGTTGCCGGATTGGGGATCTTTCCGAACCATCCCCAGGTGTCCAATGCCGTGTTCCTGAAGAACTCATACACCGAGCCATGCAGGCGGTTACCACCCTGCTTGACGGTGTAGTTCATCACGCCCTGGCCTTCGTAAATGGCCGAGTAGCCGCTCGTCTGAAGCTGGAATTGGTTTACCGCATCGACTGAAATCGCGGTCCAGACATAACGCGGATCGCCGTTACCGCCCGCTCGCACAAAGGGAATGCCATCAATGTATACGGTAGAGACTGCGCCGCGGCTTCCTGAGCCATTCACAACGCCGGTATTGGTCGTCGCGTTGCCGTTCGTCACGTTGCCCTGCACGCCTGGCATCAGATAGACGAAATCCGTGGCACGCCGCTGGTCCGCGCTGCCGTAAGCGCCCATCTCGATAGGCAACTCAGCATAGGTTTCGTTCTCCATCGTTGCACCCAGCGTCGCATTGGTGGTTTCCAGCTGTGGAGGCTCGGCCGTTACGGTGACCTCAGTGCTGGCGGCGCCGATCTTCATGACCGGGTTGAACGCCTGTGACTCCATCGCGTTTACATGGATGTTCTGCTGAACCAGCTTTTCGAAACCCTGCGCAATGATCGTAACGGAATAGATCCCGGGATCGAGATTCGCGAAAGTAAAGGTCCCCGCCCCGGTCGACTCGGTTGTTGTAGTGATTCCGCTGGAGCTGTTCCTGGCTGCGATAGATGCATTTGGAATAACGGCGCCCGTCGAATCGGTCACAGTACCGGTAATGGCGCCCTTGCCTGAGAGCTGCGCCAAGGCGGAGCCTGCGAAGACCAGCAGGAGGAAGGCAACAAACCATCCCCTCCCCATCGAGCGGCCTGTAGACCCTTTGCCGGCGCTGTGCGCTCTATGGCAACTGCAATGATCGAACAATTTGCCCATGACGAATTGCCTCCTGAAACACGTGAAGAGTATTTGGTTAGGCATGCTTGGGCTGTATCGGCTGAGGGAGCCCCTTTCTAGCCCGAGGTGGTCTGACCACATTTTCGAAACCGAATTAGTTTGGATCACCCACGTAAGCCTTGTCAATATGGAAAAGTAGGCCTTAGGTGAGTCAAGTGACCGCAGTGGCACGAAATAGGAACGATTTCCCGAGGGCAATCCTGCAAGCTGTGGTCAGACCATCTCGTATAAGCGAGTAACCCTAAGGAAAACCGAGTACATGCAGCGCAGGAGACTGTTCACGCGAAGCAACGACCCGCCGACGCGCAGTCTGGCATCAATATCCGGCCGACCCGTTACCGAAGTTGATCCCGGAATTCTCCCCTTGAACAGCGTTCCTGTGTTTCGGAGATCACCATCGATAGATATTCCCCTCCCACTCTTCGCGTTGCACCATGGCGCCTCGACCTGGAAATCCTGTCGGCCCCCGAAGTTTTGCCGGATAGAATGCGCACATGAGCCTAATTACCCTCACACCAAGCAGGTACTGCTTTACGGGTTGTCGCGTTTCGGACCGGCTAAATAGGTACACTCCGTGAGCCAGCAGGCAGTCGCCAAAACCGGGATCCCCACCAGCGGAGCAACGCGCCTTCATCGGACGCTGGGATTGTGGAACCTGATCATCATCGGAATGGTGATCATTCAGCCGACTGCTCCAATGGGAATCTACGGCGTCATCAACAACAAGGCTCACGGTCACGTCGTCACCACCATCCTCATTGCCATGATCGCAATGCTCTTCACGGCAATTAGCTATGGGAAAATGGCGCGAGTCTATCCAAGCGCTGGCTCTGCATACACTTACGTGGGCCAGGAGATGCATTCCTCTCTCGGTTATATCGTCGGCTGGGGGATGGTCATGGATTATCTCCTCAATCCATTGATCTGCACCGCCTTCTGCGCAAAGGCTGCAATCAACATCCTGCCGGGCATCTCCTACTATGTGTGGATTCTGATCTTTGCGGGGTTCTTCACGTGGACAAATCTGCGCGGAATCAAGACCTCTGCTCAACTGAATGAAGCCCTCTGCGCAGGAATGGTGATTGTTGTGCTGCTTTTTCTCGCCTGCGTGGTTCGCACGGTGTGGCATCTTCAGCACGATCCCGGCTTCTTCACCCATCCCTTCTATGAGCCGGGCAATTTCCAAATGTCCAGCATCTTTGCCGGCACTTCAGTTGCAGTGCTTACCTACATTGGATTCGACGCGGTTTCGACACTCTCTGAAGAAGTCGAGAATCCCAGGCGCAACATTCTTCTCGCCACCGTTCTTGTGTGCCTCATCACCGGCCTGTTGTCGGGATTGGAAGTCTATGCTGCTCAGCTCATTTGGGGATCGAAGCCGTTTCCAAGTGACCAGGTCGAGTCTGCCTTTGCGCTGCTCTCTCGTCAGGCGGGCGGAGTCATCCTTTTCCAGATCATCAACTTCACACTCCTGGTGGCGAACATGGGGTCCGGCATGGGTTCGCAACTCGCCGCCGGACGGCTCCTCTACGGGATGGGGCGCGGAAATGCGCTCCCCCGGAAGTTCTTCGGCGCAATTGATTCCCGACACCGCGTCCCCCGGAACAACATCATGGCCGTTGGAGCCTTTGCCCTTGTTGGAGCCGGCGCTCTGGAATTCTTCGCCTCCAGGCTTGGCGGCGGCGCGTACGAAACCGGCGCGCAGGCACTCAACTTCGGCGCATTCATCGCTTTTATGGGTGTGAATGCCGCCGCATTCGCACATCATTTGCGGAAGGGAAAGGTGCTGGACCTCAATGGCTTTGTCGTTCCGGTTCTGGGCTTCGCAATATGCGGGTTTATCTGGGTGCACCTGAGCCGCCCCGCGCTACTGCTCGGTTCCGTCTGGATGGCCGCCGGAATTATCTATGGAGCCGTTCGAACACGCGGATTCAAAGCTGAACTTGTCACCTTCGAGGTTCCTTCAGATATCGCGTAATGGTGCGCGGATCCCTTTTGTCTCCTGTAACGGGATCAGGCCCCCGCAAGTGGAGGATGCGTTTTTGCAGCACTCTCACTCGCACCTTCATTCGCCGGAACCCAGAAGCGAAAAGTCGCTCCATTTCCCAAAGAACTCGAGACTTCAATATCGCCGCCGTGAGCCCGCACGATCGCGCGGGCTATGGCCAGGCCCATTCCCGATCCCTTGCCGCGCGTGCCTGCCTTCTTTCCGCGATAAAACTTCTCGAAGACCATAGGCAGATCGGCGGGATCGATTCCGGGGCCATTGTCTTCCACTGAGATCTCCAGCCTGTTTTCGCGCTCGCGCCCGCACAGGATGATTCGGCTGTTCTGCGGACAATAGCGGGAAGCATTTTCCAGCAAATGGCGAAGCACCCGGCGCAGCAGGTTGAAGTCAAAACAGACCGGAGAATCGGGCTCGGTCGCCTCGATCACAACCCGATGCCGCGCGAGCATCCCCTGCGACTCTTCAACGGCTCGCTCAAACAGCGCACGAATCGACTGAAGGGTGGGCTTCACCTGAACAACGTTGGAATCTATCTCGGCCATCTCCACTGCCTCGCCGATGAGGAAATCGAGACGCGAGGCCTCTTCATCCACCACCGAAGCCAGATCGAGCCGGGTCGCTTCATCCAGTCCCTCGCTGTCGATCAGAGTCGTGGCGGCGGCGCGAATTGAAGTGAGCGGAGTACGCAACTCGTGCGTAAGTGAGTCGATGAGCGCCACGCGGAGCCGCTCGCTCTCGCGTACGGCCTCAAACCGCGTATTCGCTTCGATGGCGATGGCGCGTGTTATCGCAATCGCCACCTGGGCGCAAACAGCAGTCGCCACCTCCCGCGAAAGACGATCGGGCCGCCATGCCAATGCTCCAACAGGGCGCAAACCGAGCATCAATGCCTGAGCTTCGTAGCCTTCCGGCATGGATAGCTCCGCACTGTGGCCGGTGGTCAAGGCGCGCATATCGGCTTTGAAAAGTTCCGTCAATTCGGAGTCGGAGGCATGGAACTGGTCGTGATCGTGCACGTAAAGCACTGCAGACTCGAGAGCAAAGATTCGTTGGATCAGTTGAGGCAGTGCACGGATAAGGCCGGCAGCCTCTTCGTAAAGCATCATCTCCTGGCTCAAGGTGTAAAGGCGCTCTACATCCTCACGCCGTTGCTCAGCCTGCCGCGCCTGACGGCGGCCACGCTCGGCCACACGGCCCGCTACCAGAGAACTGGCGGCAAAAGTGATCAGGGAGACCCACTCCTGCGGACCGGCAAGCGTAAGCGTGTGCTTCGGCGGAAGAAAGAAGAAATCGAAGGACAATGCGCAAAGTACTGCGCTGTACAGCGAGATAAGGATCCCGGCTTGAGTTGCGGTCCATACAACTACCAGCAGGAACACCATCCCTGCCGTGGTCTCCCTGGCATCGCTCCAGGCAAGCACAGCCGTCGTGAGGACGGCTGCGAGCGTAGCTCCAAACCACCGGGCCAGATCTTGCGGCTGAGGAATCAAGCGCATGATTGTCTCAACCGGAATGATACGCGGCCAGCCGAATGGTTTATGCTTCCGCTGAAAGAAGAAAGACGATGCCCGGCAGAATCCTTGTGATTGACGATGAACCGCAAATCACGCGGGTCTTGCGTGCCGCACTCTCCGCTCAGGCGTTCGACGTGAGAACCGCCAATGACCCGGAAGAGGCTCTGCGCCTGTTTGCCGAGTGGTCGCCGGACCTGGTAGTGACGGACCTGGTGATGCCCGGAATGAGCGGGGTGGAGATTTGTCGCTCAATTCGCAAAACTTCCGCGACACCCGTGCTGGTCCTGTCCGTACGCGATCAGGAGCGCACCAAAATTGAAGCTCTGGACGCCGGCGCCGACGACTATGTGACCAAGCCCTTCAGCATTCAGGAGTTGCTCGCACGCGTGCGCGCACACCTGCGGCGGGCTCCTGAGCGAACCACTGCGGCCATTGAGGCCGGAGATTTTCTGGTGGATGAGGCCTCCCATTCTGTCGAGGTTATGGGCAAGCCTATTCATCTCACTCCGAAGGAGTTTGACCTGCTGGTCCATCTGGCGCGGCACGCGGGCAAGGTCATCACCCATCGCGCCCTGTTAACGGCGGTGTGGGGAGCTCAGTCGGCGCATCAGCCCGAGTATTTGCGCGTCTTCGTTGGCCAATTGCGCAAGAAGCTCGAAAGCGAGACGGGCAAACAGTACATCCAGACTGAACCTTGGGTCGGCTACCGGTTCCTCCCCGAGGGATGGATTGGCAAAGACGAATAAAAGAGACTCGTGAGCCTTTGACTCCTTGCTGAGCCGGAACGATCCATCTTTATATTTTCTTTAGGTTTCCTTTCCGGCAGCGCAACGCAACCTCCGCAACAATTCTCATTGTGCATACAACAGGGCGCCTGCGCATTCGCAGCCGCCTCCCTCTGCGCAGACTGCGAGATTCATGATGCAAGATCTGACAATGCTTTTCTTCACGGCACTTTTCTTCGGCTTGGCTTTTCTTTACGTAAAAGCCTGCCAGAAATTGAGGTAGACATGGATCTGTTTACCGCGATCGCCCTCATTCTCTCCATCCTCCTGCTGGCACACCTGATTTTTTCTTTGCTTTTTCCGGAGAAACTGTGAAATGACTGCAAATGGCTGGATCCAGTTCCTTTTCTATTCAGCGGTCCTCCTTCTGACGGTTCGCCCCGTCGGCCTGTACCTCACGCAGGTGCTTGAGGGGGGACGCACTTGGCTCGATCCCGTGCTTCGCCCACTCGAACGGCTCATCTACAGGCTCGGCGGAGTGAATGCCGACCGAGAGATGAACTGGCGCGAGTATGCCTACGCCATGCTTGGCTTCTCGGCGATCAGCATGCTTCTGACCTACGGAATCGAGAGACTGCAGGCAGTTCTGCCATGGAATCCGCAAAAGCTCGCTGCGGTCGGGCCCGATCTGGCGTGGAATACAGCCGCCAGCTTCACGACCAACACGAACTGGCAGTTCTACACACCCGAATCCACCATGAGCTATCTCACGGAAATGGTGGGCCTGGCCACGCATAACTTCTTCTCTGCTGCGGTTGGAATCGTTGTTGCCGTGGCCCTGATTCGCGGAATCAAGCGCGCAAAGGCCGCCACCATTGGAAATTTCTGGGTCGATTTGACGCGTACGCTGCTCTACGTCCTCGTGCCGGGTTCGATCATTTACGCGCTTCTTCTTGTTGCTCAGGGCGTGCCGCAGAATCTGCATGAGTACACCACCGCGCACACACTCGAGAATCAGGTACAGACCATTGCCCAGGGTCCGGTGGCTTCGCAGGAGGCCATTAAAATGCTGGGCACGAACGGCGGCGGATTCTTCAATGCCAACAGCGCCCATCCCTTCGAAAACCCGACGCCATTTTCGAACTTCCTTCAGATCCTGTCGATCTTCATCATTCCGGCCGGACTGACCTACACGCTGGGCCGCATGACCGGCTCGCCGGGACACGGCTGGGCCGTATTCGCAGCAATGTACGTCCTGTTCGCGGCCGGGTTCGCGACTCTGTATTGGGCTGAAGCGCATCCGCATCCGATGATCCATAACGCAATGCAGACCGTTACGCCGACGGCGCCCGGCGGCAACATGGAAGGCAAAGAGGTCCGGAACGGGATTGCAGAGAGTGCACTCTTCGCCACCATTACCACGGACGCGAGTTGCGGCGCAGTTAACGGCATGCACGATAGCTTTACCCCGATCGGCGGCCTTGTCCCGCTCACCAACATCATGCTCGGCGAGGTCATCTTCGGCGGCGTCGGCGCCGGACTCTACGGCATCCTGATCTTCGTGGTTCAGGCGGTTTTCATCGCCGGTCTGATGGTGGGCCGTACGCCAGAGTATCTGGGAAAGAAGATTGAGTCCTACGACGTCAAGATGTCGATGCTCTACGTGCTCATCTTTCCGCTCGTCATTCTTTCCCTCACGGCCGCATTCGCACTTTCGCCGACTTTCGGGCTGTCAACATTGACCAACAACGGTCCTCACGGCCTTTCCGAGATTCTGTATGCCTTCACCTCGGGAGCAGGAAACAACGGCTCGACCTTCGCCGGGCTGGGACCGAACTGGTGGTACAACGTCGCGATGGGTTGGGACATGCTCATCGGGCGCTTCCTGATGATGATCCCTGTGATTGCGCTGGCCGGCAACCTCGCGCAGAAGAAGAGCATTCCCCCTTCACCCGGGACCTTCCCAGTGAATACACCCTTGTTCACGGTGCTTCTCGTCAGCGTTGTCCTGATTCTCGGCGCGCTGACCTTTTTCCCGGCACTGAGCCTGGGCCCGATTCTGGAACACCTGCTTCTTAAAGCCGGACAGCTTTTCTGAGGAGATATTCGATGAGCAATTTTTCGAAAGTAGACGCTCCGGCGCAGGCTGAAGTTCAATCGGATTCCGCCTCACCGGTAATTCAACCCGAAGAAGACATTCTTACCACGCCTGCGGCCGGTGATACGGTTCCGCGCACGGCTCGCAAGCGGTCGAGTCACTCCGGGCTGATTGAAAGAAGGGCTCTTTGGGACAAGCAGATCGTGAGCCGCGCCGTGTTGGACTCATTCCGCAAGCTCGATCCGCGTTGGATGATCAAGAACCCCGTCATGTTTGTCGTGGAGGTCGGGAGCCTGCTCACTTCCGCGTTGCTGATGGACAACCTCATCCATCAGCGCCCGGGGACTGGCTTCAACCTCCAGATCACGCTTTGGCTCTGGTTCACGGTGTTGTTCGCCAACTTCGCCGAGGCCATGGCCGAGGGCCGTGGAAAGGCGCAAGCCGACACGCTGCGCAAGGCCAAGGGCGAAACCATCGCCCAACGCTACACAGATGCTGGTGCGCTTGAAGATGTCGCTTCCGGACTTCTTCGTTCCGGCGACATCATCTATGTTCCTGCAGGCCACTATATCGCCGGCGATGGCGAGGTGATTGAAGGCGTAGCTTCTGTTGACGAGTCGGCGATCACTGGCGAGTCCGCTCCTGTCATTCGCGAGGCGGGCGGCGACAGGTCAGCGGTTACCGGCGGCACAAAGGTGCTTTCTGACTGGATCAAAATCCACATCACGTCCAATCCCGGCGAGACATTCCTCGATCGCATGATCGCGCTGGTTGAAGGCGCCTCCCGGCAGAAGACGCCCAACGAGATTGCGCTGAGCATTCTCCTTTCCGGCTTGACCATCGTGTTTCTGCTTGCCGTGGTCACTCTGCAGCCTTTCGCCATCTACTCCAAGGCTCCGCAAACGATCTTCGTGCTCGTCTCTCTGCTTGTCTGCCTGATTCCAACCACGATCGGCGGCCTGCTCTCAGCCATCGGCATTGCCGGCATGGACCGGCTTGTTCAATACAACGTTCTCGCTATGAGCGGGCGCGCCGTTGAAGCAGCTGGCGACGTGAACACCCTCCTGCTCGACAAGACTGGCACGATCACGCTTGGCAACCGGCAGGCAACCGAGTTCCGCCCCGCGCCGGATGTCAGCGCGGAGCATCTGGCCGATGCTGCGCAACTGGCATCGCTCTCCGACGAGACACCCGAAGGCCGATCGATCGTTGTCCTTGCCAAGGAAAAATACAACCTTCGCGGTCGCGATCTCGTTGGCATTCACGCCGAGTTCGTGCCCTTCTCCGCACAAACGCGCATGAGCGGCGTAAACCTTCCGGGCAAGCGCATTCGCAAGGGATCGGTGGATGCCATCGCGCGCTTTCTCGAGGACCAGGGATCGTCGCTTCCCAGGCGCGTCCGCGACAACGTGGAGGAGATTGCACGCTCTGGAGGAACTCCCCTTGTCGTCGCTGAGAATTCAACCGCTCTCGGTGTGATCTACCTCAAGGATATTGTCAAAGGCGGCCTTAAGGATCGTCTCGCGCGCCTGCGCGCCATGGGCATTCGCACCATCATGATCACGGGCGACAACCCCCTCACTGCGGCAGTCATTGCGCGTGAGGCTGGGGTCGACGACTTCCTGGCGGAGGCCAAGCCTAAGGACAAGATGGACCTGATCAAGCGCGAACAGGGCAAGGGCAAACTCGTCGCCATGACCGGCGATGGCACCAACGATGCCCCCGCGCTCGCTCAGGCCGATGTCGGCGTAGCAATGAATACGGGCACGCAGGCGGCGAAAGAGGCCGGAAACATGGTCGACCTCGATTCGAACCCCACAAAGCTCATTGAGATCGTGGAGATTGGTAAGCAACTGCTCATGACGCGTGGGGCGCTCACCACCTTCTCGATCGCAAATGACGTTGCTAAATACTTCGCCATCATTCCTGCGATGTTTGCTGGCGCATTTCCGGTGTTGAACGTGCTAAACATCATGTTCCTCCACTCGCCGCAATCGGCCATTCTGTCTGCGGTTATCTTCAACGCAATCATCATCGTGGCCCTGATTCCGCTCGCGCTCAGAGGCGTGAAGTACGAGCCAAGGCCCGCCGAGGCGTTGTTGCGCCGCAACTTGCTGATTTACGGCGTTGGCGGCGTGCTCGTGCCCTTCGTCGGCATCAAGGCAATCGACCTGATTCTCGTCGCCGCTCACTTGGCATAAAGGAGAAAGACTGTGCATTCAACTCTCGCCCCCGCCGCTCCGCAGGCTGCATCGCCCTCGCATTCCGTGTGGCGCACTTCAATTCGCTTCACCATCGTCGCAACGGTCTTGGTCGGGGTGGCATATCCGTTGCTCGTCACCGGCATCGCGGGAATGCTCTTCCCGCACAAGGCAGCCGGAAGCCTGATTTTGAAAAATGGCCAGGTCATCGGCTCGGCGTTGCTGGCACAGAGCTTCACCTCAGACCGCTACTTTCACCCACGGCCTTCCGCAGCGGGCAATGGCTACGACCCGACCTCATCGGGTGGATCGAATCTCGCGCAATCGAATGCCAAGCTTGTGCAGCGCATTCAGGGTGACATAGACAAGCTGAGTGCTGAGAACCCTGGCCAGCCGGTACCGATCGACATGGTGACCACTTCGGGTTCCGGACTCGATCCCGATATCACGCCCGACGCGGCGTACTTTCAGGCTCCCCGCGTAGCCAGGGCCCGCAACGTCGGCGAAGATCGCATCCGGACTCTCATCGACAACCACATTCAAGGGCGTCAGCTCGGCCTGCTTGGTGAGCCTCGTGTGAATGTCCTCGCGCTGAACCTCGACCTGGATAGCATCGCAAAATGACGCGGCCAGGACCGTCCTGATCTCCGTCAGAACAGATCGGGACGGAACCACGCACCGTTCCCCACCTCTGCAAGTTCTTCCAGTTACGACAGGGACTCGGGCGCGGTAGGATTTCCTCCCGAGTCCGAATCAGGATTGCGATACGCCCGCCCGCTCCGGGTCGGTATGTATCGCTGAGTAGCTGGAGGAAGCAATGGCATTGCAAGGCAACGGGAAGCTCGATTACCTCGTTGAGGGTGTCCGTCGATTCAAAACGGTTGTGTTTCCAGAAAAGCAACAACTCTACGAGCAACTGGCGGAGAAGCAGGTACCCAAGGCGCTCTTCATCACCTGTGGTGACTCGCGCATTGATCCGTCGGCGATGACTGGAACCGAGCCCGGCCAGATCTTCGTCGAAAGAACGCCCGGTAATATCGTCCCGGTTTACGACGACACCGCGAGTGTCGGCGTTTCCGCAAGCATCGAGTACGCGGTATCTGCTCTCGGTGCGCGAGATGTAATCGTCTGCGGACATTCGGCATGCGGGGCCATGAAGGGACTGCTGCATCCTGAGAAGCTGAAGAAGATTCCCGCGACGGCTCGCTGGTTGAAGTATGCGGAGCCGGCTATCGAAGCCCTCAATCAGCGCTACATGGGTCTCCACGATCACGAGCGGCTTACTTGGCTAGGCAAACTCAACGTGATCGAGCAAATGGCGCATCTGCATACCCATCCCATGGTGGAGGCTCAGGTGAAGAGAAAGAACCTCGCCATTCATGGGTGGTACTACGAGATCCATACGGGCCGCATCGAAGCGTACAACCCGCTGACAGGCACCTTTGAAGATTGGCCCCCCCAGACCGTTGATCGATGAGCGCAAACCCGGCATCTCCATTCGCGGCCGACTGGAAGAACTGCCAGTTCCCGTTTCGACCGGATTTCCGTAACCTTTTGATTTGCGGATAGCGCAACGAGGGATAGCCATGTCCAAAGCTACTAAAAGGATTGCAATCAACACAGGCGGCGGTGACGCGCCTGGACTCAATGCGGTCATTCATGGTGCGGTCTATGCCGCGCGCGGATTGGGCTGGGAGATATTCGGAATTCGCGATGGCTACGATGGGTTACTGGAACCTGAGCGATATCCCAATGGAGGCCTGATCGAACTGCGCCGCTCCACAGTGCGGGAGATCTCCCATCTGGGAGGCACGATCCTCGGAACCACGAACCGCGGCAACCCGTTTCATCGTCTCGTTGTGCAGCCGGATGGAAGCACAATTGAGACGGATTGCTCTGGAGATCTGATTCAGCGCTTCCGGGATAACGGAATAGAAGCGCTCATCGCGGTGGGCGGTGACGGAAGCCTGGCCATCGCCAACGAGCTGCACAAGAAGGGCCTTTGCGTAATCGGCGTTCCGAAGACCATTGACAACGATCTCGAGTCGACCTCGATGACGTTCGGATTCAACACCGCCGTCTCCTTCGCTACGGAATGCATCGATCGGCTGCACTCTACCGCTCTCTCGCACCAGCGGATCATGGTGGTGGAAGTCATGGGCCGATATGTTGGATGGATCGCGCTTCACTCGGGTCTGGCAGGTAGGGCTGACGCCATTCTCATCCCGGAGATTCCATACTCCCTTGAGAAGGTGGCGGCACACCTGACATCCAAACACGAACAAGGGAAACCCTATTCCATCGTGGTGGTTGCCGAGGGAGCCAAGCCCATTGATGGCGAAGTGACGGTGAAGAGTCGCGAACCCGGAAGAGTGGAGCGCCTCGGCGGCGTTGGAGAGAGAGTTGCTGCCCGACTCCAGGAACTCACAGGAAAGGAAAGCCGCACGGTCGTTCTGGGGCATCTGCTGCGCGGGGGATCGCCGACTGCACTCGACCGCGTTCTCGGTGTAACGTTCGGCGCAGGAGCAGTGTATGGATTGTCAAAGGGTCTGAACGGCGTAATGGTGGCGCTGTGGCCGCCGCGGATTGAGTTTGTGCCGCTCCAGGATGCAATAGCCAAACTGAAGAACGTACCAGTCGACAGCGAAGGCGTACTCGTTGGACGCGCGCTCAATGTCTGTTTCGGAGACCAGTAAGACCAGCCGGCTCACCAAACCCAACTCTGATGGAATGCGCCGTGGGTCAGTTGCAGGAGCGGTCATCGTGAAAATGACCGCTTGGCAGCATCGTATTAAGAAACTTGGAGCATCCCGTAATCTTCTGATAGGTTTCGTCGTTGGCAAGAGCATTTGGATCGATCGAGTACTTTCCCGTGTCCATCCTCTTCCTCTCACCGACGAGCTTATCGCTCCAGGCGCTCACAACATTGAAGTGGTTGGTCAGTAGCTGCAAAGCGTGCTGGTCCGAGTCGTTTGCGGCTGCGACCTTTGCCAGCCGTAACTGGTCCGCGGCCCGGTCGTGGAAAATCACCAGGCGGCTTCCGTCTCCCGGAACCCCGCGCTGAACCGCGTACGCCAGCGTGGTCGTCCATTCCTTCATCGTTGCAACGTCCTGCAAAGCGGCTCGAATGAAATTGTCAGACAGTCCCGGAGCTGCTTGATCGGGTGGGTGCGCTTGCGCCTCGCCCCCGGCGGGTATCGTCAGAACGATTTTGCCCCCGCTGAAACTCAACGAGCCATTCGCAATCCTCACAAGCGATTCGAGATCAATATAGGACTTGCCATCGATCTGGTAGACCATCGCATCCCCGGTGTGCCCGTTGATCACCAGCGCCTTCTGCTGGTATTGAGACTGCGCCGCCGCAATCCCGCTCAGAATGATCGGAATGGCCGCGAGACTCAGATACTTTTTGTTATTGCACATAAGCAGACCTCTCCAGCACTTTGTGAAGTTTCGCCAGCACACTGTAGCTCTCTCCTGGAAGCGCCGGTACTGGCAAAATGCTCAGGTCTGGATGTACCTACGCGGCCTCAGGTTGCTCAGGTGCCTCTTCGGCTTCATTCCTGCGGGTGAGGATGACACAGCCAGCAACCGCTGAGACAAGAGATGCAGCCAGAATGGCGATCTTGGAAATCTCCAGCGTATCCCCGAATTCAAAAGCGAGTCCCGCAACGAAAAGAGACATGGTGAACCCAATTCCGCACAGGCACCCCGCCCCGACGATATGACGCCAGGAGACTTCCGCAAGGGGTGAAACGAGATTGATTCTCACGGCAAGGTAGCTGAAAAGCCAGATGCCCACCGGCTTTCCAATGACAAGACCAAGGACGACGCCCAGGCTTACCGGGTGCCTCATCGCCGCAGCGCCGTTGTCGAGGACGTTAACGCCTGCATTGGCTAGAGCAAACAACGGCATGACTAGAAAGCCAATCCAGGGTTGAAGAGAGTGCTCGATCCTGTGCAGGGGCGACTCGACCAGTTCCACCTTCCGTTCCAGCGTGTGAATGATCGAATGCTCTTCAAAGGAATTTGCCTCCACCTTCTCAAGTTTGTTGAGAAGAGATCGGCTTTGTTGCAGAAATTGCGATTTGTCCAAAAACGTCCGCGCGGGAATTGTAAAAGCCAGAAGAATTCCGGCGATGGTGGCGTGCACGCCCGAACTGAGAACACAACACCAGGCAAACACACCGGTGACCGCATAAATTGCCGGATTGCGCACTCCGAGAATATTCGCGATGAACGCAAACGCGATGCAGACCAGGCCCAGGATCAGGCTGACAAAGTTGATGTGGCTGGTGTAAAACATTGCGATCACGATGACAGCAAAGATGTCATCCACAATTGCCAGGGCGGTCACAAACACCTTGAGCGCGATAGGCACGCGTTTCCCCAGAACCGTAAGCGCTCCCAGCGTAAAAGCGATATCAGTAGAGATGGGGATGGCCCAGCCTCTGCTCGTGTCGCCGCCCCTCGCAATCGCGAGATAGATCAGCGCTGGGGCCACCATGCCCCCAATCGCAGCAATGAACGGAAACGCAGCGCGGCGCAGAGAAGAAAGCTCCCCCACCAGAATCTCGCGCTTGATCTCGAGGCCCACGAGAAAGAAAAAGAGCGACATCAATCCGTCGTTGATCCACTCATGCCAGTTCTCGGTAAGAACAAACTTCCCAAACCCGATGGAGAACGGCCGCTCGAAGATCTCATGGTAGCTGTGTTGCCACGGGGAATTGGCCCAGAAGAGGGCCAGGACCGTCGTTGACAACAGTACAATTCCGCCCGCCGCTTCCATCTTTGCAAAGCGCACAAAAGGACTGGTGATAACCTCTATCGGCGTCGGCGGTGTCTTGGCGGTATGCATCAGCCTGTCTCGTTGATATATGAGGCACCAAGCCTGCGGCAACTGTCACTTCTGCTAGCCCCGGCGAAGCTTCGCCACATTTTGGCGAATGACAATGAAACTCAAACGTCCTGGGGCAAATCATCCTCTACATCGTCTTGATTGCCTTCCTGTCTTTGAAATGCCTTGATGGCGGCCCGGAGCGTTGGAAACATAAGGATTTTCCCTTGATCGAAATCAAGGTGATGTTTCCTGAGCCAATCCTCCCACTCCGTCTGCCGTCCGGCTGCAACGAATGTGACACCCGACTCGCGCAGACTTTTGACAACATCTCTGACGGTGAAAAGGCCGGTGGAGTCCACCATCGAGACCGGAATCATATCCATCACAAACCACTTCAGGTTCGCCGCATCCACTGACGCGGCCGCAAGAACTTCCCGCTTGAAGAACGGCGCGTTGAAAAACACAATCGGTGCGTTGAAGCGAAACAAGCAGATTCCAGGGAACGTCTTTGCGATCGAATGGCGTCCGACAAAGTGAAGGCCTGGCATACCTTCCACGGTGCCGAGTACCTCAACCTTGGGCCGGCTCATCAGCTTGATGAAACGCAAGATCGCCAGAATGACCACAATCAGGATCGCGTGAATGGCTCCAACTGCAACAACGCCTAATGTCGCCAGGATCGATAGGGCAAACTCCTGCCTGTCCATCTTGAAGAGCAACTTCAGCGTTGTGATGTCGATCAACGAGAGTGCGGCTTTGACCAGGATTGCGCCAAGAGCGGCGATTGGCACATACTGAAGCGGCCCCGTAAAGAAGATTAGGACCATCGCCACAGTTGCGGCAGTCACCAGCCCGGTAACTTGGGTGCGTCCGCCGCTTGCATCGCTCATCGCGGTGCGCGAATCTGCGCCGCTCACCGCAAACGATTGCGAAATCGCTGCGGCGATGTTCGCAGCGCCTAGAGCGGCAAACTCTCGGTCGACGTCGATCTCGTATCGATTCTTTGAGGCGAAGCTGCGCGACGTCAACATCATGCTCGAAAACGTGACCAGTGCCAGTCCGCAGGCATCGTCAAACAATTCTCGAAGATGATCAAAAGGAATTGCTGGAAGACCAATCCATGGCAGTCCCGCGGGAACGGCCCCCACAGTCTTGACGCCGTGATAATCGAGGCCCAGGAATTTCGTGGCGCCGGCAACAATAATCATGGCGACTAAAGCAGCCGGCATCTTGCGAAGAAACTTTGGCGCGGCTAAAACAATCGCAAACGTCGCCACTCCAACTACGAGGGTAAGGAGATGTGTCTGCCCAATCTTCGACACGAATTCGATCAGACGGGGCACAATGCCACCCGCGTCGATCGAAAACCCGAAGATCTTTCCGATCTGCCCAAGGATGATGCTCAATGCCACGCCATTGAGGAATCCCACCAGGATTGGCTTCGAAAGGAAGTCGGCGAGGGCTCCGAGTCTGAGGAATCTCGCAAGAATGCAGAGAAGGCCTGCTAAGAGAGTGAGAGTGATCGAAAGAGAGAGGTATAGCTTCTGGTCTCCACCTGCAATGGGCGCTACGGCAGAAGCAACCAGGGCGCACGTCGCCGCGTCGGGCCCGACGATCAGTTGGCGCGACGTTCCGAAGATGGCATAGGCAATAAGAGGCAGGATGCTTGCGTACAGGCCGACCGCAGGGTTAAACCCAGCCAGCTGAGCGTATGCCACACCCACTGGCAAGGCGACCGCGGCAACGGAAAGGCCTGCAATCAGGTCGTGAGGAAAGTCTGCCCGGTCATAGTGCAGCAGCTTGGCAAGGCCGGGCGTCGCACGCTCGAGGAGCGATCCCGTGCCAGTCGCCTTTTGGGTCGAGTCCGCCATCGCTGCACTCGCAACACACGCCGTCGATTGGAGCAGCCTATAGAAATCGCCAAGGCGGTGGAACTGTGAGAATTACCAGTCCTGCTATGCAGCAACAATCGTCCCGGCGCACTCGCCAAAGCCAATCCTTGGCAGGCCCGGCCTTTCACAACAGGCCCGAAACACAACCCGGTCACCGTCGGCGAGAAAGCTCCGCTCTTCGCCGTTTGGCAACCGAACAGGTGTCGGCGCGATGTTTCATCTCCAGCAGACAGCCCTCCGAGCCTTCATCCGGCCCGGAAATTGTGCCCGTAGCGATCAGGTCTCCGGGACGCAGATTGCAGCCGTTGCTGGCGTGGTGCGTCAGCAGTTGCGGGATCGTCCAGTACAGGTCGCGGAGATTGCTTGTGCTCAGGAGCACGGGCGGCGTGCCCTCGTCCCGCATCCGCTGGGACTGGACGTAGACCTCAAGGCGAACGTCGACTGCGCCTCCTGTTCCCGCCGCCTCGCGCAGATATTCGAGCGGAGCCGGATCCCCTTCGCTACGAGGCGGAGCCGCTACCTTGTACGGAGCGAGGGCCTCCATTGTGACTACCCACGGAGAGATGGTAGTACCGAAATTCTTCGCCAGAAACGGACCGAGCGGCTGATACTCCCACGACTGGATATCGCGCGCCGACCAGTCATTCAACAGGCACAATCCGAAGATGTGCTCCTTCGCCTCGGCAATTGGGATGCTCTGGCCAGCAGCGTTGCCCGGGCCGACGAAAGCACCGATCTCCAGTTCGTAATCCAGAGATTTTGACGGGCCAAACACGGGCTCCGCGTCTGAAGACCTGCTCTGCCCGCGCGGCCTCCGGATCTCCCGCCCGCTTACCACGATCGAAGACGCGCGGCCATGGTAGCCAATCGGGACGTACTTGTAATTTGGCAACAATGGATTTTCGGGCCGAAACAGCTTGCCGACCCGCGTCGCATGATGAATCGAAGCGTAAAAGTCGGTATAGTCGCCAATCCTCGCAGGCAATTGCATCACTGCCTCCTGCATTGGCACTAAGAGGTCTCTCAAGCGACGCTGCGTCTCTTCCTCCTCTTGTTCTTGATCCAGAAGCACCGTGATTCGCCGCCGCAACTCTGACCACGACGGAGGCCCCAGGGCCATCAGCGAATTGAGCGAATCCTCCCTGCATGAATCCTTGATCTCTTTGTACAACCCCCTGAAGAGTCCTTGTTCACTACAGGCACGGAGATCCAGAATCTGGTCGCCGATGGCAACTCCGATTCGAGTCTGTTGGTCACGTCGAAACACGCCATAAGGCAGATTTTGGATCGGGAAGTCTGTATCCGCGTCATTCGCGGAGCTAACCCAGCTCTTTACAGCCATCCCAGTGCCTCCAGATCGCGAATCGGCTCTTCAAACGAGCAACTGCCGAAACTGGTCATGAACTTCTGCCGCACTTCCCGCACTTGGGCGGTATTCCAGCGCCACGTGCTCCACCCGATCTCATCCCCTCTGATGTCCCATGCGCCCGCATCTTCTTCCGTAAGCACGCGCTCCGCTTCATCTGCTTCACCTCCAAAGTACACGAGCGCAGCGGCAAAGAAGAGACTGAGGAAGCCGTGCATCATCCCAGCCGGGCTGTCTGGTTCGTATGTGAAGCGATGAATCGAGCGAATAGGATGATGCAACCCCGCGGTTGCCTTAAAGCTGATTCCACGGACAGCAAGCTCCTTCAGCGCCCTCGCCGTATCTCTCGTCCCGGGGAACGCCTCAGCGACAACGCCTCCCAGGCGCAGCTTCGCGCATGCGCCGACGCCGGCGACAGCATCAAGGAAATTCGGCAATCTACCATCCACCGGCACTTCGAAATACGCCGTCACTCCCGATGGGATGCATCTGCTCAAGGATGCAACATCGTCTGGCCACGCCGGCTTGAACTCCATCGATTCAACGCGAAGCCCCGCCTCCATCAGCCCAGACAAACTAGCCCAATCGGCCGAAGGCGGCCCCACAACACTCAACCCGGGTTCGCCTATGGAGCTGCCCGCAACGCTGCGAAGCTCCTCGATCCGATTCAAGTCAACGACAAATCGCCCCAGAGCATACCCATGTTCTCCATGCCGATAATTCAGGTAGTTTCGCACTGCTGAGCGCATGTTGAGCCCCGCAGGCGGATAGAGGCCCGCATAATCAATGAGCCCGTCGAGCAGGATCTCGATCGCTCTCATCTCTTCTTCGGCTTCGCCTTCGCTTTGGGGGAAAAATGCTTCTTCAGGCCCTGCCAGCACTCGAAATACTCATGCTGCAGGATTCTCGTATTCATCGCGAATTCCGTCGGACGCACAACAAGCTGCGTCTCAAACATGAATGCCAGTGTATTCGCCAGATACTGAGGCGTCAGTTCCGCGGCAGTCGCGCGCTCAAATGTCTCCGCGTCCGGCCCGTGACCTGCCATGCAGTTGTGCAGGCTCGCGCCGCCGGGAACGAACCCCTCTGCCTTTGCGTCGTAAGCCCCGAAGACCAGCCCCATGAACTCGTTCATCATGTTGCGGTGAAACCAGGGCGGGCGGAAGGTGTGCTCCGCCACCATCCAGCGCGGCGGGAAAATGGCAAAATCGCAATTCGCCGTACCAGGAATCGCTGAAGGTGAGCTAAGCACCGTATAGATCGACGGATCAGGGTGATCGAACGAGACAGTATTAATGCAGTTGAACAACGCCAGATCGTATTTGTAAGGAACATAGTTCCCGTGCCAGCCCACCACATCCAGCGGCGAGTGATTAATCTCCGCCGACCATAATCTCCCCAGAAACTTCGCCGTGATGTGGAACGCGCCTCTCCGGTCCTCATACGCCGCCACAGGCGCATTGAAATCTCTCGGATTCGCAAGGCCGTTTGCGCCGATCGGCCCAAGCTCCGGCAGCCGGAACGGCAGTCCGTAGTTCTCGCAGATGTACCCGCGAGCCTTCTTCTCTGCCAGCACCACACGAAACTTCACCCCGCGCGGAATCACGCAAATCTCTCCGGGCGCAACCTCGAGAACTCCCAGCTCAGTATGGAAACGCAGCGCACCCAGTTGCGGAACGATCAGCAATTCTCCGTCTGCGGTGTAGAAGAATCGATCGCGCATTGATGCATTCGCTGCATACAGATGAATCGCCACGCCAACCTGCATCGCCGGGTCGCCATTGCCGCCCAGCGTGATGATCCCATCCACAAAGTCAGTCTTCTCTTCCGGAATCGGAAGAGGATCCCAGCGCAATTGGTTTGGGCTTGTGGGAACTTCAAGGAACGGTCCGCTCCGTATCAGCCGCGCCGGAATCTCCTCGTAAGGCCGATGCGTCACAGACGGCCGAATTCGATATGTCCAGGTGCGGCGATTCGTTGCTCGCGGCGCTGTAAAGGCTGTGCCGCTGAACTGCTCCGTATACAAGCCGAGCGGATGCTTCTGCGGTGCGTTTTGTACGGCCGGCAAAGCTCCCGCAACCGCTTCCGTCTCAAATTCATTGCCGAAGCCGGACTGATATCGAATTTCGTCGGACATGTCTTTCCCTCTCACAGACGACCAGTCCTTGCGCGGTGTTCCGCCTGGTGCATCGCCTCGTAGATCTGGTCGAAGCTGTTCACGGCGAAAAGCAGCTTATGAAGCTCATCCACCTTCACCGGCGTCGATAACACTTCATCCAGCGAGAAATCGTGGACCGCGCAATGGCCGCCGATCACGTTCATGCACTCGCCATGGCTGCTGATGAGCCCGCTGCCGTAGACCTTCACTTCACTCCCCTCGCGGATCAGCCCGAACTCGACCGTGTACCAGAACAAACGCCCGAGCTTCTCCAGCACTTCCGCATCTTCAATCGACGCGCAGACACGACCGTAATGCTCCAGAAAATCCGCGAATACCGTATGCGCATGCATCGGCACATGCCCGAAGACATCGTGAAAAATGTCGGGCTCCGGCGTGTACTCGATCGACTCCCTGCTCCGGAGCCGTGTTGTTGTCGGAAATCGGCGCGTCGCCAGCATCTCAAAGAACGCAGGTGCAGGAAGAAATCCGCTCACCGGCGTCGAGTTCCATCCGGTCCGCGGGCTCAGCCGCGCGCTGATCGCCTTGAGATTCGGCAGCCGGTCCCGTTGCAGGCCAATGATCTGAAACCCGTCCAGATATTCGCGTGCTGCGTGCTTTTCCAGCTCCGGGCAGCACACGCCCCACAAGCTCAGCCCACACAGCGTGCTGCTCGTCGGTGTAGCCCTTGTAATCCTGCTCGATAATGTAAGGCTCGGCTGCCGACAGTGTCTCGGTTTTCATCTCAGTTCTCCGTTGGAGCGGCTATAGATTGCCTCGCGCCTGCTGCTCGCGCTCGATTGCCTCAAACAGCGCCTTGAAATTGCCCTTTCCAAAGCTCCGGCTCCCTTTGCGCTGAATAATCTCGTAAAACAGCGTCGGCCTGTCTTCCACCGGCCTCGTGAAGATCTGCAGCATGTACCCCTCATCGTCGCGATCTACGAGTATCCCGAGTTTTTCCAGTTCCTCCACTGGCTCATCGATCGCCCCCACGCGGCCTTGCAGCTCCGTGTAGTAGGTGTGCGGAACATGCAGGAACTCCACTCCCTGCTCATGCAGCTTTGTAACCGTGTGCAGAATGTCGTTGGTGGCCAGCGCGATATGTTGCACGCCGGGCCCCGGATAGAACTCCAGGAACTCCTGAATCTGTGATTTCTTCTTTCCCTCGGCCGGCTCGTTGATCGGAAACTTCACGTACCCATTGCCGTTTGCCATCACCTTCGACATCAGCGCCGAATACTCAGTGGAAATATCCTTGTCGTCGAAGTGCTGGTAGAGCGAGAAGCCCATCACCTTCGAATAGAAGTTCACCCACTCATCCATCTCGTGCCAGCCGACGTTGCCAACCATGTGATCCACGTGCAGCAACCCGACCGGCCTCGCGACCGGATCGCTTTCGATGGCCCTGAAACCCCGGCAGAAACGGACCCGAGTATCTGCCGCGCTCTACAAACGTGTGAATCGTATCTCCGTATGCGCGAATGCTCGACAGCACCACCTGCCCCTGATCGTCTGCCAGCACATATGGCTGTGCGACGCTTGCCGCGCCACGGCTTGTCGTCTCGCGCCATGCCCGCCGTGCATCATCCACCCAAAGCGCAATTACCCGCACCGCGTCTCCGTGCCGATTTACGTGTTCGGCGATTGCATTCCCGCCGCGAATTGCGGTCGTAAGCACGAATCGCACCTTGCCTTGCTGAACCACGTAGGAAGCGCGATCGCGCTGACCGGTCTCAGGACCTGCATACGCCACCAGCGACATTCCAAAGGCAGTGCGGTAGTAATAAGCCGCTTGCCGTGCGTTGCCCACGTAAAACTCCACATGGTCAGTGCCCTTTAGTGGCAGAAAATCCCGCTCGGAAGCAGCAGGCTCGACCGCATCGTGGGACAGAAACTCGGTGGGGGCAGTGTGCGCAGAAGCGCTCATGAGAAAACCTCCTCGCCGTGAGATGCGGGGGAACGCAGGGAAAGCAACACGGCTATGGCGATAAGATAGGCCCGCTCGAATAGCACTGAGAATGGCGATCCAACGAAAAACGGCTGTCCAAACTTAACGAGATTAAGCATAATAAGGTCGCTGCTTAAGGATTGCTGGCAAATGCCACACAAGACCGTCCCCAACGTCGTCGAACTGGACTCGATCGCCTGGAAGCTCCTTGAGGAGCTCCAACGAAACGCCCGCCAGTCTTTCGCCGAGCTTGGCAGAAAGATCGGGCTCTCCACTCCCGCCGTTGCAGAACGGGTTCACCGCCTTCAGGAGGCCGGTGTCATCACCGGGTACCACGCCTCGCTCGACGCCGCAAAGCTCGGCCTCCCGATTCGCGTATTGGTGCGCCTGACCATTCCCGGCGGCGAGTTGCAGATCACCCGCACCGTTACTGCAATCAAAGAGCTATCCGAGATTAGCCGCTGCCACCGCATCACGGGAGACGAGTCGTTCGTGATCGAGGCCGATGTCGTCTCCATTCGGCATCTCGAAACCTTGATCGACCGGCTGTCTGCCCTCGGTGCAACGTCCACCTCTACCGTTCTCTCCTCACCTGTTGAACGCAGGGAACTTCAGGAGAAACAGATCGAGGCATTTGCGAAGTACATTTAGAGCCTGGCTACAAGAGCATCCAAACAATGCGTCTCTTCATTGGAATTCCGCTTGCCTCTCTGGTCGTTGAAGAGCTCTCCGCAATCTGTCAACGGCTTCGCTCCGATCGCGACGGACTTCGATGGTCGTCACCCGAGTCCTGGCACATTACGCTCCAGTTCCTGGGCGAAACAAATGGCAACCAATATGACTGCTTCGTGCCGCGACTGCGCGGCCTTATGTCTCCCTGCATCTCCATACGGCTTGAAGGGCTCGACTTCTTTGACCGCGTTGGAGTGTTCTTTGCCCGTGTCGAGGTCTCGCCCGAACTGGCTCTCCTTCAGCGGCACGTTACCGCTGCCACAGCCCAGTGCGGATTCGTTGCCGAAACGCGTCCCTACCACCCACACGTCACGCTGGCGCGCGTGAAAGGCAACAAGCGCGGTAATAGCCTGCGCGAGCTCAAAAGCAAAGCAGGCCGCGAGCCCCGCTTCACCAGCTTCATCGCAGATGAGTTCCTCCTGTACGAGGCATTCCTCTCACCCACCGGCTCGCGCTACGAAGTCCGTGAGCGTTTCGTCTTTGCAACTCCAGAGGGCTAGAAGCAGAACACCATCTTCATTCGTCACTCGCGACCTTGAACCCTCTATGATGGTGTGCGATACAAAACGAGTTTTGTCACACACCCCAGGAGTACGATGACCTTTCCTGCGCCCGCACCGGCCGACACCAAATCGCAGTTGCGAAAAACGATGGGCTTCTGGGATGTGTTGCTCTTCAACATCGCCACCGTCCTCGGGCCTCGCTGGATCGCGGCCGCCAGCCACAACGGCACCTCCTCGATCAGCCTGTGGGTCATTGCAGCTCTGTTCTTCTTCGTCCCGGGGGCGCTCGTCATCAACGAGCTCTCCTCGCGATTCCCTGAAGAGGGCGGGCTCTATGCCTGGTCGAAAGAAGCCTTCGGCGACTTTCACGGGTTCATCGCCGGCTGGACCTACTGGATCTACACCGTCTTCTACTTCCCCGGCCTGCTTCTCGCCAGCGCCTCCATGGCCGCATACATTATTGGAGGGCACGGAGTAGCACTGGCCCAGAACCGCGCGTTCCTGTTAACGGTCTCTCTCGGTCTACTGCTCGTCGCCGTGATTCTCAACATCATCGGCCTCAACATCGGCAAGTGGCTTCAGAACGCGGGCGGCGTCGGAACCTATGTGCCTCTGCTCATGCTTGCCGCTGTCGCCGTCATCGTTGGCCTCCGCCATGGCTCTGCAACGCATTTCACCTTCCAGAACATGATGCCCTCTTGGAATTGGGACACTGTAAACTTCTGGTCCCAAATTGCCTTTGCGTTTACCGGCCTCGAACTTGTCTCCGCCATGAGCGAGGAGGTGCGCGATCCCCGCCGGACTCTGCCGCGTGCGGTCTTCGGCGCAGGCGCCCTAATCGCCCTCATGTACATTGCCGGCACCTTCGCTGTCCTCACGCTGCTTCCGGCAGCAAACGTCGATCCGCAGAGCGGCGTCTTCAGCGCAATCACGGTTGGATCCTTAGCCCTCAAAGTCGGCTTTCTTGGCATCCTGGCCGCCATCCTCGTCACCGTTGGTAATGCCGGCGGAGTCGGCAGCACCGTTGCCGGCATCGCTCGCGTGCCGTTCGTCGTCGGAATCGACCGCTATCTGCCGGCCGCCTTCGGCAAAATCCATCCCCGGTGGAAGACTCCGTACATATCCATCCTGGTCCAGGCGATCGCTTCCGGTGCGATTCTGCTCGGGAGTCAGATCAGCGAGACCACCCGTGGCGCTTACCAGTTTCTTGTCGATGCCGGCATCATCCTTTACTTCATTCCGTTCCTTTACATGTTCGGAGCCGTCATCAAGCTTGCCTACCGCAAGGATCGCGGCGAAAATCCGCACGCCGTTCTCGTCCCCGGAGGAAAAGCCGGAACCTGGATCTGCGGCAGTCTGGGCTTCATCGTCGTCCTGATCGGCATTGCAGTTTCCCTCGTACCGCCCGGCGATTCTTCAAACAAGCTTGGTTTCGAACTGAAGCTGGTGGGAGGCACAGCCGCCTCAATCCTGCTCGGCCTGATCCTTTACTGGCGCGGCGCGCGATCCAAGAAGGCGGTCTGAGTTCGCAAGCTGCGCCACATCACTCTGAAGTCCGCGTGAACTCATTTTCGGCTCACTCAGCTTTTCAATAAAGCGATAAACCACTCCTTTGTTCATCGCCGGCCACTCCGGTCTGGACGCATCCACCTCCAAAAATGCTATAGTCTGCTCGTTTCCATCAGCGACAAATGCCCGATCGATTGAAGCTCCAAAACGTGCTTGGCTCGAGTCTTGATCCGAAGTCTGCCCGTGCCACGGCGAACCGCGCCTCGCTCCTCGAGCTGATGACTGCAATGCGCGCACAGGAGGACAACATCCGCCTCGGCGGCGGCGCGAAGGCTGCAGCGGCACAGCACGCCAAGAAACGGCTCACGGTGCGCGAACGCTTGAAGCTGCTCCTCGACGAGAAGACTGAGCTGCTTGAACTTGGCCTGTGGGCCGCGCACGATATGTATTCCGAGTACGGCGGCGCGCCCGGAGCGGGCGTAGTGACGGGCCTTGGCCGGGTCAATGGCCGCCTCTGCATGATCATCGCCAACGACGCCACCGTGAAGGCCGGCGCTTTCTTTCCCATGACAGCCAAGAAGGTCCTCCGCGCTCAGAACATTGCGCTCGAGAACCGCATTCCCACGCTCTATCTTGTCGACTCTGCCGGTGTCTTTCTTCCTTTGCAGGAAGACGTCTTCCCCGATACCGACGATTTCGGTCGCGTCTTTCGCAACAACGCGGTCATGAGTTCGCTGGGAATTCCGCAGATCACCGCAATCATGGGCATGTGCGTTGCGGGAGGAGCATATCTGCCCGTCATGACCGACACTGTGCTCATGACGGAAGGCTCCGGCCTCTTCCTCGCCGGGCCGTCGCTGGTGCAGGCGGCCATCGGGCAGAAGACTGGAGCCGAAGAACTCGGCGGCGCGGCCATGCACGCGGAGATATCCGGCACCGTCGACTTCAAGGAACCCGACGACCATCATTGCATTGCGAGGCTCCGGTCGCTCGTCGGCAAGATGGGCGAACGACACGGCGCGGCCGCGACCGAGGTCTACAACCGCGTGGAATTCAATGAGGTTCGGGACGCTCCCAGATATCCCGCCGAAGATCTCTACACGCTGCTGAACCCCGCGCCGGGCGCAAGCAATCTCTACGACATGCGCGAGGTGATTGCGCGCATCGTTGACCGCAGCGAGTTCGACGAGTACAAAGCCGACTTTGGCCGAACCGTCCTCTGCGGCTACGCTCGCATCGGCGGCCGCGCCATTGGCATTGTCGCCAACCAGAAGACAAACCAGAACCAGACCGTCGCCATGGGTCCGCTGGCTGGCGCCAAACGAATCGAAGTCGGCGGCGTCATTTACACCGAGGGCGCGCAGAAGGCAGCCCGCTTCATCATGGACTGCAACCAGAACCTCGTCCCGCTCGTCTTCCTGCACGACGTAAATGGATTCATGGTCGGCAAGGACGCCGAGTGGTCGGGAATCATCCGCGCCGGGGCCAAGATGGTTTCTGCCGTCAGCACCAGCGTCGTTCCTAAAATCGCCGTCATTATTGGCGGGAGCTTTGGGGCTGGACACTACGCCATGTGCGGCAAGGCCTACGATCCAAGGTTCCTTTTTGCGTGGCCCACCGCGCGCTACGCCGTCATGAGCGGTGCCTCTGCCGCGGGCACGCTCGCTGAAGTCCGCGCCAAACAGGTTGAGCGCGGCGGCAAGACCTTGACTGAGACCGAGCGAACCGCACTCTATGACGAGATCAAGGCCACCTATGACGCACAGGCCGATCCACGTTACGGCGCTGCCCGCCTATGGATCGACGCGATCATCGATCCCGCTAAGACGCGCGACGTACTGATCGCCGCGCTCGAGGCTTGCGCATTGAATCCGGATGTCCCTCATTTCAATCCGGGAGTACTGCAGACCTGACGTGTTTCCCCGGGTAACCAACATCGCAGCAGGCGCGGCATCTTACGTAGTCAGCAGGACGAGCAAGGCGTCGCATTCAGACGCGAAGGAGCAAATGCATGAGCGTTGCGCTGGAATCGACCGAGAAGCTGTACCCATTCGTGCTCACTGAAGAGCAGGAACACCTCCGGCGGGAGATACGCGAGTTTGCAGCGCGCGAGATCGCTCCGAATGTAATGGCGTGGGATGAGGCGAGCGAGTTCCCGCTTGCCGTCGTCAAGAAACTCGGCGAAATGGGCCTGCTCGGCGTGATCTTTCCCGCGGAGTACGGCGGCGCGGGTCTCGGTTACGTGGACTACGTGCTTGCGATCGAGGAGCTGGCTCGCTGTCGACGGCTCGCTTGGCATCATCGTCGCCGCTCACAATTCTCTCGGAACAAACCACATCTTCCTCGCTGGAAACGAAGCACAAAAGCGGAAGTATGTTTCACGCCTGGCTACCGGCGAGTGGCTTGCCGCGTGGGGATTGACCGAGCCCGGCGCCGGCTCTGACGCCAGCAACTCGCGCACCACCGCCGTGAAGACGAGGCGACTGCTACGTGCTCAATGGCAACAAGACTTTCATCACAAATGGCCGTTATGCCGACGTCGTTGTCGTAATCGCCGCCACTGACAAGAGCAAGGGAACGCACGGCCTCTCTGCCTTTGTCGTCGAAAAAGGCACGAAAGGCTTCCGTTCCGGCAAGAAGGAAAACAAGCTTGGCCTTCGCGCCAGCGACACCAGCGAGCTGATCTTTGAGGACTGCGAGATTCCAGCAGAAAACCTGCTCGGAGCCGAAGGCGAAGGATTCATCGATGCCATGCGCGTCCTTGACGGCGGCAGAATCTCCATCGCTGCGCTGTCGCTTGGGATCGCGCGGGGTGCGCTCGACGCCGCGCTCAAGTACGTGAAGGAACGCCGCCAGTTCGGAAAAGCGATCGCGGAGTTCCAGGGCATCCAGTGGAAGCTCGCTGATATGGCAACCGAACTGGACGCTGCCCGCCTGCTCACACAGCGCGCCGCCGTGCTCAAGGACGCCGGTCGCAAGGTCACGCGCGAATCATCCATGGCGAAGCTCTTTTCCAGTGAAGTCGCAGTGCGCATCTGCAACGATGCCGTCCAGCTCTTTGGCGGCTACGGTTTCATCAAGGACTATCCGGCCGAGAAGTATTATCGTGACGTGAAGCTCTGCACTATCGGCGAGGGCACCAGCGAGATCCAGCGCATGGTCATCGCAAGAGAGATTCTCAAGGTCTATCCGTCGCGCGGGTAAGGCCTTGGCCGTGCCGTGCTGCACCTTTTGGCTATCAGGGCACGACACAACCCGCGGAAGGAGTCGGTGCTTTGAAAGCGCACGACTTCACAGCCTGCGGAAAAAGTAGTTGCTTTTTAAGGGCACGACTTCAGTCGTGCCGTGAGCGAGACAAATGAGTGCGGGTTTTAACCCCCGAGGGAAAGGCAGACTAAAGAACAAATGGGCGACCTGGTCAAAATCATCGAATGTCCGCGAGACGCTTGGCAGGGCCTGCCCGCGCCGATTGCGCCTGATGTGAAAGCGGTCTACCTGCGCAAACTCATCGACGCGGGTTTCACGCACATCGATGCCGTGAGTTTCGTGTCGCCCGCTGCTGTTCCGCAGATGGCAGACTCCGAACAGGTGCTCGCTTTGCTCGCGCCTCCTGAAAACGTCGAAATCATCGGCATCGTGGTCAACGAGAAGGGTGCGCAGCGTGCCATTCGCACTGACGCCGTGCAGACGTTCGGCTTTCCCTATTCGATCTCGCCGGAATTCCTTCACCGAAATCAACATCAGACACCTGAGCAGTCGATCGACGCACTCGACTCCATCGTTGATCTCGCCAACGACGCAGGCTTGAATGTGGTTGCGTACGTTTCCATGGCATTCGGAAACCCTTACAACGAGCCATGGTCTGTGGACGAAGTGCAGACCGCCTGCGAGCTCCTCATTGAATCCGGCGTGGAGCAGATCTCGCTGGCGGACACCGTTGGTCTTGCCACGCCTGACCAGATCGCAGACACGGTCGGAGCCGTGATCGTCGCAAATCGCGGGATCGAAATTGGTGTACATCTTCACGCACGGCAAACTGACGCCGCCAGGCGCATTCGCGCTGCATTCGACGCTGGCTGCCGACGCTTCGATTCGGCAATCGGAGGCCTCGGGGGATGCCCCTTCGCGCAGGATGTTTTGGTGGGTAACATTCCGACCGAAGAATTGATAACGGTCTTGACCGTATGCGGCGCAACATTGCCCAGGCTGGCGCCTCTCGACGCGTTGACTTCAGGCGAACGCAGAGATTTCGTCACGCTTCGGAGCGTCAGTGCACTAGAAATAGCCTTAGATCGCACGACTTCACAGGCCCCGAAAGCACCGACATCGAGGCAGAAGACAAAGGGCTTTGTAACAGGGACGACTTTGAGTCGTGCCGAAAGGAATTGCAATAGGAGACCGGCTTTAGCCGCTGAGGGATGCTTTTCCGCCGCCTGAGCCTATCGTCTATCACCGGGAGGAAAGCTTGAATTACTCGACGATTACGGTAACGGATCACCCTCCTGTCAGGACGATTACCTTGAATCGGCCTGAGCGACGCAATGCGATGACCACCGAGATGCAAATGGAGCTAATCGCGGCAATGGAGGCCGCGACCACAAGTGATGCTCGCGTGTTGGTGTTCACCGGCGCGGGAGACGCGTTCTGCTCCGGGCTCGACCTCTCCGAGCTGCAGGAAATTCAGAACAAGAGCGCGGCTGAATACCGCATCGACGCCGAACGGATCGCCCGGCTCTTCCTGACGCTCTACGAATTGCCCCTGCCGACCATCGCCGCTGTCCATGGCCCCGCGATTGCCGGCGGCACTGGATTGGCCACGATCTGCGACTTCACCATTGCAACGCCGGCCGCGAAGTTTGGCTTCACCGAGGTGCGCATCGGTTTTGTCCCGGCGATTGTATCCGCCTTCCTGGCCCTGCAAGTTGGCGATAAACGCTGCCGCGATCTGCTCCTTACCGGCAGGTTCTTCTCGGCAGAGGAAGCCCTCGGCATCGGCCTCGTCACCAAAGTTGTCCCGCCGGATGAACTCGCAGACCATGTCGAGACGCTGGCCAGGAATCTGCTTGCGAACAGCCCGCAATCGCTCGCCGCAACTAAGCGTCTGATGGCCGCGCAGAACCGCCCCTGGCTCGACGCTGCGATTACCGCAGCTCTCGAAGCCAGCGCACTCTCGCGCGAGACAGCCGATTTCCGCGAAGGCCTGGCAGCCTTCCTCGAAAAGCGAAAGCCGGTCTGGATGAAATGAGAACGAAGTTGGCGCATTCATTGCGCCAACAGAAACATAAGTCTGACATCCTGAGCGGAGGTCGCCGAGGCGACCGGAGTCGAAGGACCTGCATTTTGTTCGTTCCACTCAACTAGCACACGCACGCATCAGCGGGATTTGGTCTGCTTCATCCATACCTGTCTCTCGACGCTGCCTAACTGTGAAATCGCACCGTCGCTTTCGTCCGTCGCTCCACCAGCTCGCGCGTAACGCCGTCGGCAAGCTCGATCACTTCGAACCCCGAGGCGGTCACATCCAACACGCACAGATCGGTAATCACGCGATGTACAACGCCGGCCCCCGTCAGGGGCAACGTGCACTTCCGCAGCAGCTTCGCGCCTCCGTCCGGCGTCGTGTGTTCCATCACCACCAGCACCCGCCGCACGCCTGATACCAGGTCCATTGCCCCGCCCATCCCCTTCACGCGCTTGCCGGGAATCATCCAGTTCGCCAGATCGCCATTCTCCGAGACCTGCATCGCTCCCAGGATAGCCAGGTCAATGTGGCCTCCGCGAATCATGGCGAACGAGTCGGCGCTTGAAAACGTCGCGGCCCCTGGAACAAAGGTCACCGTCTCTTTGCCCGCATTGATCAGGTCCGCATCAATCTCCGCCTCCCGCGGATACGGGCCCATACCCAGCAACCCGTTTTCCGATTGCAGCGTAACCGTCATGCCCGTCGGAATGAAGTTCGCGACAAGCGTGGGAATCCCGATGCCGAGGTTGACGTAGAATCCATCCTCTAGTTCTTTCGCGGCGCGGGCGGCCATCTGATTTCGAGTCCATGCCATCGGCTTATCCCTCTCGCGTGGTCTTCTTCTCAATGCGCTTCTCGGGCGTTGGGTTGTGCATCAGCCGGTGGACGTAGATTCCCGGCGTATGAATCTCGTCGGGATCGAACTCGCCCGGCTGCACGATGATCTCTGCTTCGGCCACCGTGATCTTGCCGCATGCAGCCGCGTTCGGATTGAAGTTGCGGGCCGTGCGGCGATAGATCAAGTTCCCGTGCAAATCCGCTTTCCACGCCTTGACCAGCGAAATATCGGCTCGAATCCCGCGCTCGAGGATGTACGTCAGCCCGTCGAACTCTTTGTGCTCTTTTCCCTCAGCCGCCAGCGTGCCCACGCCTGACCTGGTGTAGAAACCCGGAATCCCCGCGCCGCCCGCCCGCATTCGCTCGGCAAGCGTTCCCTGCGGCGAAAACTCCACCTCCACCTCGCCTGAAAGAAACTGCCGCTCAAAGATCGCGTTCTCGCCCACGTAGCTCGAAATCATCTTTTTGATCTGGTGAGTCTCCAGCAGCAGCCCCAGACCCGCGCCGTCCACACCGGCATTGTTGCTGGCCACTGTCAGATTGCGCACGCCCGTATCCCGCAATGCAGCAATCAGCGCCTCCGGAATGCCGCAAAGGCCAAAGCCGCCGATCGCCAGCAACATCCCATCTTTAACGATGCCTTCAAGCGCAGCGTGTGCACTCGGCCAAAGCTTGTTCATTGCAGAAACCCTTGAGGCGGTCCGGAAGTGACTCAACCCAATCGCCCGTCGCCCAGTTTTACATCAATCACCCCACTCCGACCAGTTGAATGGCGACCGAGCGAACTTACAAGACTCCGCGCCCTCACGTCTGCCCGACAGCCCGCACGCGGCGGCAAGCATCGGCTTCTCTCTCTGCGAAAATAGAGAAGCATGCTCTCCCTGCAAAATGCCGGCAAGCGATTCGGTCCGCGAGTCTTATTTCTCGATGCGAATTGGCTGGTCCGAAACAAGGAAAGAACCGCGCTCGTCGGCGCCAATGGAACCGGCAAGTCCACGCTCATGAAGGTGCTGGCCGGCCTTGAGTCGCTCGACTACGGCACCCTGCAACAAACCCGCGGCATGAGCATTGGCTATCTCCCCCAGGAAGGCCTCCGCCTGACGGGCCGCGCCGTCTTCGAAGAATGCCTCACCGTCTTCGACGAACTCCGCGGCATGGAAGGCGAGATCGAACGCATGGCCGGCCAGCTCGCCGAGCTCGATCACGCCAGCCCCGAATACGAATCCGCCGCCGAGCGCTATTCCATGCTCCAGGAGCGCTTTCACGCCCTCGACGGCTACGCACTCGACGCCCAGGTAGGCACCGTGCTCACCGGCCTCGGCTTCGGCAAGGAGGACTGGTCCCGCCAGGTCGACGAATTCTCCGGCGGCTGGCAGATGCGCATTGCGCTCGCCAAGCTCCTCCTCGCCAAGCCCAACCTCCTTCTCCTCGACGAGCCCACCAACCATCTCGATCTCGAAACCCGCAACTGGCTCGAGGACTACCTTCACACCTACCCATTCGGCTACATCCTCATCTCCCACGACCGCTACTTCCTTGACGTCACCATCGACCGCACCGTGGAGATCTGGAACAAGCGTCTGACCATCTTCCAGGGGAACTACACCAAGTATCTCTCGCAAAAAGACGAGCGCCGCGCGCAATTGCTCTCGGCCTACCGCAATCAGCGTGAACAAATCGCGCACCTTGAAGCCTTCATCAATCGTTTTCGCGCACAGGCTACCAAGGCCAAACAGGTGCAGTCGCGTATCAAGGAGCTCGAAAAGATCGAGCGCATCGAGATTCCCGACGAAGAGCCCGTTATCCACTTCAAGTTTCCCCAGCCCCCGCCGTCCGGTCGCATGGTTGTCGAAGCTGAAGGACTCGCGAAGAGCTACGGCCCCAAGCACGTCTTCAGCAACGGACGCTTCTTCATCGAGCGCGGCGACCGCGTGGCACTCGTCGGCGTGAATGGCGCGGGCAAATCCACGTTGATCAAACTGCTCACCGGCGTCGAAGCGTCCACCGCCGGCACCGTCCGGCTCGGCCACAATGTCGTCAGCGAATACTTCGCGCAGGATCAGTACAAGGTGCTCGACGGCGAAGCCCGAATGCTCGACGACATCAGCCGCGCCGCTGTCAAAGTCCCCGAATCCGAATTGCGATCGCTCCTCGGCTGCTTCCTCTTCTCCGGCGACGACGTCTTCAAGCCCCTCGGCGTGCTCTCCGGCGGAGAGCGCAACCGGTTTGCTCTAGCCCGCATTCTCGTCTCGCCATCCAACTTCCTGCTCCTCGACGAGCCCACCAACCACCTCGACATGCGCGCCAAGGACGTATTGCTCGACGCACTCGACGCATTCTCCGGCACCGTCATCTTCGTCTCGCACGATCGCTACTTCATTGACCGCCTCGCTACCCGCGTCCTCGAAGTCGAAAACGGCGCCATCACCGCCTTCGAAGGCAACTACGAAGACTACCTCCGCAAGAAGGAATCTTCGGCTGCCGATCTTCAAACCGGAGGTCATCCTGAGCGATACGACGCGCAGCGGAGAGGAGTCGAAGGACCTGTCACACACATGGGTCATCCTGAGCGAGCGCAGCGAGTCGAAGGACCTGCATTTGAGCTGCGTCCTGCTGGCACATCCGTTTCCAACGGCACTGAACCAGCACCCAAAGACCGTCCCCGCCGCCTCAATCCCATCAAGCAGAAGCAGATGGAAGACCGCTGCGCCTTCCTCGAAGAAGAGATCCCGCGCATTGAAGCCTCCATCACGCACACCGAGCAGCAACTGGCCGTCTACGTCTCCGCCGCCGAAACCCAGCGCCTCTCCGACCTCGCCGCCGACCTGCGCACCCAGCTCGCCACCCTCACGAGCGAGTGGGAGGACCTGATGGTGCAACTAGAGAGCGCTTGAAGCGTACCTGTCTCCGCGCGGTGGATGAGCGATATGGTCTGAATTCGCCAATCGAGATTCGGCGCGTAACTTGAGCCGCCCCATTGAATCAAGCGATAGCGCTTGGATTTCTCTTGACAGGCGGCAGCCGTCTCTCTATTTTACCAATAGGCTAATTAGTCGATTGGTAAAGTACATGTCAGATCCTCTCAACACGACCTTTGCAGCGCTCTCGGACCCGACTCGGCGAGCCATTCTGGCGCGTCTCGCTCTGGGAGAAACCTCGGTCAAAGAGCTCGCAGAGCCTTTCTCCATCAGCGCGCCATCCATCACCAAACATCTCAAGGTTCTCGAACGCGCCGGACTTATTACGCGCAGCCGCGACGCGCAGTGGCGCCCTTGCCGTCTGGAGGCTGCTCCGCTTCGAGCGGTTTCCGAATGGGTGGAGAATTACCGCCGGTTCTGGGAGGAGAAATTCGCCAGCTTGGACTATTACCTGAGTGATTTGCAGAAGAAGGAGAAACGTCATGTCCGCACGAAGCGATAAGGAAAAGCCCGTAATGGAGAACACCAGACGTGCGATCGTCACGATGCCTTCAGAACGCGAGATCGTCATCGAGCGGGTCTTCGATGCGCCGCGAACACTCGTCTTCGAAGCCTGGACGAAGGCCGAGCACGTCGCGCACTGGTGGGACCCAAGCGGCGCGCCGCTTGCCGTTTGTGAAATCGACCTGCGGCCGACTGGCGCATTTCGATTTGTAAATGGGGGGCCTGACGGAGCGAAATATCCCTTCGCAGGCTTCTATCGCGAAATCACTCCGCCCGCGCGGCTCGTCTTCAGCAGCACGCCCAGCCCCGTGTCGAGCGGTGAATCGGTGGGCACGTGCACGCTCGTTTTTAGCGAGCACGATGGCAAAACAACACTCACCATGACGTTCGAGTGCCAATCGAGAGCGGATCGTGACGCTTTGCTCAGGATGCGAGTTGATGAGGGAACGACTCAAACCCTGGACAATCTCGACGAATACCTCAGAACGATTGGATAGGTGTTTTGCATGACGAAGAGAATCAGCGTTGTAGTCGCTTTGGTGTTACTGGCGCTGGCTACGGCATTCGTTCTGCGCCCCGACGGCCCGACGGTGAAAGAGGTCGGTATGAATCGAACGACGACATCCGGCGACGGAACCACGATCGCGTACACGAAGCTCGGGTCCGGTCCGCCGCTGATCCTCGTGGACGGCGCATTCTGCTACCGCGAGAACGGTCCTTCTTCGCAACTCGCGCCGCTGCTCGCAGAACACTTCACCGTGTTTGCCTACGATCGTCGCGGGCGTGGCGCGAGCGGTGACGCGCCGGTGTATGCGATTGAACGTGAGGTGGACGATCTCCGATCCCTGGTGAGGGAAGCCGGAGGCTCGGCGTTTGCGGTTGGCATCTCTTCGGGGGGTGCGCTGGCGCTGCAGGCAGCCGTGCAGGGAGTGAGCTTGAAGGGGCTCGCATTGTATGAGCCGCCCTTTATTGAAAAAGACGGTCTTCCCCGGTCGTTCGACATGCAGAAGCGGCGCCTAGATCAGTTCATAGCGGCGGGTGACAGCGCGGGCGCCGTCCGGTTTTTCATGACCGATATCTACGGTGCGCCGAGACCATTCGTTGCCATCATGCCGATTGTCATGCGGAGCGCATGGAGGAAGAACCAGTCCGTCGCGCATACGCTCCGATACGACCTCACGCTGCTGGAGGATTGGTCGGTACTGCGCGACCCAAGCACGTCGGCCACCATTCCGACTCTCGTCATGGGCGGAGAGAAGAGTCCAGCACCCTTGAAAGATGCAGTGGCGACCGTCGCCGGCGCGTTGCCCAACGCACGGCGTATGTACCTGCCTGGGCAGGACCATAACTTCTCTGCACCTGCGGTCGCGCCGGTCATCACGGAATTCTTCAGCACGCCGCCACGGGCAAACGCGAATTGAGGAAGGCGTTTGCCCACTTGATCGCGCCGGACTGAGAGCCGACCTGGAATTTGAGCGTAACACCGGACTTGAAGTTCTACATGTACTCGCGGCGCCGGTTCTCAAGCAGTGGTAGATCGCAAAGGCGCGTTTCGAGGCCCGACGACTCTGCTTCCCATGAATCCCCTCGTGCATAATCAAAAGACGATGGCCCTTTTGTGGAATCCCGAGAGCTGGTCCGCAGCGGCTGGCCGAACTCGAGGCGCACTCCGGCGACCTGAAAGAAGCGCCGCTGCGCCGCGATGTCCGCTCGCTCGGCATGCTGCTGGGCGAGGTCCTGCGCGAGCAGGCCGGCGACGAGCTCTTCGCCGCAAGTCGAAGCGCTGCGCCAGGGCACCATCCGCCGCCGCGACGCCGAAGCGCGCGGCGACGAGCGAAGAAGCCGCCCGCCACGCCGCCAGCGGCGCTCGAGCTGGTTCACTCGCTGCCCCGTCGATCGCGCCATCCTGCTCACCCGCGCCTTCGCCTTCTACTTCGAGCTCATCAATCTGGCTGAAACCAATCATCGCAAGCGCCGCCGCATCGCCCTGCGCCTCAGCGGCGGGGCCGGCCGCCAGCGCGGTTCGCTCGCCGGCACGCTCGCGCGAGATGCGCCGCGTCGGCATCAGCGCCGACGAGGCCCTCGACTGGCTGCAAGCGCGTGCTCATCGTCCCTGTCTTTACCGCGCACCCCACTGAAGTGGCGCGTCGCTCCGTCATGTTCAAGCGCCGCCGCATCGGCGAATTTCTTGCCGCGCTCGATCGCATTCCCGTCCCCGAGCAGGATCTCGCGCGCCTCGAAGAGCTGGTCCTGGCCGAGATCACCAGCCTCTGGCAGACCGACGAAGTCCGCTCGCGCCGGCCCACCGTCTACGACGAAATCAAGATGGGCCTCGACTACTACGACGTCTCCATCTTCGAGACGCTGCCCGGCCTCTATCGCGAAATCTCCGAGGCGCTGCGCGCCGCCTACGATCTCGACATCGAGCCTCACGCTCTGCCGCAGGTGCTCCGCTTCGGCTCGTGGATCGGCGGCGACCGCGACGGCAATCCCTTTGTCACGCCCGAAGTCACGCGCGACGCCATCCAGCTGGCGCGCGGGCATCTGCTGCTCTACTACCAGCGCCAGCTCGACGTGATCATCGACCTGCTCACCACCAGCGCGCAGCAGCGGCCGGTCAGCGATGCGCTGCTCGGCGCCTCAAGGCCTACGTCGCGCAGGTGCACACGCCGGAGGCGCAGGTCTTCGGCGCGCAATACGAGTTCGAGTACTACCGCCGCTTCGTCATCTGCGTCAAGGCGCGCATTCAGCGCACGCTCGAGGAGCCGGAGCCCGGCCGGCGCCGCAATGCCCGTCACGCCCTACACGCTCTCGCGCAGGGTCAGGACAAGCTCGCGCAGGTGCTGCCCGCCTACTGCTCGGTCAGAGAGCTTTCTCGACGATCTTGAGGCGCTGCGCGCCTCGCTCGCCGCGAACGACGGCATTCGCATTGCGCGCACGCTCATCGATCCCGCTGATTCTGCAGGTGCGCACCTTCGGCCTCCATCTGCACACGCTCGACATTCGCCAGCACGCGCGCGTCCACGCAGACCGCGCTGCAGGAAGCGATCAGCGACACCATCGCGCCCTACGCTGCCCAGCCGGTACTCTCGCCGGAAACGACGAGCGTGCTCGAGACCTTCCGCGTTGTCGCCGAGGTCAAAGACGGGCTGCTCGCCCGAGGCGATTCGCCAGTACGTCATCAGCGGCGCGTCCACGGTCGACGACGTGCTGGCCGTCGTGCGGCTGGCGCGTCTGGGTGGCGTCAAGGTCGAAGGCGCGCGACGGAACGGCAGATCCCGGCCTGATGCCGGTCCCGCTCTTCGAATCCATCGACGACCTGCGCAATGCGCCCGCCATTTGCCGCGAGCTCTGGAGCCGCCCCGACTATCGCAAGCTGCTCGCCTCCTGGGACAACTGGCAGGAGGTCATGCTCGGCTACTCCGACTCCAACAAAGACGGCGGCATGCTCACCAGCACCTGGGAGATCTTCCGCGCGCATCGCGATCTGCACGTGGTGGCGCGCGAGGCCGGCGTCAAGCTGCGCCTCTTCCACGGCCGCGGCGGCACCGTCGGCCGCGGTGGCGGGCCCACGCATCGCGCCATCTTCGCCCAGCCCATGGACTGCCTTCGACGGCCAGTTGCGCATCACCGAGCAGGGCGAAGTGCTCAACTTCAAATACGCCGACGAAGTTCTGGCCGAGCGCAATCTTGAGCTGATGATCGCCGCATCGCTCGATGCGCTGGCGCGGCCCAACGCGCGCGACCCCGAGGGCCACTTCACCGGCGTGCTCAAGCCGCGAGTGGGAGGCCGCGCTCGACGAGCTCTCTGCAGTCTGCCTTCGGCTTTTATCGCAAACACATTCTCGAAGATCCCGAGGTCGTCACTTACTTCGAGCAGTCCACGCCCGTCGGCGAGCTGGAAAACGCCAAGATCGGCTCGCGGCCCGCGCGCCGCAACGCATCGCCCAAGCTTTCCGACCTGCGCGCCATTCCCGTGGGTCTTCGGCTGGACGCAGTCACGTCTGCTGGTTCCTGCCTGGTTCGGCGTGGGCATTCGCACTCGGCCGGTTCCTAGACAAGAACGGCAGGCAGCCCGGCAGACATCCACCTCGCGCTCCTGCAGGACCATGGCGAGGGAGTTCCCGCTCTTCATCGACCTGCTCCGCAACGTTGAGACTGGCTCTGGGCAAGGTCGATCTCGCCACGGCGCGCCTTTATTCGTCGCTCGTCGACGATGCAGATCTCCGCGAGCGCATTTACACCATGTTCGAAGCGGAGTTCCACCGCACGGTGAGCGCGCTGCTGGCCGTCACGGCAGAAGGAACTGCTCGAGACCAACCGGTGCTCGCTCACTCCATCAAGCTGCGCAACCCCTACGTCGATCCCATGCACCTGATTCAGGTCGACATGCTGCGCCGCAAGCGCGCCGGCGAGGACACGCCGGAGGTCAACCGCGCCATCGCCGCCACCATCAGCGGCATCTCCGCCGGTCTGCGAAATACCGGCTGAAGCACACAGTTTGGCCTACGCTTTCACCACGTCAAACGGACGCATCTTCTCGTTGGCCGCATGCCCAAGCAGGTGGCAATGCCACACGTAGCGGCCGACGTAGCCTTTGAACGGGATATAGCAGTTTCGGAATTGGTGTAGACCGAAGGCACACGGCAAAGTGGCGTTTTCCTTAAGAAAACGCCTCCTTCGATGCTCTCAAAAAGTTTACGTGAATTCCGAAACTGCTCTAATGATCCGCGTTACGGTCTCGGGGTGCACCTGGATTGTGTCTTTCCAGCCAGTTTCGCCGGGCTCGGGGCCCGCGGCTTCACCGGAATAATGAAACTTCCCAAAGTTGAGATAGTCATCCACATTGAACGCTCACGCCGCAAATCAATGTGGGCTTTAGCTGAGAACTCAGAGCTGCTGAATTGACGTGCCTTCCTGTCGCTCATTCAAGAGCGCCACCCACTGCGCCGGAGGCACCGGTCCGCGCGGAACGCGAGCACGGTTCAGTTTGAAGAGTGCCTTCTCGACCCCTCGCAGCGGGCGCTCATCCCTGAGGAAAGGAATAAGCCGTCCGGCAATCTTCTCAAGGTCGCCCCGTTGCTTGCGGAAAAGTCCGCCGTCCGCCGGTCGAAACTGGGACCACGCAATCGAGCGAACAAATCCCGCTGCGCCAAATCGATCGGAACGCAAAACATCCTCAACAAACACCCTGAGCGGTCCCGCGAATTCGTGCAGTGCGTCGTGAAAGGCCACGATCCCGTGCGGCGTCACATAAGGCGAGAATCCGTCGAAGTCTGTCTTTGCCCCTGGATACGAATGGTCGCCATCGATCCAGAGGAAGCGAATGGGGCGATTCCATCCGGAAGAAATCGTGCCCGAAAATGCGCGGTGCGGCTCAACGTAATCGGATACGCCCGCAGTCTCAAGGTTGCGCAGAAACTCCTCATACGATGAGGAGTCGGGACTTATCCGGTGTTCCTGCAATTCGGCGGAGTTGAAGTTGTGCGGATCGATTGCAACCACAGGACCCAGACCATAATGTTTGGCCACCGTGGCCAGCATCACCGTGGACTTGCCCTTGAAGCTCCCGATTTCGACGATTGCGCCGTCACACCGCACACAAGCGGCGATTGTTCCAAGGAGGCGCGCTTCGTCCTCGAGAAGAAACCCCGGAACCTCCCGCGTAGCTTGCCAGGCCGCAGTCAACACATCTTCGAGATCCCTGGGAAATTCCACGCAGGACAATTCGTCTCTCCTCCCGCGACTCCGCATTGGCTGTGCGTTTCGCTCTTTGAGCGAGGATCCGGCCACAACCGGGTGATTATAGACGTGGAGCGATCAGACGCGCTGCGGCGACGGATTGAGCAGCAATCCTTCTCGAATCAGGCCTGTGTCCAGAGCTGGTTGCACAAATCAGGTTTTGAAAGGGCACGGCTTTAGCCGTGCCGCCGAAGCCGCATAATACCTGGGGCTTTAGCCCCTGAGGGATGCTCTGCACTCGTCTGGCAGCATTTATGCAACCAGCTCTGGTCTCAGAAGGGGCCAGGCACCGGAATCTGGCACAGTCCTTATCGGGACGCAGGCCGCACGGGAGCATTTTGCTCTGCCAAAACAAACAAGGGCCGGATTTAATCCCAGCCCCCGCTCGTATCTGCTAGATTCTGCCGAAATCCGGAAGAGTTTACAGCGGCTGGACGTCAGCAGCTTGCCAGCCCTTGGGTCCCTTCACCACGTTGAACTGCACGGCTTGACCTTCCTGCAGGCTCTTGAAACCGCTCGAATTGATCGCCGAATAGTGCACGAAGACATCTTCACCGTTCTGACGCGAGATGAAGCCGAACCCCTTCGCGTCGTTAAACCACTTCACAGTACCTTGTTCCATTTGTCCGTATTTCCTGGTATTGAATTGCGCTGGATGAATCGGAGCGACCACTGGCAGAATCTTGCTTGGTTGGGCGAGCTGCTGCACACGCCCGGTTCCACTCTAACGCTGACCCTAGTGTACCATTCCCCCTTGTAAAAGACCGAACAAATTCTTGTTCTGCGGCCAGGTCCACCAATTCTCGCTGTCTCAAAACTGCTCAAAACGCAAAAGTTACAGAACAACACCGTGAACCCACCCCTCCCCTGTGGTACGTTGAAAGGTCACCATGCCGCGCGATTCCGTACCGGCCCTGCTTGCCCTCGCCACTGAGGCGCTGGAGGCGGAATTTCGCCCTCTCCCTCATTTCGACCCTGCCACAGCATCAGCCTCCGACACCGCCGCCATGGGACGAGTCCTCGATATGGTCGCCCACCGGTTAGGAGACAACTTCCCTTACTTCCATCCTCTCTATGCCGGCCAGATGCTCAAGCCGCCTCACCCCATCGCACGGGCCGCCTACGCCCTGGCCATGAGCATCAATCCCAATAACCACGCCCGCGACGGCGGCCGAGCCAGCTCTGAGATGGAAATTGAAGCGGTTGCGCAGATCGCAGCCATGTTCGGCTGGCCACCGTCGGAAAAGAAGGCGTATCTCGGTCACATCACCTCCAGCGGCACCATCGCCAACCTCGAGGCACTTTGGGTGGCCGGACAGACCGCTCCCGGCCGGCGGATTGTCGCTTCCGAGCAGGCGCACTATACGCACCACCGCATCTCCGGCGTGCTCAAACTCGACTTTGTGTCCATCCCTTCCGACAGTCGCGGGCGCATGAACCTCGACGCACTTGAAACGGAACTCCGCAAAGGCGATGTCGGCACCGTCGTCGTCACTCTCGGCACCACGGCGATCGGAGCAGTCGACCCGCTCGATCAGATCCTCGCACTGCGCGAGCGACACGGCTTCCGTGTCCATGTCGATGCGGCTTACGGCGGTTATTTCTGCCTTATCCCGGAAGCACTGGATGAGCCTGCCCGTCGCGCGTTTGGAGCAATCGGCAAAGCCGACTCCATCGTCGTCGATCCGCACAAGCACGGCTTGCAGCCCTATGGATGCGGCTGCGTCCTCTTTCGGGATCCTTCGGTCGGTCGCTTCTACAAGCACGACTCGCCCTACACCTACTTCACGTCGAAAGAGCTGCATCTGGGAGAGATCAGCCTTGAGTGCTCCCGCGCCGGCGCCTCGGCAGTTGCACTCTGGGCCACGCAAAATCTGCTTCCGCTCGTTCAGGGAGGAGAGTTTGCACGCGGGCTTTCACTTGGCCGCTCCGCAGCCCTTGAGCTCGATCGCCGGCTCCGCCTCGACAACCGCTTCGAACCGCTGGCTGCTGGCGGTCCTGAGCTCGACATCGTGGTATGGAAAGTTGCTGCCGAGACAATAACCCGCGCCTCGGAACTCGCGAATTCGATTTTTGAACGATCTGGAGCGCGCAATTTGCATCTGGCGCTAGTACAATTGCCGCATTCCTGGTTTCAGCCTGCGAGCCACGCTGCAGCCGGAACGGCTGCTGAACCGGTAACTTGTCTTCGCTCAGTGCTCATGAAGCCCGAACATCGGGAATGGCTCGATAGAATTTGGGACGCGCTGACAGAAGCCACAGCCGAATCAAAAGGGGGCTTGAGATGATTGAGTCGGGTTTCTCCCGGTCGGAAAAAGAAAACGTTCTCATCCAGGCCGGCGACTGCTCGATCACGATTCTCCCGCATCTTGGCGGCAAGATCGCATCCATCCATTTAAACCAAAAGGAATTGCTGCAGGCGCCGCTGCTGCCACCGGCCCCTCGCACACACTCCATGCCCTTCGACGCCAGCGATGCAAGCGGATGGGATGAATGCCTTCCTTCCGTGGGCGAGTGTGTGGTGCAGTCTGACGCCAAACCCCGTGTCATTCCTGATCATGGTGACCTGTGGCGCGTCGAGTGGAAGGTGCTCTCGGCGAGCAGCAGTTCTGCTGTGCTCGAAGGTCAGTGCTTTTCTCTGCCGCTTTCCCTCCGCCGCTCCCTCAAACTCACCCAGGACCGCGCCGGGTGGCATCTTCGCCTTCTGTATGAGCTGACCAACACCGGCAGTCATCCGGTGCCGTGGTCTTGGGCAGCTCACCCGCTATTCGCTGTCGAGGACGCCGATCGGATCATATTGCCTGACTCGATTCGATCATTCCGGGTTGAGGGCTCAGGGGGTGGACGCCTTGGCGCCGCAGATGACAACGTTTCCTGGCCGGTCACCACGCTCGCTGACGGCTCCCTGGCCGATCTGAGCCAGGCCCAGCCCTCGCAGTCGGGAATCGGAGACAAGCTCTTTGCTGGCCCGCTGACTGCCACGGAAAACTGGTGTGCGCTTGAGCGCCCTTCCGCCGGCGTGCGAATCCGCGTGTGCTTTGACCCCGTCGCAACACCCTACCTCGGCCTTTGGATCTGCTACGGAGGCTGGCCTGACCGCCCGGGACTGAAACAAACCTGCGTGGCCATTGAACCCGCAACCGCTCCGGTGGATTCGCTGGCGCGGACCGGTCCGTGGTCTCGCCTGCTGTCGTCGGGTCAGCGCTTCTCTTGGCCCATGGATGTTGATCTTGAACTCTTGTGAAATGTGAGCCCTATGCATGACCCTGCAGCTTTAGTCGCTTTGCACCACTCCCGCTTCTTGGCGGAGCCTGCCGTATTTGCCGCTCCGGGCCGAGTCAACTTGATCGGTGAACATACAGACTATGCCGAGGGCTTCGTCATGCCTGCGGCAATTGATTTCGCAATGCTCGCCGGCATCTCGCCCCGCGAGGACGGCAGGATTGTCATCTATTCTGAAAACTTCCACGAGGAATGCTCCTTTGACGCCAATGCTCTGCCCGCGAAAGCGAGCAAGCACTGGAGCGACTATCCGCTCGGTGTCGTTGCCATCCTTGCCGGAGAGGGCCTCAAGATCCCCGCCTTCAGCCTGAGCCTGCTCGGCGACGTTCCGCTCGGCTCCGGACTTTCAAGTTCTGCTTCTCTCGAAGTGGCCACTGCCCTCGCGGTCACTTCACTCATTGGCAAGACGATTCCCGGTCCGAAGCTCGCTCGCCTGTGCCAGCGCGCCGAAAATGAATTCGTCGGTGCGAATTGCGGCATTATGGACCAGTTCATCTCGGCAAACGGCGCAGAGGACCAGCGCGCTGCTGCTCGATTGCCGCGACCTGAGCTACAAGCTTGTCCCCATTCCGCCAAGCGTCGCCCTGGTAATTGCAAACACAATGGTCAAGCACTCCGTAGCCGGGGGCGAATACACTACGCGCCGGGCTGAAGTGGAGGAGGCCGCGGCAGTGATTGCTCGTCACCGGCCAGAGGTCCACTTCCTGCGTGATGCAACCCTCGATGATCTGACACGTTGGGGCGGAATCGAGATGAGCCTCAATGCACTCAAGCGCGCCCATCACGTCATTAGCGAGAATCTCCGCACCGTTGCAGCCGCTGAGGCGCTGATGAATCATGACTTAGCCGAGGTTGGCCGGCTCATGGCCGAAGCCCATGTCAGCTATAGTCGTGATTTTGAAGCCAGTTGTATCGAGGCCGACGCCATGGTCAACCTTGCCGGGGACCTCCCAGGGCTTATCGGCGCGCGTCTCACCGGCGGAGGCTTCGGAGGCTGCACTATCAACCTTGTTGAGCGGGCTAAGGCGGCGGAGTTCGCAGAAGCGCTTGGAGCACGCTATGCCGGCGAAATCGGCATCGTTCCGCAGATTCACATCTGCCATGCTTCGGGAGGAGCCCACCGCATCGCCGCCACCCTCTCGCATTGAGAATCGCCAAAGCCTTCCTTATGAACGTCTCATGCATCTCAATTGGATGTGGGGAGAAAGCCCTTACTCCGAAGTCACTCCACGGGCCCCCCCCCCAACGTGCTTGACATCCCCTGTTCCTTGTAGAATCTGTTGCAGGTTTTCCTAAATCTTGCCGAGAAGATGGCCGGGAGTAATCCACCCGAACGATGCATCATGACTGCTCGACTTTTCATGACGTAAATGACATCTTGCGAGCGACGCCGAGAGATATAAAGAATGCAACCGAATTCGTCACAACCCTTCTCGTATGAATCTTTCCCAACTGCGGGCCTTGTCGCCTACTTCTCCATGGAGATCGCAATCGACCGGAACATGCCCACATACTCCGGTGGCCTTGGTGTCCTCGCTGGGGACACACTCCGCTCCGCTGCCGATCTCGGTGTCCCCCTCATCGCGTTCACATTGGCCCACCGCAAGGGATATTTCCAGCAGCATCTGAACTCATCCGGAACTCAGAGTGAAGAAGTCCAGCCCTGGAATCCCGCTGACTTCTGCACCGAAGAGGCCGCTCGTGTAAAGGTTTCCGTCGAAGGGCGCGAGGTAACCGTGCGCGCCTGGCGATATGACCTGCAGGGCCGCTATGGTCACGTGGTCCCCATCTACCTCCTCGACACCGATCTTGACGAGAACACGGGATGGGATCGCGGACTCACCGACCATCTCTACGGGGGCGACACAAACTATCGCCTGCAGCAGGAGATCGTGCTCGGCATGGGCGGCGCCCGCATGGCCCACGCACTGGGCCGGAGCATCAACGTCTATCACATGAACGAGGGACACGCTGCATTGCTGATCCTGGCCCTCCTCGAAAGCGAGATGGGTGGCGGTCCTCTGACCGCTCCTACTGAGGCGGACATCGGACAGGTACGCGCAAAATGCGTCTTCACCACGCACACCCCCGTTCCTGCAGGCCACGATCGCTTCTCCACCGAGCAGTCCGTTCGCATTCTCGGCGGCGATCGCACCGCGCGCCTCGAAAAGCTCGGCGTCTTCGAAGACGGTCTCCTCAACATGACGCTGCTCGCCCTGCGTTTCTCACGCTATGCCAACGGTGTGGCTATGCAGCACGGAAAAGTCTCGCGTGAGATGTTCCCCCAGTTTCACATTGACTCCATCACAAACGGTGTTCACGCGCCCACTTGGGTCTCGGAGCCCGTGCAGCAGATGCTCGATGTACACATCCCTTCGTGGCGTCGCGACAATCTCTACCTGCGCAACGCTATCGATCTGCCCGAACAGGAAATCCTCAACGCCCATCGCCGCGCCAAGGAAGCGCTTCTGACTGAGGTCGCAACGCGCACCGGCCTGGTACTCAATCCGAACGTGCTCACCCTCGGTTTCGCGCGCCGCGCCGCAACCTACAAGCGCGCCAGCCTGCTGCTCACTGATCCCGAACGGCTGTTGAAGATCGCAGGCGAGGCCGGCGGACTGCAGATTCTCTACGCAGGGAAGGCGCATCCGGCCGACGAGCCCGGCAAGGCGCTCATCCAGAGCGTCATCCAGACTGCCGGAAAGCTCTCCAATGACGTGCTGCGCATTGTGTATCTCGAGAACTACGCGTGGGACCTCGGCGCGCTTCTCACCGCGGGAGTCGACGTCTGGGTCAACACACCGCGCCGGCCCTACGAGGCCTCTGGAACCAGCGGCATGAAGGCTGCCCTCAACGGCGTACCCAGCCTCTCTGTTCTCGACGGATGGTGGATCGAGGGGTGGATCGAGAGTGTTACCGGATGGGCAATTGAAGATGGCGCCAACGACGCCGAAGAAGCGAACTCACTATACGGCAAGCTCGAAAACGCTGTCGTTCCTCTTCACCGCGCGGAGCCGGAAAAGTGGGCCCGCATGATGCGGACCACGCTCGCTTTCAACGGATCCTACTTCAACACCAACCGCATGGTGAAGCAGTACATCCGCAACGCGTACTACCCGGTGAAACTCGTCGAGCACGCCAAAGTGGAAGAATCCGCTCCTTCCTACGCCATGAAGTAACCGTATTCATTTCATCAAGGCGGCACCTACGAGCCCCGTCTTTCCAGAGACGGGGTTCTTTCATTTCGCGCAATTGGCCCGCTCTGAAAGGACGCGACGTCAGCCGGGGGGGAATCCCGGTGTGTCTCGCCAGGTGCCCCACTTCTCGATATTGAGAAGTGGGAGACCAAGAACCTCGCCCCCCTGGCGCTCGGTTAACTTCCGGTTGGCCCACAATCCGGGCAGAACTCTGGCCTTCGACATGCAGCCTTTAGGACTAGCGAATGGATTGCAGTGTTTGCATGGTGTATCGCTATCACGACTTCACGTTGTGAAACTCAGCGTCTCCGTCTGGAATGGTAGCTTCGGCAGTTCAACCCGTCATTCCGCGCCGATTATGAGGCTTCGATGAATTCCCGCGCTGAGAGGACCGATGCACGAGCAGGAAATAATCTGTTGATAAGGCAATCATGGAGCTGTGAATCGAGGTCAACGCCGCAGTCCTTAATAACCACGAGACGAAAATCGGCGTCAGCGGCTTCGACCAGAGTGGAGAGGACGACTCCGCTGGTGGCGATTCCGTAGCGAATCAGCGTGTCGATGTTATTTGCGCGAAGGATCATGGCGAGATCGGTCCCAGTAAAAGCACTGATGCGATGCTTGGTAATAACAATTTCGCCCTCTTTCGGGGCGATGACAGATGGGATGTTCCGAGCGGTTCCTGAAATAACTTCTGGTGTTGCGCCGAGGATTTGATTGCGCCGAAGAGAATGTTTCGAGGACTAACCTCTGGGAGCCCAGGACGAAAGCCGACTTTAACGTGGATAATGGTGATCCCGGTAGAGCGTGCGTGATTGAGGATGCTTGCGGCACGAGTCAGGAAGTTGTCTTTATCGTCCTTGGCATAAATGGAAACGATACCAGTTTGGCAATCCATGCTCAGGACGGCTGTGTGCGCAGGGTAGATCGGAGATGTAGCGGCCACCTTGGGCTCCTTTCGGCGAAGGGCTTCTTGCCAGCGTCCACATTCTAACGAGCGGGCTTGCCTCGGTTATTGTCTTGTGTTCATCGGCGAATCTCCCGTCGCCTAAGTGGGTTAGAAATTGAGCTTCTGGTCGGATGACCGCTAGCCGGAAATAACCGGGTGGTGGCCGAACGATCCGATGGCAATGCCGCCGTGCTCCTTCAATCAACAGAGCGATCGTATCTCGCTCGACGTCCCGCCCGCAGCCGGCACATAGCACTTCTGCGTGTAGTCCATCACCATGCGGTCGGCGTTGAACCGCCAGCCCAGCGTGCGAATCGTGCGCTTCATCCGCTTGATCCAGCCGCGCGGCAGCCCGTCACGGTCGCGTTGATAGTAGAGCGGAATCAGTTCGTCGCTGCAGGACGCCGTAGAGGTCCTCGCCGTCGCGGCTGTCGTGCACATCCATGTTCGAGTGCGTGCGCCCCGTTCCGATCGCGAAGCCGTTAAGCCCGTCATACGCTTCGGCCCACCAGCCGTCGAGCACCGACAGGTTTAACCCACCGTTCAGCACGACCTTCTGCCCGCTGGTCCCCGAGGCTTCCAGCGGCCGCCGCGGATTGTTCAGCCACACGTCAACGCCCTGAACCAGGTGCCGCCCCACGTTGATGTCGTAGTCTTCGATGAACACGAACTTCTCCGCGAAGTCCGCATCGCGCATCATCTCCGCAATCTGTTGCAGAACGCGCTTGCCTGGCTCATCGTGCGGGTGCGCCTTGCCCGCGAACAGAAACTGCACCGGCCGCTTGGGATCGTTGACCATCGTGGCCAGTCTTTCGATGTCCTTGAGCAGCAGATTCGCGCGCTTGTACGTGGCAAACCGCCGCGCAAATCCAATCGTCAGCGCGTCAGGCGAAAGCACTTTGCCAAGACTCTGTATCGCTTGAGAAGACTCGCCGCGTCGTTGTGCCTGTTCTTTCGCACGCCACCGGACAAAATTGAGCAGCTGTGCCTTCAGGCTGAGATGCGTCTCCCACAGCTCGCCGTCATCGACGTTTTCGATCGCTTCCCACGTGCGCTTCGATCCGCTCTGCTGTTGCCACCCCACGCCAAGGTGCCGATCGTAGAGCCGGCACATCTGCGGAGCGAGCCACGAAGGCACGTGCACTCCGTTCGTCACGTGGCCGATAGGTACCGCGTCTTCCGGCCGACCGGGATACAGGTTCTTCCACATGGCGCGCGACACCTCGCCATGAAGCGACGAGACCGCGTTCACGCGCCGGGCCAGCTTCAGCCCCAGCACTGTCATGCAGAAGGGCTCGCCATAGTCCTCTGGATGTTCGCGGCCGAAGCCCATCAGGTTGTCCTGCGAGATTCCCAGTTGCTCGCGCAGAGGTCCCAGGTGCTCTTCGATCAGGTCTGGATGGAAACGATCGTGTCCCGCAGGCACCGGGGTGTGCGTCGTGAAGATGACTTCTCGGGGAATCTTGCTCGCCGCGGTGTAAAAATCCAGCCCCTCCTCCTCCATGCGGCATCGAATCGGCTTCAAACACCGCGAAGCCGCTGTGGCCTTCGTTCAGATGGAGCACTCCCGGACTGATGCCCATGGCTTTCAGGGCGCGATAACCGCCCACTCCCAGCAGCAACTCCTGCCGTATGCGCGTGCGTGAGTCTCCGCCGTAGAGCCGCGATGTTGTGTCCAGGTCCTCGGGCGCGTTGCCTGACACGTTTGAATCCAATAACAGCAGGTCGCAGCGCCCTACCTTGATCTGCCACACCTTTGCGCGGATCGAGCCACCGCGCGTGGCAATCTCCACCACAACCGGCTCGCCATTTACTCCGATTGCTGGCTGCATCGGGAGTTGATTGATATCCGTCTCCAGGTACTCCTCGCGTTGCCATCCCTCTTGATCGAGCCTTTGCAGAAAGTACCCCTGCCCGTAGAACAGTCCCACGCCAATCAACGGAATCCCCAGATCCGATGCGCTCTTGATGTGATCGCCCGACAGCACTCCGAGACCGCCGGAGTAGATCGGCAGCGATTCATGCATCCCGAACTCCGCTGAGAAATACGCAACGGGACGGGTACGCAGCACACCTGCATTCAGTGCGCCCCAGGTGCGATCTTCCTTCAGATACTCCTGCTGTCGCCGGTATACGTAATTGATGCGGCTGTGCAGAACAAGTTCTGCGGCTCTACGCTCGATCTCGTGCAGCGGCATCTCATTCAGCAGCGCAATCGGATTCTGATTCAGCTCCCGCCAGCGGAGAGGGTTCAGGTCCCGAAACAGATTGATGCATTCGTGATCCCAGCTCCAGCAGACATTGCGCGCCAGCGCCCAAAGCCGTTCTTGCGCCGGGGCAATAAAGCGGTCCACCGTGCGAGCCTCGCTCACCGCCGGAGCCAGTTGATCCGCCGCCTCTGAGAGCATTCGAATCTCGTGATCCCGAAATACCCGGGGCTCTTTTGTCTGCACAACCAGGACCCCCTGCAGCATCCCGCGGTCGATCAGCGGCACGCCGAGGAACGAGTGGTACTCCTCTTCGCCCGACTCCTTGAAATACTTGTAGCGCGGATGCTTGCCCGCATCCTCCACCGCAACCGGCCGCACCTGCTCAGCAACCAGCCCCACCAGGCCCTCGCTGAGCGGCATGCGCAGGGTGCCGATGCAACGTGGATGCAGACCGAGAGTCGCCGCAAGCACCAGGTTCGATCGATCCGGCTCGAGCAGGTACGCCGAACACACATCGGTCCTGAAGCGCGTTGCCATCAACGCCACCACCTTCATGAGTGTGTCGGCGGGTTTGCTCCCGTCCTCGGTGAGGTTTGTGATCTCATCCAGTGTCAAAACAAGATCGGCGTCAGTTGCTTCAGAAGATTGACCCATCGCTACACCTTCGCCTTTCATTCCGCTTCATCGAAATCTCGACACTTCTGACTTGCCGTGCCCCACGGCGTGTCGCGCATGCTTGAAGGACCGGCAGCAGGGAAGTGCGAGAAAGGGGATGCCCAGCTATCCGGATGATATGAATAGTCTCGACATTATCACCAATACTCAATCAGCGTGAACAAAGACCGCGTAAGGAAAGGAGCAGAATCCGACTTTTCCGCACCGATTCTGGTGCACGCATCCGCATCGTCCGCGAGTTCCCCTTCCCGAATTGATGAAAACTGAGACGATACCTCAGCCTCTCACCTCATCGGCTGCCGAAGAATCGTCCTCAGCTTTTCCGGCGCGGTGCGTCGCGGATCGCTCAGGTAGATTTCATGATGTTTGCCATGAAGTTCCTTGCCCGCTGCATGAATGGCATCGTGCATCTTCTGGATCGTCGGACCCTCGTCCGCGAACGCTCCGATGTAGAGCGTCTGCACCGCCTCGCGTTCATCCAGCGTTTCGAACCGGACACGATCGAGCGCCGCGGGATTCTTCTTCTTCCGTATGTGCTCAAACGCCGCGTCCACGTGGAATCGCGCAATGAAATCCGGTTGCAGAATCATCGCCGTCCACTTCCACGCCGACTTGTTCGCATTCAGAAAAGCGCGCGGATCGTCCGCCCACCACAGCCCCTCCAGCGGCATCACGCCATAGTCAACTGATCGCGGACTCTTCTTCAGCGAAAACTTCAGCGTGTACGAGAGCGAATAGAGTGCTTCGACGGCCTCGCCGAATGTCTTCGAATTGTTTGGATCGCCTTCACCATCCACCATCAGATACGTCAGGGGCGGCACTGTGACGGTCGTGATTACGCCGGCCTTCGGCTGATAAAGCTGCTTCCATTTCTTCTTGAGATCAAGCTTTTCCATCGCTATCCTCCCAGCGCGGAATGCCGGTGGGAGTATAGCTCTGAACTCAATCCAGCCGCAGTGACAGACTATGCCTCGTTGCTGTTGCCTTCATTCGATGGCAGGAGAGTCTGTTCCGTCCTTTGTCTTAGATACTGGCCACGGCTGACGGCCTGAACGAGAGCCAGAAGCCAAGCTAGGGTCTAGGAGCTGGAGGCTAGAGCAGTTTCGGAATTGGTGTAGACCGAAGGCACACCGCGAAGCGGCGTTTTCATCAAGAAAACGCCACCTTTCGACGCCCCCAAAGAGTCTACGTGAATTCCGAAACTGCTCTAAAAGCTCGCCTTTAGTCTCCCGCCGGCTCTTCCAGCTCCGAACCGATGCGGTGCAGCTTCATCACCTTCCACTGCAGTCTGTCGAAGAAGAGATATACCACCGGCGTAGTAAAGAGCGTGAGCATCTGCGACACCAGCAGTCCGCCCACAATCGTGATGCCGAGCGGCTTGCGCAGCTCCGAGCCGACGCCCATTCCGATCGCCAGCGGCAACCCACCGAACATCGCAGCCAGCGTGGTCATCATGATCGGTCTGAAGCGCAGCAGGCACGCCTGGTAGATCGCTTCCACCGGAGGCAGGCCCTGGTCCCGCTCCGCCTGCAGTGCGAAATCGATCATCATGATCGCATTCTTTTTTACGATTCCGATCAGCAGGATGATCCCGATAAGCGCCATGATGCTCAAGTCCGTTCCCGTGATCAGCAGCGCCAGGATCGCGCCTACGCCCGCCGGGGGCAGCGTCGAAAGAATCGTCAGCGGATGGATCAGACTCTCATACAAAATGCCCAGCACGATGTAAACCGCGACCAGCGCCGCCAGAATCAGGTACGGCTCATTTTTGAGTGAATCCTGAAACGCCTGCGCAGTTCCTTGAAACGTGGCATGGATCGTCGAGGGCATGCCCATCTCGCTCTGCGCCTTTTCGAGCGCGGTCACTGCGTCGCCCAGCGCCACGTTCGGCGCAAGGTTAAAGGTCAGCGTCACCGCCGGGTACTGCCCCTGGTGGTTCACAGCCAGGGAGGTCCGACTCTCCTCGTAATGGGCGAACGCCGAGAGCGGCACCATCGCGCCGCCCGTCGATGAAGCAACCGGTACGCTGGCCGCCGCTGGAATTGCGGTGGTGCTGCTCGTGCTCGACGTTGACGCGCTGGCGGCCGCAGCAGCAGGCGCAGCAGAACCCACACCCGAACTCGAGCTCTCTGTAACCAGGTTGCCGCCTGCTGTCGGGAACACGGCGGCCGCTCCCGACGGTGCCCTTGGCGCTGCCGGAATCGACGGAGCGCCCGCTGCCGGAGCCGCTGCCGTCGAGCTTGCCGGCGGCAAGCGTCGTCGAGGACATCGCGGTCGGCGCTCCCGAAGCACCGCCGGCCTTGACGTAGATACTGTCGAGAGCGTCCGGACTCAACTGGTATTGCGGGTCAACCTCCATCACCACGAAGTACTGATTCAGTCCCGTGTACATCGTGGAAACCTGGCGCTGTCCGAACGCGTCATACAGCACTTGGTCGATCGCCTGCGCGCTGACGCCCAGCCGTGAAGCTGTATCGCGATCGATCACAAGGTTGGCGGCGAGACCCTGATTCTGCTGGTCGGTCGATGCATCACGCAGCTCCGGCATGGTGCGCATGCGCGCAAGCAGTTGCGGAGCCCAGGTATTCAATTCGTTCAGGTTTTCGTCTGAGAGCGTGTACTGGTACTGTGCATCGCTGCCGCGGCCGCCTACCTGGATGTCCTGCTGCGCCTGTAGAAACAGCGTGGCGCCGGGAACGCTGGTAAGCTTCCCGCGAAGCCCGGCAATCACCTGGTCGGCAGACTTTCTGCCCGGACGCTCGCTCACCGGCTTCAGCGCGATGAACATGCGCCCCACATTGGAGCCGCCGCCACCGGGGCCCCCTCCTCCCACAAAGGCCGTGACGGTCTCGATCGATGGATCGTCCAGAACCATCTGCGCCAGTTCCCGCTGCTTCTCCCGCATCGCCGTGAAGCTGATGTCCTGTGCGCCGCGCGTTGTGCCGCCCATGCGCCCCGTGTCCTGCTGTGGGAAAAACCCCTTGGGCACAATCACGTAGAGGTATACATTCAACACCGCGCATCCGATCGCGACAAACAGGGTGATCCATTGGTGGCGCAGCACCCAGCGCAGTGCTGAGTTGTATTCATAGTGCAGCCACTGGAATGCATTCTCCGCCGCGCGGTAAACGCGCCCATGGCGGCTCTCGTCGCGCGATTTCAGGAATCTCGCGCACAACATCGGCGTGGTCGTCAGAGAAACCAGCAGTGAAACCGCGATGGCCACGCTAAGCGTTACCGCAAACTCGCGGAACAGCTTACCCACAATGCCGCCCATTAACAGGATCGGGATGAACACCGCGATCAGCGACGTGCTCATCGAAAGCACCGTAAAGCCGATCTCGCGTGAGCCCTTCATGGCCGCGTCAAACGGCTGCATGCCCTCCTCGAGATAGCGCGTGATGTTCTCGATCACCACGATGGCGTCGTCCACCACGAATCCGGTGGAGATGGTCAGCGCCATCAGCGAGAGGTTGTCAATGGTATAGCCCAGCAGATACATCACGCCGAACGTGCCCACCAGCGACAACGGCACAGCCACGGAAGGTATAAGCGTTGCCCAGACCTCGCGCAGGAAAAGGAACACCACCAGAACCACTAGCAGGACGCTGATGATCAGCGAAATCTCCACGTCGCGCACGCTCGAGCGGATCGTCGTGGTGCGATCCACGGCCACATTCATCGTGATCGTGGGCGGAATCTCCGCCTGAAGCCGCGGCATCTCCTTCAGCACGGCGTCCACCGTGTCAATCACGTTGGCGCCGGGAATCTTGAAAATGACAATCAGGATGGCGTCTTTCAGGACGCCGCTGTGGCCCGAAGATTTGTTCCCCGCCAGTCCCATCGTGCGAATGTCGGAGACGGAATCTGTGACGGTTCCCAGGTCGCCGACGCGCACCGGCGCCCCCGTCTGCCGGTTGTACCCGACAATGATGGGCGCATAGTCTGAGGCCTTGAAGATCTGGTCGTTGTCGCTGATCTGCCAGCGATGCTGGCCATCCTGAAATGCGCCCTTGGGCCGGTTGGCATTGGCTCCCGAGAGTGCCGTGCGCACCGCTTCGAGCCCGACACCATTGTTGGCCAGCTGCATCGGATTCAGCTCAACACGCACTGCGGGCTGCGCGCTTCCGCCCACAAATACCTGGCCCACGCCCTGAATCTGCGCGATCCTCTGCGCAAGAATCGAATCGGCCATGTCGTAGATCTTCGGCTTGGGCACGACGTCGGAGGTCAGCGTGAGAATCAGGATCGGCGCTTCCGCCGGATTCGCCTTGCGGTACCCGGGGTTCTGCGGAAGATAGGATGGCAACTGGCTGCGTGCGGCGTTGATTGAGGCCTGCACGTCGCGCGCCGCGGCATCGATGTCGCGGTTCAGGTCGAACTGCAATGTCACCGAAGCCGAACCCAGCGAGCTCGACGAGGTCATCTGGTTCACGCCCGCAATGCGCCCGAATTGGCGCTCCAGCGGCGTAGCCACCGCCGACGCCATGGTCTCGGGGCTGCCGCCCGGCAATCCCGCTCCTACGCCAATCACCGGGAAGTCGACATCCGGCAGCGAAGCCACCGGCAGCATCGAATAGGCCACCGAACCGGCAAGCATGAGAGCCAGGCTCAGGAGCGTTGTCGCTACCGGTCGTCGGATAAATGGCGCAGAAAGATGCATGGCTCCGCTCAGTCCGCCGTAACCGGCTGCTCTTGCAGCGCAGGCCGCGTCGCTCGCTTCTTCAGTCTCGTCGAAAGCCGGTCAAAATAGAGATAAACAACTGGCGTCGTAAACAGCGTCAGCATCTGCGACAGGATCAAGCCACCCACAATGCTCACGCCCAGAGGCATTCGCAGCTCTGCCCCCACACCGCCTCCCAGTGCCAGCGGCAGACCTCCTAGCAGCGCTGCCATCGTCGTCATCAGGATCGGCCTGAAGCGCAGCAGGCATGCCTGGAAGATCGCATCCTCCGCCGATTTCCCTTCGGTGCGCTCTGCAGCCAGCGCAAAGTCGATCATCATGATGGCGTTCTTCTGCACAATTCCGATGAGGAGAATGATGCCGATCAGCGCAATCACACTGAAGTCCACCCGCGTAATGAGCAGCGCCAGAAGCGCGCCCACACCCGCCGACGGCAGCGTCGAAATAATGGTGATCGGGTGAATATAGCTCTCGTAAAGCACGCCCAGCACGATGTACACCGTCACCAGCGCCGCCAGGATCAGCAACGGCTCGTTCACCAGCGAATTCTCAAACGCTGCCGCGGTTCCCTGGAAACTCGCATTGATCGAATCCGGCATGCCAATGCGCTGCTCCACCTGGTTCACCGCCTTCACGGCATCGCCCAGCGATTTCCCCGGCGCAAGATTGAAGCTGACAATCGTTGAAGGGAACTGGCCCTGGTGCCCGATCGCGAGCTGCGTGCGCGACTGCTCCCAGTGCGCAATCGTGCTCAACGGAACCTGCGTCCCGTTTGCCGACTTCACATACAGATTGCTCAAGGTGGAGGGGTCCGTCTGAAAATTCGACCCCACTTCCATCACCACGTGATACTGATTCAGCTGCGTGAAGATCGTTGACACCTGCCGCTGGCCGAATGCGTCATAAAGCGTGTTGTCAATGTCCGACATCGCAATGCCGAGCCTGGCCGCGGTGTCGCGATTGATCACCAGCGATGCGCCCATGCCCTGGTCCTGCAAGTCGCTCGCCACGTCCGTCACCATCGGTTCCTTGCTCAGCTCCTGCACCATCCGCCGCGTATAGGTGGCCAGCTCAGTCGAGTTCGGATCCTCGAGCGAGTATTGGAACTGCGTCCGGCTCACGCGATCTTCCACCGTGAGATCCTGCAACGGCTGCAGAAACAGCTGAATATCCTGAACGCTCTGGAGCTTGCCTTGCAGCCGCCGGATCACCTCCGTAGCCGAAACCTTGCGCTCTTCCAGCGGCTTGAGGTTGATCTGGATTCGTCCCGAATTCAGCGTGGTGTTCGTGCCGTCCACGCCGATGAACGACGAGACATTGTCCACGGCCGGATCCTGCAGCACCACGTCGACCAGCCTCTGCTGTCGATCCGCCATGCTCGCGAAGCTCACATTTTGCGGAGCTTCACTGATGCCGAGGATCACGCCCGTATCCTGCACCGGAAAGAAACCCTTCGGGATCACGATGAATAGCACCACCGTCGCCACAAAGGTCGAGATGGTCACCATCAAGGTGGCGAACCTGTGGCGCAGAATCACCTTCAGCCTGCGCCCGTAGGAGGCAATGACCCTGTTGAAGATCTTCTCTGACCAGTAGTAGAAGCGCGTCTCCTTCGCCGTCTTCTTGTCCTGAAGAATCCGGGAACACATCATCGGCGTCAGCGTGAGCGACACCACCGCGGAAACAAGAATCGTGACCGCAAGTGTGATCGCAAATTCGCGGAAAAGACGGCCCACGACGTCGCTCATGAAGAGCAGCGGTATCAGCACCGCGATGAGCGAAACCGTCAGCGACATGATGGTGAACCCGATCTGTTCGCTGCCCTTTAGCGCCGCTTGCATCGGGCTCATGCCTTCTTCAATGAAGCGCGAGATGTTTTCGATCATCACGATGGCGTCATCGACCACGAACCCCGTGGAAATCGTCAGCGCCATCAGCGTCAGATTGTTCAGGCTGTAGCCCAGCAGGTACATGACGCCAAACGTGCCGATGATTGACAACGGCACCGCAACAGACGGGATGATGGTCGCCGCCAGGTTGCGGAGGAACAGGAAGATCACCATCACCACCAGGGCGACGGTGAGCATCAGCTCAAATTCCACATCTTTCACTGACGCGCGAATCGTCGTTGTCCGATCCGTCAAAACGTGCACCTGCACGGCAGCCGGAAGGCTCGTCTGCAGTTGCGGCAGCAGCTTCTTGATTCGATCGACCACCGCGATGATGTTTGCGCCCGGTTGACGCTGGATGTTCACGATCACCGCCGGTTGCCGGTTCATCCACGCCGCCTGCTGCGAATTCTCCGCCGCATCCACCACCGTTGCCACGTCGGTCGTACGCACTGCCGCGCCATTGCGGTACGCGATGATCACCGGTTTGTAGTCGCTGCTCGAAAGCAGTTGGTCGTTCGCGCCGATCGTGTACGACTGCCGCGACCCGTTCAATGTGCCCTTCGCCTGGTCCACGTTCGCAGCGGCCAGCGCCGTCCTCACGTCTTCGAGGCTAAGGTTGTATGCGGCCAATGCGGCGGGATTTGCCTGCACGCGCACCGCCGGCTTCTGTCCGCCCGCAATGGACACCAGGCCGACCCCCGTGACCTGCGAGATCTTCTGCGCAAGGTTCGTATCGGCCGCGTCCTCAATCTTGTCCAGCGGCAACGTGTCCGACGTCAGCGCCAGCGTTAGAATCGGCGCATCGGCGGGGTTCACCTTGCTGTATACAGGTGGATTGGGCAGATCGTTCGGCAGAAAGCTGGTTGCCGCGTTGATGGCAGCCTGCACTTCCTGTTCGGCGACGTCGATGTTCTCTTCCAGGTTGAACTCGAGCGTGATCACCGACCCGCCGCCTGAGCTTACTGACGTCATCTGCTTGAGGCCCGGCATCTGGCCGAACTGCCGCTCAAGCGGCGAGGTCACTGACGACGCCATCACCTCCGGGCCCGCGCCAGGGTAGAACGTGAGCACCTGGATGATCGGGTAGTCCACCTCGGGCAGCGCAGATACCGGCAACTGCTGATAAGCAACACCGCCCGCCAGCAAAATCGCCGCCATCAGCAGCGATGTTGCGATGGGTCGAAGAATGAATGGTCGCGATGGACTAAGACTCACTGCTGCTGCCTCGGGTTAGAGCCAGGATTCTGCCTGTTCTGGCCCGCGCTTTCGGGCCTGTCACCTGGAGCTCCACCGGTGAATGGACTGCTGTTTTGAGTCGGGCTCTGCTCGGTCGCTCGTCCTGCTCCGTGGCCCGCACCCGGTCCGGCACTCTGGCTTCCGCGTTGGCGCGCCGCCGTTGCCGTAACCGGCTGTCCCGTCCGCAGCCGGTCTGCCCCGTCCACAACCACCTTGGCGCCGGGTTCTGGACCGCTATCCAGAATCGTCGATTGACCTTCCGCAAGAGCCACGTTTACCGGCTGCATCTTCGCAACCTGCTTGCCTTTCGCATCGGTATCCACAAGCCAGACGAACAGCGATCCGTTCAGCCCCGTCTGAATCGCCGCCGACGGCACCACCAGCGCACTGGGCCGATTCTCAAGCACCAGGTGGATGTTTACGAATTGATTGGGAAACAGAATCGAATCTTTGTTGTCGAAGACCGCCTTCAGCTTGCCGGTGCCGGTCATCGTATCGATCTGGTTGTCGGCGGTGAGTAGCACTCCTGTTGCCAGTTTTTGCGTATCGCTGCGGTCATAGGCGTCCACCGCCATGCGATGGTCCGCCGCCAGCTTGTGCAGCACCTGGGGCAACTGGTTCTCGGGCAGCGTAAAGTACACCGCGATGGGCTGGAACTGGTTGATGATCACCAGGTTCGTGCTGTTGGCCGAAATAATGTTGCCCGGATCCACAAGTCGCAGTCCGATTTTGCCGTTGATTGGAGACTTGATGGAACACCAGCTCAACTGCAATTGCGCCGTCTCGATCGCCGCCTGGTCAGACTGGATCGCGCCCTCATACTGGCCCCGCTGCGCCTCGTTGGCCTCCATCGACTCCTTTGAAACCACGCCCGCTTCGTAGAGCGCCTTGTAGCGGTTGTATTCCGCCTGCGCGTTCTTCAAGAGCGCCTGGTCATGCGCCAGCGTGCCCTTCGCCTGGTCCAGCGCGGCCTGGTACGGCTTGGGATCGATCTCCATGATCGTCTCGCCCGCCTTCACTTCCTGGCCCTCGGTGAACTTCACCGGCAACAACTCTCCGCTCACCCGCGCTTTGACGGTTACGCTCATGTACGGCGTCACCGTGCCCAGCGCCGACAGGAAGATCGGCATCGGCTTCTGCTCCGCCGCGATCACCTGCACCGGAATCGGTCGGCCCTGGAGCGCTGCCGCCTGGCTCGCGGTCGCTGCCGCCTGCTTCTGGTGGTTCTGGTAGACCCTCCACACAATGAGACCCACAACCAGCACCAGGACAAGGTAAAAGACGATTCGCACCCCGGGCCGCTTGCGGCCGGGTGGCTGAAACTCGCGGATCTCGGGCATGTGCGTCTCAGTAGCGTTTTGTATCGGCATGTCTTTGCTTCCCGTCGGTTTGGTCTTGAGGATCGCACCCCGCAACCAGGCGCGAATTCAGGTGTTTGAATCAATGAAACTTGGGCCAGTGGCCACTTTATAGGGACGATTGCGTCTCCGGAAAGGTTTCGTGGTCCGGTTGCCCTTGTGATGGCTGCTCCTGCCCGGGCGGTGCAGCAATTTCGGGGTAATAATGCACTCTGGGCAGCCCCGTATCCCGGAATGCCGGGAGCGTTGGATCCATCTCATATACTGGACGAAATCGCATTTCCACACGTTTACAGGCGGCCTTCCCAGCCCTCGTAGGTCCGCTTCCTTGAAACGAGGCCCGGCGGCAGGGCGGTCCGTCGCAACTCTTCCAATGGCGAGGCATCTCTTGGCAATAAGCTCCGACGCTTCCGCACCCCCGATCTCAATTGCCACTGAGCCCCCGCTCTGTGTCGATTTGGACGGCACCCTGGTCAAGTCGGACACCCTTTTAGACGGACTCTGCCTCTTCGCCCGCCGCCGGCCGCTCCAGCTCTGGCGCGTCCCCCTCTGGCTGATGCAAGGCCGCGCCCGCCTCAAGTTTGAAGTGGCGCAACACGCCCCGCTCGATCCCACCCGCCTGCCCTACAACATAGAGCTGCTTCGATTTCTTCAGGCCGAGCGTCGCGTAGGCCGGAAGATCTTTCTCGCTACCGGCGCTGATGGCGGCCTGGCGCAGCGCATCGCGTCGCATCTGGGCATATTTGAAGGCGTTCTCGCCTCCGATAGGGCTACCAACCTTACCAGGGAAAAGAAGCTCACACGCCTCAAGGACCAGTTCGGCCAATTTGACTACGTCGGCAACTCCCGGGCCGACCTGCCCATGCTGAGCCAGGCCCGCGTGCCCATGCTCGCCAACCCCACAGCGGGCCTCCGCATCGCGGTTCGCAACCGGAATATCCCGGTGGCCTGCTCCTTTATTGACCGAAGACCCACGCTCCGCATGCTCATCAAGGCCATCCGCGTGCACCAGTGGGCAAAAAACGTTCTCCTGTTTGCCCCGCTGCTGTTGTCGCACAATCTCACCAAACCCTCGGTTGCAGCAGCCATTGCTGCATTCTTCTGCTTCAGCTTGATGGCATCTGTCACATACCTCGTCAATGACATGCTCGACATCGACAGCGATCGTCGGCACCCGTCGAAGCGCCTGCGCCCCTTTGCCGCTGGCGATCTTGCCGTTGCGACACGGCATCGCACTGGTCGTTGCTCTTGCCGCGGCCTCAATTGCCATCCTTCCGCTGCTTCCACGGTCCTTCGACTTCTGGCTGGCGGTCTACATCGTCAGCACAATGACCTACTCGTTCTATCTCAAGCGGGTCGCTATCGTGGACGTGATCCTGCTTTCAAGCCTCTACACGCTGCGGCTGCTCGCAGGCGGCGCCGCGACCGAGACCGAAATCTCCCCTTGGCTGGCAGGCTTTTCCACTTTCCTGTTCCTGTCCCTCGCCATGGTCAAGCGCTTCAACGAGCTTGAGAATCTTCGCGAACGGGGCGCAATCCGCACCCATGGCCGCGGCTATCTCGTCTCTGACCTCGAGCAGATCCGGAGCTTCGGTACCTCTGCGGCCACTGCGGCGGTCGTTGTATTCATGCTCTACATCGCCCGCCTCGACGTCACTGACCTCTATCGCCATCCCATGCGCCTGTGGCTGATCGTCCCGCTCCTGATCTACTGGATCTACCGCGTCTGGCTCATCGCATCGCGCGGCGCGTTGGACGACGACCCCGTCGTTTTCGCCATGCGCGACAAGGTCAGCCTCGCCATCGGTGCTCTGGTGGTCGCCGTGGCCTTGCTGGCCCTCTGAACCAGTTCCCTATCCCTCGAATGCGCCGAAGTTTGACGTGCTCGAACCGACTCGTATGCTGAGACGTCGTGCTTCGGCGGCTGAATCCCCCAGCCGCCCTGAAACGTCCTATAAACGTGCCGGCCTCGCCCGTTTGCACAAACGCGTGCTTTAAGCTGCGCGTCATCGACTAACATAGTCTGTTCAACCACTTTTGGAACGGATCTGAATCGCTCTCGAGCTTTTCAGTCTCCGAATCCGTTGAGCCGTATTTTGCCTGGGACGGTCCGCTTGGCAATTGCTTGGCGAGCCACCTCTCCACCTTCATTGTGGTGACGGGCAAATCGCCTCAGGAGCGAGTACCAGCCCTATGATGTGGATAGTCCGGCTAGCGCTCAGGCGGCCCTATACCTTTGCCGTCTTTGCGCTCCTGATCCTGATCCTCGGCGCCTACAGCATCGCCACGATGCCTACGGACATCTTTCCGAACATCGATATCCCCGTCGTCACGGTCGTCTGGAACTACACCGGCCTCTCCGCACAGGAGATGTCCACCCGCATCGTCTTCAACAGCGAACGCGGCATGACCACGACGGTCAACGACGTCGAGCACATTGAGTCGCAGTCCCTCAACGGCATCGCTATCATCAAGATCTTCTTCCAGCCCCATGTGAACATCGGCAACGCCGTCGCGCAGGTCACGGCCATCTGCCAGGTGCAGTTGCGCCGCTGCCGCCCGGCACGACGCCGCCCTTCATCATTCAGTACAACGCCTCCAGCGTCCCTGTCCTGCAGCTGGGCCTCTCCGGCCAGGGACTCAACGAGCAGCAGCTCAACGACCTTGGCCACGAACACCATTCGCACCCAGCTCGCCACCATTGAAGGTGCGCAGACGCCGTTTCCCTACGGCGGCAAACAGCGCCAGATCCAGGTCGACCTCGATCTCGCTGCATTGCAGGCCAAGGACCTCTCGCCCGCTGACGTCGTCAACGCCATCTCCACGCAGAACCTGATCGTGCCGTCCGGCACCATGAAGATCGATCGCTTCGAGTACGCGATCGAAACCAACTCGGCGCCTTCCGTGGTCGAGCAGTTGAACAACCTGCCCATCCGCTCGATCAACGGAGCAGTCATCTACCTTCGCGACGTTGCCCACGTTCGGGACGGAAACCCTCCGCAAACCAACATCGTGCGCGTAGACGGCCAGCGCGCCATCATGATGAACATCATGAAGACCGGCTCTGCGTCCACGCTTGAGATCATCAAGGGCGTCAAGGACAAAGTCGAGAACATCAAGGGCCAGTTGCCGCCGCAACTCCAGATCAACGCGCTCTCTGACCAGTCGATCTTCGTCCGCGGCGCAATCAATGGCGTGATCCGCGAAGCCGTCATCGCGGCCTGCCTTACCGCCGTCATGATCCTCGTCTTCCTGGGCAGCTGGCGCTCGACAGTCATCATCGCGGTCTCGATTCCGCTGTCGATTCTCTGCTCCATCGCCGTGCTCTCCCTGCTTGGCGAAACCATCAACATCATGACCCTCGGCGGCCTCGCCCTTGCCGTTGGCATCCTGGTTGACGACGCAACCGTCGCCATTGAGAACATCAATCGCAATCTCGAATCCGGAAAGGAACTCGAGCAGTCCATCCTCGACGGCGCCGCGGAGATTGCCACCCCCGCTCTTGTCTCCACCCTCGCCATCTGCATCGTCTTCGTGCCCATGTTCCTGCTCAGCGGCGTCGCGCGATACCTCTTCGTGCCCCTCGCCGAGGCGGTCGTCTTCGCCATGCTGGCCAGCTACCTGCTCTCCCGCACCGTCGTGCCCACCATGGCAAAGTACCTGCTCCAGGAGCACGACGACGCTGCAGTATTGCGGAAAAGCGTCAGCCGCAACCCCTTTGTCCGGTTCCAGAGCGGCTTCGAGTCAGGCTTTACGAAGTTTCGCAACAACTATCTGCGCCTGTTGACTCTGTGCCTCGACCACTCCGCGGTGTTCCTCATCGTCTTCCTGCTCTTTGCCGTGGGTTCAATGCTCGTTCTGACCCCGTGGCTCGGCCAGGATTTCTTCCCCTCCGTCGACGCCGGCCAGTTCAAGATCCACGTTCGCGCCCGCACCGGCACACGCATTGAAGAAACCGCCGCGCTCTGCGACCACATCGATCAGACCATCCGGGAGCACATTCCCGCCGGCGAAATTGTCACCATCGTCGACAACATCGGCCTGCCTTACTCCGGCCTCAATCTCTCTTACTCCACGTCTGCTCCCATCGGACCCGCGGACGCCGACATCCAGGTGCAGCTCTCCCCCGAGCATCACCCCACTGAGAACTATGTCGAAGAGCTTCGCGGCGTGCTTGCGCGCGAGTACCCGGGAACGATCTTCTACGTTCTCCCCGTCGACATCGTCACGCAGATTCTCAACTTCGGACTGTCCGCGCCCATCGACATCCAGATCGTCGGTCCGAATCTCTACGGCAACCGCGCGCTCGCCGAGAAGATGCTCAATGAAGTGCGCTACGTTCCCGGCGCCGCCGATGCGCGCATTCAGCAGCCCTTCAACTACCCCAACATGACGGTGAACGTCGATCGCACGCGTGCGCAGGCCATCGGCCTCACGCAGCGCGATGTTGCGCAAAGCCTGCTCGTGGCCCTGAGCGGCAGCTTCCAGACCACGCCAAGCTTCTACCTCGATCCGCGCAACGGCGTCAGCTACAACGTTGCCGTCCAGGCGCCGCAATATCAGCTCGACTCGCTGACGGCCCTGCGAAGCTTGCCGGTCACCGTTGCGGCCGGTTCCGCAGCCGCTGCGAATCGCTCAAACCTCCACAGCGACCACGACCGCGCCCGGAGCTGCCCGGCACCCTGTGCAGGTCGTCGGCAATCTCGCTGAGATCCAGCCCGGCGCAGAGCTCGGCACCGTGAGCCACTACGACGTCCAGCCAGTCCTCGACATCTACGCCAACGTGGTCGGCACCGATCTCGGCACCGTGACTCGCGCAATGGAGAAGATCGTTGCCCGCCACGAGAAGGACCTCCCACGGGGCTCCCACATCATCCTGCGCGGGCAGAGCGAGACGATGAACAGGTCCTACATCGGGCTTCTCTTCGGACTCATCTTTTCCATCCTGCTGGTGTATCTGCTGATCGTCGTCAACTTCCAGTCATGGCTCGACCCTTTTCTGATCATCTCCGCCTTCCCCGCGGCGCTTGCCGGAATCGTCTGGATCCTGTTCCTCACCAATACGCGCCTCAGTGTGCCAGCTCTCACAGGGGCCATCATGTGCATGGGCGTTGCCACGGCCAACTCGATCCTCGTCGTCAGCTTCGCCCGCGAACAGCTTGAGGAGCTCGTGGGTGACGCCCGGCGTGCCGCGTTGAATGCCGGCTTCGTCCGCCTGCGTCCCGTGCTCATGACCGCATTGGCCATGATCATCGGCATGATCCCCATGGCGCTCGGACTTGGCGAAGGCGCCGAACAGAATGCCCCGCTCGGCCGTGCCGTCATCGGCGGCCTGCTGCTCGCCACGGTCGCAACGCTCTTCTTTGTTCCGGTGTTCTTCTCGGTAATCCACGGCTGGCTCGAAAGACGCAAAAGGGCCGATCTCCGCGAAGCGCAGTCCCCGACGTTTGATGAATTTGATTAGGAATGGCTCGCGCGTCGCGAGCCTCTGGAGTTGTTCTTATGGCTAACGAATCGAATCAGCCTCACAAGCCGGCAGCGCATTCGGGGCCCGGTACCCAGTACGCGCCCGACCTGCAGCCCATCGCGCCTAAGGTCGCCGCGACCGGCGCGGTGATCATCCTGCTTATATTCGTGGCCCTTGCGGTCTTTGGAAAACTCAGCCGCATGCACCATGACGAGGTACTCGCAAAGACGACGCAAGCTGCGGCAGCTCCCACGGTCATCGCCTTGCCCCCCGGGGCCGGCGCCCCGGTCGAGAGCTTTGTGCTCCCCGGCAACGTGACCGCATTCACTGACTCGCCGATCTACGCGCGTACCTCCGGCTATCTCACGCACTGGTACTTCGATATCGGCACCCACGTGAAAAAGGGCGCGCTCCTTGCCAGCATCGCCTCTCCCGAAGTTGACCAGCAGCTCGCCCAGGCTGAGGCCGACCTCGTCACAGCGCAGGCCAACGCAACAAACGCCCACGCCCAGTCGCAGCGTTATCAGGGGCTGGTACAGACTAACGCCGTCTCTCAACTGGATGCCGAGACGCTGCGGAACCAGGCAGCCGCAACGGCCGCATCTGTCAACTCAGCCAAGGCCAACGTGCAGCGGCTCAAAGAGCTCCAGTCCTTTGAAAAGGTCTACGCGCCCTTTGACGGAGTCGTCACCGCCCGCTCCGTCGACATCGGACAGCTCATCGACTCAGGCGCCGCCAAAGAGCTCTTCCACATGCAGCTTCTGGATACGCTCCGCGTCTACGCCAACGTGCCTCAACAGTACTCGGCAAACGTCAAAAGGGGAGAGAAGATCGATATCACCTTCCCCGAGCGCCCCGGAAAGACCTATCAAGGTACGCTCGTGCGCACCGCTGAGGCCATCGATCCCGCAAGCCGCACTTTGCTCGTTGAGATCGACGTGAACAACCGGAGCGGCGAACTCCTGCCCGGCTCCCTCGCGCAGGTCCATTTCAAAGCCCCCGCGAACATCACCACCTTCATCCTCCCCGCCTCTGCCCTGATCTTCCGTTCCCACGGAATGCAGGTTGCCACGGTGGCAAACGACAATACTGCCCACCTCGTCACGGTGGTGATCGGCCAGGACGACGGAGCCACCGTGCAGATCGTGAATGGACTGAACGCGGACGACCGCGTGATCCAGGATCCTCCTGACTCGATCATTGAAGGCCAGAAAGTGAATCCGCAGAATCCGGCTCAGCAAAGAACATCCGGACCGCCAGCCCAGGGAGGCAAGTAGTGATGCAGTCGCCTCAAGCCTGGACGAGTGATAACGCCCTGGCCTTGAAAGGGCACGGCTTCAGCCGTGCCACAACGACGGCAAAGAGGGACAGGGCTTTAGCCCCTGGGGGACGCTTTTCGTTCGTCGCTCTTCTTTGTGTCGTCTGTGGCCTCTCCGCTTGTACCGTCGGCCCCAACTATCACCGCACTGACACCGTCGCCCCTCCCGCCTACAAGGAAACCGGCGCGCCCAACGCCATCGTTCCGCCGCCCAATCCGGCCGGTGGATCCTGGCAGCCAGCTTCGCCCTCTGACGGGATGCTTCGCGGCAAATGGTGGGAGATCTACCAGGACCCGCAGCTCAACGCGCTCGAAGACCAGCTCGCCCCGCAAAATCAGACGCTCCACGCCGCGCTCGAAAACTACCTCGCCGCTCGCCAGCAGGTAGCCATCGCGCATGCAGATTACTTTCCCACCCTCTCCGCCGGCCTCTCCGCCAGCCACGAAAAAGTCTCAGCCAATCGCCCGCTCGCCGTGTCCGGTTCCACCACCAGCTACAACGACCTTCTGCTTGTGGGCCAGGCCAACTGGGAGCCCGATCTCTGGGGACGCATTCGCCGCTCGGTCGAAGCCGCCGGCTCAAATGCGCAAGCCAGTGCGGCCGATCTTGCCAATCTCGACTTGAGCCTCCATGCCGAGCTTGCACAGGATTACTTCGAGCTCCGTGGCCTCGACTCCGACAGCCGCCTGCTGCAGTCCACCGTCGTCGACTACGAGCATCAGCTTGAACTCAACCAGCAGCTCCTCAAAGGCGGCGTGGCCACCGAAGTTGTCGTAGCCCAGGCCCAGACGCAGCTTGAAAACGTCCGCGCGCAGCTTATCGACCTCAACGAGGCCCGCGCCCAGTACGAACACGCCATCGCCACTCTCATCAACAAGGAAGCACGCGACGTCACCCTCAAGCCCGCGCCTCTCGACATGACGCTCCCCAGCGTCCCGGTCGGCGTGCCATCGCAACTCATCGAGCGCCGCCCTGACATCGCTGCCAACGAGCGCCGCGTCGCCTCCGCCAATGCCCAGATCGGAATCGCCACTGCCGCTTTCTATCCCACCATCACCCTTGGCGCCACGGGTGGCTTCGAAAGCGTTCACGCCGGCACATGGATTCAGGGCCCAAGCGCGCTGTGGAGTCTCGGCGCGCAAGCGGCTGAGTTGTTGTTTGACGCGGGCCGCCGCCACGCCGTCACGGAACAAACGCGCCACACCTACGAGGCGCAGGTATCCACCTACAAAGCCACCGTGCTTGGCGCATTCAACGAGGTGGAAGACCGGCTCTCCGACTTGCGCGTGCTCCAACAGGAGTCCGTCACTGAGCGCCGCGCCGTCGATGCAGCCCAGCACTCGCTCGATCTCTCCAATCAGCGCTACCGGGCCGGGATCACCAGCTACCTTGAAGTGCTCGTCGCCGAAACCGCGCTGCTCAACAGCCAGCGCACCGCCACGGATTTGCAGTCGCGTGAGTTCGCGGCTACCGTTCAGCTCATCCGCGCCCTCGGCGGCGGTTGGGACACATCGCAGTTGCCAAAATAGAATGTCGATCTCGCCGGCAACAGCAACTTGCACCGCAGAAACGCGCTGGAGCCGGTTGCACAAATCAGGTCTTGAAAGGGCACGGCTTTCAGCCGTGCCGCCGAAGCCGCATAATACCTGGGGCTTTAGCCTCTGAGGGATGCTCCTGCACCCGCCTGGCAGCATTCACGCATCCAGCTCTAGCAGAGTTACCAACGCCGCGCAATCCCCCGGAGCAGCAGTGCTTCGCTCAAGGCGCGTACCGTATCATGCTTAGTACTTGGTCGAACGCGTACCAGGTGATCCCCCCTTGGGGGCCAGGCATGAGAGAGATGGGCTCCAGCATCAGCACCGATCCCTTCGTTTTGATGGAAATCATCCGGATGCAGACTGAGATCGCAAAGCTCGGTCTCGATCTGGGCGGTGTCGTTAGTCTTGTCGTGGATCGAGTCCAGGCTGTAACCAATGCGGCCGGCGCTGTCGTCCAGTTCGCCGAGGGCACCGACATGGTGTACCGAGGCGTAAGCGGAATCGCCAAGCCTCTCCTCGGACTGCGCATCGATCGCGAAGGCAGCCTATCCGGCCTGTGCGTCCACGAAGGACGGGTCCTGCGCGCGGACGACACGGAGACCGACCCGCGCGTTGATCTTGAGACCTGCCGCAAGGTTGGATTCCGCTCCATGGTCGTGGCCCCGCTCAACCACAATGGGACCACCGTCGGCGCGCTCATGCTCGCATCATCCTCAGCAAACGCTTTCACCGATCGCGACGTCCGCGTACTCGAACTGATGTCGGAGCTGATCGCCGCGGCCATGTATCACGCCGCCAGAAATGAGACCAACGAACTCTACCACCAGGCAACGCACGACTCGCTCACCGGCCTCGCGAATCGCGCATCGTTCTACGATCGCCTCCGTCAACGCCTATCCCTGGCGCGACGCCAATCTGACAACGCATTCGGAATCCTCATCCTCGATATGGACGGCCTCAAGGCCATCAACGACCACTTCGGACACCGCACAGGCGACGCCGCCCTCTGTGAAACGGCCCGCCGCATCGGCCTGGTCTCCAGGGAATACGATATGGTCTGCAGAATTGGCGGCGACGAGTTCGGAGTGATCCTTCTGGAGATTCAGGGCAGGGAAGATGGCATGGCAATTGCCGACCGCATCGCCTCTGAAATCTGCCAGCCGTTTCAGTTCGAAAAACACGAGGTCTTCCTCAACGCCAGCATCGGGATCGCAATCTATCCCAGTGACGGCTCTGACATCGACCAGCTCATCGAAGCAGCCGACCAGTCAATGTACGCAGTCAAGCGCACACGCCTAAGCCGCCAAGCCTGGCAATGATTGCATGCCGAGGAAGTGACCTTCAGCTCCACAAGGATCGCAGCCTCCATCGCGAATCGATAAGTGGAAATGGCCTGTTGGCAATCTTCGGCAAGTGCGAATGGATTTGCACGCATCGGCCAGGGGGAAGCGTGATACGAATCAGTCGCTTATCCGCAGATTTGCGAAGTAGGCCTCGGTCCCAACACCAACCCACAATGCTACGGTGCCGTGAGTGTCCCCCAACTTGAGATCGTTCACGAGAAGCGTTGGCTGGGAAGCGCCGTTTACGAACAGGCGCATCCTGAGACCTTTGACCTCGATCTTGAGATGCGTCCACTCACCCGGAACGAGGTCCAAATAGGACTCGTATTTGCTTGGAGACTCGGTGCGCAGCCTTTGCCATTCGTAGTCGGGAAACGAAGCGTACTGCGTCGAATGGTTTCGTCGTTCCTGATCGTCGGCGCGGCCGTTCGTTGGGCGGATGTAAACGTAGTCGTATTTCGAAGCGTCGGGAGGCACGCGGAAAGCAACGCCCACGAACCCGCGGGCCAGCGCAGGCGCATTGGGCTGAGGCTTTCCAGCGATATCTACTTCGATGGTTCCGTCGTGAAACGAGGCATCCGGGAGAACGACGATCCCTCCGCCCGTGCCCGACTTCTGCATATCGTAGCTCGCGTCCGTACCCGGCAACGACATCACTCGAACTGCCTTCCGCCCTTGGTAGGACACCGCATCCACCGTCACGTTGTGCGGTTGCAGCCCCCTTGTGGAATCCAACGGAAATGATTGGGCTGCCATGGCCGAGTGCGCCAGGGACCCCATAACGAGGGCCGCTTCGAGCAAGGTGAGTAAGGCGCTGCGGGGCATGCGGACGATTATAGGATGCCGCGAAGCTTCAAGAGATAGGATCTGCCGTCGACTGATCTGGACGGAAAATGGCTCGTAAAGGGAGACTCCCCGAACCAGCCTGCCTGCGTGACTCCTACTCCATCCCCCGCACCACGTTGTCCACGCGCGCATGGCCGTACGCCGTTGGAGGCACGTCCGTCAGCGGTAGCGATGGCCCCTCCCACAACAACCGTGGCGAGCCTTGGCTCGCCGAGTGCAGGCCCTCCACATGCAACACGTGTCGCCCCGCCCGCAACCCCAGCGATCCCTTGTCGTATCGCATCGCGTTGCCGGGCGACCCGCACACCTGCGCAAAAGGCGGCCCCGTCCTCGCAACCTCCGCGCCGTCGATCACCACCCGCGCCCCATCTCGCGACATCAGGTGAAACGTGTACCCGCCATCTGCTGGAATATCGATGAGTCCATCCCACGCGGTCGCATAGCGCGTGAACCCGTGCGAGTCCGCATGCAGGTTCGGCGACTCGCCTTCGAACAGCGGCGTCTCTCTGTGCAGATCGGGCAGCTCGGTCCATGTTCCCGGATAAACGTGCCACACCAGTCCCGGCAACACTTGTTCGGCCGCCGGCAGCGCATCGTGCCAGCGCGCCACCACCACCAATGCCTGCGCCGCCCAGTCCTCACGTCCCTGGTTGTCCACAGCCTTCAAAAGCACCCTGAATCGCCCCGCCCCCTCCGCTCCGTCGAGATCAGTCCCGTCCGCATCGGCAAAGCGATGGCGCACCTTGCGTCCGTGTGCCTCGGTGCCATCGCCGAAGAGCCACGTAAAGTTCGTGTGCGGCGACGGCGATGCCGTGAACGTAACCTCATCGCGCGTTCCAAATACCGGCGGGGCGACCGTAAACCTAGCCACCGGACCCGAGGGCGCAAGGAACTTGGGCGGTGCTGCACCGCTCGATGTCACCAGTTGCAATTCCGCATCGTTGGTAGCCCGGTTCTGCCCGTACTTCACGTTGTCAAAGGTCACATCGCTCACATTCCCAATCAGCGTCGACGACGCCAGAGGAGGCTGATCCAGCGCCCAGATATTTCTGAATGTGATTCCATGCACCGCAGGCTCTTCATGTTCGATCTGTACCAGCGAATACCAGTTGTCGAGCCACAGGTTCTCGAATGTGTAGTCGGAGTGGTCGCCCTTTGCTCCGTTCGCGCCCCACAACCCCAGCAGTCCAAATGTCTGCCCGCAGGCTCCAATGCCGCCATGCAGAATGTCCGAGTCACGCAGCGTGAAATGCGTCGAGTTGAAAATCTTGCGCGGCCACGCTGCCCGCACAATATTCGAGATGCTCGTCGACAGCTCGCTCTTCTCGACCGTGATGTTCTTCACGTCATGCCCCGGCCGCAGAAAGTCCTCGTCCTCGTATCCGTCCCAGTTGCCCTGCATCGCGAGGTCATCGTCCGACGCCCGCAGGAACGCATCCCTCACCACGGCATCGCCCCCGCCAAGCCAGTCCATCCCATCCTGGTTGGCGTTTCCGGGATTGCCGCCGATCACGCGCAGATCGTCATAAACGAACCCTGTCGTGTCTTTCATCTGGATCGACCACGTCCGCGCCCGCACAATGCAGGTGAGCCCGCTGATCACCACATCGTGAGCCTCGAGCGCGCCAACGCAGTGCCAGTCCGGCTTCTGCATCCACCCTTCATCGGCCTTGGGATCCTGCGTCCCCTCGTAGACGATCGTCCCGCGACCCAGCACCTTCACGCCGCTCACCTTCCACAGGTTCAGGCTGCCGTAGAAATACGACCCCGGCGCCAGGTAAAGCGTGTCTCCGCTCTTCGGATTGAGGCTCTGCCGATACACCCCGGCGGGAAAGTACTGAACCTTGGGATCGCGCGGCGCAGGCGGCGGAGGCGTCCCGGCAAAGAGAAACAGCATCTGCGCGTGGTTCAAAAAATCCCGCGGCCGCGAGATGGAAAGCTTCTGCGGCCCCGCCAGTTTGAAGCGGATCGTCTGCCCGTCGCGCTCCGGCCTGATCCCCAGCCTCCACGGTTCGACATCCACCCCGCGGTCCCAGAACCCCGTCTCCGTCGCAGTAATCGCCACCGTCACCGGGCCGGTAATGTCGAAGCTCACATAGTCATAGCTGGCCGCGGCGTGAGCCACGTCCACATTCTGCCCGTTCACAGTGACCGTGAATGCGTCCGACCGCATCTCCTCCGGCACCGGCACCGGCTGCACGCGAGCGGCGGCAACAGGCGCGCCTGAAAGCACAAACAATGCTGCCGGCAGCAGACCCGTGGCGCGCAAAGACACACAAGGACGACGCAACACTACAAACCCTGAAAACAAAATGTAAGTCGAGTCCACTCTAGCACCCGGCTAGCTACTTCACTGCCAGCGGAAAAAGTCGCGCGTTGATCTTTGTCGCTGGGGTGATGTGGCGGCCGCAGGGAATCGATGAATCGCGCAGTGTAATATACATGCAACTTTACTTTGATATTTATGGTGCTCAGATCACCCACGACGCCCGCTCAAATTGATATTTGGCGGTCAGCCATGTCTGAGACTCCGAACTTGGAGTTCAAAGAAGCCAAAAACCAATATGACAATGAAAAGCTCTTTCAATATTGCGTAGCAATAGCGAACGAAGGCGGAGGATTTCTGCTGTTGGGGATAAGCAATCTTCCTCCGAGACCTGTCGTTCGGTACAACTGCGTTTCACGACCTTCACAAAATGGAGGAAAAGGTATTTGCCAACGTTGGCTTCCGAGTTGACCTGGAAGAGATTGTGCATCCAGATGGCCGTGTCTTGGTATGCCATATCCCATCAAGGCCACGAGGTACCGCATATGACCGCGAGGGCGCCTATTTGATGCGATGCGGTGAGTCTTTAAGGCCGATGAGTGAAGATCAGCTCAGGAAGATCTTTTCGGAGGGGATGCCAAATTGGCTTGAGGAGTACACGGCAAGAAATCTAACAAAAGAAGAAATTGCCTCTTCGCTTGATCTGGAAACATACTTCACTCTTGCTGGAATTCCGTATCCCTCCGATGAAAAAGCCGCAATCGATAGGTTTGTATTGGAATGTTTGATAGATGAGTCAGGAGGCAGGTATTCCGTCCCTCGAATCACGGCGCTTATGTTCTCCAAGAATCTGGAGGGCTATCCGGAGCTTGCCCGCAAGGCGGTAAGGGTAATCGTCTACAACGGAATCGATAAGCTCAATACTAAACTCGAAAGAACCGGGGCTAAGGGATATGCGGTCGGCTTCCAAGGAATGGTGCGGTTCATTGGGGAACAGTTGCCTCAGAAGGAGGTAATCGAAAATGCCATACGTAGAGAAATGAGGTTGGTTCCGGATAGCATCATTCGTGAATTGATCGCAAATGCACTTATTCATCAGGATTTCAATCTGCAAGGCACCTCGGTAATGATCGAGGTCTACAAAGATCGTCTAGAGATAACGAACCCTGGCGCTCCACAGATTCCCACAGACCGTTTTATAGATGGCTGCCAGTCAAGAAACGAACGGCTTGCAATGGTCATGCGAAAACTTGGAATCTGCGAGGAAAAAGGGAGCGGCATTGATCGCGTAATCCAAGCTGCCGAGTTTCTCCAACTCGCTGCTCCAGATTTTCGAGCGGGATATCAAAATACAACGGTTGTCATTTCTGGCCCCAAGACGTTTGAGGAAATGAGCCGGGATGACCGTGTGCGCGCTTGCTATCAGCACTGTGTGTTGCGTTACGTCAGATCCGAGCAAATGACAAATCAGACGCTGCGCGAGCGCTTTAAGCTCCCTGAAAGCAAAAGCGCGATCGTCTCTCAGATTATTTTCGGCCACCCTTGATTCTGACCTGGTCAAACAGGATATGAAGTCTGGTGGCTCCAGAAAGTTCGCACGTTACGTCCCAATATGGGCATAATTCTTAACAAAACATACCCTGTTTTCCACAGCAAAAGACGCGCATCTTGTTGGTTAGATTAATCTTGCTTATTTAAGGGCAATCTTTTGCACGTAATTACCTTTGGTACATCGCCGGATTTTGCCATCAGAAGGAAATACCCACGGTGCATCAGGTAAATCCATGCCACGGCAATTCATTTAAAACAAAACTCTCTTCACAGAGTTTGGCGGCGGGGGTAGGAGGTTCAGGATGCTCGTTCCCGGAAGGGGCGGGAGCTCGACAACTGTCAGATCCCCTCGCCCATCGAGACATACTCGCTCAGGTGCTCGAGTTCCTTCCGGTAAGCGATCCGCTCCGCCTCTTCCGTGGCGAACGGCTCAACCCGCCGCACGTGTGCGCCCAGCTTGTCCTCGAGTTCCTCCACACGTGCCGAAAGAGCGATCAAGCGCATCCGAAAGCGGATCCTTCACGTCATGCGGATCGGTGATCAGCACCCGCTGCCCGTTGCGATAGACGATGTGCGCCGGCACGCCCACCACCGTCGAGTTCGGCGGAACGTCCGACAGCACCACGGACCCCGCGCCGACGCGCGAGTTCTCGCCAACCGTGATATTCCCCAGAATGTTCGCGTTGTTGCCGACAAACACGCCGTCGCACAGCGTCGGATGCCGCTTGCCGTGTCCCTTGCCCGTGCCGCCCAGCGTCACGCCCTGGTAGAGCGTCACGTCGCTGCCCACAATCGCCGTCTCGCCTATCACCACCCCAGTTGCGTGATCGATAAACAGCCGCCGGCCCAGCAGCGCGCCGGGATGAATGTCCACCCCGGTCAGAAATCGCCCAAGCTGCGAGAGAATGCGCGCTGGCAGCCGGATCTTCGCCCGCCACAATGGATGAGAGACGCGATGAAACCACACCGCCCACAGCCCCGGATAGCACAGCAGGACTTCCAGCCACGAGCGCGCAGCCGGGTCGCGCTCCAGCACTGAACTGATGTCCTCGCGAATCCGTCTGAACAATTCCATGACGCGTCAGCCGGGTCCCTAGTCCCTGGTCCCTGGTCCCTGTCTACAACGTAACTGCTTCCGTCGGCAGTGCCAGCACTTCCTGCCGCAGCGCATCGAACAGGACGCTCGAAAGATACCGCTCGCCGAAGTCCGGCAGCACAACGACGATCAGCTTGCCGGCATTCTCCTGCCGCGCTGCCACCTTGAGCGCCGCCGCCACAGCCGCCCCCGAGCTGATGCCCACAAACAGGCCTTCCTCGAGCGGCAGCCGCCGGGCCAGCGCAACGGATTCGTCGTTGGTCACCTGGATCACTTCGTCAATGAGCTTTGTATCAAGCACGCTGGGCACGAACCCCGCTCCGATGCCCTGGATCTTGTGCGGGCCGGGCTTTCCGCCGCTCAACACCGGGCTATCCGTCGGCTCCACGGCGATCGCCTTGAACGACGCCTTGCGCGGCTTGATGTACTGCGAGACACCGGTGAGCGTGCCGCCCGTCCCGATGCCGGAGATCAGAATGTCCACCTTGCCGTCCGTGTCTTCCCAGATCTCAGGCCCTGTCGTTTTCACATGAATCGCCGGATTGGCCGGGTTATCAAACTGCTGCAGGATGTACCCGTGGGGCGTCTTCGCCAGGATCTCGTTGGCCTTCGCAATCGCGCCCTTCATGCCGTTCGGTCCGGGCGTGAGCACGATCTCCGCGCCAAAGGCCTTCAGCAGCACCCGGCGCTCGATGCTCATCGTCTCCGGCATGGTGAGAATGATCTTGTATCCCTTCACCGCTGCCACAAACGCCAGCGCAATGCCGGTGTTGCCGCTCGTTGGCTCGATCAGCACCGTTTCGCCCGGCTTGATCTTGCCCGACTTCTCGGCAGCGTCAATCATCGCAAAGCCGATGCGGTCCTTCACGCTGGACAGCGGATTCTGGCTCTCCAGCTTCGCAACAACGGTCGCTGGCAATCCGGCCGCCACCCGATTCAGCCGCACCAGCGGGGTGCGCCCGATCAATTCAGTTACATCTGCGGCAATACGCGCCATGGTCTTCTCCTCTTGCATTCGGGAAATAGCCCCAGGCAGGCTGATGGAATTTTCCTGGGGGAAAGCCCTTCGACTCAGGGCTGAACGGAAGCGTGCGCAGAACAGAGCGCACAAAGGCATCGGCACTCACCAGGACGGCGTTAGCGACATCGATGCATGCACTCAGCCTATTCCAGCAGCACGAGTTATGACAAGTACCCTTGCAGACCATGAATTCTCAAGACACAGCTTCATCACCGCCAAAACCAATTTGCAACCGATCCAGCGGCGTCGCTCGGTATATCCTGAAAAGTGGTAACCGGCAGATCTCGCGGCCATTTGTTGAGGCCTCACTCCCGGTACCGAAACCCATCATGAGCTCGCAAACAATCGCCATCCATCTGCCCGACGGGTCCGTCCGCGAAGTGCCTCAGGGCACAACGCCCCTCGACATCGCCAACTCCATCTCGCCGCGCCTCGCCGCCGCCTCCGTCGTCGCCCGCCTGACTCCGCTCGCCGCCGCCACGCGAGGCCGCCACCTCCGCCAAGCCTGCTGAATCCGACTCCGCCGAAGCAGCGATGTACTCCGCCGAAGACACTTCAGCACCGCGTCTCGTCGATCTCTCCACTCCGCTCACCGCGGACACGCGCCTCGAGCTGGTCACGGAAAAGGACCCCGACGCGCTCAAGGTCGTGCGCCACTCCGCCGCGCACGTCCTGGCCACCGCCGTGCTCGAGCTCTTCCCTGAGACCAAGCTCGGCCACGGCCCCGCCACCGACTCCGGCTTCTTCTACGACTTCTACCGCGAGACGCCCTTCACCCCGGAAGACCTCGCCGCCATCGAAGCGAAGATGGCCGAAGTCGTCGCGCGCGACGAGCCGTTCGTCCGCGAATACGAGCCCCGCGAGCAGGCCCTCGCCGAATTCGAAAACGACGGCGACTTCATGAAGACGCACTTCGTGACGAAGTTCACCGAGCCCGGCGCGCAGGTCAGCTTCTACCGCAACGGCAACTTCGTCGACTTCTGCCGCGGCCCGCACGTGCCCTCCACCGGCCGCGTCAAAGCCGTCAAGGTCACCAACTCGCCGGCGCCTACTGGCTCGGCGACGAGAAGAATCCGCAGCTCCAGCGCATCTACGGCACCGCCTTCTTCTCGCAGAAGGATCTCGACGCACACTTCGCCCGTCTCGAAGAAGCAGCCAGGCCGCGACCACCGCGTCCTCGGCAAGCAGCTCGATCTCTTCAGCATTCAGGAAGTCGCCGGCGCCGGCCTCATCTTCTGGCATCCCAAGGGCGCCATCGATCCGCAAGATCATGGAAGACTGGATGCGCGAAGAGTGCATCCGCCGCGGCTACCACCTCGTCTTCACGCCCCACGTCATGCGCCGCGAGCTCTGGAAGATCAGCGGCCACGAAGGCTACTACTCCGGCAACATGTACACGCCCATGGAGCTGGATGACGCCGAGTACCGCCTGAAGCCGATGAACTGCCCCGGCCACATCCTCATCTACAAGAACTCGCCCAAAAGCTATCGCGACCTGCCCGCAGCGCTACGCCGAGCTCGGCAACGTCTATCGCTACGAGCGCTCCGGCACCATGCACGGCCTGCTGCGCGTTCGCGGCTTTACGCAGGACGACGCCCACATCTTCTGCACGCCCGGCCAGATCGAAGACGAAGTCGTCGCCTGCATCGACTTCGCCGAAGCCGTGCTGAAGACCTTCGGCTTCACGGAGTTCAAGGTCGAGCTCTCCACCTGGGACCCGAAAGACCGCGCCAGCTACACCGGCTCCGACGAGAACTGGAACCTCGCCGTCAGCTCACTCGACACGCGTGCTCACACGCAAGGGCATCGCCTACACAGACCATCCCCGGCGAAGCCGCCTTCTACGGCCCCAAGATCGACATCAAGCTCGTCGACGTGCTCGGCCGTCTCTGGCAGCTCTCCACGGTGCAGTTCGACTTCAACCTGCCCGCGCGCTTCGAGCTCGAATACGTCGGCGAAGACGGCGAGCGCCACCAGCCCGTCATGGTCCACCGCGCACTCTTCGGCTCGGTCGAGCGCTTCTTCGGCGTGCTCATCGAGCACTACGCCGGCGCCTTCCCGCTCTGGCTCGCGCCCGTGCAGGTCGGCCTCGTCCCCATCAGCGAACGCCACACCGCCTACGCTGAAAAGGTCGAAGCCGAACTCAAAGCCGCCGGCCTCCGCGTCGAGACCGACGCCCGCAACGAGAAGATGAACGCCAAGATCCGCGACTTCGCCAACCAGAAGATCCCGTACATCCTCGTCTTCGGCGACAAGGAAGCAGCCGCCGACTCAGTCAGCGTCCGCACCCGCGGCAAAGGCGACCAGGGCTCCATCCCCCTGGCCGACTTCATCGCCAAAGCCAAGGCGCTCGTCGCCAGCCAATCGACGGAGCTATAGATTCTTCTGGACTCCCATGCCGACAGACACTACGCTTGCGGCGGAGGTCCCCATGAACACAGGAATCGCAGCCGGAGAAGCCGGTTCAAAGGCCACAGCCGCCCAACCGCCCGTAATTCGCGCTGGGGAGAGCCTCACAGGCTCGCCGATCCGCTTTATCGGGAAGGAAACATTCGTCAAGCTGGCCGCCGGAGATTCCGCCTGCCCCATCACCATGCTGGAAGACGTCAGCCCGCCCCATCACGGACCACCTCTCCATTCACACGAGTTTGAGGAGTTCTTTTACATCCTCAGCGGCAAGTTCCTGTTCGAAATGAATGGCGAATCATTCAACGCAGGACCAGGCGACTTCATCCACGCGGCCTCTGGCGTTCCCCACGTCTTTCAGAACCTAACGGATCAAGATGCGAAGATGCTGATCATCGCTCGCCCCGGCGGCATCGAAAGCTACTTCGCCGAACTGGAAATCTGCTCCATGGCCGATCCCGGCAACATCGCCGCGCTCAACGCCATCGCTCCGCGCTATGGCATCAAGGTGCTCGGACCGCCGATCGCTGCGCGCGCCAAGTAGGACTTCTCTGTCGGTTCCATGGCGAATCAGCTCCGCCTTGGTGTCGGCCTGCAATCGAAGAGCAGCTGCACGCCCGTCCTGACTTCCTGGTTGTACTCAGCTCTCTCCGCTAACTTGCTAACTCGCTACCACGCGCGAAGCGCGGCTAACCCGCTACAGCGGTTCCGCAGTTGCTGTGTCCGGAAGGCATCTCATTGAAGTGGCTTCTTCCTTAGAAGAAGCCACCTTCCATAAAAGCTGGAAATGGCTACATGAACTGCGGAACCGCTCTAGCTTCGTTAACCCCGCTGCTCACGCGTTGATCGCCATTCCCTCCACCGCCGCATACGCATCCAGCATCGCCTCGCTCAGCGTCGGGTGCGCGTGGATCGCAAACATCATCTCGTCCACCGTTCCCTCAAGCTCCATCACCGCAACCGCTTCCGCGATCAGCTCCGTCGCCTGCGGACCGATAATGTGCACGCCAAGAATCTCGCCATACTTCGCGTCCGCCACAATCTTCACAAATCCATCGTGACTGCCGACGATCGTCGCCTTCGAATTGCCCGCAAAGGGAAACTTGCCCACTTTGACCGAGTAGCCTTTCTCCTTCGCCTGCGCCTCCGTCAATCCCGCTGACCCGATCTGCGGCTCGGAATACGTGCATGCAGGAATGCGCTCGCGGCGAACGGGACGATATGCGCGCCCGGCAATCTTCGATACGGCAACAATGCCGCTCATCGCGCCCACGTGCGCCAGCTGCGGAAATCCCGCGACAATGTCGCCGATCGCAAACACGCCGGGCTCCGCGGTTTCCTGCGACTCATTCACCTTCACGAATCCGCGATCCAGCTCGATCCGTGTCTTTTCAATCCCCACATTTTCCGTGCGCGGCGCGCGCCCCACGGCCACCAGCACCTTCTCGGCTTCCTTCTCCACCGTCTTCCCGTTCGCGCCCACCCACGTCACCTTCACGCCGGTCTCGGTCTTCTCGATCTTCTCGACCTTCGACGCCGGCATTCACGTCGATGCCGCGCTTCTTGAACACGCGCGTCAGCTCCTTTGAGATGTCCTCATCCTCCGGCGGCATGATGCGCGGCAGAAACTCAACCAGCGTCACCTCCGTCCCGAAGCTGCGAAAGATCGAGCTGAACTCCACGCCCACCGCGCCCGCGCCAATCACGATCAGCGACTTCGGCGGCTGCGGCACCGACAGGATCTCGATGTTCGTCAGGATCCGGTCATCCGGCTTCAGACCAAACATCATCTTCGCCTCCGATCCCGACGCCAGGATCACGTTCTTCGCCTTCACCTCGCTCGACTCACCCTTCGCGCCCGATAGCTCGACGGTGTGAATGCCTTCATTGGCCCCACCCGTCAACTTGCCGTAGCCCGCGATCACCGTGACCTTGTTCTTCTTCATCAGGAATTCCAGGCCCTTGGTGTGCTTGGTGATAATCGAGGTCTTGCGCTTCTGCACGCTCTCCCAGTTCAGCGCCCGGCCCTCCACGCCATCGATGCCGTAATCCGTGGCATGCTTGAGGTGATCCCAGAGCTCCGCGTTGAAGAGCAACGCCTTCGTGGGAATGCAGCCCACATGCAGACACGTTCCGCCCAGCACGTTGGCCGATTCGATGAGCGCCACCTTCAACCCCAGCTGACCCCCTCGAATCGCAGCCGTATATCCAGCCGGCCCGCTGCCGATGATCGCCACATCGTAGATCGTCTCCGCCACAAGCTCTCCATTCCCGCGCGCTCAGCACCCATCCTGAGCAGCGCATTGCACCGTCCAGTCTACTGGATGCGCCACCTTGTTCCTTCTCCATCGCCCGTCGCGCAACCGCGCCAATCTGCTGATTCTCATCGTTGCCCGGGGCCTCCTTCTGGCTCATCGAAGGTCTGCCACGGGCTTCCACTGGTGCCTGCGTCCAAATGTCGGCAATCTGCAGAGAATTAGCGGCGATTCCTGCACACTTGAAAGATGAGCCGCATGAGACCACGCCGCTTTGGATAGATAGATCTGTCATTCTGAGCGACCAGAGCGTAGCGGCGGGAGTCGAAGAACCTGCATTTGTCTTTCGTTTCATTGCACCTCACACCGTACGAAGGCGGGTGCCTCGGAACCCGAACCGCAGTTCAATTCGCTCCCCCCGCTCAGAATCGCAGGATAAGTTCCAACGTAGGAGCGTCGCCGCTCGCCAGTTCCTGACAAACGCATATACCATACTGTGAGACGAAATTAGGACGATCGCCCCGAAATCAGCCCGTAAGTTGTTTCCTGAGAGGAATCTGCGGCTAAGTCCAATGCTGAGAGGAATTTGGCGCGATACCCATCTCGCAACCATTTTAAAATGAGGAATTTACTCACAGAGACTCGGGGAGGGGTACCGGCCGTAAACAGGTACAGACCGGGGACATAGCTGACATTTTGGACCAGGGACATTCCTGACACCGCGACGAGGGGTGAGGGGCCAGCGCGTCATCACAGATCATCGCCCCTGAACCCTGACCACTGAAAGTCAGAAGCTAAGAGCTGGAAGCTGGAAGCCAGTGGCTGCTTTTCGCCCCTAACTCCTTTGCTGAGAGGAATCTGCGGCTAAGTCCAATCCTGAGAGGAATTTGGCGCGATACCCATCTCGCAACCCATTTAAAATGAGGAATTTACTTACAGAGACGGGGGAGGGGTACCCCTTCGCACAAAGTCAACCCGGAACACAATCAGCCGCCGCTTGGCAGGAGCGGCTCCAGGTCCGGCACCGTTGGAAGAAATGCGCGGGAGCGCTCATGTATGCAGACGATCTCGAACAAGCTTGACCCCCGCTGCGAGAGCCTCGGCCTCGTCGCCGAACGCCTCGATCCAGTGCACCTCCGGCTCGCGCCGGAACCACGTCAACTGGCGCTTGGCATAGTTCCGATGGCCCTGCTGCGCGGCTGCAATCGCGGCCTCAACCGACATCGTCCCATCCAGCACGGCCAGCGCCTGTCGGTAGCCGAGCGAGTCCAGCGCCTTCACCTGGCCGAAACGGGCCAGCAACGTGCGCGTCTCCTCCACCAGTCCCGCGGCGAACATCGCCGTGCATCTGCGGTTGAGATGCGCGTAGAGCGTCTGTCGCGGCGGATTCAGGCCGATACGCAGCAGCCGAAAGCCGGTCAGCGGATCGCGCGCCATCACTTGCGACATCGGCTCGCGCTGCGCCACGCACACCTCGATCGCGCGTATGAGCTTCGGCGTGTCGTTTGCATGAATGCGCCCGGCAGATGCCGCATCCAGCCGCTGCAGCACGCGATGCAGCCAGGCGCTCCCATGCCGCGCGTGGCTGCGCCGCAGACGCGCGCGCAATTCTTCCTGGCGCTGCGGCCCGGCAAACAGCCCCTCGGTCAGCGCGCGGAGATAAAGGCCTGTTCCGCCGGTCACGATGGGCAGCCTGCCTCGTCCGGCGATTTCGCGCAGCGCGGCGCGCGCGCGCCTGCTGTAGTCGCCTGCGGTAAACGGCTGGTCCGGATCGGCCACATCGATGAGGTGATGCGGCAATCGCACCCGCTCTTCCTTCGTGGGCTTGGCAGTTCCCAAATCCATGCCGCGATAAACAGCCACCGAGTCGCAGCTGACGATTTCGCCGTTGAACTGCTCGCCCAGCGCCAGCGAAAGCGCCGTCTTTCCGCTTCCCGTCGGCCCCAGCAGAATCACAGCCAAAGGTTCCGCCGTGCGGGTAGCATCCGTCCGAGCAGAATTCGAGTGCAGAGCACTTGCGGCGAAGCCGCCATCCGCCGTGCGCGCAGCACTCATGGACGCCACCAGCCCGGCGGAAAGATCCACCTGGGATTGGTATGAAGCAGCCACCACACCAGAATCGCCGCCGCAACCATCAACAGCCCGAACACCTGATTTCGCCGGAACGCCCGCCGCTGCTCCTCGCGCCGTTCCTGCTCGGCCACCTGCTCGCGATAAGGCTTGATGCGGGTTTCAACCATGTGCTTTGCACGGCTTTCAAACTCAGTTTGCATTCGTTTCGATCCGTAGATTGCCCTTTCGAAGGCTTTTGATGAGACTTCAATGGCTGGAAGATGCAAGATCATATTGGCCTGCCGTTCTTCTCGTTACTGCCTCACGGACGGAAATGATCGGATCCTCGCCGTTTCAGACGGTTGTTTTCAGCGGCATTGTCAATGCTGGGTGAGTTGCTGGCTTGATAGTTCATTCGGACGGTAGCGATTCATCGCATGGTCTTGGAATTGGCGTGGAAGTTCGGCAGAATTGCCCAGGGTGTTGCTAGTGGTCAGCGGCATGATGTTATTGCTCCTGGCATTCGGGTCACTACTTCAGAATGGAGTGTGAATGGACGATTCCACTCTCGCTCTGCCGAGGTTTCCCGGAAAACGGCATTCTCGGTAGCAACACAAGACAGCAGCGATCCTAACTGACCCACGGCCCCATTCCCGCACCGTTTGACTTCCCACCCCTCCATTGCCGACGATTGTCTTTCCGGCTTTGGATCAAGCGCGAAGGAAGGTTTGCATTCATGAAGGTTCTCATCCTTGGTTCAGGCGGCCGCGAACATGCGCTGGCCTGGGCAGTCAGGCGCAGCGAGCGCGTCACTGAAGTTGTCTGCGCGCCGGGCAATGGCGGCATCGCACAGGTCGCTCGCTGCGTTCCCGTCGACCTCAAGGACGTGGACGCAATGGTGCGCCTCGCCGAGGCCGAGCGGCCCGCTCTCACGATCGTCGGCCCTGAGTTGCCCCTCTCGCTCGGCATCGTCAACGCACTACAGCAGCGCGGCCTGCGCGTCTTCGGCCCGACGCGCGACGCCGCACGCCTCGAATCCAGCAAGGCCTTCGCCAAGCAGTTCATGAAGCGCCACCAGATTCCCACGGCCAACTACGCCGTATGCACCAGCGTCGCCGAAGTCGAGAAATCCGTCAGCCTCTTTCATCCGCCCATCGTCGTAAAGGCCGATGGCCTCGCCGCCGGCAAAGGCGTCATTATCTGCACCTCGCGCCGCACCGCAGTCGAAGCCGCTGAAGGGCTCTTCAACGGTGCACTTCTCGGCGCCGTGGAAAAGCAGGTCGTCGTCGAAGAGTTCCTCGAGGGCGACGAGGTCAGCTTTCTCTGCCTCACCGACGGCAAGCATGTCGCGCCCCTTGTCCCCGCGCAGGACCACAAGCGCATCGGCGAGGGCGACACAGGCCCCAATACCGGCGGCATGGGCGTCTACTCCACCAGCGAAATGCTTGAGCCGCACATGGTCGAGTGGATCTTGCGCCACATCGCCGAACCCACAGTGCGCGGCATGGCTGAAGAAGACACACCCTTCACCGGCGTGCTTTACTGCGGCCTTATGATGACAGCACGCGGCCCGCAGGTGCTTGAGTACAACGCTCGCTTCGGAGATCCGGAAACACAGGCGATCCTGGTGCGTCTCGAGTCCGATCTTGTCGAGGCTCTGGAGGCCTGCACCGACGGTCGACTTTCAGAGACCGAATTGCAGTGGGCTGACGGAGCCTCCGCCTGCGTCGTCGCCAGCTCATCCGGGTATCCCGGCAGCTACAAAACAGGATTTCCCATCGCGGGGCTTGGCGACAGCCGCGCAGCTTCCCGGCGTGCAGGTCTTTCACTCCGGAACATCTTTAACAGGCGACGAAATGGTCACCAGCGGCGGGCGCGTCCTGGGTGTGACAGCATCGGGAGACTCTCTTGAGCAGGCTCTCGCACGCGCCTATGAGGCTATGGCGGAAATCAAGTTTGACGGCATCTACTATCGTCGCGACATTGGCCATCGCGCCCTGAAGCAACCCCGAGGATGAATCTGACCATTCCGCGAAGCTAACTCGCAAGCGGACGCAGCATAAGCGTTGAGAGAAGTTGGCCCTTTCACGCAAGCGGCCTGGGTTCCCTCCGGGTCCGACGGAGACCCGAGGGTCAGCTTGGCGTCGCGCCAGCAACCGGCGGCGGTCCGGGAGCCACGGGCTTCACCTGCTGCTTCTGGAAGCACGAGCGGCACAGCACTGGTCTGCCCTGGGTCGGCTTGAAAGGAACCGTCGTGGACTCTCCGCATGCAGAACAGGTTGTTCGAGTCTCCGAGCGAACCCTTCCACCACTGGCACGCTTCGCCTTGCACTGCTTGCAGTGTTTGGGATCGTTTTTGAACTGCTTGTCGTGGAAGAAAAGTTGCTCACCGGCGGTGAATATGAATTCAGCGCCGCAGTCGTTGCACTTGAGGACTCTATCCTTGAATTCCATGGCCGCTTCCCCGAAGAAAGGAGGAGTCGTAATCGGCCGTGATCCCGTGAGCTGAGCCGGTCCCGTTTCCCTGTTCTTCGAACATCGTTCAACAGCAAGGGCCCGGGCCGCTTGAAACGATTAAGCGGCAAGTTCGAATAGTCTGTCCGTCTTGCCAGGCAGACTCAGGTAATTCAACGCAGGAATCGGGGGAATCCCAACGCCAGGTAAATCAAACCGAGACATGCCGCCCAATCCAGTGTCAACCACCTCGCGTCGCCGCTCTTCGCGCGAGACCTGTGGGCGGCACATGTCACGATTTGTCAGTTAATCTTAGTCCTGCTCTTTGCGAGCCTTTTTGCGATTCCGCTTGCGTGCCAACGCCGCCTTAACGCGGCGCTTTTCGCCCGGCTTCAGGTAGTAGGAGTGACGCTTCACTTCCTTGATGATGTCCTCCTGCTGCACTTTTCGCTTAAACCGGCGAAGCGCATTTTCAAGCGGTTCGCCTTCTTGTATGCGAACCTCTGCCAAAGGGTTTCCACCTCCAAACCTGGCAAAACGCCCAACTTTCATCATACTGAAAATCAAGACCTAAGCCAACAACGTAGTTCCCCAGGCTTTTGCCCGCTGGACACCTCACGTAAACTCACTGCAGAGGTTCGGTGATCCCTATGATCCGGAGCTACCAGGGTCAAACCCCGCGCATTCCCTCCAGTTGCTATGTCGATATCTCGGCGCAAGTTATCGGAGATGTCGAACTGGGCGAGCACTCCTCCGTCTGGATGAACGCGGTCCTGCGCGGCGACGTCAGGTCGATCCGCATCGGGACAAATTCCAACGTGCAGGACTGTGCAGTTCTTCACGGACAGCGTCATCTGTACTCGGTGATCGTCGGTGACTGGGTCACGATTGGACACAACGCGACCGTTCACGGTTGTGTGGTTGAAGATGATGTACTCGTTGGAATTGGCGTCTCTATCCTCAACGATTGCCGCATCGGCGAAGGCTCCATCATCGCCGCAGGGACAGTCCTCCCTGAACACACGGTTGTGCCTCCGCGCACTCTGTGGGCTGGAGTGCCCGGTAAACTTCGTCGCCAGCTCGACGATGCCGACCGCGCCCTCATCCGCGAGTACGCGCAGAACTATCTTGACTACACCGAGATCTATCTCGCCGAAACCCGGCAAATGGTCTCAAAATGACGCTTTGTCGACCAAAGCCCGTGCCTAGTAACATTTAGAATCAGTGAGACTTTTGAAAAAGCCAGGTTCCAGCGCTCTCCCCGGATTCCGCCGTCTAGCGTTCGCCATGCTGTTGGCTGTCTCCTTCGCCGCTCGCGCTCATGCGCAGGCCTGGCCTCCTGCGCCGTATGTGCCCGACGCACCTCAGCCCCAGGCTCAAACTGGCGAGCCGGTCACACTTCGCGCCACTCCGGTCAACTTTCTCAAGGACCAGGCTGCAATCTGGACAAGCCCGGTTCACATTCGTGAACGCGACCTTGTATACCTTGTCCCACTCGGACTCGCCACCACCGTAGCCATCACGGCCGATCATCAGGCCATGTCAGAGGTCGTTTCAAATGATTCGGACTTCAACCACAAAAATGTTCAGGTATCCAATGCTCTGACCGCTGGATTGCTCGGCGCCCCCGCCGTGCTGTTCGGAGTTGGTCAGTTCGACGGCAATCCGCACGCCAGGGAGACTGGCATCCTGGCCGGTGAGGCTGTTCTTGATGGTCTCGTTGTCGAGCAAAGCATCAAGCTCATGACTTGGCGCGAGCGGCCTTCAGTCAACGGAGCCAAGGGAGAGTTCTTTCAGAGCAGCGCCGGAGTCGATTCTTCGTTCCCGTCCTCCCATTCGCTGCTTGTCTGGTCGTCCGCCGCCGTCCTCGCCGAGGAGTATCCCTCCCGCTGGGTGCAATTCGGCGTCTACTCCCTCGCCACCGGCGTCAGTGTCACTCGCGTTCTTGGGCAACAGCACTTCCCGTCTGACGTGTTGGTTGGAAGCGCCCTTGGCTGGATGGTGGGCCACTACGTCTACAAGAAGCACCACCACTGGCGTCCCAACCCACATTAAGGCTGAATCTCCAGCTATTCGGAAACTCACACCGGCAGCGGATTTCGCTCCTTGAACTGCCGCTGGTGCCAGTAAGGATAGATCGGCGTCACTTCGCTGGCCTTGTCCAGCTTTGCCACCTGCTCTGGAGAAAGGTTCCAGCCCACCGCTCCCAGGTTTTGCCGAAGCTGCTCTTCGTTGCGTGCGCCGACGATCACGGATGAAACGGTGGGCCTCTGCAGCAGCCAGTTCAACGCCACCTGCGGGATGGTCTTGCCGGTCTCCTTCGCGACAGCGTCGAGTGCGTCTACCACCGTGTAGAGGTACTCGTCTGTAACCGGCGGCCCGAACTCCGCCGTTTTGTGAAGACGGCTCTCCTTCGGCAGCGGCTGCCCGCGACGGATCTTCCCCGTCAAGCGGCCCCAGCCCAGCGGACTCCACACCAGCGCGCCCACCTTCTGGTCAAGGCCGAGCGGCATCAGCTCCCACTCGTACTCGCGGCCGATCAGCGAGTAGTAGACCTGGTGCGCAACGAACCTCGTCCACCCGTAGCGTTCAGCCACGGCAAGCGACTTCATCAGGTGCCAGCCCGAGAAGTTGGATGCAGCGATGTAGCGCACCTTGCCTTCGCGCACAAACTTGTTCAGGGTGTCCTGTACTTCCTCGATCGGCGTCAGCGCATCGAAACCGTGCAGATGATAGATATCGACATATTCGGTGCCGAGCCTGCGCAGGCTTGCCTCAAGGGAACGCCGCAAATGGTAGCGTGACGAGCCCAGGTCATTCGGCCCCTCTCCCATGCGAAACGTAGCCTTCGTGGAGATCAGTGCTCGATCGCGCTTGCCTTCCAGTGCTTTGCCCAGCACTTCCTCTGAACGTCCGTCGGAGTAAATGTTGGCCGTATCGAAGAGGTTCACACCTGCCTCGAGGCAAATGTCGACAATCCGCTTGGCTTCGGCGATGTCCGACGTCGCGCCCCATGCGTCAAAGAACTCGTGGCCGCCTCCAAACGTGCCGGCGCCAAAACTGAGAGCAGGAACCTTGAGGCCGGAGCCTCCCAGCAGTCTGTATTCCATGCCGCTTTGGATGCCCGATCACCGGCGAGGATGCACCTTCACCATCGATTTCGAGTCTGCTCAGATCATGCCGAACGATGCTCCTCAAAGAAGCACCCTCTAGCGCCCATTTAGACTAGAAAGTTATGTCCACTCTGAAAGCCGTGCGCGGCACCCGCGACCTTTTGCCGCCCGAGACGGCGCTGTGGAACCGCATCGAGGCCACCGCACGCGGAGTCTTCGCGCGCTACAACTTCGGCGAGATCCGCACCCCGATCTTTGAAGACACCTCCCTCTTCTCCCGCAGCGTCGGCGAAGAGACTGACATCGTATCGAAAGAAATGTACACATGGGAGGACCGCGCCCGCGCACAATCCGAAAAGCCGCAGTCCCTCACCCTGCGCCCGGAAAACACCGCCGGCGTGGTCCGCGCCTACATCGAACACAAGCTCGGCGAGACCGGCCAGTTGCAGAAGCTCTACTACATCGGCCCGCAGTTCCGCCGCGAGCGCCCGCAGAAGGGCCGCTACCGCCAGTTCTCGCAGATCGGCGCCGAAGTCATCGGCCCGCCCTCCGCGGGCAGCGAATCGCCCGCTCCGCGACGCCGAGGTCCTCGAGATGCTCGCCACGCTGCTGGACGAGCTTGGCATCATCCGGTTGGACGCTTGAGATCAACTCGGTCGGCTCAGCCGCTGACCGCGCCCGCTACAACGACACGCTCCGTGCGGCTCTCGTCCCACTGGCGCAGAAGATGTGTGCAGATTGCCAGCGGCGCGCCGTCACCAATCCCCTGCGCGTCCTCGACTGCAAGGTTCCAGAAGATCAGCCGATTATCGAGACACTGCCGAAGATCGTCGACTCGCTCGACGAAGCCTCAAGGACCCACTTCGCGGCCGTTATCGCGGCTCTTGACGCCGCAAACGTTCCCTACAGGCGGAACGATAGGTTGGTCCGCGGCCTCGACTACTATACCCGCACCACGTTTGAATTCACCCATGGTGGTCTCGGCGCTCAGAACGCGCTGCTGGGCGGCGGCCGCTACGACGGCCTCAGCGAAGCCATCGGCGGACCAAAGGCGCCCGGCATCGGCTTCGCCATGGGCGAAGACCGCCTCGTGCTCACACTCCAGGCGCTCGAAGCTGCACGGTCCGAAAAAGGAGATGCCTATATCGCGCCGCTCGGCGAGGCACTCAACGCCGCTGCCTTGGCACTGGCCCGCGAGGTGCGCCGCGCCGGCCTCACCGTTGAACTCGGCGACGGCGCCTTCAGACTCAAGAAGTCCTTTGAAGCGGCCGACAAGACCGCCCGCCGCATCGTCATCCTGGGAGAAGACGAGCTTCAATCCGGTATCCTTACAGTGAAGGACTTTTCCACCGGCATTCAGACCAAGGTTCCGCGCGCGGAACTGGTCGACTTCCTCAAACATTGAGCCCCGGGCCGGTATGGGTTCACGCTGCCCGCCCTTGCGGCAAGACACTGCCGCAAGGATGCGACAACTCAGCGTTTGCCCAGCCGTCAGGCGGATAGAAGGACAGGTGTTGTGCTCGACTTTTTAGGCAATCTTGAACGGACGCATCTCTGCGGCGAACTGCGCGCCGCCCACGCCGGCCAGCAAGTGGTTCTGATGGGCTGGGTCAACCGCCGTCGCGACCACGGCAACCTCATCTTCCTCGACGTGCGCGACCGCAGCGGCATTGCCCAGGTCGTCCTCGACAAGGAGCTCACCCCTGACGGCCACGCCAAGGGCGAGCAGGTCCGTCCTGAGTACGTCGTTGCCGCCGTCGGCAAAGTGCGGCTGCGCGGGCCGATGCGATCAATCCCAAGATGCCGACCGGCGAAGTCGAGATCGAGGCGACCCAGCTTCTCGTCCTCAACGATGCGCGACTGGCTCCCTTCTCACCAGCGGAAGAAGCCATCCAGAATGAAGAAGTCCGCCTGAAATACCGCTACGTCGACCTGCGTCGCATCGAGATGCAGCGCAACTTCTGGTTGCGTCATGAAATCACGCGCGCAGTCCGCGAGAGCCTCAGTTCTCAGGGATTCCTCGAAATCGAGACGCCCATCCTCACAAAGTCCACGCCCGAGGGCGCCCGCGATTTTCTCGTTCCCAGCCGCGTCCACCCTGGCGAGTTCTACGCGTTGCCTCAGTCGCCGCAGATCTTCAAGCAGATCCTCATGATCAGCGGCTTCGATCGCTACTTCCAGATCGCCCGCTGTTTCCGCGATGAGGATCAGCGCGCCGACCGGCAGCTCGAGTTCACCCAGGTCGACCTCGAGATGAGCTTCCCGCGCCGCGAATCGGTCTTCGCTGTCGTCGAGAAGTTCCTTGCCGCCGCCTTTGCCGCCGCCGGAGTTGCACTGCCTACTCCTTTCGCGCGCATCACCTACGACGAGTCCATGCGCCAATTCGGCAGCGATAAGCCCGACCTTCGTCTCCCGGGCCTGACCGATGTCCGTCCGGCATTTACTGACGAGGCCCTCGCGACTCTTGCAGATCGATCCCGCGCTGCCCGTTGTCGCCTTCCGCATTCCCGATGTCGGCGAACTCAGCCGAAAGGAACGCGAAGACAATCACCCGCTCTTCGATAAGAAGAAGGGCGCGAAATTCATTGATGATTTCAAGCGCCTAGCCAAGAACTTCCCCGATGTGGTCTCCAAGGTTCGCGAGCTCACCGGAGCCGTGGAGGCCGACTTCGTCATCATCGTTGCCGGCGACCCTGCGCATCACATTAAGGCCAGCGATACCAAGTTCGAAGGCCGGCTCTCAGAACGCGAAATCAACGTCTATGCCGCCGCGGGCAACTTCCGCACCGAGCTGGCAAAGAAATACGCGGACCGGCACGGAGCCTACCGCGTTACTGACCAGACGGTTCAAAGCGCCGACCCGCGTAGCGGCAAGGCTGTTGACGGCTCCGCGGCCTTCCATCCCATCTGGATCGTCGACTTTCCCATGTTCGAATACGATCTGGCGACCGCCTCATGGATGCCAGCGCATCACCCGTTCACTGCACCCTACGAAGCCGACATGGCCAATCTGATCACTGATCCGGCTTCTGTCCGTGCAGACTGCTATGACCTTGCCATGAACGGTCTCGAGCTCGGTTCCGGATCGATTCGTATTCATCGCAAAGATGTGCAGCAGCAGATCTTTGCCTCGCTCGGCATCAGCGATGAGGAGGCCCGCAACCGCTTCGGATTCTTCCTCGATGCCCTCGAATACGGGACGCCTCCCCATGGCGGCATCGCTTTGGGGCTCGATCGGATTGTCATGCTGCTCACGGGCGCGGCCAGCCTGAGGGAAGTGATTACATTTCCCAAGACGGCAAAGGCTATCGACCTCATGGCGGACGCCCCCACCACGGTTAAAGAGGAACAACTGAAGGAACTGCACATCCGGATCGCGCAACGCGGCTAGTTTTCTTCGGGCTTGGGAAACCATCGGCCCAGCAGGGCGCTGCGCGCTCAACTTCCCGCGCAGATGATTGTGCGATTGGACAGATCAGCACAGTCAGTAGGATGCCGAACGGCGAGCCAGCTTGAAAAGCAGCTTGCGCCTTACTCATCTGCAGCTGCTTCAAGCGCCTCTAAAGCCATGAATGCAGGTATTTTACTCCCTGTCTTCTCAATCCCCCGGCGTCTCCACCAGAGGGTCAGCGCAGGTAATCGCGGCAGTATCCACGGACAGCAACCGGCCCAGCTCATTGAAATCCTTGTTCCAACGGGGACGATCCTCCTCAATTTGTGACGTAAGTGAGTAACTCGATGTCCGCAGGATCTCGTACCAGATGTTCTGCGCCTGCCAAAGGTTCAACTCGAACGGCAACTCCACCAACGTGCGCGCCAGCGTCAGGGCGCGGTCCAGCATCTCCAGCGACCCCGCCGACATCTGCAGTTCGACCATTGCGCGCTTCATTCGTAGATCGGCAATGTACGATAGCGTGGCCGTTTCCAACGGTACCTTGTCGGCCCTTGCCAGCTGCAGGAAAGAGCGCAGCATAGCCTGGTCGATGGGTTCGGCCTCCAGCGCACGTCTTACTCCCGCATTGACTGCAAACCCAGCCGCCAATGTCAAAGCCGGTGGTTTGGGGAGTCCGGCCTGCGACAGAAAATGCAACAGGCTCGCGTGTTCTTCATAGATGCTCGTCAGCGAATTCTCGATATCCCACAATGTCGAGTTGAGAATCAGTTGCACGATGCGCCGTTGATCATCTCCGAACAGTGAGGTCAATGAATAATCAACGTGTCCGTAGTAGCGATCGAGCAGCCGAATTACGTCAGGAAAATCCGCGCGCTGCACCTGCTCGGCGGCCTTGACAGCAAAAGCCTCAAACTCTTGAGCATCGCTTTCCTGATACGCCTTCACCGCCGCGGTGATGTTCTGATCTCCAAAGTGCAAAACAGAGAAGCTGAAACTCTGCTCCTGGTCCGTCAACGCGCTCGCAAAGTGGGCCCGACCTAACGCCAGGCGCCCCCTGCCCGATGTGTGAACTTCGTAGGAGATGCGGTGCACGCGATAGCAGTAAAGCTCAGTCTCATCCGCAAATGACGAAAAGACGCTGCTAATGGCATAGTGTGCGGCCACTTGTTCCAGGCCAAGAGCCAGCGGCTCTATCTTCTCCTTGTAGATCCTGGCGCCATCGCCAGCGCTCGCGACGTTTGATTTTGCCTCTTTCAATCGCTCCACAAACGCAGGCTCGAGCGTCGAGGCCTCGTCGCCGAAGATCTCCCGCGCCAATTGCAGTACCCGCGCTGCGTATGCGATGACCTGCAAAGTCTCGATGCCGCCAATATCGTCGAAAAACCATCCGCAGCTGGTGTACATCAACTGCGTGTGCCTCTGCATTTCCATCAACTGAAGTGCGCGCACGCGCTCTTCATCGGAAAGCAAATGCGTTGTGTGCTCCTCGAAGAATCGTTCTTGCGAATTGCCGTCCCGAGAGAGGATCACGTCGATGTAGCCATTCCGTGCTTTCCACACATCCTTGAAGAGCTTGGAGCCCTCTCGCTCGGTCAATGGCGCAATTGCGTCGCGAAGCAGATCTAATGCTTCGCGGAGCGGCGCCCGCCATTCCTGGCTCCAGCCGCCGCGTGTGCTGCAACCGCAATTCGAGCGCCAACGTTCGACTCCGTGTGCACAGCTCCAGGAACTCTTGTCGACAATCTCGCATTCCCACTCCGGTGGGAACTGTTCCAGGAAGCTCGCATAGTTCAGGAGCTTGACGGTCTTGTCTTGCTCCAGCAGACGCACTGCATACGCAAGCGCCATCTCGCCGTGTTTGTGGTGATGCCCGTAGGACTCGCCGTCCGTTGCCACGCTCATCAGCTGCGGATGAGCACCGTCCTTGAATCCTGCCTTGAGGCGGGCAGCGAACGCTTCGCCTGAATTGAGAAGTCCCTCAAACGCAATGGCGCGCGATGTCGGGCCGTCGTAAAAAAAGACGGCAATGGAAACGCCCGATTCAAAGCGCACGAGGTAGGGGTGAGTCGTATCGACCGAGTTGCCCAGAGGAGTCGTCCAGGTTGCGTCGGTGCCGGCCACACTTTCCTTCAATTGACGAACCCGCTTGCACTGACTTGGTGCGAGGATCGTGAATTTGATGCCGTGTTGCGCCAGTAATTCCAGAGTGTCTGTATCGGCGGCGGTCTCGGCCAGCCACATCCCTTCCGGCGGTACTCCGTAATGTTTCTGATAGTCGGCGATTCCCCAACGGATCTGCGTGATGCGATCGCGTCGGTTCGCCAGCGGCATAATGATGTGGTTATAGACCTGCGCAAGCGCTGAACTGTGGCCCTTGAAGCTTCTTCGGCTCCGCCGCTCGCCGTCCAGAACCATACGATAGGTGCGCGGAGCGTTCTCGCTGAGCCAGCTCAGCAGCGTGGGCCCGAAGTTGAAGCTGATGCGCGCATAGTTGTTCACGATGCGGATGATCTGATTCTTGTTGTTCACGATGCGTGCCGCGCCGTTGGGCGCATAGCACTCAGAGCACACGCGCTCGTTCCAGTCATGATAAGGTGCGGCGGAGTCCTGAGTCTCCACTGCTTCAAGCCACGGATTCTCGCGTGGTGGCTGGTAAAAATGACCGTGGATGCAAATAAAGTGCTTGATTGAAGCCATCAAAATCCCGATCCGAGCCGACAGGCGGGCCTTGCATGATTATTGCAGCCTTTCACGCCGGGTTGTCAGCGCCGTGTCGCGTACTGGATCTCAGAGCGATGTCGAAGAGCGAAATGTCTGCCGACACCGGCTTCAGGTCCGGGCCGATCGCCCCGATGGCGGCGTATTCTTCGCCAGATCGCATGCTCTCCAGAGGTACCAGCTTGCCACCGAACGAAACGGCGCCCAGCGCATTCCGCGCTTGAACACCACTTCCGGCTTGGGCAGGTCCGAGGCTTCGATCGGTCGTGTTTTAGGCAGTCGCTGAAACGTGAGAGCAAACCCCTTGCGTACCCCGTAATCCGTCATAGGCAGCACATCCGGCCGACCCATCCGAAAGATCAACAGCATTTCAACCGTCCATGGTCCGATGCCGCGGACCTCTGTCAGACGCTCTACAATCTCGGCGTCTGACATCTTGCCGATCATCGCATGGCTCGGGACCGTTCCATCCAGCGTTTTTCCTGCAAGATCTCGAAGCGCCTTTATCTTGTTCCCCGAGACACCAGCGGCTCGCAGTGGTTCATCCGGCGTATCAAGCAACAGCTTTGGCGTCGGGTCACCGCCGAAGTACTCGCGTACTCTGCGATGGATCGTGGCCGCAGCTTTGCCATGCAATTGCTGATAGAGGATCGATTCCAAAAGAGACTCGAAAGGCGAAGGCGCCGGGTCCAGCCGCAGTGCAAATTCTCCAGCGCGATCGATCAGCGCGCCAAGCTTCGCATCTCTTGCGCGCAGGTGCGCCAAGGCTTCGGCGGGATCAAAGGGAAGTCTCCTGCTCTTTCCGTCGTGAATCATAGGGGACCAGTGTAGCGCGCCACTCTGTGGCGATATCCTTAATCAGTTACTCTCAAGCCCTCAAATTCACTACCCTGCAGATATGGATTCAGGCATAATACAGCCGAGCCCAACCAAAATGGATCATTCCACCGCGACGGAATCTCAAGGGGATCCCGCCGGCGACGCGCAGAATAGCGAACATCTCATTCATTCTTTTCCTTGCCGGTGGAGTAGTTGGCCTCTACAACATGGCCACGACTGTCATTCCATTCGGCGAAGGATTCGAGATGGTTGCACTTGCGAACAATCTCGCCCACAACGGAGCCTATGCGAATCCCTTTCGAGTGCTCGAGACCGGTCCCACCGCAGCCAACCCACCCCTGTATCCTCTCCTTCTGTCCTTCATCGTCAGAATATTCAAGGCCCCATCCCTCATCTTGCTCGCAGCGACAATCTGCAACGTCATCGCCAATGCCCTCACGGCAGCCTGGCTTCCTCGGATCTCAGGAGTGGTCTATAAAGACTTTCGCCCAGGCATTGTGGCCTCCGTGCTGTGGCTTCTTTCCGTGCAACTGATGCCGAGTTGGGACACGGGTTATACGGTGGCGGCGCTTCTTTTGTTTTGCCTGCTCTCCTTCTCAGGTATCGAAGAGAAGAACTCAGTCCTATACGGCTCCATTGCAGGGTTGATCGCCGGAGCCCTCTTCCTTTTCAATCCGTCGACTGTTCTCATCTTCTTGCCGTGGCTGGCTTGGATTGGCTTTGAACGACGTACTTCTCTGAGGAAAACCGTTCAATTCTGCGCTGTGCTGCTCTTCGTCGTTCTTCTCTCGGGATCCGCCTGGGCCTTTCGCAACCATCAGCAACTTGGAAAGTTCGTTGTGAGAACGAATCTCGGCATGACGCTTTACGCCTCAAATAATGACTGCGCGAGTTCCAGCCTTGTCTCAGAAGAGCTCAACAACTGCTATCAGACCCATCACCCCAACACGAGCCTCAGCGAGGCTGAGCTCCTGCTGAAGCTCGGAGAGCCCGCTTACGATCAGAAGCGGATTCAGGACACAGAGGCGTGGGTCCGAAAACACCTCGTGCCTTTCATGAGCTTAACCATGGCTCGCGCTGGGGACTTCTGGTTCCCTCCGCTGGGAGAACACCCGTTTCGCTCGGTCGTCATCTGGCTCGCTACCCTGCTCTCGGTCCCCGGACTTCTCTTGATGACATTCCACCGCGTACGAGTCACCCTATTCTTTTTCTTTGTTCTCTTCATTTACCCGCTCATGTACTATGTCGTCGTCAGCGACGTGCGCTATCGCTTGCCTGTTCTCTGGCTCTCTCTTCTGCCAACGGGCTATCTCGTGAGATACGCGACGCAACTTATCATTCATCGCACCCAAAGGATCCGCTAACCTCTCAGGCGCGCATTTCGCCCTCTTCCTAGTACCATCTATGAGGAAACATGGATCGGGAGTAGTGGCTATGAAAATGCGGCCAGGCACGCAGACTGGATTTCTTCTGTGCGGCAAGGAATGGAGCGATGGTGAGGCGCTGGAAGTCCGCTCGCCTTGGGACCAGGGTCTCGTTGGTCGCGTGACGATTGCAACGCGCGCGGATGCTCGGCAAGCGGTGAATCACGCCGTTGCCAGCATTCGCCGAACACGCGCACTTCCGCGCTGGAAGCGCCGGGAAATTCTCGAGGACATCGCCGCCGCACTCATTGAGCAGAAGGAGCGATTCGCCAAACTTATCGTCGCGGAAGCCGGTAAACCTATTCGCCTTGCGCGCGCCGAGGTAGACCGCGCCGTTCTCACCTTCAAGACAGCCGCTGAAGAAGCGGCGCGCCTGGGCGGTGAGACCATTCCACTCGACCTCACTGAGGGGAACGAAAATCGTTGGGGCTTGGTGCAGCGATTTCCCGTCGGGCCGGTCCTCGCAATCACTCCCTTCAATTTTCCGCTCAACCTCGTCGCTCACAAGGCCGCTCCCGCCATAGCTGCCGGCTGCCCGTTCATTCTCAAACCCGCGCCACAGACGCCTTTCACCGCCCTGGCGCTCGGCGAGGTGATTTTAAAGGCAGGCTGGCCCGAGGAGGCCCTGGCCGTCCTTCCTCTGTCCAATGGAGACACCGCATGGCTAGCAGAGAAGGAAGATCGTATCAAGCTCGTTAGTTTCACCGGCTCAGCAAAGGTGGGTTGGGAACTGAAGGCTCACTCGAGTCGAAAGCGCGTGCTCCTGGAGCTTGGCGGGAACGCGGCGCTTGTCATCCACAGCGACTGGCGCGACCTCGACGATGCCGCTCTTCGCACAGCACATGCCGCCTTTGGATTTGCAGGGCAATCCTGCATCAGCGTTCAGCGCATTCTTGTTGAAAAGAGCATCTTCCAGACGTTTCTCTGGAAGTTCGTAGAGTGTGCTGCCAAGCTTGTCTTAGGCGATCCTTCAAAGGACGAGACCGATGTAGGTCCTCTCATCCGGCTCGGGGAAGCTGAACGTGTCGAAGCCTGGGTCAAGGAAGCTATCGAGGGAGGGGCCCGCCTGATTGCCGGCAGTGAGCGCAACGGCTCAATGATCACCCCAGCTATCCTCACTGGAACCAAGCCGGGTATGAAGATTCGCGACGAAGAGCTTTTCGGTCCAGTCGCCATTGTTGAGCCGTATGTGGATTTTGAAGACGCGCTTGCCGAAGTGAATCATTCCCGCTTTGGCCTGCAGACGGGCCTGCTCACTCGCGATGCCGGTCGCATCCTCACCGCCTATCGCGAACTCGAGGTCGGCGCGCTCATCGTGGGTGATACACCTGCATGGCGTCTCGACCCAATGCCCTACGGAGGAGTTAAAGACTCTGGACTCGGCCGCGAAGGCGTCCGTTCCGCCATTGAAGAAATGACGGAGCCCCGCATGCTTGTCATGGCCGGATTGAGATAGTAATTCATCGTTTTCCCTGCCGAACATTGTTCGAGAAGAGATCTGAAGTGCTTGATCGATTGCGCATAATCGTGGGGACCAACATTCTGATTATTTGAAAGAGAAGGCTCATGGACCTCGGATTGAAAGACAAGCTGATCGTTGTTACCGGTGGAGGTGCCGGCATTGGGGCCGGCATCTCCCGCGCTTGTTCCGCAGAAGGCGCCCGCGTCATCGTTCTTGGCCGCCGTTCTGAAAACGTTCAGACTTTCATGGCTGAAATGGCGTCAGCAAAAGCCGACTGCCATCTGATCGAAGCCCACCTCGAGGACACGGACCGGTGCCGTCAAGCCGTCGCCGAGATTGAGGACCGGTTCGGCGACATTTACGGACTCGTGAACAACGCTGGTGTTAATGACGGGGCAGGCTTGGAGAAGGGAAACGTCGAGCGCTTCATCCAGAGCCTCAACAAGAACCTCATCCACTACTACGCCCTCACGCACTATGCGCTTGGCTCGCTTAAGAGGACACAAGGGACGATCGTCAACATCAGCTCAAAAGTAGCGCTCACAGGCCAGGGGAACACCTCCGGCTACGCGGCCAGCAAAGGCGCGCAGCTTGCGCTTACACGCGAATGGGCTGCCGAATTGTTGCCCTTCAATATTCGCGTTAACGCCGTGCTTCCCGCAGAAGTCATGACGCCACTTTATCGCCGCTGGCTCGATACGCTCGGCGACCCCGATGCAGAGCTCAAACGAATTACAGACAAGGTCCCGCTTGGACACCGGATGACGTTGTCCTCAGAGATCGCGGCCGCGACTGTATTCCTTCTGTCCCCAACTCAATCGGGTCACACAACCGGCCAGCATCTGATTGTCGATGGGGGCTATGTGCATCTTGATCGCGCACTCACTTAGAGAGTTTGCCCAGGCATCGGATCATGCCTTATGCCGCAACCATTTGAAAATTTGACCAGGATGAGGAAGAGAACAGACCGGCCTCTTTATCGAGCGCGGAATGGCAACATCTGTCCTCTCCACATTCAATCCGAGGTCTGAGCCTGATGTTTCGTTCTCCTGTGGCATAACCACATGGCTTTGTGGAATACTCCTTCTGTCGCAATCCCACAGATGCCCATGCAGCCTTCCAAACTCGATCTTCTTCAAGGGACACTCGACCTCATGGTGTTGCAGATGCTTGCCGTGATGGGCTCGAATCACGGCTACGGCATTGCACGACGGATTGAGCAGGTTGGTGGCGGCGAGGTGCTCCTCAATCAAGGCACGATCTACGCATCCCTGGTCCGTCTCGAACAGCGCGGCTGGATCGCGTCTTCCTGGGGCACCTCAGACAACAACCGCAAAGCCAAGTTCTATTCCATCACGACCGCTGGCCGCCGCCAACTTGCCGCCGACGCTCATTACTGGGAGCGAATTACGGGCGTGATGGACCGCATTCTCGGGATGGCAGCTGACGAGGCGGACCCGGCATGAGTTGGCTCAAGCGACTAGCAAGCCGTGTGAGCGCCTTCTTCCGCAAACGTTCGCTCGATGCTGATCTGGACGCTGAATTGGCCGCGCATCTGGAAATGGCCCTTCAGGACAACATCGCGCGAGGGCTCACTCCCACGGAAGCCCGCCGCGTGGCGCTCATCAGCATCGGTGGAATGGAACAAGCACGATATCGCCAACGCGAAGCTCGAGGACTTATGACGTTGGACATTCTTCTCCAAGACCTGAAGTTCACTCTCCGCACCCTTTTACGTGAGCCCGGCTTCACAACTGTCGCGATCCTCATTCTTGCCCTCGGCATCGGAGCCAATATCGCCGTCTTCAGCGTCGTCAACACAATGTTGCTGCGCCCACTGCCATTCCGAAACGCCCACGAACTTGTCTGGATAGCACCACCGCCGCAAAAGTGCGGCCTTTCATGCGCAACCTATTCCACCGATGCATACGATGAGTTCCGCGTCCAGAGCCGCTCTTATCAGGACGTCACCGGATATTTCGCCTTCTCCAGCCCCGGTAACCTGAGTCTCAATCTCGGCGGCGCGCCCATTCCTGCTACAAGCATCGATGTCATCGCGAATTTCTTTCAGCTGCTTGGAGTGCAACCGGCGATGGGACGCGCATTCACGACCGAAGATGCGCGCAACGGTGCAGCGCCGGTCATCCTTCTCAGCGATGCTTGGTGGCGTCGCCAATTTGCCGCTGATCCCAGCATTGTGGGAAAAGCCTTCGACATAAACGGCCGTCAGACGACGGTCGTCGGCGTCCTGCCCGGCTCTTTCGATTTCGGAGCGGTCTTTGCCCCGGGCACCAAGGTGGACGCCATTACTCCCTTAAACCTCTACGGTCCTCCTCGTGACTGGGGAAACATCATCACGATGATTGGCAGGCTCAAGCCAGGTGTGACACTCGCACAAGCGCGCGAGGATGCGCGCCTGGCCGCTCCGCACATGTGCTGGAACAACAAGTACCCGCGATCGTGCGGCGACTACAAGGACGCAGTGGTCCCCGTGCCGCTAAAGGATTACGTGAGCGGGAAGCTGCGCCGGTCGCTGGTGGTGTTGTGGTCCGCCGTCGGGGCAATTCTGCTGATTGCCTGCGTCAATCTCTCCAATCTCCTTCTTGCCCGCGCGGCTGCTCGCAGCAAGGAATTCGCCATGCGTGGCGCTCTCGGCGCAAGTCGTGGCCGCATTGTACGTCAGCTTCTGACCGAGAGCCTTGTTCTCTCCAGCGCAGGCGCAGCACTTGGGCTTTGCCTTGCGATCATCCTCGTCAGGTGGCTCGCGCATCAGGGAGCGATTGCTCTGCCACTGCTCAGCGCGGTGCACATCGACGGCGCCGCTCTGGGCTGGACTGTATTCATTGCTGTTTTCGCCGCAGTGCTCTTCGGCCTTGTTCCCGGTCTGCGAATGGCCGGCGGCAATCTGCATGAAGCGCTCAAGGACGCCGGCCCCGGAGCCAGCCAGAGCCGCAAACACGAGCGTACACGCGCCATTCTTGTTGTCTCTGAAGTCGCCCTGGCTTGCATGTTGCTCGTAGGTGCAGGCCTCCTGTTGCGCAGCTTCATGCGCGTCCTCAGTGTCGATCTCGGCTTCGAGCCCGATCGCGCCGCGGCTGTGAAAGTGGAATACGATGACTCCGCACCGAACGACGATGCCAGGGTGCAAAAACGCACCGCAATCTTCCAGCAGGTTCTCGCACGCGTCGGCTCCATTCCCGGCGTTGAGGCTGCGGGCATCGTCGACTACCTTCCGCTTGGTCAGAACCGCGCCTGGGGAACACCTTTCCCAAAAAGCGTCAAGCGCCCGGACAAGATGCCAGCTGGTCCGCTGGTGTACGTTGTAACGCCGGGGTATCTGCGGGCCATGGGCACCAGGTTGCGCGGTCGTGATTTTTCGTGGGATGACTCGCCAAAGACCGAAAGCGTCATCATGATCAACGATGCCTACGCTCGTTTCCTGGCTACCTACGCAAATTGGCCGGACGGCGATGCCGTGGGCAAGATCCTCACCAATGGCGAAAACAACCTTCTCGTGGTTGGCGTTGCTGACGACGTCCACGAAGAGAACGTGGATGGAGAAGCCGGCTGGCAGATCTATTACCCGGCAACTCAGGCGAGCCCTGCAGGTGCTGAACTCGTCATCCGATCCCGTCTGCCGCCCGCGACACTCGCTGGAACGGTCTTGCGCACTCTGCGCGACCTGAATCCGAAGCAGCCCGCAGCGGAGTTCAAGCCCATACGGATGCTGGTCAGTCATGCTGTCTCGCCGCGCCGATTTTTCATGCTGCTCGTCGCAGGATTCGCAACCCTTGGGTTGCTACTGGCGGCGCTCGGTATCTATGGCGTGATTTCCTATTCCGTCACGCGCCAGACGCAGGAAATCGGCATTCGCATGGCCCTGGGGGCAAGCGCCGGTCATGTGCAGCGCCGGGTTCTGGCAGGGACACTGCGTCTCGCAATGATCGGTGTGGTGCTGGGTGCGGCCGCCTCCCTTGCCGTGGCGCGCCTTATCGCGTCCCTGCTCTTTGCCACATCGCCATGGGACGGTTTCACCTACATTGCGATGTCTGTTGTTCTTCTTGCGGTCGCTGCGCTCTCGGGGTACATCCCAGCGCGCCGCGCATCACGGATCAACCCCACGGTATCGCTTCGCGCCAATTAGTTGGAACAGAGCTCAGCAGCGGCGGCCAGATCGGAAACTCCAGGGCCAAGAGCGGCCCCCGCTAAGTCATCGGGGGAGTCCCTCCACTATCTCTGTAAGGAAATTCCTTGTTTTCAGTTGTTTACGAGGGCATAAATATACTTGACACACCATAAAGCTTTAGGCATAATGGTTATGTCATGGAAAACGATAAAGAGTTCCCGAAAAGCCTCCTGCAAGCGACTCGCTACTTCGCTGATCTTGACGTATGTGTAGACTTCGTGGCGTCAATGCGATGGCCGAAGGTGTCACTTGCCCATACTGCGATGGGAAGCGGGTTTCCTACCTCAGTTCCCGCCGCATCTGGAAGTGCATGGCGAAGGATTGCCACAAGCAATTCAGCGTGAAGACTGGCAGCGTCTTCGAGGACTAGCGCGATTCCGCTGGATAAATGGTTGACCGCGATCTGGCTGGTCGTGAACTGCAAGAACGGCATCAGCAGCTATGAGACTGGCTCGCGACCTGAAGGTCACGCAGAAGTCGGCATGGTTCATGCTGCATCGCATCCGCTTGGCGCTGCGAGAGGATCGTGCCGGGACAATGGGAAGCCACTGGGGAAACCCTATCGAGGTCGATGAGACATTCGTGGGCGGGAAGATGAAGAACATGCACCGCAAGCGTGCAATGGCCCTTCGCGCTCAGGTTCCCATCGACCGCATGGAAGGATACGAAACGAATCTCAAGAACAAAACCGTAGTCATGGGAATGCTGAACCGCGAGACTCGGAAGGTCCGTGCCAAGGTTATCCCGAACGTAAAGCGTGAAACGCTACAGACGGAGATTTTGAAGAATGTAGGCCACAATGCCCACATCTTCACAGATCAGCACGTCGGCTACGACGGCCTAGAGGATGTGAACAACTTCACGCATCGCACCGTGAACCATCTGACGGAGTATGTGCGCGGTCGCGTCCACACACAGGGAATCGAGAACTTCTGGTCACTCCTGAAGCGGGGATTGAATGGCACGTATGTAGCAGTTGAGCCATTCCACCTTGACGCCTACGTCGATGAACAGGTCTTCCGTTACAACAACCGGGCCACGAAGGATAATCCACTGCACCGACGCGGATCGCTTCGCGCTGGCAGTCATTCAGGCGGCAGGAAAGCGCCTAACCTATGCAGAACTGACCGGCAAGGTGGGAGGGGCGGAAGCCTTCTAAGAAGAGGCAGGGACGCGGGAAGCGGAAGCCTTAGTCTTCCGCTTTTTCTCTGCCTTAATACGCTTGCTTATCTCCGTTTTCGACACTTTCACAATCGAGCGCATGGCCTCTGTGAAGCGTGCGAATTCGGGATTGTGGGGCGGTGGCTTCATGACGTTATCATAGCGCAACAAACCCGACAGCTAACAAGAAAGGGACGAGATGCAAAGGCTTGAAGACCTAATCGGAAAGAAGATCATAGTAGCGATACAGAACAGCAAAGAAGCAGCGTATACCGTCACCTTGCATGGAGTCGAGGCGGGAGGAATATGGATAGAGAACAAGGCATATGAGCGATTGCTTGGTTATGGATCAACGAGGCCCAAGAAAACGCAGAATGCGCTCGCGGTTAAGCCTGTATTCTTTGTACCTTTTTCACAGATCGTTTTCTTGGTTTCTTTTTCGACAGAACTTGACGAAGAATCTCTTCGTGGACAATAACTGCGCGCAGAATGTCTTCAAAAGATCGATCTCTATTCGTTTGCATTCTGGCCACACTCCGTGCGAAGATTCGCTTGGGAGCATCGAACCTACCTCGCCCTGGCAGGCGGGTATTTAAATCTAAATTCTAAGTTGGCATTTCTCCGCCACTAGGGCGGAGTGTATCACGATCCGCCGGAAAGCGCGGACATGCTAAAAGAACCTTCCGAACTTCATCAATTCTTGCCGAACGTAATCTCTCATTCTGTCCAAGAGGCTCCAAGGCTCCCAGCCTTCTATAAGAGTTTCTTGAAAAGCTATGTAGCCCATGAGATTGTGATCCACCTCCACATGGCTTCCAACGAACCTGTAAGGACCGAGTCTTGTATTCGGCTTGAGGCTGATGGGAGGGTTGATTCTCGCGAAAGTCATGCCTTCCGGGGAAGTTTCGATTTCCATGTCCAAGGGCGGAATGACCGACTTAACGGAAATACCCAAAACGCGACGATGCTTGTTTACGTTGGACAGATGGTGGAGAACCCAGAAGAAGGTCTCATGAGACTTGTCCCCACTGTGGTAGGGTTGCATGCTCTCCACCAAGGAGACGACTGCGGGCTTAACTCCAGAGAGTCTCCCCTTCTGGAGTTCGCTTCCGAACGAGTTGACGGTATCGCAAATGGGGAAGGCATTTGCAGTCGTTGGGGTGCTGTTGTTGGCGAGCACGAGTTCCCATACCAAATAATCAAGAGAGGAACGAAGATTGGATACCACGTCTCCGACCATCAAACTGATGTTGGAAAGAACCTTATCACCCTCCCTCGGAGCGAAAGTGCCATAAGCCCAATCCTCCCCATCCTTCTCAAAGCGACTGTCTGGATCGGGCACGAACTCATATGGGTGGGTCTTGAGGTAAGGGAGATAGATTTCCCCAAGATGATCCAAGTGTTCGCTAGCCCAGTCTAACTTTGCGATAGCTCTCTCTAATGGCATACGGCCATCATAGACCCACTTCGTCTATGGTGCGCCAAGTATATTATTGCCTTTACGAGAGGGGTGTGGCGCCAAATTCCTCTCATCATTAGACTTAGCCGCAGATTCCTCTCAGTAAAGGAGTTAGGGGCGAAAGACAGCTCCCAGCCTCTAGCTTCCAGTTCTCCGCTTCTGACTTTCCGGGGTTAGTCTAGGAGTCAGAGAGGCCAGGGCCAGGGTTAATGATCAGTATCGCGTGCCGGTGGCCCTACCCCTCGTCGCGTGTCAGGAATGTCCCCGGTCTGTGCCACCTGGGATGGCCTACCCCCCTCCCCTATCTCTGTAAGGAAATTCCTTATTTTCAATCGGTTAGGAGAGGGGTGTGGCGCCAAATTCCTCTCAGCATTGGACTTAGCCGCAGATTCCTCTCAACAAAGGAGTTAAGGGAGAAGGACAGCTCCTAGCTTCTAGCTCTTAGCTTCTGACTTCAGTGGTCAGGTCAGGGGCAAAATCTATGATGGCGCGCTGCGCCCCCTCACCCCTCGTCGCGGTGTTAGGAATGTCTCCGGGTCAAAATGTCAGTCATATCCCTGGTCTGTACCACCGCCGCGGTGCCGCACCCCCCTCCCCGTCTCTGTAAGTAAATTACTTATTTTGAACGGGTTATGTCAGTGGCGCTAAATTCCTCTCAGGAAAGGAGTTAGATGCGAGAAGCAGCTCTTAGCTTCTAGCTCTCAGCTTCGACTTTCAGAGATCAGCGGCCTGCAACTTCCATTGTGCGGCGCGGGAGGGAAATGATCTGCAAGCGGGGATTTAGGTTGGGTAATCGGCGTTGGGGTCATGCAGGCAAGAAACGAGTGCAGGTCACTCATCTCCCATCCCTTCGCTTCGGTTGCGAGATGACCGCGGGGCAGGTTCGCGGTTTCCCACTCATGACGCGATGAAACTGCGTCATGAATGGAGCACCCAGTGTGTCGTCTCATCTGCTTCGGTTTGTGGAGGCGGATGCGATCTCAGCTTTTGGAAACTACTCTGTAACCGTCAGCTCCGCATGCATGCTGGCGGTCGAGTCTTCCCCGGCCCACACATCAAACGTTCCAGGCTCAACAGCCCAGGCCTTCGTTTGCGGGCTCCAGAATTCGAGCTCGCTCTTGCCCAACGGAAACTTGAGGGTCTGCGTTTCTCCTGGCTTAAGTGTGACGCGTTTGAATCCCTTTAATTGACGGACCGGCCGCGAGGCCGATCCCGCACGCTGGTGAATGTAGATTTGCGCGACCGCGTCTCCGGCCACACTGCCCGTGTTTGTCACCTCAACCTCAACGTCGCTAGACTCGCCGGACTTCATACTTGTCCTGCTGAGCCGCAGGTGGTCGAACTTGAAGCTTGTATAGCTGAGCCCGTAGCCAAAGGGATAGAGCGGCTTGCTCGAGATGTCCCAATAGCGCGAGGTGAATCCGGGGCGATCTTCAGGCTCATGCGTCAGGTTGTGGTTGTAGTAGATCGGCTCCTGCCCTGCCACCCGAGGCCAGCTTAACGGGAGCTTTCCGCCTGGGTTGACATCACCGAACAGAACATCCGCGACGGCGTTGCCGCCTTGCGTACCGGGATACCACGCTTCAAGAATTGCCGGCACGTGCTCTGAGGCCCAGCGAATGTCGACGGGACGGCCGTTCTCGAGGACCAGCACGACGGGCTTGCCGGTTGAGGCGGCTGCTTCCAGCATCTGCTCCTGGATTCCCGGAAGATCCAGCGTGGCGCGTGAAGCTGCTTCGCTGCTCATCGAGGCCAGTTCTCGCCAGCACCGCAACAACCACGTCCGCCTCCGAAGCAGCCTGCTTCGCTTTGGCCACCCAGTCTGCCGTCTCGGCCGGTGTTGGCGGTGGAACCTGTTTGGTGCCTGCAAATTGATCGAGGAGCCCCATGTACACCCGCGAAAATCCGGGGCCCGCCAGGTAAGTCACCTGCACGCCCGGCCCCAGCTTGTTCTTCAGGCCTTCCAACACTGTCACCGGATGGCTCTTTGAGCCGCCGCCAAACAGGCCCTCGACCGTCCAACCGCCCTCGATATCGCGAGTAGAATCGGCCAGTGTTCCGATCACGGCGACCTTCTTGAGGCTCTTGCTCAGTGGCAGAGTATGGTTGTCGTTCTTCAGCAACACCATCGAACGGCCCGCTACCTTCCGTTCGAGCTCCAATCCCTCGGGCCGGTTAAGCGTCGCGTCGACCTTTGACTCGTCGACGTATGGGTTATCGAAGAGGCCCAGCCGGTACTTGGCTTCGAGAATTGGCATTACCGCGGCGTCCAACTGAGATTCAGTGACTTTTCCGGAGGCTACAAGTTTGGCGAGGTTCTTTGTGTAGGTCTGGCTGGCCATGTCCATGTCTAGCCCGGCATTGACTGCCTTATATGCAGCGTCCTCGGGATTCTTTGCGTAACCGTGCGTCTGCAGGCTTTGGACGGCAAATGCGTCGGAGACCACGAAGCCCTTGAATCCCCACTCTTTGCGCAGGACGTCAGTGAGCAGCCAGTGATTGCCGGAAGCCGGGACGTCGTTCAGGTCCATGTATGCGCTCATGAAGCTTCCTGCGCCGGCTTCTTCTGCCGCATGGAAGGGCACGAGATAGACGTTGCGCATGAGGACTTCAGGGACGTAAGAGGAGTCGTAGTCACGGCCGCCATCGGCCGCGCCGTAGCCGGCGTAGTGCTTCACACATGCCAAAACGCTATCTGGTCCGATTGTTTCGCCCTGAAAGCCGTGGACCTGCGCGCGAGCCATGGCCGCCCCCAGATAGGGATCTTCTCCCGCGCCCTCCACGATCCGTCCCCAGCGCGCGTCGCGAGCGATGTCGACCATGGGGGTAAACGTCCACTGAATACCCGCGGCCCGCGCGTCCTGCCCGGCCAGATGCTGCGCAGCTTCCTCCACTGACGGGTCCCATGAAGACGCCATCGCGAGAGGAACCGGGAAGACTGTCCGGTAGCCGTGGATCACGTCGAATCCAAAGAGGATTGGGATATGCAGCCGGGACTTATCCACAGCGAGATGCTGGAGGCGGTTAATTTCCTTTACATCGATGAGCCAGAGGATTGAGCCGACCCTGCCCTGGACAATCAGATCGTCCGGCTTGGAGCTGCCGAGCATGGGCATGACGACGCCCGATGACTGGTTCATCTGTCCGACCTTCTCATCAACGGTCATCTGCTTGAGCAGTGCCTCTGCTCGGCGATGCGCCTCAGCTTGTGTGATCGGGGTGGGTTGCGCTGCCACGCTCACGGCAAGTGCTGCGGAGGCGATTAAAGACATCAGAATTGATTTCACAGTCGAACGGATGGGCATGAAGTTCAGAACCTCTCTTTGAAGCAACGGGCTAGGTTAATGCGTGAGTTTGGTACGCGGTCGGCGAAAAGGACGGGGACCCGGAAGTGCGAGGCCATGCGGAGATGGCAGCGAATGGGAGTGACGTCACGAAAATCTTCCTCACAAAAAAAGCGCCCCCCGTTAGTCCTGCCTGGATCGATCCAGGTCTGGTAAACGGAGGGGCGAGGAGCCGCAATCACAAGAAAACGCGCCCTCGGTGGGACACACTTCAGGCACTTTTTCTGGACCGGAGATAAATATAGAAACATTGTTGTAGCGGTGCTAGGTTTCATCGGGTAGCACATTGTGCGCAAAGGTCATAAGATCATACATATCAAATGCTTATTCAAATCTGGACAAGGTAAAGTGTGGGACGTATCATACGCAATGCGGAAGGTTTCGAGCCTGGCATAGCACGTTACTCCCACACACCCATGTCGTTGGCTCAAGGGGGAACGCGCAATCTTGATCGCGTCCGACCCGCCGATTGCAGCTTAATGTTCGCAAACAGCACCTTGTCTGAGCGGCTGGTGCGAACTGAGCCTAGAGCGCTTGCCCGTAAGGGCTTTGAGCCGTAAGGAGTGGAAATGCCGTTGGCGCCGAAATCCATGCAGGAGATGGAGCAGTTAACACTCGCTTCTGATCCTGCTGCGATTCGCGAACAGCTGTCACGACTTCTTGTCCATCCCCTATTTGCCAACAGCAAGCGTTATCCGGCGCTCCTGGCGTATACGGTCGAGCAGACACTCCTTGGGAATGCGTCCGAGCTAAAGGAGCGAAGCATCGGGATCGAGGTTTTCGGGAGGTCGCCCACCTACGATGCCAACGCGGATCCAGTGGTCCGCATTACGGCAGGAGAGGTGCGTAAGCGGCTTTCGATCTACTACTACGACAGCTCCCACAGCGGCGAACTGGTGATCGAACTGCCGATCGGCTCTTATGTCCCGGTCTTTCGGCTTCCAGCCGCGCCCGCCGCCGAAAGTCAAGTTCCTGTGGCTGAGCCGGAACTAGTTCAGGCACCTGCGACCACGAATCCGCCCCAAGAGGAAGCTCCCACCCGCCGGCGACTTCGCTGGATCCCGATTGCCGGCCTGGCGGCCCTGGCTTGCGCGGCGGGCATCAGCATTGGCCTTCGAATCCACCCACCAGCGCCGGTTGAGCCGCTATCGAACATGGACCGATTTTGGGAGCCGTTTACGTCTAGCGCCAGCCCAACGACGTTCTGCCTTGGCGAGCCCGCCAAGAACATCAACATGGACTCTATCGATTCCTTCGACGCCCCGGTGAGTCCGCCTTCGCAGCCTCAGCAGCTGTACGTCCGCTTGCACTTCTCGGGCAACCTGGCGCTGGCCGATGTGATTACCCTTACGCGCACCGCCGCCGCTCTCGAAGCACGGCACAAGAGCTTTCGCGTAGTTCCTGCTTCTGAAGCGAGCTTCGCGCAGCTTCGGGAGGGTCCGATTGTGTTGATTGGGGCGTTTGACAACATCTGGACTTTGCGCGTTACGCAGAAGTTGCGCTTCGGTTTCGAATCAAAGGACGGCGAGGCGTTGATCGTCGACCGCAAAAGCAAGGAGAAGACCACCTGGGCCACCGCGTGGGATCTTCCCTATCAAAAGCTGTCCCGTGATTACGCGATCGTGGCTCGAATTCACGACAGCACTACAGGCCAACCGGTCATCATCGCCGCAGGAATCTCAGAGGAAGGCACCGAAGCAGCGGGCGAGATCCTCTATAACCCTGTATATCTCAACACGCTTTTGTCGAAGGCTCCGGCAAGCTGGGAAAAATTGAATCTCGAGGCCGTAATCGAAACACAAGTCATTGAGGGCCACTCCGGCCCGCCAGACATTCTCGCCGTCGAAACGTGGTAAATGATTACCTGTTCGTCTTTCGGCCGACTGAAGGAGTTCTCCGTCATTCGCTAGTCTCGGCGTAAGTGAAGGACCACTGACACCTGGATTCAATCAAGACACACAAGCGCGTCGGCTCGGGTGCTCTAGCTCAATAGCCACGCTCGGCACGCAAATGACACAGTGAGTCAACTGGGCAGATATACTGCCCCGCGAAGAATGATAAAGACTCGTGCTTTCCCAATAATGCCGTGAGTCGTGAAAGAAGTCAGGATTCCTTCTTCGACTTGGCTTTCTGCGCAGCCCAACGCTTGCGCTGCGCATCCGCAATACGCTTTCTCGCTTCCGCGCTAAGCACCCGCTTCTTCGGTGTTCTACCGGGGGCTTTCTTTGTTCTTCGATCAATGATTGTGGATGCAACTTTCGCGGAGCCGGCAAGAAGTGCGCGAACCTGTGTCAGTCTTGCTATCTCCGCGTCGATTTCAGCGAGAATGGATTCAATTGACATACGACGAGGATAAATCATGCCAGTCCTTATGCCTACCCGGATCCAGTAACATGAATTGTGTTACCGGGCGCAACTTAGTCTGCTTTCCCGACAGTCCCTTCTTTGTATGCTTTCTGCAAGACATAGAACGCCTGCTTCTTTTGACCCTGGTCTGAGATAAGACCCTTCCGGTTGAATTCATCTTGAATACCGACTAAGGGTCGATTCGGTGAACGAAAATCCATGAGTATCCAGGGACTCATCCCTCTGAGCTGCGCGATGCGATTGAGCATGCCTAACTGGTGCCTGTAGATGCTCGCTTGGTACTCTTCCGTCCACCGATCATTTTCGCCGCCATGCAACCCGGCCTTTGCGCCTCCACCAAACTCACTGACGATCAATGGCTTGTCGTATGCAATGCGCCAATCAGTCACGTCCGCAGTCTCAGGATGCTGTTCGTACCAGCCGATGTATTCATTCACACCAATGACGTCGAGCGCCGATCCCAAGGGGTCATCCACTATCTTCGTATGCCCTTCGCCACGCACCAGCAGTGCTGCCGTGATGAGGCGGGATGAATCGAGTTCACGCGCCCGGGTGGCCAATGCCTCTATGAATTTTGTGCGCGTGGGTGTGTTCGGGGTCTCATTGGCCATCGACCAAAGAATGATGGCTGCATGATTGCGTGAGGTGTCAATCTCATCGTCTAATTGCTGCTTCGCTTTGGCAAACACCTTCGGGTTGTCAAATTGCAATGCCCAGTACACTGGATTCTCGGACCACACGAGCAAGCCCATGCGATCAGCCGCTCGCAACATGGTTTCATCGTGTGGATAGTGGGCGAGTCGCACGAAGTTGCATCCAAGTTCTTTGGCCCATGTAAGCAAGGTCTCCGCGTCCTTGTCGGAGTAAGCGCGGCCCGTTCTATAGGGAGCCTCAGCGTGCACTGAAACTCCACGAAGAAAGATCGGCTTGTCGTTTAGCAGAATCTGCGTTCCGCGTGTCTGGATCGTGCGAAATCCCATGATTTCATCGATTGAGTCAGCGCCTGCGCGAACTTCAACCTTGTAGAGTTTTGGGTTCTCGGGAGACCAGCGCTCAAATCCCTTCACGCTGAGATGAATCAGTGCACGGCCGTCCTGGCCTATCGGGGACGCAGTCTTTGCACCGAGTTCTGGAACTTCAACCTCGACGCGCTCGTCGGTGGTGCCGACCACGTGCACCCAGCCTTCGATTACTTCAGGCGCAGTGCGACTCAGGTGCAGGTCGTATTGATCAACAAAGGTCTCCGGGACTTCAATCAGCGAAACCTCGCGAGTAAGCCCCCCGTAGTTCCACCAGTCTGTCTCCAGAGTGGGAACATTGTCTTCGTGCCGGGTGTTGTCCACAGCAGCCACGACGAAGTTGCCGCCTTCGTGCACCGCTGAAGTCACGTCGCAATTAAACGCGGTAAATCCACCCTCGTGCTCGCACACTTTCTTTCCATTCACCCAGAACCAGGAGTGGTAATTCGCCGCGCCCACGTGCAGGAAGATTCGCGTGCGCGGTTTCGGCTGATAAGTGAAGTCGCGCTGATACCAGATTGGGCCTTCATAGAAAAACAGCGTGTCGCGCTGCGTGTTCCAGTCCCCCGGCACATTGAGCTTCGGCGCCTTGGAGAAGTCATACTCGATCGGAAATGGATCGCCCGGTTTCGCCTTCTGATTCAGAAAGAAGCCGTTCTTCTTCTCTTCATGATGAAAGCTGAAGAGGCCCGAGAAATAGGGATCGACAATTGAGGCCCACTCGCCACCCAGCGATGTTGCAGGTCTCCGATCAGCCCCAGTCAACACGATCGTAGTGGACTGTGCAGCCGAGCCCGGGCTCAGAAATGGGAGCGTTAGAGCGAGTGAAAGGGCGCAGAGCACGTGCGGGTGAGAGATCCAGCGGGCTTTTGAAAAGTTCATCACCGGTTCCTTTTCGGATCTGCATGGAGATTTGTGAAGCGGTCACGCTACCTCGGCGCTCCATACATCCTTGCAACTAACTCCTGGCAGACTGCCAATCTTATCGCCTTCAGCGCCTGCATGTATATCCGCGCGACTCTGGAGTTATTGCGCAGAAATCGGTAGAGGGCAGGCGATCAGGCCTGCCCTCGCATCCCTTTCGTAGCGCCCCTCACATCGGACCAAGATACTCGACATGAACGTATGTTCCGAGGCGCGCGTTGTAGGCGAGATACCATCCGGGATGGTCTGGATCTTCGTAGATGATGATGTCATCGCCAAACCAATTCCAGCCGCTGGCATAGCCCAGATCACAGGGCGCAACGCTCCAGTACCAGCCGTTGAACCAGAAGCGGCTCGGTCCGCCACCGGCAAGACGCCATCTGTGTGCAGGCCCAAATCCGCCGGTAAAGCGGCCATGCTCCCACGGATGGTCCATGTGATAGTGCGGATCATCGCGACCCGTGTCATGACCGACCCACTGATTCCCCGGGTCCACATGTGGAGCATCGGGATGACCTGGCTTGTCATTGTAGTGCCGTTGCGGCTCTGCTTTCACATCGCCCTGGTGAGGTTGTGGTGTGGGGCGGGGTGTCCCGTGATACGGAGCCGGTCCGTGAGATGGCGGAGGCGCTGGTTGATGATGTTCCTGTTGAGAAGGCGGGGGCGCCGTTTGGTGATGTTCCTGCTGCGGTTGAGCGAACGCCGGTAAAGAAGCAGCGAGCAAAGCGATCAAGAATATCTGCGCTGTGCGCATGTAACCTCCTGGATGCCTCGGCGGTGGTCGTCCCTACTTCAATGGTGAGATTCTGCTTTATCCGCCGATATATCATCCCGACTGCACTCAGGTAAACACCAAAGCTAATTGCAAGTTGTGTTCTTCTATTCCGTAGAACCGGCTTCTGCCTCTAATCTCCATTTGAATAAAGGCCGATCCCAACACAGCCACAGTCTGCAACGTTGTAATGAAAAAAGGGGCAAGGCACTCAGCCCGCCCCCCTCTAATTGGATGCAGCATCGGTCGTTTCTATTTGCTTTTATCCCTTCGGCTTTCCCATGTACATCACGTGCACATAGGTGCCGAGCCGGATGTTGTAAGCGAGATACCAGCCAGCGTGGTCCGGATCGCTGGTAAATCGAGACGTTATCTCTATCCCAATACCAGTTGTCGCAGTAGACAGCGTCGTACGGCGCAACGGCCCAGGTCCAGCCATTGAACCAGAAGCGACCGGCCTGGCCTCCCGCCAAATGCCACACGTGCTCTGGCCCGAATCCGCCTCTATAATGGCCCAGCGCCCACGCGTGCTTGACCATGTAGTGCTCGTCATACCGGCCTGTGTCATGGCCGATCCAAACCCCACCTTCGACGTGCGGATAGTCCGGATGATCATCGCGATCTTTGAAGTCGTGGTGCTCATCGTATTGATGGGGACTCCCGTGAAACTCCTTCGGTCCATGTCCCGGAGGTCCTCCGTGAGGGTTTCCATAATCACCATCATGCTCAGCAAATGCCGGCAAGGAGAGAGCGAGCAATACTATAAGAGTAATTTGCGCTGCGCGCATTTGTTCCCCCTCAGAAATCTTCTGGCTCAGCAAACAGCAACAGAATGGAGATGCGTTTACTTTGAAGATACTGCTGAACACACTTACCCTAACCCCACATTCGCATGCGGGTTGCGTTACTTAAGTGCGTCATGGAAAAGCGGTTTCAGGCGCCCACTGCAACTGGAGCGCGCCGCCACGCATAGAGCGGAAACATGTTAGCCAGCTCTGCAACCTCGCGGCGGATGCGTTCGAGGGCCGCATCGTCTTTGCGTTGTTCGAGAGCCTTGGCTATCCACTTTCCGATGATGCGCATCTCCGATTCCTTCATTCCGCGGGTCGTCAGTGCCGGTGTGCCAATGCGAATACCGGAAGGCTTCAGCGGCGGATTCGTGTCGTATGGAATCGCATTCTTGTTGACAGTGATGCCGGCCTTACCCAAGGCAAGTTCGGCCTCCGAACCTAAAATGCCTTTCTCGAAGACATCGACCAGCAAGAGATGGTTGTCAGTCCCGCCCGAGACCAGGCGGAATCCAGCCTCTTGAAGACTCGAGCCAAGGGCTTTGGCGTTGGACACGGTCTGTGCCGCATACAACTTGAATTCAGGCCGCAATGCCTCTGCAAACGCCACAGCCTTTGCCGCAATAATGTGCACCAGCGGACCACCCTGCTGGCCTGGGAACACTGCCTTGTCGACAGCGGCTGCGAATTCCTGACCGCAGAGGATCAGGCCCGCGCGTGGTCCACGCAACGTCTTATGCGTCGTTGTGGTTGTGATGTGCGCGTGAGGCACTGGCGATGGATGCGCGCCCCCGGCAACGAGCCCGGCAATATGTGCCATGTCGAAGATGTAAACCGCGCCAACTTTATCGGCGATCTGGCGCATGCGTGCGAAATCCCAGAGCCGCGGGTACGCGCTGGCGCCACCGATGATTGCCTTCGGCTTCTCGCGTTCAGCAATCGCTTCGAGCTCATCGTAGTCGATGAGTTCCGTGTCGCGTCGCACCGTGTAGAAGGTGGGCTTGTAGAGCTTTCCGCTGAAACTCAGTTTGTGGCCGTGGGTCAGGTGTCCACCGTGCGCAAGATCAAGACCAAGAATCGTGTCGCCCGCCTGCAGAACCGCCATGTACGCAGACGCGTTTGCCTGCGAGCCGGAATGAGGCTGCACGTTCGCATGCTCTGAGCCGAAGATCTGTTTGGCGCGGTCGCGCGCCAGATTCTCCACCACGTCGGTGAATTCGCACCCGCCATAATAGCGGCGTCCCGGATAACCTTCGGCATACTTATTCGTGAAGACCGAGCCGGCAGCTTCCAAAACAGCTTCTGAGACGAAGTTCTCGCTTGCAATCATCTCCAGCCCTTCATGCTGGCGGAGGGTTTCGTGGTCAATGGCAGCAACAACTTCGGGATCGGCCTGGGCGAGGGAAAGAGCCATGCGGTCAGTCATAATAAAAATTCTAGGACATTTGGGCGGATTCCGGAGACTATTGGAGAAGATTGGCTCGGAGCGGGAGATCACGGCTTCATTGTGTCCTGCTCCTGGAGGGTCTCTTCGGCCACGGCATCCACCTTTCCCGTCTTGCGATCAGCCAGGAACACGACCAGCCGGATCGGGCCCTTGTCTTCGTCTCCACGCAAAACGCTCTTTGCCGAAAGCTTAAGATGACGCCCATCGACTGCATCGGGGCCAAACTCTGTCATCACCCGCACCACTGCAACGTGGGATAGCGTACGGCCGGCATTTTCGCCGCGAGAGACCTCCGAGTGGGTTGCATTTGCGGCCAGTACCGCCACGAGTCGCTCACCGGCATCCGCTGACGCACTCACCGAAAACTGAACCGTACCGTTGTCAGAATGTGCGTTCTCGATCGCTAGCGCCTTCTTCGGTGACGCTGCGGCGCTGGCCACCCCGAGACTCAATGCGCGTGGGTTATTGCCCACAAACTGGGCGGCTCCGTCGACGACCATTTGTGGCGTGTAACTTGAGTCAAGCCCGAAGCGGCGCACGTAATGCTCCTGCCGTGCCGTCAATTCTTCCAATGAAAACGGATCGCGCCAGCCTTGCTGATTCCAATAGGTGACATGTTCACTCAACACGATGGCCTGCGCGCCTGGAACGAATTGCGTAGCATCCAATTTCGCCAACAGCGCGTCGGCGGGCGGGCAATCAGAGCAACCCTCCGAGGTAAACAGCTCTACGAGGACCGGCCGGCGAGGAGAGGGCGCAGGCCCCGGCTGAGCGAGTACAGGAGGAATGAAGGAAACGCACAGCAGCGTCAGAAGCAAAGTTCCAAATGCGGTCCTACGATGCATGGGCATGGCCAACACCATGCACAATTGGAGGCTGCGGCCTGGACGTTGGTTACACAGATTTTCTATTCCGGCGTTGATCTGGAAGAGTGTCCCATGACTTTGGTGCTTACCTCGCCCGGGAAATTCTAGACTGTCAAAAACTTTTCCTGGGAGCATGGGTTCTGACCCATATCGGGCCTGAGATCAGTAGGCAAGGCCCCTGGAGGAACGACATGCACCGGACACTCTCGACACTTGCCCTGGCTACTCTGTTCGCCTCGGCCCCGCTATTCGCGCAGCAAAGCCAGCCTGCTGCACAACCCAATTCTACCCAGACCCCAAAAGAAGGTTCAGTAAACGATCGCCGGCAAGATCAACAGCAGCGCATCGCAAACGGCGTTCAATCTGGCCAGCTTACCGCGGGCGAAACCAAGAACCTGGAGTCTCGCGAAGCCAACGTGAACCGCGAAATCAAGGACGACCGCGCCGCCAACGGCGGCAAGCTCACGCAGCAGGAGCGCCAGCAGGTCAACCAGCAGCAGAACAACATGAGCAAGTCGATCTACAACGACAAGCACAACGCCGCGCAGGCTCACTACGGCAACAATGAAGTCGGGCAGCGCCGCGAGAATCAGCAGGACCGGATCGCAAACGGGATACGCAACGGGTCAATGACCGCGGGCGAAGCCGCACGAACCGAGAATCGCGAACAGGGCATCAACCAGCAGGTACATGCCGACCGCGCAGGCGAACGGCGGCAAGCTGACGCCTCAGGAAAAAGGTCAGATCAACAGGAACAGAACGGCGCCAGCCGCCAGATCTATCGCCAGAAGCACAACGCCAAAAACGCACCTAAATAGACACGTACACTAACTTGAATCGGGACGGGAGCCGGTATGCTGAACGCATGACCGGCTCTCGAGCTTTCAGGCTTGCACGTCTACTTATTGCACTTGTCTCGACGTCACTCGTTCACGCGCAATCCGCCAGCGAAGATCTGCCCCGGTCGTGATCACGCCTTCATACGTGCAGGCAGGCTCACCGGAGGTGATTCGCATCAACGGAGTCGGGGAGGCGAGCAGCGTTGACGGCGATTGGCTCGGCCGCAAGCTTCAGTTCTTTCGCAGCTCGAGAGGCACCTGGTTCGCGCTCGCGGGCGCCGACGTCGAAGCTGTTCCGGGACCATCGACCCTGCACATCATTGTTCATACCAGCAGCGGGCCGGTCGATCTGAGTCAAGAAGTCGAGATTCATCCGGCCCACTATCGCACAGGGACTCTCAGTGTTGCCCCAAAGTTTGTTGAGCCCGGGCCTGAGGAACAGAAGCAGATCGCAGCCGACACTGAAATCAAAGCAAAGGTGTTCGCCGCGAGCGCCGCTGAACCACTGTGGAAGGGCAGCTTTCATGCACCGGTTCAAGCCGCTCCGACTGACAGCTTCGGTACGCGCCGCATGTTCAACGGAAAGCTCGCGAGCATTCACAAGGGAATGGATTTCCGCGCGGCCAAGGGAACAGTGGTCCGTGCGGGGAACAGCGGCACGGTGGTGCTCGCGCGGCCTCTCTACTACGAAGGCAACTGCGTCATCATCGATCACGGTCTGGGCCTGTTCACACTCTCGATGCACTTCAGCCGGATTGATGTGCATGAAGGTCAACGCGTTGCCGCGGGCGATCGACTTGGCCTGAGCGGGGCGACAGGGCGCGTTACCGGTCCACATCTGCACTGGGCGGTTCGGTGGGAGGGTGCATATCTGGACCCAGCCAAACTGCTGCGCTCTGAATTTGAACGGACTCCACTGAGAGACATGCGCTAGCGCGGCACGAGGTCCTCTTCCACTTCGGGGACTGGATTTGCGGGTGCGCTTACCGTCCTGGCTTTTTCCTCACGCAGCGCCTTAAACGCGCGATAGACAAATGAGCCCATATACCAGCCATCAATGTATTGGAACGGGGTCTCGCCGGTGGTGTAGTGGCCGCAAGGCAGCACGCGCGCCTCGAAATTCAGACCGATGCGTCTGAACGCTTCAACCACCTTGAGCGAGTATTCCCTGGGAAACGTCAGGTCGTAGTCCGCGTAGACTACAAGCGTCTTCTTGTCGGACCCTGCCGCCTCGGGACTCATGATCTTGTCGTAATAACTCACGGGGCTGACGGCCGCCCACATCGCACGTATGCGGTCCTGCGTCAGGCCCGCTTCTTCTAGTCCTTGCCTGATGTGGCGTGTGCTTTGTCCGGCCCACACTACATCGCCAAATGCCGTCGAAGCGTGGTTGAATGCATTCACGCGGATGCGGGGATCGTGCGCGCTGGCCAGGAAGGCATAGCAGGAACCGAGACTCGTACCGAGCACGCCGAAATGCTCGTACCCCTGCTCCTCCAGCCAGTCGACGCAGCAGCGAATATCGACCACCGCCTGACGACAGGCCGAAATGGTGCGGCCGATGTTCGCGCTCACGGCATAATCTGACCGCTCCAGTTCCACTGGCCGTCGAATGTCGTGATAGGGCTTGGACAGCCGCAGCGCTGAAATCCCCATGCGATTGAAGATTGGCACAGAGCGAGTTATGACTGAAGGCATCCGCATTCCATTGCGGCATCACGACAATCGCTTGCTTTGGCCGTTTCGGATCCTTGTGCTCAGGCGCTGGATACCACCGTGCATTGACGAGGTCGTTCTCCGGATACGGCGTCCGCTCCGGCGAGGTAAAGCGCAGGAATTGTGCTTTTGCAGTTTTTCCCTCTGCAGCAAGCTGCTTGATCTCAGCATCTTTGGCAAGCGTTTCTGGTCTCACATTGGTCGGAAACAGCTCAGGATGCCGCTCTTCCAAACGGAAGTCGGTGGGACGCTCGTAGCCGAAGAAGATGTCGCTGTGGCGAATGAGTATCTGGTTGATGCGCACGATTGCCGCTTCGGCGGCGAACTCGTCGCGAAGGCTCTCAGGGGAAGGCAGGGCTGAGCTGAAGCCGTGGGACGCCAAAAAGGGCTCTATCCACTCAAAGCCCCACTCAAGCGGACGCACAATTCTGTTTTCGTCGCGCGTGGTGAGCCGCGTCTCCCACTCATACATCCAACGCGCATATCTTTTTCTGAACATGAGATCACTTCAATTTTACCAGTGCGCCGACCATCAAAATTGGAGTCGCGGAGGAAGGCTATGCAGCGGTAGCCTGTGCATCAGGTCTCACGATCCACCCACCCCACAACCACCCAGATTGCACCAAGAATCGTGATCAACATGATGATGCCCAGCGAGATTACGCAATACAGGCACCACACTCCGAGTACGCTCTTTTCGATGTAGCCAAGGTAGAGGGAGTACGCGAATCCAATTGCGGCAGCTCCAGATAAAAGCAGGCGTTGTTTCGCGAGCGCGAACCAGGCAAGCGCAAGATAGCCGATGATACCGATTGCCGCCACAGGGAACCCTTTTATCTCGGCGAACTGACTGTGGTTCACGATTCCGCAATCCCATTTCTCGTTGATTGAGCAGGGTGCGGTCGAGACCGAATAGTGAACCTGCAGAGCCATCACAGAGACAACCACACCGCAAACAGCCAAGAGAACGAGGACAAATCGCATAGTAGAACCGATGCTAGCATGGCACTCGTATTGCATCGTGTCACACGATCTAAATGGGGCTCTGAATTGCGCGAGTGAAGCCTGGAAAACAAATCGGGCATTGTGAAATGCGCGACTTGTGGATGCGCATTGCCGAAACACGCTCTAACATGGAGCCATGAAGCTGCCCACGCACCGAGGTCGCAAGATCGCCTTTTTCGGCGGCAGCTTCGATCCTCCACATCGAGGGCACCTGTCAGTGGCGCGAGCGGCCCAGGAGGCGCTAGTCCTTGATTCTGTGCTGTTCGCCCCGGTCGGTACACAGCCGCTAAAGCCTCTTGGCTCAACCGCCAGCTTCACTGACCGTCTTGCAATGACCGAGTTGGCCATCCAGGGTGAGGCAAATTTCTCGATCTCGCTGGTCGATGCTCCTGCGACTGAAAGGACACACAACTATACGATCGACTCATTGCTCCGATTACGTGCAGAGCTTTTGCCTGGAACAGAACTCTTTTGCCTGATGGGAGCTGATTCGTTCCACAACCTGCGGTTTTGGCATCGGGGAGCGGAAATTCCCTTTGCTTCGCCCCTCATTGTTGCCGCGCGACCTGGCCAGCAACTCGAGGACTTAGCTGGGGAGTTGCCTGACGGTCTCTCCATAGACCGTGATTTCACGGAGACCAGTGGACGAAGCGGAGTCCCCATGCGGACGTACACGATACGGAATGAGTCCGGGGAAAGCGCCCCGTTCTTCTTTCTCCCGGGTCTACACGTTGACATCAGTGCGTCTGAGATTCGCCACCAAATACAAGCCGCGAGTGGTCGTCTGCAGATCGGACATGACCTGCTGCCCGCAGCCGGTTTGCGAATACATTGCATCTCACGGCCTCTACTGTTGATCCCCGTTTCTCTTCGATCCACTGTCCTGGATCTTTTCGAGAGGGACGGGAGCGGGTCAGGAACAATTGGCGCCGGGAGCGAATTAGGAGACCATCTTGCCGCGCACGGTGCGACAGTCTACGATGAGGCTGGAGACAAAATCCGCCGAATGAGCACCCCCCAGGCGCACGAACAGACTCGTATTCTTGTTCAGGCCGCAGCCGCAGCCTGCGAAGACAAAAAAGGCGAAGACACCCGCATCCTTGAGCTTGATCCTGTCGACTCCGGGCTGTCCGATTTCTTCCTGATCACCTCAGCCACCAACGATCGACAGGCTGTCGCGATTGCCGACGAGATCGAGTTCAAACTGAAGAAGAACTTTGGTGTCCATCCTCACTCTGTTGAAGGACGGCGCCAGGGCGACTGGATTCTGCTCGACTACGTGGATTTCGTCGCACACGTGTTCCTTGCCGAGCGGCGCGCGTTTTACGACATTGAGCGTCTTCGCAAGTCGGCGCGACCTATCACCCCGGCCCAGTTTGATGCAGAACTGAAAGCAGCACTTGCTGAGCGGACGCGGGTCGCCCGAGGGAAGCCTGCGGGCTCATCTGCGAAATCTGATTCCGCGATGAAGAAGAAAGCAGCGAAGGTCATTGCCGTCAAGGCTGCGCCAGCCAAGAAAAGTGCAGGAAAGAAAGCACCCGCAAAGAAAGCCGCAACCAAACGGTAGCGCAACGTCCAGCGCTTCAAGTGAAGAACGTCGCACGGCGCTAGTTGGCACTGGCCGCGAGAGTGCGCAAATCGCGAGCTCTTGCCGCATTTCCCGTTGCTTCTGACGCATCCGCCAGCGCCCGATAGAGAGCGGCATTCGGCGGCTGAAGCTTGATCTGGGCTTCGAGCATGCGGACCACGCCCTTCGGATTCCCGGTCGTCGTAAGCGCCTGGCTGATTGCCAGGAGCGCATTCGGCGCCACGGCGGTCCCAGCGAGCATGGGCTGCTGACTCAGGGCCGCAAGATCCGCAGTCTTTCCCTGCCTTTGAAGGACATCGGCAAGCTTTTCGAGTGGTCTTGTGTCGGCGGGGCCTTCCGCCACCGCGCGCGCGTAAAAGTCCTGCGCGATCGCATCTTTGCCCTGCGCATCGGCCGACAAGCCGCGCTTGTAATCATCAAGCGCGATGCCGCCGGGTTCGGCTGGTCCATACGCCGTCCAACTATCGTTATAGTCGGCAACGGACTGCACATGCAGCGTCATCGCAGCGTAAGAAGGCTGTTTCGAACCTTCTCTGGTTGCGCTGACAACCAGGCGATATGTTCCGACTGTCAGGTTCGAGGTATTCAGGGTGTGGCCTGTGACCAGGTTTCCTGCCTTGTCTCGATTTGACGCGTCGATGTCTTCGTCCTCTTCAGTTGCGGAGTCGTGGGAGGCCGTAACGGCGCCGAAGACGTAGTGCAGATGAATCTTCTCCGCAGCCGGTGTGTCGTTCGTGTTTGGATCAAGCCAAAGTTGAAATACCAGTGGCAGTTTGTCGCCGGCGCGGAGATAAACAGACTGCGCCCCTCGAGGAGTGAACCGCAGCTTCGACATGCTGAATGGAAGCTGATTCATAGGATCCGGCACAGCGTTTGGCGGCGTAAAGTCCAACAGCTCCGAAATTCCGACCCCCTCGTTTTTGATTGTGGGAACGGTGACAGAAGCCTGCTGGCGCGTCGCGATATGGTTCACATTGTTCGTCAGTGTGGCAATCAACTTGTATGTTCCGGGGGCCAGAGGAAGGCGGGCTTCCGCAGCAAACCGCTTCTTTTTGGCAACCTCGGCCTGGGCGTTCGTCAACTTCGCGGTCAGCTGATCTTCCATGTCATAGACTGACTTGCCCTCAGAGGTAAGTACCGATGTGCGAAGGGAGAGATCGTAATACTGCTCGCCATCAGGACGCGTTCCGATGATGCGCGCATCCGGAAGCATCGATGACAGAAGATAGCTCAGGGTTTGTCGCTCCTGGTCGTCCCTGAATACCGCATATCCAATCGTCATGCTCTGATCGCCGATGAGAATGCTTGTGGTTACGTGCTCACGCAGGCGATTGGCCTCAAGCTTTTGCTTGTTAATCGGATTGTCTGCCAGATTGCTGAGCGTCGCCAGCAGCATGTCGGAATCCATGCTTGGCGAAAAATTGTCGAGATCGGCGGCTTCTCCCGGTATCAGGGTGCATGGTTCTTTTAGCGACCTCGTCGCCCGCAGATCTGCGAATGAAGGCAAGTGCCTGTTTATTGTCGTTGTCGGCTCTTCCAGTCGTCACGAGGGCAGCAGGTCCGTCCTGGGTTGGAGAGTAGAGGCGATAAGGCTCCGAGGTGCTGTGCCTAAAGAACAGAAGGTAGAAGTACGGCGGAAGAGCGGGCGAGTTGCCCTCGTAAAACCAGATCTCCATGGGGCGAAGGTTCGCCTGTTCGTGGTAGGGCGCGCGCTGCTTCGGCGGGCCAAGCTCGATGTATATTCGGCCCATCTCGGTCCGCCAGCCATCATCGTATTTTGCGTTGCCGAAGTGCTCGTTCGCATATGCCAGGCGCCGGTAGTGTTCTTCCTTGTATGGGTTCGTCCCGGAGTCCGGCTCAGGGTTGCGAATGCGCCAGAACGCCGTAATGAAGCTGTCTCTCTCTTCGTCTGTGGTAAGCGCAAGGAATTGCTTTCTCTCAACGCTCGTAATGATGTACGGAACTTCAGCTTCAATCCAATGACGGTAATTGGGCGGCAGATTTTTGGCCGAATTTGAAGCAAGGGCAGGGAAACTTGCGGTGAAGAGGGTGAAGAACAAGAGGAAAACGACCGACGGACGCATTTGTGACAAGTGACTACTCCAGCAAAAACAAAGAGAGGAGGGGATGTTTCCCCTCCTCCCAGTTTATCAGCAGGTTGAGTTTTAGAACTCGAGCCGGATCGATGCGCGAGCGTAGAACGGACCCTGGAAGCCGGAAGGCCTGCCGTAGTCCGGGCTCGGCGACGCCGGGGCTGCTATCCAGGTTCTGGTTCTTGTTGGTCTGGTGCTGCGTGTTGAAGATGTTGAATGCGTCGAAGGCGAGCTTAAGCGTGTACTTCTCGTGGAATTGCCACGGGTAGTCCATGTGCCCATCGAAGCTGGAACGTGTAGGGCAGGGTGCCCTTCGTGCCGCGTCCGCCGATCGGTATCTCACCGTGTTCAGGTAAATCGGGTGGCTGGCAAAGGCGCTCAGAGGATTGCCCGATGCAGCACGGATGTTGGTGCCGAGCGTCATCTTGTTGAGGGCCGCGAGGAACGACGACGAGTCCTTGGGGATTACATAAGCCAGGGACACGTTTGCCACGTTGCGCCGATCGGTGTTCAGGAAGCCCGGCTTGAACTGATCGCCGAGGAGATTGATCGCGCCAGCGGTGAAGTCGAAGAGCGAGCTGATGCCCGGGGTCCGACTGACCGTTGTCGTTGCGGAACAGACCCTCGTAGTTGCCCCACAGTTTGGCAAACCGGTAGTTGCCACGCATCTGCCAGTTGTTCTTCAGGTTGCGGTTGAATTCCACCACGAGCTCCTGATAGATGCGTTCCGGCTTTGCGAAGCCATCCGGCTTGCCGTCGGGTCCATTTGCACCCGCGGCTGCCGCGTTGACCACGCAGGCCCCGTTGTAAGGTGTAACGCCGTCGTAGTGCAGGAAAAGCCCGCCATTCGCAACGGAGGTGTCGTTCGCGAACGTGCAACCCGCAACGGGAGGCGTGTAGTTTGCGGCGGTAAGGTGTCTTTCCGCCGTTTGCGGCGTTCCACTGGGCCGGCGTGTAGGTAACTTCCTGCTCGTTGACAAAGTAGTCGCTGCCGGCAAGCACGTTGGCGATGCCGCCAGCATAGTTGCCATCGACCAGCGAGCCCTCAGGAGACTGGGATCCGATATCCTCTACGATGCGGCCGAGACGGCGATCGCTATACCGCACGGAGAGAACGGACCCAGGCACGACCTCGCGCTGCAGGCCGAGCACGAACTCGTTTTCGTACTCCATTCTGGTTCCGGGAATAATGCCTTCACCCGTTGAGGAGGCGAAGCTCGGCACTGGCCGAAGATACTGGTGGCTGTCTTTCCGGCAAGTCCGTTCAGGAGGTGTGCAGAGTCGGGCTTGACGACCACGGCGCCCAGGCTGTCAACAAGCGCGTTACCGCTGCTGTCTGCCGCCGGGGTGAAGTAAAGACTGGTAACGTCCTGCTCGTTGCCCAACTGCCGGATAGCGGCGTCGAGCGGCAGAACGAGTTGATAGCGGGCGTAGTTGAAGAAGATCTTGCTCTTCTGGTTTCCGAACGGGTCGATGTTGAAGCCGAGACGCGGCGACCAGTTGTCGTTGAACAAGTAGTGGAGCAGATCACCGTTGTACCACTGCTGTTCCCAGCGCAGACCGGCGTTGATAGTGAGGTAGCGGTTCATCTGGTAGCTGTCATTGACCCAACCAACCTGGTACCGTGAGCCAGCGTCAACACTCAGGCCCTTGTAGGTGCCGCGAATCTGCTGCAGGTAAACGGGCTTGCCGTTGTACTTGGTGCAGTAGGTGCAGCTTGCGTCTGCGTTGAAGAGCCGCCAGGTAGCATTGGTCAGTTTGTCCGACTGCCGAGTTGTGCGCAGCCGGTAGTCGAGGGTGACCCCAGCGGCGTTCACATTCGGAATCGCGAACAGCGGGCCGGTGCGCGTCGGCTTATCAAGGAAGTTGGTGTGATCGTAGGTGTAACCAATCGCAAGCGTATGCTCGCCGAGGAAGTGCAGCCTCTTCTCCGTCTCGCCGTTGAGGCTATAGTCATTGTTCTTGGTCGGCTCATACCCACCGATGTAGGAAGTGACAAACGGCGTCGTTGTGCGGTTGGAGATTTGATAGAGGTCGTGGAGCGGCGTCTGGTCGAAGTGGTTGTAGTTGTAGGTGTAGACCGCAATCGCCGTCCAAGTCGGACTGATCGACGTGCTCAGGCGGGCAACCGAATCGCGGCTGCCGTAGGTGTAGCGAGGTTCCGACGGAATCCGCATTGCCGGCTGCGAGGCCAGCCTGCCAAGTGGGACCCGGGATCTGGTTGTGACGCGAGGGGTCGCCAAAGGAGGAGGCCTCAAGCTGTGCCACGCTGAAAGGCTGCCATGTCAGCTTCGCTGCCCAGCTGTTGGTGGTTGTGCTGTACGCATAGGCGCCGTGATAGGCCAGCGGTGCACCGTCCGGTGCTCTTGCGATGTCCTGGACAAGGGTCGGATCGTATGCGCCGAAGAAGAACATCTTGCCTTTGAGGCCTGGAACGGGGCCTCCGATTTCGCCAGCGGCATCGTATTGCGGATTGTTGAGGTACCTTGCCTGAATCGTATTGACGTAGCCGTAATCAGACAACTGGTTGCGGGTGGCATACCAGGAGCCGGGGCCCATGTAAGCGGCCAGCGCGCCGTGATAGTTGGTTGTGCCGGACTTGGTGACGATTTCGACGATACCGCCGTCTGCTCGTCCGTACTTGGGCTCGAAGGCGCCGGTCTTCACGTCGACTTCCTTGATGAAGGCCAGGTTTACACCCGTTCCCACTGAACCGAAGTAGCGATTGTAGGTGCCCAAGCCGCCAAAGGCCTGATCAGTAATGGTAACGCCATCGACCAGGTAGAGGTTCTCAAGGCCGGTTGCGCCGCCAATCGAAGGATTCGCGGTGCCAGTGCCGCCGCCGCTGACGACGCCGGGAGCCAACGAGAAGATGGCTGCGACGTTACGCGCGACAGGGAGCGACTGATAAAGCTCGTCCGAAATCGGCGCATTCAGCGAAGTTGTTTCGGTGTCGATCTGCACCGCGCCCGCGTCCACCTGAACGGTGTCAGTGGCAGCGCCAAGGGCCAGATGCACATCGAGGTTTGCGGTGTGGTCGACCACGACCTGGTTGCGCTCCGAGATGTACTTCTTAAAGCCGGAGATTTCGACTACGACTTTGTAGGAGCCCGGGACCTGGCCGTCCAGTTCATAGCGGCCAGATGCATCAGTCTTCACGGTGTAGACGCCTTGCGGTCCAGTGATTGTGACAGTGACCCCAGGCATCACAGCGCCGGAAGAGTCATAAACCGTTCCGCCGATTCCGCCTCTGGTAGCCGAGTTGATCTGCGCCGTTGAAGGCAGAGCAAAGATCAGCGTCAGGGCCAAAATGAAAGAGTAATTCCTGATCCAACTTCTCATTGAATTCTTCTCCCAGCGGAGCGGCTCCCAAAGGGACCACGTTCCGCGTATTGAGCTTCGGCGATTCGGTCGATCGGGGGATTTGACCGTTCCGCGGTTGAATTGAGCAAAAACCACTACGAAACCACGAACCAGGTCGGACATTCTTCCGGTTGATAACGCAGCGGCAAAAGTACTAGACGATTGCAAGTAGGGACAAAGTGCTACTTACGTAGCACGATGCGTGCCAATCTCCCGGATCACTCGATATTTGATTAACTGTTGAAATCAGGGGAGTTATTGGTCGAGTCTGCCGGGCTATGAAGCGGCCTTCTATGAAAAAACATATAGAGAGCCGCTCAGTTATTAAAAACGGATTTTCCTGGTGAAATCTGGGAGCGAAAACGATTGTGCGGACCACCAACGAGGTGCGGGTTGGGGTATCCTCCTCGAAATGTATCTGACGCTCGCTCATGTCGCTGCAAAGTTCAGCGCCAAAGACAGATATGAAGAGTTGACAGCGCTTTACCTCGGACGCTGCGCGACCTTCGCGCGCTGTCAAACGGAGGCTTTCCGCACAGAAGACGCCTTTCTTCAATGGATTGACCGACAGCAGCGCCGAACTTCTGTCGTTCTGGCATTGCTCGACAGCCGAGGCCGCACGATGACCTCGGAGGTCTTCGCCTCGTGGCTTGGTGGTCAGCGCGATTCAGGGGTGCAACATGTTCTGTTCGCCATTGGCCCGGCCAGCGGGTGGTCTGAGGCGGCCAGGTTGAAGGCCGGGTTGGTCCTCTCACTCGGACCGATGACGATGGCACACGCGCTGGCTCGCCTGGTCATCAGTGAGCAGATCTACCGCGCATTTACAATCCTGACAGGCCATCCGTATCACTCAGGCCACTGAACGGCAGGCTTTGGGGAGCAGAGGCCAGAGCTGGTTGCATAAATGCTGCCAGACGAGTGCAGAGCGTCCCTCAGAGGCTAAAGCCCCAGGTATTATGGGCTTCCGCGGCACGGCTGAAAGCCGTGCCCTTTCAAAACCGGATTTATGCAACCAACTCCAGAGCTGATTCCTGATTCAAGTTTCCTGTCTTTTTATGACTGACTCCCGAAAAGGTTTGATCCTAATCAACACGGGCCCAGGAAAAGGCAAGACCACTGCCGCGATGGGCACCGCACTGCGCGCTGTCGGCAACGGGATGCGGGTTCTGATGCTTCAGTTCCTTAAAGGCTCCTGGCATTATGGAGAACTTGACGCTGTGCAGGCATTCGGCGGCAACTTCATTCTGAAGCAAATGGGGCGCGGTTTCGTGAAGGTCGGCGGAGCGGAGACCGACCCGGAAGACATCCGGCTTGTTGAGACAGCCTGGGCTGAAGCGCGTGAGGCCATCCTTTCCGGCGACTGGGACATGGTCGTGCTCGATGAGATCAACTACGCAATCGGTTACGGCATGCTCGATCCGGCGGTAGTGGCCGAAACACTACGCATTCGCCCTGAGATGGTGCACGTCATATTGACCGGCCGCAATGCACATCCGCTGCTGGTCGAGCTTGCCGACACAGTCACCGAAATGCGCGAGGTAAAACACGCTTATCAGAAGGGCATCCTTGCGCAGCGTGGAATCGAGTACTGAGGAGATTTCGGAGCGGCACGCGGGTCAGGTTCGCTGCAGCCGCCATCGATATACAATGGCTGAGGCTTATGTCCTGGTTCAAACGCGAGAACGGCGAGTTTGATTCGAGCCCCGGCGATGGGGGAGATGACGCAGAGAAGCGTGTTCGGACAGAGGGCCTGTGGATCAAGTGCGCGGGCTGTCGCCAGACGATCTGGAAAGCCGATCTCGAAGCCAACCTCAACGTCTGCCCGAAATGCCAACATCACTTCAAAATCGGCGCGCGCCAGAGGCTTGAACTGTTGCTTGATCCAGGTTACGAACTCGTCGATACTGGGCTTCAGTCCACCGATCCTCTCAACTTCACCGACGTGAAGCCCTACAAGCAGCGCCTGCGCAAAGCCCAGGAGCAGACGGGTCTCCGCGACGCCATTCTCAACGCTGTCGGCCAACTCGGCCCGCATCCCGTGATTGTCAGCGCCATGGAATACGGCTTTATTGGCGGCTCGATGGGTGCTGTTGTTGGCGAGACGATCGCTCGTGCGGTCGATCGGGCCCGCGCGAGCCACAAGCCTTTGATCATTGTGGCGGCGTCGGGTGGGGCGCGCATGATGGAAGGCGTCGTCAGCCTGATGCAGATGGCGAAGATCTCAACGGCGCTGGCCCAACTGGACGATGCACGTGTCCCCTACATCTGCGTGCTCACTGATCCCACGACCGGCGGCGTAACGGCGAGCTTTGCAATGTTGGGAGATATCAATATTGCTGAACCCGGGTCGCTGATCGGATTTGCAGGGCCGCGCGTGATCGAACAGACGATTCGCCAGAAGCTTCCTGAGGGCTTCCAGCGTGCGGAGTTTCTCCTCGAAAAGGGGTTCCTCGATGCTGTGGTACATCGCGGCGAACTGAAGAGCTACTTGATCCGCGCGCTCGGATTCCTGAGGACACCTGCTGTGGCCTGATTGGAGGAGGTGTTTCGCTTGGCACCGGTGAAAAGATCTCGATTTCTGCGCATGTTCTCCGCCGAAAACTCCCACGTATTCTCATATTTTCCATCCGAGAATACGGTTTCTTGTAGATCTTGTGAATTGCGTTTCAGGGTTTCAGCGGAATAAGACCTCTCAATTGCACTTTCGTACTTATCATTTGGCCCACATCTTCTTATAAACCTATCTTTCTGAAAATAACTTACTTCCATCAAGCGTCCAAGGTTTCAAACGGCACCAAAAGTGCAACTGATTCAGTGAAGTTCCCCACAGATTCGACATGAACTGCCTGTGGGCAGCGACGCTGCGCTTTCCTTCTGCCGCAAGAGGGCGAAGTCAAAAACCTTTCCGGCGCTGCAAAACCTTGGAGAAACGACCTTGACAGTAACCAGACGAATTCTCACCACAGTTCTCCTCTTCTTAGTTGGCGCAGCCGTTGCGAGTGCCCAGACCTCAAACGGTGCCGTGATTGGCGCAATTACTGACGCCACGGGCGGAGTCATCGTCGGTGCGACCGTGACGCTGACCTCTGTTGACACGGGCGCAGTGCGGACCGAGTTGACCAATCAGGAAGGCCTCTACCGCATCGAGTCGGTCCTTCCGGGCATCTACAACGTCTCCGCTTCAGCACCCGGCTTTCAGACGACTGTTCACAACGGTCTGGTGGTCCCCGGCACGTCCATCGTCTCAGCCGGCCTCGTACTCAAGGTCGGCAGCACCTCTGACAAGGTCGAAGTCTCTGCCGACAACGCTGTTCTGAATATTGAAAATGGTCAGCTCGACGGAACCATCAGTGAATTGGAAATCAACAGCCTGCCGATTCCAACCCTGAATCCCTACGAGCTTGCACTCACACTTCCCGGCGTTACCGCCATCACAAGTGGAAACGGGGACTTCAGCAACGGCGTTAACTTCGCTGTCGGCGGCGGTCGCCCCCGTGCAAACAACTTCCTGATCGAGGGTCAGGACAACAACGACGCGGGCATTCAGGGCCAGGGGCTGCAACCCGGCAACGACGAAGCCGTCAAGGAAATCGTGCTCATCCAGAACGCGTACACCGCAGAGTACGGCCACGGCGCCGGATCTGTCTCCAACCTGATATACAAGAGCGGCACGAACGAGTGGCACGGCGCGGTCTGGAATCGTCTACAGAATTCGTCACTTGATGCCTTCGACCATCTGGACAAATTCAACGGAGCAACAACCAAGGCGAAGTACCGCGAAAACATGCCGGGCTTCCGCGTCGGCGGTCCGATCGTCCACAACAAGCTGTTCGCCTTTGCCTCGTATCAGTGGGACTTCTACAGGTCCACAGCAAACCTCGATGTGCTCGAACTTCCCACAGCGAATGGTTTGGCAACCTTGAAGGCGCTTCCTTCGAGCTCAGCGCTCAGTAACCTCCTTGCTGCCTATGGTTCATTGACTGGAACGGTTAATCCAAACAATGTGATCCCCGCAATTTCTCTTGGACCGGATCCCGTCACCGGAGTAAATCGCGGATCCGTCGAGATGGGCACCGTACAGCGAAGCCTTGGCGCCGATTACGATTCACCTGAGCTTGATCTCAAGGGCGACTGGATCATGAACGCGAAGGATACGATGAACCTCCGCTTCATCCGCACTCGCTTTACCGCGCCGTATGACACCTTTAACTTTGGAGGCCAGCTTCCCGGTTTTGATTCCGATCAGGATGGCACTTCCTATAACACCGGCATTGTCGAGTCTCACATCTTCAATCCAAACCTGGTCAATGAGTTCAGGGTGTCGTACGGTCGAATTGGCTTCACCTTTGGAATTCCCGCGAGCACTCTGGCCAATCCGCTCTGGGACGAGCCGACGGTCAGCTTCTCGGGAATCAGCCTGACGGGCTATGGACTTCCTGCATCAGTCATTCCGCAGGGACGCTTCCACAACACCTATCAACTTCAGGACACAATCAGCTGGACTCACGGGAAGCACTTCATCAAGATCGGCACCGATCTGGCCGATATCCGCGTGCGCGATGAGGTGCCGTTCAATTACTACGGAACGATCGGTTATGCCACCAACACTCGCGCCACCAGAGTTCCTGTCCCCGGAGGCGGCACCACGACCTACACCTACAATGCCCTTGCCAACCTGGTCGATGACTTCGGCGGGCCGAACAGCACGGTCGCGCAGAACTTCGGGAGCCCAATCGCTCAGCCGCGACTCTTCAGTCAGAACTACTTTGTGCAGGATACGTTTCGTCCAGTGCCGCCCCTCAGCATCGACCTGGGCTTCCGCTACGAGTACAACGGAGCCCCATTCAACGCGACAGGCACTCCTTACCCAGCCATCGATCCCGCCAATATCGCCTGCTTCCCGTTGACGCCCGGAGCAAACTGCAACAGCGAACAAGTGGCGGACGGAAGCCAATGGGGACCGCGTTTCGGCGTGGCCTACAGCCGCGACCTTCTGGGAAATGGCCACACAACAGTGATCCGCTCCGGTTTCGGCGTCTTCTACGACGTTGTCTTTACAAACATCATCGACAACATACAGGCAACTGCGCCAAATGCAGCCTCGCCGTTGATCACAAGTGCAGCCAGTTCGACAAACACGCGTGGCACGGCAAACTGGTATGAGCAATTCCCCAACCTCAATCCGAATCCTCGGGCGACAAACACTGTCAACACGATTCCAAACCACCTGCTCTCTCCCCGTACCATGCACTGGAACTTGAACCTGGAGCAGGAACTGCCTTGGGACACCACCCTTCAACTCGGTTACGTTGGTGAGCGCGGCACTCACCTATATGGCAACACCCAGTTGAATCCATATCTGGATGACAACGTCAGCCTGGATCGCGTTTACCCAACACGCGGATCCATTGTAATTCGCGACAACTCTGGTGACTCTCAATACGCCGGACTCTGGTCTGAACTTGACCACAAATTCAACCACAACTTCCTGTTCCGAGCCTCTTACACGTTTGGCCGCGCCTTCGATGACGTGTCAGAGATCTTCACCACGAATAATCAGTCTTCGTACCAGTCGAGCACCTACCCAACCCCGCGCGGAACAACTGACTGGGGTCCGTCAGCGTATGACCATCGTCAACGGCTTGTCCTCTCCTACATCTGGACGCCGGCGACCTGGCACACGGAAGGCGGAATGCAGGTGATCGGAAACATCGTGAATCACTGGACCGTTGCCGGTGTTAGTCAGTTCCAGACTGGCAGCTCTCAAAACGTTGAGGTCGGCTACGATGTCGATGGCAACGGGATAAGCAACGACCGACCGCTCCTCAGCAACCCCAAGGCTCCGCTGAATTCCTACGCGTGGGACAGCTCGTGGAATGGAGACGACTCCGGTGCGTACTATTGCTCCGGGCCCGCATTCTGGTACACCAGCCTCCCTTGCCAGACCGTCTCGGCTGATTCGGTTCGCTGGATCGTTCCGGGATATGGCACACGTCCCACCAGCACCATCGGACGTAACACCATGTGGAGCAAGGGCCTCCAGACGTGGGATCTCAACATTCAGCGCTCCTTCCCGATTCACGAGAAGATTACGCTGGACTTCCGCGGCGAGCTCTTGAACGCGTTCAATCATGGCCTTGGAGGAATTCAAAACACAACCCTGATAACCGGCATTCCGACTGACGACTCCACCGGCGACAACGGCACGAATGTCTTCGGGGACCCGGCGCCCGTCAACTACGGTCACCGTCACGCCCGCTTCTTCGTCCGGATCCAGTTCTAGGACTAAAGTAGCTTTCCTTAAAGGCGGCCACTTCGGGCCGCCTTTTTGCATCCGCGCAAGATGGCGTGCGCTGTAGACTGTTGGCCGAGCCGTAGCAAAGGACGACATGATGCGTACTCGCTTTTTCAGCATGGTCCCGGTCATGCTGTTTGCAGTTGCTTCCGCAATCCACGCCCAGTCGCCGGTCACGAGTCGCTACTTTTCTTCGATACCTGCATTTCCGCTCGATACTTCCGGCCCGGTGATTCGCGCGCACACGGAGACAGAAAAGCCCTTCACTGTCGCGGGTGAACGCGGTGTCCTAGTCGGACAACAGGATGGCGGATTCGAGGCGTGGCTGCTGCCGGTGAAGCTTCTATCGCACCTGACGATCGAAGCGAATATTGAGGGCTATACCGTTCCGATCGACGTGAACCGGCAGGCCGCCGCAATTGAGGTTCGGCCCGACCGCACCGTGATCACGTACGCGCACATCGGGTTCACGGTTCGACAGATCATGTTCTCGCCCGATGAGGCGCCTGCCGGCACCGGACCGATTGTGCTCTTCGAGTTCGACTGCCCGCATCCGACCGACTTCATCTTCCGCTTCACTCCGGAACTGCAATGGATGTGGCCCGAGCGTAATGAGGGCGTTCCCGGAATCGAGTGGGTGCCCGGAGTTGAAGACGGAAAAGTCACGAGCGGCGGAGTTGGCGGCTACTACGTACTGCACTCGGATTATCCGGACTTGGCGGGAGCCGTCACGATAGCCGGCGCGCCGCCGGGGATTCTCGCTCCCTATCAGGAGCGCCCGCAGGTACATCCGGTTGAGCTCAAGGTGCATTTCGATCCAGCGCGCGATCAAGGCCGGCTTTTTCCGATGCTGATGGCCGTTGGCACGAGCGCATCGACTGCGACGAGCGCTGCGCTGGGGACAACGATGGCGCAGTTGAGCGACAGCATTCCGGGTCTCTACAAGGCACACGCAGAGAGCTACAAGCAGCTGCTCGCCAACTCGGTTGCGATCGAGACTCCGGACAAGGCGCTCAACGAGGCGTTCCAGTGGGCGGTTGTCTCCATCGAGCAACTCAAAGCGAAGTCGCTGCCGACAAACGAGACGGCGCTTGTTGCGGGGTATTATGCTTCGGGCGATTCGGCGCGACCGGGGTTTGGGTGGTTCTTCGGACGCGACGCTCTCTACACGCTTTTCGCCGTCAACGGATTTGGCGACTTCAAGCTTTCCAAGGACGAGCTCGAGTTTCTGATCCGCCGACAGCGCGAAGACGGCAAGATCATGCACGAGTACTCGCAGACGGCGGCGTTCATCGATTGGAAGCAGTTTCCGTATATGTATGCGGCGGCCGATGCGACTCCGCTGTTTCTGCTGGCGGTTCTCGACTATGTGCGGGCGAGCGGCGACGTGGCGTTTCTGACTGCGCATCGCGACGCGATCGAGAAGGCGTGGGCTTTTGAGACTGATCCTGCGCACGATACCGATGGCGATGGCATCTACGACAACTCGCAGGGAACGGGTTGGGTGGAGAGCTGGCCTCCGGGAATGCCGCACCAGGAGATCTATCTTGCGCTGCTGGATCAGCAGGCGTCGGCGGCGATGGCGCAGCTCGAAGAGATTCTGAATGACCAGCAGAAATCAGCGGCCGCAAAGCAGCGCGCAGAGACGATTGCAAAGACGATCGAGAACGAGTACTACGATCAGCGCAAGCTGTGCTACGCGTTCAGCCGAAACAAGGACGGATCGCTGGACCGCACGCGCACCGTTTATCCGGCGCTGGCGTGGTGGAGCGGGAAGGACGTTGGCGGAAACGCCAGCTTCCTTGCGCAGGCGATGAGTGCCTGCGCCAGTTTGCTTCGCACACACTCAACACGGACTGGGGCCTGCGTGATGTGGCCAACGATGAGCCACTCTACGACGGCATGAGCTATCACCAGGGATCGGTGTGGCCGCTGTTCACGGGCTGGGCCGCGCTGGCGGAGTATCGCGGCGGGCAGCCGCTGGCCGGCTATCAGTTGCTGATGGAGAACGCGAACCTGACGCGCGCGCAGGATCTCGGCGCAGACACCGAGCTGCTGAGCGGGGATTTCTTTGTGCCGTTCGGGCGGAGCACGAGTCACCAGTTGTGGTCGTCGGCGATGGTGATTACGCCGACGCTGCGCGGGCTGTTCGGGATCTCGATTGATGCGCAGACGAAGACGATCACGGTGAATCCGCAGTTGCCAGCGAGCTGGGAGCATGCGGAGATTCTCAATCTGCAACTCCCCGGCGGTAGACGCTGCTCTCTATCTCACCAGAACAGGTGGAACGCTGGATGTTTATCTCGGAAATGATGAGTGGCACTTGCGAAGCGATCTGGCAGGCGCAACGATCGGACCACTGGAGAGCACCCGCATTGCAGGTGAATCAAGAAATTCGCACAGAGGGGCCTGCGCATCCCGCTCCCTCCTTTGGAGGTTGATTATTCGGTTGGGCAATTAAATGTCATTGAAAGCGTCGCAGAAGTCTCATCAGATCGACCGCCGCTCCCGGGCTCGCGCACTTCGAAGTTTCGGTTTCTGCGTACCGAGTATGGAGATCACAAGCTCGTGTTAACAGCCGAAGGCCTAGCCGGAAGCGTAGGCATAGTGAGCATCATTCGGCACGGCAACTACGTTCCCAAACTTCAAACTGCATCCAGCACAGCGCCGGATGCCAGCATCTCATTCCGTTCCTGTGACGCGAATCCGCTGGGGTGCACTTCTTATCCCTTGATTCTCAACTTTCCGCCTGGCGAGGGGTGGAAAACGGTAACGGTCACGCTGACCTGGTGAGTTGGTGCGGGCGAGTTTCATCATGTGAGATCGGGGGTACCCCTCCCCCATCTCTGTGAGTAAATTCCTTATTTAAAACGACTTACGAGAGGGGTGTGGCGCCAAATTCCTCTCAGCATTGGACTTAGCCGCAGATTCCTCTCAGCAAAGGAGTTAGGGGATAATTTTCGGCTCTTTGCTGATTTTCGTACCGCCAAATGGTACGGTTGTACTTCAAGTGATCGCTTCAGAAGTGGCAAACGCGCGGCCCCAGGGCATTGGCTGGACCGGATCAGCGGTTCGCGAAGCAATCTCCGGCTGCGCTTTGCCGGTTAGCTCTAGCGAAGGAGCTTCCACAGGGCGGATGCTGCTCAGCTCAAGAATAGCGAAAAGAGAGGAAATGATCCGCAATGGTGCCGGACGGGCAAAGCGCGCTCGCGGGGAGCCAACGCCTTAACCATCGCTACCACCATTCCATCGATCGCGCTGATGTGCTTTTCACACTTGAAGTGGGCTTGGCAGTATGAAGAAGCAGAAGTGGGCATTGCACCATTTTCACAAGCTTCTCTGCAATCGACCCAAAGGCGATTGGATGCCACCCGGTCAAGCCGTGCGTGGATATCACGACAAAATCGACTTTCTCTCGATCGATCAGGTCAATAATGTTCCTTGCAACGTCATTCCCCTCTTCGATACAGTGGCTTACCTTGATTCCCCTGGCCCCGAGATCTGCCTGGCATGCATCAAAATGCCGCTCTGCCTCCTTTCTCACATTCTCAAGAAACTTAGTCTCTGGGAGGAAGTCCGGGAAAGTAGTCCTCGGAAACATCGGGACAATGTGAACCAGCAGTATTTCGGCCTGGAAATGCTGAGCGAGTTCCGCTGCTGTGATAAGTGCAGCATGGGACGATTCACTGAAGTCGATGGGTACCAGAATCTTCGTAGGTATGGAGTTTGAAGCAGATGCTTCGGCCATCACGATCTCCTCGCCGACCCTTTCAGCGGCCAACTCGTTGGCATAGCGGACAATCATACAGCAGAGGTCGATTCCTTTGGCTCTTCGAACTGAGCGCAGGCTCGTTGTGGCATCCGCATCGAAATGGCTCTCATTGAACAGTGAATCACCTCGATTTCTCGGCCAGTTCTGGCGCTTGGACCCGAAAGAACTTCCTCAGTTGCGGCTCGCTGCTGGAGAATGGCGGTTATGAAAACATTCATCCTTCGGACCGTTTGCGTGGTGGTGTTCCTGGCTATTCCCGGAGTTGCCCAGGAAGTGATTCCGCTTTATCCCGGCACTGCGCCTGGCTCGACGCAGGAGAACTATCCGGAGAAAGAGTACTTTTCGAAAAGATGGAACACAGAAATCGTCACCAACGTGACCAGGCCGAGCCTGACAGTCTTCAAGCCTTCCCGAGAGTTGAGAAATGGCAGCGCGGTGGTGATTTGCCCGGGAGGCGGCTTTATGGCCCTCTCGATCAACAGCGAGGGCTACGATGTGGCCAAGTACATGGCTGCGAAAGGCGTGACAGCCTTTGTGTTGAAGTACCGGCTGGCACACACCGGAGAGGACGCTGCGGAGGAATTCAGCACGTTGTTTGCAGACAAGCAGAAATTTGGGGAGATGCTGGAGAAGATCGAGCCTCTGTCCGTTGCCGACGGGTTGGCGGCGGTAACGTACGTTCGGAAGCATGCGGCGGAATGGGGAGTTTCCCCAGACCGCGTCGGCATTATCGGATTCTCCGCCGGCGGAGCGGTCACTGTGGGAGTGGCCTTTCATTACACGCCGGAAGGCAGGCCAGCCTTCGTCGCTCCGATTTATGCGGGCGGAGTACCCAAGGATGCCCAGGTTCCAATGGATGCGCCGCCGATGTTTGTTGCGGCTGCGACCGATGATACGCTCGGACTGGCGCCGGATAGTGTTGCCTTGTACGAGAAGTGGACGGGCGCTCACAAATCGGCTGAACTGCACATGTACGCGAAGGGTGGCCACGGCTTCGGAATGAAGAAGCAGAATCTGCCTACGGATCATTGGATCGACAGGTTCGCGGAATGGCTGGAGATGGAAGGGTGGTTGAAGCAGTGACGACCGCGCCGTTCGCAGGAATGGCGGTCTTCGCGCAGGCGCACGCTTGTGAGTGAGAGACGCAGCGGACATGCGAGTCGCCAGAAGCTTGCGAAGGTTCGGTTTTGAGATTGGGAAGTCAGTTATCCGGGACAGTCCCTGAAAAGCGGGTGATGTCGGGTTGCCCACAACACATCCAGAACGCTTAAGCGGGCCTTACAGAGTGTGGAAAGCCTGTTTTGTCGGCCACTTAGAGTTCTTCCTTTCGCAACACGGAACGTGAACGGGTCGCGCGGGTCCACGTGAATCGTAACAGTGCAGCCCCTGTAGGAGGCCGCCCAAGCCTGAGCGTCTGTCTTCTTCGTCAGAGTTAAACAAGCGGCTGTAGTCGCCCGTTTGCGAGTTCAGGAGCAGATCCTTCGACTCCGCTGCACTCCGCTCAGGATGACAACGTGAGAAGAGGTTGAAGCGAGCGGACCAATGCCAGTTCGGACATTACTGCTCGTTGATGCTCTGCGATGATCAGCGGAAGACTCTCTACATGTTCTTCCGCGGGCCGCGCTGGGGAAGCATATGCGAGGGCATTGGAACAACTCCGAGCGGCCTGGGAGGTCGTATGGGAAGCGGTGCGGGCTTTGTTGGGAACGAGGGCATGCCAAAGGTGGGGAAAAAGTCTGTCCCTCCCCAGCGCTGCGCTTCCGCCGCGTTTACCAGGTTCGCAAAGGCACCATCCGCTCCAAACCACTGAGGGCCCACCGGTGTGGTGCCGTTCCAGCAAATTACGGTCGAGATGCCATTGATTTCGAAGTGAACCCCATTCTGGCTTGTCGACAGGCTTCCGCCCTTTTCTCCCACAAAATGATTCGTGGTTGTATCCAATCTGGCGCTATCAAAGCCGTGATAGCCGTGCGCGTCCGGTCCTGTGAGGGTGGACGTGGCGTTCACTGCATTCTGCAGCCAGGTTTGCAGGGTAGCCGCGCTCATCATGGGATTATTGATGGTCACGCTCAGCGCTGCCAGCACCCGAGCCACATCCGTGGCAGCCGCCGAAAGACCGCCGCCGCCGCCGCAATTCTCGAGGTTTGCGCCTCCGTAGCCCTCTGCGCACAGCGGCTGCCCCGTGACCATCACCGACCGCTCGGTCATGAGCGGACGGGAATGATAACGAGCCTCGTCTGCGTGCTGCGCTGAAGCCACGGACAATGCCGATCGCACGCGCGTGATTTGAAGCTTGTTCAAGGAAAGTGGCCAGCCCCGATACAAAGTCCGCAGCCCCGCGCATCCGCGCCACGACCATTCCAAGAAGCATGTATCCCGCGTTGCTGTACGTTGCTTTCGTTTTGTCGCCTGGCGTATTTCCCAACGGCTGCCGGAAGAGCCACTCCGCCATTGCCAGGGCGGTGACGGGGAGAGTCGAAGACACATTCGGATCGGTTCCGAGAACGCTTGAAGTGACCCCGCTGGTCATTTCAAGCAAATGCCTGATGGTGATGTCGGACCAATGGGCAACCGGCGTGCCATTTGCGATGTTGGGAAGGGCATCAGATCAGCGCCGTGTCGAGAGTAAGCAGGGTGTTTGTCCCGGGCAACTTCGCGCCCTCATCGATCAGCTGATAGATGGCCGCGGCGGTAAACATTTTTGAAACGCTTGCCTGCCGAAAGAATGTTGTGGGCTGCACGTCAGGGTATCCCGGCTCGGCGAATGTGTAACCCCGCGTATAAACGAGCTGCGTACCGCTCACGATGGCGAGGGATGCTCCGCGGATCATGTTTGCCGTCATGACCGCCTTCATTGCCAAGTCAATCGCGTCAATCGCAACCGAGTTGCTGGGCCCGTTGATCCTGAACGTGCGTGGATCGGCGTCTTCCTGCCCGGCGAAGATCACGCTGAAGCGCGCATTGCTCCCGGTACCTTTCGCGCTGACCCGCACGGGAGGCAGACCCTGCGGATATAGCGTGTTGAACTTCGTCTGATAGTCCGCACTCGTCATGCCGGCCCAGTACTGCCAGGCGGACGCTTCGCTGTCGTCGTAGAGCGTGAGGACTCCGCCATCTGGAGTGGCCGCCGCATGCACCGGCCGCGCAAAGCCCGGCACCAGCGCGTTGAACCTTGCCTGCAGCGTGGCGTAGTCGTCATCCACGTCATCGCAGTTCCACGCGCGATTGTCAGTGTTCGTGACCCATATGCCGATGTAGCGCAGGTTGCCCGGATCGCCATAGGCATCGGCCCAGCGGAGGATGAGGCTTCCGGCAATCTGAGCCTGATTGAGCGAATTGAACTCAGCCGACGTGATCCCGAACTTCGTGAATGGGATGGATGCTGATGGCACAAAGCAGGCCGCAAAGAGTGGATTGTTTGTCGGTCCCGTGCCGCTGATGATCAATGGTCCAAATCCCTGCGTGGCCATGGAGTTGAACTTCGCCTGCAAGTCCGCGGCGCTGAGTGAGATGAATTGCTGTTCGGGGGTCTGCGTTGAGCGCTTGACCATTGCGGCCGCGTATCGCGGATCATTGCGGTCTCCATACACGCACAGCGAGATGGTGCTGTATCCCGCCGCTCTCGCGTTGTTCAGTTGTGTCTGATGATCTGCGGACGTGCGGTCATGCCAAGCCAGAATATCCAGAGCCATGGGACACTCTCCTGAGGGGGAAGATTTTCAAGGGAAATAAAGGGGCGCCCACTTGCACACGTGCTCGGCAATTCTAGCCCCGTGTTACCGGATGGGGTCAAGAAAGAAAATCGCAAGCAATCCATCTGCATTTCGAATAGCCGACAAGGGTTGAGCCATCTTCACAGACTCAAAGGATCATCAGATTGTACGTGCCCCAAAACTGGTGTTCGCCAGGCACCGGTAGAGAAGACCGAAAAATCCGGAGGCATTGCTTTTGTGAGTCAGGGAAAGTTGGATCTCAGACCGGCAGAGAGAGGGTCGTCCCGCGGGACCACCAGACGGCCATGGTGGGCACGATGCTCCGTGGTGGTTTCAGTGTGTCTGTTCCTGATTTTGCATCCCGTGGCTGGGCAGGAGATTGCAATGCACCGGTGGCCAGTCAAAGTCCTGCGCCGCCTGCTTGTTCCCCTTCGCGCAAACCCGTTTTCGCAAAGCAGCGTGAGCCCCTGCGGGCTTGGTTTGGCTACTTGCTTTTCGTCCGCGTCGGCTGCGCCAACGCGTGCGGAGTCTGAGCCCAGGCTCGCGGCCGAAGATTTCAACGGCCCCGTCATGCTCGAACTGCGCACAGATCATAGCGGGCCGATGGCGCATCACTGGCTGGAACTGGAGAGTCCGGAGGGAAGAATGACGATCGGTTTTGGGCCGGCCACTCTGCCATTTATCGACTCCGGACAGGTCTCGTTGCAGGATCGTTACGGAAATATCAAAAGGATCTCGGGTATGCATCCGCTACCGTGGCTGGCCTTGCCTCCGATTAACTACGACTACGCACGAAGTCCGGGAGAGGGGCGCATAGCCGGGGAACCGATACTGCTAACGATGGCCCAATCAGAGGCTTTGACCCGCAAGCTGCAGCACTTGAAGTTTGTCGGCCCTTACATTCCATTCTTTCATGATTGCCATACATTCACGTGCGCTTTGCTGGCTTCGGCTCAAGGGCACTCGGCGTTACCGTGCTATCTGTTGTTCAAAGGATATTGGTAGGTTGGTGAAATAGAGCAGTTTCGGAATTCACGTAAACTTTTTGAGAGCATCGAAGGAGGCGTTTTCTTAAGGAAAACGCCACTTTGCCGTGTGCCTTCGGTCTACACCAATTCCGAAACTGCTATAGCCGTCCTGGGTTCATCGATGGCATCAATGTCTGCTCGCAGCTGCCTTGGCTGTGATGGAAAGAACAGCCGCAGATCCTTCGCGCGGCTCAGGATGACAACGCCAGCGCAAAAGCAACCAAAAGAAGACAACTTATTGGGGCGGTCAGATGCGCATGGGCATGAGGACGTAGCGGTAGCTGTACTCGGCGTCGGGGTCTTCGGGGCGCATCTGGCCGGCGGACTGCGAGTCCTTGAACTCGAGGCGGACTTCGCCCTCGTTGCCGAGGGCCTTGAGGAAGTCGAGGATGTAGGTGGAGTTGAAGCCGACGACGATGGGATCGCTGGAGTAGGGCGTATCGATGGTGTCTTCGCTCTCGCCGGATTCGGTGGACTGCGCGCTGATCTTGAGCTCGTTGCTCTCGAGGCGGATGCGGATGGCGCCGGAGCGCTCGTCGGCGAACTGCGCGACGCGCTGGATGGCGGCCAGGACAGCTCGCTCGACCGCGACGACGACGAACTTGGTGTTGTCGCGCGGCATGACGGCTTCGTAGTTGGGGAACTGGCCGGTGAGCTTGCGGCGTGCTGAGCGTGCGATGGCCGACGCGGAAGAAGAGCGTGTGCTCGTCGTCAGCGAATTCAACCTTCTCAACGTCGGTGTTGGCGAGCAGCTGTTGCAGCTCCTGCGAGGGCCTTGCGCGGGATGAGGACGCGCTTCTTCTCGCCGCTGATGCCTTCGAGGGCTTCACCGGGCTTCTCAACGAAGGAGAGGCGGTGGCCGTCGGTGGCGACCATGGCGATGGACTCGGCCTTGAGCACCAGCAGCGCGCCGTTGAGGGTGTAGCGCGATTCTTCGTTGGAGATGGCGAAGATGGTCTCGCGCGATGAGTGTTTTCAGAGCGGAAGCTGGAGATGCTGGTGCGCTGCGACGGCGGGGAACTCAGGCACCTGGGGATAGTTGGCGCGGGCCATGCCGACCATCTTGGTGTTGGAGCGGCCGGAGCGGATCTGTACCCAGTGGTTTTCGAGCAGCTTGATGGAGATGTCGCCATCGGGCAGGAGCTTGATGTAGTCGTAGAGCTTGCGGGCGGGGATGGTGCACGACGCCGGGCTTCTTGACCTTGACGGCGGCGCTGGTGCGGATGGCCTGGTCGAGATCAGTGGCGGTGATGTTCAGCTTGTCGCCGTCGGCCTCGATGAGAAAGTTGGAGAGAATGGGAATGGTGGTCTTGCGCTCGACAACGCTCTGTGTCGCGGTCAGTTCCTTCACCAGTTCCTGGCGGCTTACGGTAATCTCCATCGCTGCCCCCTGTGCGGCCGGCTTCTCAACTTCAGTTTCCACGATCGACATAATCCCACCCTCGTCTGGGTCACCATGCGCTCAAAGGGAAGCCCTTCAGGCAGGCAACCTGGAACCCCAATCCGTAACCATCCGCGCTGGCCTCACTCTACAACACAAAGCACGCCAGCGGATATGGCTGCGTTTTCTTGATCTTGATTGTATTCAGGTTCAGGAAAGCCTGTGCGTGGAAAACACGGCTTCATCTCTGGATTCCGAGGCATAGTTCGTGATTATTCGAGGGCTTGTGGAGAGGGACTCCGCATATTTGCCGGACAAAGAGAGCCGTGCGCTGGAGATCCGCTGAAAGAAAGGGAGAGCTATGAGGGCCTGGCAGCGTGTGACGGTGAGTGGGGAAAAGATGGATAGATAAATAAGAAATACCAGTAGCACCTAGTCGTTCACGCCGGAAAAGTGGAAATTGGGACGATCTCGTTGTTTTGTGCGGCTTTGGTTGGGTGGTGAGATTTCTAAATCCCGGTTGTGCAATTCTGAGCAATTGGAAAACGTGGCCAGAGGTGTGCTGTCGGGTTCCATGTTTCCCACCATTCCCACAACCAGGTGGATTTGGCCTGTGAATCGGATGGAGGTTATGTGGAGAGTGCGTCGTCGACGTTGCCAGGCAATGATTTGGTGTGACGCATTCATCCACAGTTAACTACTTCAGGCACGAGAAGAGCTATTCGTGATCGTCGAACGCTGGTCTTCTATACTTATCTTTCTATGTCTTACCAATCCGCCATAGCGCAGCTGAACGCCATGGTGCCGGAGCTGCAGAGCAGGCCCGGCCAGCCGCGGCGCAAGTTCTCGCTGAACGAGATTGGGACTCTTCTTGCTGCTCTGGGGAATCCGCACCGGCATTTTCAGTCGGTATTAATTGCCGGGACAAACGGGAAAGGCTCAACCGCATCGACACTTGCCGCGATCCTCTCGGCTTCGAGCTTGCGCACAGGCTTGTACACCTCGCCGCACCTGACGCGGCCCAACGAACGGATCCGCATCGACGGGGTCGAGATCAGCGACGAGGCCTTTGCGCGCCACTACTTCCGCGTCCAGAGCTGCGCGGAGAGGCTGATTGTAGAAGGCAAGCTGGCGCAGCTTCCCCAGTTACTTTGAGACGCTGACCGCGATGGCGTTCCTGCATTTTGCGGAAGCGGGGATCTATGTTGCGGTGCTCGAGGTGGGGATGGGAGGGCGACTGGACGCGACCAACATCGTGGATCCGCTTGTCTCTGTCGTCACAGATGTCTCGCTCGATCACATGGAATGGCTGGGGTCGACGATTGCGGAGATTGCTCGGGAGAAGGCGGGCATTCTGCGCCAAGGCGGCACGCTGATTACACTGCCGCAGCACCCTGAGGCCAATCGCGTGCTTGGCGAGGTTGCCACCGAGCTAAACGTGATCGGCATAAGCGCCGTGCCTTATATGCCAGCGACCAGCGTTACGGCCAACACGCCATATACGGTGGAGGCGCTTGGGTCATCGATCGAAGTGGCTTCGCCGCTGCACGGCGCGCACCAGCAACGCAACGTCGCGCTGGCGATTGCAACCGCGGCAGAGCTGGCCGTTAGTCACGGATTCCCGGTTAATCCCGCATCGATTGCGGACGGCATTCGCCATACCAGCTGGCCGGGACGCCTGGAACGGATGACTGCGGGTGGCGTGGACTGGATTCTGGACGTGGCGCACAATCCAGCAGGGGCGTGGGCTCTGCGCTCGGGACTGCGGGATTCTCCGGATGGAAATCGCCTGGGCACGCTGGTGTTCAGCTGCCTGAGGGACAAGCCTATTGGAGAGATTGGCCAGATCCTGTTTCCCCTGTTCAACAAGGTCATCTTTGCGCCGATCCAGAGCGTGCGCGCGACGCCCATGCGGGACCTGCTGGACGCGGCGGCAGCCACGCAGACCCCGGCTCTTGCGGCATCGACCGTGCAAGAGGCGCTGGGAATGGCGCAGGAAAGGGCTGCAGGAAAGCTGGTGGTGGTCTCCGGGTCGGTGTACCTGGTGGGGGAAGTGCGCTCTTATCTGCTCGCCAGGAAGGCGCGTGAGAGCAGAGCGGTGGTGGAAGGGGTAGGCACGGGTTCATGAGGCATCGACCCCCTGATCCGCTGCCGCGGCTAACCCGGTGGCGCAGCAATCTGATTCAGGCTCCACTCTTCTTTTTCTGGACGGCTCTTTGCGGAAGCTGCTCACTTTTTGTTTCGCTGTTTGAGAAGAGCGGCCGCCGCCAGCACCGTATTGCGCAGGTGTGGGCGAGAGGCTGCGTGGCGCTCTCGGCTTCGGAGCTGACTGTGCACGGGGCTGAGAATCTGAAGAAGTTCCCGGTCGCCGTTTACGCTTCAAACCACACGTCGTACATGGACACGCCGGTGGTCTTCGCGACGATGCCGTTCCAATTCAGGATTCTGGCGAAGAAGGAACTGTGGTCGATGCCGTTCATCGGCTGGCACCTCAACCGGTCAGGCCAGATCGCGATCGACAGCGGATAATCCTCGGGGAGCGCTGTCGAGCCTGGGGGCAGCTGCCAAGGCATTGCGGGCCGGCATGCCGCTGTTTGTCTTTCCTGAAGGCAGCCGCACGCCCGACGGTCAGATGCAGGAGTTTCTTTCCGGTGCAGCCTATCTTGCGATTCGCGCACAGGTTCCGCTGGTGCCGATTGCGCTGAGCGGTGTCTACGACCTGCTGCCGATTCACACCCGTCACTTTTATCCCTGCAACCTGACGATGACCGTGGGAGAACCGATTCTGACGGAGGGAATGACAGTCCGCCAGATGGACGAGCTTACGCAGAGGCTGCGGACTGCGATCGAGGGCATGCTGCAGCCGGCGGTGACGAGGGTGTCGTGACAGGGTGGCTGTAGCGCACCGGCATCTCTCGAGAAACGTGTCTGGCAATCGCTATTATTTGAGGTCAATACGCGGGAGGGAGGCCGACGCGCTGAATGATGGAGCGGTAGCGCGGGTCGGAGTGGAGGAAGTCGTAGGCGGGCTCGGTCTGGATCCAAAGGAGACGCGCGGAGTGCTCTCGAAAGCCCGCTTCAAGCAAAGCCAGAGTTCGTTCACGGTCGCCGAGTTGGGCATACAGGTTGGCGAAGTCCACGGGCGAGACGTATTCCATTTTTGATACTTTCTCCGTCTCGCTCAACTGCAAACGAACGACCGCCTTGTACCCGCCCTGATCGTAGGCTCGCTGAACCGCAGCTGCGCCTTGCGGATCGTTCGCGATGGTCCTAAGTTTCATCAGCGTCTCCACGGCTTCTGTGTACATCCCCTTGCGCCGATAGGCGTCGCACATCAAGTAGAGAATGTAGGGATTCCGCGGAAAGGATTCGAGCCGCTGTCGAGCGTCTTCGATGGCGGCATCATATTGCCCAGCGTCCCTGAGGGCGCGAACCATCGCCCCCGGTTTGGAGAACGGGTCGAGCTCTGTAGCTTTCTTCTGTGCCTCAATGGCCTCGGTTTGGCGATTGAGCGCACCGAGGATTCTGGCGCGCAGGTGATAGGCCTCTGCGAAGCGCGGGTCAAGTTCGATGGAACGGGCGACCTCGCGCTGTGCCCAATTCCAGTCCCACCGATGAATGAATACAGCAGCCGACATTGCCAGGTGAGCTTCGGGCAGCGAGTCATCGAGTGCAATAGCTTTGGTTGCAGTTGATTCCGCTAAGGCGAGGGCCTCGTTGGGATTCAGTTCGCCCGTAATTGCGCCAGCGCCATAATAGGTTGCCAAGCCGGCCCAGCCTGGAGCGTAGTTCGGCTGAATTTCTGTCGCTTTCTTGAAGTATTCCCCGGCCTTTTCATTCTGGCCCGAGTACCAGAGGTATCGGCCGTGGAGATATGCGTCGTGGGCGGCGGGGTTGACGTAGCGAGAGGCGGATGTCGTCGTGGGGAGTGCGCTGTGGAGGTGATTGGCGATGGCTTTTGCAGCTTCAGATGGCAGCGAAAGCGCGTCGCTCGCATTGCGGTCGTAGCTCTCGGCCCAGAGATGGGTGTCGGTATCGGCACGGATGAGCTGGAGGGTCATGTGGATCTGGTCATCTGCACGAGAGATGGAGCCCTCGAGGATTCCGCCGACGTTGAGCTCGCGGGCGATGTCGCGGAGGGGACGGTGCGCCCCTTTGTACTGCATGACGGATGTGCGGGAGGTGACGCGGAGTGTGGAGTTCTTAGCGAGCATTGTGGTGAGCTCGTCGGTCATGCCGTCGGCGAAGTAGTTCTGCGCGGGATCGCCGGACAGGTTGTCGAGGGGAAGGACGGCGACGGAGGAGATGGCGGGCGAAGTGTCGCGACGGAGGAGATGAGCGGCGAGCGGATGGGGGCCTACTGTGAGGACAAGGATCGCGACGGCGAGAGCCGTGCACGCGCCAAGGGCAAGCCAGAGCCTGGGGTGCGGTTGCCGAGATGGTGCCGTGAGTCCAGCGGCAGGTTCGGCTGGAGCCGGAGTTTCGGCGTCGGGTTGGGTCCCAGTTGTGGTGACGGGCGCGACGAAGCGGTATCCCATGCCGGTGACGGTCTGGACGAATCGAGGGGTCTCTGGGTCATCGGAGAGGACGGTGCGGATCTTGCGAATCGCCGTATTGATGCCATGCTCGGTGTCTACGAAGACTTCCCGATCCCAGAGGCGGTGGGCGATTTCGGCGCGAGTGACAAGGCGGCCTTCGCTTGAGGCAAGGAGGATGAGCAGCTCCATCGGCTTGGGCTCGAGCCTGAGGCTGCGGCCGTTGCGGAGGAGTTCGAACCGGTTGCAATCCAGCCTGAAGTCGCCGAATTCGTACACCGGACTGGCCATGGGAACGCCCCTTGGTGAGTGAAGAACAGTATGTGAATTATTTGACGATCCGTCTATCGTTTTTTAGTTCAGAGGGTTAGCGGTTCACCAAATCTTCACCTCCTCTTCCTTGCGCGGCAGGCGGCGATGGGGCTTAGCTCGGGCCAGCCGGCGATCCCCGCCGGAGGAGGAGAAGGACATGAAGACAAGTAATTGGAGGTTGATGTCGGCGATGGGTGCGCTTGCGATGGCGATGATTCCGAGCGCGGTGGCGCAGTGCGGCCTGCCGCTGAAGGCAATCAAGCCATCGAGTTGGCAGCCGAAGTACGAGGGTGCGTACGTAATGCGGGCGGCGTTGGGCGCCGATCAGGGCTGGGGTGACGAAGCGTCGATCGTGGGGATGTGGCACGTGGTCTTCACAGCTAATACCCTCGGGGGAGCAGCGATTCCAGCCACGGTGATCGACAACGCGCTTGTTGTGTGGCATGCGGACGGGACGGAGATCATGAACTCCATTCGGCCACCGCAGGATGGCAACTTCTGCATGGGCATTTGGGAGAGGACTGGAAAGTTCCGCTACTATCTGAACCACTTTGCATGGTTTGCCAACCAGTTTCCAAATGACACGAACAACGGAATCGGGGATCCGGTTGGGCCGACTCGCATTACTGAAAAAGTCACTTTGAGCCCAGACGGAAGTCACTTTACAGGCACCTTCACGCTTGATGCGTACGATACGTCGGGGAACAAAACAACTTCATTTACGGGTGCGATCGCCGGCACACGGATTACGACGAGTACGAAGGTAAGCGATTTGTTGTGAAGGAAGTTCGTAGTTCCTTGTCACAGCTGTCAAGGACCCTCCCCCGGATCGTGAGCGCGCGGCTTTCGTTCTCCCCACATCCGAAAACTGAGACCTACGCCTCATCGGCAACGACCTGCCGATCACCCCAACGAGCGAGGACGCGCTCGTTGGGGACACGCACGTGGAGCACCGTTTTCAAATTCAGGCGGGTGATCCAAGGGTACTGACTGGGCAGATTTTTGCGACTCTGAACCCTGTGGTCCGGGAGTCTTGGAATCACAGGTTGCTCATGCCGCCGTCAATGAGGAGCTCGCTGCCGATGGTGAATGCGGACTCGTCTGAGGCGAAGAAGACGACTGCGCTTGCGATCTCGCCTGGGGTGCCAAAGCGCTTTGCCGGGACCTGGCCCTGGATGGATGCAGCCACATTCTTCAGCTCGGTTTCGGAGAATCCCAGCTTGCCGTAGAGCGGAGTGGAGATGGGTCCCGGACTGACGGCGTTTACGCGAATGCCGCGGCCGATCAGCTCGCCGGATAAGGTGCGCACAAGGAAGCCAGCGCCGCCTTGGTTGCGGCGTAGACGCTTGTGTTCGGCATGCCGATGTGCGCGTTCACCGAGGCGTTCAAAACGATGGAAGCAGGATTGGCAAACACGGGCAGCAGCGCCTGGATGAGGAAGAAGGGCCCTTTGAGGTTGATGGCGAAGGAGCGGTCAAAGGCCGCTTCGTCGATCTGCTCGATGGGTCGCATGTCGACGATGCCGGCGTTGACGAACAGCACATCGAGAGTGCCGAAGAGCTCGCGCACTTTGGCGGCCACCTGCTTCTGCGCTGCGACATCGGCCGCGTCTGAGAGGATGGCTGCGACATCCGATCCAAGTTCGCCCCGGGCCGACTCAAGGTTCTTTGGATTATTACCCGTGATCATCACGCGCGCGCCTTCGCGCAAAAACTGCCGCGCCGTCTCGAAGCCGATGCCTGTTGTTCCGCCTGTGATGAGTGCGCACTTCCCTGCCAATCTGCCCATCGATTCTCCTCCTGTGTTACGCAACCTTTTTATTGCATGACAACAACAGTCTTTCCATACCCGAGTTTTCGCGGGATTGTTCGCGCGTAGGCGGCCGGCGCCTCAGAGAGCGAGACCTCGCTTTCCACGAAGACCCTGAGCGCGCCGGCGTCAAGGAGAGCGGCGACCTCAATCAACTGTTTCTGGTTCGGCTCCACGATGAAGAATGCATCTTTGGCGCGAGGATCAATCTGGGCCTCGCTGTTTGCGGCGATGGTTACCATGCGGCCACCGGGCTTGAGCAGGCTCCAGGAGCGCCGCAGCGTTTCGCCACCGACGCAATCAAAAACGATGTCGACGTCTTTGACCTGCAGCTCAAAGGGCGTCGCTGCGTAATCAATCACCTGCTGCGCTCCGAGCCCCGCAAGGAAATCCGCGTGTCGACTGGATGCCGTGGCGATGACCTCTGCCCCGCGCATGCGCGCGATCTGAATGACGAAGACGCCGACCGCACCCGCACCGCCGTGGACCAGCACGCGTTCTCCCTTCCGCACCTTGGCGCGGTCGACGAGACCCTGCCATGCGGTGAGTGCGCCGATCGGCACTGCTGCTGATTGAGCGTGGGACAGCTTTCGCGGCTTGGGAGCAATCGCCGCAGGCACGGTTGCGCAGAACTCGGCGGTGGCACCGTCCGCGAACCAGTCGTTCATGCCATAGACTTCGTCGCCAACGGCAAATCCGCTGACTTCGGGACCGAGCTCGGAGATTACGCCGGAGAACTCGTGGCCCGGGATGGCGCGGGTTCGGCTTGAGCCATCCTTGTTGTGCGTGGTGGGGAACCAGAGGAGCTCAGTCGGGGTGACGCCCGCGGCGCAGACTTGGACGAGGACCTCGCCCTGGCCGGGAACCGGCCGGGGTACGTCTGTCTCGACGAGTTCGGGCTGTCGCGGCGGCCCGGCTAACATGACAGCTCTCATGAGTCCTCTGCCTCCCCTTTTCGAAAGGCATGCGGATTCCGCGGGCATCCCGCCGCATGCGCGGTATCAGAAATATATCGCACGCAGAGCCGGCTTCCTTGACGACCACAAGATTGGCGAGGCACGCAACGGCCACTTGGCCGAAATGGTTCGGGACACAGCAACTGCGGAACCGCTGAAGGCAACTGCAGGTCCTTCGACTCCCTGCGCTTCGCTACGGTCGCTCAGGATGACAACCTGTTGTGTTGTAGATTCAATTACTTAGCTGGAAGCTCTACGTCGATGCGGCTTTGTGACCTCTGTAAGCCCGGCGTAGTTCCGCAAGAAAGATATTGACAGAGATTGTTGTGATGTATCAGCTCGTACATTGTCGCGCGACTGGCTCCTTACCGTCCGATGGAACATGCGCTGGTGGGCGGCGCTATCGGAATGGTGCTTGCGATTGCCGGGGCAGCTGCGACATGGAATCGAGGACTGGGACCGCACTGGTATCCGCTGGCGCTGATTGTCACAGCACTGCCGACTGCGTGGGCCGGGGGGAAGCTCAGGGTGTTGCAGTTGCGGTAGAGATCCGGCATTGCTTATCGAATCGGAGGCGAGGACATGAAGACAAAATCGAATTCATTGACGAAGCCCTCGGAGCCGGAGAAGGTGGATGCCTACATGAAGGTATTGAAGCATCCGCTGGCAGACGTTGTTGAGGCTCTTCGGCGGATCATTTTGAAGACCGATCCCGAAATCGGCGAGGAGATCAAATGGAATGCTCCTACGTTTTTCTGCAAAGGGGAGATGGCTCCGTCTGATCCAAAGAAATACAAGCGGTACATTGTCGTATTCAACCTGTTCAAGAAGGACTGCATCCGACTTGTGTTTCCGAGCGGTGCAAGGGTTGGCGATGCGTCCGGATTGCTGGAGGGTGACTATGCCGACGGGCGGCGGCTGGCGCTGTTTTCGAGCATGAACGAGGTGCGATCGAAGCAGACCAGATTGCAGCAGGTCATTCGAAAGTGGTTGGCGGGGCTGGATAAAAGCTGAGTTCTCTAAGAGGGAGTGCTGCATGAAGACGTCTGCATTATTTGACCTGAGCGGTCGTGTGGCTGTCGTAACTGGCGGCAATGGCGGAATTGGTCGCGGCATTGCACTCGGATTGGCAGAAGCAGGCGCTGCGGTTGCGGTGTTTGGGCGGAACGAAGAAAAGAACCAGCAGGTGCTTTCCGAATTGAAAGCAATTGGCCCGTCCGCGGTCTCTATGAAGGTTGATGTGACCAATCGTCCTGGATTGGAGCCGGCACTTGACCGCGTTGAGAGAGAGTTCGGCGGCATAGACATCCTTGTCAATAATGCCGGCAACGTGTCGTTGAGCGGCGGAGTGCTTAACGAAAAGCCAGAAGATTGGGACAGCGTGATCGAGACGCAACTGACCGCGGTCTTCCTTCTTTCAAAGCTTGTTGCAAGGTCGATGCTGCGTCGAAAAGGCGGAAAGATCATCAACATCGGCAGCATGTATTCATTCTTTGGATCCGGGCTCATCCCTTCTTACAGCGCAGCGAAAGGTGCGATCGTCCAACTGACCAAGTCAATGGCTATTGAACTCGCCCCGCACAACATTCAGGTGAATGCGATCGCGCCTGGCTGGATTGAAACCGATATGACAGCGCCGGTGCGTACCATGCCCTTGAACGACGAGATTCTTGCGCGAACACCAGCGGGTCGATGGGGTAAACCCGAGGAGGTTGCCGGAACGGCGGTGTACCTGGCTTCACGGGCTTCGGACTTCGTCACAGGAGCGACAATCCGAGTGGATGGCGGTTACGCGATTCGATGAGAGTTCAAACAAGCCAAAGGCCATGGCCCGCAACGGGGATCACCATTGATGGAGAGGTGAACTCCTGCGAAGGACGGCAGGAGAGACTCCGGGCAACCTAGAAGTTGCTCTTTCGACAACACTCCATTTCGAGCGAGGGCTTCGCATCATGGGGACATACCCATTTCCTTCGAATGACTCTCTGTTCCCGCATTCGCTGGTAATTTGAGAAATGAGGGACTCAATCGATGAAGACGCTTCTTTGGCTCGTGTCTGTCATCATGGCGTTGACGGTGGCGCCATCGTTTGCACAATCGGCGTCGGATCCTTGGAGGGAGCTTGCATTTCTTGAAGGAACATGGGAGGCGAAGACTGCCGGAAACGGGCCCGTGACTGCGAGCGGAACGTACACGTTCACGATGGAGCTTCGAAACCACATACTCGCACGACACAGCACGAACGACGCGGGCTGCAAGGCTCCCACGGACTTCAACTGTGAACACAGCGACCTGCTGTACGTCTACCAGGACGCGCCGGGTGAGCGGCTGAAGGCGATCTACTTCGACAACGAGGGACACGTGATTCACTACAACGTTTCGGCACCCGAAGCGACAACCGCGCAGTTTCTTTCGGATTCCTCAGAAAGCGGCCCGCAATTCCGATTGATCTACGAACTCAAGGGTTCGACGATGTCGGGGAAATTTGAGATGCGCATGCCAGGCAACGCGGACTGGAAGTCGTATCTCGAATGGAGCGGAAAGAAGTTGAAATAGAAGCAATACTCCCTTGACGAAGGTGTGCATGCCAGCACCCACTCTGACTTACACTGGACTCTCCATGATCCGCATCGTCATTCCGGAACCGACGACCAGCAACACAGAGTACAACCAGCGCTCGCTTCCGCCTTACCTGGCGGCGCTACAGTCTGCGGGCGCGACTCCAATCGTGGTTCCGTTGCACGAGCGGCAGGAGCGAGTGGCGAGACTGCTTGCCGGGGCCCAGGGCGTGTTGCTGCCGGGGAGCGGGTTTGATGTCGATCCCGAGAGGTATGGGGCGGAGCGAATTCCGGAGTGCGGACCAGCAGATCCGGGGCGAACGGCAGTGGACGAGCTTCTGTTGCAGGATGCGTTCAACCTGCATAAACCGATCCTGGCGATTTGTCACGGCGTTCAAACGCTGAACGTGTGGCGGAATGGGACGCTGATTCAGGATCTCGAAAGAGTTGTGAAGACTCCGGTGAATCATCGGCCCGGCCGCGATGTTGTGGATGCACATGCGGTTCGGATTGCAAAGGGATCACGGCTGGACGGGATCGCCGGGCAACTGACTGATGCGGAACAGGTCAATTCGAGCCATCACCAGGCTATCGGCCAGGTGGGTGACAACCTGGTTGTTTCGGCAATCTCGCTGGAAGACGGCGTGGTTGAAGCTGTCGAACTCGATTCTCCCGATCACTTCGTGGTTGGGGTTCAGTGGCATCCCGAGCGTACGTACACGGTGAGCCGGCTTTCGCGAGCGCTGTTTTCAGCGTTTGTGAAGGCGGCCTCGGCTTGGGAGCCGAGAAAGATTCACGAGTCAGTCACCGCACTATGAGCGATATAAATAATTTAGAATCAATAATATACAAGATCGACCAAGGTCTTTCAAGGGCGAATCTTCCCTCGCTTGAGCCGCAATTGTCGGGCAAATTTGAGGCTTATCTTGCGCTGATTGTTCGGTGGAATGCGCGCACGAATCTCACCGCTGTCCGTGAAGAGAGCGCCATCATCGAGCGGCATTTTGTGGAGTGCATTGCCTGTGCGCACGCGCTGCCGGAAGGAATCACGAGTCTTCTTGACTTTGGGTCGGGCGCGGGTCTTCCGGGCATCCCAATTGCGTTGTGCCGACCCGAGATTACGGTGACGCTGGCGGAGTCGCAGGGCAAGAAGGCGGCGTTCTTGCGCGAGGCTGTGAGGGTTCTCGGGATTGGGGCAAAGGTGCACGACGGACGGGCGGAGGAGATCGAGGGAGAATTCGACTGCGTTACGCTTCGCGCGGTGGATCGGATGGATGCCGCGATTGCCGCGGCCGCAGAGCTGGTTCGACGAGGAGGCTGGCTTGCTCCGATGACGACGTACGTTGAGCTGGCCAAAGTGAAGACGGCCAGTGGCGGAGAGTTTGTGTGGAGGGAGCCAATGCGCCTGCCGGGCTCTGAAGAGCGGGTGCTTGCCTTGGGGATGAGGGTTGAGTCGGCAGCTTGAGTGGACGGACTCTCGGACGTCCTGACGTTTGGCAGTTTGCTTGGCTTTCGGTATCAGGGTGTCAAAAAAGTGGACGCTGGCGCGCCAGACCCCAGATATTGCTTGCCGCCAGCTGGGGCATGCGACCCCTTGGATCTTCGGAAGGTTTTGTTTTGTGGAGCGGGCTTGGCTCGCCAGCTGAGGCGGGTCGGCACATCGTTGGAGGAAGAAGCCGGATTCTTCGAAAGCGTGGGTCTTTTTCTCTTGGCGGGGTGTGCTCAGATCCTCGACGACGGTGCCTTAGAGCAGTTTCGGAATTCACGTAGACTCTTTGGGGGCGTCGAAAGGTGGCGTTTTCTTGATGAAAACGCCACTTCGCCGTGTGCATTCTGCCTACACCAATTCCGAAACTGCTCTGGCGGGGACCTTGACGAACGCGACCTTGCGGGCGCTGAGAGTCGGTGATGCGACGACGCATGCGATCTGCTCGTTTCCGTGTCCCGGTGATGAAGGGGAGATTGAACGCAGCATTTCCGCGGGAAGTTTGCGGGCATTTTCAGAAGCCATATGAGAGAGCATTTCCAATGAAAGGTGGGAATGTTCCACGTGGAACGTTGTGACCCGGTGAACGGGTCAAATTGAGTGTTCCACGTGGAACAACCTTAAAACAGCCTTCGAAATGGCAAGAATTTGCGCAGAATCGTTGCGAGTTTTCCACCGAGTTGCCTAAAAGAGCGCGCCCGGTCAGAAGCCTCTACGAGGTGGCGAAGTGCCCTGTTTATAGGCAGTTCGTCGATGTTTGCCTTCTCCCCGAATTGGAGCTTTCCACAACGCGGACGTGTTCTCCACAGCCGTACTTCTCTGCACGTCGCAGCGTGTAGCCTTTAACCTGTGAGGGATGGGAAAGATCCTCGGCGTCGTCAATCAGAAGGGGGGCGTGGGCAAAACGACCACGGCCATCAACCTTTCCGCGTGCCTGGCACTCGAGGGTCTCAAGGTCCTTCTGGTGGATTGCGACCCACAGGCGAACGCCTCGTCGGGTCTGGGCATTGTTCGTGACGACAATCGGCACTCGATTTACGACGTGCTGGTTGGCGACTCCGAGGCGCACCAAGTGATATTGCCCACCAATGTGGAGAACCTGTCGCTTCTCCCAGGCTCAAAGAATCTAACCGGCGCGAATATCGAGCTGACTCCCGCGGAAGACCGCGCCATACGCTTACGAAAGGCCCTTGCTCCCGTTAAGGACAGCTACGACCTGGTAGTACTGGACTGTCCGCCTGCGCTCGATTTGCTTACACTCAACGTTCTGGTTGCGGCGAATTCGCTGATCGTGCCGATGCAGGCCGAGTATTTTGCCCTTGAAGGCATCACTGAGCTGATTTCGACGCTGGAACGGGTGCGCGCCGCGTTTGATCACGACGTCGAGATCGAGGGTGTTCTGCTGACGATGTATGACGACCGGACCAATCTGGCCCAGCAGGTTCGCGACACACTGCGCGAGTATTTCAAAGATCGCCTTTTTATTACCGTAATTCCGCGCAATATCCGTTTGGCCGAAGCGCCGAGCCACGGCAAACCGGTGGCGCTTTACGATTCGCGCTCGCGCGGGACTGAGGCCTACTTCGAGCTCGCGGGGGAGTATCTGGCGCGAAACAAGATCGAGAGTCCGCGGAGCCAGGAACGCAAGGCGACGGCTAACTCGCGGCCAAAGCCCGAAGTCCGCTTCTGGCCATATTCCTCGTAGGCCCGCAAAGGACTGATCGGCCAATGACGCTGTGATGCCTTCGTTCTTCGAGGCAGTGATTGATACGTAAGGTTCCCGGCAAAACAGCCGGGAAGAGGATGTTTGAAGATGACGACCGCAACCGACACCAAACGCCGGGCCCTCGGCAAAGGGCTTGACTCGCTTTTGCCCCGGGTTCATACACCGGCGGCTCCGGCCCATGCTCCCGAACCAATTGAGATCGAGGGGGGCAAGCCGCGCGAGATTCCCCTTGATGACATCGACCGCAATCCTTTCCAGACCCGGACCCATGTAGACGAGCAGGAGCTCGGGGAGCTGGCCGCGTCGATCACGGCAAATGGTGTGGTGCAGCCGATTCTGGTTCGACCGCTGGCAGATGGGCGCTTTCAGCTGATTGCCGGTGAGCGTCGGTGGCGCGCTTCGAAGCTGGCCGGCAAGAAGACGATTCCGGCGATCCTGCGCCAGGTTTCGGACGAGCAGGCGATGGAGATCACGATCGTCGAGAACCTGCAGCGGGCGGACCTGAACCCGATGGAGCAGGCGCGGGCGTTCGAGCGGCTGTCGCGCGAGTTCCACATGACGCAGGAGCAGATGGCGACGCGGACCGGCAAGGATCGGGTTTCTGTTGCTAACTTCATGCGTTTGTTGAAGTTACCTGCAAAGCATCCAGGCACTGGTCGAGTCGAATCAGCTGACGTTTGGACATGCGAAGGCTCTGCTGGGGTTGAATCAGCATCCCGGGATGGAGAAGGCGGCGCAGCGGGCGGCACAACTTTCGCTTTCTGTTCGCCAGACAGAGGCGATGGTGCAGGACATGCTGTTCCCCGAGAAGAACAAGAAAGAGCCAAAGCCGGAGCCTGAGGTGGATCCGAATGTGAAGGAGGTCGCCGAGCGCCTTGCAGCGGGCGCTGGGTCTCAAGGTTCACATCGAAGACAAGAAGGGACGCGGACGGGTCATCATCGAGTACGCGGATCTGGCCGACTTTGATTCGCTGCTTGAGCAGTTGGCGGGAGAGTAGCACCAGCGCAGTTTTGCGGCATTAGAATCCAACCCCACTCATCGCGATAAAGCCGCGATGAATGGGACACCCGGCTTCCCCAGTCAGTTTCTTTGTTCGCAGTCATCCGTGATCGTTATCAGTGGTCCACAATTCGATTTCCATGTTTCATTGTGCTCCGAGAAATGGAAATTATCTGCAATCGGGGTTCGCGGAGGGATTGTGTCTCTCGACTGGAATTGCGGTGCGCTTGCTGAGGGGCTTGCCTGCTATCGGGGCGCGGAGTTTTTTGAGGCTCACGAGCATTGGGAGTGCGTCTGGCTGGGATTGGAAGAGCCGGAGAAGAGCTTTCTGCAGGCGCTGATCCAGATGACGGCGGCGTTCCATCACCTGAAGGCCGGTAATTCCAGGGGCGCGGCTTCTTTGCTGCGAAGGACACGGCGCCGGCTTGAGATCTGTCCAGCGAGTTTTGGCGGGATCGCTGTTGCGCCGCTGCTTTCAGAGGTGGGGGATTGGATCCGGGCGCTTGAGAACGGCGATTCTGCGCGCCCGGATGCAGTTCCGCGGATCATCCCGATCAATGCGTAGCGGGAATCTGGGAAGATGTCTGATGATGAGGGCAACATTGATCCCGACCCGAGCAAAGCTCGGATGGGGCACCCCCGCGCTCGGAATGACCGCGGGTTTTGGAGTTCCATCCCACGACGTACGCACGTGAGGTTTGTCCGGCACCTATAGAATCTGGGGATGGCGTTGCATATCGGGATCGTGGGTTGTTCGGCGGAGGGCGCCGCGTTGTGTTATCGCACGATCTGCGCGAAGGGCGCGCAGTTGCTTGGTGCTCATGCGCACCCGGAGATCACGATGCATACGCACTCGCTGGCGGCGTATGTAGAGCAGGATTGGACGCGGCGACTGGGAGGGTGTTGCCGAGCTGATGCTGGACTCGGCGGAGAAGCTTGAGAGGGCTGGCGCCGACTTTCTGATCTGTCCCGACAACACGATTCACGAAGCAATGGACCTGGTTGAGCCGCGATCGCGGTTGCCGTGGCTGCATATCGCAAAGGTTGTGGCGACCAAGGCTGCGGAACACGGGTACCGGCGGGTGTGTCTTCTGGGCACGCGGTGGCTTGTGGAGAGCGAGGTTTATCCGGATAAGCTGGCGGAGCATGGGATCGGGTATTTGCGGCCGAATGGACGATGAGCGCAAGGAGATTGACCGGATCATCATGGACGAGCTCGTCTACGGCGTCTTCCGGCCGGAGTCGGTCACGTATCACCAGCTCGTGATTCGCAGAATGAAAGATGAAGGCTGCGACGCAGTTGTGCTTGGATGCACGGAGATTCCGCTGATCATCAGCAACCGGAATTCGCCGTTACCGACGCTGGATTCAACGCGATTGCTGGCGTGGGCGGCATTGCGCCGGGCGGTGGAAGGGGTTGGAGCTTCTCAAAGAGCGGCAGCAGGTCCTTCGCTTCGCTGAAGCACAACCAACCAATCTGAAAGCGGCGAGTTCTAACCATCCAGCGGACGCCTGATTTCCTCTCGGGCCCATCGTTGTCCAAAGCGCGGGCGCGGTCTTCGCTGGAATGCTGGAGATGCGTGATGACAGGCGAAGGCTCATGATTCCACTGGCCTGGCCGGGTTGGTGTTTGTTGCAGCGTTTGCTGCGAGTGTTTTTTTCGCGTCTGCTCAGAGCGGGCCGAATACCAGCACTTCCGGCGACTTCTATGTAGCCACGAATGGAAATGACAGTTGGCCGGGGACGCTGGGCCAGCCGTTCAAGACGGTGGATCGGGCGCGGGTTGCCGTGCAGGGTCTGAAGACGCATGTGAGCGGACGGACGATCCGCGTGCTGATTCGAGGCGGCACCTACTATCTGCCTTCAACCTGGACGTTTACCGCGGAAGATTCGGGGTCGGCCGGGACACCGATCCTGTATGCGAATTATCCGGGCGAGACGCCGGTGATCAGCGGCGGAAGGCTGCTGACGAACTGGAGAACGGGCCCGAATGGATCGTGGGAGATGACGCTGCCGTCGGGAGTCTACTTCACGCAGCTCTGGGTGAACGGGGCGCGACGGTACAGGCCGCGGACTACGCCTTCGGGGTACATCTATCTTCGCCAGCGAGTCCAGCACGACGGGCAGCACGACGACGGTGAATGAGTTTACGTACTCGACGCACACGGCGGGCGCGGTGCCGTCGACGATGGCGAATCGTGGGCGATGTGGAGCTGATCAACTTTGAGGCGTGGGATGTGCCGCACATGCGGATTGCCTCAGTGAACACGGCGACCAAGACGATCGTGACTACGCAGTCGTTGCCGAAGCTGAGCTTCTTTACGGGGTTCATTCCGGGGCATCGCTTTCTGCTGGAGAACGTGAAAGAGGCGCTGAAGGTGGCCGGGCAGTTCTACGTGGACCGGCCGACTGGAATGGTCACGTATCTGCCGAAGAGTGGCGAGACGATGACGAACACGACGATCATTGCGCCGCGGCTGGCGAAGATTCTGTCGGCGACGAACCTGGGGCATGTGACTTTTCAGGGGCTGACGTTTGCGCACAGCGATTGGCAGGTGGCGAAGAACGGGTACTTGTCCGGGCAGGCTGACAACGGCACGCCGGCTGCTCTGACTTTGACGAACTCGACGGGAGTGGTGTTCGAGAGCGACACGGTGGAGCACACGGGTGCGTACGGCATTGAGTTTCAGGGGACGGGCGTTGCGGGCGGAGCCACGCCTTACCTTGCGCAGTTCAAGGATGGATTGATTACGGATACGGGTGGTGGCGGCATTCGGGTGGGCGGCATGTGGAATTGCAGTCACACGGATGGGAATGTTCCGCAACATATCTACATCGGGAACAACCTGATCACGGGCGGAGGCCGAGTGGCCGTGGTTGGATTCGCGGTGCTGGTGGGCGATGCGCACCACGTGCTGGTGGAGCACAACGAGATCTCGGATTTTTACAACACGGGCGTCGGCGTCGGGTTCAACTGGGGGTACACGTGCGGAGGAACATACGACTGGCGCATGACGACGTGGTGCAGTTCAATTACATTCACGACCTGGGCCAGGGGATCACCGCGGACATGGGCGCTGTCTACTACCTCAGCGGGATCAATACCGGGAACAAGGTGCTGAACAACAAGGTCCACGATATCGACCAGACGCCGGGGACCTACGGCGGCTGGGGACTCTATGTGGACGCGGGCGCTTCCGGAGTGCTGTTCGAGAACAATCTTGTTTACCGCACGACGGATGCGAGCCTGCACGACAATTCATGGGCGGCGACTCCACCGAACCCGCCGCCACCGCCCGATATGTTCATCAACAACATTCTCGCCTATGGTGCGATGGGCGCGATGGACCGGCATAACGATACGAAGTTTCTGAACATGGTGTATGAGCGGAACATCTTCTACTACGACAAGGCATCGATCCAGTACGGCTACTGGTACTGCGAGGGAAAGACTGTCTGCACGAGCTACTTCAATTTCAACGACAACCTGTATTTCGACAAGGCAGTGAGCGGAGGAGAGCCGGCCACGCCGTTCTTCAAGACGCCTTTTTTCCCGTCGAACGGAGGACAGCAGCCAACGCCGATCACGCGGCTGACTTTCAAACAGTGGCAGGCGCAGGGAGAGGATACGCAGTCGATCTTTGCGGATCCGCTGTTTGTGAATCCGACGCCGGGCGTGGACAACTTTACGCTGCAGCTGAACTCGCCGGCGAAAAGCCTAGGATTTATGCCGTTCGATCCAAGCCAGGCGGGGCGGCTGTCGACGGCGACGCTGAAGGCTCCTTACAATGCGCCTGCGTTTCCGCTGCTGACGACGGGGATGAACTCGTTTTAGGGTGGGGTTACCGGGCCGGGGCCCCTCCCCCGGTCTCTGTGAGTAAATTACTCATTTTAAACGGGTTGGTAGAGGGGTATCGCGCCAAATTCCTCTCATCATTGGACTTATCCGCAGATTCCTCTCAGTAAAAGAGTTACGGTCGATTTCGGGAAGCGCTTTGAGCATTTTTGTCTCACATTGTGGTGTCGGTGCTGATCTCGGACTAGCTTGCGTCGGCACTTCTCGGCTCGAATTTCAACCTCTATTGTGCGCTGGATGGGGGAAATTCTCTGCACGGCGGACGGGGAAGTACGTGTGCAGATTTTTCAGGCGCACCGTAGGCCCGAAAGCGCGCATGGATGGGGCACCGGATTGGGTGAGCGGGCCACCCGCCTGGACTATCCCGCGCCTACCGAGTTCGTAGACTCACGACCTCTGCAGGAGATCCTTGCTTCCGGCGGGTTTCAAGGTACCTGCGAACGGTTCCAGAACAGACAGGCTCCTCAATAGCGAAGTTAGAACGAAGCCGCAGGCGCCGCGGCCGCTACAGCTTTGGCCTTCGAGTAGTTTTCCAGCCGGTTTAGCGTTTTGGTCACGAGGAGGTATTCGTGACCCACCTACGCGACATCATGCTGGAAGAACTCCAGCGCCGCAACTACTCCGACTCCACGATCCGGCACTATCTGCGGTTCGTCGAGGAGTTCGCACAACACTTCGGCAAGTCACCCGACAAGCTCGGCCCAGATCATCTTCGCAGCTACCAAGCTCATTTGCTCAAGGATCGGAGGCTCAGCCCGGGAACAGTCGAGCACCATATCTCCGCACTACGGTTCTTCTTTGTTCGCACTCTGCACCGGCACGAGTTCCGCCAGTTCCTTCCTTTCCCTCGGGTACGGAAAAAGCTGCCCAAGATCCTCAGCCGGGAAGAAGTCGCTTGCCTGATCAACGCCAGCAGCGGCCTGTTCCAACGCACGCTCCTGATGGTTCTTTATGGCACCGGGATGCGCCGCTCCGAGTTGGTCCGGCTCAAGGTGGGCGATATCGACAGCCAGCGCATGATCATTCATGTGGTCAACGGCAAGGGCGGAAAGGATCGTGACCTGCCCTTGAGCCCGGCTCTGCTGGAGACCCTGCGCACCTACTGGCGATGGCTCAAGCCACGCACTTATCTGTTCCCCTCACGCGTGCATCGCGATCACGAACAGCCCATCACCGACAAGATCGTGTGGGTGACCTGCAACGAAGCTCGAAAACGCGCCGGTATCCGCAAGAGAGTCACCCCGCATCTGATTCGACACAGCTGGGCGACACATCTGCTCGAAGCCGGCACCGACCTGCGCACCATCCAGCTTCTGCTCGGTCATGAAGATCTGGAGACCACTGCCAAGTACCTGCATTTATCGCAACGGCATCTGCACCAGATCACCAACCCGATCGAAGAACTTAAGCTGTCGAGCGTCGACCAGAGCCGCCGATCCTATCACCGTCCGCGCCGTCCATGACACGGCCGGCCATCGAAGTGGCCGACATCGCCCGCGCGAAGAGAAGACAGTTTTATGAACGCTATCACTCCAGTCTCAGCTATCAGCAGCTGAAGGCATATGGAGCTGTGGAGCGTTGTCGAACTGCAGCTCTGGGCGGGCATAAGGACAAGTGTGTCGGCTGCGCGTACGAAGCACCTATCTCTTACAACTCCTGCCGCTCGCGTTGCTGCCCGAAGTGCCAGGCGCAAGCCCGCAAGCGCTGGCTCGAAGCACAGCAACGAGACCTGCTCGACACCAACTACTTCCATGTCGTCTTCACCCTGCCTCACGAACTGAACCCGTTGGCTCTCACATCTCCCAGGCCGTTCTTCGATCTTCTGTTCGAGGCCAGTTCGCAGACCTTGCTCCAGGTGGCCGCCGATCCCAGGCGACTCGGAGCAGAGATCGGATTTCTCTCCATCCTGCACACGTGGAGCTCGAACCTGCTCGGCCATTACCATATCCACTGCGTGGTTCCCGGAGGCGGACTATCGGCCGATCACCATCGATGGATCCCGACCAGCCACCCGCTGTTCCTGCTGCCCATTCCCACGCTGCGTAATGTGTTCCGCAACAAGTTCCTTGCCGGACTACAGCAGCTCTGTCGAAAAGGCCTGCTCGACTGCACAGGTCCGGCACGCGATTTCAGTGATCCTGCATGGTTCAAGGAGCTCACCGCGAAGCTGGCCCGGAAGAAATGGTTCGTCTATGCCAAGCCGCCCTTCGGCGGACCGCAACATGTCCTGCGCTATCTCGGCCGCTACACCCATCGCATGGCCATCTCCAACCATCGCCTCACAGCCTTCGACGGCGAGCGCGTCAGCTTCCGATGGAGAGATTATGCTCACGGCAGCAAACAGCGCGTCATGACCCTTGATGCAGTGGAGTTCCTGCGCCGATTCCTCCTCCACGTGCTGCCCAAGGGCTTCGTGCGCATCCGTCGCTACGGCCTGCTCTCCAACCGCTTCCGTAAACAGCTGCTGCCCCTGGCGCGTACCTTGCTGGCGGCCGATGGCCGCCAGCAACTTCCTCCGCCAACGCTGCCCAACTGCGAACTCTGGCACTGTCCACGCTGCGGCAACGCCATGCGTGTCGTCCAACGCCTCACCGCAGCACAACTCTATCTGGCAGGCTTTGATTCCTCATGACTGTCTGCGCCAAGCCGTTCTGCCAGCTTGCTCCATGCACGCCTTCGCGGAAGTGCGTCCGCAGCGTCCAACCAAGCGCTAAAGCCACCTTCATCGGCATCACCCAACGGCCTGATCGTAAAGGGATCTTGAAGTTGTCCATCCGCGATCAGCACCAGCGGCAACCAAAACTCCCCCCAGACGCATTTGCACGACACCCAAGCAGCATTCAATATCCATAATTCCAGCCTCGATCACCGCGTCCGCGGCGCCTGCGGCTTCCTTCTCCCCACCAAATCGAAAACGCCTCGGATCCACTCCGAGGCCCACTCTCAACTCTTCGCTCGAGGCGTTTCCGATGTTGGCTAACGGTGATTCGGGAGTTGCGTTCGTGTGTCTACGTTGGATCGCGCATGCTTCCCGCTGAAAGGGTCTACCTCCCATGTTGCGGCCTTGCTCCGCTCCACACCCAGCGCGACCCCAGCGACCATCTACAACTCGCGGCCCGCGAGAGCCCTGACCACGTCGCGAAAATAGGACCTGCGCTGCAGGTCGAGCGCCTTCGTGCCGCGCACGTCCACCCTTGGCTTGACCCCGTTGTCGTAGAAAAACCGCAGCCCGGCCACCAGCTGACGCAACACGTCGAGGGTCTCCCCAAGCTCCTCCCTGTTCGTCCTTTCAAACATCGCGTGGGCGTCATTCTCGGTCAGCCGGTGTCCGTAATAGCAGTCCCTGATAGGCGAGTAGATTTGTTCGATCCGGTCCAGATGACGGGAAACCGCCTCCTTCAGAAACCGGAGGTCGGCCCCGCCGCCCGGCACCCAAGCGCTTCCAATGAGATGATTCGCATAACTCTCCGTCAGGCTCGGCTTCGCAAGCCTCCGCCTCAAAGCCTCTGCCGTGAAGAACTCGGGGTGCGCCATCGCGCCCGAGAGCACGCGCCTCACATTGACGACATCGCTTGAAAGGTCGCAGAGCCTCCCCAAGCCCATAAACAGCGACTCCTGCAGGCAATCCCGAAAGACGTGCCAGAACAACGGGGTCGAATTGAAAACACCGCGCGCGGCCTCGCTTTCATTACTCAGCCGGAAGAGCTCCTCAAGGAAATTGAAGACGTCGAGAACGTGGGTCAGCTGATTGTCTATGTGTTCCAACTCCCGTACCCACTCGCCCTCGGTCAGCTCGCTAGTTGGCTTCAGCTTCCACAGCTTCCTCCTGCTTCCCATTTCTCAAACCCCTTCTGTTTGTGTGCGCCCGGCCCCGCCAAATCCTAGACGTTTCCTCCGGCGTAGATCGGCGACAGTGCCAGATTCGTTTCCCAGCAGTAGCTCATGGATTTGTGGCTCAGTATAGACCGGTTTGAGAGGGGGGGGCCGCCGAGACGGGAAGCCGTCGGGATTCGTTAGCTGCGGAAGGTTGGTGGCCGATCCGGAAGTAATCCTGTTTTGGAGCTACTTCCGTGTGGCCGGTGGCACGGCCTGGGCCGCCCTTGGATCAGGTGTCGCCGCTCAGCTCTGCGTGCGTCGATCCGGCCTCCAATCCGGCCACGGTGGCGAGATGTCGTTGAACCTCAGGTACGCGATCATCTGCCCCATGTGTTCGTGGGCGTGCGCAAGCAAGCGTAAGTAGACGCGTCGGACCGTTGTCTCTTCGCCAAAGAAATGCAGGCGCCGGTCGAGCTCAGCGTCGCTGGCTTGGTCGAAGGACTGGTTCACGGCATGCAGTGATCGCTTCAACAGGGCCACGGTCGCGTTCTTTTCCCGGACACTAGCCGCCAGTTCGTCATTCCTGCGGATCAGGCCAGAAAACCGCTCATGACCATCAGCTGGGAGTTGTGCGTACAGATCAATTGGGGCGGCTATGCCAATCACGTCTAACAACATGAAGTTCCCGGTCGCTACGTGGACAAATACCTCGCTGACCGAACGCGCTTTTTTATCCGGACGCCAGTCGTACTTCTCCGGGGAAATAGCCTCGGCCAGTGCCACGCTTTGCCGTATTGCAATTTCGAGTTCCCACAGGAACTCGCCTCGGAACCCAGCGATGCGAGTCGTCATGGGCATCAGCATACCCCACAGCCATTCCGGCAGTATCGTCGCCGACTCGGTAGGTAGAAAATCCACCTCGGGAGTCGCCTCCGTCGCCCGGGCGGTGATCTGCCTCGGCTCGGTGTAGAGTCCTCTCGTGAAAGGTATATGCGCAATCCGAGCTATAGCTCGGGTTTGGAACACCAATCTTGACTTGAACAGAGGCTGCAATTGAGCAGCAGAAGGGAGCGCGCAGGTGTAGAGAACCTGATCAAGTGAAAGGCGCTGATTCAAAATGGAGAGGAGATTGAGGATGAAATCGCAGAACAGGGAAATCCAAATAGTGCGTGCTGGAGCCCTATGCATGGCAGTCTGCCTCAGCCTGCCTGCAAGCGCGTGGGCGCAAAAGCTGGTGACGCCAGGCTATCTCTTCAATGACGATCCGACGTGTCGTGAACTGAATGGAAGGTTTTATCTCTTCACGACGCAGGATCCGTTCACGGTCCAGTTTGAACGGGAAAACGAATTCTACAAGGGGATGTATGCTTTCCGCGCTTTGAGCACAACTGATTTCGATCACTGGACGGACCACGGATCGATCGTGACAGGGCGGGATGTTACATGGAACATTGGCCAGGCTTTGTGGGATGGCGACGCGGGCATCCCCGCGAATGGAAAGTTCTATTCATACGCTCCCTTCCGCATCAACCCCGCCACGGAAAACAATTATGGGATCTTCGACATCGGTGTCCTGACGGCTGACAACCCCCTTGGACCATACAAGGATGTGCTCGGAGGACCGATGAAGAATTTCGATGGAACGCCGCTTGAAGGACTCAGCCCATGGGTCGTCTACGGCGATGACAAGGCGCCGTACCTCATATGGGGTGCTGGAGATACTTCAAAGAACTGGGTGAAGATGGCTCGGCTCATGCCGGACATGACCCAACTTGCAGAGCCGGCCCGGGATGTGGTGGTGCCCAAAACCGACGCTTGCGGCAATCTTGACTATTTCGAGAGTCCTGTCCTCTTCAAGGCCGGCCAGAAGTGGTATCTAACCTACGTCGCCTATAAGAAGGACAAGGGGCCCGGATGCGATCCCAAAGGAGATTACATCGACTACGTGGTGTCCGACAACATGTTCGGTCCCTTCAATGGTCCGGTCCGTCACCTGATCTACCCAACGGAAGACGGCGATGAATCGGTGCAACAGGGGATCTGCACATACAAGGGCCAAACTTATATCGCTTACCACGTTCCGTACGACAATGGCGCCACAGCCAGCAACGTCCCTGAAAGCTGGACTTCAACCGCGCACGATCATCATCGCCAGGTGGCGGTCACCCTGCTAACCATTTTGCCGGATGGGAGCCTTCAACCCATCTATCCTGGGCACGACCAGGGCGCGGGAACACCCGGCGTAACGCACCTGACACTCGATGCGTTCGCTCCGCGCCGCGAGGCGGTCGAGTTCCATGTGCAGATGAACGCCTGGGGAGAAAAGGGGCTGTCGGGCGAGTACCAGATGAAGATGGGAGACGGTGGCTATCTGCAGTATCACGATGTTGACTTTGGCGATGGCGCTGCGACTTTTCATGTCGAAGTGAGTTCAGAGAACATTGCCCTCCGCAATGGTTCGCTCGAGGTTCGACTGGACAATCCTGCCGGAGAACTGATTGGCGAAGTCAAGGTTGCGAATACTGGCGGGCGAACCAACTACCGTGTTCTAACCACACAAGTTCTTCCCAGCGCAAAGGGTGTTCACGATCTGTGTCTCGTGGCGCGAGGCGAAGCAACGGCGACACAACGTCGGCTTTTCAACATCACTTCATTCGGTTTCACCAGGCGCTGAGTAGACGCCTCCATTCCGAGTGAGTTGTCGCTGGCCAAGATCGGGAGCGGCTCGCGCACGATAATTGACTGCGGTCGAGTTGCTCGTGCGAGGCGCTTTCGACGCATGATCAATCCCGGCGCGGCTGTGTCCATAACCAATGCTGATCGTGCGCTTTCGGACGGTTGAGTGTTGCAACGTCAGCTACCGCCCAACCCATTCATCGAGGAGCCGCTGGTAAGAGATCGGTACCGACAATCGCCCCAGGGTCCAGGAATGCCAATGGGCGGATTTCGCTGCGGCAATCCACTTGAGTGAATAGTCGCCTACCCATCCACATGGTTTTCAACGTGATCGGCTTTGGAATTCACTTCTCTCGGTAGATGGGATGAGAAGGTCGACCCCGATCAGAGCCAGCGCTAAGCTGTCTAGATCAACGCACTCAAAGGTGCAATCCCGAAGGATGGAGGCCGACCCGTGAAAAAGCATAGCAATTCTGTGAAGAAGAGTGAATCCCCGATGAAGCGCAGGAACTCGCGAGTGGCGGAGCGACGGGATTCAAGCGAAGTGATGGCAGAGTTGGTTTCACAACTCAGGCAGCGGTTGGAAGTGAAGGGTGTTCCGGTTGTTGAAGTGGGGAGAGATGAGCGCGATGCAGTGCGTCCGAACCTGGATCGTCTGACCGTGGGAGTGGATATTGGAGATCAGTGGAGCAACTACTGCATTTTGGGTTTAGGCGGGGAGACGCTTGCCGAGGGCCAGTTTCGGACGAGGCGGCAAGAAGTTGGAGAGTTCTTTCAAGGCCTGGCGATTTCTCGTGTGGTTATCGAAGTGGGAACGCATTCGGCGTGGGTGCGGGGCGTGATCGCCGGATTTGGACATGAAGTGTTGGTCGCCAATGTGCAACGGATGGAAGGCTCGAAGCGTCGCCGGCGCAAGAACGACCGGATCGATGCCGCTAAACTGGCCAGGCTGGGGCGTGTGGATCCGAAATCGTTGTATCCGATTCAACATCGCCGCACCGAAGTCCGCGAGGACCTGCTGGTAGTTCGAGTTCGCGATTCGCTGGTCGAGTCGCGGACGAAATTAATCAGTACCGTGCGCGGGATGGTAAAGACCATGGGAGCGAGGTTGCCGGGCTGTTCCAGCGTAAGCTTCTCCGAGAAAGCGGCAGACCAGATTCCCCACCAAGTGCGAGAAACGTTGCAACCGTTATTGCGTCTGATTCAGACGTTGAGCGAGGAAATCAAGAGCTACGAGAAACGCATCGAAAAGCTGGGCAGTGAGAAGTACATGGACACGAAATTATTGCGGCAGGTGAATGGAGTAGGCCCCGTCACCTCACTGGCCTATGTGTTGACTCTGGAGACTCCGCAACGATTTAAGAGGAGTCGTGATGTTGGTCCGTATCTGGGATTAGTGCCCCAGCAGGAGGATTCCGGAGACAGCCAGCCGCAGCTGGGCATCAGCAAGGCTGGCGACAGGATGCTACGCAAACTGCTGGTGGGCAGCGCGCACTACATCCTGGGTCCGTTCGGGCCGGACACCGACTTACGACGATTCGGAATGAAACTCTGCCAGCGTGGCGGAAAGAACGCCAAGAAACGAGCATCCGTCGCGGTGGCGCGAAAACTTGCCGTCTTACTGCATCGGCTTTGGTCGAGCGGCGAAGTCTATGAGCCTCTGGGCTACGGAATTCCAAGGACGATAGCCGAACCAGCCACTGCGTAGAAGAAAAACACAAATCCGTTTTGTTCGTTTCGAGACGATCTGCTTCTCGAGAGTTGCTTGACAATAACATCCACCGCCTTGTTCGGACGACTGCGAGTGACCGCCCGATCCTTTAGAGATCGCCGAGTAGATCGGCAGCGTCCCAACAACCCAGGTCCATCATCGTTGTGATGGACCTGGGCTTTAAATCGGACCCCAATATGCACCGGGCCCGCAGTGGCTCATCAGAGTGCGGATAGAAGGCAGGCAACGTGGGTGGCGTCAATACAACCTCGAGAGCAATGGTTGAGGAAACGAATCAGATTATGTCCGTGGGACGACTCCCACTCCAGTATGGAACGAAGCTGAACTGAAAATACGTTCCGCTTCGTTCCCTGATCGAGTGTCGGAAGGTGTTGAACAGTGTCAAGGGTCAAGATGAACGTCCTGACGGACGCCCTTGACACTGTTCAACACCTCTGCCGGAAGGGCTCTGTGTCCAGACTAGAACGGCCGCCACGTCGGCCTTGACTTTTTTGACCTTCTCATAGAAGGCGGTTTTACGGCCACTTGCCGAGACAATGATCGACTTGAATAGCTCAATAAGTGCTTTGCCCTGCTATCGACAGTTGAGATCGAAATCGGTCAACAATTAGCGGTTCACTGGAACCTGTCGAATCCATTCCAGCTCAGAACTCCTAGCTGTTTACTACATGGTGATTTCCGGGTGATTTCATAAAAGCGTCGGCTCCTTCGCGAGCCGAGCGCAGTTGGCAGTTGCTGACTGACCAAGGGCTCGAGGAGGAAGGAGCCGAACGCGTGCGGCCATTATAAGTCTGCTTCGCTCGGGCTTACACTTGCTGAGTTGCTGACGACCAAGGCTCGGAGAGAAAGGAGCCGAACATGTTGATAGTAGGTTGTGACTATCACCCGAGTTTTCAGCAGATCGCATGGGTAGACACGGATAGTGGGGAGTGCGGCGAACTTCCGTTGTCGCACAGCAAGGGAGAAGCGGAGAGGTTTTACCGGAACCTGAAGGAACAGGGAGTGAAGGTGCGCGTGGGTATCGAAGCCACGGGTCACGCGCGCTGGTTCGAACGTCTGCTTGCGGAGCTCGGGCATGAACTGTGGGTAGGCGATGCGGCAGAGATCAAGGCCAAGCGTGTGCGCAAGCAGAAGAACGATCGGGAGGATGCCCGCCTTCTGCGCACGCTATTGGTGGAGAATCGGTTCCCGCGGGTATGGTTGCCGGATGTAGACAATCGCGATTTGCGGCAGCTGCTGTGGCATCGTCACCGAATGGTGCAAATGCGGACGCGAGTGATGAACCAACTTCAGGCCGTGGCTCTGAACGAGGGGGTGCGGCGCAAGAGAGGACTGTGGAGTAAGGCGGGAAGATCTCAGTTGGAGTCGTTCCAACTGATGCCGTGGGCAACCAGGCGCCGTGAGGACCTTCTCGAGTTGCTCGATGGATTGACTCCACGTATCGCGGCATTAACAGCTGCGGTCGAGAAGCAGGTAGAACAGCATCCGGAGGCGCAACGACTCATGACGCATCCAGGGGTTGGTCCCCTGACGGCGCTGGCCTATGTGCTGATCATCGGTTCGCCGGAACGCTTTCGTTGCGGCAAGCAGATCGGCAGCTACCTGGGACTGATTCCCTGCGAGGAGTCGAGTGCCAGCCGGCAGCGGCTGGGGCACATCAGCAAACAGGGCAACGCGCTTCTGCGTTTTCTTCTGCTGGAGGCGGCGCAAGCCGCCACTCGCTGCAATCCAGCTTGGCGACGCGAGTTCCTGCACCTGACCATGCACAGGGGACGTCAGATCGCCGTGGTGGCGCTGGCACGCAAACTTGCCGTCCGTTTGTACTGGATGTGGCGCAACGGACGGGACTACGAGACGTCATTGCAATTCGGTTCGCACGTGGGGCAGCCCGGGACCGCCTATGGTGTGAAGTAGAACATCGCCCGAGTGATTGGGTACCCCGCTCCCTTTTTTAAAGGGAGTTCGAAGAAGTAATCATGGTCGGAAGATTGATCGAATAGATGGCTGGGTCGAACTGAGTTCACTCGAAAGATTACAGGCGAGCTTTGGTCGAGGCGACTATGCAAGTGCTCCGGGAAAACGCGAAGAAGCTGTGCCTTCTAAGGAACGAAGCTTCACTGAACTTCGTTTCGCTTCGTTCCCATGTCGATTCTGAGGACGAAGAGGGCCGTCAAGGATCAAGATGAACGCCCTCCGGGCGCCCTTGACTGCCCTCTTCGTCTCTTACGGACTGGAGATCGTTTTTTCTGTTGACTCCGCCGACGCTTTCATAGATGGGCGGTTACACACTAACAACTGACGGCGCAAGCAGCGAAGTGGTGGATTTCATTCCGATCGCAAGCCTTGTCAGCGTCAACACGGTGATGTCGTCATCCTGCCCAAAGGCCACAGCGGCCTCCGTCGCTTCTTTTGCATCTGGCATAGTAGCCATGAGTGCGCGCACTCTTTCAAAGCTGAAGATTTCACCTTCTGCATTGCGTGCTTCGAGCAGGCCATCCGTGTAGAAAGTAAGGCGATCACCAACGGCGACCCGAAATGCAGTCCTCTCATAGAGCGCGTCGGGATCAAGCCCAAGAGGGAGAGCATTTGGTAATTTCATCTCGTCTTGATTCAGGAAGGGTGCAAGATGGCCCGCGTTGGCTAGTACGCAGTCTCCCTCTGAATCAAAGCGCAAAACTAGGCAGGTCGCGAATCCATTGTTAAGCCGCCCATGCAGTCGTCGATTCAAACCAGCCAATATCTCCGCTGGGTCGTTCGTTACTTCGACGAGTGTTCGCACTGCACCTACGATCAGTGAGACCGTCATTGCAGCTTTTAGGCCCTTTCCACTTACGTCCCCGAGAATCAGAAGCGCCGAGCCGCCCTCTCGCTCGATCAATTGAAAGAAGTCACCACCAACCTGCTGCGCCGGCTGATACGCGCTGGTGACGGCATAGCCCTCAAGAGACGGCAACGACTGCGGAATAAGCACACGCTGTAACTCCTGGGCGCTCTTGTATTCCTGCTGCAAAGCGATCCGACGTTCACGTTCTTCGAGATAAACCGCATACGCGATCGAGAGAACCAGGATTGTCGACAGAATCGCCTGCGGTGTGAATGGTACACCAACCAGGGTGAACAGGGGGTCGTCCATTGTGGAAGCCAGCGTCCAGTGCGTAAACCGCCGACCTTGGAGGGCGGTATGCTGCACCACATCATACATTTCCACAACGAATACGATAGCCGCAACCAACCATCGCGGCGGATCCAACTGCCGCCGCCTTAACGCGTAGCCAATAATCACAAATGGAAAGAGCTCGACCACCGAAAAGCCAGTGGTGAATACGGCATCGAGTATTTGGAATGCCGCAACATGAGTATTGCTCCACTGCAATGTAAACAACAGGTTGTCGAGAGTCGCCGAGACCAACGAAACCACGGCGAGGGCCTTCGCCCATCGCCACAGTGAAGGTTGCCCTTTCAGATCGAGGAGGTACAGAAGCAGGTACCACAGCGAGATGTCCTCAATGCAATGGACTGGCCACAGAACCAGCATCTGGATCCTGTGAAGCCATGGGATGTCCAGCGGAGTCGTTAACAGGGTGAGGATCGAAGCGCTGAGGAACAGGAGCATCCAGAAAAGCAGCTTCTGATTTCGGTTACGCATCCAGGCAACGAAGCCGATCAACACGATCTCTATCAAAATCAGCATCTGAACAAGACCGAACAGGCTCCGCTTCGCCTGGATATGTCTGTTTGCCGACTCGATCTCCGCAATTGCTTCGGAGGTCCCGACGAGAGGTGTTGCCGTCATTCCCCTGTCATTTCCGGAGGAAGCTGAGTCCAAGGGCGCGGTCCAGACCCGGATCGCCAGCACCCCCTGCCGCGGCCGGCCGAGTCCAAATGTCTGCGGCAGCGAAAAGCGAAAGAAGGGCTTCGCCGGCAGACTTCCGAAGTGACCAACCAGTCGCCCATTCCAATACACCTCATACGCGCAACGGACATGCGGCATATAAAGAACGACTTCGACTGGAGAGCTCGGACTCTGCACGAAGTTAACATGCCGGCGATACCACGCAAAGCCTGTGTAGCTGTAGTGTCCCTGGTCCCCCCATGGCTGATCGACGCGCAGATGCTCCCAGCCGATTTCATCTAATGTTGGCGAGGACCAGGCTGGATCATCGCCCACATGAAACTGCCACAGCCCATCGAGCGCGACTGTGCCCCTGCCCAATCCTTCAACCACCAGGGAGGACCCGACCAGTGGCTCCGCTGCATGCAGGACCGTTCCCGCCGTGGTGAGGGCAAAGACCAGCAGAAGAAGGGTAAACTTTGTCATGCAAAACACCGAAGCATGCAGTCTGCGATTCTTGCGATTCCGTAAGACTTGGGCGGCATTATGGAGCTGACACGGCTGCCGGGTTGGCAACCGCGCTCCCGAGTTCACGCCATCGCTGGGCCGGGAAGCCGTCGCTGCACTATTATGCTCCGTTCAGGCAAAACCGAGGTAGTGAGTCAATTCGGAGCGCATTGTGGGCGACTCTCCTTGTACAGATTTTGCTAGGAACACGAGTCGATGAGTGACTCGGCGATTTGTCGGCAATCCAATAGACGCAACAAGAAATACAATTCACCACACGCCCTCGATTGAACTACCGAGTCGAGCAACTTCCACAATCCAGGCACGATGTCCCTGGCTCAAAGCCAATGCTTGCCTTTGAGGTGCGACTCAGCTACGCTCGACGGCAAATACTGGCCGATATAGCCAGGTGGCCGGTGTAGAAAGCTCGCAGACACAGCAACGGAACTTTCGCCTCGGGGCACCCGCCGATTCCGATCACCGGGGACGAGGTGCTGAAATTCAGCAATGGCGAGCGCGCACCCTAGTTTGGCGGCAACGGCCAAAAATGTATCGATTGCTCGGCAACACGGTTGATTGGAAAGGACCTAACTGATCCTTGGCAGATCTGAAGAGACTGCAGATGCACGTCAACTGAAGAGGAGTGTGTAATTCGAATGGTTGTCACTGAGAACGGTGTCATGAGTCTTGGCGACCCACGGATGAAGAACTTGCTGACTGTGACGGCCGTGATTGAAGTTGGAGTCGGTTTTGTGCTGGTGGTGATTCCATCGCCAGCGTTTAAGCTGCTACTCGGTTCATCGCTTAATTCGCCCGTAGCGTTGACTTTCGCACGTTGGGCCGCAGTGGTTATGCTCACTCTGGGAGTGGGCTGCTGGCTCATGCGACGTGATAGTGAAAGCGGAGTCGCGAAAGGGTTGGTCTCCGCAATGTTGTTTTACAACGCAGGTGTCGCCGCAGTCCTCGTGTATGCAGGGATAGGTCTAGGACTGTCCGGAAAAGCTCTTTGGCCTTTCGTACTGCTTCACGCGGTGATGACCGGCTGGTGCATCATACGTCTGCTTAATAGTCAGGTGAAGATGTGGTGACGAATGGTTACGCGCCTTCGTTTCGCTTGCTTTCGTGCGCATTTTCCTCGCTAGCGGCTCTTCTCGGCGTACGTTTTCCGTGTCTTTCTGGGAGATCCTACTCCGACCCTCGATTATTGGTCGCCTGCATGCGTGCTTTTCGGCTGGCAACTTCCGCAGGCCATCGGGCGCGATTAATGCTCCCAACGGGTGCGCTGTCCGGTGTCGAGTTTCCAGTTACATCGAAGTACACTGCGTCGGCGACATCGGGCTGAAGTTGTGACTTCGGAAGCAGGTTGAGCCGTGCGATCGTATGGAAAGGAGCATCCCTTTCTTTCCAGTCGATACTCGCATTTTCGATCCAGAAATTGGCGTCTCTACGCTTGCCCCAATAGGTCATTCTGTCGGAGTCGAGAAACTGGACTCCAAAGTCGAAGCTACTCATCTTACTGTCTTCCTGAACGTGCCGGATCAGTTCTTCCTGGAGGCCGTTGGGGTTATGCCGTTGTAGGGGACTCGCCGGATTGTCCGGGGACGGTGTGGCAGAGAACTTCACAACGTCGACTGGACCATGACGAAACGGAACGTTGCTCTCATAGCGCATTTGCTGGTAGGGCTTGATGGTTTGGTGCAACTGAAACTGCACTAACACGGAAGTCCTTAACACTCTCAACTTGTCTTTGAAAGGCAGACGACCACAAAGCTGCACCCGGTCTCGATGCTGTCATTACCTTGAAGAGCGCCAAAAATGCAGTTGAGTCATTTATGGGCAGAGTCTTCGTGTTTTGTAGTGAGAAATCCTGCCGGCCAAGGCTTGCGCCAGAAGCGGCGACGCCATCCCGATTGAGGTCGACCGAAAAAGAAAGCGATCGAACGTCAGCCTTGAAATCGGAATTGATTTTCGGATCCGAGTTCCCAAATCGCACAATCGCGGGATATACGCCAGGCGTTGCGAACATCCCCTTCGCTAGCCTCTCTGCCAATCTCGGGTCGCGTCCGCTGCTGACGTCAAATACTTCGAATAGTGCTCGAACGCAGACACCCTTCACATGAGTTCCACGACCGAGCGGCCGGTGTTGTTTGGCGGCAGAATTCGCCTGCAGCACAAGTGCTTTTTGGACGATCTCCTCGATCTCAGATCGTTCCCGCGCGGGGTCTCGCTCAGCGTCGCTACCGGTCACTCCGAACCATCTGGTTACGAATAGCATCAGAACCTCATCACAGCTTGGAGATAAATTTGATCGCCGTGACGCTTGGCAGAAAGCAGTAGGCGGCTGCCTTCGTCTTTATGAAAGTTGAGAAGCTCGTGATCTTGATCGGGGGCGCGCCATTCACCTGCGGAATCACAAAAATGCTTTCCGATGGATCCTGCGTGCCGATCATGGGATCCTTCGATTTGGGGTTCAGTCGGACTGCGCCGGCGAATTCACTGTCATTTACCCAATGCCCGAGCACAAACTCATACTGATTCTCGATGCTTGAGTTGATGAAGTAGCCGAGCAGCCCACGCTCGATGCCGTCGTAGGGTTGCGTTGGATCGTAAGTCGGCCCGTATGGCATGCCGCGACGGATGAGCCGGTGAGTATTGTTGCTGCCGCCGGGTTCACCCTGGCCCGTCACTGGCTGCCCTCGGGGATTGATGCGACGCATGTGCGCGCCCACTGGACAGCGCAACCCTTTGGGATCGCCTGAGCCATCCGCGTTCACGTATTCGAAGTTGTTCATCTGCTCAAGCGGAATCCCGCCCGGTGGGCTGTCAGTTTCTGGGGACAACTCAAGAGGGACGCCGTTGCGCCACCGCCCGCATATCTTGGCGGCATGCAGTTCCGGATCTATCTTGTCCTTATTCGATTGCAGGTGATTCTCAAATCCAACAACGTCTGTCTCGATCATCTTGAAGACAGCAAAGCTGCCGTTCAGACCGAGTTCCCGGGGCTCAGGTACGAAGTAGTTCTCGGCCTCGTCCTGCAAAACGAACAGCCAGGGTTCGCAGGGCTGCTGGTGATCCGGCGTATATCGTTCCGGACCGCCGCGAATGGTCGTCATGCTGATGCCGTCGGTGTAACCGAAGGGAACCTTGGCGGTGAAGACGGGCTTGCCATCCACCATCTCCATCAACGCCATCCCGTCGGTCCGCCAGATTTCTCGAAAGGCATTCCCTTCGGCGAACAATGCTGATAGCCGGTCGCTATAGTTCGTCATCGCCTCCGGGCTAATGGCGTGCAGCGTCACCATGACGTGGTCGCTTCCCTTGCCAAATCCGCCGATCCAGTTCTGCGGCGCGCTTGCTCCGGTGTCGCCCACCAATTTCGCACGTTCGGCGGCGCCAGCAATAAACGCCCCAAATGACTTGAACGAGACCGCCGGGACGCGATCTTTGACTTCCAACTCGATCAGTCCAGGCCAGGTAATACCCACGTTCAGGCAGTAGTCTGGTTTGTGGCGCGGAACACCGGCAGGATCGTCTCCAGGTCCCGGCGCGAATCCCACGTGCCAGTCTTCAGCAGTGGTGATCTGCGGCGCGTCGGATTCGTCTCCGCTGACGAGTCGCCCGAGCAACTTGCGCGCCTCCGCGGGTGCGCTCACCGTCAATAAGAAGTGCCGCACCATCGGCATCCTGTAGCCGCGGAGGATGAACCCTTGAATATCCTCAAGGTCCAATGCGCCCGAAGCCTTGTCGGCGTGGGCTTTCTCATCTTTCTCGCGAACAGCTCGTGGAGAAAACCATCTCCCGCTTTCGGCGGTTCTGGAGTTGCCAGTTTCTCGTGGCTCACGGTGTGTCTCCCCCATTCTTGTCTAATTCGCCGGGGCGGCCTTGCTATCGGCGATCAGAGCGTGAATGTCCTGCACGCTCAGTCCCGGGTAGGCTTGATAGAAGCCGATTGGAACACGGTTCGCTCCGGCCGCGTAGTCGATGAATTCCTGAGTGTGTTTTCTGCAAGGCGAAGGAGGTGGGCTGGTGATGAACTTAAAGACCAGGTCGAAGGTCCCGCCAATATTCTTTGTAAAATCCGCAATGTACTTGTCGAACGTATCCGTCATACACGGTAAAGAACCCGACCTGGTTGTCTTCAAGCGGCACGAACTGTGCGAAGTGGGGCGTTCCAACCTTCTCTAGGTCTTTCTGTGTTCCGCGTGTCCTCGCGCGCAAAAGCAGTTTCATTTCCAAGAAGGCAAGATGCGACTTGGCGGTCAGGATGACCAGGAAGGGATTGAGTACTCCGGCGGCAGTAACGTCCGCGGCCGCGGCCATGGCCTTGATGTCCTTGACGGTCACGTCTGGATACGCAGAGAAAAGATTGACAGGGTCCAGAAGCTGATTCGCGGTCCAATCCACAAATGCGCTGACATGCTCGGCAACCGGAGAAGGCGGCGGATTGACTACGTGCTGGAAGATCGCATCGAACACCGGCCCCGCGTGTTTAGCAAGATCGGTCATGAGTTGACTGAATTCTCCATCAAAGTCGCCAAGAAACAGGAATGTTCTGTCGCTCAGCACCGTGAAGCGCGAATAATGAATCGTGCCGATCGCATCCTCCGCCTTGAAAAACTCAGGCATCAACGGTGCAAGTTGTCCCGGCAGCGTTTGTGCATCTGCGGGTGACTTCAAGGGAAAGCTAAGAGTGAAGTGGTTCTGGCTCATAAGATAGTCTCCTTAGCCAGTCGCATCGGAACGCTCGCGAGCGACCGAAGGTTTGATTGCGTTGACTCCGAGGCGGTCTCGGATATGTTGCCAATACTGAACGCGATCTCTCAGTGCCCACCGCGGCACATTCCTTGCTGATGCTTTCATTACACGTTTCGTCCGGACCTATAGACGGCAGTTTAGTCATGAGCTCTCGCCACCATTTCCTCAACATTTCTTCTGTCTATCTCCGACCATTGCCGCGGCCCAAGCTTATAGGTCAGCTTGTCGATTGTGCCGGTGAAGCGGAATGGGACCTCATAGGTGAAGTCCACGGGCGTGCGGGTATCCATCCCGATGTCCAAGGTTTCGTCCATGGTCATAATTGCGGGAATGGTGTGGGGCATTGTCTTCTTGGCTACTTCCTTGCCATCAACGGAGAGCACGCCGGTGCCACCCTTGGCCGGGCCGGGTCCGTCGTACTTGAAGTCAAACTCGATCCTGTGCTTACCGGCGCTCAGTGCACTGACGCCCTCCCACCTGAAACGCTCCAGGTCCAGAAAGTTGTAAACGAACACGGGTCTGCCTCTACCGATTCCAAACAGATCGGTGGCGAACACGGCAACGAGTCCGAACGCGGCTAGTAACAGCAGGATGTAGCCAAACCGTGCTTTCCATTTTCCATTCCTGCCCAACCAGACGAGAAGCGCTCCCAGGAGCAACAGTCCTAAACCGATTAACTTAAACAGACCAGACTTGAACCACCAATTAAAGCTGTGGCTCAGGAAGAGGCCATACCCGCCGAAGCGGCCACCCATCGTCGCGATCGTGCCCTCCGCGCCGCCGTTGGGGATCGTCACTTCGGAGGTGATGGTGTAGTCCTTGTCCAAGATGTCGGGAGCATTGCCCACTGGAATGCCGACATTCTCACCCATATAAGTAAATTCAGTTCGCCCCGCCACCGCGCTCGGTCGCGCCGTGAGCAAGCGCGATTGGAGCGAGTTATCCATTGGAAAGACGTTGTATTTCGCCGCTTCGGTCAGGAATAACGCCTGAAGCTCTTTCAACTTGGCTGGATTGCTGGCTGCGAGGTCGTTGTTTTCCGAGTAGTCTTCGGCGATGTTGTAGAGTTCCCATTTGTAGCCGTTGGCGACATCGGGCATCTTTTCCTGGCCCATCATCCAGGGCGCGGAGGGAGGCGTGGTGGCTGCAATCCAGCCGTCATGGTAGATGGCGCGGTTGCCAAGCATCTCGAAATACTGCGTATCGCGCTTCGATGGGGCATTGGCATTCGCCTGGTCAAACGTGTAGGCCATGCTTACGCCTTCGATCGGTTTCTGCTTGATCCCGTTGACCGTGTCGGGCGCTTTAACGCCCGTGGCTTCGAGGATCGTAGGCACGATGTCGATCATGTGATGGAATTGCGTGCGAATGCCGCCCACGTCCTTGATGTGGCCGGGCCACGAAATGGCCATTCCCTGCCGGGTCCCGCCGAAATGCGAAGCCACCTGCTTGGTCCACTTGAAGGGTGTATCGAACGCCCACGCCCATCCCACTGACATATGCGGGTAACTCTTCTCAGATCCCCAGTCCTCGTAATGCAACAGCTGCAAGGCCTCTGGAATCTTCAGAATTCCGTTGTAGGCGGTCATCTGATTAAAGGTGCCGTCCGTGGTGCCTTCGGCACTGGTGCCATTGTCGCCAGCGATGTAGATGATCAGCGTATTGTCGAGTTTGCCCATGTCCTCGACGTTTTGTATCACCCGGCCAATCTCATAGTCGGTGTAAGCGGTGTAGGCGGCAAATACTTCCGCCTGGTGCGCATAGAGTTTCTTTTGCGTTTCTGAGAGTGTGTCCCACTTCGGAATGCCCTCCGGCCAGGGAGTGAGTTGGGTAGTCGCTGGAACCACGCCGAGCCGCTTCTGGTTGGCGAATATCTCCTCGCGCAACTTCTCATACCCCATGTCGAACTTGCCTTTGAACTTATCGATCCATTCCTTCTTCGGTTGGTGTGGAGAATGACTGCCGCCTGGCACGTAATAAAGGAAGAACGGCTTGTCGGGAGCAGCCGCGTTCAGATCGCGCATGTACTTAATGGCCTCATCCGCTAAGTCGGTGGTGAGGTTATAGCCAGGCTTGCCGATCCATGGAAACACAGGGCTGATACCACGGAAGAGGTAGGGCGTCCACTGGTCGGTTTCGCCACCCATAAAACCATAAAAGTATTCGAACCCCATACCGACAGGCCATTGGTTGAAGGGGCCGGCCGTGGGGCTTTGCTGGTAGCCTGGCGTGTTGTGGTTCTTGCCGAACCACGACGTAGCGTAGCCGTTCTCCTTGAGGATCTCGCCAATAGTTGCGCTATCCGGACCAATGACGGAGTCATAACCGGGGAAACCGGTGCTGATTTCGCTGACCACACCGAAACCGACGGAGTGGTGGTTACGGCCGGTGATCAGCGCTGCCCGCGTCGGCGAGCACAGAGCCGTGGAATGGAATTGGATGTAGCGCAACCCGGCCTTGGCGATACGGTCGAGCGCCGGTGTCGGGATCACACCACCGAACGTGCCCGACACGCCGTAGCCCTGGTCATCGGTCATGATAAGAAGTATGTTGGGCGCGCCCTTGGGCGGCACAATCCGCGGCGGCCACCAAGCCTTGGAATCGACGGCGCTTGGCTTGATCACTCCGCCAAATTGCGGCGGCGGCGCTGGCAGTTGCTTCCCGTCGATTGTGGTCGTAGCGGAAGGCGAACCTAACTCTCCCGTGACTTGTTGGGAATTCGCAAACGCCGATACCATCAAAAACATCGGAAACGCCACGGCGAGGCGAATGAATCCTGGAACTTGCAAGAGTTTTTTGCCTGCTAGAAGATCCATTCGACTTCTCCCCGCTAGTGAAATCGCAGTTGCGATGCGGTTCGCAAATGCAATTTGTCTTCACAAACGCGGCAAAGCACTTCTGTAGATCGCGAATATCGATCTTCAGAAACCGCCTCGCATGCTCTAAACCGCGTCTATCGGAAGGAGGAAGGGACGTAGAGGACGACAATCAAATGTTCTCTCCACATCCTGCCGTGGAAGTTTAGCAGGGCATTGCTTGATCCACAACTGTCGCTTGTGACAGGGGGCGCCTGAAAATACTCGCCGATTACCTGAGCATTGAAAGACTTCTGCTTCAGTCTTGGCAATGATTTTGAGCGGATTTTGACCAAACGCCCGAGAATGCGCTGGCACAAGCGCGCTTCGGTAACGCTAGCTCCCAAACTCGAACTCAGATGTAATTTCCGTCACACACTGTTTTCCTAACCTGGCAACACATTCGTAATATCGAATATTCTTATGTTATCATCAGTAGCGTTATGCCCGATTCGCTGCGTCGCTTCAAAGCAGATATTTTCCAAGCTCTAGCGCATCCGACCCGGATCGCCATTATTGAACTGCTAAAGAATGGCGAACTGTCAGCCGGGGAACTTATGGAAAAGCTCGGGATGGAGCAAGCAAACGTCTCTCAGCACCTATCAGTGCTCCGGGCCAAGATGATTGTCGTAAACCGCAAGTCAGGGAATCAGGTTTTCTATTCTGTTCGCGATCCAATCATCACCGAAGTGCTCGCTCTGATGCGTCGCTATTTCCAAAAACACTTGAAAGAGACGCAAGGATTGCTGAAAGAGATGGGTTCCAACTCCGTAGCGGCTGGGTCGAGATCTCGATAAGGCAGAGGATTCGAAATTGGTTTCATCGGTGCAAGATGCCGAACTGCTTTTAGCCCATTTGCGGTAGACAGCGACTTGGGGTTTTCACCTTTGTCGCTTTTCATCTGAGGGTTGTCCTTGAACTTTCAGCATTCAATTTCGGAAGGAACGGCAAGCCTCGCCGCGAACGGTCTCAGGTTCATCCTGATGCTGGTAGCGTTCTGGATGATCTCTGGGACTGCTGGGTTGGCTCCGTCCACATAGCATTCGATATGTAGCACGGGTGCTTTTTCCTATCGGAGCTCTCGTGTGTCTTGGCGTCGCATTCCTGGCAGGAATCTTCCTTGCCACAGGGCACGCGTCCGAGGTGCTGGTTCTACCGCTTGGCCTACCGGATCTTCCCTTCCACCTTCGACTGGATGCACTATCCAGTTTCTTTTTGTTACTGCTCGGCTTAGCCGGCGCAGGCATCTCGACGTTTGCCGCTGGATATTTTCGATCGGGGGAAGGGTCCGCACCGGCCCTGCTCGGACTTCAATATCACGTGTTTCTCACCGCCATGGCGATGGTGATACTCGCTGATGATGCGTACCTTTTCATGGTCGCCTGGGAAACCATGGCGCTGAGTTCGTACTTTCTCGTTACCTCACATCACCGCATCCCTGAAATCCGAATGGCTGGCTTTCTTTACCTGGTCATGGCACATGTGGGTGCGATTTGTATCCTGCTTTGCTTCGGTGTCCTGCAAGGAGGCAGCTGGCAATTTACCTTTGACGCGATGCGCGGAGCCTCTCTTACGCCCTTCCTGGCCACGACCGCGTTCCTTCTTGCTTTGATCGGCTTTGGAGCAAAAGCGGGCCTGGTTCCGATGCATGTTTGGTTGCCCGAAGCCCATCCAGCTGCACCCTCTCCGGTCTCGGCAATGATGAGCGGAATCATGCTCAAAACTGCAATCTACGGAATTCTGCGGATCAGCTTTGACCTGCTGCACGTCAGGCTCTGGGGGTGGGGAGTGCTGATGATCTTTCTTGGACTTTTCTCCGGAATCTTCGGTGCCATCTTCGCGGCCGTGCAGACCGACATGAAGCGTCTTCTGGCGTACTCCTCGATTGAAAACATCGGGCTGATCTTCACGGGCATCGGCCTGTCGATTCTGTTTGAGACGTGCAACCTCCACCTGTTTGCGGCCCTTGCTCTCAGCGCCGCATTGATTCATGCGCTCAACCATTCGTTATTCAAGAGCTTGCTCTTCTTGGTCACAGGTTCCGTTTTGCACGCGACTCAGACGCGTAACCTGGGAAAGCTTGGCGGCCTGATCCGTCGCATGCCCTGGGTCGCTACGCTGGCGCTGGTCGGCACACTCTCCATTGCAGGCTTGCCACCGTTCAACGGCTTTGTGTCGGAATGGCTACTGCTACAGTCCTTTTTATTCACTCCGCAGATTCCGCATGCCTTTATTAATATGCTTATCCCGCTAGGAGCTGCGGCACTGGCCTTGATTGTCGCTCTGGCGGCTTATGTGATGGTGAAGTTCTATGGGGTCATCTTCCTGGGACAACCGCGAGAAGCATCCCTCGTAAACGCGCATGACGCCAATTGGCTCGAGCGCCTTGGTCTTGGCTGGCTGGCTCTGGGCTGCATCCTCATCGGCGTTTTGCCTCAGCTCGCATTAGGGGCGGCAGCAAACGTTACGCAGAATTTATTGAACCAGTCCGTCGCATCCGGATCCACTGTCTGGTTTATTGCCCCGATCGCGCCAGAACAGGCCTCCTATAGCGGTTTGATACTACTCTTCGGAATCGTCGGTGTCGTCGGTGTCACCTTCGTGCTGGTACGTTTTCTTGCTCACGGGCGCGTACGACGCACTCCCGCTTGGGACTGCGGCTATCCATGGCAGACGCCCCGCATGCAGGATACGGCAGAAGGGTTCGGTCAACCCATCCGCCATATGTTCGGTATTTTCTTTCGCATGGAACGCGATATGCCTACACCGACCGACAGTGTCCCGCGATATCGCATTTATCTCGAGGATCGACTGTGGCGTGGGATCTATCTACCCATTGCTCGAGGCGTACAAGGTCTCGCGGACGCAGTTAGCGTTCTTCAAGGCGGCCGGCTGTCGATCTATTTGCTTTATAGCTTCATGACGTTGCTCGCCCTGCTGGTGTTTGTCCTATGAGAGGAATCAGCTTCGTTCGACAATTCGTAGAGATTGGGCTGGCCATTGCGATCGCGCCATTATTCAGCGGATGGATTGCTCAATGCCGCGCCTGGATGCAGAGCCGATCAGCGCCTCCCCTGTGGCAGCCTTTTCGAATGCTGCGCAAACTCTTCCACAAAGAAGTGGCTCTGGCCACGGATGCATCGCCGCTCTTTCGGGCAACGCCGTATGTGTTGTTCGGAACGATGGTGCTGGCAGCGGGGATCATCCCTTCGTTGGTTACCGATCTGCCATTTGCGCGCGTGGCCGACTCGATTGCTCTCATCGGCCTTTTTGCCACGGCGCGTGTCTTCCTCTCGCTCGCTGCCATGGATATCGGCACAGCATTCGGTACGCTTGGGGCTCGACGGGAGATGATGATTGGCTTCCTTGCTGAACCTGCGCTCTTAATGGTGCTCTTCAATGCGTTTTTGCTTTATGGAAAGACGGCACTGCCGAGCCTTGTGGAAGGATCGAGCGCACCTCGATCCGTTGTCGATCCGAGTGTGATCTTCGCGGCCGTCGCCTTTGTCATGGTGCTTCTGGCCGAAAACGCCCGCATCCCGATTGACAATCCGGCGACACATCTGGAACTCACGATGATTCATGAGTCAATGATCCTGGAGTATTCTGCCCGCCATCTTGCTCTTGTCGAGTGGGCATCGAGTCTCAAGCTCTTCAACTACGCCTGCATGGGCTTCGCCTTGTTTGTCCCTTGGGGTATCGCGACGCATGGAGCAGATGGAGGCGTGCCTCTGTTGCTGGCCATTGCAGCTCTGATTGGAAAACTCGTGGTTGCCGGTGCCGCGTTAGCGCTCATCGAGTCGTTGTCGGCCAAGTTGCGGATCTTTCGGGCTCCGGAATATCTGGCAATGTCCTTTCTGCTCGCGGTGCTCGGATTGCTCGTCCACCTTCTCCAGGGAGCCTGAACAAGATGCACATGTCCCCTTTAATCTCGCAATTTCTCAAGGTTCTCGCCGCCGGCCTGCTGCTCATCTCTTTTGCAATGCTCTCGGCGCGACGCACGCAGCGGCTGATCATTCTGTTTGCGTGGCAGGGCGGTATCCTCTTTCTCTCGACGTTGATCGTGGCCTATAGTTCCGGGCTGAGGGAGCCATATTACTCGGCAGCACTCACCCTGATCCTGAAAGTCATCGTGCTTCCCTTGATCCTGCACAGGTTGATCAACCGGCTCGGAGCCCAATGGGACAGCGAACCGTTGGTCAACGTTCCGACCACCATGCTCGTGGGACTTGTGCTGGTGATCTTCTCCTTTGGTCTGGCGCAGCCAATCACCATGCTGGCCACGACAGTCACGCGCCACAACATCGGAATCGCACTCAGCGTCATCCAGCTTGCCTTCCTGATGATGATTACCCGTCGCAAGGCGGTGTCGCAGGTAATTGGGTTTCTCGCCATGGAGAATGGATTGTTCTTCGCGGCCACCAGCGCAACGTACGGAATGCCCATGGTCATCGAACTCGGCATCGCACTTGACCTGCTGGTGGGTGTATTCATTCTCGGTATCTTCTTCTTCCAGATTCGAGAGCAGTTCGACAGTCTCGATCTGCATCATCTGGAATCGCTCAAGGAGGAATAACGTGGAGATTTATCTGGTTTTGGGCTTGCCGCTGCTGGGGGCCATTTTGCTGGCCTTTTTCGGCGCACGCCGTTTCGCGGCGGAACTCAATTCTGGAATGAGCCTTGCCACGCTGATCGCCTCGTCATTTCTTGTCTTGCGTGTCATTTGGTATGGCCCGATGCTGGTCGGACACGAGCAATTCTTCGTCGATTCATTCAATGTCTTTCTCGTCGCGCTAACTGCCTTTGTGGGGTTCACGACGGCACTTTTTTCAGGTCCATACATGCGCATTGAAGAGCATCACGGGCGCGTCACTCAACGCCGTCTGCGCCTCTACCACAGCATGTATCAACTCTTCATGGCGGCCATGCTGTTGGCGCTGCTTAACCAACAACATGGGTCTGCTGTGGGTGGCGATGGAAGCCGCCACGCTCTCCACTGTGTTGCTGGTTTCTCTTTACCGCACGCGAGCGAGCCTCGAAGCGGCTTGGAAGTATTTCATTCTGTGCGGCGTCGGCATTGCTCAGGCATTGTTTGGCACGATCCTGCTGTATTTTGCAGCAGAACACGCGCTCGGCCGCGAAGGCATGACCGCGCTGCTTTGGACGCACCTCAATGCCGTGAAGGGACAACTTGAACCACGGGTAATGGGGCTAGCGTTTGTCTTTCTTCTGGTCGGCTATGGAACCAAGGTCGGTCTTGCTCCCCTGCACAACTGGCTACCAGACGCTCACGCGGAAGGACCGACCCCGGTGTCCGCGGTTCTTTCCGGACTTCTTCTGAATGTCGCTCTCTACGCGGTCATCCGCTGCAAGATCCTTGCCGAGGGCTCCGTGGGCGCATCTCTTCCGGGCCGAATGCTGATGACCTTCGGACTTCTGTCGGCAGTGCTCGCTTCATTCTTCCTCTGGAGGCAGCGCGATATCAAGCGACTCTTTGGCTACTCCTCCATTGAACACATGGGCATCATCACCTTCGCATTCGGATTGGGCGGTCCTGTGGCCAATTTTGCGGCGCTGTTACACATGACCGTTCACTCGCTTACCAAGTCATCGATCTTCTTCACCGCGGGCCACGCATCGCAGACTTCCGGCACACAACAGATGGACGGCATTCGAGGCTTGCTCGGCATCAGCCCGACCATTGGCTGGGGCCTCGGGCTGGGATCACTTGCCATTCTCGGCATGCCTCCGTTTGGAGTGTTTGCGAGCGAGTTTCTCATTCTTACGACGGCAATGCGAGAGCATCCCTGGACCACGCCATTGCTGCTGCTTGCGCTTGGAGTCGCGTTCGCCGCGATCTTCAGCCGAGTTCAGCCCATGGTGTTCGGTGATAGCAATGCGCCACCGTTGCCGCACTCTCCAGCGCTGCTGCCGGTATTCGTCCATCTCGCCATGGTGCTGACGCTGGGGCTGTACATGCCGCCGGCGCTCGCTGCCTGGTATCGCGCCGCCGCACGGCTGATCGGGTGATGCATATGAGTTTTGATTTCTTCGAACATTCGATGAAAGAGCTTCCCTCGAATCTGGCCTGTGTCTCCGCGAGGGTAGGGGCTGTCGACTGGCGACAGACGGCTGAAGCATACTGCAGAGTCCGGAGGCCGCCTTCTCACTCTCTGGGGTGCGGATGATCGCGATCTGGACGGTCAATTCCGCATCTACGCTGTCTACCTACTTCCAGAAGGCAGTGTCGCAGTCCTCGAGCACGAGATGGAAGGTCAGACTCACCCCACCTATCCGAGTCTCGCGGATCTATTTCCATCGGCGTCGCGCATGGAACGCGCGACGTACGACCTGCTTGGAATTGCCAGCACCGCGCCGGACAAGCGTGGCTGGCTCCGTCATGGCGGTTGGCCCGAGACGATCTTTCCGCTGCGTCGGAATGCAGATGGAAAACAGCAATATCCCTTGAAGTCCGAGCCCTATCCATTTGTCCAGGTGGAAGGTGATGGCGTGCACGAGATCGCTGTCGGCCCGGTCCATGCGGGAACGATTGAGCCTGGACATTTCCGCTTCTCCGTCGTTGGTGAAAAGGTTCTGCGACTGGAAGAACGCCTTGGCTATACCCATAAAGGAATCGCGAAGCGATTCGAGCAAATGCACCAGAGCGAAGCACACCGTCTGGCGGCACGCGTCTCCGGCGATTCGGCCGTAGCCTTCTCCTGGGCCTATTGCGCGGCGTTGGAAGCGATCACCCGAGACGCCGTTGTCCTCCCCGCGCAGCGAATCTGCGTGCCCTTGCACTCGAACACGAGCGGCTCGCCAATCATCTGGGCGATCTGGGCGCTCTCGGCAATGACGCTGGCTTTGCGTTTGGACTCACGCAATTCTCGCGCTTGAAAGAGGACCTTCTGCGCAGCAATGCCACGGTTTTCGGAGCGCGTTACCTGCTCGACTACATTTTGCCAGGAGGAGTTGCCACCGATCTGCCAGAGCACGCCCATGGGCTGCTACTTGCTCACTACGCGGAACTGGAGCGAGCCGTGGCGGATCTACGCTCCATCTACGACGAACATGCCGGACTTCAGGACCGTTTCCGCGAGGCAGGATTCTTGAAACAGGAATTGGCTGAGAAGCTCGGCGTCATCGGATTGGTAGGGCGTGCGTCGGGCATCGACTGCGATCTGCGGGTAGATCATCCTTGGCCTCCCTACGATAAGGTGGGACCAAAGTTGGTAACGCCAACTTCAGGCGATGTCGCCGCGCGCGTACAGGTGCGGTTCGACGAGGTCGTTGAATCTCTCCGACTTTGCAGAGCGCTCCTTGAAGACGCTTCGGACGGGCCCATTCGGGCTGATGTTCCTGTCGCAGAGCCAGAGCGCCTTGGTATCGGTCTGATCGAGGGTTGGCGCGGTCCGGTGATGATCGCTCTTGAAAGCGGCCCACAAGGCGGAATCCGGCGCTGCCACGCGCATGACCCCTCTTGGCAGAACTGGCCGGCTCTTGAATATGCAATCCTCGGCAACATCGTTCCCGACTTTCCCTTGATCAACAAATCCTTCAACCTGTCCTACAGCGGACAGGACGGATGAGGTAGCTATGTTTGACGTTCTCTCACGTATGATTCGCACGGGGATATTGACGGAGCCTCCGCCAACTCCTCTCGAAGAGATTCCGGTCGTCGAAACGCTTCACAAAGATCTGCTGAAGGTTTTGGGTCGAGCCCTCTGTATTCGCCACGTCGATGCCGGTTCGTGTAATGGATGCGAACTGGAAATCCAGGCGCTCAACAATCCTTACTACAACCTCGAAGGCATCGGAATCAAATTCGTTGCAAGCCCGCGGCATGCCGACCTGTTGCTCGTCACGGGTCCAGTATCCGTGAATATGGAAGAGGCCCTGAAACGCACCTACGATGCCGTACCCGATCCCAAATTGGTTATTGCTGTCGGGGACTGCGGAGGCTGCGGCGGAGTTTTCGGAGAGAGCTACGCCAGCAGGGGCGCCGTTGCGAATGTCATTCCCGTGCATTACACGGTTAGAGGCTGTCCGCCCAACCCAACCGCGATTTTGCAGGCTATCGTGCAGACAGTTCAGTCAGTCCCTATCGGGGCATAATCTGTCTCTTAGAAGAAGCGGACATCGTCAAATCATGGGAGGTCCTTCTTGAGGAAAAGAATCCTGATCTTACCTAAAACCCCTTCCAAAGTGTTTTCACTGGGAGGAAAGAAGGCAGGGACAAGGAGAACATGGCCACGCGCTGATTTCCTTTTGGTGATTCTCGTTGCGGGTTTCTTGGGCCTATCGATCTTTTTCTCTAAGGCCGCTCTTGTCCGGAAGAAATTGCCTTCACAGGCGGAGACCAACTCCGTTGCCAAGCAGTTGTCCTCGCTAACTCAATCCGATTTGATCGTATTTTCAGATGGCCGAGTCTGGTATGTACGAGGAGTTCAAGCGAACAATATAGAAATCGTCGGTTGGATCGGCGACAATACCAAATCCGAAGGGATCAACTCATTCGTCCTCGCAGATGACAATTTCACAATCGTTCGCCAGAACGACCCGAAGTGGGCCGAGGCCAGAGACAGATATTTCAAGCAATGAATCTCAACAATCCGCGCGGAATTCAGTTTGGCCATAGAAGCGTTTCCTTGGATTGGGGTGCAGCCAAAGATTCCAGAACATTATCTCTGTTGACGACGTCAGATCTGCAAACGGCTCTGGACGAGTGGTAAATCGCCAACTCATCGAGCGCAATCTTAGGGTCGAATCGCAACGATTACTCCTGATAAACGCCCATGTCGCCGCGAAGCACTCTGAGTCGTTATGCGGCCAAGACCGCGGCTGGAGCCGGGCTCGGATCCCACGGTCCTGGAATCGGGGGAACCAATCGAGCTATGTCCTCCGATCCGCAGAGTCCGCAGCGCCGCCCAGATGATGTCGAGACTGTTTCGCAGTTCTCGCAATAGACGGCGTTCTCCACGGGAATGGAAACCAGGCCCGGCTCGCGGCGAATCATCACTACATTGCGCATAAGCCCTCCAGCGGGTCCAAGGTGGAACGTGCGTGCCATCAGGCAGCAGTTCGGGCCGCCTCGCGTTCAAGCTCGGCCACCAGAGTCTTCAGCATTTCGAGCCTGGGAATCGCCGTCATGGACTCGATTCGCAACCTGTCGAGGATCGCAATGAAGGATGTCTCACCAATCTGCTCGGCGAGGGAGTGCGCCTTGCTAACTCCGCGAGAGGCTCGCTCCATCGCCTCGGCAACATTGGCTTGCAACTGTGCATTCGGGATGGCGTTTGCTTGGCGTGCATGCGCGACGCGCCAGAGGATCTCCCCATAGATTGGATCTCCCAGGATGCGCCGAAATCCCTCAATTCTCACCGTTGTCTTCTGATCGATCGGCCCCCGTTGCGCCGCCGGAGGGCGTGAGCCAGATGCAGGATGGCTCTTTGCGGGCATGTTCCCTTTGGGCAGCGCCCATTGCGGGAGCTTGGGAATTCGACGGCTGCCGGTATTCATTGAGCGGGACCCACATCTCGGTGAAGTTGTAGAGATAGCGGCCCAGACCAAAGCAACTGCAGGCTCGCTTGAACGCCTGAGCTTCCGCCGCAGTCATCGCGTTCTCTTCATCGGCCCAATCTTCTCCGCTGCCAGCATGACAACCCAGTCCGGTAATGGTCAGCGTGCAGGTCACCAGCACCTTGCCCGTCTGGATGAGTTTGTCCTTCTTCATCCGCGTCACGGATGACACGGTGGAGACATCGTAGGTCCGGGTCCAGCCGGTAGGAGTGAAGAGTTGGTTGAGGCGGTCAGTGTAGGCCCTGGGGTCCGCGAATGCGATCACGGCTCCGCGGTTGCCATCCCGATTTGTGTGTGTGACGCGCCACTTGATCTCTGAAGGATCAAAGGGCTCCGCCAGTTGCGTGAACAAAGCGTCCGGTTCTGGGTTCGGCTTCACATCTTCCGTTGCCATCGTCGTATCTCCTCAGATAGAAATGGCGCCCCGAAGAGCGCCTCAGTCGCCGTCGTGAAAGTTCATCAAAACGGTTTTACGCGGTTTTCGCAGTGTTCAGATTGGTAAACCTTACAAGCACAAAAACTTGTAACGGTTTACCCCGTCCACGGTGTGCAGTTTTGTTGTTGCAGCCAAGCAGGAAATGCGAATAGGCTGATGGGGATGCGATTCGAGAAGATCTGGGTTGAGCAATGCAGAGCCACGCGGGGGATCCGTCGACGGTTCGGCGCAAAGAGCGCTCTCGACTACCTGATTGGCGAAAAACTGATTCGCTTTGCCGAGGCGGCGGAGCAGCATCCGGAGTTTGCGAAGGAGCTTCCCCTGTTTCTGGCGGCGATCTGGCGGACATTCAACGAATACGAGCTGGCCGGTTACGTAGCGTCAACGAACCGCGCCACAAGGATGCAGCTGCGACGGCTCTTGTATCTGCGTTGAGCACACTCACTGCAGCTATTCCAGATCCGGAAGTGCTTCGCGAGGAATCAGAAGCCGAATGGATCGACCCTGCCCCGGCACCCGCTCAATAAAGCCGTTCGCCTGCAGTGCAAGAATCATCTGGTGAATGGAGGGCGGGCTTACTTGAAAATATCTCTGCATGTCGGCCTCAGCGGGAGGACGGCCGTTGACTTTGCTGTAGTAGTAGATGAAGGCAAGATACTGACCCTGTTTTGTGAGTAAAGGGTTTTGTGGGCACGGATAGAGTGTATCTGCATTTTAAGAACGCCTGAAGCGATTGCGTGCGCCGTTTTTGTTCGAGCCCGCCCGCGACATGCTCCGGACCGGCTTCAGGATCGCTCTATACAACTCCTCGGGATCGATTCCCAGTCTGCCGGCGTTTGCTTCGATGACGGCGATGCGACCAACGAGCTGTCTGTTTCTCTCCCGTTCCATTTCTAGTTCTGTTCTTAACTGTTCAGCCTGTCCTTCGACGAAACGCTTCTCTATCTCCGGCCCGGATAGCAATGCGCTCTCCCGTTGGCGCCGCTCGGCGGCATTTATGTCATCGTTGAACCCATACTTGTACAGTGTTGTGGGACTGATGCGGAGAGCGGTGGCTACACTTCGGACATCGAGCGGCATCTCAGAGGGCGGATGGGCTTCGGCGATCGCGAGGTAATCGCGGAGACGCTGACACAACTGATCGCGAATGCTTAGGCGCGGCATCGCCTTACATCAGGCAAAGCTGCCGATTCACCACAGCTCTCGTCATCGTCGTCTACGGCCAGAGCCTTCGCGATGCCTTCCAGAGTCTCTTCGCAGTGATGGATCCAGGCATCTGCGATGCCGTTGTTGCGCGCAGTCTGAATGCGGGCGGCGGCCAGTGCTTGTTCGGTGGCCGTTTGAATCTGAATGAGGTGTTGCCGCTCCTTCTGGTTTCCGCGTGTTCGGAGGTAATCCGGGCAACCGCGCACGCAGTTGAGATGGAAGGGGCACGGGGTGACAGCAAAGTCATGCAGACAAATGCCGAAGGCGGTAGAGTGCACGGCCTGTATCTCGCCGTCAAGGAAGGCTTCTCTCTGACTAAGGGGCAATTCGACGTAGACATCGGTCTTGACTCCACCCAGTGTTCCATCGCGCATGCCGGCCTTAACCCACTCCAACCGTTCACTCACGGTGGCGTGTCGATAGGCCTCCGTGTCTCTAGCGTTTTCGCGTCCCAGCCAGCGGGTCTGTAACTCGACGGGCAAGCCGCCCTTGTCGGCGATGTGGTTGAGCCAGTGTCTGAGCTGATGGGTTGTCATGCGACAGATAGCGCCATTTGGTTCACGAATCCCGAATCTCTCGAAGGCGGATGTCATGTCCCCTCTGCAGGTGACGAAGTCGGCTATCTGGGAGAGCAGAACGGGTTCGACGAGGAGCGGGTAGACAGCCCTCGTGACGTGAAAGAAGTTGCGGAATGCGACGAACAGCGACTCGGAGAGCTTTTGCTGTGTCCCGTCCCGGCGATCAATCGTCCACAGTTGCTTGACGCGCAGATTACGAAGATAGGCCTCTACCTCAAAGGCGCGATAATAGATCCCGCTGGAATCGCGATGCTGAATGAGCTTGTTCCGAGGAATGGTAAAAACGCTGAGGTGGTTGCATCCGAGAACGCAGGCAACCTCGCGACGCGTCATGCGCGCTCCCCAGTGAAAGCCCGGTAATGGCACTCGATGCGGGGAATGTTCCAGCACCTTGGCGCGTTCCCTCGCGGCATGCGTAATCTTCCGAATCTTGTTTATCGCTTCTTGTGCCAATTCTGCGCCGATGGGAGTCAGCCAGCGCGTGGCCAGCAAACGTGCGCCACCTCTGCTCTTCTCCCTGTAGTAGCGGATGCCGTAGCGAGTCTGACCGCCAGCTCGTCTCGCGAACTTCGCAATCCCGCGGCAAGGTGAGCAACTCGCCGATGCGGAAGCCGGTGACGACCAGGACAGCAAGCGCAGCGGCGCGCAGCCTGTCTCGCGGTTCGACTGCATGCTTGCGATAGATATCCGCGAGGCCGTTCAGCACGGCTTCGGTCGGCAAGCGATCGCGCCGTGCCTGCTGGCCGGCGATGGTATGACGGTGGAAATCCTCCACGCGCTGAGTCTGCGGGTGAGTAGAGCGGACGGCACAGGTTCCGGCTGGCCAGAAATCTGATGAACACGAGCAAGCTCATTACACGCTTGTATGTTGTCGAATGCGACCAGTGAGTCCGCAT
>CAVVTY010000011.1:0-400776 GCA_963751225.1 uncultured Acidobacteriaceae bacterium
ATCCGAAGTGGAACACTTTGTATTCGTGGAGCGGAGACGGTGTCAGCGGCACTGGAACGACGGCGAACATCAATACGAGCGCTTTGAGTCCCGGCACCTACACGGTGAAGGGCAGCTTGAAGGAAGGGAAGGCTGGCAAGGAAGGGCTGAAGCCGTGGCAGGTTGCCGACTGCTCGGCGACCTACACCGTCAAGGAATTTGAGCCGCCGACACTCACCTGCTCGGCCAATCCGACCACCATCAAGCCTGGCGAATCTGCCACTGTTACCGCGCAGGGTGTGAGCCCGCAGAATCGTCCGCTGACCTATAGCTACACGGCGTCGGGCGGCACGATCAGCGGCAGCGGAACGACCGCAACGCTGGCGTCGACAGGCGCATCGCCTGGTCCCGTTCAGATTACCGGTACCGTGGCTGACGACAAGGGACACACGGCTTCGTGCAGCACGAGCGTGACGATCGAAGCCCCGCCGCCGCCTCCTCCTCCACCGCCCGCCTTCGCTCACACTCCACAGCGTCTTCTTCCCGACCGCTCTGCCGAATGAGAAGCGTCCTGATCGCGGCTTGGCAGAGAGCCAGGAGCAGATTCTCACTACCTTGGCAACGGACTTCAAGACTTACCTGCAGGTTAGGCCGGATGCGCGCCTGACCCTCACCGGCCACGCAGATCCACGCGGAGGGGACAAGTACAACCAGGCGCTCTCTGAACGCCGCGTCAGCTCCGTTAAGAACTTCCTGGTCCAACAGGGTGTTCCAGAATCTGCGATCGATACAAATGCTCTTGGCGATACGCAGCTACTCTCGAAGGATGAAGTAAAGGATCTGATCCAAAAGAATCCTGAGCTGACTGATGACGAGAGAAAGAAGATGCTGCGCCAGAGCAACGTCATTTACCTGGCGCAAAACCGTCGCGTCGACATCACTCTGAACACTGGTCAGCAGTCGGTGCAGCTCTATCCCTTCAACGCGAAGGATTCAGAAACCCTTCTCAGCACGAACGCGCAGGCACACGCAAAGAAGCAGCCGGTCGCGCCGAAGAAGAAGTAACCTCTACCCCCGGAGCAGGCCTTCAGAGGCCTGTTCCGGGCACAGTTCGAACTAACAAGAGGTTGGCCGGACATCCGGTCAACCTCTTCGTTTTGAGCGCACTAATCGGCTCGGAGATAGACGTCGCTTGCGTTTCTAACCGCGGATGAAATGCCCAAACTCCGCTGAACTCGAATCGGAACCGATCGAAGACAAATACAAGGAGACGCTGGATTCCAGCCGTCAAATTTCAGGGGATTTACGCGGATTCTGTATCATCGAAGTATGCAGGCTGAAGCCGCTCCACACATGCAGATTCACGGTTTTCGCACCTATGACCCAAGGCTCGAACCGATTGCCACCAAGGTAAAGGCGGGCGAGCGCCTCGACTTCAATGATGGCCTCGCACTCTACGGCTCGCAGGATGTGCTGGCGGTAGGCTGGCTGGCCAATTATGTGCGCGAGCGGATACACGGCGATGTCACGTATTTCAATGTGAATCGCCACATCAATCCGACCAATGTCTGCGTGGCTGCCTGCAAACTGTGCGCCTTCGGGCGGAAGAAGGGCGATCCGGCCGGCTACACGATGGCGCTCGAAGAGGCATGGGAGACGGCGGCTTCGGGTTACTCGGAGGCGGTAACGGAGTTTCACATTGTCGGGGGGCTGCATCCCGATCTGCCACTGGAGTATTTTCTCGACCTGGTGCGCGGGCTCAAGCAGCGCTTTCCCCAGGTGCACATCAAGGCCTTCACGATGGTGGAGGTGGCTTACCTGGCGCGTCGCGCAAAACTGACGATTGAGCAGACGCTGATGAAACTCCGCGAGGCAGGTGTGGACTCGATGCCGGGCGGTGGCGCGGAGATATTTGCTGCTCGCGTGCGGTCGATCATTTGCGATCACAAGATTGATGGCAGTGAGTGGCTGGAGACAGCGCGCCTGGCGCACAAGCTCGGGTTCAAGTCGAACGCGACGATGTTGTATGGGCACATCGAGAACGATGAGGACCGCGTGGATCATCTTTTGAAGCTGCGCGCGCTTCAGGACGAAACGGGGGGATTTCAGACGTTCATTCCGCTTGCGTTTCATCCGGAGAACACACCGCTCGATCACCTGCCGGTGACGACGGGATTGACGGACATTCGACAGATCGCAGTGAGCCGCTTGCTGCTGGATAATTTCCCGCACATCAAGGCGTACTGGCAGATGATGACTCCGAAGATTGCGCAGATCGCGCTGCGGTTTGGCGCTGACGATCTGGATGGGACGGTGGTGGAAGAGAAGATCTACCACGATGCCGGAGCCACCACGCCGCAAGGCATGACACGCAAGGAACTGTGCCGGCTTATCACCGAGGCCGGTCGCGTACCGGTGGAACGCGACACGCTCTACCATGCTGTGACGAGGGACGAGAACAGCTTTACGGTAGCGGTATAGCGCAGAAAGAGGCAGGCGCAATGATTGACTTCGGGCCATCGATCATCTTCGGGCTCATCTTCGGGTTCATGTTTGGCATAGGGTGTTCGCTGGCGGTGATGTACTCGATCTATCTTGGCGGGTATCGCAAGGCGGTTGAGGAGTCGCTGCTGGAGGTGCAGCCGAAGCGCTATACGGAGGCCTTGAGGAAGCTGCAGCTGAAACGTTCGGGTGCTGAGCAGCAGCACTCCTGAACAGACGAATCCCTGAGAATTGGATTTGGATCCAGCAGGCTCACTGCCGGACGATTGCGCCATCCTTCATCACAAACGTCACGTGCTCGCAGGCGGTGATATCGTCGAGCGGGTTGCCGGGGACGGCGATGATGTCTGCGAAGAAGCCGGGCTTGAGTTCGCCGATCTGTCCTTGCCATCCGAGAAGCTTTGCGCCGTTGATGAGGTCGGCCTGGAGGACGGCAAGCGGCTTCATGCCGTACTGGACCATCAGGGTCAGTTCGCGAGCCTGGGTGCCGTGCGGGAATGGGCCGACATCTGAGCCGACGGCGAATGGAACGCCAGCGACCACCTGTTTCTTGAATTCGGCGATCTTGTAGTCGAGCAGAGCGCGTTCGCGCGCGGCGACTGCGGGCGACGCAGCGTGCTGCGCGAAGTACTCAAAGATGGTGAAGGTGGGAACGGCGAAGATGCCTTTCTCGCGCATGAGGCGCATGGTTTCGTCGCTGAGTTGCGTTGCGTGATCGATGGATGCGACTCCGGCTTGCGCTGCGTAGAGCGTGCCGGGTTCGCCCATGGCGTGGACGGCGACGGTGGCGCCGAGACGATGGCCTTCTTCAACGGCGGCGGTCAGCTGCGCGGCGGTGTATTGATAGGGCGTATGCAGGACACCGTCGATCATGGCGTCATGACCAGTCTCGTAGATCTTGGCGAAGTCCGAGCCCTGCTTGTGCTGCTCGCGCATGACTTCAACGAGTTGATCGGCGGAGTTGGCGTAGTCGGCGTTGGACAGGACGTGCTGGGCGGGGTTGTAGCGATTGGCATCTTCGTGGCCGCCGAGGATGTCGATGGCGTTGCCGCTGATGCGGAGGCGGGGACCGGGGATGAGGCCCTGATCGATGGCGTTGCGCACGGCGGTGTCGGCGGAGCCCGCGCCCTCAGTGCCCATGTCACGCTCAGCGGTGAAGCCGGCCATCACGTCGGCTTTGGCTGCCTGTTCGGCAAGGATGGTGCGCCATGGGACGGACTCCTCAACGGTCTGCAAGTCTTCAGCGCCGGGATGCAGGAAGAGATGAATGTGCGCATCGATGAGGCCGGGAAGGAGCGTGGTGTTGCCGAGATCGATGACGCGGACGCGCCTGCGGGATGGTCGACGGAGGTGCCGACGGCGCGGATGCGGTCGCCTTCGACGAGGATTTCGCCGGGCTGGAGCAGAGTACCGGTGTCGACCTGAAGAAGGCGGGCTGCGTGGAGAACGATGGGTGCTGGCGCAGGTGCCGGCTGCTGGGCGGCGGCATGGCCGAGGGCGAGAAGAGATGCTGCGGCGAGAGTCAGCACAAAGAGGCAGGGCTTCACGCGACGAAACAGACTGGATATCGGCATGGCTAAGACTATGCCGGATTCGGTTCTGGTTGTCGATGGCGGAAGTGGCGCGTGTTCATGGGGCAATCGAAAGGATTCCGCTAAAGCAGATCCTTCGCTCCGGCGGAAGTCAAGGATTGAGATCGTGGTTTCCCAGGTCTCAAAATCGAGACCTGGGGCACCCGGAGTTCGTGGTTGAACTCAAATCCCGCGACGTGGGCCACCCGCCTCCGGCGGAAGCCAAGGTTTGAGATCGTGGTTTCCCAGGTCTCAAAATCGAGACCTGGGGCACCCAGAGTTCGTAGCGATTGAATTTCTACGATCTGAAAGTCATGCACGGTCTCGATGCGGTGTGTGCGCTTAGTACGCGGCGATGCCGGTGATGTGCTGGCCGAGGATGAGGGAGTGGATGTCGTGCGTGCCCTCATAGGTCTTCACGGATTCGAGATTCATCATGTGGCGCATGATGGGGTAGTCCTCGGTGATGCCATTGGCGCCGAGGATGTCGCGCGAGATGCGAGCGCATTCGAGGGCCATCCACACGTTGTTTCGCTTGGCCATGGAGATGTGCTGATGGCCTACGGTGCCCGCGTCTTTGAGGCGGCCGACGTGCAGCGAGAGCAGCTGTGCCTTGGAGATTTCGCTGATCATCCAGACCAGCTTGTCCTGAATGAGCTGATGGCTGGCGATGGGCTGATTGTGGAACTGCTTTCTGGTTTTCGCGTATTGGAGTGCCGTGTCGTAGCAGGACATGGCCGCGCCGATGGCGCCCCAACTGATGCCGTAGCGCGCCTGGTTGAGGCACATGAGGGGACTCTTGAGGCCGCCGGAGCCGGGCAGCAGGTTGGCTGCGGGCACGTGCACATCCTGCAGTGAGAGGCCGCTGGTGACGGAGGCGCGGAGGCTCCACTTGCCGTGAACTTCGTAGGCGCGGAAGCCGGGGCGGTCGGTCTCGACCAGGAAGCCGCGGACGCGTTCCGTCTTCGTCGTCGACCTTGGCCCAGATGACGGCGACGTCGGCGATGTTGCCGGAGGTGATCCACATCTTTTCGCCGTTGAGGATGTATTCGTCGCCGGATTTGCGGGCGGTGGTGGTCATGCCGCCGGGGTTCGAGCCGAAGCCGGGTTCGGTGAGGCCGAAGCAGCCCAGTCTTTTCTCCGCTGGCGAGGGCGGGGAGCCAGGTGTTTTTCTGCTCGTCCGAGCCGAAGGTGTAGATGGGGTACATGACGAGTGCGGACTGCACGCTGACGAAGCTGCGGAATCCGGAGTCGCCGCGTTCCAGCTCCTGCATCACGAGGCCGTACTCGACGTTGGACATGCCGGCGCAGCCGTAGCCCTCGAGGTTGGCGCCGAAGAAGCCGAGTTCTCCCATGATGGGGACGAGCTCGCGCGGAAAGCGCTCGGTGCGGAAACATTCCTCGATGATGGGAATGAGGTTGTCTTCGACGAAGTCGCGCGCGGTGCGGCGAACGAGGAGTTCGTCTTCGCTGAAGCTGGAATCGAGATGGAGGAAATCGACGCCCTGGAATTTGAAAGCCATGATGACACCTGCCGTTGGGGGTGGAACTCGAACTTGCAAGGTAGCAGATGGGGCGAGCACTTTGGCTGTTCGGATCGCTTTTAGCTCCACTGCTTTCAGCTTCGCAGCAGACCGAGATTCCTTGCTCCGGCGTGTCTGGTTCCGCGGTTATCGGGAAGCGGAATCCGGATTATTCGAGGAACTCGCGGACGAAGGGGTCTTGACTGGCGACGAGGTCGTGAAGCGATCCGTCGAAGATGAGATGACCCTCCTCGAGCATGAGGAAGGTGGTCTTCGGATCGATTTGATTTTCAGACAGCGGAACCATACGGCCTTCTCCGGCGTCGAAGCGATGTGTGCACATGGTAAAGGCGTCCTGGAGCCGGTGTGTAACGAGGACGGAAGGTGTGCGATAGACGTCTCGCTGCTTCACGATCAGTTCGATGATGGTGGTTGAGGTGATCGGATCAAGACCGCCGGTAGGTGAGTCGTAGAGGAGCAGGTCGGGGCGGTGGATGAGCGCGCGGGCAATTGCGACGCGGCGTCGCATGCCGCCGGACAGGGCACTGGGAAAGAAGCGAAATGTCTCCTCGAAGCCGACGAACGCGAGAGCCTCGCGCACGCGGGTATCGATCTCGTCATCTGGAACCTGCTCCTGAATGAGTTGGTAGGCAACATTGTCGCGAACGGTGAGCGAGTCAAAAAGTGCGCCTTCCTGAAAGACCATGCCAGTGCGGGTGCGAAGGTGAAAGAGATCCCGTTCGCGCGCCCGGCGAGATCTCTTCGCCAAAGAGATGGATGCTGCCGGAGTCTGGGCGCAAGAGACCGTTGGCGAGTTTAAGGAGAACACTCTTGCCGACGCCCGCGGGGCCGAGAAGGATTCTGGTTTCATCCGGGGCGACGGAGAAGCTTACATCTTCGAGGACGGGAGGGCCGTCGAAGGCAATCGAAACATTGCTGAAACCGAAGGACAGGGCCTGGTTCGACGGGCGACCCGTTGCCGCCTTGCTCAAGGGGGATGGATGTGGTGGAGTCAGTCATCAGCCGAAGAGTGTGAGCATGACCTGGGTGAGGAGGAAGTCGACGAAGATGATGAGCACCGATGATACGACGACGGCCTGAATGGTGGAGCGGCCGACGCCCTGGGTGCCGCCTGTCGTTCGAAGCCCGTAGAAGCAGCCGATGCTGGCGATGATGAATCCAGAGACGAGAGGCTTGACCAGTCCCTGCAGGATGTCGGGGAAACGGATGTACTGATAGGCCATGGAGAAGTACTGGGTGCCGTTCTGGTGGTTCATGAAGACGGTGACGGCGCCGCCGCCGAGGATGCCGAAGAAATCGGCGACGATGGTGAGGAAGAAGAGCATCGTGACGCAGGCAGAAGATGCGCGGAGTGACGAGCTTGCGCATCGGGTCAACGCCGAGCGCGCGCATGGCGTCAATCTGCTCGGTCACGACCATGGAGCCGAGTTCGCTGGCCATGGAAGAGGCATTTCGGCCGGAGACCATGATTCCGGTGAGCACCGGGCCGAGTTCGCGGATCATGGATGCGCTCACAAACCGCCCGGTGACGGCTGTCGCGCCGAACTGAGACAGGGTGGCTGCGGACTGCAGGGCCAGCACGCCTCCGGTGAAGAAGCCGGCGAGCAACACGATGGATGTGGAGCCGACGCCGATGATGTCGGACTGTACGAGAAAATCGGACCAGTAGATCGGGGGCCGAAAGAGATTCGTGGCGCCCCGATAGGCGAACAGGGAATAGTCCTGCACCGTCAGCACGATGTCTTTGGCGGTTCTTTCGATCTTCCCAAGAGCCATCTGGTTGCCGTACCGGAAGTTGCAGGATTGAGCGCTTGTTTTGCTCTGCTGAAAGAATAGCGCATGGAAGAGCGAAGTCCATCGGCTCGGAATCTCGAATTGCTGAACGGGTCACATTCACATGCCGGGATGACGGGTTGCGCATGATTTGTAATGGCGCTTGGTAAGTGATTGCAATCATTGGAGACTTGAACTGGCGTGGCCGTGCAAGACGACTGGAGGTGGTGCTTCGTGCATCTAAGTAAGAAGCACCGAGCACAGGTGAATGGGGGATTGATATGCATTCGTTCCGCTTGCGCCTGATTCTGGCTCTCATTGCGGGCGTGACGCTTGTGTCGGTTGCCTCAACCTATTTTGAGGTTCTGGCGCATAAGCATGTTTTGCGACAGGAGCTTGAGCGCCGCTCGAGGTGGATTGGGGAGAGCTATTCGGCCGGATATCGAGCGCGCACTGGCAGCAGGGGATCTGGCGGCACTGCCTGCAATCGTGGAACGTTCTGAGAGCTCAGGTTGGGGTGCTTGGAGTTGGTGTTTATGATCCGGCGGGCAAGCTTGTGGCGTCAAACGGCGTTCCCGCGGTATTCGAAGCGCTGGCGCACCCGCCGTTCAAGTCTCTGGCGAAGACACCTGTGCAGTCTCTAGCCAAGACGAACGTCGAGAAATCGATCATCCGGGGAGTGCAGGTCAATGCGTTCGGCAGCACCGGAGATGTGCAGTGGCTGGAAGAGGCGATTCCGCTGCACGACGGCAGCCGGCTTGTTGGCGCGCTTGTTGTTCTTATCGATACAGCCTATATCCGGGATGCGAGTCACGAATTGTGGCAGAGCAGCTTCTGGCGCATTGTTGCCTTTGTTTTGCTTATTGTCGGCGTCACGTTTGTGATGGTGCGGTGGTTCCTGATGCGGCCGTTGATGCGCGTCGCGGAGAGGATGCGGCGACTGCGCATGGGCCACGTTGAAAAAGGCATCGGGACCGGGGGAAAAGAGTTCAGTATGTTCAGTCCGCTTGCTCGTGAAGTGGAGACGATGGCGGAGAGCCTGATTGCCGCACGCGCGGCGGCTGCTGCCGAGGCACGTTTGCGCGATGCCGGCGAGCATCTTTGGACTCCCGAGCGGCTGGCAGTGCACATGCGAGACAAGGGCAGCGAGGCCGTATCTTTGTGGTGTCGAATCGCGAGCCGTACATGCATGTTCGCAAGGGCCGGGAGACGGTCTGCATTGTGCCGCCGAGCGGGCTGGTGACGGCGATCGAACCGGTGCTGCGCGCCTGCGATGGCGTGTGGGTGGCCAGCGGAAGCGGCAATGCCGACGCGCAGAATGTGGATGAGTTTGACCGGCTGCGCGTTCCGCCGGACGATCCGCGCTATACGCTGCGGCGGGTGTGGCTTTCGGCGGAAGAAGAGTCGCAGCTACTACGACGGGTTTGCAAACGAAGGACTTTGGCCGCTCTGTCACATTGCGCATACGCGGCCGATCTTTCGCGCGGCGGATTGGGAAGCTATCAGCGGGTGAATGAGAGGTTTGCCAACGCGTTGCTCGACGAGATGAAGGGCAGCGTGGATCCGCTTGTATTTGTGCAGGACTATCACTTTGCGTTGCTGCCGCGGCTGGTGAAGGCGAGCGCGTCCGGATGCGCGCGTGGCGATCTTCTGGCATATTCCATGGCCGAATCCGGAGGCATTCGGGATTTGTCCGTGGCAGGCGGAGTTGCTGGATGGGTTGCTTGGCGCGGATCTGATCGGGTTTCACATTCCGCTGCACTGCAATAATTTTCTCTCGACTGTGGATCGAGTGCTGGAGTCGCGCACGGATCGCGAACATATGACTGCGCGGCGTCACGGACACACGACGATGGTGCGACCGTATCCAGTGAGCGTGGCGTTCGACGGCAGCAGGTCTTCAGCGATGCGGACGATGAACTTGAGCGACGAGGAACGTGCTGCCGAACGCCGGGAGCTTCTGTCAGAGTTTGGCGTGCATGCCGAGAACCTGGCGGTCGGGGTAGACCGTCTGGACTACACCAAAGGAATCGTGGAGCGGTTGCTCGCGGTGGAGCAGCTTATTGAGGAACATCCATGGTACCGGGAGCGGATGACGATGGTGCAGATTGCGGCACCGAGCAGAACGCGCATTCCCAGCTATGCGGATCTGAAGAAGAGAGTTGAGGACGAGGTGCGGCGGATCAATCACCGCTATCAGACTGCGCGCTGGAAGCCGATTGTGCTGATCGATCGCCATTGCGACCACGAGGAGGTGAGCCGCTGGTATCGCGCGGCGGATGTCTGCCTGGTGACTTCGCTGCACGATGGGATGAACCTGGTGGCGAAGGAGTTTGTAGCTGCGCGCGACGATGAGGACGGGGTGCTGGTATTGAGCAAGTTCACCGGCGCTGCGGTTGAGTTGCGCGATGCGCTTATTGTGAATCCGTACGATATTGCCGAAGTGGCGGAGGCGATTCATCGCGGGCTAGACATGCCTCGCGAAGAGCGCAGGGAACGGATGCAACAGATGCGGCGGCAAGTGATGGAACATAATATCTATCGATGGGCCGCCAGGGTGCTCGGCGATCTGAGAGAGGTGCGACTGGAGACCCAGGATGGGGTTGAAGCATATGCCTCGGGCCCCAGGTCGGAGACAGCTCCAATGGATGCGCACCGCAAACGGGCATAGAAAGCGAGCAGAGGTTGACGCCGGAGGCATCAGAAAAGCTGGACGAGTTTTTCGGCTCGTTCGCAAGCGGAGCGAGGCCGATCCTGTTGTTGGACTACGACGGAACGCTGGCCGGATTTCGTGTGAATCGATTCACCGCGCGGCCGTGGGCGGGCGTGCCAAAGCTCATTCGTGAAATACAACGTGAAGGCGGCACACGCATCGCCGTGGTTACCGGTCGTCCGGCGGCGGAGATTCCGGCGATGCTCGAGCTTGAGACCCCGGTCGAGGTGTGGGGTCTGCATGGCGCCGAGCGTCTCTATCCCGATGGCCGGCGCGAGTTTGAGGAAACTCCATCGTTGGTGCGCGCGAGACTTGATGAAGTGCGGGAACGACTGCGGCGCGACGCGTTTGGCGGACTCTTTGAGGACAAGCCCAATGCGGCAGTGATGCATTGGCGCGGTTGCTCTACGCAGCAGGCTCGACTGATCGAGCGGAAGACGCGAGCGCTTTTCGAACCGCTTGCCGAGGTCGACGGGTTGGCGCTGCTCGAATTCGAAGCGGGCATTGAGCTTGCGCGTAGGCCGAGACAAGGGTGGCGCGGTCGAGGCGATCCTTACGGAAGAGGGACACGGGAGGCCGGTGAGCTATCTCGGCGACGACCTCACGGACGAATGCGCATTTCGCGCGGTCAACAATGCCGAGGGGCCGCACCTAAGCGTGCTGATGCGGCGCGAGAGGCGCCCGAGTTCGGCGGAAGTTTGGCTGCGGCCGCCGGAGGAACTTAGGCTGTTTCTGAAGAGATGGCTTGCGGCACTGCGCGGAGAAACTCTGCAGAGCGAAAGCGCGCATCCAGAGACCGTCAGTGCGTATTGAAGTCATCCCCGCTTCCCATGAGCAGGAGACAATTCTGGCGAACCTTCTTGAGCTGTACATCCACGATTTCAGCGAATTTCATGACATGCAGATCGGGCCCGATGGACGATTCGGGTATAAGCATCTGCCTCTGTATTGGAAGGATGCTGGCAGATTTCCCTACCTGGTAATGGTTGATGGAGAGCTGGCAGGGTTTGCTCTGGTGAAGAAAGGCTCGGAGGTCTCAGGCGATAGCGATGTTTGGGGCATGGCTGAATTTTTCGTCCTGCGCGGATATCGGCGACGCGGAGTCGGCCAAAGCGCGGCGCATTGGGTTTGGCACAGACACGCCGGAAGATGGGAAGTGCGCGTGATGGAGTCGAATGCGGCGGAGCGATTCTGGGAGAGCGCAGCCCGGACGTTTGCCGGCGGGAGCCTGCGATCAACTCACATTGAAAGAGACGGCAAGCGCTGGACGGTATTCTCTTTTGATTCCAGGGAAGCCTGAGCCTCGCCTTTATTCTCGGCCGCGTTTGCGGATCTCGATGTTGAGGCGCTTGATCTTCTGGTTGAGCGTGGAGAGTGGGATGTGGAACTGCTCGGCCGCGTCGGTCTGATTCCAGTTGCAGCGTTCGAGCTTTTCAATGATGATGCGGCGCTCGATGTCTTCGAGAATGTCGAAGAGCGAGGCGTTCGGGTTGTGCTCGAGGAGGGCGTCCTGGAAGCTGCGGCCCGTGATGTGACCGGGAAGCAGGTCGGAGCCGATGATGGGGCCAGATGAGAGCACGACGCCGCGCTCGATGGAGTTTTCAAGCTCGCGCACGTTGCCGGGCCATTCGTAGTCGATCAAGGCGCGAAGGGCATCGGCGGAGAGGCGGCGAGGCGAGAGGCCGTTTTCGTTGGCGTAAAACTCGAGGAAGTGGTTGCAGAGGAGTGGAATGTCTTCGCGACGGGCGCGTAGCGGCGGCAGATCAATGGTGATGACGTTGAGGCGGTAAAAGAGATCTTCGCGGAACCGGCCATCGCGCACAGCCTGACGCAGGTCGACGTTGGTCGCGGCGATGATGCGCACGTCGACCTGAATCTCCTGAATGCCGCCGAGGTGCATGAAGCGGCGATCCTGAAGCACGCGCAGGATCTTAGCCTGCGTATCCATCCCCATGGTGGCGATCTCGTCGAGGAAGAGCGTGCCGCCGTTGGCGACTTCAAAGAGGCCCTTCTTCGAAGCAATGGCCGAGGTGAACGCTCCCTTGACGTGGCCGAAGAGAGTGGATTCGAGCAACTCCGACGGCATGGCACCGGTGTTGATGGGAACGAAGGGCTTGTCGCGGCGAGGCGAGTTGGCGTGAATGGCCTTGGCGATCAGTTCCTTGCCGGTACCGCTTTCGCCTTGAATCAGAACGGTGGAGCGACTGGGAGCGACCTGTGCGACGAGGTCGAAGACACGCAGCATGCTATCGCTCTTGCCGACGATGTTGGCGAAGTTGTAGCGCTGCTTGAGGGTGCGCTTGAGCTGGAGGTTTTCTTCTTCGGCCCTGTAGCGGGCGACAGCCGAGCGAATGTCGGCCAGGAGTTTTTCGTTGTCCCAGGGCTTCTGGACAAAGTTCTCAGCGCCGGCGCGGACGGCCTCAACGACATTGTCGACGGTGCCGTAGGCCGTGATCATGATGACGGGCGTGTCGGGCTGACGTTCCTTGATCTGCGGCAGGAGTTCAAGTCCGCTTTGGCCGGGCAGAGCGAGATCGAGAAGCACGAGGTCGAAGTTCTCAAGTTCCAGCATGCGCAACCCCTGCTCTCCATCCCCCGCCATCCTGACGGAATAGCCCTCAAGGGTGAGCAGCACTTCAAGGGACTCGCGAATGCCGGCCTCGTCGTCGATGACGAGGATACTGCCGCCGGAGGAACTGGATGTAAACACAGGACCGGACGCGGAGAGATTCAACGGCTGTTCTACCTCAGACATGTACAGACTTCCTTAGGAGTGGGAACTCAAGGTGGAAGGTTGTGCCGGCGCCGATGGCGCTTTCGACATGAATCTTACCCGCATGCTCCTGGATGATTCCGTAGGAGACGGACAAGCCGAGTCCCGTGCCCCGCCTCTCGCCCGGCCGAGGAGTGGTCTTGGTGGTAAAGAACGGATCGTAGATGCGCTTCAGGTGCTCCGGCGCAATGCCTGAGCCAGAGTCTGACACGATCGCTTCTACGTGACCGTTGACCATGGTGGCAACACGCAGGCGCCCGCCTCCGGGCATGGATTCCTTGGCGTTCAGCAGGAGATTGAGAAAGACCTGCTGAAGCTTGCCGGGGTTTCCCTGGATGGGTGGCAGATTGTCTGCGAGGTCGATATCGACGATTACCTGCGCGGTCTTGAACTGATGGTCGAGCAAAGATAGAGTGTCGCGGATGACCTGATTCAGGTTGGTTTCGCGGAACTCGGTTGTCGAAGTGCGCGAGAAGTTAAGCAGGCCGTTAGCAATCTCAGAGGCACGGAAAGTCTGTTGCGTGATCTTCTCGAGCACCGGGCCGAGACGCGGATCGCCCCGCATCTGTTTGGAGAGCATCTGCGCGTAGGAAGAGATGACGGCGAGCGGCGTGTTTATTTCGTGCGCAACGCCGGCTGCAAGCAGGCCAATGGAACTGAGCTTGTCTGCCTGCGCGAGTTGCGTTTCCAGGGAGACGCGCTCGGTGATGTCGTCAACCAGGATGATGCGACCTACGGCGACAAAGTCGCGAGAGAGCAACGGCGCGATGGCGATGTTGACGGTTCGCTGCTCACCGGCGCGCGTGGTCAGCGGGAACTTGTAGAGGTGGTGTACGCCCGGCTCGTTGCGGAACTCTTCGATTGCGGTGACAAATTCCTCAGGGAATACAGACCCGAGATCCTGCCCGATGGCCTCGCTGCGGCTGACAGCGTACATGGCCTCCATCTGGGCGTTCCAGCTCTCGATGCGATCTTCGAGGTCGATGGCGAGGATGCCGACGTTGATGGACTCGACGATGTTTTCGTTGAACTCCTTGAGGCGTTCGAATTCGGTGATCTTGCTTTCGAGGCGGGCATAGAGGCTTGCGTTCTGCAGGGCGATGCCGATGTAGCTGGCAAGCGACTCGAGCAACTCGACGTCTTCACTGGAGAGGAAGTCGCCGCCGATGGTGCGTCCAAGGCCGATGACGGCGATGGTGCGGGTGATCGCGCCGTCCTGCACACGGCAAGGCAGGTAGTAGTTCAGGTCGAGCAGTGCTGCGGTGCGCTGCTGATCGGGTGGCAGGTGAAGAGCCTGCTGTGCATTCTCGAGGAAGATGTGCGAGTGGTCGGCGGCGCGGTCGAAGTCGAGGAATCCAAGCGCGAGACGGCTCTGAGCGGCTCCGGAGGGGAGCCCGTGGGATGCTGCAAGGCGAAGTCCGCGAGGCTCCGCCGCGAGGAAGACAGCGACACGAGCAACGAGCAGAGTGCGTGGAAGACGTTCGACGATGGACGCGAGCAGAGCGTCAAGATCGGTTTCGGAACTAAGGCCGCGGCCAAACTCGACGAGCGCCTTGCGATAGTCGTAACGCTGGCGGTCGAAGGCGTGGTCAACCCAGTTCTGAATGCGGCGCTTCAGCGGATCGAAGACCGCGGCGGTTCCGAGAATGGCGATCAGGAGAGCCCATTCGCGAATCGCCTCAGGAAAACGCTGGTGGACGATTTCCGCGGAAAGCGCGATAACGCCGAAGTAGGCGCCGAGCAAGGTTGCGGTGGCGAGGGTGTAGGCCACGCCGCGCTTGAATATGAGGTCCGTATCCATGAGGCGATAGCGGACAATCGCCCAGCAGAACGTGAGCGGCAAGAAGACCAGTGACACTCCAGCCAGCTTGGTGAGCATGCCGGGCATGCGCAAATCCAGGAGGAACGGAAGGGCGTAGAGCAGTGTAAAGGGAAGGACCGCGAGCAGCGTGCCGCGGGTGAGCCACTTCAACTGCTGGCGCAGAAGAGGAGTGTTCGCGCGGCGGTAGCTATGCAGGAAGAGAACCGCCGCCAATACGTAAAACGCGGCGATGTACGCATAGTCGACCTGCTCGAGCCGGTGGCGCAGCAAGCCGGTGGCCTGCCAGCGAGTCAGCGCCGTGATCCAAAGGCAAAAGAGGCCGACGCCAGGAGCGTAAAGCACCGGGAGGAGCCAGCGCCGACGGATGCCCCTCAGCCGTTCCACGGGGAAACTGACAGCGAAATGCAGGAACAGGGCAGGTTGAAGCGCCACGGCAAGTTCATTGCCCCAAAAGACAGTCTTATCGAGGAGATCCCAAGTGCCGGTGAACTTGAGCGAGTTCAGGGCGAACGAAACGAGGCAAAAGAGATAGAAGTGTAGTGCCCGGGGCGCAGTCCAGCGGCGGAACAGAACGTAGAGGCCGATTCCGAGGTAAATGAGACCGATGAAGCGAAGGGCCTGCTGGAGGCTTCGGTCGGCCGGCTCGGGGATGACAACTACCGGCGTGTCAAGAGGAATGCCACTCCGCGTGATGGAATAGTTGGCCTTGCCGTAGATGCCGGTCCGGTAGAGTTCCCTTTCGAGATCCCCGACCCGGGAGGTGGGGCTCTCATTCACCGCAGTCAGCAGATCCCCAGGATGGATGCCCGCGCGCTGGCCGGGGCTGTCGGGAAGGACCTTCTCAGCCGTGAGGCTGTTGCCAAGCGAAGATTCCGTCCACCAGACTCCGTCGTTCGGTTGTGGAGACTGATTCTCCTGTCGGAAATTCAGCACCGCCAATAACACCAGGCCAGCCGTTACAACGGCCAGCAGTGTCGCCTGCAAGCGGTTGAAGAGACTCGTCTCCATGGAGTGGGAACCTGACTTCATGACTTATGTAGCACGTCGATTGCCATGCTCCTCGATGATCTCACCTAGAGGTAACGTGGTGGCAACCAATTGAGAAGACATGGTATACGGACGGACTGGACAGCTGAACGTCAACCATTGGCAGGACATTGATTTCGGAAAGGATGCAGAAAACAATAGGGGGTATACAGGTAAAGGGATCGGCTTATTGAAATCGGTAGTTCATTCTCCGGCGGTGACTTTGACGCGCACACGGCTTTGCAGGGGGATCCGATGGGGAATCCATGCGGACGGGATGCGGGGAAATTTTCATTTCTGGCCGTAGGTAGCTTTGGGGCCGTGCTTTCGGAGGTAGTGGTACTCGCTGACGTGATTCGGAATGGTGCCGACGGAAGAGTTGAGGAGGACGGTGCGGAAGGCAAGACGGGCGATGTATTCGAGCACATCGGCGTGTTCGACGGCATCAGCCGCGTTTTTGCCCCAGGCAAAGGGGGCGTGTCCTGCTACCAGCACGCCGGGAACTGAGACGGGGTCGAGCCCCTCGGAACGAAAACGGCGAACGATGACAGCGCCAGTGTTTCGGACATAGCCACTGGAAACTTCTTCAGATGAAAGCGGGTCGGTGACGGGGACCGGTCCGTGGAAGTAGTCGGCGTGGGTGGTGCCGAGGCAAGGGATTGGACGCCCGGACTGGGCCCAGGCGGTGGCGAACTCAGAGTGGGTGTGCACGATGCCGCCGATCTCGGGGAATTCGCGATAGAGAAGGGTATGGGTATCGAGATCGCTCGACGGGCGAAGGGAGCCTTCGACGATCTTTCCGTCGAGGTCGGTGACGACCAGGTCTACCGGCTTGAGCGAGGCGTAGTCGACACCGCTGGGTTTGATGACGACGAGCGGTTGAGAGCCGGTGCGGTCGATACCGCTTGCGTTTCCAAAGGTATGCGGTGCGAGCCCGCGGCGGGCGATTTCGCGATTGGCATCGAGAACCTGATTGCGGAGGGATTCAAGGAGCATGGTTTGATTTCCTGGGATTTTGGTCAAGACAGAAAGCGTTTACTCGCTCAGTTTATCAGCTGCTACGCAGACGGAGCGCGGCCATGTCGAGTTCCATTATGATGGCCGCGAGGCTGACAACGCCAGAAAAGCGAACAGGAAGGTTCAGCTTTCAGGTGAGATCGTTGTTGCCAGGGAAGGTCGCAGATGGACCGCCGGAATTTTGTGAGAGGTGCTGCGGCGATTCCACTCGCTGCGGGCTTAAAGAAGTTCGAAGTTGCCGCGAGGGGTAGCGTCGATCAAGCCGAAGCAGATGGCAATCATGGGCCCAATTTGAATTCTGCCCCTCTGCTGGAGCGATATGAGCTCACATTGCGGAGGGTTTCAGATGGCACTTCACCTGCCTACACGGAGGAGTTTTTACTTGCCGATGTGAAGCCGCGAGCGGAGCGCCGATTCACGGAGTACAGCGGCGACCTTTCCGGAAGATATATCGGCGCACTTGCGACGGCCGCGAGGGTCTACAAGAGTGATTTCCCGAGTCTGGATCCGCTGGTCGAGAAGACTAAAGCGTTGCAAATGCCGGACGGGTACTTTGGCAGCGGATTCAATTACACCAAGCCGACGGATCAGGACCTTGCACTGCTGTGGGGAAATGGGCGGCTTCTCGTGGGACTCCTCGAGTACTACCGACTTAGGACCTCCGCTGAGGTGCTCGCGGCGTGCAAGAGGCTCGGCGATTTTCTTGTGCGTATCGGCCCGCTGATGCTGTCGGGCGAGATGCGAGATGCATTTGGCGCAAACCATTTTGCCTCGAGCTACATCTGCTGGATGCAGCAGACGGAGGGACTGGCTGGACTGTATCTCGTCGCCAAAGACGAGCGGTACAGAAGGCTCGCAGAAGAGATTGCGGGAGTGATTGAGCGGCGGCCTGGCGACCACGTGCACGGATATCTTACGAGCATCCGGGGAGTCGTGGATCTTTATCGCGCGACGGGCGATGCCAGGTTTCTGCGCCAGGGTGAAGCGGCATGGCATGAGGTGGCGCAATCGAAGGATCTGCTGATTACCGGAGGAGTGCCGGAGGGCTGGAGCCCGAATAATCATCGCACTGAAGGATGCGGGGAAGCGGATTGGGTCCGACTGAGCCTGGCGCTTTGGAAGGAGACCGGAAAGCAGGACTACCTGTCGGCTGCGGAGAAAGCAATCTTTAACGAGCTGGGGTTCAATCAATTTGCCACGGGTGACTTCGGACATAGGCTCTACACGGACACAGGATTGCCTGGGAGCGGTGCGGCGCGGGCCTGGTGGTGCTGCACGCTGCACGGACTGAGGTGCTTTCCGGACATTCATGACGGCGTGTTCAGCAGCGAAGACGGAGTTGTGAAGTACGATCTTCCGTTGGATGGGTGGATTGAGACGGCTGAATTCTCGGCGATTGCGGAATCGTCGATCGCGAAGGGCGGCTCGGCACTTATCAAGATCACTGCTACTGGGAAGAATCCAGTAAACTTTGCCATTCGGATTCCCAATGGAGTTGAGGGAGTGCAATGCAGGCTGAATGGCAGAGAGCTGCGAACCACGACGGACAGGGATCGTCGGTACGTTTCCGCAGAACGTTTATGGGCTAGGTGGGATGTCATCGAGATCAAGTATGCAATGAAGCTGCGATCTATAGCGAGCGGAGACGACCGGGTCGCGTATTGGTTCGGTCCGTGGCTGCTTGGCGCGCCGGCGGCTGACAATCCGGACTACTTCAACGAGTTGACGGCTGAGAATCGGCTGGTGGCAGGAAAGGAATCTGCGTCGGCGATCGGCGAGCAGCCAGCGAGGCAGTTCAGCGTTCCGATCGCAGCGACTGTGATTCCGGCCATTCACGCTGAGTACCCGGATCAGCCCTCGAAGGTGCTGCTTCGAGCGGTCGCGGAGCAGACCGGAATGCCCACAACGAGCTGGGAACTCAGGTTTTTGACGAAGAAGGAAGGCTGACACGTCAACGGGCCGCAAGAAAGATGAGATTTGCAGAGTGGCTGTAAACTTGCCTCCAGAGCAGGCGTCTACCAGAGTGATGGCAGCCTGCTCAGCATTGGAACCGATGACCAAGGCCACGGCAAATGTGATTGCCGAGCAGGACTTTGCAAGCGTTGTCGCAGCGCACCGGAACGCAGATCTTCAGGTTTCTGCTGGCATCGACGCGCGATGTGGACCTGGCAGAAACGCTGACGCAGGACTGCTTTCTGAAGGCGCATCGGAACTGGTCGAGCTTCCGTGGCGACTCGAGCGCGATGACGTGGTTGATGCGCATCGCGATCAATCTGCAGAAGGACAACTGGCGGAACCGGCGGCTTGCAGTTCTGGCGCAAGACGCGCACGAATGCAGTGGATCTGGATGAGGCCAGCGACTGGCTGCCAAGTGGGGAGCGCTCAGTCGAGCAGCGGTTGCTGGCGCGAGAGCAGGTGGCAAAGGTGTGGCGCTCTGTCGAGAGACTGAGCGAGCGGCAACGAACTGTGTTTCTGTTGCGATTTGTGGAAGAGCTGGAGTTGAAAGAGATTGCAGAGACAACAGGTCTGAGCGAAGGCACAGTGAAAGCGCATCTTTCGCGCGCGCTGAGCAGGGTACGGATGGAATTGGGAGAGAAGTGATGGAACACAACGACAGAATCGAGAATCAGGCAGATCCGGCGACGGGATGGGAAACGCTGGATCCGAAGACTCGCGAGGCGATCGGCAACTTCAAGGCCAGCGTGCACGCGTGGAGTGACGCGATGGTGCAGTCGCCCTCGTATCGAGCCCGAAATCGCAGTGCGCAAGACGTGGCGCCTGGCTTCGGGCTGGGTTCTCGGAAGTGTTGTGTTTGTTGGTGCTGTATCGAGCGGTTTGTATCAAAACCACCATCAGCAGGAGTTGGCCAAGATTGCAGCTGCACGCGAGGCTGAACATCAGCGTCAGATTGCTGCTGAGCGTGCCCGCGAAGAAGAGGATCTGCTGGCGAAGGTGGACAGCGATATTTCACGCGAAGTTCCCAGTGCAATGGAGCCTTTGGCCTCATTGATGGGAGAAGAAGAAAGCAAATAACGGCCTGTGAAAGGCATTTCCCTTGAAGCATGAGGGACAGAGGAGATCGAGATGAAAGCATCCTTGGCAATTCGATTGGGAGTAGTGATTGCCGCACTTTTTGCGGCGTGTGCTGCGGGGGCCCAAGCGCCGAGCGCGCCCGGCAACCCGGCTCCGGCTGGTCCGGGGTTTGGTGGGCACCGGCCTCCGATGGAGCGGGCTCTTGGCCTCGGTGGCGACCATGGAAAGTGGTGGAACAATCCGACCATGGTGGAGAAACTGCAGCTCACCGACGATCAGCGTAAAGCGATGGACGGCATTCTTCAGCAACACCGGGAGCAGCTGATTGACCTGCGCGCCAACCTGGATAAGGCAGAGCTGGCGCTGGAGCCACTGATGCGCGACGACCAGCCGAATGAGTCCGCTGTTGTTCAACAAATCGACAAGGTTGCACAGGCGCGCGCCGAACTGGAAAAGGCAAATGCTCGATTCCTGTTCGCCCTGCGCTCCAAACTGACTCCCGATCAGTGGAAGCAGGTGCAGGAGTTTCGCTCGAGCCACGAAAACATGCGACGCGACTTTGGACGCGGTCCTCGGCGTCAAGGCGGTGACCAATCAGCCCCTCCCCCTCCCCCTCCTCCTCCGGGACCGCAGGGTCTGCTTGATGGTGGTCCTGGGCCCGAAGGGCCCGCGGATGCGGGCGCGCCTCTCGCGCGAAGCGTTCAGTAGGAGAGTCTGGATTCAAGAATCCTGAGATGTAGGTGTAAGCAGAGAGCAATACGGTTGCAGTCAACACCGGTGGCGGCAGGAGCGAAAGTTCTTGCCGCCGATTTTTTGCTGCAGGGACGAGGCTGAGCAACTCCTATACATGCTGGACGGCTTGGGCGAGATGGGTCAGGGTGGACTTCGCGTCACCGTAGAGCATTGCAGTGCAGGACTTGAAGAACAAGGGGTTTTCGAGGCCTGAGAATCCGCGGCCCTGCCCGCGCTTCAGGACGATGACGCTTTTGGCGCGATCCACTTCGAGAATCGGCATGCCGGCAATGAGGGATTTTGGGTTGTCGCGTGCGTCGGGGTTGACCACGTCGTTAGCGCCGATCACAACGGCGACGTCCGTGGATGGAAACTCGGGATTGATCTGTTCCATCTCGTAGAGCGAGGAATAGGGCACGTTCGCCTCAGCGAGCAGCACATTCATGTGGCCAGGCATGCGGCCGGCCACGGGGTGGATGGCGTATTTGACAGTGACGCCGCGGTCTTCAAGGATCTCGGCCAGTTCGCGAACAGCATGCTGCGCCTGTGCCGTGGCAAGGCCGTATCCGGGCACGAAGATCACCCGGTTGGCAAACGCCAGCTGCATGGCAGCATCTTCGAGGTTGATCTCGCGCATCACGCCGTCGATGCTTGAGGCGGCCTCGGCTATGACCGCGCCGAAGCCGCCGAAGAGGACATTGGTGATGGAGCGGTTCATTGCCTTGCACATGAGGACGGAGAGAATGAATCCGGAGAAGCCGTCAAGGGTACCAGCGATGATGAGCACGTTATTGCCAAGTACGAAGCCCGTGGCGGCAGCGGCCAGGCCAGCATAGGAGTTCAAGAGCGACATGACGACGGGCATGTCGGCGGAACCGATGGGGATGACGAGCATGACGCCGAAAAGAAACGCCACGCCGAGCATGGTGTAAAAGACGGCGGAGGCTTCAGGGTGCGTCCAGAAGATGACAAAGCAGGACGCCATGGCAAGAAAGACGATGAGGTTTACGACGTTCTGGCCCTTGAACTGGATGGGCTTGCCGTGGATGATACCTTGCAGCTTTCCCGCGGCGATCAGCGAGCCGGTGGTGGTGAGCGCGCCGAGCATGACTTCAAAGCCGAGCGCGCCCCGGGTGACACCGGGCATTTCTGATGCGTGGACAATGAATTCTCCGACGCCCACGAGCGCCGCTGCGAGCGCGCCGAATGCATGCGAGAGCGCGGTTCGCTGCGGCATGGCGGTCATGGGCACCCAAATGGCCATCCACGCGCCGATGATGGACCCGATGGTGAGGCCTGCGATGATCCATCCCCAAGTGACAATGTGTGTGCCGACAAGTGTCCCGACGATCGCGGCGAACATGCCGCCTTCGGCAAGGAACATGCCGCGGCGCGCCGTCTCGGGGTGCGACATGCCCTTGAGCGCAAAGACGAAGAGGATGGAGGCAATGAGGTATGTCGCTTCCATGAAGTAGGTGGAAAGGGTCATTTGCCCGCCTCCACCTGTGACTTCAGTTTTGCGCTTACCGAACATCTTCAACATGCGGTCTGTGATACCGAATCCGCCGACGACATTGATGGTGGCGGTGGTGACGGCGATGAAGCCGAGGATGTGCGCGAGTGGCGTGTAGTGCGCGGCGCCGGCAAGGACCAGCGAACCGATGAGCGAGATGCCGGAGATGGCGTTGGTGGCGGACATCAGCGGCGTGTGCAGCAGCGGCGGCACACGGCTGATGACCTGGTAGCCGAGGAAGGCGGCCAGCGCGAAGACATAAATCGAAGCGATGAGGACAGCTGGATTCATGGTTCCCTATCCGGTACAGCGAGTCTCAAGAACAACAATGAGTGAACCAGCGTGGGTTTGGTCCCAAACTTCAAAAACGAAACCCTGGGTGCCTGTCGGTTTTTCTAGCCGACAGGCTGAGACGCTTCAAGCAGCCTGGCGACGCGCGGATTCACTGGACTCCCTTTGTGCGCAACGCAGGCGCCCGCCAGGACTTCGTCGCCGAGATCGACGCTGAGTTCGCCCTTTTTCACGATCAGCGAGACGAAGTTGAGAACATTCCGCGCATAGAGATGGCTCGAGTCGACGGGCACTTCGGCGGGCAGATTAAGCGGCGCCATCAGAGTGACTCCGCCGAGCGTCTGCGTGACACCTGGGCATGTGAGTTCGCAGTTTCCACCGGCTGGTGCAGCGAGATCAACAAGCACAGACCCTGGGCGCATGGCTTCAATGGCATCGCGGCGAATGAGCCGCGGGGCAGGCCTGCCGGGCACGAGGGCGGTGGTCACGATGATGTCGGAATGGGCAGCAGTGCGAGCGATGAGGTCGCGGCCACGATCGAGGGCTTCCTCGCTCAATTCGGCGGCGTAGCCTCCGCCCCCTTCGGCGTTGATGCCGCCCAGGTCCACATCCAGAAACTTTGCGCCAAGCGAACGGACCTGCTCTCCCGCTGCGGCGCGCACATCGTAGGCTTCGACGACTGCGCCGAGACGGCGGGCGGTGGCGATGGCCTGGAGTCCGGCGACGCCTGCTCCGATGACAAATACACGCGCCGGAGGGATGGTTCCGGCGGCGGTCATCAGCATTGGAAACAGCCGCGGGAGAATGCCGGCGGCGTTTATAACAGCTTTGTATCCAGCCACGGTTGCCATTGAAGAAAGCGCGTCCATGGACTGCGCGCGGTGATGCGCGGGACGAGTTCCATGCTGAAAAGTGTGACGTGAAGCGCAATGGCCGTCGCAAGAGCTGAGGGTGCTTCGAGCGGCCGCAGAAAGCCGATTACGATCGCGCCTGATTTGAGCAGGGCCTGGTCGGCCGCGCCGGGAGCGTTCACCACAGGGAGCAGATCGGCATGGGACAGGATGTATCCCCGATCCGGGGTGACAGTTGCACCGGCTGCCGCAAAGGCTTCGTCGGATGCACCGGCCGACACGCCAGCGCCGGATTCAACGATCACAGTAATGCCCTGTGCAAGTAGCGATTTGAGGCTCTCGGGAAGAAGAGCGACACGTGTCTCGCCAGGAGCGGATTCCTTGAGAATGCCTAAAAGCAATTTGCCTCCGCAAAAAATGGGGCAGGACTTGATGCAAGACGAATACCACTGAACGCGAAGGCGCGTCCATGGGCATCATTAAGATTATTGTGCGGTTGGAGGGATGGGCAGTGTGATATTGGTCACCGGGGAGAGGCGGCAGCCAGAGAATGCGGGGCGAATTGAACCGGGCTGAGGAGCCAATGGGAGACCCTGCGACGTGCAGTATCACCTTCATTTAACGGTGCTATACTGCTGCTCCTCAAGGGGGGTACAAATGGCGCGTCGTTCGTTCCTTCGTCAATTAGCTGGGTTGCCACTGGTTGCGGTCGCTTCTGCCTTTGGACAGGGCGCCGGGCATAAGTCGCTAAATATCATGATGAAGAGTGCATGGGGATCCGACGACCCGACGAAAGCGGCATTCCCGTTTCTGCATAGTCTCGCGTTGTCAGAGGCTGGCCATACCGTTCAGATCTTCCTGCTTGGAGAGGCGGTCTCGCTGATGCGGGCGTCGGTTGCCGCTGCGGTTGTGCCGGTCGGCTGGCCGCCGCTGGAAGAAACGATGAAGAAGGTTGCAGCGCGACATGTTCAGATATACGCATGCGGAGCGTGCAGCCGTGCGCGCAGCGTTGTGCAGACGGATCTGGACCAATGGGGTGCGAAGTTCGGCAACCCAACGATCTTTGTGTCGCTTGTGGAATGGGCCGATCGCGTGATCACTGAATAGATGGCTTCGGGGACGGGGGAAGTAAAGCGGCGTGGGTATTCCGTGGCCGAAATGACCCGCACCGCCGGTTGTTCTACTTCGGCAATGTCACGGAGCCGTTTACTATGAACGAGATTTCAGACTTCGCATCTGTTTCCTGCGGTTGTGCGCCGCCGAGCGTGAGCGTGTACTTGCCGGCGAGAATGGAACGGTTGCCCTGATCGTCCACGCTCGAGATGGAGCGGGGATCAACGGTGAGCGTGACTTCCTTGCTGGCGTTGGGGGCGATCGTGACCCGTTCGAAGCCAATCAGCGAATGGATCGGGCCGCCTTCCTGCGGAGTCTTCACGTATGCCTCGACGACCTCGTCGCCGCCGACTGTGCCTGTGTTGGATACAGTCACGGTGGCGGAGAAGGGCTCGCCGGCCTTGACTGTGGCGGATGAAAGCCTGACCGGACCGTACTTGAAGGTCGAATAGCTCAAGCCGTAGCCAAACCCCCAAAGCGGCTTACCCGTGAAGTAGCGGTAAGTGCGGTCCTTCAGTGTGTAGTCAGTGAATGCCGGAAGGCCGTCGAGATTGGCGTAGAAGGTGACAGGCAGCCTGCCAGCGGGATTGTTTTGGCCGGAAAGCGTGCGTGCAATGGCCGTTCCACCTTCAACGCCCGGGTACCATGCTTCGAGAACGGCAGCGGCATGCTCGTTGGCCCAGTTGAGCGCTACGGCGCTGCCGCTCTGCAACACGACGATGAGCGGCTTTCCGGTGGTGGCCACAGCTTCAAGCAGCTTTTGCTGTGGCGCTGGAAGGTCAACGCTGGTGCGATCGCCACCTTCAAATCCGGGGATCTTGATGCGCATCTCCTCACCTTCGAGCTGCGGAGACAAGCCGACAAAGGCCACGATGACGCTGGCCTCGTTGGCGCGAGAGATAGCCTCATCAAGCTGAGCCTGCGCCGGCGCTTCCCACTTGAGCGTCACACCTCCACCGGCCTGATCGCCAGAGTGCGAATACTCCAGGCGGAAGTCGTGCTCCTTTGTGTCTGCGAAGTCGACTGCAATTGAAGGCACCTTGGGAAAGTTCATAACAGGTGGTGCGGTTGGCGAGGCTCCCGGTGCGGCATGGAAATTGCCCATTGAAGATAGGTCCTGACCCTGGCGCAGAGAGCCTTCGCCGATGACCTTGCCATCGAGAATGAGACGGTAGGTTTCAACAGGCGAGTAGGGGAAACTGTCTGCCGCCTCTATCGAGAAAACGTAGTGACCGGGAGCTGGTGGGGTGAGCGTTCCGCTCCAGCGTACGGAGTAGTCATGCGTGTAGATCTCGGGAACGGGCTTTGCATTTTCCCAGTCAGTCTGGACGTCGGGCTCGGTCTCGACGGCGACGGGTCGGCCCGTCCAATCGGACGTGCCAAAGAACTCGACTTTCAGGCCATTATTCAAGCCAAATGCTGTGCACGGCACGGGAACGCCAATGCCCTCGGCAAGTGCCGAGCCTTGTGCGTAGAGGATCGGTGTGCTGCGGAACTGTTTTCGGATTCCTTCCAGCGGCGTGACCGGATGAAGCGGCGTTCCAACGTAGTTGCCAAGGATCGAGGGGAGCAGGTCGGCGGTAGGTCCGATGACTGCGATCTTCCCGGGGACGCTCTTCAGCGGCAACGCTCCGTTGTTTTTGAGCAGCACAATGCTCTCTTCACCTGCTTTGAGCGAGATCTGGCGATTTGCCGTCGAAGCCGCTTCGGCATACGGGATCTTGTCGAGAGCGCTGGATCCCGGTGGATCGAACAGGCCAAGCTGGAACCGCCCGGTGTAGAGGCGCTCAGCGGCCTGCGTTACAAGATCCTCCGAGACAAGGCCCTGGCGGACGGCATCGGCGAGTTTATTGAATCCGGGAGTCCAGATGCTGCACGAGAGGTCTGTTCCGGCCTGCAGTGCAAGTACGGCGGAGTGAGTGATATCAGGGGTCTTCTTGTGCCCCTGATTTACGTCGACAATTGCGCCGCAGTCGGACACAACGAAGCCCTGGAATCCCCACGCATCGCGCAGATGCTCCCTGAGCAGCATCTTGTTGGTGCACGCAGGCCACCCGTCGATGGAGTTGTATGCACACATGACGGACTGCACGTGGCCTTCGGTGACGGTGGCACGAAACGCGGGTAAGTACGTCTCTTCGAGGTCGCGCGGACTGGGACTCGACATTGAATCCGTGACGCAACTGCTCGGGGCCGCTATGCACGGCGAAATGCTTACTTGTCGCCACGGCGCGCAGATGATTCAGATCAGAGCCCTGAACTCCGCTGATGAAGGCGATGCCGAGGCGGCCAGTCAGGAACGGGTCTTCTCCATAGGTTTCCTGTCCGCGGCCCCAACGAGGATCGCGGAAGATGTTGATGTTTGGCGACCAGAAAGTGAGGCCGTAAAAGATGCGATGATTGCCTTCGCGTTGTGCCTCGTTGTACTTGGCGCGCGCCTCAGTGGAGATGACATCACCCATACTGTGCACGATGGACGTGTCCCAGGTCGCGGCCATACCGATCGCCTGCGGAAACACGGTGGCGTAGCCGGCGCGGGCGACCCCGTGAAGGGCCTCGTTCCAGGTTTGGTAGTCGGGGATTCCGAGCCGCGGAATTGCAGTGGCCCAGTCTTCAAGCTGTGCCGCTTTTTCATCCAAAGTCATGCGGCCCACCAAATCATGAGCGCGTTCACGGGGTGAGAGCTTTGTATTGAGGTAGGCAGGTTCCTGGGCCGGCATCAAAGCGGCAAGCAGGACAAAGGCAAGAGATGCAAGAAAAAGCCAGCGACGAAGCGGCAAGATTTTATTCCTCCAAAGTCGGCGCCTTCGTAACCGGCGTTCCAGGATCGTTATACCAGTTTTGATTCTGTTCATGGTTACTGTTCCACGCCACGTGGAGTCGACTTGACGAAGGTGGTATCAGGTTCAGCTTGACCTCTAAACGCGTCACGTCGCGGCCGGGTCAGCGCACTTCGCTCTTTCGTCTGCAAATGAGCGTGCCGGTTTTCAACCAGGCTGAGGAAGAGAAACGCAGCCGACAAGAACTGTACTAGGCCGGAGGCACATTTGACAGCTTTATCGGTTTACTTGGGCGTTTTCGGCATAACTGCCGAGGTCAGTCCTGGCTTGCTTCGTGCTTCTCGGCTGAGGCTTCCATTCTGTCGAGAAGCTTCTGCATTCTGGCGAACTCCGAGCGTTGGTGCAGGGATTTCATGCGCGGGTCAGCGAGCATTTGAAAAAACCAGGGACAACGCGCTTCTGCTGCTGCGTTCATTTCAGCGAGAGCGCCATCCGGATCTCCGAGCGCGACAAAAAGGGCGGGCATAAAGGAATTCATTACGAAGCGTTCGCGACTGAGCCATTGCAGTCGCTCGAGAATAGCGCGTGCTTCCTCGCGACGGCCAGCACACACCAAGGCATAGCCATGAACAGCCGACGCCAGGTCGAAATAAGGTGACCTCCTAACGAGATTCTCTGCCAAAGAGATCGCATGCTCTGCCTGTTCATTGAAAGCGAGAATAATGGCGCCATACAGACTCGAACTCTCATGGTCAGGAAAGAGTTCCAGAGCGTGCTCGATCTGCTCGAGACTCTTTCCCGGGTCTCCGGCAAGGTGATAAGCCCAAGCCAGCCGAGCAATGAGCCAAGGTGAAAACGGGTCAGCATGGAGGGCGGCTTTCAACATTTCGATTGTTTCTGCGAAGCGGTGCCGGCTCAACGCGAACATGGAACGAACACGCGTGACTGACGTCTCGTGGGGCAGATGGGCGCTGGTCCTGAACGCGCGAAGAGCGCCGACGAGATCATGATCGACGTGAAACCGGATCCATCCGAGGGCTGGAAGGATTGCTTCAGAGCCTTCCCGGGAAGCGGGAACGGCCTGGGCCGCCAAGCGCACCTGTTCCGCGGCCAGTGTCGGAGACATGAAGCCAAAGAACTCCTGTGCGATACATGCGTGCGCGAGATCGACGTGCGCCGGGACCAAAGACGGATCAAGTTCGACGGCGCGAAACAGATGCTGCAGGCCGTCCTGCATGCGATGGCGCTGCAACGTCTGCCACTCGTGGTGACCGCGCAGAAACAGGTCGTAGGCTTCGCGGTGATTTGGGTTATCTTCAGACTCCTCGGCTGCAGCCGAGAGTGACAGCCCGCCGCTGCTGAGACGGACCAATAGCCGCTGAGCCAGTTCCTTCTCCATGCCGGCGACGCGCGACTGCGGAACAAGCAGGTCTTCAACCCACAATTGAGTGCCATCCGCGATGCGTATCATTTCAGCGCGGAGCCTGAAGTGATCGGGTAAAGCGCGGACTGTTCCTGTTAGCACCAGGTGAGCGTGGAGAGTTTCACCGACCTGCTGTGCCGTGTATCCCCTGGATGCAAGGGTGAAGACTGAGTCTCTTGCCAGCACGTGCGCCGGGGCAAGTTGTTCCCTGGTCAACAGAGCAATTGTCTCTTCGGCCACGGCTGGGCCCAGGTGCGCTGCGACATTGATTTCCGCCGCGAAGGGCATGATTGCCAATCGCGGCAGACCTTCAGTCGATGTAGCTTCGATTCTGCGGACCTCGACTGCGAGCCGATAGCCCCGCTTATAGACGGTCTGGATGCAGTCTTCATCAGGCTGCAGCCGCTCGCGGAGCGACGACATGCACTTGGGGACGCTGTCCGCAGTCACATGTACGTCGGCCCACAGAGCCTGTTTGATCTGGTGGTGGGTCACGATCTGACCGGCATGCTGCAAGAGCAGGCGAAGCGCCGCGAGTTCTTTAGGCGGTAGATGGACGGCCGTATTACCGCGCTGCAAGGTGCCATCGATCTCGAGCCGGAGACTCCCGAAAACAAATCCGGCACGCGGAAGATCGCTCTGAGACGACGACTTTCTAAGCCGAACCATCGCATTCCTCAAAGTTTCGGTCAACCAGCCCAGGAAGGCCGGTCAGACTCCCGGGGGCAATTTCGGCCCCTGGCAATGGAAACTTCTCGGTCGAAACTCCGGGGAAGAGTAAAAACGAAAGTTCCAACAAAAAAAGTTTTACTACGCCGACATCTTGCTGAATCGCGACCTCATTATGCGTCCGGAGCGCGATGCAGGAATGTGATAAGCGGCGGATTTATCGAAGAATTTGGTAATAGGGTTGGGAAGTTACCTGCAGTGACCTTCTGAAATCAAAGCAACAGACTGCCGATCCGAGGCATGCTCGGATCGGCCTGTTGGATGACGTTGAAATACTCCGATCAATACTTTGATTTGATAGCGTAGGTCAAACCCATCGTGAACTGGAATGAGTTTCGCCTGGTGGGCGGAAGCGAAGCGGGAGGATTGTTAAGGTAGCTGTCCAGTGTTCCGAGGGAAAAACTGAAGTTCTTGTAGGCCGGAAAAGCGAGCGTATTGATCTCGTTTACCGAGTAAGCGCTTAGCTCGTTATACGCGGGAATATATGCGAGTCCCTGCGTGTAGGTGAACCATTTCTGGTGGAGCACATAGTCGGCGGAGTAGGTGGATCCCACGAGGTTGAGAGACTCGCTGGTAATGAACTGTTGCCTCTCGTATTGGATGGTCCCTTTCAGATCGAGTTCCTGATTGTCAGTTTTAATGGCAGTCCAGCCGAGTCCGCCCCCGTAAATCTGCTGCAGGTCAAGGTTCTGGCTGTAATTATGGTCGAATGCGATTTGAGCCAATGCGAAAATGCGCGGCGCAAGATACTCATCACGCTCGGCGCCTGCATGGTAAATCGCGGTTTTCGTATCCACCTCAGGAACAAAGACCGCAGGGGCTGTTGGAGTCGCCGGGATGACGTAGGAGGGCTGTGTTGTTTTCCCAAGCGAACCGAGAAAATCGATACTGGTACGGTTCTTTGGCGCGAGCCAGGCTACAGTGGGAACCACCCGGACTAGGTCGATGGCTCCGGAGAACGCGTACTGATGCTGTGTTGCGTTCACGGTCGAAGCGCCAGCCGTGGCGGCGCCATTCCATCCTTCGGAAAATCCAGGCCTGTGTTTCAACTGCTTGTCGAGAGTCGCGTCGTCCATGACATATCGCACCTTGGAGACGGGGAGAGGTGCCGGAACCGATACATTTGCCGGATGCACTGTCACATTTTGATTGGCGACTTCAAGCGGCCCGGTTGGAATGTTCGCGGCAGTCTTCTTGGTGAGCTGCTTCTCGCCGCTCTCGATCACTGCGAAGTTTCCGCTCGTGTGAAGCTCCTTAATCTTGTCCCAGCCCAGCGTGACATCGCCGAGGGGATCGGAATGGAATGTGACTTTGCCATTCACGGCAGAGACGAGCTTGCCGTGCAGAGTATCTCCGTTGCTCAGTACAAGAACATCAGGGGCGGGAGCCGGCCTTGATTGCGCCGTGGTTTGTGTGGCGCAGGAGAGGGACAAGGCGCACAGCACACTGAGCAGGGCAATGTGGAGGTTTTTGTCAGATCGCGCGGGAAATAGAAACAAGGAAGGCCTGCGTGACGGGAAAGTCAGGGTCATGGGGGGATCCTTCTTGAAGAGATTTCGAGGCACGGACGATCACATGAACTGAGGAACAGGGTGGTGTCCTTCAGGACCGCAGGCCATCACTGTTGAGATGCTAATACGGGCGGGTCTGACGTGACCACTGTCAAATTTCCAGAAAGCTTCAGAGTCTGGAAGGGCAGTCGATATCAGAATGTGGGTCGGGGTGATCCACGATGACGAGCGAACCGTCTTATGCTTATGCGCGCTGGGCGCTTGAGCCTTATTCAATCGGGATGAAGCTTCGGACACTGCGCATGCAGAAGCGTCTAACCCTTTCGCGGCTGGCGGTCGAGACGGGTCTCTCTACAGCGTTGCTTTCCAAGCTGGAGACAGACCGGATGGTACCTACGCTGCCAACGCTGGCCAATATCTGCCGAGTTTATGGCGTGGGCCTGAGTCACTTCTTTGCTGAGCCCGCCAAGCACACACTCTCCATTACGCGCAAGGCGCATCTGTCTGGAGAGGGACGCAGTCATGATTCGGTGAAGCACACTCCCTTGCATGCACCGATTCCCGATTGCCGACTTGACGCGGAGATGATCGAGTTTCCGCAAGGAGGAGCGTCGAGCTTGCTGGAGGGAGGCAAGCGCCTGAGCAGACTGGTCTATGTGCTCGAGGGGCGACTTGAACTCGAGGCCGGCGGCCTGCACGAGGTTCTCGAGTGCGGTGACTGCGCCTATCTGGAGAGCGAGATGGCCGTTGCCTGGAGCGCGACCGGAACGAGCCGTTGTCGCGCCCTCGTGGTTGCTCCTGCTGCCAATTGACGCCGACGAAGCACCAGCCAAAGAGATGGCTGCAAAACTGCTTCGTTCTTCTCAATCGAAGTTGCGAGTGGGAAGAGCGGATTGTTCTCAAGATCCACATATCAGTGCGGGTCCGTTTCGAAGCCATCGAGGAAGTGTAAGAAACCGACAGCGTCGAGTATCTCCTCAATTCCCAAGGCCAGGCGTTGCGTGAATGAGAGGCAGCGACTCCTAATCACTTGCATGGAATCTGCGAGGCTGTTTTACGCAATTGGCCTTCGGTCTGTAGGATGTTTTGGTTATTTCGAAGGAAGAGACCATGCGACCCAACCTGAATTTGATGAAGGCGACTCTTACGGGAGCGCTCGGCGGGCTGCTTTTCGGCTTTGACACTGTCGTGATCTCCGGCATCATCGATTCGGTTGTTCGTCTTTACGGGCTCAGCGACTATGGCAAGGGCTGGACAGTGGCGATCGCGCTCATCGGAACCGTGGTGGGTTCGTTTGGCGCGGGGGTTGTGGGCCACAAGCTGGGCGGCCGCGAGACACTGCGCCTGACAGCGGTTCTGTATGTGATCTCGGCGATAGGAAGCGCGCTGGCGTGGAACTGGCCGTCTCTCATGGTGTTTCGCTTTATCGGAGGGCTGGGAATTGGCGCATCGTCCGTGTTGGGGCCGGTGTACATTGCAGAGCTCTCACCCGCCAAGTGGCGCGGAAGACTTGTTGGCGCATTCCAGTTCAACGTGGTGTTCGGCATCCTTGTGGCGTACACGTCAAACTACCTGATTCGACTGCTGCATCTGGGAGCAACCGAGTGGCGCTGGCAGGTGGGCGTCGCGGCGATCCCGGCGGCGGGATTCCTGGCATTGCTGTTCGGGATTCCGCGCAGCCCACGGTGGTCGGCTTCACGCAACCGCATCGATGAGGCGCTTGCAGTGCTCAAGATGATGGGAGAGCCTGATCCAGAGGCGGAACTGGCGGACATCCGGGCCGCATTGGCGGAAGAACATGCGTCCGCTCACGAGCCGGTCTTCCGCTGGAAGTATCGCTACCCGCTGTTTCTCGCCATCACGATCGGGGCATTCAATCAACTGGCAGGCATCAACGCCATCCTGTACTACCTCAATGACATCTTTCAGGCCGCGGGATTCAGTCAGCTTTCGGGCGATCAGCAGGCGATCACGATCGGGTTTACCAATCTGATCTTCACGATGGTTGGCATGAGCGTGATTGACAGGCTTGGGCGCAAGACGCTGCTCCTGATCGGAGCTGCGGGAACATCGATCTGCCTTGCTGGAGTGGCATATGTTTTCAGCTCACATTCCCACCAAAATGCGCTGGTGTGGCTGCTCGTTACCTACATCGCTTTCTTCGCGCTGTCGCAAGGCGCGGTCATCTGGGTTTACATCGGAGAAGTATTCCCGAATCACGTCCGCTCAAAGGGACAGGGTGTTGGGAACGCCAGTCACTGGACCATGAACACCATCATTGCGCTGGTGTTTCCGACGATCGCAACAACGATGGGCAGGGGCGCCCCATTCGCTTTCTTTGCAGTGATGACGGCAATTCAGTTTCTGACGGTTCTCTTTACGTATCCGGAAACCAAGGGGCAGACGCTGGAAGCGCTGCAGCGGAAGCTGGTGCCTGCAGACTGATAGCGTGACGGACTCATTGCAAAGTGAGCCTTAAGACTCGGCAGCCGACTGGTCAATGGTGATCCATATCACGTGTTGTGACCCCATTTCTGACCTATATCTAAGGTATGAGGAATTCAGGCCGGTGGAGGATGGCTCTCCTCCAAACGCGGCACACATGAGGTCAGGAATGGAGCAACTCATAGATCCCGTTTCAGAGCAGGTAAGAGAAATAGTGCAGGCTGTGATGGAAGCCCTGCGCGTACCCAAGCCTGAAGACGTTCCCGCGTCTGTGGTTGCGAATTCCTTTGAAGCCGAGGCGCTGCGTGCAGAGATCATCTGCGTGGGACGCAAGCTGTGGGAGCGCGGCTACGTGGACGGCAATGGTGGAAATATCAGTGTGCGACTGGGGCTGAAGTACATTCTGTGCACACCGACGATGATGAGCAAGCGCGACATGCAGCCGCCGGACATTTGTCTCTCCGACCTTGAAGGGAACATCCTGGCCGGCGATCGCTTGCGCACCAGCGAGTTGCTGCTCCATCTCGAAATCTACCGTGCCAATCCGCGCGCCCGTGCCGTGGTCCACTGCCATCCACCGTATGCGACGGCATTTTCGCTCGCAGGCACCACCCCTCCCGTCGGCCTGATCTCGGAGTACGAGATATTCATCGGGCCGACCGCGGTGACTCAGTACGAGACATCGGGCACGCAGGCGTTTGCAGAGTCGGTGTTGCCGTTCGTGCACGATCACAACACGATTCTCCTCGCGAATCACGGTGTCGTCTGCTGGTCTGACTCCGTCACGCACGCAGAGTGGCTCATCGAGGTTCTGGAAAACTATTGCAAGACCTATCTGATCGCGCAGCAGATCGGCAAGCCGCTTCAGTACATCCCGGAAGAGAAGATTCAGGAAATCCTAGCTCTCAAGCGCAGGCTTGGCTTGCCCGATGCGCGCATGAGCGCGTTGCCTGAATCGGAGATTCACGATCTGCCGACGAACGCCGAGCTTGAACAACTCGTGAAGCAGGTTGTGGAGCGACTGGAAGGGCGTGGATGAGGCGGGACCCCTTCTGACGAGGCGAATGTGAAGTGTGGTAAACTGGTTTTGCGCTCAGTGATTTGGACGTGAGCGGCGGATTGCCTTCAGAAAGCAAGTTTGCCTTGCACAGATTCCCCCAAGCCCCTACAGCGTAACCACAGAGTCTCCGGCGGCTGGAAGTTGATTCCAGGATGGCATTGGAGCGTGGTGCCGGCTGGCATTGTGCCTGCCGGCGTACAAGTAGCGTGTGGCAGATCCGGGCTGCGGGCGTTTCCCCATTTAACGCGTGCCGGCCAGTCCCAGGGACGTAGTTGGTTCATCCTTACGCACATATTGAAGAGCAGTCGCGCGCCTGAACAGGATTTGTGCGCGTGCCGGCAAGACGGGTTCCGATTGCAGGCCTCAAGGAAGAAGAGGCTCCGGAACCAACAGGAAATAGTCCATTTTGACGACTGAGTTTTCGCAGTTTAACCTTTCGCCCGCCCTGAAGGCGCGGCTTGACGCCAACAAATTTGTAAACCCCACTCCGGTACAGGCCGGAGCTATTCCGCCTGCGCTTGAAGGACGCGACGTGCTTGCCACTGCGCAGACCGGCACGGGCAAGACTCTGAGCTTTCTGGTACCGATCGTGGAGATGTTGCAGAAGATTGACGGCAATGGTGCAAGCGCCCTGATTCTTCTGCCGACGCGTGAACTGGCCATGCAGGTAGAGCGGTCGTTCCTCGCTATCCGATCGAGCAGCAATCAAAACGTGGCCCTGGTGGTCGGCGGTCTCGCTGAAGGGTCGCAGTTGCAGGCGATCCGTCGCGGCGCGCGTGTCATCGTGGCCACCCCGGGCCGGCTTGAGGACTTTCTCAAGCGCAGGCTGGTGCGGCTTGACGGTATAAAGACACTCGTACTGGATGAAGTGGACCGGATGCTCGATATGGGATTCCAGCCTGCAATTGCGCGCATCGCGGCAACATTGCCTGCCGTCCGTCAGACGCTTTGCTATTCCGCGACCATGGAAGGCTCCGTGAGGGAAGTGGCCCGGAATTATCTCAACAATCCTGTTCGAGTCGAGATCGGGTCGGTTCTCAAGCCGACAGAGAACGTCGAACTCCGGACTTTTGAAGTATCGCCCGACAAAAAGCAGGAATTGCTCGAACAACTGCTCGAGACAGAGAAGGGGAGCTTTCTCGTCTTTGTGCGCACCAAGCACGGAGCAGATCGTGTGGCGCGGCGGTTATGCCGCTCGGGCTGGTCGGCGACGCAGATTCATGGTGATCGCTCGCAATCGCAGCGCAGTTCCGCGTTGCGCAGTTTCACTGAAGGCCGACACCGGGTGCTCGTTGCGACTGATGTTGCCGCTCGCGGCATAGATGTGGCGGATGTGGCGCACGTTGTCAACTTCGACATGCCCAAGGCGGCTGAGGACTTTGTGCATCGGGTGGGCCGCACGGGACGCGCTTCTGCCCGTGGTGTGGCTTCAACATTCGCAGCTCCCGAGGAGCGCGGCGAACTGCGCAAGATCGAGAGGACGCTTTCAATTCAGATGAAGCGCTTCCGCGTGCGTGCGATTGGCAAAGAGCGGTCCGTATAGCTGACGAGCCTGGCCGGGGCTGCATTCGCGGTTCCCGGCCAAAGTGACGCATTGATCAATTCTGGTCCGAGTCACTCCACAGAGAAGGCATCGGGGAGAACCGCAGCTCACAAGGTCATTGCGGAATCCGCAGATGTGTCTGGAATGGGCGAGAGTTCGCATGAGGCCAGCTGAAGCAGGCTGCGACCGACGAGGAAGAACCAGACAGGGTAGAACGGACCGGCTATTGCCAATAAAACTGCGCTTGTCGTCGGGAGGAAGGCTCCGAAGAGAACATGTGCCAAATCAAGACCATGCATCGCGATTCCCAGCCAACCTGTGAATTTGCCAAAGACTCCACCGCGCAGCATTGCAATTGAGATCAACACTGCTCCACTCTGCATCAGTGCGCCACCGAGAATTGCTCCGGTACTGTGCCAGATGTCGCCTGCCATCAATGCTTCTCCAGCGGCCAGCAACTGCGATCTTGAGGCGTCACTGGTTGCCGCGGCGTATTTATCGCTGAGTGGGACCAGGGACAACGCGGTGGGTGTGGACAGAACAAGCGTATTGCCAGTGAAGGCGAGGGCTGTGGCAAGTAGAGCTGCGGTACGGCTGGTGTCTTTTAACGCCTGATACAGACTGAGAAACACGAGGTAGTAGAGCGGCAGGATCAAGATGGTGGGCAGATCGAGTCGCAACAGGGCTATGAGCCTGTTTGTCTGCAAAAGTCGAAATGCTTCTTCAACGCTCGATGGCTGACCATGCAGAAGAATCATCTGCACGATCGTCAGCAGGGAGTAAAGAATCAAGGCAAATGCAGCGAATCCGCCAATGCGAAACAGAGTGCTCCAATGAGGCGGGAGCTGGATCGACGAGTCATTTGAGCGCGATTTTTGTTCGTTAATTACCATGTGGACTCCATGTAGATCACATCAGCCAAGGTGAGTGTGAAAGAAGACAGTGATGCGGCGACGCGCGTCCATCGCAGCCGGCTCGTTGTAAGCAATTCCCCTGAAGCGCAGCAATTTGAACCACCACTGTTGCTTGTTGTTCATGAACGAGTGGCCTGCGTCGGGGTATTCCTTCACATCGTGCGGAACGAGCGCGCGCTGAAGCGCACGCTCAAGCTCGTCGGCGGCGCCTTGTTCCCAGTGGCTCTTTGCGCCGTAGCTACCAACAACCGGGCATGGTGCCTTGAGGAAATTGTCGACGTCAGGAGGGAGTTTGCCGCCATAGTTGATGCTCGCGGCTGAAAACCCGTGACCGGAAACGAGGAGAAGAACGAAGCCGCCTCCCATGCAAAAACCGATGACGCCGATCCTGCTGGTGCAGGTTGGCTGGGCGCTCAGCCAGGAACGGCAGGCCTCCACGTCCTCAAAAGTCGGCCCCGTCCGGTGCATGAGGTCGCGAGCGACTGCGCGAATACAGCGAAGGAATCCGCCAAGGTAGTAGAGGTCGACAGCGAGAGCTAAAAACGCCCCGCGGGCGAGCCAATCGGCCTGATTGCGATGGTCCTGGCTCATCCCGCCGACGTCATGCAGGACAATGACGCCGGGCCATGGGCCGGGTACGGGAGGCACGGCAAGGTAGCACGGCATTTGGCCGCGCGGAGTCGGGACCATTACGTCAGGCATAGTCGCCCCCGAAAGTCAGGACCTCTGAAGGTCGCGGAGTTGGGTCGAATTCTACTCTTCAGGTGCATTTCGGGCAGTGACGTGTCGACCGCAAAGATCGCGCCATTTCGTTGACTCTGCGGGGTGATTCGGGTATTCTAAGGACTCTGCGCGGAGTTGTGCCTGGGGTCGGTGTATGCAGCCCGGATCCAGCTGGCTGGACCCTTGCGAGGGATTCAGACGGGACAGGCACCTTCGGCTGGAAAGGTTCGTTAAGTCCAGCAGAGTCAGGAACCCGAAGAGGGTAAGCCCCCGCAGTCCTCACCCGAACAGAATTGTTTGGAAGTGGGTGGAAATCAGGGCCCGTGCGTACGTGGCGTGGGCAGAGGCGCTTTGCGCCGTAGTTTTCGTTGCAAGACTGGCGTTTTAGAGGCAGGAGAGAGATGGGTACCTTTGTTCCGAGCGGCAAGGATATTGACCGCAAGTGGTATGTGGTGGATGCCAGCGGCCAGACGCTGGGACGGCTGGCCACCAAGGCTGCCGACGTTCTGAGCGGCAAGCTGAATCCTAAGTACGTGCCGTACATTGACATGGGCGATCACGTGATCGTCATCAATGCAGAGAAGGTACGTCTGACCGGCCTGAAGAGCCAGAAGAAGGTGTATCGCCGCTATACAGGCTTTCCGGGCGGATTGCGCGAAGAGGAGTTTTCGCGCCTGCTCGCCCGCAAGCCGGAGAAGATTCTGGAAGAAGCGATCAAGGGCATGCTGCCGAAAAGCAAGATTGGCCGCGCGATGGGCTCGAAGCTGAAGGTCTATCGCGGCGACAAGCATCCGCACCAGGCGCAACAGCCGGTGGCGCTCGAAGTCGCGTAAAGACAGTTGCTAGCTGCTAGCTTCTAGCTGCTAGCTTTGAAATTTGAGGTTGACGCTTTGGTTTCTAGCTAGAGGCTAGAAGCTGGGAGCTAGGAGCTAAAGAGAGAATGGCAGATCTGGTTCAATACTATGGAACGGGCCGTCGCAAGTCGGCGATCGCACGCGTTTTTCTGCGTCCAGGTACGGGCGAGTGGAAGGTTAACGGCAAGCCCTTCGAAGAGTACTTTGTGACGGAGCAGCAGCGCGTGGCCGCGAAGCGGACGCTGGTCGTTGCCGAGCTGGCATCGAGCTTCGATGTCGTGACCACGGTTTCGAGCGGCGGAGTTGCCTCGCAGGCAGACGCTGTGAAGATGGGCGTTGCCCGTGCATTGATCCAGTTCAATCCGGAACTGCGCAAGGCGCTGAAGGCCGAAGGCCTGCTGACCCGCGATGCTCGCGTCAAGGAACGCAAGAAGTACGGTCAGAAGGGTGCCCGCAAGCGGTTCCAGTTCAGTAAGAGATAGTTGTCGGTTGGCAGTTCGCAGTTTTCAGTTTGTTTTTGCCGACCTTGGATTTGTCGGCCGCAAAGAACTACGAACTGTGAACGGACAACTGGTAGGCAAATCTCCCGCATAAGCGGGTTTAATCCGGGCCAGACGAAGGTTAGCCCGGATGCAATCCACGAAGGAGGCCAATGGCCACGATCACAATGAAGGAGCTGCTCGAAGCGGGTGTTCACTTTGGGCATCAGACCAAGCGCTGGAATCCCAAGATGAAGGAATACATCTTTGGCGAGCGCAATGGGATTTACATCATCGACCTGCAGAAGACGCTGAAGCTCTTCAAGGATGCGTCGAAGTTTGTGACAGACCTGTGCGCCAGCGGCAAGACGATTCTGTTCGTGGGCACCAAGCGCCAGGCGCAGGATGCCGTGGCCGAAGAGGCCAACCGCGCCGGGATGCCGTACATCAACCAGCGCTGGCTGGGCGGTCTGCTCACCAACTGGGTAACCGTGCAGAAATCGGTGAAGCGCCTTCAGGAATTGGATGAGATGGCCGTGGATGGCCGCTACGAGTTGCTGACCAAGAAGGAAGTGATTCGCCTGGAGCGGGAACGCAAGCACCTGCAGGCGAACCTTGCCGGAATCAAGAACATGAAGCGCTTGCCAGACGCACTGTTTGTGGTCGACTCGAACAACGAAGCGATTGCCGTGAAGGAAGCGCGCAAGCTCGGCATTCCTGTCGTCGCCGTGGTCGACACGAACTGCGACCCGACGGTGGTGGATTACGTGATTCCGGGTAACGACGATGCGCTGCGTGCGATTCGCCTGTTCACCTCGAAGATCGCGGAGTCGGCGGCTGAGGGCGTGAACCTGGTTGGCGACAAAGCCTTCGTCGAAGAACAGCCCGAGGTGGCGAGCCCAGAAGAGACCGTTGCAGTCGAAGCTTCTTCGAGCGAGGACGTCGACATGGAAACGGCGCTCGGTGGCGGCATTCGCAAGGCGGTTGCGGCGGTTGCGGCCATTGACGAAGAGGAAGTGGCCGAGGGAGCCCGCTAGGTTCTTATCTTTAGAGCGCGCCTGAGCGCGCAAACCGAGACAAGCGTGGCCGCGAAGCTTGGTTGCCACGCTTTTCTTTTGCCGGAAGATTTCCGGCCTGAACCATCCTGCATTGGGGCCATGTCCCCACGCAGATTACGGGAAAAGAGAGATGACTACAGTGAGCGCGAAGATTGATGCGAAATTGGTAAAGGAGCTTCGGGAAAAGTCCGGTGCACCAATGGGCGACTGCCTGAAGGCTTTGCAGGAGACGAACGGAGATATCGAAGCTGGCTTCGTGGTGCTTCGCAAGCGCGGCATGGCTTCAGCGCAGAAGAAGGCAGCCCGCACGACGAATGAAGGCGCAGTGGGAACTTATATCCACGCCGGCGGCAAAATTGGCGTTTTGCTCGAAGTCAATTGCGAAAGCGACTTCGTGGCGCGTACCGAGGACTTTCAGGAATTACTGAAGGATGTCGCGATGCACATTGCCGCGAGCGATCCGCGCTACGTGAAGCCTGAGGACGTGACGGCCGAGGACCTGGAGCGCGAAAAGGAGATTTTCCGCGCACAGGCTGCGGCGACGGGGAAGCCGGCCCAGGTGATCGAAAAGATCGTGGACGGCAAGATGGCCAAGTTCTACGAAGAAGTGTGCTTGCTGGAGCAGCCGTTCATCAAGGACCAGGCTGTCAGCATCAAGGAACTGATTGCGCAGAAGGTCGGCAAGCTGGGCGAGAACATCACCGTGCGCCGCTTCGCGCGCTTCAAGGTGGGAGCACCGGACTGGACCGTGGCCCAGACCAAGGCAGTGGAATCCGCCAGCGAATAATTCAGGGATCAAGCAGATGAGAGCCCGGAGCGAGCGCTTCGGGCTTTCGTCGTTCTGGGGCATATCTTCGGCGATGCAACGATGGAAGTCGCATGTTTCCACCTATACCAAGCCATTCCTGCCGGTACTGGTAAAACTCACAGTTCACAGGGGTAAACCGATCTGGTAACCGTGTACACACATGGGCCCGCAGTGCTTGGGGGACGATGCATGTTCTTCCGACCGGGCTCGACTCGCATGTCGAGGAGTGTGTTCATGTCAAGGATTGCCGTGATCGCGATCTGCGTGCTTTGTCTTGTTTCGACTGGGTTTTGTCAGGAGTCGAAGACGAAGCCGGAGGCCTTTACGGGAGTTGCGATTGGAACGGGCGGTCCCGTCGGCGGCAAGTCAACTTCGTTTGATTTCAGCGTGACGCGCTACACAACTGACGAGGAAGTCCAGCAGTATGCAGCGCTACTCAAGCAAAAAGGGCAGGGTGCATTGAGCAGTGCGGCAGAGAAGCTCGAGGCCGGCCGGATCAATGTTGTTGGCCGCGTCGGGAACCAGATTGCAATAGCAAGGAAGAAACAGGTAGACAATCAGACCATAATCACGATTGTCACCGCACGGAACATGCCTTTCATGGAGCTGTACAACAATGGCAGAAGCACGGACTATCCCTTCGGCTACCTCCAGGTGAAGGTGGATGAGAAGGGGCAGGGTACAGGACAGATCATGGCGGCAGCGAAGCTTCGGTTCGACAAAAAGCAGGGCCGCTTCGAGATCGAAAGCTTCGGGAATCAGTACATCAAAGCTGTGAATGTCCGCCCCAACAACTGAGCAGTTGAATAGTGAGAGCCTTGTACTGCTGAGAAATTGCCGAAAGTGGGCGTCTGGGGGATTCGGCGGCCGTTTCAAGCAGGGCCAGGCGGGTTATCAGAGCACCTCACAGATCCACACCGGGTAGGCATGAACAGTTCCGGCGCACTCGACCCCCAAGAACCAATCACATGAACGAAGGAGCACATATGTCAAAAATTGCCATGACAATCGCTGCTGTTTGTCTGGTTTCATTGGGTCTCAGCCAAAACGCAACAGCTCAGAACGAGTCGTACTCGGCGATCCTGGCGACGAGCAATGCCGGAGCCAAACAGATTCGTTTCACGTTCACGATCACCAAGTGGGCGACTGAAGATGAAATTAAGCAACTCGGTAAAGTCCTGAAGGAGCAGGGACAGGACGCACTGGTTAATGAGCTGAAGAAGCTGGATGCCGGCCGCATCAACCAAGTTGGTGAAACCGGAAATCAGATCGCGGTCGCTGAGAAGTCGACTTCAGGCGGCAACACGGTCATTACCATGATCACTGCCCGAAGAATGTCGACTGCAGAGCAATCCCGCAAGGCGACGCATACCAACTATCCCTTTGGTTTCCTGCAGGTGACTCTCAATGACAAGGGCGAGGGAACCGGGAAGATGGTTACGGCAGCGAAGATCAAATACGACGAATCAAAGGGACACGCCGTTCTTGATCCTTATGGCAGCGGTGCCACTCCGGTTACGAATGTTCAGCCGCTGAAGTAATAGCTTCCGGAGCGTTCGCTGAAGGTCCTTGCGGCCAGACTCGATGCCGTTTCTCCTTTGTTTGCCGAAGCCGCACTTGCGGGACTTCTGATTCGGTCGCAACCGATCGGAACGGACTCGCAAGATGCGCCTTTCGCGTGTGCGATACTCGAAATGGAATGTATAAAAGGATCGTTCTCAAGCTTTCAGGCGAGGCACTGTCAGGTCCGAAAGGGTTTGGACTGGACGCCGATAAGGTTGCTGAAATCACCAGCGAGATCGTCGATGTTCACGCGCTCGGCGTGGAGATAGGGATTGTCGTTGGCGGCGGAAATTTTTTCCGAGGTGTAGCGGATCAGGCGAAAGAGATGGACCGGGTTGCCGCCGACAACATGGGAATGCTATCCACGGTGATCAATGCCATTGCGCTGCAGGATTCACTCGAGCAGCGCGGCGTGCAGTGCCGGGTGATGACGGCGGTCTTCATGAACCAGGTGGCTGAGCCGTATATTCGCCGGCGGGCGGTGCGCCATCTTGAGAAGGGGCGCGTTGTGATCTTTGCTGCCGGAATTGGAAATCCATTCTTTTCCACGGATACGGCCGCCAGTCTACGGGCGATGGAGATCAAGGCGGACGTGCTGCTGAAAGGGACAAAGGTCGAGGGCGTGTTCAACGCGGATCCTGTGCTGGTGAAGGATGCGGTCAAATACGACGAGATCACCTACATGGAGATCCTCAGGCAGGGCCTCAAGGTGATGGACCTGACTGCCGTGAGCCTCTGCAAAGACAACAACCTTCCGATGATCATCTTCAATATGAACCAGCCAGGGAATATTCGCCGGGTTGTGCTTGGGGAGAAGGTCGGATCATTGGTCACTGCGTGATCCGGGCCCAGGGGGCGGTTCTTCCTGGGCTGGTCTGTGCCTCGGCATCCTTCGGCGTGGGGACGTCTAACAGCCAGTGGACACAAGCAAGCCAGCGCGGCTGAATGCACTGACGGGGCTGCGCTCCTTCGCAGCAGTCAACATTGTCCTGTTCCACTTTTCCAATCCAAATTGGTTTGGCTGGCTTGCTCCGGTTGTGAATGCCGGGTACGCCTCAGTGAGCTTTTTCATTCTGCTCTCAGGGTTCGTGCTCGGGTACAACTACAACGCGCGGGCGCGGGCCGGGCAGTTAGACCGGACTCGTTTCTATGAGGCGCGATTCACGCGGCTTTATCCGATCTACTTTCTGAGTTTGCTGATGGCCTGGCGGATGATTCCGCTGGAATGGAGCGCTCATACGCCCGCCATGTTCTGGGCGGGGATGGTGCTCTCGCCGCTGCTATTGCAGGGGTGGATTCCCGAGATCGCGACGTTTCTGAACACGCCCGCGTGGACGATGTCGGCAGAGTCGTTCTTTTACCTGCTGTTTCCGTGGATGGCGCGATGGAAGAAGCCTGAGCAGACCGGGCCGCACCTCCTGAAGATGGCGGGGGTGTGGCTGCTGGGGATGGTTCCAGGCACTCTCTACTTCCTATTCAATCCAGACGGCCTGGCACACGTGGACCGCTGGAGCTACGGGAAGTGGCTGCAGGCGCTGAAATACACACCTTTGCCGCACCTTGCCAGTTTCGTGTTTGGCGTGCTGCTGGCGGAGCTGGATGAGATTGTGCCGAGGATGGGCGTCAGGCGCGTGATTCTGGGCGTTGTCGGATTCCTCGGTACTTTTCTTGTGCTGGTGATGGCGCCCAATCTTCCTTATCCGATCCTGCACGATGGGGCGCTCATGCCGCTTTTCGGCTGCATCATTCTGGGGCTGGCCGGAGTGAATCCGCTGTCGAAGGCACTGGGCATCGCGCCGCTGGTGTTTGTGGGAGAGGCGAGCTATTGCCTCTACCTGCTGCACTTCAACCTGTGGAACCTGATTCACGACACGCACGTGCTGAACCGACTGGGACTCGTTCAGTTCGATCCGTGGATCAGCTACGTGCTGCTGGTCGCGATGGCATTGCTGGCGCTCCACCTGGTCGAGAAGCCTGCGCAGAGGGTCCTGCGAGGGTGGATGCACGTGTGGCGATGAGGCAGGAAACTGGGATCAGGGGTCAGTGATCAGGGGTCTGTCTGTGGTTGAATCTGGAGACTGATGCTGCCAGTCCGCGTCGTCTCATATTGTGGTATATCTATCCCCCCCCCTCCCCTATCTCTGCAAAGAAATTCCTTGTTTTCATCATGTTACGAGAGGGGTGTGGCGCCAAATTCCTCTCATTATTGGACTTAGCCGCAGATTCCTCTCAGCAAAGGAGTTATGGGGCGAAAAGCAGTTCTTAGCTTCTAGCCTCTAGCTTCTAGGACTCCTGGTTTCCTAACCTCCCGCTTCTCGCTGCCAGCAGTTTCACAATCGAGTTTTGCACGTCGCGGTTGAAGCAGGCTATCTATTTTGGATATAGATAGTTATGGGATTCGAGTGGCCAATTCTGACCCCATTTTTGGCAGGTTTTGGCCCCTTAACGGGAGTAAAACGGCAGATTTTGGCGCCCTGTGCATGTGGGCCGATGAAGCTGGGGGCCATCGAGCTTCTTCCGCGACTTACGCCGCGAACCATCACCATCAAAGGAGCTGGGAGAATCGAGGTGTTTTTCGATTTCTGAGCCGGGCCTTTTCTCTGACTCGAGGGCGGAACGAATGCGAGGGTGTGCTCACGGCTATCTTTCATTGTGCGCCGAGTGAGGGGAATGATCTGCAACTGGGAAGGAGGGCTCCTTGTTTTCTCGGAATGAATGTGACGGGCAGTTGCAGGCGGATGGTCGGCAATTCGGACAAGCCCCATTTTCGAGTTATGTCCGGATTGGCACACCCGGAAATAGAAAAGGGGAGAACTCTCCTCTGAAGTCTGAACTCTACTCGGCAATATTCTCCTGCTGTGAAACCGCGGTGCTTTCCCTCCGGCCCAGCCTGTCACTATTGCCAGTTTCGCGGGGGGAACCCAAAGCCGACACTTACTCGGAAGATGGAAGTTAGAGACCAGCACTGAGTTCCGAGGTTCTTCCGGGCTGATGCGCAAAGAAGCAGCCGCAATCAATGGAAATTGGAGAGGGTACCATGATGAGCATCAACATCGCGGGAACACAGGAGCAGAATCCCGACGCCCGTATCGCCGACAGTGCGCCCCGCGCCAACAATAAACGCACGTTGCTCATCGCTGTCGCCATGCTGACGGCGATTGTTCCTGCGATCGCGCAGGCCGGTGCCGGAGCAGGCGCTGATCTTCAACAGAAAGTGGCGGCGGTGAAGCAGTCGGTCGCGGAAAACCAGCAGAAATTGCACCAGTATCAATGGACGGAAACAACTCAACTGACGCTGAAGGGCGATGCTAAACCTCCGAGCCAATCAGCGTGCCAGTATGGTCCAGATGGGAAGGTACAAAAGACACCGCTCTCTGCGCCGCCCCCACCTCCGAGCGGGGGAAAAATGAAGCAGAAGGTAATCGCGAACAAGAAGGAAGAGATGCAGGACTATATGGGACAGGTCAAGACCCTGCTCGCCCTGTATGTGCCGCCTGATCCGCAGCGGATGCAGCAGGCCTTGCAATCCGGGAAAGCCTCGCTGGTTCCCAATCCGAGTAGTGGTGTCGTGCAGATAGCATTCAAAGACTATGCCCAGGCCGGTGACCAGTTCACGATCTCGTTCAACGGAGCCGCGAAGAAGATCAGCTCGGTGAATGTGAATACCTACCTGGATGATCCGAAAGATACGGTCACACTGGCAGTTCAGTTTGCCAGCCTGCCGGACGGCACGAACTATGTACAAAAGACCGTCCTTGACGCCACCGCTAAGAAGCTCGTGGTCACGACCACAAATTCCAATTACACGGCGGTTGGAGCGCACTAACTGACGCAGGATTTTGTACCAGATTCAAAGGAGATTCTCGATGTCACGACTTTCTCACATCGTATGGGCAGCGATAATGTCGCTCTTGCTGGCGACAAGTATTACCCTGGTGGTCGCCGCTAAGGCATCGCCTTCCAACCCAGCGCCGTCGTCGGACGCATCGGCACAGGACAAGGCGAAAGCCTGCAATGATGCTGCCGACAAGAGGAACCTGAAGGGTGAAGATCGCCAGAAATTCATGCAGAGCTGCCTCAACAAGGCTGCGGATTCCGGCTCTGGTGGAAACGTCAGTGAGCAGGACAAAGCAAAAGCCTGCAACAACGCCGCAGATAAGAAGGGGACTGTCGGGTGCGGATCGGCGGTCCTTCATTAAAGACTGCATGAAAAGAGCTAACCCGTAACAGGTCGAGAGCTTCCATCGGTCCATCCCGCAAGTTGGTGTTTCATCCGGGCGTTATCACCCACTCTCGGAACATGGTTGCCAAGACTCTCCCGATGCGACGGAAAGCATCCGGGATCGAGCGTGAATCCGAGCTCCGGTCGAGTTGTGGACAAGAACGAAGCCGCAGGCGCCGCGGACGCTGAGTTGTGCCATACTGGGGCCGTATGGGTCCGACAGGTTCGCGAACTCAGCTTTGCAGCGTAAAGTTTCAACTTATTTATTATCAGCAAGCTCAGATTGAAAATCCATAAGGCTCACCGCATCCGCGGCAGACGCCTGCGGCTTCCTTCTTGTGTCCAAATCGAAAGCGCCTCGCGACCAACGTCGTGTACGGTGAAGCTTTCGGTGTGAGGCGCTTCCGATCTTGGCTAGCTACAACTCGGACAGAGCCACGTTTTCGAGTTGAATGCAGCCTTTGCGGTTCATCATTCCGTTGACTTCTTCTTATTCCTTGTTTACTCTAGGCATGTTTGAGCAATGCCTTATGGAAAAAGAGAACGAAACTGCCCGTGATCTGTTTCCCGGCGCGCTGGAGATGATGATTCTCGAATCGCTCCGCCGCCAGCCGGCGCACGGATATGCCCTGGTCCAGCACATCCAGCAGCGCTCCAAAAACCTGCTTCAGGTTGAAGAGGGCTCGCTGTATCCGGCGCTGCAACGCCTGCTGAAAGCAAAGCTGGTCAGGGCCGAGTGGACCGTTTCGACCTCAACCAACCGTCGCGTGCGCGTTTATGAAATCACTCGAACCGGTCTACGGCACCTCGAGCGCGAGGTCTCCAGGTTCGATCGCATGCTGGAGGGCATTCAGATGGTCCTCGGGCCCGAAAAGCGCGCCGTGAATTCATAGGAGGCTCTCTACGATGCGCTGGTTGGAGCGAGTTTTCCGCCGCCGTCATCTTTACGACGAATTGGGCGAAGAGCTGCGCGAACACATCGAAGAGAAGACCGAGCAGCTCATGCGCCTTGAGAATCTTTCTCGGAACGAAGCGCGACAAGCGGCCCTTCGGGCCTTCGGGAATCTGGCTCTTCTGGAGGAACGGAGCCGCGAGGTCTGGCATTGGCCCAGGCTTGAGTCTGTTCTTGCGGATCTGAAGCTGGCCTTCCGCCGATTGAGCAAAGTCGCCGGGCTTTGCCGCCACGGTGCTCCTTACGCTGGCCATCGGCATCGGCGCCAACACCGCGGTCTTCAGCGTGATCAACAGCGTACTTCTCAAGCCGCTGCCGTATCCCGATTCAGAACCATATGGTGGCGTTGTGGCTGCGACGCGCCCGGAGCGGCAGGGCTCGCCAACTTCTCCAGCGGACTGCAGCTTTCGCCTTCGATGTATCTGACCTTCGCCGAGCACAACCGCACGTTTCAGTCAATTGGCCTGTGGATTCCGAGCACCGCCAACGTCACCGGCATTGAACAACCGGAGGGGTGCAGGCGACCAGATCAGCGACGGCGTTCTGGAGACGCTCGAGGTTCCGCCGATGCTGGGCCGCTGGATTCTCGCCTGCAGATCAGGATCCACGCGGCGCGAAGACGTGATGCTGAGCTATGGCTACTGGCAGCGGCGGTTTGGAGGAGACCGCGCCGTCATCGGCCGCGACGATCCAGGTGGATGCCCAGACGAGGACTATCGTCGGCGTGATGCCGCGCGGATTTCGAATGGTCGATCAGGATTTCGATCTTCTGATCCCGCTCGCGCTGGATCGAACCCACCTCAAGCTCGCTCCCTTCTGCTGCAACGGCATTGGGCGTCTCAAGCCGGGAGCTTCGATTGGTCAGGCCAATGCCGATATCGCACAACTGCTTCCCTTGTGGATGGACTCATGGTCGAACGGTCCCGGCACGAATCCGCATTTCTACGAGCGGTGGAAGATTGCGCCGAATTTCCGCCTTCTGAAGCGGCAGGTCATCGGCAACGTGGGGAGTGTGCTCTGGGTTGTTATGGCGCACGATCGGAGTCGTTCTGCTGATTGCGTGCATGAACGTCGCCAATCTGCTGCTGGTGCGCGCCGAGTCTCGTCATCAGGAGCTTTCGATTCGGGCCGCGCTGGGAGCCGGGCGCGCACGAATCGCGCGCGAGCTGCTGCTGGAAAGCATGGTGCTTGGGTCTGATCGGCGGCGCGCTCGGTGTTGGCGTTGCCGAGGCAGGCCTGCGACTACTGGTCGCTATCGGTCCTGCGAACCTGCCGCGTCTGAAGCGAGATTTCTCTTGATGCTCGCTCGATCGCATTTACGCTGGCGATTTCGCTGTTGTCAGGGCTCCTGTTCGGCTCGCTCCCGGTATGGAAATATGCGCTGGGTTCGCTGGCGCCACGGTCCTCGGCGGTTCCGGGCGCACGGCCAGTGCTAAGCCGCGAACGCCATCGAGCTCGCAATGTGCTGGTCGTGACGCAGGTGGCGATGGCCCTTGTGCTGCTGGTCTGCGCCGTGCTGATGGTTCGGACCTGGCGGCGCTTTGCGCAATGTCGATCCCGGCTTCGCCGACGCACCGCATGTTCAGACGTTAGCACGTGCGATTCCAGATCAACTGATTGCCGATCCGCAGATGGTCACGCGCATCGAGAACAATATTGCGGACAAGCTTGCCGCTATTCCCGGAGTCGCTTCTGTCGGGTATGCGGGCGCGGTACCGATGGACGGAAATGACCCCAACTGGAACAACGATTTCGTGAAGGGAAAGAACTACGAAGCGGGTGAGCGCGCCGATGCGCCTGTTCAACTACGTGTCTCCCGGGTATTTCCATGCCATGGGAACACGCCTGGTTGCCGGACGCGACTTCACCTGGACGGACATTTACAATCTGAGGCCGATGGTCATCGTTTCAGAGAACCTTGCGCGGGAATCCTGGGGTTCGGCTTCGCAGCGGCCATCGGCAAGCAATTGCGCCAGTTCACCAAGACACCCTGGCAAGAGGTCATCGGCGTTGTTGAGGATGTGCATGTATCACGGCGTGGATGAGAAAGCGCCCGCAATCGTCTACTGGCCGGCCATGCTCAACAGCCCGTACACTCCGCAGCCGACTGTCGATTCTCGAACGGTTCGTGACATTCGTCATTCGCAGCAACCGTGCCGGAACCGAGCAGCCTTCTAAGCGAGATGCAGCAAGCCGTGTGGCGGTCAACAGCAAACCTGCCGCTGGCCTCGGTGCGGACGATGCGGGAACTCTTCGGCCGTTCCCTGGCGCGCACTTCATTCACGCTCGTGATGCTCGGCAATCGCCGCGGCCATGGCGCTCACGCTCGGCCTCATCGGCATCTACGGCGTGATCTCCTACGCTGTATCGCAGCGCACGCGCGAGATCGGCATTCGCATGGCGCTCGGCGCCCAGAAGGGCGAATTGCGGTTGATGTTCGTGCGCTCGGCTTTGGCTCTGACGGGGATTGGCATCGCCATTGGCCTCGGGGCTGCATTTGCGGTCTCGCGTTTGATGCGGACGCTGTTGTTTGGTGTCAGCCCTCTCGATCCTCTCAGCTTCGCAGCCGTGCCGCTCATCCTGGCCTTGGCGGCGGCGCTGGCGAGCTTTCTGCCGGCTTGTCGTGTTGCCGCTATCAATCCCGCCGATGCGTTAAGAGTCGAGTAATTGCATCTGTCGCGAGGAAGGCAGGGCAAGTGAGTGCGTCTTTGATTCACGCACGAGATTCATGGCCCGGAGGTTCTCAAGCCCAGCTGAACCCGCTCTTCTGGAGCGGAAGGGTGCGAACCCTCTTGCCGGTGGCGGCAAAGATGGCGTTGCCCACCGCCGGCAAGGTTGGCGGCAACGTGGGCTCGCCGAGACCCGTCGGCGCATAGTCGGTCTTGCGCCAATACACCTCGATCTTCGGCGCCTGCCTCATGCGCATGATCGGATGGTTATGGAAGTTGGACTGCTGGATTTTGCCGTCTACCAGCGTGATCTCCTGCCCCATGTGGCTCATGCCTTCGACGATGCCGCCGAAGGCGATGTTCTCGGCAGCCGCTGGGTTGATGATCTGGCTGCCGACGTCTCCCGCGGCCCAGATCTGGTGCACTGTCACCTTGTTCTGGGCGTCAACGCTGACATCGGCAACCTCGGCGAAGTAGCCCAGGTGGCAGAACCATGCAGCGATGCCCAATCCGCGCCCCGGCGTCTTTTTGCGATTAGCCCAGCCTGACTTTTCCGCGACCAGCTCAAGCACGCCCTTGTACCGTTCCGGGATGAGAACGGACTGTCCCGTTGGCTCGTGGTCACCCACGGCGTCGTGCTCTCCCGAGGACCAGGGCGCTCGCTTGTTGCTGAGCAGTTCAAGCTGGAACTCAAGGGGATCGCGACCGGCGGCACAAGCCATTTCGTCAAGGAATGACTGCGCCACCCAGCAGTAGGCGTTGTCGCCAGGGGCGCGGAGGGCTCCGGTGCGGAGCGTGAGCGGCTGCACGGAGGTGTAAAGAGCGTACGCCGGCGGAAAACCGGCAGGATAGGTGTCCTGCCCGATGCCGCCGCCGGAGGTCGAGTGCTTTTCATCGCCATAGGTCACGAGGTGATGCCGCCAGGCAATGAGTTTGCCCTGCGCATCGAGGCCGCCTTTCAACCCAACCGTTCCGCCGGGCCGGAAGGGGTCGTGGGCGATGTCATCTTCGCGCGACCACAGCAGCTTGACCGGCGCGTCAACGCGCTTGGCGATCCAGGCAGCTTCGACCAGGTAGTCGTTCTGAAGCCTTCTACCAAAGCTGCCGCCGGAGCGCATCATGTGGGTGGTGATGTCGCTCTCCTGAATGCCGAGCGTTTTGGCTACCAGTCCGCGGCCGTCGACCGGCAGAGTGCTGGTGGACCACATCTCCAGCTTGCCGTCTTTCCAGTGCGCAGTGGCGCCCTGCGGCTCAAGCGTGACATGCGCGATGAATGGATACTCATAGGTGGCTTCAACTACCTTGGCCGACGACTTGAGCGCGGCGTCGGGGTCTCCATATTTGCGCAGCGTGTTTGCGGGCGGGGCCTGAAGAAGCTCCCCTGCGCGCTTCTTAAAGCCTTCAGTGCTCTGTGTGGCTGCGGGACCGAGGTCCCAATCGACCTTGAGCTGTTTGCGAGCCTGCTGCGCCTGCCACCAGGTGTCAGCCACAATCGCAATGCCCGGTTCCATCCCAGGCTCCCACGGCGTGTAGGCTGCGGGAGTGATGCCGCCATCAATCACCAGGACGTGGCGTACGCCGGGCAGCGATTTGATCTGCTCAGTGTTCGCAGATTTCACCTTGCCGGCAAACACGGGCGCCTTTTCAATCGATGCGTAGAGCATTCCCGGCAGCTTGACGTCGATGCCAAAGAGCGGCTTCCCTGTGACGATCGCGTGGGTATCTACGCCGGTCTGCGAATGGCCGACGATGCAGTAGTCTTTGGGGTCTTTGAGCTTGACGCTCTTCAGCTCGGGCGGGGGCAATGTGGCAGCTTTGGCGGCAAGCTCGCCGTAACCCAGGGAGCGTCCCGAGGCTGCGTGAAGAACCCGGCCGGACTTGGTTGTGCACTCAGCCTCAGGCACGCTCCACGTTTGTGCGGCAGCCGTCATGAGCAACTGGCGACCGGCAGCGCCGACGCGGCGCATTGGGTCCCAGCCCATGGGCGTATTCGCGGAACCCCCGGAAAACTGCGGGCCGTATATCTTCTCGTTCAGTTCCGCCTGCTGCACGCGAACGTCTTTCCATTCGACATCCAGTTCCTCGGCAATCAGCATGGGCAGCATGTTGCGCATGCCCTGGCCGGACTCCGAGGCGCGCGCCATGATGGTGACCACGCCATCCGGCGCGATGTGGATGAAGGCCTGCGGCGTAAGTTCAACTTCTGTCCCGATCCGTTGCGCCACGCCCAGGGGTGAGCGGTAGAGATTGAGAGCGAGGCCGCCGCCGGCGAGGGCCGTCAACTTCAGAAACGATCTCCGATTCAATCGCATGAGAGGGCCCTCCTTCACTTCGCGCGGGCAGCGACGCCCGCTTCTGCAGCTTTGTGAATCGCTTGACGGATGCGCGTATAGGTTCCGCAGCGGCAGAGGTTGCCGCTCATGGCCGCGTCAATTTCCGCGTCAGTGGGATGCGGCGTGCGCTGCAACAATGCGGCGGCAGACATGATCTGGCCGGCCTGGCAATATCCGCACTGCGGCACATCCATTGTCTCCCACGCCACCTGAACCGGATGAAGACCATCCGGCGAGAGCCCTTCGATGGTGGTGATGGGCTGGCCCGCCGCGGAGCCCACCTGCGGTCATGCAGGAGCGCACCGCATGGCCGCCCACAAGGACCGTGCATGCGCCGCAAAGGCCAATTCCGCATCCGTACTTGGCGCCCGTGAGGTTCAGAACGTCGCGGAGCACCCACAAGAGGGGCGTATCCGGCGGCACGTTCACCGTGGCCGGAACGTTGTTGACATTCAATTTGATCGGCATCGGTTCACATCCAGTCCGGTTAGAGGAAGAGGAACTGTCACGAACAAAGGCTGGGATTGTGAGTTTATCAAACTCACGTATTTGAATTCCACTGATTTGCCTAGCGTCAACATTGGGGACAGCGGCTTCCGGCAGGGGCTAAAGCCCGCGTTGATTTTGCGGCGTTTGCGGCAATCAGGGCTGAAGCCCTGATCTACCAGTCGTGCCCTGTTACAGAACACACGCCGTGAGTCTTTTTTCGCAAGCTTTAAGTCATCCCCTGTTACAAAGCGCAATTGCTGAATGTGCAGTACGACGGTTGGCTACGGCGAGCATTCTGATCCCTTTAAGGCGCCACCCACCATAAAGCGGGGTACTTACTGCTCTTCGGCGAAGGCCAGGAAGCTGTGGGGCGGCAGGTTGACATGGAATTCGGCGCGGGGCTGATGGTGCGAGCCGAACAATGCGGGCGCCGGCTTGCCTTCGATCACTTCGCCGGTGGCGAGATTGCGCAGATGCGTGGTCGGGCCGCCGGCGGCGGAGACAACCACAGTTGCGGGAGCGTCGAGGTAGGACTCGACAACGAAGCTCTGGTTGTCATAGGCGAAGAGGCTCACCTTTGCAGGCGCATCGATGATGAACGGGAATCCCGCGAGAAGGTATTGGCGAATTGATTTCAGCACCGGCTGGGGGAGAGCGTAGAGATCGTTGGCATTTTCGGGGATGGTGAGGACAAACAGAATTCCCTTTGAGTAGCGGTCCATGAGCAGGAGAGGCGCACCGCGACCGTTGGCAGTGCCGCGGACGATGGGCCAGGCATCGTTGGTGAGAAATGCGATCTCCGGGACGAGGATTTCAGAGGTCTTGCCGAGGTCCGCGCCGGCGCCGGCTCCCGAGCCGCCCCAGTACTCGTTCACGCGGAGCACGTTGCCGGTGACTTTGAGGTCTGCGATCTGGGCGATTCCGGTTTTGCCTTCGAGGTCTTTTGCCTGAAGCTGCCGGAGCAGGCCGGAGGTGATCACGACGTTTCCGCCGTGTTCGAGATGAGTGCGGATCTTGCTGACGAGATCGGGATCGAATTTCGCCTGCTCAGTGAGAAGGACGGTGTGGGCATCCGGTGGGAAGTCCGGGCGCATGTCGATGGGAATGCCGATCATGCCGAGGTAGTTTTGCAGGAAGTCCTCGCCGGTGGAGTGGTAGGGCTTGTAGCTGGCGATGCCGATGGGCTTGCCGAGCTTGCCGAGAACGGCGTTGACCTGCGAGAGCGCGTAGCCAGCGGCGGTGGCGAAGCTGGCTGGTTCAGACGATGCCGGAGCCGGCATGCCATTTCTCGAGGTCGCGCGGCGTTGAAGGTGGTTGCGAGATCGGTCCATGCTTCGCGATTGCCCATCTCGGCGGGACGCAGCAGGTCACTGTATTGAAAGAGCATCATCTGCGGCGTCTTGGCGAGCATCGTGTCCCAGAGCTGCTCGGCATAGCGGTCGATGTAGCGAATGTCGTAGATGTCGACCCAGCCGCCGCCGTTGCGGCCGGGGCTGACGTTGTCGAAGTAGCGGACGATCTCGTAGCTCTCGTACTGCTGGAGGTGCTGGTCGGTGATGACGGGGTCGCGTGTCTCGGTGCCGGTGTAGATGCCGTCGAAGAGCTTCGGCTCCATGATCGAGATCGTAACCGTTGGCCTGGAAGTGCTCGTACCAGTTGGGGAACTTGATGATGACCTTGACCTTGGGATTGACGGTGCGCGCAGGCGCGAGGACGAGATCGCGCGCGACCTGATCCATGAGCTTCAGACGGAATTCGGTCCAGCTCTGCGTTGCCTTTGGCGGCGATGTCGGAGTCGCACTTGGTGTTGTTGAAGAAGAAGTCGTCGAGGATGATTTCGTCGAAGTGGCGCGCGGTGATTTCGGCGATGTGCTTGACGTATTCGCGCTGTTTGGGATCGGTGTAGCACATGGAGACGAACTGGCCGTCGCCCGTCATCGGCGGAGTCGGAGCCGGCGGTGTCGCCGCGGCCGACGTAGGCGATGCCGCCGGCTGTCTGGACGTTGTGGGCGGCGAAGAAGGCTTTGACGGATTCGAGAAGTTGCGTCGTCGGCGATGGTGCCGCTGCGGTAGGTCTCGATGTAGACCTTGTCGACCTTGACCTGGCTGGAGAGATCGTTCCAGGACTTCTGAAGGTAGGCGGGATCCTTCATCTTCTGGACGACGAAGACGGGGATGTAAACGGCAACCTTGAACTGATCGTGCGCTGGGGCAGCGGCTGCGTGGGCTGCGGATGGGGCGAGTGCAAGCAGGGTGGAAAGGATGGTGATTGCCAGACGAGAACGCACCATGGAATCTCCTCGACGGTCGCACAGAAGGACACGGAACAGATTGGGCGGTCAGGATTGTGCGGCCGGTGCGGAGCCAGTATATTCCTCGGATCGCCTTTAGTAAAACGTTTGAGGTATATGGGCGAATACCAGGTGGTTGAGGAGCGGTGAATGAAAAGCCCGGCCAGTCGCGGCCGGGCTTTTACGATTGCGTCGAACTTGGGTGGTTACGGAGTAGTGGTCTGGATGGAGTGGTTGCCGTGGGGAATCAGCACGATCGCCGTTGGCTTGGCGCCGGTTGGATACGGGGTGGACTGCGTCGGCTTGAGGTTGCCCGCAGTTGGATCGAGACGGAAGCCGGAGACGGAGTTGCCGAGGTAGTTCGCGGTATAGACGTATCTGCCCAAAGCCGGCTCGACATAGACAGCGGAGGGTTGCGTGTCAGTGGAGTTAATGGAAGAACCGGTGGGGTTGACCGCAGAGGATGGGGTGCCGGTGGGCAGGTCGATCACATACGCGCTCACGGAAGAGTCAACCGCATTCGCCGTGTAGAGGAACTTTCCGCGCGGATCAACCGCGATGCCGACGGGCTCATTGCCGGTCTTGAAAGGTCCGTTCTGGAGGAAGCCGAGCGTGTAACCGGAGAAGACGCCGTAGCCGATCATCTGGCTCGAGGCGAAGTCAGTGACGTACAGGAAGCGACTGGTGGGCTCAGCAATGAGGGCGCTTGGCTTGACGCCGGCGTTGTAGGGGCTCCCGGAGGTCGGTGCCAGCCCGCCGCCCGAGTCAATCGAAAATCCGAACAACCAGCCGGGGTTTGCGTTGCTGGTGGTGGCGCCACCGGGATTGTATGCGGAGGAGTCATATGCCGTTGCGTAGACAGCGCCGCTATTCGCGAGCACGGTAACGGCAGTTGGAACGATTGTGTCGGCGGGGAATGAGGGCACGGTCAACGCCACCTGCGCGGCAACCGAACCGATCTTGCCGGAAGAGAGAGCGAATTCAGTGAGTGTTGCCGAAGTGGTTCCGGACACCACAAACAGCGACTTTCCCGAGGGACTTACGGCCAGCGAGACCGGGGAAGTGGCCAGTGTGACCGTGTCTGTCGACTTAATAACGCCATTGGTTGCGATGGTGAAGTGGACAACCGTATTGTCGTCATGATTTGCGACGTATAGATGGGCTTCATCAGCCGAGACAGCCAGGGCAACCGGTGTCTTGCCGCCCGAACAGACAGGGGATGCCGCCGTGCGCACCGCGCCGGATTGCGAGTCAACAGCGTAGGTCTCGATTTCGACCCCCTGGGCACGCTTTGGTTTCCGGCGGATGTGGCCAGGAAGACGTAGTCGATCGTGACCAGATTACAGGCACTGAAAAGTAAGGCCACAAAGAGGCCGATGGTAGAGACCAGAAAAATCTGTCTCGTTTTGCTGAACTTCATGCGCGTCCTTCGTCAAGGGGCCATTATGTGCAAGGCCCGGAAACCATTTGGGATGCCCCTTAAAGATTGTAAAAGCCCGAAAGGGGTGCTGCTGCGGCTACTTCTTCGTGCCGCCGTGCGTAATCGCGGCAACCGCTGTTGGTTGTGCGTTCGCTTCATATGGAGAAAACTGCGAATTCAGCAGGGTTCCATTGCCCAGGTTGATCTGAAACCCCGAGACTGTGTTGCCCAGAAAGTTTGCGGTGTACACATACTGGTTCAGAGACGGATCGATTCCGATGGCCACGGGTTGAATTCCGGTTGTATAGACGCCGACCGAATTCAGGTTTCCTGCATTGATGGTGTAGGCGGAAACGTTAGAGTCCTGAGCATTGGCAACGTAGGCGAATTTGCCGGTGGAATCAATCGCGATTGCGAAGGGCGAGTTGCCGGTAGGATAGGGGCTACCACTCAACTGAGTGAGCAGGCCAGAACTGATCTGGAAGCCATAGACAACGCCCTTGATGGCGTCGGCGACGTAGAGATAGCTCCCACTCGCAACGCTGCTGAGCGCGGAGGGATGGGTGCCGACGGAGAAAGGCACTCCGTTGTTAAGGCTTGCGAGGGTGCCATCGGAGTTGACGGTGAAGCCGAAGACGTATCCGCCGTCCGGCAGTCGCGTCATAGGCGGAGACGTAGACCAGCGAGCCAGAACCGGTAACGTTGATCGCAGTCGGCACAATGACGTTCGTGGGGTTGCCGGACAAGGTGAGGGGCCAGTAGCTGGCACTGATGCCTGGATTGACGACAGGCTTATCGAGAGAGTCGTCAGATTTGATCGGGAATACAGCGACAGAACCGGAGCAAGGGGAAGCATTGGAACAGGTGGGCAGAGGCTGATACAGATCGGCGACGAAGAGATGCTTTCCAGAAACAGCCACGCCCAACGGGAAGACTCCTGGGGTGTTGACAGTGTTCTGCGGGTACAGCTTTCCGTCGTTGCCGATGATGAACTGGACGATGGTGTTGTCGTCCTGATTCACGACGTAGAGATTTGTATTGTCCGCGGAGACGGCTTCTGCGACAGGATTTCGGCCGCCGGAGAAGAAAGGCGACGTCGGGATCTGGCGCATCTTGCCAGACATTGAATTCACCTCGAAGACGTCGACTTCTCCGTAGTTATTGGGTCCAGCCGCCTTGGAGCAGGTCACGTACACGAAATCCACAGTGAGCGTGGCGCAGGCCGTAATGAGTAGGGCTGCCAGCAGGCTGACCGCGGAGACCAGCACGAGCTGGCTCGATTTGTTCAACTTCATGCGCATCTTTCATCAGCGGGCCAGAACCGGGGCCCTGAAGACCGGGTTGTTGAATCGAATCACGGCAGCCCAAGGCAGCTACAACCGTGTCCGCTGATTGGCTACTCTCCGCACAGCTGAGGAGCTTTCGGACCGGGCGACGGGGAGCAGCGGCTCCCCAGCCGAGTCATCTCTGCAAAGGGCGCGCTAACTGGTACGCCCGGTAACGACACACCACGTAGCCGGCCCGGGAATCGCATAACTGTCTTTTGCCTTCGTCCGTTGGCTAAGCGGTGAGAGGTTTCCTGCGTTTTGATCGATCGAGAGGCCCGTCACCGTCGAGTCGTTGAAGTTGGCGGTGTAGATGAACTGGTTCGACGGATCCTCAAGAATGCACTGCGGACCAGCACCAGTTCCAGAGGTTTGGCCGCCGTTCGCGATCGGACTCAGGTTGTAAGGCGCGCTTTGAATCGTGTAAGCCGCGATGCCGCTCTGCGCGTTGTTTGTATTGGTGTTGTCACCTTGATTCGCAAGGTAGAGCCATTTGCCACCGGACCCGGACTCGGCGATCATGAAGATCGGATTGGTCTGTGCCGGATCGTCAGCAAAAACTCCGTTGGGCTGGGCCTGGAGCGCGCCATTCGATCCCAAGGTGTAGGCCAGAATCTGGCCGTTTGTGGAGGGGCTATTGCTGTTGGGTCCGTTGTCCATCACGTAGGTGACGCCGCCTGCGAGGGCAATGCCGGTCGCGTGCGAGATACCCAGAGGCTGAGAGCTGTTCTGGTTCACGGTCAACTGGCCGTTTGCCGGGCTGTAGGTATACGGGAAGACCGAATCACCGGTTCCGGGCGTTCCGCTGAGCGTAAGGACGAAACTGTTCGTGAAAAGGAAATCGATGGGGTTGGCGGGGACAGGGAAAAAGGGCAGCGGAGTGCCGCTGGCCGATGTGACCTGTGCGTTGACCACCAGGCTCAGGCGTCCGGTCGTCGAATCGACCTTGAAGGCGGTGATGTCTCCGCAGCTTGTAACCGACGGGCCAAGCGCCAGGGAGCAAGCGGCGCTGGAGGGCGAATTCTGGTCGAGAACGTAAAGATAGCCGTTGGAGGAGTCAGGAATGATGCGGATCGGATTGTTTCCCTGCGAGAAGAAGGTGTTCTGGGGAGTAAGGATGCCGTTGCCGCCAATTGCGAATTGGGTGATGTTGGCACCGGAGCAGGGGTTGACGTCAGTGCAAGCGGAGCCATCTGCGCTGGATCCCCGGTTCAGGACATAAAGGAATCGGCCGCCGGTGAGCAAAACAGCCCGTCCGGGGTTTGCGCCGCCGGAGGAGACTGGAAGTCCATTGATTGGCTTCAGTGCACCGGTGTTGTGATCGATCTTGAAACCGCTGATTACGCCATTACCCGTCGATTGGGCTGTCTGATTTCCCGTTACATAGAGAAAACCGACGGAATAACTCTGGACGCAAGACGTGATGCTGAGGGCGACACCGGCAGAAAGGGCGCTCATCAGAAGAGCCTTGCCGAATTTCTTGAACTTCATGCGATTCCTTCATCCTGGTTCGGCGTGCGCCGCCAAGTGTGCTAGTTCCGCAGCAGAGCTGGGTTGGGATGGGTCCCTGCTGCATTGTAAAAGGCGAGGGTATGTTATGCCTAGTTTCCGAGCGGGATAGCCCGAATCAGCGGGTATTCCACCGGTTATCTTCGGGTCCACGCCCCGGTACTGAGCATTCGTTCCCATCTCGATTCAGTTCGACTTCCGGGATGTGCTTTTGACGGTTCACCCTGGGGAAAAGTCATCGGTATACCGGGCCAGAGACGCAGGGCGAGGATCAGCGGCGGCGGGTCAAATTGTGTGGTTGTGTCGCCAGGAATGTGAAGCCATGACTGAGTTCAGCCATGGCTCCATTTTCGGGATTTGTTGTTTCCTACCAGACGCGGCAGGAATTCTCCGGGTACATTGGTTGGCCCTTGTGGCAGCTGAAGGCCTTGCCGAATTCTTCGAAGTTCTGCACCGAGCCGTTGGCGCGCCACTTGCCGGGCGAGTGCGGGTCAGTGAGGGCGTATTGGCGGGCTGTCTGCTCGGTCTGATTCTGGCACCAGACCTGGGCGAAGCCGATGAAGAAGCGCTGCGGCGCGGTGTAGCCATCGATCTGGTCGGTGATGGATTTGTTCTGTGCGGCAAGTGTGTCAAGCAACGCCTGATAAGCGATGCGCAGGCCGCCGTTGTCGGCGGTGTTTTCGCCCAGTGTCAACTTGCCATTCAGATTCTGCTGGGGAAGGCCATCATGCGCAGGTGCAGCCTCGAAGCCGTTGTATTCTTCGACCTCGCAATCTGTACGCTGTGTAAAGGCTTTGCGGTCCTCGGCGGTCTGCCACTCGCGAAGGTTGCCCTTGCCGTCGTATTTGGAGCCCGCGTCATCGAAGCCGTGCGTGATCTCATGGCCGATGACGACGCCGATGCCTCCGAAGTTCACAGCCGGATCGATCTTGAAGTCAAAGAACGGCGGCTGAAGGATTCCGGCAGGAAAATTGATGTCATTCATGGAGTCGCTGTAGTAGGCGTTGACGGTGGGTGGCGTCATTGTCCACTCCTTCTCGTCAACCGGCTTGCCGAGGTGGCCCAAGTTCCAGTTGCGCTGAAAGATTGTGGAGCGGCGAATGTTGCCGATGAGGTCATCGCGGCTGACCTGGAGAGCGGTGTAGTCGCGCCACTTCTCGGGATAGCCGATCTTGTTGCGGATCATGTCGAGTTTTTCGGCGGCAGCCTTCTTGGTGGCGTCGCTCATCCAGGGAAGGGTCTTGATGTCTTCTCCCAGCGCCTTTTCAAGTGCGGCGACGAGCTGGTCCATGGTGGCCTTTGCCGCCGGCGGGAAGTTTTCCTTCACCCAGTCCTGCCCGACGGCTTCGCCCATTGCGACGTCGGTCATTGTGGTGCACTGCCTCCAGCGAGGCGTGGGTTCTTTCTGCCCGGCGAGGGTCTTGCCGAAGAAGGCGAAGTTCTCATCGAAGAATGCCCTGGGCAGATTGTTGGCTACTCCATGGATGGTGTGCCAGCGCAGATAGGATTTCCATGCCTCGATGGGCTGTGAGGCGACCAGTTCGTTGAGGGCCTTGAAGAAGTTGGGCGTTGCCACATTGAGAGAGTCGAAGGGGCCGACCTTGATTTCCGTGAAGTACGGTTTGAAGTCGAAATCCGGGGCGAGCTTCTGAAAGTCGGCGACGGCGTAGATGTGATAGACGTTCTCGGGCACGCGCATGTCGGTGCGGGAGGTGGAGGCCTTCGCCAACGCAGTTTCGATCGCCAACACGGCAGAGGCTTCTTTGGCGGCCTGCTCGGGGGTGTCGCCTGCGAGCTTGAACATACTGACCAAGTGGTCGGTGTATTGCCGGCGGATCTCCTGGAAGTGCTTGTTGTCCACGATGTAGTAGTCACGATCGGGCAGCGACAGGCCTGACTGCGAAATGCTTGCGATTTCCTTTGAAGAGTCTTTCTCATCCTGCTGAATGCGGAAGAGGAAGAGGGGCGCGGAACTGCCTTGCGCGGCGAGATCGCCGATTAGCGGGGCGAGGCCGCTACGGTCTTTGAGCGCGGCGATGCGATCGAGGGCTGGCTGCAAGGGCGCGAGGCCCTTTTGCTCAACCAGAGAGGTGTTCATGCACGCCGCATAGTAATCTCCGTATTTCTTTTGCAGCGGAGTCTTTGGGTCTTTGGAGGCAGCGTCCAACTCCTGCCAGAGAAGATAGCGGTTGCGTTCCTGGAGCAGGGAGAAGGAGCGCACCCAACGAGTCTGATCCGCAGGGATGGGGTTCTCCTTGACCCAATTGCCGCAGGCGTACTGATAGAAATCGGTGCACGGGTCGGCGCTTTTATCGATGGCAGAAAGATCGAAGCTCTTGATTGCGGGCGGGGGCGTGGGCTGGGAGTTGTCACTGCGCGATGAGGCTGGAGACGGAGCCGGTGATTGGGCCAGAGCGGATCCGGCGGCGAACAGAAGAATAGAAACAAGGCGGAAACGATTCATCGATTGTCCTCGATTGAAACAGGTCCGCCGGTGGGACTCTTGAGAAATGAGGTGCGTGAAGAGGCCCGCAACGAACCCGGAGCAGCAAAAACTCAAGCGGGCTGCGTTGCAAGCAGGGTAACAAATGGCCAGAACCATGTGGCTCGACGATATGTCTCAAACTGTTCACCGAACTTTTCGTGAAGAAGACGGTGCTCTTTGTGAGAGTTTCTGATCTGGAGGGGCAACAAGATCACAAGTCACCAGTAACAAGTACCAATGATGGACTGCGAGCGCGGTTCGCCAGATCGTCAAATCGACAAAAAGGTACCTAGGATGTTGCACGGGCGCGAGTACAGGCCGTGCGGGAAGAACAACCAGATCCTTGGCTCGGCTCGGGGTGACAACCTAGCGGAAAAGGACTTTCCTAATTGCGTTCGCGGCAAGTTGCGTCAGTGAGGCCGACAATCAAGTTCAGGCAAGCGTCACTCCCGCATAAGTCTGGACATTCATCCAGCTTTTTGGACCTCAATTCAGCGTGGATCAGAGTGCTACTTCATGCCGCCCTATCTGGCCCGACACCGGTTCCAGGCGAAGGCGGCTGGGGATTTGCTACACTCCGTTAACTGTTCCCTCCTGGAGAAACGGAATGAATTCAAGACAGAGTTTGGCATGGGTGTGTCTGGCAGTGGCGGCGGTGTGGGGGCTGGCGGTTCCGTGCATGGGACAGCAGGCCGAGAAGGCGAGAACGCTGGTACGGGCCGGGCACGTGCTCGACGTGAAGACTGGAAAGCTGGCGGATCGCGCAGACGATTGTCGTGGCGGGAGACTCGATTCAATCCATCGGGCCCACAGCGTCCATTCAGACGCAGACGGGTGATGTTGTTGTGGATCTAAGCTCGATGACGGTGATGCCGGGGCTTATCGACGTGCACACGCATCTGACGATGAACACGGACTTTGATCCGTATCGCGAACTGACGTCGACGGATGGGAAAGAAGCCATCAATGGGGTGGTGAATGCGCGAACGACGCTGCTGGCGGGCTTCACGTCAGTGCGAAACGTGGGAGCAAGCGGCTACACGGATGTGGATCTGCGCGACGCGATCAATGCGGGCCAGATTGACGGACCGCACATGCTGGTCAGCGGACCCGCGATGGGAATTACCGGGGGACATTGCGACGACAACCTGCTACCGGCGCAGTATCACTCTGTGGGTGAGGGGGTAGCGGATGGAATTGCGGCCGTGCAGCAGAAGGTGCGGCAGAACATCAAGTACGGCGCCGACCTCATCAAGATCTGTGCCACGGGCGGTGTGCTTTCAAAGGGAGACGATCCGCAAGCCTCGCAGTACACGCTTGAGGAGATGCAGGCGATCGTGGCAGACGCGCACCGGCTGGGACGCAAGGTGGCGGCACATGCGCATGGCGCGCAGGGGATTCTGTGGGCGACTGAGGCGGGCGTGGATTCGATCGAGCATGGGAGCTACATTGACGATGCGTCGATTGCCGAGATGAAGAAGCGCGGGACCTACCTGGTGCCCACGCTCTACCTGGAAGACTGGCAGATCGAGAAGGGCCATTTGCCATCGTTCTATCACCAGAAGATGGTGACGGTGAGCGCCGTGGCGAAGGGAAACATCAGGCGTGCCATGCAGGCCGGGGTGAAGATTGCGCTCGGCACCGACGCGGCGGTTTATCCCCATGGATTGAATGCACACGAACTTGATGTTTATGTGAATCAAATGGGGATGACTCCGCTGGCGGCATTGCAATCGGCCACGATCAACGCGGCGGACCTGATGGGCTGGTCGGCAAAGACCGGGATACTCGAAGCGGGCAAGTGGGCGGACATCATCGCCGTTGAAAAGAATCCGCTGGAGGATGTGAGGGTTCTCGAAGACGTGAAGTTTGTGATGAAGGCGGGAATGATCTACAAGGGCGCGGGGATGCAAAAGTAGCGGCGGAGGGTGGGGAAGCCCTCCGTTGTTTATCTCAAGAACTGCTTGCGGTCGCAGATCGGCTCGCCTGTGTGAGGATCTTTCGAGACGATCCATTCGGTCCGGCGCCGCGCTTTGGCAATGGCGCGGGAATTGGCCAAGAGCTTGAAGGAAACGAAACTCACCACGAGCACGGTAAGGATCAGCAGTCCGCGAAGCTGCATGTGAGTCCTCAGAAAAGACCCGTCTGTTGCAACATCCGAGAAGTACATTTCTCCTCCGTTCCAAATCCTGATGTCCAAACTGTACGATCGTCATGTAATTGGAACAATGTCGCTTTGGTGCAAAGCGCACACTCAATGGTGCAAGTTGGTTGTTGCAACGGTAATCACACGAAAGGTTATCGCCGGACGATGTGCATGTGGGCTGTCCTTCTGAGGAGTAAGTACCCAGGTGAACGTGGCTCATTGGTAATTCTTTACAGGCCGGCGTGGCCCCTGCCACACTGAGAGGTGGACACCCAGACAATCGTCATTCTCGATTTCGGCTCGCAGTATACGCAGCTGATTGCGCGGCGTATTCGCGAGCAGAACGTCTTTTCCGTCGTGCTGCCCTGCACGGCGCCCCTTGCTGAAGTTCGAGGCCTACAAGCCCATCGGCGTGATTCTTTCGGGCGGGCCGTCGTCGGTGTACGACGCGGATGCGCCGAACGCGGATCCGAGGCTGCTGGAGCTGGGTGTGCCGATGCTGGGCATCTGCTACGGGCTGCACTTTATCGTGCATCACCTGGGCGGCAAGGTGCGCTCGGCGCCGAAGCGCGAGTATGGCCATGCGGAGGTGACGCTGGAAGACAGCATCGACGCCGCTGTTTGCGGGGCTGCCGCCGGCGATCCAGGTGTGGATGAGCCACGGCGACGAGGCGCTGGAATTGCCTGCCGGGGTTTCAGCGGACGGCGGTGACTTCGAATGCGCTGGCGGGGATTGCGAACGAAGAACGGCGGATCTGGGCGGTGCAGTTTCATCCCGAGGTGCACCACACGCCGCTGGGACCGCAGCTGATCAAGAATTTTGTGTTCAGGATTTGCGGGGCGACGGGCGACTGGACGCCGGCGCACTTTATCGAGACGACGGTTGCCGGCGATTCGCGAGAAGGTCGGCAAGGGGCACGTGATCTGCGGGCTTTCGGGCGGCGTGGATTCGTCGGTGGCGGCGGTGCTGGTGCACAAGGCGATCGGCAGCCAGCTGACCTGCATTTTTGTGAACAACGGCGTGCTGCGCAAGAACGAGTTCGACAACGTGCAGAAGAATCTGCGCGACAAGCTGGGGCTGAATATTGTTGCCGTGGATGCGAGCGAGCGGTTTCTGGAGCAGCTGGCGGGCGTGACCGATCCGGAGACGAAGCGCAAGCGGATTGGCGCGGAGTTCATTGCGGTGTTCGACGATGAGGCGCATCGGATTGCGCAGGAGACGCGGCGGCGTGGACTGGCTGGTGCAGGGGACGCTGTATCCGGACGTGATTGAGTCGAGCAGCGTGAAGGGGCCGAGCCAGACGATCAAGAGCCACCACAACGTGGGCGGGCTGCCGCGAGCGGATGAAGCTGAAGCTGATTGAGCCGCTGCGCGATTTGTTCAAGGATGAAGTGCGGCGGATCGGGCGCGACCTGGGCATGCCGGAAGAGATTCTGGGCCGGCAGCCGTTTCCGGGGCCGGGACTGGCGGTGCGCATTCTGGGCGAGGTGACGCCGGAGCGCGTGGCGCTGCTGCAGGAGGCCGATGAGATTGTGGTAGCGGAGATCAAGGCGGCCGGGCTCTACTCGAAGATCTGGCAGAGCTTTGCGGTGCTGCTGCCGGTGATGAGCGTGGGCGTGATGGGCGACCAGCGGACCTATGCGTACACCTGCGCGGTGCGCGCCGTGCATTCGGAAGACGGGATGACGGCGGACTGGACGCCGCTGCCGTACGAGGTGCTGAAGCGCATCTCGAGCCGGATTGTGAACGAGGTGCGCGGCATCAATCGCGTGGTTTACGACATTACGTCGAAGCCGCCGGGCACGATCGAGTGGGAGTGATTTGTCATCGAGGCAGACGGCCCTTGCGGCAGTGTTTGCGGTTGCGTTACGAATCAACTCTTGAGCGGGTCGGGTGCGATATTCGACTGTGCTGCATCCCTATTGACCCTCCGGCTTCAGAACAGGGGCGCGGAGCGGGGTTGTTTCGATTTCGATGCGCGTGTCGCGCGGAAAGACGACGTCACGGCCGGAGTGGATGAAGTTGTCGTAAAACGAGAGGGCAGCAGCGTAGTAGCCGAGCCCGGCTGCCAGATTGCGACTTCCTGCAGCAATACCGACAATACGACCGATCAGGCCGAAGCCATTCGAAGCTACAGCAGATTGCGTGGTGAAATTGCCGTCTTCATCGAGGGCGCGTCCGGCGAGAACGGTAAGGAGCAGGGGAGCGATGACGCTGGATTTGTCGCGCGGAGTAATGGTGCCTTCGGCGTCCAACTTGAGGTCTTGCGTCTTCTCGGTAGCGGCGCCGGCAAGGGCACCCTGGACTTCGCGCTGGAAGCCTTCGGGGAAGCGCACCTGCTGGAACGTGAAGCGAAGCTTACCGTTGCGGCCGAAGGATTTGGCTGCTTCAGCATTGGCGACCTTGCCCACGAGCCTCGAACCCTGTGGCACAACGAGCTGATTGTCGTGGTCATAAACGGGCTCAACGACAAGAGCCTCGACAGGATCACCAGGTTTGGCGGTGGCTGATGTAAGGCCGTTGGCCAAGGTGGCATTGACCGCCCAGATTTCTGCCTTGCCGGTAGCTGGCGGTGACGGAACGGGGCCGGGAACGGCGTCACGCGGCGCGGGAAGGTCGAGAGGCGCGATCAGTTCAAACGACCATGCTGTGTGGGCATCGATGCGCTCCGGGTGGTACGGGAGCTGGTGATAGAGCAATTGCAAAGCGCGGTCTCCGACGCCGGGCGCCGTGAAGTAGGCGATTCGGTCGTGCATGTTGCCCTTGGCCTGCGACCAGCTGCGCGCGATGAAAGATTGCTTCGGCGAAACGCCGGGTGCGGTGAGATGAAGCACGGGCGCGCCGTTGGCTGCTTCATTGGAGGAGATCGCAACCGGGCCGGATGGAAGAAGCAGCTCATCGAATTGGACCAGCTCCGTGTGAAACGGAGTGAAATCTCCTCTCAGGCGGGCATGCCAGCGGGTTGGTGAATCCGGCTGAAGGGAAACAACACGGCCTCGAAGAAGCGTGTTGGATGGGACGGCCAATGTTCCGTTGGAGTAGATGGGATGCATCAGCCGCGCCTCGATGGGTTGGCCGGCTTTCATCGGGTAATGGCGGCTGGTTTCCACCTGGAGACTTGTTTCCTTCGGCAGGACGAACTTCCCTGAGACACCGACAGCGGGCGCGGGTTTCGCAGTTCGATCGGCGGTCTTGTTCTGAGGGCGTTGCTCGAGTGTTTGCGCACCTGCGAGAACGGCGGAGATCAGGCCAGTCGTGGCGACGACTTGCGTCCATCGGAAACCTGCAAAAATCTGCATTGGGGAAGACTCCTGTCGAAGTAGTCTATCTGACGGCGCCGGCGACGAATCGGGAGCAATCAGTCTCCGGAAGGTTGGGGACGGAGCGCGGCCACTTCGCGGGTGAGTTTGTCGAGACGCTCGATTACCTCTGCGTGGTACTGCTCTGTGGCGGATGGATCCATTGCCTCAACGTAGAATGTGCCATTTGGTTCGAGTTCGATACGGCGCACGTCGTGGAAGTGTTCGAAGCCCTGGCGGTGAATTGCGTCGAGCAGTTCCTCCCGCGTGAGGGCCTCGCGGGCAAGCGCGCGTTGATCCAGCTGTCCATTGCGGAGGAGTACGGCTGATCGCCCTTCAAGTGCGCGCGTCAGCTTTTTCGAGCGGAAGAGAACCCGCACCACAAGCCAATTGATGGCGAGCAGGCTGAAGGCGCCGATGACGCCCCCGGTTACGGAGTTGTCGTCGCCGATGATGGCGTTTTGCACGGTGTTGGAAAGAGAGAGCAGTACCACCAGGTCAAAGGGGTTGAGTTGAGCGAGTTCGCGCTTGCCGAAGATGCGCAGGAGCAGAACAAGCACCAGGTAGACGATGATGGGGCGAACCAGCTTCTCAATGAAGGGAAGCGGCAGGTGAAACATGTGGTCCATGACGGGCGAGAGGATCATGGAAGCGAGAATAGCCTGCCGATCCGGACTTCTCCAACCAGAGACTTAATGCAAATGATTCACTTGCGCAATTGGTAATTCGTATATCGAACGTTGAACAAAGTGTGCCGGACGAAATATCCGCCGGCGCCGGAGTCAGCATTGGGCACGACATCGGTGAGGGTATAACTTTGAGCCGGCAGAACGAATTCCTTTCCGTCAATGACGATCGGCTCATAGTCGGTGCGCACCATTTCCAGATGGACAAATTCGGTGGGCTTGAGGTCGGCAACTGTAACCGTCCGAACGACTGTGCCGGTTTGCGGGTCGATGTAGAGTTCACCACGGTAACCGGCAGCTCGCTTGAACGGCTTCCATGCTGTGACGGACTGGATGCTGCCAGCGACGGGCTGGACAGGTCCGGCGATGGTGCCGACGCCTGTCTCTGTTTCGGTGCTTGGGAAGCAGCAGTAGTTCAAGGTCAGATGTGACTTCTTCTTGTCCACCGCGAAAGAGAACACGGCGATCTGTTTGTCCTCGATTTTTTCCCAGCGCAGCCAGTCAATCTTGCCGGATGACGCGTCCTGCAGCATCACGTTGAGAGCAGGGCCGGGTTCGTCCTCGGAGATCTGGCCGTTAGAGCCCCATTTTGTCTTGGTCCTTGACGGAGCCGGCTTTTCGGCACCTCGTTCGGTTTCGACCGGATCCGTGCGCGTATCGACGAGGACGGCGGGAAAGTTGGTCGAGTTGACTGTCAGTCCGGGCGCAGAACTGGTGTTCTGCACGTCGCCTTCATAGCGGGAAATCGTTCTGGAAACGAGAAGGCGAGGATTCTGTGCGTAGACCTTCGTTGCGTAGTCGTTGGCTTTGGTGAGAATCGCTCGCTGGGAGCCTGCGTCGGGGGCAGGAGCGGCCGGCAAATCCGATGTGGGCGGTGGGAGAAAGGCGCTGCGCCCAGCGAGAATCTCAATCTGATCGGTCGTAAGCTGACCAGGCGCAGATTTCTCCAAGACTGTCTTCGCACCGGCGGATAATTGTTCACTGAGATCAATTCCCTTGAGCCAGTCTGCAACGGCCTGGTCTTCCTTGCCGGCCTGCTGCAATGAGGCAAGCTTGTCCTCGAGCTGTGCAACTGTGACTTTTGTAGATGCGAATGCCGTGGAAGTTGTGGTCAATGCCAAAAGCAATAGAGTCGGTGCAAAGCGCTTCAAGGTGCAGCCTCACTTTCCCAATCAGTCGTAATTGATCGTCTGCGTTTTTGAAGCTATCTCGAAATCTGCGGTTCCTATCTTGTGCCGCCCGGTTGGTAGTTCTTGTACTCGGAAGTAAAGAGCGTGCGGCGCGTCTTGTAGCCGCCCGCGCCTGAGTCGCCGTTGGGAACAACTTCAGTGTTGATGAATGTCTTCACCGGAACAATCAGAACCTTGTCACGGACCTTCATAGGTCCGTAGTCGATTCGTGTATCCACCTGGTGAACGACTTCGCTCGGATTTAGTTCGGTTTCCACAATCATGCGGACCACGATGCCCGTGTCAGGATCGATGAAGAGCTTGCCGTGGTATGGTGCGGTGGTTTTGAAGTTATGCCAGTCGGTGTTGGTCTGGAAGTTGCCAGTAACGCCGCCACCACTGGCCCCGCCTCCAAGGGTTGGCGCGGTAAGCGCTGTGTAAAAGGTCGCCTTGCCCGTCTGATTGACGGACGGGAAGCAGCAGACATTCAGTGCGAGGCGCGACGCCTTCTTCGGTACCGCGAAGCTATAAACAGCTGCCTGCTTTCCGTTGACCAGTTCCCAACGAAGCCATTCGATCCTGCCGCCCTCCTGTGCCTCCTTGTGGACTACAACGAGGCTGGGATCCGGTTCCATGAGGGCAATCATTTTATTGGCTCCCCACGGAATCTTCGTTGTCTGGGCGGGAAGCTGCTCGGCTCCGTGCTGAATGGAGACCTGGTCCTCAGTGGAGTTTATGTAGTGGATGAAGCTGGCCGCGTTGGCAAACGCGGATGCTGTGACGACCTCGGTTGCACTTCCGGTGATGCCTGAGCTCGCTGCAACTGCCTCCACATTGTCCTGAAAACGGACGGTGGTCCGCGTCGCCTTCAGAGTGGGAAGCTGCGCGTAAGTGCCATTGATGTAGGCCGCAGCCTTGACGAGGATGGCCATCTGCGCGGCAGCATCGGGAGCAGGAGTGTCAGGCAAATCAGATGGCGGAGGAGCAAGGGCGGCGCTGCGCGCTTCGAGCACGTAGATCTGCTCGGTCGAGAGGGGACCGGGCACGTAGTGCACCATGCTGTTCATCCGGGAACGCGTGAGCTCTTCGGTCAGTTCGACCTGCTTCAGAGATGTGGACAAGTCAACGTCGGACTTTTTGTCCTGCTGGAGAGAACGAAGCATATCCTCCAGCTGCGATACGGAGATCTTTCTGGCGGCAAGCGCCGGGGTACTCGCCGCAATCAACAACAGAGCCCATGTGAACCGTTTCATTGTCTTCTTCGCTTTACAGTATCCGCGCGGCGACCAATTGAGGCCGCCGCGCCGGGTTTTGAGCCATCTATTTCGCGGCCTGATAATTCTTGTATTCCGTGGCGAACAGCGTGCGGCGCACCGTGAATTTGCCGGCAGAGCCAGAGTCGCCATTCGGGACCACTTCAGTGTTGAGGTAGGTCTTGGTCGGTATCACGAGGGGTTTCCCATCAACGGTTACCGGCGTGTAGTCGATGCGTGTGTCTACCTGGTGAACAACCTCAGTTTGCTTCAAGTCTGCCATCGTGATCATCCGCACAACAACCCCGGTGTCGGGATCGATGAAGAGCTGGCCGTGATATGGCACGCTGGCTTTGTAAGGATGCCAGCTTGTCGAAGTCTGGAAATTTCCGGAAGCTCCTCCCCCGCCCCCGGTTAACCCACCAACTGCCGCTGAGGAGAAGCTGGCCTTACCAGCCGCAGAGACGTCCGGAAAGCAGCATACGTCGACAGGGAAGTGAGCTTTCTTCTTCGCCACTTCAAAGGTGAAGACTGCGGCGGGTTTGCCGTTGATTGTCTGCCAACGAAGGAACTTGATCGTGCCGGAGTCCTGGGCTTCAGGGAATACCTGGCTCAGGGCTGGGAACCGGATCGGTGACAACAATCATCTTGTTGGCTCCCCAGGGAGTCTTGTCCTTCTCTGAAGGCGGCTGTTCGACGCCGTGTTGACTGGCGACGGTCGACTCAGTGGAATTGATGTAATGAATCGCCTGGAAAGGGCTTACAGAGGCGGAGCCGACGGAAATATCCTGAGCGCCGCCCTGCATCCCAGAGGCAGCCGCAGCGGCTTCAACGTTGTCCTGGAAGCGAATGGTGGTCTTCGTGGCGGTCAGCGAGGGTAGTTGAGAGTAGGTCTTGGAAACATACTCAGCCGCCTTGTCGAGGAGGGCTTTTTGCGCGGCGGCGTCTGGAGCGGGTGTTGCAGCGGGCAAATCAGCGGCAGGCGGCGGGGACATGGCGCTGCGCGCTTCAAGAACGTAAACCTGCTCTGTCGAGAGTGGTCCGGGGACCAGGCTTACGAAGCTGTTCATCTTGACGCGTGTCAGTTCTTCGGTGAGTTCGACCTGTTTGAGAGCGTTGGCTGTCTCACCATCAGTCTTCTTCTGATCGTGCAAAGCGTTCAGCATCTCCTCCAGTTGAGCGACTGTAATTTTTTTGGCACACCATGCGGGTGTAGTCGCGAGCAAGAAGATGAGGATCCATCCGAACCGTTTCATTCCCTTATTCCTCCCGAAAATTGAGCACGCCGATTGTAAACGCCAGCGGCGACGCCGGATTGTGATGAACAACAGACTGCAGAAATCTCATGGATGGCCTGCTTTCATCGCCTGCGCGGGGATCGTGATCGAGCCCATGCGGCCCGAGTTCTCATCCACGACCAATATGCGTAACGAGGCCATGTCCTGTCGCATTTGGACGAATTGTTCAAAGGGAACGCCGACGGGGAGCAGGCGCTGATACGTCGATGACTTCAGGCGCAGCCCGAGAGTCTGGCCTTCGACCTGCGCGTGCCGGCCTTCGTCGTCGCGCTGGATGAAGAAGATGTCGAGCTTGTCGAGCCAGCGATCAGCGTGCTGCTGGAGTCCGAGATCGGCGGCTGCGATATTGATCTTGACGTTGGCGCCGGTCGAGCCTGGAGCCACATCGGCTGCGACGGCAATTTCATTCACATCCATTGGACGCCACACCGCCTGCTGAAAGCGATCTTTCAGGGTCGCGGGCTCCTTCTCGAACAGGTAGCCCGTTCGGTAACGGAGCGCGACACCGCGCTTGCCATTGAGTTTGACGGTGATGTTATGAAACTGGCCGTCGGCGGGACCCGGCGGTGAAAAGCTGAGCATGTAGGTAGCGTGGCCGTCGTCGACGATTCCGGCGAGTTCACCCGCAAGGTCGGCGGAGCGGCGGATGACGCGTCCTCCGGTGGCGGCGGCGACCTGACGGACCGGACCCTGAACTGGATGCATGTCCTGCTGCATTTCAGCAGTGATGCGGCCGGGGGCCATGTTGCGGGTGCCTCCCGACTGGGCGCCGGTTGCAGACCCGGCCAGCGCCGCGGTATCTGCGGCCGCTTGATTCAACTCCACGTTGCGTGTGCGAATGTCGGCATTGATGGCGCCACCCTCGAGTTGCGAGACATCGAAGGGGTACACGGCCACGTGCGCGTTATTCATCGCCTCCTGGACCCTTAGAGCGAAACTGTCGATCATGTTTGGGCTTTTTTCTATCCCAACAGACTGGTTTTCCCAATCGGCGAAGACATTGTCAGAAGAAACCCAGACAAGGCTTTTGTGTCCCGGAACCGCAGAAAGGTGACGTGCGACTCCTACTAATTGAACGAGCGAAGCCCTGGCAGGGTTGCTGCCCATGGAGCGCAGTTGAGGGTCGGTTGTGCTTGCGCTGTCGGGGACATCGACCTGGTTGCCGTTGACGGAGTTGAGGTCGGCTACGCTATGGACGTCGTTGAACTGCTGGCGATTGCGCGTTTCTTCGTCCTGCGCCTGCAAGACAGACTGCGATGCGGGCGTCCAGCTCTTGAGCTGAGCGGCGAGTGCGGCATGGTCGCTTGTGATCTCCTCAATAACGCGGAAGCCGGTGCGCGTGATCCTGTAGAGTCCGACACGTTCACCGGGCGCAAGCGCAGCGAGGAATTTGAGCATCTCGTCCCGGGCGTGAAGCATGTCGCTCCACGCGATGTGGCCTTCGTCGATCAAGAGGATGGTCGAACCGGAGTCTGTTGCCGGAGAGCTGGGGGCCTGATCGGCGGCTTCGCGGTTATTGAATGCATGTTCCGGTGGGGCCGGCGACGGAGTCGTTGAAGTGGTCGCGTCGGGCTGTGGCGGTGGCTGGGAGCTTGAGAACTCTGTGAAGGAACGGATCTCCTGCTTCTTCCCATTGTCGTAGATCTCAAAGTCGGAAGCCTTGAGGTCCTCGATCGGGTGGCCTTTCTTGTCGGTGGCGACGACTGCCACATCGACAAGGCGCGATGTGACTTTGATGGAATAGCCGGGTTCCTGTGGCTGGGTTGCGTTGGCCGGAGCGTCGGGGAGGGTGTTCGCGGGAGACATGCTGATCTCCGGGATTACCGACTCGGCCGGCGGGGGTTGAGGAGGCGCCTCTGCGGCGGGTTCAGGGACTGGCGGGGCAGCCGCGATTTCTGGTCCCGGTGCGGGCGTGGATGAAGATGGTATTGGCTGCGGTGTCGCCGCAGGGGGCATTGACTGCGCACCAGGGGCAGAAGAACTCGATGCAGGCCTGGCGGCGCCTGCAACATCGTTGACGATGCGCATCGTTGACCCGAGACGGTGATAGTTGATGAAGCGGGTCTCGTTGAGCATGAGGACGGGTTCGTGGTGAACTCTGCTCACCGGGCCCGACCATTCCGAATCGTTTGCGATGTTGGCTGTTGCTGAACCGGTGGGGCCGGCGGCCGCTGCTTTTCCCGATTCCTGAACGGACAGCGCGAGGCTGCGCACCGGGCAGATGAAGCTTCGGTCGCCGATGCGGACCGGCCCGTATTGGACCATCGTGGCGGCGCGAGAAAGTGGCCCGCCGGATTTCAGGTCAGTCTCGAGCGTAATGCGAATGACCGCACCACTGGCGGGATCGATCGAGAGTTCGCCCTTATAGGCCGGAACTTCGACGTAAGTATGCACATTATCAGCGCGGGGGATGTTGGCGACCTGCTGTGGAGAGCGATTTCGACCGCTATAGCCAAATTGAGTCCGGCCAACCACGTGCTCGTCGAATTGACAACAGTAGCTGACGGTATAGTGCGAGGCTGTGCGCGGAACCTCGTACCGGTAAACGGCAACCAGTCCGGTGACGGCAGTTTCCCAGTGATTGAAGGTGAGGGTGCCTTTCGCCGTGTCAGAGAGAACCACAGAGAGCGCGGGTCCAAACTCACCCCAGGTGTGGAGGCCGATCTCCTCTGAATTCTTTCCTTCTGGAGAGGCTGTTTGAGAGGTCGGGTCCTGCACCTCCTGACCGTCGCGGAAGGTGACCTGGCGGTTGGTGATTCCAACCGGGTGAAGACCGGCGCGCACAGGCCAACTACCAGCCTCGAGGGCCTGTGGAGAGTCATCGAAGCGATTTGTCACGCGCGTAACGAAGAAATCGGGGAGGTGGGACCATCTCTCGACGGCGTAGCCACGGGCGAGGTCCATCATTCTTTGTTGAGCGGCAGCATCAGGCAACGCGGTTGCCGGAAGTTCGTGGACCGGCGGGTCAAGAAAAGCCGACTGGTCGGACAGGAGCTGGAGCGCCAGTGCGGTCCGCGGTCCCAGGGAGAGCTGGGCTGCGAACCGGCCCAGGGTGACGTCAGTCAGCCGCTCAGAAAGCTCGAGATCCGCAAGCTGGCGTGCAACTGTGGCGTCGGGACGATGGGTGGCCTGGTCCGCGACCAGCGACTGCTCCAGTTGCTCCACTGTGACGCGGCGGGACGCGGCGGCGGGAAGCACCGCGACCACGACAAACACCAGCAGCATCAGCCGACCCATCTGACTACCACCCTGTCTCATGCTGGTTTGATCTTGATTGGAAGACGAAAATCGGGAGGAGAAAGTCTACAGAATCTCCAGAGAATCGCTTTTTTAGCACACGCGGGCATTTCCAATGCATGGGGAGCAACCCGTTCGTTGCATCTGAAACTCTACACCGGCAGGGGATATGCAGACCACCCGTGGGGCATCCGACAGTACATGCTTCATGCGAGGCTCTCTTTTTGAAGAGCATTCGTTTACTGATTGCCTTCCTGTCAAGTGTGAGCAGGAAAGTTCAATTGGTGAATGGGATAGAATCCGCAGAAGCGACGCTCCGCCCAAGCAGGGATTTCGAGCGTGTTTCAAGAGCTCGCATTTTATGGCTTCGGCTGAAGACGGCAGGCATGTTGCCGGGCTTCGCGCCAGCCGATTTGAGCTTCATATGGGTTTTTGGAACACGGTGCAGGCCGAGTGAGGGGTGATCGATATGCTCTTCAAAAAGGCAGGGAAGACTCAGGTGAGGGGACCGGAACGTTCGGTATTTGTTGCGATGGCCCCGTTTCTGATCCAGCCTCAATTTGTGAGCAGGGTATGGGGTTGGAACGATCTTCATCCCTGGTTCGACCGGGTAGCGGGCAAGGATCCGATCGGAGAAGTCTGGCTGACTGGGGACGACTGCGTTGTGGCAACCGGACCACGGGCAGGGAAGCTGCTTAGGGAAGTATTCAGTGAAGCTCCTGAAGCCATGCTGGGCGAGGGGGCGGTCCTGGCTGAATCGCCGCTGTTAATCAAGGTGATCTTCGCCCGCGAGAAGTTGAGTGTTCAGGTGCATCCCGACGATCAACTGGCACAGAAATATGGACTGCGCCGCGGGAAGACGGAGTGCTGGTACGCTCTTGCCGCGGAACTCGACGCGCAAGTGGCCCTTGGACTGGCGCCGGACACCACTCTGAGCCGGGTGAAGGCCGAGATTGAGGCAGGAAACCTGGAGGGGAGCCTGTTAATGATGCCGGTGAGGGCCGGCGACATGTTTTATGTGGACGCCGGCACGGTGCACGCCATCTGGCCCGGATCGGTTCTGCTGGAGACCCAGCAGAACAGCGATGTCACTTACCGGATGTACGACTACGGGAGGGGAAGGGAGTTGCACATCGAGAAGTCCCTTGAGGCGATCAGGTTGTCGACCCGCGCGCGCAAGATCCCGCCCAGTGTATCCACGGATAGGACGGTCCTGGTGGACGCGGACTACTTCTGTGTGGAGCGAATCCCAGTGGACGTGAGTCGGTCGAGCTCCACGCTTCCAGGAGAAAGCGAGAAGGCTCCTGGACTCTCGTACCTGTTTGCTGCTGAAGGAGAGGCGCGCCTTTCGAGCCCGAGTTTTGGGACTATCGATTTGCCCGCACGCGGGATCGTCGCAGTGCCGGCCGCATCGCCGGTATTTGCTGTCCAGGACCTCGGTGGACTGGACCTCATCCGGATATCCCCACGCTGGCCGGAGCGGGGATGACGGAGAGCGGATGGCGCGAATCGGTAGTGGCCTATATCAGGGCTGAGGCGCGGCCGGTTGACAAATTCGGCCACCAGCCGCGGCTCTATGCATTGGCCACGACAATTGGCGAGGGAATGGATTTTGACGATGATGTTCTGTTTGCCGCGGCATGGATGCACGATCTCGGGGTCTTCCTCGGGCACAGACCTGCGGACCCAGCAGAGTTATCAGGATGGGATCACGTCCCATACACCATTGAGCGGAGCCGGGAGTTGCTGAGAGAGTGGGGTTTCGCGCCCGAAAAGCTTGAAAAGGTCGCGGATGCGATTCGATGTCATCAGCCCGAGGGTGACCCGACAACCTTGGAGGGCACCCTTCTGCGCGATGCCGATATTCTGGAGCAACTGGGCGCGATCGGCGCGATGCGCATGATCGTCAAGGTCGGACGTGACACACGCTATCCAACGTTTTCGTCCATCCTGCCAGTTTTGTCGAATGCGATGAACGATTTACCCGGAAAGATGCGTCTAACTACGGCAATGAACATGGCCGAATCGAGAGTCGAGACGCTCCGCTCGTTCCTGGCTGCGATAAGACAAGAGGCGGGCGAGATGCTCGGCTAGGGCCGCTTTCGACCTTCCGCCGATGCGGAGGCCCATGCGGGTCGAAGGGAACCGTCCTGACAATCTCGTTTGAGCTGGAAGGCCAGAGATTTGCGGCTATGAATGGTGGGCCGTTCCAGTAGTTCAGCGATGCTGTTTCCTTGGTTGTCCGGTGCGACTCACAGCGGGAAATTGATGATTATTGGGCCAAGCTGACGGCGGGAGGCAGCGAGATTCAGTGCGGATGGCTCCGAGACAAGTACGGTCTCTGCTGGCAAGTTGTGCCGGCACGCCTGACCGATCTCCTGAAGACGCCGAAGGCGATGCAGGCGATGATGCAGATGAAGAAGCTCGACATCGCTGCACTACAGCGGTTCCGCAGTTGCTGTGTCCGGAAGCCATCTCATTGAAGTGGCTTCTTTCCTAAGAAGAAGCTACCTTCCATAAAAGCTGGAAATGGCTACATGGACTGCGGAACCGCTTCTAGAGCGCGCGGCACAGTCCTGAAAATCAAAACAAATTCAGGCTCCGGGTTAGAAGACTCGGGGTCGACTCAAAGGAGTGGTCTGGTTTCGCCAGCGTGTGCGGGATGCAGTGCCGACCCGATTCGAACGCAGCCGAATACGCGCGCGTCACGTGCAGGCGGTCCATCACAATGTAGCGCGTCCGAAGGCCCGCAACAGTTGACGGCAGGTGAGCGGGGATACGATTGCGATCGACGTAAATGACCATGGCTGCCTCACGCGGATTATCGAGGCTCTGCCCGACGCCCACACCGAAGAAGGCGGGGTTCTGCTGGATAAGCTTGCGAACCGCCTGCCGCTTCGCGGCGAGAGCCTGTGTGAGCGCTGCCGCTGGAACCGACGGGGTGCCGTGTAGAGAGTTGGTCAGCGGTGCGGTTCCGAGTGCGACGGCGTGCGCGGTCGTGGGAATAACGATTGTGCGTACGCCATCGATGGTCTGCGGAACCGACGGCTGTGCATTTTCGTCAACATAAACGATCACCGCAGCCTCACCGGGACGATCGCCGCTCTTTCCCATGGCCACCCCGAGAATTGCGACGGATGGGTTCACGAGCATGCGTGCAGTGTTGAGCGCCTGTTGGGCACGAGTAATCTCAGGATTCGTCAGCGCGCGAGCCTGCGAAGCGGCAATGGTGCTGTCTCCATAACTGAGACAACTGACCTCGTGGTCAGTCGTCCCAATGAAGGAATATGAGGCGCCACCGCCAGTTTGAGTGGCAAGTTCGCTGAGAACCTCCGTTGCCGGGTTGGCCATGGCCTGACCGACACCGGAAGCATCTGTGCCTCCAGCAAAAAACAAACCCACGGGCTCGGCGTTTGCGGTATCGACGACAAGCGCACCTGAGTCGCCGGCGTCGCTGAAGCGGTCGCCGCTGAGGGCGATTTGGCCGGTGAATGACTTGGTGAGATATGGCCGGGTTTCTGCGCAGTCGCGGTAGTAGTCGACCGAAACGTCAACGTCAAGCGCGGTTATTCTGCCACAGGTCAGACCCGTGGTTCTCCCGCTCTTGGCGACCCGCAACTGCAAGGTTGCACTTTCACCCCTTCCGTTCGTCGATGAAACCCCGGGGGGCGCAGCGGCCAGAGAGCCATCGGACTGGTGTATTCCGAGCTCGAGGATACTTCCGGATGGATCGACCGTACGGGAGGCTACCTGTGCGATTGCCTCATCGACGTTTGTTGCGGGCGAGCTCAAGGGGAGCCACGCAGATAGCACACCCACTGGAACTGTGCCGGGGCCATCGCCATTGGGCGTGCAATTGTTGTCGATCAGTCCCGGCTGTACGATCGCGTCGCCCACCGCTGCGTGGTCACTGCGCGCGAGAACGTGGTTGTTGCTCAGAAGGTATTGGCGGCCCGTAGCGTCTTGAACCAGCGCGCCGAGTGTGCCGCTGCAGCAGTCACTGATGTTGTTGCCGTGCGCGTCGAAGTCGCTGTTGTTGCCGCCTGAACTTCCCAACTGCATCGGCGCAGCCAGTTGGCTCTGGTGGCTGGCGGGGTTACTGGCGATACCGGATGCATTGAGAAGCACTGCGGCTTCAGTTCTCGACGACGAATCGCCAGTGGAGGCAACAACGTAAGTGACGTTCGCGGATTGTGCGACCGGAGGCGCAGTGTACGTCACGGTGCACGAAGTGAAGGTGCGGTCGAAGTGCTGACAATTGGTTGCGCCGAGCGTGCCCTCTCCGCCAATAGAGCCGGTAGGAGAGTCGGCAAGCGAAAAGCGGATGCTGCCGCTGCCGCCCGCCTCGGCAAGGTAGCCGGTAATCGTCACTGTTCCATTGGGGCCGAGGGCGACGTTTTCGGGCGTAAGCGGCTGCAGGAATCCTGGGGTCACTGTAATCAGCGAGGTGGCACGAACGCTGGGATTGGTTTTGAGCGTTGCCGTCACCAGGACCTGAATCCGGTCTGCGGTGAGATAGCTGGGTGGTGTGTATTGGCCAGCGGCGCTGATGTTGCCGACGCCCGTGGCGGCGTCTCCGCCACTGACCGACCACGTAACCGGCGCTTTGCCTCCCGCATTGAAGACCGCGGAGAACTGGTGAACGGGGCTGCCATGCACATTCGTTGCATTGCAACCGGTGCAGTTTGTGTCGATGGCCGCTTTGACGGGCGAGATAGAGAAGGTTCCGTTTGCAGAGTTTGCGATGACCGTGACGCCACCGCAGCCAGTGAGCAGGGCCAGAAATGTCGCAAGAATGGTGGGCAGAATCCATAGCCGCAGGTTGCGCACACGACCACCCAACGGGCGAAAATGCGAAAGGGGCTGCCCTGTCGTGACTTGCGGGGGGTATGACAAATCGTACCTGGCTTTCCGGAGTTTGAAGTGTGACGTCGATTTCGACGAGCGCCTCATCCTCGTGGTTAGCGGGTCTCGGCCACGGTGCCCTGTGCTGAACGATGGTTGTTCCGCTGTAAATCCAATGTACTGGTTACGATAGCACCACTTAGGGAAATTCGCGCATGCCTTCGGTCATGTGACGATGCGCTGATGAGCCTTCAATATTTAATGATCTCTTCCAGACCATTTTACCGGGGCCATTCCCGGCACGAATTCGATCCGACAGGCGGAACGCTATTCCGGCAGGTCGGACTCATGATGGGGTCCAGAGCATCCCAAGAATCTGAGGGGTGAGGAATCTGGGTGCCCCAGAGCCTGCCCTGAGCAAGGTCGAAGGGTCTCGCTTCTGAGACCTCGGATCAAGCACATGTCTATGACATCGATGCGCGAAGATAAAATGGTCGGGGCGGAGGGATTCGAACCCCCGACCCTCTGCTCCCAAAGCAGATGCGCTACCAGACTGCGCTACGCCCCGACGTGTTCTCTTGATTGTATCGCGGAACAGTGTGCTTCCCGGCGTCCAGATCGCGGCTCACGGATGAATGAGCCAACTCAGCAGCCAGATGACAAGCAAGATCGGGATGGCGAAGACCAGTGCGATACCGCAGGCGAGCAGCAGCAGAAACACCCAGTCCCTCCAGGTGTGACGGCGCGGTTGCCGAGGTGGCGCTGAATCAGCTTGTAGTTGCGCCGATTCGCTTTCCACCCGATGTCGAAAGCATCACCGAAGATCGGGATTGATCCGACCAGGACATCGATTCCAAGGTTCGCAGTCATGCGCATGATGGTGATGTAGGGCACGCCGCGACCCACGCTGCAAAAGGAATCACGAGCGAGAGAACCCGGCGATCACGTCGCCAAAGCCCGGAACGAGGCCGATGATACCGTCGATCCCGAATCGCATCCGGGTGAAGGGAATGCGGAATGCCTCATCGAGCAGAGATTTCAGCCTTCCAGGGTGCGATCGCGGAAGAGTCCGGCACCTCGCCTCCAGCGGCCGGTCGGCTCGATTACTTCTTTCACCGGAGGCGTGAATGGTTGCTGGATGCGGCGGTTTGGCTTCGAAAGGTGACATGGGCGGCGTGGGTCGGCTCGGGCCCATTGGTTCGATGCTACAATCAAAGGGGTACGTGGCGGCTATAGTTCAGCGGCAGAACGCCTGACTGTGGCTCAGGATGTCGAGGGTTCGATCCCCACTAGCCGCCCCAAGTATAAATACTTTATAATAAACAACTTAGAAAACTGGAGTTGACCAGTTGTGCTAAATCTGTGCTACGCGTCTTCCGTACATGGGAGGCAGCACGTGAACGCTCCGGTCATCACCGTCTTTGTCCGGCACGGGTTCAAGGACGGAAAACCTTGCCGGTACACCGGCGATGAGTTCTCGCGCCGTTGCAGTTGCCCCAAGCACCTGCGCTGGACGCAAAACGGAACCCAATACCGCCGCAAGACCGGGACCCGCTCATGGGAGAAGGCCGAGGAAGCTAAGCGTCAGCTTCAGGACCAACGGCGGGGCGCACGGCCGAGTCGAGGCCTGAGGATGAAGTCCGGGCCATGTCGGTCGGGGTCGACCTGTTCCTCAAGGACAAAAGAGTCGCGGGGGTTTCCTCAGGGGTGCTTTCGAAGTACACCCTGGAACTGTCGCGCCTCAGTTTGTACTGCGAGCGCCGGGGCATCTACACGGTGCAGGGCATCACCCGGGAACTGCTCACGGATTTCTGCGCGTCTTGGGAGACGTGGTACCCGAGCAGCACCACGCGATCCAAAGTGCGCGAGCGGCTCCGCAGCTTCCTGCGCTATGGTTACGAGGCGGGGTGGTTGGAACGGATCCCGGTCGTCACCAAGGTCAAGGTGGATGAACCGCCCACGATGCCCCTCACGGGGGAGGAGTACACCCGGTTGCTCGACGCACTATATGTGGTCAACCCGAAACGATGGGACGGCAAACAGAGTTCGCAGGGCTTGACCGACCGAACCAGGCAGCGTGTCCACGCCCTGATCCGGCTCATGCGGTATTCCGGGCTTGCCATCCAGGATGCCCTCACTCTGGAGCGTAAAGACCTCATCCACGATGCGGAAAAGGGAGTCTGCCGCGTCGTGACCAGCCGCCAGAAGACCGGCACGGATGTGTCCGTGCCGATCCCGCCTGACGTTGCCGAGGAACTGCTCCAGCTCGCGAACGATAGCCCGAAGTACCTCTTCTGGAGCGGCAACGGACTCGGGAACACGGTCGCGAAGACGTTCACCAACCGTTACCTTCGACCGCTCTTTGAAGCGGCCGGCATCCGTTGCGATACGCACATGGTCTCGCACCGGCTCCGCGACACCTTCGCCGTGGATCTGCTGGAGAAGGGCGTGCCCATGGAGGAAGTCGCCAAGGCTCTCGGGGATACCATCAAGACCACCGAGAAACACTACGCAAAGTGGGTGAAGGGAAGGCAGGATGGATCGGCTGGTGATCGGGTCGTGGGGATCAGGCGTGTGACCTGCGCCAAAGGAAGATGTCCGGCCCCGCAGGACCGGACACGGTGACAGACGAGATCTACTTCGCCTGAAGTCGACAATGGACCCTGTGAGCAACGGACCTTGGAATGCGAAGCGAACAGTAGCCGCGCTTGTGCATTGTTTCGGGCCGGTTGATCTTGAGCACCCCGGCTTCATCGAGGAACATGTCCCGGATGCAGTCAGGCGATAAATGCCACATCTCTGCCAGCTGGGCTGGAGTGAAGTGCGGCTCAAGGGCTATGACGGCCACTGCAGTTGAGCTGGCCGGTATTTCCGGATAGGAAGTACGTTTATTCAACTTCATTGATGAAATGCAATCCCCGAACAGCAAGATTGCCGGTGGGCTGCTCCTGACCCGCAGCATGGCGTACGGCTATTGCCATTTGAGTGCGGTATGGGAATAAATCGAAGCCCGTGCAAGTATTGCACCACGGCCCGGCTTTGCACTGTGACAGCATGCAGCCGTAGCCGACCACATCCTCTACGGTAAATACCCTAGATTTGGACCCTAAATGCCTTCTGAATTCCCAAGGAGTTGTCGAAGCCGGCATCGTTCGACTCTCTCAGCCACACCGGTGAGTTGAAGATCGGTTTGCGCGCTTCACGGATTCCTTGGCTCAAATACCGCTTTAGACTTTTGTCACGCATCTGTTGGACCTTGATCCAACACCTACCTCGGACTGGTTCAGATCAGATACGATCTGCTCCACAGAAATGGTCGTCCCTAGCGGACGATCTTAGAACTTTTCTGTTTGGCGCAGCCTCCGGGGTCATGCAAGATGCGTTATGCACGCGGGAAACCTGACAAGTGGCCAGCGGATTCCGGCATGACCGAATAGGTCACTCTAGCGCAAACAACGCGCCAGAGGTTAGTGGGCACGTACCCGAATTGGCGCGTACTGCGGGAGCGATCGAGCAGCAGTATAGGATCATCTCGCGAAGAAAAATGTGGAGTCTGGCGGCTGGGAGTCCCGTCGGAAATAGAATGCCAAGGACGACGCACTCATCGCGAGGCGCAGCCCTTTGCATCTTAAGGCCGACTGAGCAATCGTGCTTCAGTTCGCGGGGGTTACCTTGCCACTCAGAGTGAGGTCGATGTCGACTTCCTTGGCGACCTTGAGGATGAATACGCTGGGGTCCTTGAGGCCCCACTGCACATAGGGAATGGTGACGTGCCCTTTGGCCGTGAGAGCGCCACCCTCCATATGAATCTGCATGGGAACGGTCAGGTCATGGGGTGCGCCGTGCAGCGTGAATATGCCGGTGACCTGAATGGATGAGTCGCCGCTGGGCGCGATCTTCCCCTGATAGCTCTTGGGGGCGAACGAAATCTCAGCGTAGTGTGGGACATCAAGGACGTCAGCGTTCATCTTCTTGTCGCGGCTTGCCTCGCCGCTGTTTCCGCTTCCCGCGCCGACAACAACCGATCCTGAAATTGTCTGCGCCGTGCGGTCGAAGTCGATTGATCCGCTTTGCACGTGGAATGTGCCGTTGACATGGTGTCCACTTCCGGCGAGAGCGAATGCGACCTGGCTGGCGTCAGGGTTGACGGTGAAGGTCTGGTGCTGGGCATAGGCGCCAGCGGAAAAGAGCAGAGGCAAAGCAACGATTACGGAGCGGGTCTACGGCTATCATTCTTTCTCTCCAGTGCTGATTTGATTCGATGCGTGTGAGACAGACTGCGCGGTGTTTTGCGTCAACCAAAGAGCCAGCGAAGCAATGTCCCTGTCGGACAGATATTCATGACCGGCCATATCAGAAGCGGGAATGCCGAATTTGATGATGCGCACCAGGTGATCAAAACGCAATGATGAGGCTCTTGCCGATTGTGCAACTCTGAGGGCGCCTGCTCGCGAGGATTGCAGGCTGTTCCACGAAGTCGGCTTGCCACGCGGTGCGGGTGCGGCCGTTGGGTGTGTGACAGGTGGCGCAGAAGCGGCCGTAGAGGGGTTGGCCTTCAACAGCATCTGCCTGCGCAACGACATCAGCAGGCAGATGCCACTGCTCTTCATCGGCGATGTGCTGCTCTGCGGCCGGACTACGAAGGCTGGAGAGATATGCAACCAAGTCATTGCCTCTCTCGTCCTGGAACAGAAATGTGTAGGCAGGCATGATGGAGGATCCGCTGACTTCGCGCGGGTCGAACAAGTGCATCTTGAACCAGAGGGGGGAGCGGCGAACGCCAACCTGCGAGAGATCGGGTCCCTGGCGTCGATTGCCAATAAGAGGCGGGCGCTCACGATGCAGGCTGTCGAGACTCTCGACAGGACCCCACATGAGGACGTCGGTCGAGTTGGGGCGAACGTATTGAGAGTGACAGTTGATACATCCCTCTGAGATATATACGAGTCTTCCGCGATCGACAGGTGAGAGTGAGGAAGCCTGAGGTGCGGGGGGCTGCATGCGATAGAGAACGAAGGCGACGAAAAGCACGGCGCCGACAAGAGCCAGTTCGCGTACCCGGGTGCGAATCGTCCTGATCAGCATGGGAAGAAGCACGACGGCACAGGCGGCAATGACAAAGACCGCGGGTACGTGACCGAGATTCTGACCCATTCCGATGCCCAACGCGGAGGCGAGCCAACCGGCAATCGCGTAGATCCAACCTGCCTGGCGGGCTCGCTCGGCGGAGGATGTGGCTGCCGAAAGCAACGACGGATAGGCGACGAGTGCAACCGAATAGAGCGAGACGCCGATGGGATAGAAGACAGATGCCGGCAAGGCGCGAGAGGGATCGAGCAAGAGCAGACACGCAAATGCGAGAGCCGCAACAGAGGCGGCGAGAGTCATGGCCAATCCGCGGCGACTTAGTAACCATGCGCGACCCAAGCGCGGCGGCAAGATGCAGAAGACCGTTGGCCCAGAGATGGGACGCACCTTGCCACGTGCCGGCTTTCAATGATGTGGTGTTCTGGATGATGAAGAAGGCAGCTGAGTCGAGCCAGACGAGTGCGGCAAAAGAGGCGACGACGATAGCGAACGGCAAAGTTGAGCGATAGCGCGGGTGCATTCGATTCAGGCTGAGCTTCACGGTTGAGGCGAGCCACAACAATCCCCGCGAGACAGAGCAGGCCGGAGACCGCTGCCTGCACCTGGGGAGTCGCAGTAAAGAATGACGGGATATTGCAGAACAGATAGGCAATGCCGGTGCCGAGACCGACTTTGAACAGTGCGTGGCGGGAGCCGGTGAACTGACGCAAATGTGTGGCGAGGGTGACTGTGAGGATGGCCAGACCTGCACCGATCAGTGCTGCGACGGCTGACGGCGGTGGTCAGGCCGAGCGGCAACAGCGAGAGAAATGCTGCTGCGGCAGACAGAGCGAACGCAATCTGGAGGCGCGTACGCGGGGCGGGCCAGAGGGTGAGGCGGGGAGCCAGCACACTCAAGAGGATTCCGCCGATGGCCATTGCAGCCATCACGACTTTTAAATGCGGACCTGCGATGGCAAGAACAGCGAGCCGATGAATGAATGCGAACTGGGCGAAGATCAGGAAGATAGACATAGGTGATGGCGACAAGGCATGTGCCCTGCCATGGGGACTGGCGTAACTTATCGCAAAACCACAGTAGGTGCGTCCATTTCCACGCTGTGCCGGGATCGCCACCTCTTGATTGTCGCGTCGACATCATGGCTGCAGCTTCTGGATGTGGTATCTCTGGCTTTGGGTTACTCGCAACATCGGTCAACCATCCTCCGCGCATTCCGGCGGCCTGGAAGATGGCCAACCCTCCGTCGAAGATTGCAACGGTAAGCCAAGTGGCTTCCAGCGTTCCAGCGAGGATCCCTGTAAACAGGAAGATCGCGACGGCGCTGCGCGTGAGTGCGGTCAGAAGCCAGACGGGTCCGAGCCTCCTGAGGGAATCGCCCTTGTAGACGAGCCACGCACCGTAGAAGCAGCCGAGGCCAACGGAGAGTACGAAGGCACCGACGAACGCAAGGTACGGCAAAGCATCAACGGGAACCTGCAGGCTCAACATGCGCGCCGTGAGCGCGGGCGATGCGATGAGCAGTGCGCCGGTGAGTGTGTCGGAGGCCCCGGTCAAGACCTGATATCCAAAAACAAGTGAGTCCTTCATGCTGCAACCTCCCGATAGAGTCCAGAGGGTTTCGGCGCAGATTTGCGAAGAAGCGCTGATGCAGCCACCAGCCATTCAACGGATGCAACAAGCATGAACATGCCGGTGACCAATCGCAGAACATAGAAGATGTTGCGTGATGATGCCGGGAACGATGGTGAATGCCGGATTGTTTCCTTCAATCCAGCCGGCGACGAACATCAGGACAACATAGGCGAAAACGCTCCAGTTCCAGAGACGGAAAGACCAGGTTCGCGTGAAGATCCAACCATCTTCGCCAAGCAACTGGACCATCACGAGGGCAAGCATTGCGGTGAGGAATCCCGCCACGGCGATGAGTGAATGGCCAACGAGCCCGTCAGTGAATTTGAAGTGGTCAAGGACGCCGGGGAGAAACATGAGGCATCCGGAGACAACGAGGAATCCCCACCACCAGAGAAGCGCGGCGCGCCATGTGCGCGTGTTCCGATGCCACTCGAATGCCGCATAGTATGCGGGAACCAGAGGCAGCCAGAGGAGCATGCTGCCAAGACTGAGATACTGCGACGGAAGACGATGGCTGACGTCGCCATGATTGAGCGTGAAGCACAGGATCGCTTCGCCAGCAAAGACAGCGCCCGAAATCGCGAGTGAACGAGCGTGTCCGAGTTTGCGCCGCGCAACACCGAACGGAACCATGAGCAGAATGGCAACCACACCGAGAGATGACTCCAGTTGGCTCTGGCCGGTCGGGCCCCCAGTGTCGGGATTGATCGCGGAATACACCCGTAGATCCGAAGCGGAATAGATTGCAAACGGAACGGCGAGGAGGACGGCGAGGCCGATGACCCTGACTGCATTCGTAGTCCACCATTTGCCGGGCGAAGAGTTCCAGTTCAGGACAAGAGAGAACGCAAGCAGGATCCAGAGCGCAAGCATGGCGAGAGGAAAGGCGATGCGCGCGTATCCGGACCAGTCAAGGAATAGCTTGCCGCTGGAGTGGCCCTCGAGCCAGGTAAGCGAGCCGACAAAGAGAGTCGAGGACCATGCCCAAAGCACGGGCCTGCACCACGAGGCGGTGGGACCCTGTTCGGCGCCGTAGATTCTGAAAAGCCAACCGAGCATCGGGAGGCTGCACCATCCGTAGAGAAGGATGTTCATGTGGACCATCATGAAGCGACCGTAGGTCCACTCGCCGAGAAGTGAATTCAGAGACGGGATGAGCAGGAGCAGCGCCAGCATGACGCCGATGGCGTTGCCGACGATGAGCCACAGAGAGCGTGCCATGCAGCTCCGGCAATCGCAGATGATGGGCCGGAGTGCGCGATGACCGGTTCGTGAGCCGGGAGTACGCTAGACTGCGTTGCACTCATAGATCCTCCCATCGTGCATTTCGACGAGGCGATCGCATCGCTCGGCGAGGCCGCGGTCGTGCGTGGCCATCAGGAGGGTGACGCCCTCGGTCGCTACAACATCAAGAAGAAGCTGGAAGACCGAATCACTGGACTGCTCGTCAAGAGAGCCGGTGGGTTCGTCAGCGAGGACGATGCGCGGCCGGTTCATCAAGCGAGCGGCAGAGGGCGGTGCGCTGGCGTTCGCCACCGGACAGCTTCTGTATGCGGTGGTTGAGGCGGTGGCTGAGACCGGTGCGGTCTGCGAGATCTCGAAGGCGATTGCGCGCTATGGTGCGATCGGTTCCCGCGGCAACTGCCGGGATGAGGCAGTTCTCCTCGAGGGTGAGGTCGGGGATGAGATTGTGGAGCTGAAAGACGAATCCGACTTCGTGGCGCAGAAGGTGCAGCAGATTGCGGTGACGATTGACCTCGACTCCGTTGACGGAAATGCGGCCGCTGTCGGGGTTGTCCAGCCCACCGAAGAGGTGGAGCAGTGTGCTCTTGCCGCATCCTGATGGACCGCAGAGCGCGACGGTCTCTCCCTCGGCTGCTTCAAAGTCGACACCTTTGAGGACTGCGATTGCGCCATCCTCGTAGCTCTTCCACACTTCTTCAGCGCGAAGAACGATGCGGCCTCGAAAGTCGGGCGATGTGGCGAGGGTGCTCATTCGAAGCGAAGCGCCTCCACCGCACGGATTCTCATGGCGTAGGCGGCCGGATAGAGTGCTCCGGCGATGCCAGTGAGCAACGCGAGCACGATCACGATGAGCATGATGCAGTGGCTTGATGGATGCGTCGACGTAGCCGTCAAGAGCGGGCACATGCTTGAGCGTGAAGAGCACAACGACGCCGAGTGAGAGTCCGAGGATTGCGCCGAATGCGGAGACAACACGACGACTCGCCGAAGATCATGGCGGCGATTTGTGTCTTGGAGAAGCCGTTGACGCGAAGGATGGCGATCTCGCGGATGCGCGTGAAGACGGACATGATCATGGTGTTGGCGACGCCGAGTCCGCCGAGGATCAGGCCGCATCCGCCGACGGCCCATGCGGTGGCCTTGAGGATCTTGAATTGCGAGTAGGAGCGCGGAGAACTCAGCGTCTTCGAGAGCGATGAGGTTGGGGTAGTTCTGCTTGATCTGCTGCTTTGAAAGCGGCGGCATCTTCTTTGCTGCGCAGCTTGATGGTGATGACGGATGAGCCGTCCTTGTGAAAGAAGCTTTGCGCGGAAGTGAGCGGCATGAAGACGCCGCCATCTTCAAAGCCATTGGCGGTCTTGAGGATTCCGATGACGTGAAAGGTGCCATGACCAATGGGAACTCTGCTGCCGAGCGGTTGCGCCGAGGAAGTCGGCTGCACGCGAACCGAGTACGACGTATCGTTGCTGTTGCCGAAAGCGAACTTGGCGCGATCGCCGGCGACCCAATGTTGCTTTGCGGATGCGAGCATCATCGGGCGTGACGCCGAAGCAGGTGATGATGGGGTGATCGGCGCTGGAGACGATGCCGAAGAGGACGGGATCAGCGTGCGCAACCATTGGCCAGCGTCGCGATTTCACCTGCGACCGTGGCGGGGACATTGCTGAAGAAGAGGTCGGATACGTTGCGTTCGAAGACGATGATTTCGCTGTCGCTCGAGAGGATGCTTGAGAACATGCCGATTGCGCCCTGCAGGATGGTGACCACGGTGAGCATGGCGGCAACACTAAATGCGATTCCGGCGACGCTGATGAACGAGCGAATGCGGTGACGGCGGAGATTGGTGAGGATCAGCTTGAAGAAGATCATGACCGAACTCGGATGCACATCTCCATCTCGCAGGCGTTTTCGGTTACCTGGCTCAGCTCGCCCTGCAGGTCGCTGCGAAGCTTTTGCAGGAACGACAAGGCCGGCCTTCGGACAAGGAGATGACGCATTGTATGATCGCCAATTTGCATGAGTCTTTCGAGGCGCTCGACAGCTCCACTGATGCCAATCGCCGCAGCAATGTTAGGACGGTCGAGCAGTTCATCGCGCGACGCGGTTTTGCCCGTCTCCGCTGCGGTCTGCAATACATCTTTAAGGTCGTCGATGATCTGGTAGCCCAACCCCCAGCAGACAGCAATGCGTTCAAGCAACTGAATCTCGCGCGCTGGCGCGACGGCGAGCATAGCGGGAAGAACAAGTGTGAGACGAATGAGCGAAACCGTCTTGCCACGGGCGATGCGCTCAGTGGTTTCTCGATTGTGAGGCAAGCCTGAGAAATGTAGATCAAGACTCTGCCCGTTCAGGATACCGTCGACGCCAAGGCGCCTTTCAATGTAGGTCATCACCTGGTTACGGCTCTCACGCGGGCATCCTGAAAGTGTCTGCCATGTGAGCGCGTAGGCACGATTGATCAGGGCAAGAGCAGTGAGAATCGCAGATGCCTCGCCGTATTGCACGTGCACGCAGGGCGCCCCGCGACGCTCGAGAGCGTTGTCCATGCAGGGAAGATCATCGAAGACCAGTGATGCGGTGTGGAAGTATTCAAGGGCAATCGCCAGACTGTACGCCGCTTCGGCGTCGAGGCCATAGGCCGACGCGACACGAAGCACCATGCGTGGGCGTACCATGCTGCCGGGATTGTCGAGAACATGGCGCAGTGCTGATTCAAAGTCGACATCGAGCACCGAAGGAAGGGGAAGGGCCTCTCGAATCGCTTCTTCGAGCAGGACTTTATTCAGCTCTTCTTCGAGTTGGGGTAATTCTGGATCTTCTGGCACCCAGGCCCTCGTTGCCCTGAGATTATCGACCACAGTCGATGCACGGTCTCGCCGGAAGCGAGCTGTCGAACGTGTTGGTAAGACGCGGGTTCGCTCACTTTGGAAAGCATCGGCGACGACGATGGTGAATGACGATTTGTTCATCTTTGGGGATGAAGCAGCACGTGCCTCTCATATTGACCATATTGAATGCAAATGACGGCAAACCAACCTGAACATGACAATTCGTTCATGTGTGCTGTATGAGCACCGCGAAACCCAACGCGCTTTTAACTTCGTCAAAGAGACGCATGCGGTGGATGCACTAATATTCCATGCATGCGACTCCTGCTGGTGGAAGACGAACATGATATCCAGAGCTTTCTTCGCCATTCATTGGAGGAGGCGGGATACCAGGTAGACGCGGCTTCAGATGGTAAGAGTGCGGAGCGTCTGGCACTTGAAGGCAGCTACGACATATTGATTGTCGATTTGGGACTTCCCGACCAGGACGGAATCAGCTTGATTCTCCGAATGAGACAGATTGGAGTGAAGGCTCCGGTACTCATCCTCTCCGCGCGACGCTCGGTCGATGACAGAGTACGTGGCCTGGAACAGGGGGGCGACGACTATCTGACGAAGCCCTTTGCGCTGGCCGAGTTGCTTGCGCGGCTGCGCAATCTGCTCAGACGAAATAGCCCGACAGGGAACGAAGCTACAAAGCTGCGTGTGCTCGATCTGGAACTGGATCTGTTGCGCCGAGAGGCTTCGCGTTCTGGTGAGGTACTGCAGCTAACGCCGCAGGAATTCATCCTGCTTGAGTACCTGTGCAGAAATGCCGGACGCGTCGTGACCCGGTCGATGATCCTGGACAAGGTGTGGGGCATGCGTATACAGCCGGACACGAATGTCGTGGATGTGCACATCTACCGATTGCGCGGGAAAGTGGATGGCAAAGGGCAGCAGCCGCTGATTCGAACGCTGCGAGGTGTGGGATATGTCCTCAAAGACCGCTAAGCCGGTCATGCATAGTGCAGCATGGCGCATCTCGCTTTGGGCAACGCTCGCATACGCCTGCGGGACAATGCTGGTGTTTATCTTTCTGCACCGGTTTGTAGCTGCGGATATTCAGCGGCGCAGCGACGCATGGCTTGTCCGGCGAGGTCGAGGTGCTGGGCGACGTCGCCGAGCGTACTCCGAAGAACGCGCTCTACGGCCGCGTGGTGGGCGAGATTGCAGAACTGGCGAGCAAGGAAGTTCCGAACAAGATGCGCTCGGAGAACGCCGAAAACGATTCGGTGTTTTTTCTGCAGAGAGGAACGAATGGGGCTCTGCAACTGTGGGCTGGACCGGGTAACAGCGAACCGTATCTGGCCGCAATCGAGATGAGCACGATTCTTCCCGACCGGCCCACGGATCTCCATGTGAACGGGATGGCGATTCCCTTTCGCGTGGCATCGATGAAGATCGATGACGGAAGTCACATCTACCTCGGGCTCTCGGAACGCGATGAGTTGCGAGTGCTGAACAATCTTCGCCTGCGCTTCTTCCTTCTGTGGCTGCTGCTGGTGCTTCTAGGATTTGGCATCGTGTTTTACACAACGCACCGGATGCTGAGCCATGTTCGCGGCATCACTGAGGCGGCGTCGCAGATCGGCCACTCCGATTTGAACGCGCGGGTGCCAACGAGTGTGCGCAACGACGAGGTGGGTCATCTGGCGCGAACGCTCAACCGTATGCTCGACCGGATCGAGAGCTCGATGCACCAGCTGCACACAATCACGGATTCACTGGCGCACGATCTGCGCAGCCCGCTTACGGCGATTCGTGGAAAGCTCGAGATGTCGCTGTCCGCGACGACGCACGGGGAGCAGCTTGAGCCGATTATCTCCGCGATCGACGAACTGGACCGGTTGACGGAGTTTCTGAACGCTTCACTGGATGTAGCAGAGGCGAGAGCAGACGCGCTGAGGCTTTCGCGAAGTGAGATCGACCTCGACGAGCTTCTGCGCATCATGATCGATCTGTACGAGCCATCGATGTCGGAAAAGGGACTGAAGATTCGATTGCGCAGCACAGGTTCGATGACCGTCGATGCTGACGAGGCGCTAATTCATCGGATGATTGCGAATCTCTTTGACAATGAAGTGAAGCATCTGCCGGCAGGGTGCACGGTGACAGTGCAACTGCAGTCGGAAGATGGTGTCGCGATGCTCTCATTGGAAGACGATGGGCCGGGGTTCTCACCGGAGGTCAGCGCTCATTTATTTGAACTGCGCGTTAAAGGCAAGGAGTCGGACGGCCACGGGCTCGGCCTCGCCTTCGTGGATGCTGTGGTGCGCGCCCATGGTGGAACGGTGACCGCATCGAATCGTGAGGGCGGCGGGGCACTGATCACGCTGACACTACCAATGGCGCAGACCCATGTAAGGTAGCCATGCTTAGGTCGTGATGGATAGATGGCGACATGACCGTTGAATGCGCTGCTGAAGCAGACGTAACCCTGGGTGGTGACTACGCGCGATCAGCGGACAACAAATCTATGCCATTGGGACTGTTTGAACAAGGAGAAGTTGCTAATATTGCAGCTCCCGCTCAGTAAGCGGTTATTCGTTTCCTCTAGCAAGGTAGCCGAGCGCGTCGTCCATTGTCACTTCAACCATCTCCTCGTCATCCGAGATCGATCTCCGCTTCGACCATAGCCCCTCAATTGCGCGAAGTGAGCAGCCGAATTTGAGACGCGCGCGCTCCATTTCGACCTCCAACCGGAGTCCCTTGCGGGCCCGATCGCCGTCCACGATTCAGAAGCAACGGTCTCCATACCGCATCTATGTTCTATCTGATCAGTAAGTCGCGGCGCCAGTGCGCAGCTTGACGGAATACAGATGCCGTCCGGTGGTCGTCCTCCGTTCTTGTCTCCAAGATGACAAAACTGTCATGTGTTTACTACCGTTACACTCGCTCTTGCATTACGTCTAGCAGATAGAGGCAGGTGGATTGATTGGTCGAAATCGCGCGTGTGTTCAAGTTCTTGCCGGTCGCGAGTCCTATATTGTTGGCGTTTTGCGTCTTGGCGGGTTTGACTGCTCATGCGCAGGACAGTCTCAAATCGACGGCCGACGACGGCGCTCTTCCAAGTGCCCCTCAACCCGCACAACCTGCCGGTCAATCAGGATCAACCAGCCGCTTGCCGACGGACACCGGGAGTATTTCCGGGACGGTAATCGACACGAGTGGAGACGTACTGCAGGGCGCGCAGGTGACGCTCGCGGACCAATTGCATGCCAATGTACGGACCGTCGTGTCAGGAAGTGATGGGCAATTCGCATTCAAGGGCCTGCAGCCGACCACGTACCAGATAACAGTGACCGGGTCTGGGATGAGCACTTTCACTTCGAACCAGATTCAGTTGAAGGCAGGTGAAGTCCGCGTCGAGCCACCAGTGACCCTCACTGTGTCGGGCGGGGCCACCAGCATAACCGTCACGGCTAGCAAGGAAGAACTCGCCGAGCAGCAGGTGCACATTGCGGTGCAGCAGCGCATCGGTGGGGTCATTCCAAACTTTTACAGCTCCTACGACTGGAACGCGCCACCCATGCTGGCGAAACAGAAGTTTCAACTCAGCGTTCGCTCGATTATTGATCCGGTTTCGTTCTTGATTGTGGCTGGGATTGCGGGTGCCGAACAATACCATGGTGTCTTCCCGGAGTATGGCGGCGGAATTGAAGGGTATGGAAAGCGGTACGGTGCCGCGCTGGCGAATCACGTTTCAGGCACCCTGCTGGGCAGAGCTGTTTATCCTTCTATCTTTCATCAGGACCCACGTTACTTCTACAAGGGGAAGGGCACCATCCGGTCGCGTGCGTTCTACGCAATGTCCGCCGCAGTGATGACCAGAACCGACGATGGCCGCTGGAAACCGAACTACTCCAACGTGCTCGGCAACTTCTCATCGGCAGCCATTTCTAACCTGTACTACCCGGAGTCCGATCGCGGAGCATCGTTGGTCCTTTTCAACGGATTGGCGAATACAGGCGCCGATGCAGCCGCGAATCTCATTCGCGAATTTCTTCTCAAAGGCATCACGAGCCACATTCCCAAAGGCGCAAACGGCCAGCCATAGAGTGAATGCCAACCCGTTACGGCTTCAGTCCCGGCAACAGAAACGCGAGCCTACCTCGCCACCTCCACGATCATGAACGTTCCCGGTTTCGCCTTGGGGCGGCCCGCAGACCCTGCAGGCTGCGCTTCAAACTCAGCGGTCGGCAGATAGATCGTATGCGTCGCCGTGTCCACGCCCATTGTCCGGGCGCCGGCAGGAGTCTTCACAGTCTCGGCGACTTCATACTTGCCGGACTTCTCCTCAGCGACGATCAACGAGCCGTCGCGGCAGCTCGCGAACGCCTGGCCTTCGTCGATCTTGGTTGCATCCACACCGACGCCGATCGGCAGATCTGCCAGCACCTTCCCTGTCTCCGCGCTCATCACAATCAGCTTCTGCGGATTGCGGCAGCCCACAAACAAACGGTGTGTCTTCTTGTCCAGTGCCATGCCTACCGGCTGCCCACCCGGCGCAACAGGCCACCGCGCAACCACTTTTCTCGTATGCAGGTCTACAACTGCCACAAGGTCCTTGTCCTCAAGATTGATATAGGCCTTCGATCCGTCCGACGCGAGAAACTCAGGCTTGCCTCCAAGATCAATCGGCGGATCAATCTTGCTGCCTTTGGGATCGATGTCCGGCTTGAATGTCATCAGCACTCCCTCATCGCCCGAGACAGCCAGGACAAGATTGAGGGCCGCATCATAAATAATTCCATCCGTGTCCGGTTTCGTTGTCAGTGTTCCCAGCACAGCGTATGTCTTGAGATCGAACACGACAATCGCGCCACTGCCCCCCCCCGTCGGAAATGAACCCGCGTCCTGCCGAAGGAACGATTGCCACGCCATGAGCGATCTTCTGTCCTGGAATATCCCCCAGCACATGACCTGAACCGGCATCGAGCACCATCGTGTGCGTCGTACGCGGCACATACAGCCTATGGGCTTGCGAGTCGACGGTCAGGTAGTCCCAACCGCCGTCCCCGCCAATAGGGAGTGTCCTCGCCACCTTCCAGTTCGCCTGCGCACATGCAGGCGCAAGAGCCGCAGACATCAGCAGCATGATCGCTGAAACAAAAGCGCCTAAAAATCTCTTCACTTTTCCTCCCCTTTCCTCATTGAAAATCCAAATTGCACGAATCGGTCGGAAAACGATGATCATGAGCTTTCCGGATTTCAGAGCGGGGATTGCCTCCTCCAGAAACGCACTTCCCCGGGATTAGGGTCGCGAACTTCGACGGTTGCAAAGGAGAAATTGTCCAAGGAGGGTTCCTCCTGAGGACGGGCGGCAAGGCGTATTTCACGACTTTCAGTTGGCATGGCTGTCGGACACAAGGATAGCGCTCCGGGCTCGGCAGCTCCCCTTCTATTACGCTGATCTGGCAGGCGCAGAGAAACGTAGGCAATGGTACGCAAACTACACGGCAAGTCTCGCGCAGAAGAAGAAAAGGGGAAGCGCTCAAATTAGGGAACGGATGACAACGGGTCACCCTTTCTTATGGGTGACCCACAAGATGATAGCTCTCTTAAAGCGGCTTACAAGATATTTATTATGTGTGAGTTAAATGGTCGGCCTTAGTGGACGATTTTAGAACTCTTCTGCTTGGTGCGGTCCGAGCGCGAGCGCGGTTCAATCGAACGCTTCAGGTTGCGCTCCAATCCGGCGGCATGATCGGTCCCACCGCACTGCTGACACTTGTCGGCAGCTATCGATTCTCAACTGCGGCACTTCTGACTTCTTCACGACAATTGCGCGCCGATTCCTCCCATGGTACTGTCGGGTTCCGCTGTAGATTGTCATGACAAAGAAAGCTTACACAGCCAAGAGTGTAAAGACGCGCCTGTACGTCGTATCGGTTGCAGGGGCTTAGTTCTTGGCTTTGCTGTGCTGTGGGTGGGATGGAACCTTGGGACCGGCACCAGAAATGCTTCGACTGTGGCGATGGGCAAAGATGCTCCATCGACGGTCGGCAGTTTGCAACCCAATACTCGGCTTACTCGCTCCAGCTTGAGGCAGGTCTGAACGAAAAGGCCAAGTTCTCACTCAAACTCGATCCCGTCCAGCTGGAGAAGCTCACGGAGGCGATGCAAAGCGCGAATCGCTTCCAAGAAGGGCAGGCGCGCTTGAAGCGCGCCGGGCTCTACATGAGGGTCTCCACGGTCGATCAGCACCCGGAGACCCAGCTGCACGACCTGCGGCAGATGGCGGCCCAGCGCGGCTATGCGATCGTCCAGGAGTATACCGACAGGATCTCCGGCGCCAAGGCCAAACGGCCGGGACTCGATCAGATGATGGCCGATGCCCGCCGCGGCCGCTTCGATGTGGTCCTGGTCTGGGCTTCAGACCGGATCGCCCGGTCGGTGAAGCACTTCCTGGAGGTGCTCGACGAGTTGAATAGGATAGGCGTCGAGTACGTCAGCTTCCGCGAGCAGATCGACACCGGCGGCCCATTAGGCAGGGCCATCGTGGTCATCATCGGAGCTGTCGCCGAGCTGGAACGCAACCTGATCATCGAGCGGGTGCGTGCAGGCATGCGGCGCGCCCAGCTGGAAGGTCAGCGGATCGGTCGAGCTCCGCTGGTACTGGACAACCTCGCCATCCAACAGGACCGTCAGCATGGCCAAAGTATCCGCCAGATCGCTAAAGAGCATCGCATCTCGACGGCGACCGTGCAACGCGTGCTTCGGAAGCACACCCCAACTACACAAGAGCACGCCGCATGATCGAAGACTCTGCAAACTTCCTACCTATATGGATGTTGTTGTCCGCGGCCTTCGGCTTCCTCATCGGCGATGCGTTCGGGGACAGCACCCGCCACCGGAAGTGCCTCGAACAGATCAACGACGATCTCCGCGACAAGCTCGAGAAGGCCCGAGCCGATGAGCAGCCGCTACGTCGGGAACTCAACCAGCAGCGCGGTGTACTCAACGACCTTCACAAGCGAATCGTGGCCGTGACAAAAGGCCTCGAAAAACGCCCTTCCTAAACCCAACGAAATCAATGGCCGGATCTCACCGATCCGGCCGTGTCAAAACGTATAGGTTGAGAAACAGACGCGCATCAAAGAAGCCTGCTGGCGAACAACTCGCCAATAGAACGCCTCGATCCAAAAGCACTTGAAGGGACAAAAGGGTTCCACTGGTGTGCGAATCGGCGATTCCCGGCACTGAGTCTGTTGGTGAAGGCACTCCATGAACTGAAAGCACTACACTTGAGCGATATGCCAGGAAAGCTAGCAGAGGAGATTGACCCAAGCCAGCCAAAAGGCCGGGGGCAGTTTGTTCTGTGGTTCAGTGGGATTTGTGTTCTGCCGCTTTTCGGACTTGTGTTTTGGCTCGGCGATCGACACCCGTTCTCACGGATCCTGATTTCAATTCTCGCAATCGTGCTTGCTCCTATTCCCACAGTGATTTACTCCTATCGGCAGCGGAATCGGCTTCTCGCGTGCGCAGCGGGGGCCGAGGAAGAGGCCGCGCAACTAAAGCTCCAATTGGAAACAGTGAAGTACCGCACCTCCCGCTTGCGCGAGGAGTTGCAGGCTGCAGACAGGCAGGCAAGGCTGTCTCACCAACTCACGCTCCTGGGCCAGTTCACGGCTGGTTTCATGCACGAGTTCAACAACCCCCTAGCGATTGTGGCGGGGCGGCTGGAGGTTCTTCTCGAAGAGCGCAAGGACGACCCCTCGCTCTGCGCCGATCTTACGCAGATGCTCAAAGAGGCTCGCTATATGAGCAACATTGCGAGCACGTTGTTGCAAGCGCTGCGGCGCGAACGCGGAGGAGAGGTCTTTGAAGCTTCTGTTCCACAAAAGGCTATAGAAGATGCGCTCATTGCGCAGCGGCCCTCGGCCGAGAGCCACGGCGTGAACCTCGTAATGGAAGCCTCTGAGGCGCCGCGTGTCGATGTACCGGAGCACGTTGTCGGAGAGGTGGTTCGGGGCTTGTTGAACAACGCAATTGAAGCACTGAAAGGGCAGGACAATGCCACGATTTGGGTGCGCCTCGAGCCCTATCGCACCGCAGGTGCGAGAGTCTTTATCCGGGTCGAAGACAATGGCCCCGGAGTGCCTGAGAATATCCGCGGGCACCTCTTTGAGCCATTCATCTCGCAAAGCACCGGGCGAGAACGGCTGGGGCTTGGGCTCTTTCTAGCGGCCAGCCTTCTGGATATGTATGATGGCCGAATCCGATATGAACCAAGAAACAGCGGCGGGGCCAGCTTCATAGTTGAGCTGCCTCCTGCGCGATTCACACGCGGCCAGCCGTACCATTGGTTCGCCGGAGGGACAACAGAGTGAGCCGCATTCTGGTCATCGACGACGAAGCCGCTCTGGGCGAGAACATCCAGAGGATGCTTCGAATGCCAGGCGTCACGGTCTCCGTGTCCGTGGATCCTGCGAAAGGACTGGCCGAGGCTCTTGCCAATCCGCCGGAACTGGTTCTTCTGGATATCCGCATGCCCGGAATGACAGGGGAAGAGGTCTTTTCGCGGCTGCATGAAGCCCAGCCCTCCCTGCCCATCGTCTTTCTCACCGCGTTCGGCTCAGTTGAGGGTGCGGTGATCGCAATTCGCAATGGCGCATTCGATTACCTGCAGAAGCCTTTCAAGCGCGAGGAACTCGTTCTCGTGGTGCAACGCGCGCTTTCCCACGCCAAGCTGGAGCACGAAGTTGAAAATCTGAAAGGCCGTCTCGAGGCACTCGGTGAGGTCGATGCGGCGCAGAGTCGAAATGCCACAATGCTCGATCAGATGGACAAGTGCCGTAGGGCCGCCGCAACCGACGCGACCGTGATGATCCTGGGTGAGAGCGGCACCGGCAAGGAGGTTACGGCACGATTCATCCACAACCACAGTCGACGCAAGGAAGGGCCATTCGTGCCCGTCGAGTGCAGCTCTATGCCCGGATCTCTAATAGAGAGCGAACTATTCGGTTATGAGCGCGGAGCATTCACCGGGGCAGAACGAACGAAGAAGGGGCTGATCGAATCGGCAGATGGCGGGACGCTATTCCTCGATGAGATCGGTGACCTGGGAGTGGAACTGCAAACGCGCCTGTTTCGCTTCGTCGAGGAACGGGCGCTTCGACGGTTGGGCGGGTTGTCGCAGATCCGCGTCGACTGTCGGATCGTTTGTGCTACCAATCAGGACCTGATCGCAAAAATCAAGGCAGGGACATTTCGCGAGGAACTCTACTACCGACTGAGTGTAATCACGGTCAAGCTGCCGCCATTACGGGAGAGGCCAGAGGATATTCAACAATTGGCACGATTCTTTCTCGAGCGATTTTCTCGTCGCTATGGAAAGAGCCTCTCGGGGTCGTCTCTATTCTATGAAGCTCTTCTCAAAGAGCGCTGGCCCGGTAATGTCCGCCAGCTTAAAAACGTCATGGAAAGGCTGACGGCCTTGCATCCCGGGGGCGTTTTGGGCCCTCAAGACGTGGAAGAAGATTCGCCAAAAGTGGAATTGATCAGCAGCCTTTCTTCGCTCCCCTGGAAGGATGCGCGCGAGCAATATCTCGCCAGCTTCGAGACCTCATACGCGAATGCCGTCCTATCCCGATGCAATGGCAACGTGAGCGCAGCCGCTCGCGAAGCTGGGGTCGACCGAAAGACCTTTTACGCGCTGCTGAAAAAGGAGCGAGAGCCACAAGGTGGGGAATCCATTCCCCAATCGGAGTCGGAAATCGGGGAATGATATCCCCAATCCCTCATGGATTCCGCATGTAAGTAATTGATAGGAAAGACAGCGACGTTTGGTTCTGGAGATGCTGTTGGAGACGGCAGGAGCTCCCGCACATGAAAGTCTGGACCTCAGGTCTCAAGGCAATCCTCCTGGTGTTCTGCATCGTCTTGCTGATGCCACAGCCTGGCAATGCAATTCCGGCGTTTGCACGCAAATACGGAGTCAAGTGCTACACCTGCCATACTGTTCCGCCGGCGCTCAACAAGAACGGTTATATGTTCAAGCGTCTCGGCTACCGCATGCCTCCCGACGAGATGGACGGGACAAAGCCGGCGCCCAAGATCACCGCGCTCGACAAAGACATCAAGTTCAACCTGATAAACTCAGTTCGCGCATTCTGCTGCAGGCCAGCGTCACTGAAGACAAGACCATTACGGAAACCGGGGACGACACCTCGTCGGCCACTGGCATACTTCGGCCTTCCAGCTTCAACCTAGACGAGGCTGCGTTCTTTGTTGCCGGACCGATGCCCGACACCGGCTTCTCCTACTTCGCTCCACTACGAGCTGTACCAGGACGGAAACAACAATCTTGGAGCAGGGGTTTGGCCTGTGGAACGGCGGCCGCGCCAACAGCACCTACTTCGTCAAGGGCGGCGAGATGCACCTGCAGGAGGGCGAGGGAACGCGGGCGGCCATGTTCTACAACCTCTTCCCCGATCCCGCATACTTTCTCACGAACGTCGATCCGAACGGCGTAACGCTTGATCAGCATCCGGTCGGCGTCGATGGCGGATACACGTGGGCCTCGAATTACTTTAGGAACATCGTTCGCAGTCTCGGCCAAAGTCACCAACGGTCTTGACGCCGACGGCGCGATATCCTGAGTTCGCTCGACCAAGAACGCCAAGGACTTCTGGATCGATGCCGACTACTGGTTCGGCCCTGACGGCGGCGTCACTGTAATGTACTACCACGGGTCAAAAGACCAGGTGCAGAACGCGGGCGCTGAGAATGAGTTTACGTATACCCCTTCCTTCTATCGCGTCGGCGCCATGGGCAACTACCTCTTCTTCGACAAGCTCGATATCCTCGGCGGCTATATTCACGGTCACGACGATTGGGAGTGGGATCAGGGCGATACAGGGCAGTCTTACACCTCCAACAACTATCACGTTGAGGCAGACTACTACTTCAAGCCCGGTACTGCGATCATGGCTCGCCTGGATCGAGGCACTCAGACCATCACTCTGCAGCCCACCGTGCACAGCAGGGTCTGGGGAGTTGGTGTAGAGCATGCAATGACGAAGATGGGAAACGTGATTCTTCGTGCGTCCTACAACCAGGAACACGATGGCGATCCGGTCGCCCTGCTGGGAACTACCGACAAACTTTTCAAACTTGATTGCAGGTTTGCGTGGTAAGAGGAGATTGAGAATGCAAAAGTCAATTCGTGTTATCGCTGTCGCATGTTTGGCACTTCCGATATTCCTGTCAGCCCAGAGCGGCAGCAACGTCACTCTGCCGCAGGACAAGGGTTCCGACAAGATTGACGTGTCCAAGTATCCCGCGGACCAGCAGAAGGGCTACAAGGTGTTCACAGACAAGTGCTCCAAATGTCACACTATCGCGCGGCCCATCAACACCACCATGACCCGCTCGGAGTGGGAGCGCTATGTGAAGCGCATGATGCACAAGCCCAACTCCGGGATCAACGACAGCCAGGGGAAAACGATCTTCGATTTCCTTGCCTATGACCAGGAGAACCGCAAAGACAAGAACCCGACAGCCTTCTTCAAGTCGCTTAGCGATGAGGAGATCGAAAAGCTTAAAGCGCAGCAGCAATAAAACGATTCTGCAGCGCTCATTTGAGTTCTCCTTTAGCCCCGGCGATCGACTGGCCTGTTTGCCGGGGCCTTCTTTCGAGAGTGGTGACGCATGGACACGAGTTTCGGACTAGAGTAGTTGCAAAACAATCAGAATGGGGAACGGATGCGCTATTCCATCACGATTCCGGATCGAGAATACTTCGACAAGAACATTCCATGCCGAGCTGCGTGTCCGATTCACACCGAGTGCGGGCGGTATGTCCAGGCCATCGGGATATCGAAAGACGAAGAAGCGTATCTGCTGGCCCGAGCACCGAATCCGTTTGCGTATGTATTAGGACGAATCTGCGCGCATCCGTGTGAGGATAATTGCCGACGTGGAAAGATTGACGAGCCCATCGCCATCTGCGCGTTGAAGCGCTACGCGACCGATCGCCATAACCTGGGCATGGGCCACGATCCCGCGAGGAAGAAGCTCTCGCCGGCACCAAAGCGCGACAAGAAGATCGCAGTTATTGGCGCAGGCGTTTGTGGCCTCACCTGCGCGCATGACTTGGCCCTGCTGGGATACTCCGTCGAAGTATTCGAGTCTGCGCCGGTGCCTGGCGGAATGCTTTATCTGGGCATTCCGCAGTTTCGTCTCCCGCGCGAGATTATCAAGATGGAAGTCGATAACATCCTTGCGATGGGAGTCACGCTGCACACACGCGTTACGCTCGGGAGAGACATCTCGTTTGCGGAACTGCGGTCGAAGTTCGATTCGGTCCTGCTGGCTACCGGCCTCAACAAAGGCCGCGAGCTGAATATTCCGGGCGCGCATCTGGCGGGCGTCTATAACGGCATCGATTTCCTCATCAACGTCAATCTTGGATTTGAAATTCAGTTGGGCAAGCGCGTCGTTGTTGTCGGTGGCGGCAACGTGGCCATCGACGTGGCTCGAGCCGCAGTGCGCCTGGTGCACGAATCAGTGGATTTTGCAGAACAGGACGAGGACGCAAAGGGCTTGCAACCGGCATTCGACGCGGCCCGCATGGCTTTACGCTCAGGCGCTGAGGAAGTGGAGTTGGTCAGCCTAGAGTCTCGCGCGCAGATGCCTGCGTGGAAGGGCGAAGTAGACGAGGCCGAGCATGAAGGCATCGTTGTGGACAACGGCTGGGGACCGAAGGAGATAGTCGGCGAAGATGGCGTCGTCACCGGGCTGAAGGTTCGCCGCTGTCTTACAGTCTTTGACGAAAATGGACGATTCAATCCAGCTTTTAGCGACGAAGAAAAGATCATTCCCTGCGACAGCGTGATTCTGGCTATTGGGCAGCAGGCAGACCTTTCGTTTCTAACCGGCGAAGAGGGGGTCCAGGTCACTCCGCGCGGCATCCTCAAAATCGACGAGAACCTGATGACAACTGCGCCTGGCGTATTTGCAGGCGGCGATGTGGCCTTCGGGCCCCGCATCCTCGTCGAAGCCGTGGCCAATGGTCACCGCGCCGCGCGCTCCATTCACGTGTACCTCAGCGGCAAGACCGCCAAGACTGTACTTAGCCGCTTCCGCATCCTGCCCAACTGGGAGATGCCGCGCGGATTTCTCACGATACCCAGACAGAAAATGCCGGCTCTTGCCGCAAACCGTCGCATCGGAATCGCCGAAGTGGAATTGGGCTTTGACGAGGAGCAGGGTCGCGCTGAAGGGCGACGCTGCCTCAACTGCCAGGTCAATACCATCTTCGATGGATCGAAATGCATCCTGTGTGCCGGGTGCGTGGACGTCTGTCCTGAGAATTGCCTACGCCTGGTGGACCTTGTGCAGGTGAGTGGTGATGCGCGTTACGACACGCTCATCCAGAAGCGCTACGGTGTTTCCTCTGCTCTGCTTCAGGTGGGCCAGGCCGGGGCGATTATCAAGAACGAAGAGAGATGCATTCGCTGTGGCCTCTGCGCCGAGCGATGCCCAACCCAGGCCATCACCATGGAGGCGCTGGAGCAGCAAGAAAGAGAAGTCTTTGAATAGGGGAGACCAGGCATGAATCGTCGAGCATTTTCTCAGTTGGGGAACTCTAGGTGTCGCCGCACTCTGTTCAGCGGTCGGAGTCAGTTTCGCGGCCGTGTTTCGGTTCCTGATGCCGAGCGTCTTTTATGAGCCGCCCCAGACCTTCAAGATTGGCCAGCCAGCAGATTTTCCCTTTGGGCCACCCACATTCCTGGTAGAGGAAAAGATATTTGTGTTTCGCGATCGCGACAAAGGGTTTGCCGTGGCGAGTGCAGTTTGCACGCATTTGGGCTGCACGGTGGCCCACTTCCAAAGCGATCAGCGATTCCATTGCCCATGTCATGGCAGCGTGTTTGCCCCTGACGGCTCTGTGATCCATGGTCCGGCGCCGCGCGCCTTGCAATGGTTTGAAGTGACGCAGGCGCGCGATGGAATGCTTCGCGTGGACAAAGACAAGGTTGTACCACCGTCGTACCGGTTGATGGTGTAACCATGAATCCGATTCGCGAAATCTGGCAATCAATTGTGCGGCGGGATCCTTTGTCTACCGATAAGGGAAAGTCCGAGCTGGTCTTTCTCAACGTGTGGCTGCACATCCACCCAGCCAAGGTGAAAAAAGAGAATCTCAAGTTCAAGCACACGTACTACCTGGGCTTCATTACGTTCTTTCTCTTCCTGATCCTGTTGACCACTGGAATCGCATTGATGGCGTATTATCGGCCGTATCCGCCGCACGCCTACCAGGACATGAAAGACCTGCAGTTCGTCGTCTTCATGGGACCGTTCCTGCGCAACATGCATCGCTGGGCGGCGCATGGGATGGTGATCTGTGTCTTCCTGCATATGTGCCGGGTCTTCTATACCGGCTCCTATAAAAAACCGCGCCAGTTCAACTGGGTGGTTGGAGTGTTCCTGTTTCTGCTCACCCTCAGCCTCTCCTTCACTGGCTATCTGTTGCCCTGGGATCAACTGGCTTTTTGGGCCATCACGGTTGGAACCAACATCGGTAGCTACGCGCCAATCGTTGGAGGGCAGGTCCGTGAGCTCTTGCTCGGCGGTCACAGTGTTGGAGAAGCCGCTCTGCTCCGCTTTTACGTGCTCCACGTAGCCGTGTTGCCGGCGATCATCATCCTGTTTACCATTGTTCACTTCTGGCGGGTGCGCAAAGATGGCGGTCTCTCGCGTCCTGTATGGAAGCTAAACCCGCAAAAGGCTGAAGCGCTCGTCACCATCGGCGCGCCACCAGAAGTCGCGGCACTCAAGACTGTGGCAGCTTCGCCTTCCAAGACCTACGGGCTCATGGAAGTCGTCACGGGCAAGCCAATCTTCGAAACCATCACTCCTGAAGAGGAAGAGGACACAGTCTTCTCCTATCCATATGCCTTCGTCCGTGAGGCGGTTGTCTTGATGGCGACGGTCACAACCATCATGACCATTTCGTTATTCTTCAATGCGCCCCTAGAGGAACTGGCCAATCCTGCAAAGACGCCGAATCCTGCCAAGGCACCGTGGTATTTTCTTGGACTGCAGGAACTCGTCAGCCACTCTGCTCTGCTTGGCGGAGTCGTTGTTCCGACACTACTGGTGATCGCGCTCATTGCGATTCCATATATCGACAGGAACCCCAGCCGTCGACTGTCTCAGCGCAAGTGGGCTCTTTGGGTCTTCACCTTTTTCGTCGTGGCCAATTTGGTCTTGATCGTTGTCGGGACCTTCTTCCGCGGACCGGGCTGGGCGCTCGTGCCGCCGTGGGTGCACGTCATACCGGGGGCTGAGTGATGGAACGCAGACTGCAGCAGGTCTTTTTTGCACTTAGCGTTCTGGCGCTGGCACTGATTCTCGTGGCTGCCTGGCAGGCCAACACACCTTCCTGGAAGACATATCAACGAAGCTTCCTGCAGCTTGAGGCGCAGGCAGAACCCAACGCCGTCACCAAGGCCGCCGTTCTGACCACGCCGCCCGAGGTCCATCAGGTGATGCTAACGGGGTTACAGCGCGTCGATCGCTGCACCACATGCCACCTTGGCGTTGAAGACCCAACGATGAAGAACGCTCCGGAGCCGTTTCGCTATCACTCCGGCCTCGGGCCGCACATCCCTTCGAGATTTGGCTGCACCATTTGTCATGGCGGTCAGGGTCTGGCCACCGATAAGGACGGCGCACACGGAAATGTTCAGTTCTGGCAAACGCCACTCCTAACCAAGGACTACGTCCGCGCCTCCTGCGGCCGGTGTCACAAGGAGGGAAACGTTCCGGGTGTACCGGAGTTGACCGAGGGCCGGCACCTCTTTGAAACGCAAGGCTGCCGCGGGTGCCACAAACTCAACGGCGTAGGCGGCAGCATTGGTCCCGACCTAACTGAAGAAGGCGCCAGCCGGCGGTCTCCTGAATGGCTTGAGCGCCATTTCCTGGCGCCGAATGCAGTGTCAACGGGTTCGGCAATGCCCAACTTCCACTTCACCAAAGAGCAGGCCCGTGACCTCACTTACTACATGCTTTCGCTTACCAACGAGGAGATGGGGACCTATTACTCGAGCGTGCGGCTGATTCCCAGCCCTGAGTACGGGCGCCAGCTGTTTGTCGAGAAGAACTGCATCACCTGTCATTCCTTCGGCGGTGTTGGGTCGAAAACCGGGCCCGGACCTGCTCGGCGTGACAAAGCGTCACTCCATCGAATGGCTCGACGAACAACTTGTGAATCCGGAATTGGTTTACCCGGGAAGTTCCATGCCGGAATACGATCTTGAGACCAACGCACGCAAGGCGCTGGTCGCATTCCTGACATCCGCAACTCCGGAGGATATGCAATCAATCTTGTCAAAGAGACCGCATGCGCTTTCGCCAGAGGAAGTCGCCATCGAGGCGGGCAGACAAGACTTCGCTCGATTCGGATGCGTAGGCTGCCACGGAACTGAACTGCAGGGTGGAGTGGCAAATCCCAATGCTCAGGGCGGTGAGGTGCCTTCGCTGCTGCATGTTTCGGACGACTACACGAAGGATGAAATCATAGCGATTATCCGCAACGGACGAGCGCCGCCCAAGGACAATACCGCGGGCCCAACTCCTCCGCTTTACATGCCGTCATGGAAAAACGTGCTGAGCGACGAAGATATCAACCGAATTGCGGACTACTTGTGGTCGAAGCAACAGAAGAAAGAGAGCTGGTGAGGGGTCGGCTTTCTTTGCCCCTGGAAAGTCGATTGTAATGATGCCAAACAGAAGATTACAGGCATTCGCAAATCCTGGATCCGGGCGGTGATTGTTCGTATGGAATATTCGTCGTTCTCACGTTTTCACTCACTTGTATGGTTCATGTGCTTCACCTTCGCGGCGCCGACAGTTGCTCAAGCACCAAGCGCCGCACAGGGTGCACGATGATATCCCGCCCGTCCAGCGTACCTATCCGGTTCCGCGGAACTTGAAGGTTCTATCCAGGAACCTGACCGGCCAACAGGTTCACGACATCATGGAAGATTGGGATCGCTCGCTCGGAGTACGATGTGATTCCTGCCACGCTCAGGCAACTGAGACCACAGTCGCCGATGACGAATCTCTACTCAACTATTCCGACGATTCTAAACCGATGAAAGCTGTCGCCCGAACCATGTACCGCATGACCGAGGACATCAACGAGAATTACCTCGCCCGCATCGACAATTCAGGAGTACCAATGACGTGCGGCACTTGCCATCGTGGTCGCGTGGCCGCCGAGCCCTACGTCGCTCCGCCAAATGACGGACCGCCTCAACCAAGGGTCACTCCGCCAGGGTGCGAGAAGACCATATCCCAATGAGACGACGGTCCATTAGGCATCGCTGTTTGGGTGAGATGATCTGAACATAGGACAGAGATTTACGAACGAATTCAGTCATTCGTATCGCGGTCAATCGCCCACTGATAGCGCATTTTGTAACTCTCAATTTAACCGCTGTCGAAACTCAAGGACCGATTTGTAAAGAAGCACTAAATCAACTTGTGGCTCGCCGGTCGGGATTGTCCCTTCAAGCGCTTTTGGATCGAGGCGTTCTATTGGCGAGTTGTTCGCCAGCAGGCTTCTTTGATGCGCGTCTGTTTCTCAACCTATAGGTTAAGGTACACCTCAGGTGCTTCCAAACTTCAATGAGTGACTCGGCCTGTTGTCCGTCCGTTGATTGTCGTCTACACGGGATTGGCATGCGAGCAGAGCGAGAGGAGTGGTCCCATGACCGATCGCAGCGATCGAATGCCGGTCACGGGACACAGGACCCATGGATTACTTCATTGAGACTTCAACGGTGGAAGCAGCGGGCAGCTTTGCCAGTTCGGAGTCCAAACTGGGCTGGATCACTGGTCTGCTGTGCATGCTTGATCCGGCAAACCGGACTTCGGTCAGGTAGTAGCGATTCCCGCTGACACGGAACCGGAGTGCGCTTCGCGTATCGATATACGGCCCGGATAGAGAGGCTGTGAGCGCCAGTCATGTCTGGAGAATCGCGTTCATCGAGATGGACAACCACAGAGTTGAGGTGTACCTGAACCTCTGGGTTGAGAAACACGGGGGAAGAATGGAAAGCCTGCAAGCGGGCATCGATCTAACCCGCATTTCTCACGACAGAATTGTTGTTTGTTTTGGGTGGAACAAGAAAAGGGATAGGAAAGGCCGTCATTTCATGGCATAACTGCGTTGTCGAGACGTAGTTTTGGCCGAAGAAAGGGCGGCCTTTCTAATGACAGAGTGTAGCCAAGAAAGCTTCTCATTTTCGACCCATTTTTCTCGGCGTGTGGAAGCCGGTTTTACGGCGGGCCAGGTATCAAGCGACGGCGGGGCCTGCTGCTTCGCGAAGTGGATGGCAAGATCAACCTGCTGGTCCGGCTGACCTGCTGCTTCCGTGATGGGCGCAACCAGGACCAGGTGGAACACACGGTGGCCGAGATGCTGTCGCAGCGTATCTATGGGCTGGCGCTGGGCTATGAAGATCTGAACGACCATGAGCAGCTGCGTGCCGATCCGATGTTCGGGCTGTTGAGCGGCAAGCGCAAGCTGGAGGAACCGCTGGCGGGCAAAAGCACGCTAAACCGGCTGGAACTGTGTGGCCGTACGGCGCGTTACCACAAGATCAGTTATCTGCCGGAGGCTATTGACCGCCTTCTGGTTGACCTCTACATCGAGTCGCACGCAACGGCGCCCACCGAGGTGGTGCTCGATCTGGACGCGACCGACATCCCGCTGTACGGCCATCAGCCGGAGCGGTTCTTCCACGGCTACTACGACAACTACTGCTACCTGCCGCTGTACATCTTCGCCGGCGATCAACTGTTGTGTGCGCGGCTCAGGCCAGCTAACCAGGATGCGGCTGCAGGTTCGGTCGAAGAGGTGACACAGATCGTTGCGCAGTTGCGGCAGCAGTGGCCGGAAGTGAAGATCGTGCTCAGAGCCGACTCCGGCTTCTGCCGCGAGGAACTGATGGGCTGGTGCGAGAACAACCGCGTCGATTACGTGTTCGGCCTGGCCCGTAACCAGCGCCTGCACCGGATCATCGGCAAGCAGATGCACCAGGCGCAGCTGGAGCACCAGACCACCGGCAAGCCGACGCGTGTCTTCGCCGAGTTCTCTTACCAGACCCACAAAAGCTGGTCCTGTTCGCGTCGCGTCGTGGCCAAGGCCGAGTATCTGGATAAAGGTGAGAACCCGCGCTTCGTGGTCACCTCATTAACCGCCGGGCAATGGGCTGCACAGGACTTATACGAGAAGTTCTACTGCGCCCGCGGCGAGATGGAGAATCGCATTAAGGAGCAGATGTGCCTGTTCGCCGACCGGCTCTCCACCGATGAGATGAAGGGTAACCAGTTGCGTCTCTACTTCTCCGCGCTGGCCTACACGCTGGTCGAAGCGCTGCGCCGGCTGGCCTTGAAGGGCACGGAGTGGGCCGAAGCTCAGGTCGATACCATCCGCCGCAAGCTGTTCAAGATCGGCGCCATGGTGCACGTGAGTGTCCGCCGCATCGTGCTGGAAATGAGCTCGGCGTATCCATGGAAAAGCATCTACACCGCGGCTTTCCGCGCTCTGCGCTGCTGACCGTCAGCGTATAGCTCAGAAACTCGCTTCTCTTCGCCCCGGAACCGACCGGCCCAGCGGAGCCATGCTCAAAATACTCACCGTCAATCGAAACCAGATCACAGCGAGGACGTCAAAAGCTTCCGACGGACTCGTTCGCCTTCAAAAAAGCACAATCGACAGTCCCACACAAACACAAACACTCACAACATCAGCCACCGTGAGAAATGCGGGCTAAGCCGCCAATGACTGCCAACTACTCTCGGCTCTTGCCACTCATCGAGTGCTTGGCTAGCTTGTAGCCGAAGTCGCTACGTGACAGGCCGAGCCGTCTAGCTGCCTCCGCCTGCACACCACCCGACAAGGTGATGGCACGCGCCATCAAGCTTCTTTCCAACTGTACGAACGCGTCGCGAATGTCGATCTGTTCAGGAAACAGAGCAGAGATCTGCTCAATACTGAGATCCTTCGAAATCGAATGCTGCAGGGAAGCAACCGTTGGGAGAGGAAAATCCTCCGGCATCAACTCGGAATGTTGTCCTAGAATGAGAGCACGTTCAAGCAGGTTCCCGAGTTCACGAACGTTTCCAGGGAAACTGTAGCCCTCGAGCTTTCTGAGGGCTCGTACGCTGAGGGGCTTGCTGGGTACCTTCATTTCCCGGGCGATTCGTTCGGACAGCATTCTGCACAGTGCCTCGATATCTTCCTTTCGCTCACGCAAAGGGGGAAGCTGAATCGGAAAAACTGCCAAACGATAGAAGAGATCCTCGCGAAAGATCCCTCCTTGTATTCGCTCCTGTAGATTGCGATGCGTCGCCGCCAGAACCCTCACATCGACCTTACGTGTCACCGTCGATCCGACCCTCTGAATCTCCCCACTTGCCAAGACTCTCAAGAGCTTTGCCTGCGCAGCCGATGACATCTCAGCTACCTCATCGAGAAACAGAGTGCCTTCGTGAGCTGCTTCAAAGAGGCCCGCCCTGGACTTGTCTGCCCCGGTGAATGCGCCCCGTTCGTGTCCGAAAAGCTCGCTTTCGAGAAGAGTCTCAGTCACGGCCGCGCAGTTGATGGCGATGAACGGTCGTTGCGCTCTTGGGCTGTTGCGATGAATTGCGCGCGCAACCAGCTCTTTTCCTGTACCTGTCTCGCCGCTGATCAGGACCGTTGAACTCGTTCCCGCAACGCGCGCAATGAGGTCTCGCACGTACTGCATGCTTTGACAGTTTCCGAGAATCTCTTCAGCGCCTTCGAGCTTCTTCACGGTTGTCCTGAGAACAGCGTTTTCCCGCAAGAGTCCGGTCCGCTCGCAGGCACGACGGATGGTCGCCCTCATTACATCTACTTCGAACGGCTTCGTCAGAAAATCAAAGGCACCTTGACGCATGCTTTCGACCGCCAATTCGACTGTGCCCACGGCAGTCAGAAATATGACGGACGTAGTGGGATCACTTTCCTGGACTGCATGAAGGACATCAAGACCGGTCCCGCCAGGCATCTTTTGGTCCGTAACAACAACGTCGAAGTCTTCTCTTGAAAGCAGTGCGACGGCGTCTGACGAGTTTGCAGCCTCGACACAAACATGAGAGTCCAGGCGAAGATTGGCTTTGATTATCCGCCTCATGTTGGGTTCGTCGTCGACAATCAGTACCTTACCCATCTGATGCTGCCTTTCGGATGCTATTCAGTTGTAGTTCTTTTAAGGCTCATTGAGAATGTCACACGTCCATCTTGATTGCTGCTCAACCAAAGATCTCCTCCGTGCGCCCTTGCCGCTCCTCTTGCGATCGCGAGGCCCAAGCCCGTCCCGGACGGCTTTGTTGTGAAGAAGGGTTCGAAGATCCGGGCCAGATCAGCTTCGGGTATTGGAGAACCAGAATTCTGGACGTCAATGCGAAGAATCTCTCCATCCAAAGCCGCACTAAGCTTGATGACCCCTCCTTCATTGGTTGCGTCAATCGCATTCAGGACGAGATTGAGAAGGGCGCCCTCTACCTGAGAAACGTCGACCTCAAATGGGAGCTCTTCTGACAATTCGCATGATATGGCAATCGAGCGCCGTCCAGCGTGCGCCTTCGTCACGCTTGAGACGTAGGAGAGCAGATCTCGTATCGAAAGCGGGGAGCGATCTGCCCGCGAGGGTCGCGCATACGTGAGAAAGTCTGCCGTGAGACGCTCCAGCCGCCTCGACTCCTCGGTCGCGACTGCGAACATCTCATCTCGCACTTCGGCATCCGTCTCTGGATGCGTAGCTGTTGAAAGAGAGCTTGAAATCATGGCAACAGGATTGCGAATCTCATGTGCAATTCCACTCGCAAGTCGTCCGACCGCGGCAAGCTTCTCCTCCGCGACGAGCCTTTCCCGCGTCAATTCAAGCTCCGCCATCTTTTCATACAGGCGCTCTTCCTTTTGCTTGAGCTGATTAACTAGATACCAGACGAGGGGTCCCATCAAGCTGTAGATGACGGCAACCATGCCGAATTCCAGATACTCCGTTGGCCGGGGGGGAGGATGTAATGCGAAGTAATGCTGGATCCACGCAAACATCGTGCCGATTGCGGCCGCGATGGTCAGGAGAGTCGATATGAGTCCGAAATGATAAGCACACTGGAGGATTGGAATGGCAAGAAGGACGAAGTAGGGAGCGTCGTCCCGATTTGTATAGAACGCAAGGAGGAAGGCGAGGAGAAATATCCCGGCATTGGAGAGCGCCGTCTCTCTCTCGACGATCTTTTCCGACACTCCTTCGCGCCTGCCCTGAAGCCAGATGATCTCGAGGAGCTTGATGGAAAAGCTGAGGCCCAGCAGCAGAACCACGGCACCAGAAGGCTCACCGAGCAGTGAAGCGAAAAGCGTATGCAGCAGCAGGAGTACGGCAAGAACAAACAGCGTGAGCACGCAGAAGGCAGTCTGCTGCCTTCGGAATGCCAGGGCTTCAAGCCGCTCGAATGAGGGAGCGTTGCTCATCATTGGCGTCGGGCGTCAGAACATTATGAGAATAGTACGCTCCTGGGCGGGCGTCTGGGCGCAACAATAACCGGCCCCAGAGTACCTCGCCTCTTTCGGCGGTAGCTTCTTCAGTCTCCGGAACGCCTGGCAAAGCGCTGCTTGCGGGAACAACCGCATGAATGCTGAATTCGTGAACTACGAGGAACAGAAAGCCGGCCGTGTACAGAACCAGAAACGCCAGTGGCAGTAATGTAGAAAAGAGGCGGTTTTCCTGCCGTTTCAGAAGCCTGGGAATGAAGTACATTCCCAACAGGATGGCGGATAGCCCAGCAAACACGATCTGGGTTTCAGAGGCCAAGTCTTCGTGGGCCTCAAGCACCGCATCCAGAGCTCCGCCGCGCTCGGCAAGCTCTGCAGCCGAGTGTCCGGTTGATCCGGCAATGAAGAGGCTGCCTGTACCCAAGAGCAGGATCTGCAGAGCGGAGACCATGTGAGGCTTACCCTTTCGCGGAGATAGAATGGCGCTGATCAGAACGAGCAGGGGGCTCAACAGCAGAAGGACGATCGGAAAATGGATAATCATCGGATGCATTGAGTCCCATGTTGGCATTGGCGGAAATTCCAGCATAAGAACCTCTCGAAAGAAAAGGCATTGCGGGAACAATTGAGCGCGCTAATCCGATGGAAGTCAGGCCACCCTCTCAAATCCCTCTTTAGGCGCAAAACAGGAAGGGCATTTTGGAAAGCTTGCTTCTCGCGACGTAAAGCCGCACACCGGACAAACGTAGTAGTTCACCTGTTTCGTTCCGCGCAGTTGTTCCAGGTTCGCCAAGGCTGCTGCGTACAGTTTTGCGTGCTCTGCCTCGGCGGTCTTGGCCAGGTTAAGAGAACGCACGGCAGGGGATTTGTGATCTGCCCTGGCCTGGTTGAGGAAATCCGGATACATGGTGTCCCGTTCGTACGTTTCCCCCTTAACGGCGGCCTCGAGGTTTTCTCGTGTCGACTTCACAACCGGCTCTTCAATGAGTGTCTGAGGCACCGCTCCAAGTTCCTGGATTACGGCTGCATGATTCGTGGCATGAATATTCTCGGCTCGTGCCGCAGCACGAAACAGACTGGCAACTTCACCGTAACCTTCGCTCTCCGCCTTTTCGGCAAATGCCAGATAGCGCGAATGCGCGTTTCTCTCTCCATTGAAGGCCTTTTGCATGTTTTCGAGGGTGGTGGTAGCCGAAGCCCTGCTACAAGCAACTAGGGTAACAACCAATATAAGCGCGATACAGGATTTCGATACCAATGACGGAATCGGGAGCGTCCTCAACATTTGGTCTCCTTTCGTGCAGCTTGCGCACTCTTGCACACTTTGGAGCAATTGAGGCACCAACTCGAGCATGCGCCTCCGGGCTGTTTATATACGAATAGAAGAGCCCAGTCCCTCGGTCTAGGGAGCTGGGTGTCGGCATTTGGACAACAAGTCAAAGCCTTTTGACGGTGAGGCCTGCCGCTCAGGGGAGGATTGGACCGCGAATCTCTCTATCTTGCGCATGCTTGAAGTTTTGACACCTGTTGAGCCTTGCACGAGAGCCACTCGGAACGCTCGCTCTCTGGGCTCCACTCCGCTCTGAAATCCGGGTGATTCGCCTCTCTGACAGAGTCGGTCTGCACGAAGACACATTCAGCTGCTACAGGTACGTTACTAATCTCGGATTTTCGACCACCGCATATTGGGTTGAATCTCGGCGTTTGGACCAGTCGCCTAATTCGGATTTCAGCGAAATGTCCTAAGGGTTGGACGGGACCGTCAAAGAATTTGGACATGTTTTGACATGGCACGGAGTTTTCCGCCGCAACCATCGAGAAATAAAGGATGTTAACAAGCGCAGATTTGGATGTCTACGTGCGGCTGGAGTGGGCAACCTGCTTCTCGCTGACGGAAGACTGTTTTCTGCGACCAAGCGGTCCAATCGTGTTACCAGGAGTCGACATGGCCAACCGATCTGAGTTAAGGGCCGATGTGGGAACGCTTCTCTTCATCACAAATCCTGCGAATGACAACCAACAATTGCTTGAATACGCTTCCGAGTTAGCGGAGAGGCGCGGAGTCCTTCTTGAGTTGCTCCACATCATTGAACCGGCGCACGCTTATTCCGGGCCTGACGCGCAAATGGGGATTCAATACAGTCTCGAGTCGCTTGCAAACAATCTGAGAGTTCTTACACATCATGCCCGCGCTCATCTGCTGTTCGGTTGCCCGGGGAATGTGATACCGAAACGGGCCGCCGAAACGAAAGCGATACTGATTGCGCTTCCCCTGGACGGGTCTGCGAACGATCGCATCAAGAAGAAATTGGCCCAGGAGCTAGCCGGCAAATGCGGCTGCCCTGTCTTGACGCTCTCGCCGTTTTGCGCGAAGGCTGGCCGATATAAAGTGCGAATCAAAGAAGCATTTCATCAAGCTCTTGGCGTCTCTTTAACGCTCGCAACAGGTGAACTAGCCAACTTGGAAGGTTGAGTGTCTGGCCTTGAGGCGAGACTCGCACAAGAAGCTGGTTCCAGGTGACTTTGCTTTCCACCGCAACTTGACACGCAATCGCGTAATTTACGCAGACAAATTTGCAGTTAGTCAAGTTCATTGGTAGTAGCCGCAACCTGCAACTCATTGGTGACCTTGAATACGCCTTGAACACCGTTTGCGCGAATACTCGCAGTGTCCCGGTCAACCGCATTGTCGACGACGCCATATAAGGTTACGTTGCCGTTCTGAACGGAAATGCGGATAGGCCTGCCTGGATCGATCGAATACTTCATGAGTGGAGGAAAGCCATAGATGGCCCGCGCCACATTCACGCGGATTCTGTCGTCCATTGGGGATGGCGGATCGACTTCGATCTCGTCAATCACGTCCTGAGCACCAGGCGTGTAGCTGACGAGTGAGAGTGCGAAATACTTATCCATAGGGCTATAGGCATGTCCGCTAAGGATTACGGTCCCCTGGCGGACACGAACGCTGATCGCATTGAAAGTTGTCGTTCCGTAACCTACACGTTCAAATTCGAGTCTCTTCATCAGCCTAGCTTGCAGATCCTGGTCTATCAGGCCGCAGTCGGAGATACGGATTCGATTCCGCACAGCTGTAGCAATTCTCGCCTGATGCGCTTTCCTGTCAGCCTCCTCTTTGTAAGCAATTAGCTGTACGGTTCCTGTGAGGTCGACCACTCCATGGTCTACAGAAACATGGATATCTTTGAACCGATGCCTATCCAGTTCCTGAGCGAGATCAGCTTGAATCTGCAGGTCATTCTCAGCGGTCGCTTCCTGGTCGGATGTGCTGCCTTGCGCGACGAGCGCGGTCAAGGCAAATGGGGCCTCCAACAGGACCAACCCGAGGATGATGCGGATAGCAACGTGCATCTTCACACCGCTTCCTCCCTGCCGAAGTCTCGGCTGCTGACACTTTCCGCTCATGGCAGACTCACACCCGACCAGGTTGCTAACGCCGCAACAGTAATGAAGCGGCACAGTATCGTTCGGATTTTCATCTTCCCTTCTTTGTGTCCTGCGTGGGCAGCACACGCATGCTACAGAGGTGCATTCGCACTGCCACTCCACGAACCGGTAAGACGTTGATATGCATTAGGGCTCAATCCTCCGATTTATCCGGGCGTCCAAATATTCCGTTCTGGTGTCAAGAATCTTTGACATTCCCTACTGCAGTGGTGTCTTACGGGGCCGAAAGCCCTCATTTCCCGCAATCGGATTTGGTCAGGTAAATGCTTCCTCCCCTCACGCTGCGTGCTCAGCAGTGGGAGTTTGGAGCCGAAAGGAGCGTGAGATGGGAAAGAACCCAATTGTCCGTTGGAGCGACCCGGAGGTAATCCTTGTCGCAACAAACCTCCTTGAGGGACAGACACTGATCCTCCACGCCGTCTACCAGGCCGGCCTTAGCCGGGCGTCAGTTCTTCTGGTCCACGTGATTCGACCGTCCGATCTGAGGGCGGATGTCCCAAATGGAATGCCGGCTTTTGTTTCGATTCCTGCTGAGCGAGCGGTCAAAACTGAACTAGATGGGATTGCGAAGGAATTTCAGAGTGCAGGAATCTTATGTGAGCCAATTACCCTGACCGGGGATCCAGCAGAGCAGATTTCTCAACTCGTGAAGTCTCGCCCAGTTGACAGGGTGATCGCAGCCACCCGGTACGCGTCGGGAGTCGCGCGTCTGGTCAAGCCTTCCGTAGCAGAAGAACTGATAGCGACTCTGGACGTCCCCGTGTGCATCGTCGGACGGCGAGCTCACCTGCCTCCGGCATGCGGCAAGCCAATTGATCGCATCCTGTTGGCGACGTCGCTGCATTCGAGGAGCCCGCTTCTTGCTAGCTTTGCGAGCACACTCGCTGAGCTGAACCAATCGCAACTCACTCTCCTCCATGTTCTCGAGGCTCAAGGCTCGTGCGCACAAGAGCGGGAACTAGCCAGGCTTTCCGCTCACCGAAAGCTAAGGTCGTTGATACCGTACGAGGCGAGGCACAGGTACCAACCCATTCTTATGGTTCGCGAAGGGGATCCAGCCTCAATTATCCTCGAGGAAGCTTGCTCTTTGCCGCAGGACATCCTCATTCTTGGCTCGCCCAATCCATCAAAGGTATCCCACTTTCTGACGAACAGCGTTGTTCACCGCGTTGTTGTCGAATCTCAATGTCCTGCGATCACCGTTGGCGCGAGTTCCGCGATCTCTGCTGAAGAGAGAAGCGAATCAGCCATTGCTGAGTTGATGTCCACCCATTCATGAGCATGCGGCGAGACATCTGCCTCGTGCATGCAAGACGAAAGAGAGGCAAACATGCTTTGCGCAAATCCGGAATGCTGCTCCGCATCCTTCGATCAGCCAGGTGGATCGTTGTGGCTGCTAGAGCTCGAGATGGATCCTAATCATCAGGCGAAAGGAGAGGATAACGGGTTTCCAATCTGCACAAGGCCGACGAAGTGTTTCTGGCTCTGTGTCGATTGCAGCGAAAAATATGTCCTCAGCAGGTGGCTACGATCTGGTGTTGTGCTCAAGCCCAGGCGACACGGTGAGCAATACGGTTCTGCGAAGCAACGACAGCAAGCTGCCTCGAGGCCTTCCACTCGCATTTATGCTTCCATCAGTCTCGAAGATGAACTCGAGAGGGCGGTCTAGGTGGTTAAAACACCGTCATCAATGGAGAAACGAGCGCTTTGCGTTCGCTGGCTGGAAGGACCGGTCGCACACAGGATAGTTGCGCTCATCATTTCTGTGGGCATGTTGGCTGCGTTGAGCGCTCTGTTTCTCTTCCATCATAAGCAGGCAGTGAACGGCATTTTGCTGACGGCAATCGCAATTTCAGCTCTTCCGCTCTTAATCGAGACTGCGCGCGAAGTTCTGAAACTGAACTTTAGTGTCGACATCCTTGCCCTCCTCTCCATCGTGACAGCGCTGCTGCTCCGGGAATACTGGGTGGCGGCGATCGTGATACTTATGCTGTCCGGTGGCAAGGCCCTTGAAGAGATCGCCACTCGGCGCGCCTCCTCTGTCCTGAACGCACTTTCCAAACGCATGCCTCATATCGCCCATCGCATCAACCGCGACGGATCTGAGGTGGACGTTCCCACCGAGTCGATCGAAATCGGGGATCACATCATGTTGTATCCGCATGAACTCTGTCCCGTGGACGGCACAGTTCTGCAAGGATCAGGGGGCATGGATGAATCCTATTTGACTGGAGAGCCCTTCCAGATTGCCAAGGCGCCAGGTACAAATGTCCTTTCGGGAGCCATCAATGGCGAAGCTGCGCTCTCAATCCAGGCTACGCGACTCGCCAGTGATTCCCGCTACGCCAGAATCGTCGAGGTGCTCCACGCATCCGAGCAAAATCGTCCTCAGATCCGGCGTCTTGGCGACCGAATCGGCGGCTGGTACACGCCGCTTGCTCTCGCAGTAGCTTTCGCAAGCTGGTTCTTCAGCGGACAATCGGAACGCTTTCTTGCGGTGCTCGTCATCGCCACACCCTGTCCCGTACTGATTGCGATTCCGGTCGCGATCATTGGCGCAATCTCCGTTGGCGCGCGCTACGGCATTATCATCAAGGACCCCTCGATTCTCGAGAAGCTTGATTCGTGCAGGACACTCATTGTCGACAAGACCGGGACTCTGACCTACGGCAAGCCAATTCTCTCTGAGATCGTCTGTCTTGGACCAGTGGCCTCGTAGGATCTGCTGCTGCAACTTGCTGCGAGTCTCGAGCGATATTCGAAGCATCCTCTCGCGAGCGCGGTCACGGCTGCTGCAAACGGCAAGGCCCTGCCTGCTCTCAACGCAGCAAATGTCTCTGAGTCGCCGGGCAAAGGTCTGACAGGCCGTGTAAACGGACACTCAGTTGACGCTGACTGGGCGTGGCAAATTACCGCGCGATTTGGCACATGCAACTCTCGCCAGTCGTGCCCGGTCTTGAATGTGTCGTCCTGATCGATGGACACCTGGCAGGGCTGCTCCACTTCCAGGATCAACCTCGACATGAGAGTAAGCACTTCCTCAGGCACCTGGGATCGAGACACAAGATCGATAAGGTTGTCTTGCTCTCTGGGGATCGTCCTGCTGAAGTCTCACTCTTCGCCGCCGGCATGGGAATCGCAACTCCTATGGGGGCAAGAGTCCAGAACAGAAGGTGGAGATTGTCCGAGAGATGACCGCGCAAGCTCCGACGCTCTACTTGGGAGATGGCATCAACGACGCGCCGGCCATGCTCAATGCAACCGCTGGCGTTGCACTTGGAGTCAACAGTGATATCACTGCCGAAGCTGCAGGTGCGGTGATCCTTCAATCATCCCTCTCGAGCGTGGATGAATTAATTCACATCGGAAGCCGTATGCGTCAAATTGCGCTTCTGAGCGCAGTTGGTGGAATGGCGCTGAGTCTCGCCGGTATGGGTGCCGCAGCCGCGGGATATCTCACACCAATCCAGGGCGCTCTGCTGCAGGAAGCGATCGATCTTCTCTCTATCTTGAATTCTCTCAGGATGATCTTGCCAACCGGACCGCTCAGCGACTTCAGTCTGCCGCCAGCGGCTGCCGCTAAGGACTTGTCACAGGACGCGCACTCCCGACTGGTCAGTGCGTAGCGCCAAAGTGGAAAAGGAACTTCTATCTCGCAGTTGAAGGGGTCGGTGAGGCCAATTGCGATAATATCGAGGCGATTGCGCTGTCTGGAATTTCAGAGCTGAACCAATGATTACGCCATGAGTCAACCTGCCCGCATCTCGTACGCAATCGTCGTCGTTCTGATGGCTTTAGTCGCGTATCTGCATCTCGGCACGTTTCTGCTCACCTCATTGTTTGGTTATTTGGCCTTGCAGGTGTTCAGCATTCGCCGCAGCAAACCGCTGAGTGTGACACTCTATCTAATTGCCGTGGTCGTTATTGGTGCCGGACTGGTCTATTTCTCCAATCTCGCCTATCGCACACTCCCGAGAATTGCCGAAATATCAATTCCGGCAATGGTAGGGTTTGCCGAAAAGAACGGAATCGAACTGCCATTCACAGATTATGAGAGCTTGAAAAGTACAGCACTGGACGCTGCCAGGGAAGGCTTTGCCATCGTTGGACGATATGCCAAAGTCGCGTCATTCCAGTTCGTGCTCCTGGTGGCGGGGTTAGTGGTTCCTGTAAGTGTCTTCCTGGGGTCTGGCTGGACAGCGAACAATGGTGCGCCGGCCGCACCGGACAATCTCTATTCTGCGGTGACGCGAGAACTTGCGACACGCTTCAAAACCTTGTATGCAAGCTTCGCAAAGGTAATGGGAGCGCAGATTGTAATCTCTGCGATCAATGCCGGGTTGACAGCAGCTTTTCTGGTCTTCAACAGCTATCCGTTTGCGGAGCTGCTTACCACCTTGGTGTTTCTTTGTGGTTTACTTCCCATCGTCGGCAACCTTATCAGCAACGCCGTGATTGTGGGTGTCGGTTTCACTCTTTCGTCCAGAACTGGAGTTTATGCGCTGGTCTTCCTGGTCGTTATTCACAAGCTGGAGTATTTTCTCAACAGCAAGATCGTTGGCAAACGCATCAACAGCCCAATGTGGCTCACACTGATTGGGCTGCTGGTGGGTGAAAGATTGATGGGGATACCCGGGATGATCCTTGCACCGGTCGTCCTGCACTTTATCAGTGTTGAGGCCTCAGCATATCGCTCGTTGCCAAGTGGGCGGATGGACTACGTTTCAGCGGCCTCAACATGCGACAACTGAAAGGTTGAATTTCGACCGCCAGATTTAGCACACTGAATGCACATCATCGCGGCAAGGATGAGTACGTCCGTATGTCTTTCTGTGTCTTAATCTATACGTTTTGACACGGCCGGATCGGTGAGATCCGGCCATTGATTTCGTTGGGTTTAGGAAGGGCGTTTTTCGAGGCCTTTTGTCACAGCCACGATTCGCTTGTGAAGGTCGTTGATGTACACCGCGCTGCTGGTTGAGTTCCCGATGTAGCGGCTGCTCATCGGCTCGGGCCTTCTCGAGCTTGATCGCGGAGATCGTCGTTGATCTGTTCGAGGCACTTCCGGTGGCGGGTGCTGTCGCCGAAGGCATCGCCGATGAGGAAGCCGAAGGCCGCGGACAACAACATCCATATAGGTAGGAAGTCTGCAGAGTCTTCGATCATGCGGCGTGCTCCTGTGTAGTTGGGGCGTGCTTCGTGGAGCACGCGGTGCACGGTGGCCGTCGAGATCGCGATGTTCTTTGGCGATCTGGCGGAGGCTCTGGCCATGCTGACGGTCGCGTAGGATGGCGTTCGCGGTCGAGTACGAGCGGAGCTCGGCCGATCCGCTGGCCTTCGAGCCGGGCGCGCCGCATGCCGGCGCGCACCCGCTCGATGATCAGGTTGCGTTCCAGCTCGGCGATCGCTCCGATGATGACCACGATGGCCCGGCCCAACGGGCCGCCGGTGTCGATCTGCTCGCGGAAGCTGACGTACTCGACGCTTAGCCGGTTCAGCTCGTCGAGCACCTCCAGGAAGTGCTTCACCGACCGGGCGATCCGGTCTGAAGCCCAGACCAGGACCACATCGAAGCGGCCGCGGCGGGCATCGGCCATCATCTGATCGAGCCCGGGCCGCCTGGCCTTGGCGCCGGAGATCCGGTCGGTATACTCCTGGACGATCTCATAGCCGCGCTGGGCGGCCATCTGGCGCAGGTCGTGCAGCTGGGTCTCCGGGTGCTGATCGACGCGTGGAGACCCTCAGGTAGAGGGCGGCGCGTTTCAAGCGCGCCGTCCCTTCTTGGAAGCGACTACTCCGTTCTTGGCGACATACTTCTGGATGAACTCCAGAATCACGTCGGTCATCTCGAGGCCCTGCGCTGCGGTCGCGGACTTGAAGCGGCGGTGAAGCTCTGTGCTGATATTGACGTTCAAGCGTTTTAGCCCTGTTCCTTCCTTTGCTTTGATTGATCTCACCTCCTTCCTCTGGAGGTGAGCTTATAGGGATGTGAGTACCGCCGCCAGTGCCCCGGAAGGTCCGGGGCGGCGGCAGGGACGGGTTTACTGCTCCCAGCCCTCCCGGCAGAGTACGGCCAGCATGGCGATCTTGCCGTAACCGATCTCCAGGGCATCAGCCATGGGGCGCAGCTTTCCAGGATCGGGAACGTAACCGGCCTCGATGGCCGCCCATTGCGACGTTTCCATGCCGGCCAGGCGGGCTGCTTCCTCGACGGAACGGCCGGCCGCCTCGCGGGTCTTGCCGACACACTGGCCGAACAACCGGCCCCAGACCAGGCGCCGGACCGGACCGAGATCATCTTGTCCATAGAACATCATACTCATGTACTCCTTATACGCTCTCCTGTCAAGCAGGATTGCGTCTATTTGAACTACTCGATGAGTATGTGCTTATATGGGGCAGGTACCAAAGCCATGACTCAGATATGGAAGAACCTGGGTACACCAGGAAAGGGAGCAGCCATCGGATTGGCTGCCATGCTGCCCTTCCTCCCCGGCATGCTGGGCTCCCGTAAGAAAGGCGACGAACTCCGCGACATCTACTCCGGCGTCGAGCCCGTTCCCATCCGCGCAGGCCGCTGGTGGGAAGTCGGATCCACCGCCTTCGAAGGCTCACGCATCAAGGAATGGCGGCCCCACTGGAGCATCCTCCACAAGAGCCACGCCGAAGACGCGGCCCTCTATGGGTCAGAAGAAGAGAAGTGGAAACACAACCCGATTCTGCATCCCAGACCTAGGGGGAACGTCGTTTTCCCTTGTTCGCCACCTTCGTGATTCACTACCGTACAATAAGGCATTTGCTCCATTAAATCTATGTATTTGAATTGGTTGTACCTATCGCGCTCTGGCCGATGCTAAAGTGACGTCTCCGCTCCCGGCCCGGTCAGCTCCCCGAATTCCAAAACTGCGCCACCTGACTCGGGCAAGCTCCGGAAGGCTCTAAAACTATGCCATTGAGGCCTGTCTGCTCCGTACTTTCCAGGACTGACTGTCTGCCGAGTCTCTCCCTGCATCTCGATATCATCTGTAACTGATATGACTGCTTCCGGGAAAGAGATCCATCCGGGAGATGGAGTGATTCTGAAATCTTCTATGGCTGCGAAACCATGCATTCGATGATTTGGTGATCGGCGATAAGACTGGGGCTTCGATCTCATGCTTAATGGCCGCGCCGGGTGGAATCAAATTCTCCTGATCAATAACACCCTGGAAAACCCCCATAAATCCCGATTTCCACAGCATCGTGTGTGCCGGTTTGTGTGCCCGATCTCGGGCAGGAGATGTAATGTGACCCCGGAAGCAGGGCAGTTCATTTCACGCGATGCACACGCGGCTCGTCAGGGTGTCATATCGCCACGGCTCTGAAAGCGGAACGCGGAATTATCACTGTATGCTCGATGTCGCGTGCTCAGTATCGTGGGGTCGAGAGATTGACGGATTCTGGCGCGGCAACTGCTTGGGCCGAGGTAGGTCGCGCCCCACGTGGGCGCGTGGATTGAAACGCGCGAATCGTGTTCGAATAGACGAAACCGACCTCGTCGCGCCCCGCGTGGGCGCGTGGATTGAAACTTCGCAGGCCCGAATGGTTCAAGGGCTTCCGCCGTCGCGCCCCACGTGGGCGCGTGGATTGAAACCACGTGCCCCGGATGAGTGTCTGAAAAGCACCCTAGCTTGATCGGTATCTGGAAAACTCAATTCTTAACTGAAACCATCGTTAAGCTGAGCTGCGATGTTTGTCGACGTTGGAGGGACGATCGATCCTGAGCGAACTGCGTCTGATAAACGCAAACTATCGTATATTCAATAGGATGTGAGCTGCATCACAACCGCGACGCGTTTTCGCCTGTCTGGCTCGCAGATGTCCATCATCTGGCAAGGGCTGGATCTGCTTTTCAAGTCCTTCATCGCTCGTCAGAATAGCGGATCAACCCCATACGCATACCCGTTCAGAATGTATCCGCTTCGAAGCGCATACAATCGCGGCAATTTCAGTAATTCGATGATGGCTAGGATCGTCGCTCTTTGGAAGCGGCTTAACCCGAAAGCCAAAGTTGGCGGCCGAGTAGCCATGGACGCAATCGAGCTGCGCGCCACAATCTTCAGCATCCGTGCGTATGTAGATTCCATTCGTGGGCGCAGACATTCTCGTCGCCGCTCCAGTTCGAAGGTGAAATCTCTACTTCTGCTCGACGACGAGTCGTATGACAAATTAAAGGTTAGATCGAAGCGGATAATCGTCACTCTCGAACGCCACCTCAAGCGTGCAAATCGCGCTTTACAGAGATCCATCCCACAAAGCTCGTTCGCCGCACTCATGCGAGCATGGAAAGCACATTTGCGCTGGATGCGCTTGCACATCGCATATTTCAAGCCGCCACCGCGCGTGGTGAGAGGCCGGAAGCTTCAGCAACAAAGAGCCCTCGACGAATTGATGGAGATGGCAGAGCAGGCTATCCGACATGAAGGCTTTCGACCTCCGGATTCCAAGGAGCTTCGTCGAATGATGCGTCTATATGCGAGTTCAGCACGGAGGGGCCGAGAGGGTGAATACAGCGTCCCTTATACGTTAAAGCGTAAGCTCTTCTACTCGGCGAATTTGCATCTCGCTGATTTCGTCCTCGATCGTTTGAAACTGAAAGAGCTGCCAAAATCATGACTGTAGACAGCAAGCCCGCCAAACAGCCGCGCATCAACAAAAGCCGACATTACAGGGCCAAATTGAACCCGAAGGTGCGGGAACTGATCAAGGTCCTTCGGAATGGTTGGGCAGCTATGGACGCCGTGGAGCGGGGTCAACGGATCAACAGTTTGGTTTCCGTCGGTTGTTCAAGACGGGGACTCGGAAGGGATCTGGGGGTCTCAGCAACGAGCATCCGCAGGCATGTGGAGATCGCGGGGCTGCCAGGGGCCGACCGTAAGGCGATTTCGGCTGGAACGTCTGCTAAGAGAATTCTTGCAGCGAAGGCGACCGCCGAGCGGCAAAGGAGGAGACAACAACGAGTTGACGAGGACAGCAAAACAGGCGCATTGAGCGACAAAGTCGCGACAATTATTCTCGAGTTTTGTCGATTGGGCAAAGAGCTTCGGAAAGCTCCCATGATAAGAGGAGTATTCCCGATCCTCCTCGATAAAGTCGGATCGCACATCCGCGACTTCGAAGTTAGCGGTCACCGAGCTGTCAAGGTGTCAAAGAAACTCGAGTCGCGCGAACTATTTCGGAAAACGCGCCCCCGCGCCGCGACGAATACCCCTGCTGTGGCGCACCAGGCACCGTGGCTTGCCGAGGTCTTATGGCTGATCGCACCAGAAAGTCCAATTAGAGCGAGCGCGATGCTGAAGGCAAGGAGGCGCGCCGGAGAACTCTTAGGGAAGATGACACCAATTGAGTCATGGAAGAATGCCTATTTAAACTCGCAAGCGAGATCAATAGAACTCTCCAATCTACCCCCGAGGAAATTCTACCCAGGAGGAGCGAGATCTATGGAACGACAAGGCCGAGCGGCGCCCTTGGCAGATCCCAAGCGCTAAAGGAACGCAGACTCCAAACCATGACAGATACCAGTTCTGCTGTCGCTGATCTCCAGTCTCGCTGGCATGCGTTCTGCGATCTTGACCGCGCCCGGGCGGTTCATTCCATTCACCAGGCTGGCATGAGCCTTCGCGAACTCGCATCGCGTCTCAATTGTTCCCCTTCTCTACTCTCATATCTCCTGCGGGCGGTACGGGCTCCGGCTGAGGATCGGGAGCTTGCTCGCTCAGGTGAGATTAGTACGCGCGAGCTCGTGCGTAGGGTAGGTTCTTCGGGGAGGCACTCCACATCAATGTCGCGTGAAGCCGTTGCGTTTGACAGCGAATGCACCGCCGTTCAAGTTAGCAGCGCGATCACGAAATGGCTTGACGAACAGAAAGTCACGAATGCCGATCGTGTGAAGGTGATCGACCAGGCGCGCTTGCTCAACGTCAACGCTGACACCTTACCTCTCGGTTCGTTGGAAGCTTACCTTCCGGATATTCCGCTCGATGAAATCATTCGCCTCTTTCGGCCTGAGGCGCAGGAGTCGGATGTCCAACATGTTGCCTGGTTCGGCGAATGGCTTGCTCGCTGGACACTCCATGGAATTCTGGATGACCGGGTGCGTGCAAGGGCGCTTGAGATCGCGCAGCGGAATCAACAATCGTAGCTTTGCGGATGCTTGAGATCTGGCGACGCTATTTGGCGCATCGCGCGATCGAGAGAGCGCACGGTACCGCACTCATGTTCGTCGGCTTGAAGAGCCCTCAAGAGCGTGACAAAAGGTTCTAAACAGGTTTTGAGGCAGGAGATGGAAGGTCGTGCGGAGGTCACTGCTGATGCCCTGGCGCCTTCCGGAAGATCAGGATAAATACCTCATGAGCCACGTCCATCGATTCCTCGATGGCCCTTCCGGTCGGGACCACACGGACATTCACCTGGCTCTGACGCGCCAGCCGAATCCCGGCGATGAGGCACGCGCCAAAGTAGACCATTCTCTTATTGAGCCGCGGCATGTTGGCGTCAGGGTCGAACATCATCGACCTCCGATCGCGGTTCTGCTGCGCGACCAAGTGATCGGGCTTTCCCAGGAAGATCTCACTGGGAAGGTAGCGGCGCTTCTCGCCGCACAGACAGCACTCGACAGCAACGGATTGGAAAGGGAACTCACTCAGGCCGATGGCCACTTGACGGCGGCAGCGCTTGCAAATTGCGACGAAGGTCTTGCGTGGTGTCGGCCCCTGGAACATGAAATCAGCATAGGTGAATAAAAGGCGAATATCAAAGGCCTGTGGCTCGAGGCCTTGACGCAGCCAAACATCGCTCCATCCTGTTAGTCTAATAAGCGACAACAAGGCCAGTTCGGCGAAGGGTTTTTGTGTGTCTGGGTGTTTATGTACCATGGCATTGGGGCGGTGAGATGGATTCCCACCCACCGCCCTTCTGTGCTAATTTGTGCTACCGACCTGCTTTTGTGCCGTTTTCGTTGTTTCTGTCGTCTTTTGGAATCTGCAAGTTACTGATTCAATTGGCGTAAAGTGGGTGCGATCCCCACTAGCCGCCCCAATTTCCATCCCCGCAAGGCGCCAAGAGCCTGGTTGTTTGCACTACCGAGCCTCCGTGAGTCCTGACTTCCCTGAAAGTGAAAACTCGCTGGATGCGCCCAGCACAATCAAGGCCGACCTGCCTGCGTTTCGACCTCGTCGCGGCCTCACAAACGGCCATCTGCAGACAATTATCGGAAACTTCTACCCGCGGCCGCGATTCCGCTGCCCCTCGAGGTCAGAAACTGTCGTCGTGGATCCAACTGACGGCAGCCGAGTGCTTTGCCACTGCGACTGGCAGCCGGAACCGGTTCGCGCCACCTGCCTGACGGTTCTTCTGGTGCACGGTCTCGAAGGCTCCTCCGACTCGCGCTACATCAAGGGAATTGCGGCGCGGGCCTGGGACGCTGGCTGCAACGTGATCCGCATGAACATGCGCAACTGCGGTGACACGGATGCGCTGACCCCCACCCTGTATCACTCCGGCCTTTCCGGTGACGTCGGCGCGGTCGTTCGTCACTTTCACGGACTCTTCGGACTGGAACGCGTGGCACTCGTGGGCTACTCGATGGGTGGCAACCTGGTGCTGAAGCTTGCAGGCGAGTGGGGCAATCGATCGCCTCTGTGCGCAGTCGCCACGGTGTGTCCCGCCATCGACCTTGCGGCGGGCTCCAATGCCCTCCACGAACTCCAGAATCGAATCTATGAGTGGCGCTTCCTTCGCGGACTAATGCGCAGATTTCATCGCAAGGCCGCCCTTTATCCCGCGATCTACGAGACGCTCAATGTTGGCCCTGTGCGTTCGCTGCGTGAGTTCGACGACAAGATCGTCGCGCGCTACTGCGGGTTCCGTGACGCCGATGACTACTACTATCGCGTCGCAAGCGCCCGCGTAGTCGATCGTATCGCTGTCCCGACGCTGATCCTCAACGCGAATGATGACCCTTTCGTTCGCCTGTCGGCCGAGACCCGAGCCGCGTTGCTGGCCAATCCGTACGTTACGCTGATCGAGACGCGGCACGGCGGTCACTGCGCCTATCTCTCGCGAGATCGCGGCGACGACATCCACTGGGCCGAAGCGACAGCGATGCGTTTCCTGCTGCGGTTCGCCGGCACGCCAGCCAGCGTCTGGCCAGGCCAATGGAAGCTGACTGGGAGATCGAGATCGGCGGCGACGCGCCGGTCATCGAGACTCATTGGTCCGGATTCGTCGATCTGCGCCTCGAGCCGGAACGCGTAACCCTGCTCAGTGAAGCTCAGCAGCTTCCCGCTTTGGCCGAGGTGCTTGATCCGTCTCAATGCGCCGACATCGCCTGTCTGGACATCGAAGTGCGACATCTTCGTGCCGGACAAGTTTGATCCCGACGAACTCGACGCACCGGCCGGCAGCGCTCGCCACGCCCTCGCTTGCTACATCGACTTCCTGCCGAGAGAGGAGAAGCGATGGACTTCTGAGGACGATTCCGTATCCGCGTGCCGGAGGATCTGCGATCGTCTTCACGCGATGCCGCTTCGCTCGTGCCGCGCCGACCTTGTCATTCGTCGCACGCTTCTTGCGGGCGAAGTGGCGGGCCTCGGCGTCACGGCTTACTTGACCGCCGCAGGACAGGATGATTCGGCAGCGAAAAGGGGGCTCGCCGCCGCACTGGCTGCCTTCGCGGATGCTGCCGGAGCTTAGAGCGGTTCCGCAGTTCATGTAGCCATTTCCAGCTTCTATGGAAGGTGGCTTCTTCTTAAGGAAGAAGCCACTTCACCGAGATGGCTTCCGGACACAGCAACTGCGGAACCGCTGTAGCCGTCTCCCGAAGTAGCGGCTGATAGCAGCTTAGGAAATGTGTATCGAAGCCTTAAAGCCAGAGCCGGCGCGACCATGACCCTCAAGGAGCGGCGACCTTGCACATCGCGGAAGAGAAGCACGTTTTCCTAAACTGCCGTAAAAGCTACAATGGGAAAGCACGGGCGAGTAGCTCAATCGGATAGAGCACCGGCCTTCTAAGCCGGGGGTTGTGGGTTCGATTCCCGCCTCGCCTACCATTCTTAGAATCAATAACTTACGTTAAGCTTTACGATTGCCAATCGCAAGTGATCGCAAACCTCTTTAGATACAGTTTGAGGGAAACTTGCAGGACCCGCGGTTGGGAAACGATATGTCTGGGGCGAGATCGCCCCCAACCGCGCGTCTTGTCAACAGAATCACGAATGTTCGAGCACCTGCTAGTCTCGCTCTGTTTTTGGCTTCATCATTTCCGCGATCTCCGGCATTTGCTCAACGAGCTGATCGCCAATTACATGTGGAACGACAATCTTCCCGAATTGCTCTTCATAGTTCTCTACAATCTTGCGAAGAATAACTGAGAGCAACTTCCCTTCGAGAGGGCTGAACATAATTCGCGCTTTTTGTTGAACCCCTACTACGCCTGGACTGGTTTGGAAAGACTGGCCCACGATCATTGAGAGTTCATGTGGACTGAATGTCGCCTGAATCCAATTTGCGTAGATTGATTGGAAATCAGCCGATTGGCTGAACTCTTGTTTTGGTGGCACAGGTTTGGAGATTGTCTTCTTTTTTCTTGGTGTCATGCTGCTTGCCACTCCTTTCTGCTATGTGGCGCGGAGCTTATTGGTCGAGAGAGGAGAGAAGATGGCGACGAATCCAATGCGATGGTATTTCCCGTGAAATAGTTCCCAACGGTTTTTCCTTCGTTAAGCACTGAATCGTACGAGAAGATCTGATAGGTTCCACCAACCGGTACAGTTGTTGTGATCGCCTTAGTCTCAACAGATGTTGTTCCAACACTATCCACCTCAAAAAGGTTGACGGGACGTCCCAGCTTTTCCCAGCTCTTCACAAATACTTCAGGATTAATGGGACCTTTCTCGTTGTTTGGATCGCGATCATCATAGGCAACGATGCTAACCTTCATGCCCAATTCACGAGCATATTCAACAATCAGCTTGAGGCCGAGATTGCCAGGGTCGTTGAACACTTGCGAGACGCGTCCGGTCGTCTTTTTTAAACGCGACGCAAGTTGGCTTCTACTGATCTGCTCTTTCTCCATTTTTGTCTCAAGCTGCGCGACAAAAGCGGAGGAGATCTCGTAGACAAAGTCTGCAATGCTGTTTTGGGTCCAGTGCGCTACATTTTCCATTTGAGGGCTCTTCCCTTCAACCTGTTCTTCTGTTGATCCGCAAGTGCGAGCTGAATTGCTTGCTTCGCTGCGCTACTGGAATAACGAACATCCACTCTCGCCAACTCTGAACGATCAGTCTCGTATTCCTTCTTCATTGCGTGAATGCACAAGATGCACAGTTGAAGTCTTGGGTTCAAAATCGGCTGCGGATTGTAAAGATAGCCATAGAACCGGTGGTGCTGCCGTTTCTCTTTTGCCTTGAACACAAAACACATCCAATACTCGCTATCTTTTGGGAAGCCGTGAAACCGCGTCGAAGGTCCGTTCGCACCATCTACCCATAGGTCCATCGATACCCGGATGAAATTCTTCTGCTTCTCGCCTAAACCATCGAAGATGGGACCTGCATTGAGTTCGTTGTGCCCTTCCAAGAAACCCACCGCCCGCCGATCATTTTGGCGTACCTGGGGAACCAAACGAAATGTGAGGACTTCTGGCGACACGCCGCCACTCCAGTGAGCTTAGCTATACCTAAACTGAAAGTCAACATTTAGTTTAGGTTTAGCTAAACTCTTGTGTCAAGGCGGCGGCTGTGCAAAGAGAACGAAATGAAGGTCAACAAACCCAATTTCGACCCAAAGCGGAATTCTGTCAGTGACTTGCTGAAAGGGAAGAGTGTGGCCGTCTACACCAAGATGTGTCGGTGTTCACTTGGAAGATTCTCGGTTTTGAGATCCTTTGCACATCCTAACAACGGCTGCTTCCAGATCACCGAGGCCGTAGGGCAGGTTATAGCGCCGGACGCGATCTTCCACCTTTACCTTCAGGCGTTCACGCGCAACTTCGTCAAGTGCGGAGTATTCAACGAAAATCGCCGTCAGTTCTTCCTGCCTCCTGAGTCTTTTTCCCTCCGGTGAGTCTTCGAATTCATCGTTCAAGCGCTCGATTGCGTCCGCTCGGCGCACACGTCGCATCCGCCTGGCACTCCATGGGGGCACCGCTTGAGCGCAGATTCACCTCGGACTGCTCTCACGCAACTCGAGATCAGGCGGTAGATGCTGTCGGTGATGAAATTGTGCTAGCTCATGTTGATGATGAAATGTGGCTTCCCGCCTCGCCTACCACTTTCAATCAGCAGCTTACTCAGTGCCTCTTCCCAGGTCCGGGGGAACATTCCGTCTGCACTGACACCCGAGTAGTTTGGCGGCCTTTCTGGATTTCAGAAAAGCCAACCCGCGCGAGGAGCGCGCGGGCTGGCAAGGGAGAATGTGCAAGAGGGTTAGTAGAGCACCTTGAGTCCGAACTGAACGATGCGGGGCTCGAAGGTGCCGGAGATGGCTCCGCCGCCGGTGGGGCTATTGAGCGCGGTCGCAGTTGAGAGTGTTCCTGACAGGCCGCTGGCCGGAAGATAGAGGTTTGTGTGGTTGAAGGCGTTGTAGAGCTCGGCCCGGAACTCCATCTTCAGCCTTTCTGACGGCGTGTTGAAGCGCTTGTTGAAAGCAAGATCGGTCGAATAGTAGTTCGGGGTGCGGCCGGGATTTCTCCCTGCGTTGCCAAATGGGGAAATGAGATTTCCTGCGCCATCCTTCGTCGCAGGCAGAGTGAAGGCGGCCCAGTTGACGTACTGAATGGTTCCATTCGCTTGCCTCTGGTTCAGGCACGAGTGACCGGAGTGGCACAGCTTCACGGCCTGACCCGGAACGACGTTTGGGCGGTACTCGTTAGCGCCGCGATAGGTGGCCGAGATCTGCGGCGATACCACGTTGGCTGAGTTCGGCGTGTAGACCAGGTTGAATGGGGTGCCGCCCTGCATGGTATTGATGGCGCTGATCTGCCACCCGCCAATCAGTGCATCCACGAATCCATTCGCGCTCGCCGCATACGTGCGTCCCTTTCCTACTGGCAACTCATAGACGAGGCTGAGGACGTTGGCAACGGGCAGGTTGTAGTCCGATTGCGCGTAATCGGCCTTGAGGTTGTTGGCATCCTGCGGCGATGGGGTGTTGCCCTCGAGCGAAGCGCTTGCATTGTCTCGCGAGTGTTCCCAGGTGAAGGAGTCGAGCAGGGTCAGGCCCGAGACAAAGCGCTGTTCGTAGCGCGCCTGCAGCGCGTCGAAGTGGGAGTAGAACTCGTTCAGAGCTGTCGTGATGTCGCCGTAGTTCCACGTTGTGCCGACGTACCCACCCCAGGCGGGATATGGGCGAACGAAGCCTGCACCGGCTGATGGGTTGGTCGGGTTCGCGATCCCAAGTGCCGGATTGCCCTGATTTGCGTTGAGAAAACCCTGAAGCCTGAGCCCGTGATTACCGACGTAGGCAAGGTCGACAAGTTTGTTCTTGGCGAGCTCTTTCTGCACGTCGATGAAGTAGTTCTCGACGTAGCTGTCCTTGGTGTTCTTTGGGATGTAGGTGATGTTGTCCGTTCCGGGGCTGAAGTCTGTCGCGAGATTGGTTGGGAAGCCTTGGTCGACCGTCCGATACCCGGTCGCAGTCACACTCGACGGTTGCGTCACCGACACAAACAGCGCGTTGGGCGCATTGATGGCAAGGATGTCTCCTGAGCCGGCGCGCGTGTAGTGCGCATAGCTTGTGCCGAACCCGCCACGGGCAACGATGGAGGGCGTAACGGCATAGGCGAAGCCAACACGCGGTGCATAGTCGCCGAAAGCCGGATTTACCAGTGTCTTTCCGTAAACGCCGCCGCCGCTGAACGGAGTGATGAAAGTGCTGCCTGTATAGCCCTTCGTCAGCATCAGCATAGTGCCGGTCTCTGGATTGAAGTTGGAGAGATTGTTGTGCTCTTCAGAGTAGGGTGAGCCGTACTCCCATCGCAGACCAAGGTTGAGCGTCAGCTTCGGCGTGACCTTCCAGTCGTCCTGGACGTAGACGTTATCCATCGATTCGAGAAGATGTGCCTTGAAGTACGTGGCAAGCGCATAGGCGCTGGTTGTGCCGAAGAGGAAGTCGGCCCAGTAGGTGTCTGCGGCCGCGGCTGAATTGGCACATGCAGTTCCAGCGGAGGCCGGGCAGGCGCTGAAGCCCTTGCCGTAGGTGAAGGATCCGAATAGCGGGTTCGAGTCCTGCACCTCCATCCAGACGTGTTCGTACTCGTATCCAAATTTGAGGGAGTGCTTCCCCTTGACCCACGAAAAGCTGACTTTGGGATCAAGCAGCGAGGGATTCTGCCACTGCGGATTTGTGCTCTGGCGCCCAAACGCGCTGAATCCGCCGGAGATGCTCGTGGAGGGCAAGCCACCCGCCACCGTCGCGTCGGTTGGAAGCCCGGGAATCACAATAGCGTTGTCGCCGATCGATAGGGTGTATTTGCCGGCTTGCGTGCCGGAGAGACCGAGCCTTGCATCGAGCACCTTGTTTGGGCCCATCAGGTACGTGTATCCAAGCGCAATCTGTCGATCGAGGATCTTGATGCGGCCGTTGGTCTGGCCATCGAGGGGGAGGGGAAGTGTGGGGTAGTTGATGCCCGTTTCTTTGCGATCGCTGACTCGCAGGAACCAGGAACTACTCGGGCTTTGCTGGTAGTCAAATCGCAAGTCGCCTTTGTCTGCGTTGTCTGTAAAAGGCGCGTTGGTGGCGCAGTCATTTGTTGCGATACCGGTGGAAGGATTAATGATGGGCGAGCCCGGCGCGATCTTGCATTGGGCGGGCAACTGGCCCCAGAATCCGAGAATTTGCCTGGAGATAGGACTGATATCGGGAGAGTTGAGAATGGATGTGCCTGCCTTGTAAAAGGTTCCCGGTTTGAATGGGTCCTGCACATCCACTGCGAGGATTCCGTTGATTTCGTTTTGGGTCGGAACGGTCAGCACGACAGTCGGCGTGAGTTTCTGGCGGAAGCCCTCGTAGTCAAGGAAGAAGAAGAGCTTGTTCTTGAGGATCGGTCCCCCAAAATCAGCGCCAAACTGGTTGCGGTTGAAACCCGGCTTCGGAAAGGTATGCGTGCCGCTCTGTGCGTGAATGTAGCCAAAGGCATTGAGATCGGTGTTGCGAAGGAATTCGTAGAGTGTTGCGTGGAAGTTGTTTGTGCCGCTTCGCGACGCCACGTTGATCGTGGCCCCGGAGGAGCGCCCATACTCAGCGCTTTCGTTGTTGGTCACCACCTGAAATTGCGCGATCGAGTCGGGCGGCGGCTGGATGATCTGGTTGTCGAACCCCTGGTTGCTCTCGCCGTAAGCGTTGTTGTCCATGCCGTCCAGAAGATAGTTGTTGAACATGCTCCGCTGGCCGTTCACGTTGTATGAGCCCTGCCGAACCAGGCTTGTTACGGCTGTTGTGGTTGCAGCGGTGGGAGCCTGACGCGAACCGGTCACCAGAGCAAGAAGATCGGAGTAGTTACGGCTTACGAGGGGCAAAGATTCGGTCTGGTACTCGGAAACAGTTTGCCCGCGCTCGCTTGTTTCGGTCTCGAGTTGAAGCGAAACGCCGCTCACCTCGACTGTCGTCGCGCTGGCCTCGCCAACCTTGAGAGTGAGGTCGATGCGTCGACGCCCGGCGACTGCGATCGTAATGTTCTCGGCAACGGTGGGCGCAAAGCCCGGCGCCTCGGCCTTGATCGTATAGACCCCGACACGCAGAGAAGGCACCTCATAGTCACCGGAGGCGCTTGAAGCGGTGCTTGTCGAAATTCCCGTGTCCGGATTGGTGACGGTGATGGTGGCGTTGTTGACCATCGCACCGGAGGTGTCGCGGATTGTGCCGATCAGGCTGCCATCTTCGTACTGTGCGCGAGCCCGCGGACTGGAGGCTGCGAAAGACAGAGCTATGGAAACGACTACGCTTGATAGAACATGGCTCTTTTTCATGGAGCGAGCGTAGCCGTCTTTATTCAATTTTTCGTGAAGTCGCGATGAACGAAGCGTAAATCAAAGCGATCCGCGAGCGTTCTTGTGATCAGGTGAGAACTCGAAGCTATTTTCTGAACCGACTTTGGGGGACTCTTCAAAGATCTGAAGTCACACGATTCTCCTCGAAGAAACAAGGGCCGAGGAGAGGATCTCCTCAGCCCGATTGCAGGTCTTCTGCCTCTTCAGCGGTTAGGTTATGCCGTTCGGAATCAGGCGGGCCTGGGTGAACTTCGCCGCAATGTTGGCGAAGATTCCGTTCAGTGAATAGTTGTTGGTCCCAGTACATTGGCCTTTGTTCTGCGACGCAGAAGCGTCCGAATAGAAATGGGACTGATCGCCGGTCGACCAGCCGGAGGACATCTGCTGCATCGCCGAGCAAGGGGAGATAGCAAATGCGCCCGTATCGCTCGAGCATCCGGAACTCGATGCGCCATAAGCGATCGTGTAGACAGCGGTGCCCTGGTTTGTCGCATAATTTGCAGCCGTGATTGCCTGATGGCACTGATCGTTCGGCGAGCCGTAGACGTTGCCTGACAACTGGCTGCTGCCCGCTATCTTCGAGCTGTTTGCGTTTGCGTCTCCGTCACTGAGGATGATCATGATGTTCTGAGAGCCCGGGTTCGCTGCCTGCGCCGCTATCAGAGAGGACTGGGCCGCGTAGATCGCGCCTGCATAGTAGGTTCCGTCGCCGCCCGGGGTCTGCATCCCGCTGCAGTTCGATGACGTTGATCCTCCAGTTGCAATGGTCAATGCAGAGGAACTGCTCAACGAGCCACCTTGCTGGTTGGTTGAGCTGTAATCGCTCAGATAGTCCGTGATCTGGTAGGTCGCTGAGTTGCCCTTGGGTGCGGACCAGAGAGCCCCCGGTGTTGGTGTGGAATACGGCAGGATGGTGGGATTGCTCGAGGGGCAGGAGGTGTCATTCGACGCCGTGTTAGCCTGCACGCTGGGAAACGTGAACAGACTGACCTGATCAAATGGCGTGCAGTTTGTCTTCGTGCTCGATGCCGTACAGGGTGCAAGGGCCTTCAGCATTGTCTGAACTCCAGCCAGAGCACAATGAACTCTCGTATCGTTGCAATTTGCATCCGTGTCATTGCTGCCCATCGAGGCCGTTGTGTCGAGCAGCAAAGCAACGTTTACCTGGGTGGCCTTTCCGCTCATCATGGTTGCGGTCGAGGCAGCAGTCAACGTGAGCGATTGCGCAGAATTAACACCCAGGAAGGCGAGGGCCCGGATGAAGTAGGTTGGTATCGTCGATTTTTGCACCACCTGAATTACGTTGTTGCCCGTGGGACCGGCCGTGCATGGCGCCTCCACCAGGGCCGAGTCCGTCACGCACCTCAATGTGACTGATATCGTCGGGTTCGGTAGGTTGGGAGTTGCGTTTACCCCGCCTGCAACTGAGCTGAAGGTTTGAGCCTGGGCTGACACTGAAGCCTGCGTGGCACTCCCAAGCGCCATTCCATAGGCTCCCGCCAGCGCGGCAGCATCGGTGGAGGACTGCAATTCGCGATAACAGACGTATGCGTGACCGAGGTCGACGGTAAGGCCGCCAACACCGACAATCAGTGCTCCCAGGAAGGCCATCCACGGAAGGATCTGGCCTCCCTGGTCGTTTCGCGCATGACGCAGGAAAGACTCGCCACTTGCTTTCATTGGACATTCTCCGTGATCTGCGTACCAAGACTGCAGCTCGCAAATTGGAGCCCGTAAACCGAAAGACTGCACGGATAGGAGGCTTGAATCTGAGCCGTCCCACCTGCCGTCATGTTTGTGTTGGCGGTACCGGAAGCGCCCGGGCAGGATGTTATGCCGGGACCATAACTCACGCCGCCGATAGTGTAGGTGAGTGTGAGGTTGTTCGAGTTCAAGCCGGGAGAGGCCGAATAAATCGCCGACGTAGCTGCCTTGCACGGGTCGGTGTCTCCCCGATCCGCTGCCAGAACGCGCCCGCCCGAGCTAAGAGCTTCTGCGAGCAGAAGCTTCTGATACAAGGCAATCGAGAATGAGAATATCCCGGTCAGCATCATCATCATGACGGGCAACGCCACCGCCATCTCTACAAGCGCACTGCCTCGGTCCTCTGAGCGGAACAGGCCTGCGGTTCGGCTGCTGATGAGCTGCTTCGGAAAGGGGAACTGCTTCAGGGGAATGAAGAACTTCATTCGAATATCCTCCTCGGCTTGAATTCGCCACAAGATCGGGGTCTCGCAGGACCCAGCACTACATCCGAGTGTTCAAAGCGTCTTCTGGCAGGTGGTATCAGGGGCCTGTCAGGTCTCACTCGGGGGAGGTGAGAATCCAAACGTATCGTCGGGAACCGGTTGATTCAATGGCATGTTAGCGGTAATGGCATGGCTAGCCAGTAATTTCGTGAGCATTACTGGGGTCCATGAAAAGTAACTGATTTCAATGCAATTCCGGCAGGGATCAGAGGGGGAGGAGCGCCCCTGCGCTCCTTGCACACGTTGCACTTAACCAGGAATTCCCATTGGTAACCGCACAAAAATTGGGCCGGGAAAAGTTTCCCCGGCCCTTTGGATTGGCTTGCTCGAACGCCTAGTCTAAGTGCCAGTTATTGGAGTTTTGGGATTGGGGATCAGGCGCGCATACGAGAGCTGCGTGGCGATTGACTTGAAGATCCCGTTCAAATCGGTAAGAGTGTAAGCCGAAGGGCATGTGCCGTCGGAGTAGAAATGCGACTTGTCGCCACTTGCGTATCCACTCGACATGAGCTGGAGCTCGGAACAGGGCGAGATCGTTGACGAGCCGTTCTTGCTGTTGTCTGTGGAGCATCCCGAATTCCCTGCGCCGTATCCGATTGTGTAAACCGTGGTGTTGTTGGCCGTTGCGTAATTGGCCGCATCGATGGCCTGGTGGCACTGAGAATTCGCAGAGCCGTATTGGTAGGTCATCTTTCCCGTGTTGGGGTCCTTGACCAGGGCACTCTTGCCGCTTGCGCCCGTAATGTGCGTGACGTCGGCATTGGCATCACCGTCGCTGAGCACAATCATGACATTGCGGGAACCTGGATTCGCCGCCTGCTCTGCGATGAGCGAGGACTGGGCGGCGTAGATCGCAGCCGCAAAATAGGTTCCCACGCCGCCGATCGCCTGCAAGCCGCTGCAGTTGTTCCCGGTCGATCCGCCCGTGGCATTCACGATAGTCGAGCTGGTGCTGAAATTCCCGTGCTGCGAATTATTGTTGCTCCAATCGCTTGAATATCCGGTGATCTGGTATGTCGCCGCGGCGCCCGTGGGATCAGACCACGTGGCCCCGATCGTCGGCACAGAGTAATTCATGATCGTGGGATTGGTGCCGGACTTGCAATCCGTGTCGCTCGATACCTGGTTCGCCGGGATATTTGGATAGGTAAAAAGGTTGGCCGAATCGAAGGTGACACACGTCGCCCCTGCTTTGGATGTTGCGGCAGTGCAGGGTGTGAGATAACTCAGCAGGGTCTGGACTCCCTGCATCGCGCACTTCTCTCTTGTTGTGCCGCACTTGCCGTCGTTGCTGTGTCATGGACAGCCGTTGAGTCCACAACTACGGCCACGTTCACCTGGTCATTCTTGCCGCTCGCAATGGTCGCCGTGGCGGTTGTGCTCAGCGGAAGCGATACAACACTTTTCAAGCCAAAGAGTGTGAGAGCCTTGATGAAATAGGTGGGAATCGTGGAGTGCTGTGTGACCTGTATGACGTTGTAGTTAACGGGGGCGGCCGAGCAGTCTGCGGCGATCGGGCCGGCGATCGGCAGGCACCCGTACCTAATTGAAATCGTTGGATCGGGCAGATTGGGAGTGGCATTCGCTCCGTTGCTGACGGACGCAAAGTTCTTCACCACAGTATCAACCGTGGAGGTTGTCGCTCCCGGCTGAATCATGGCCCAGGCGCCAGCCATTGCGGCAGCGTCGGTCGAGGTTTGAAGCTGACGGTAGCTGATGAAAGCATGACCGAGGTCGATAGTGAGACCAGCCGCCCCAAAAGTCAGGCCGGCCAGAAACACCATCCAGGGAAGGGCCTGCCCGCTTTCGTTCCTGAGCGCCCGCGTCAAGCATTCGCGGATTCTGAATGTCATTGGATCACCTCTGTGACCTGCGTCGCGATATTGCAGCTTCCCAGGTTCATTCCGTAAACCGCAAAACTGCACGGATAGGTGGCTGTGATCTGTCCGCCCCATCCGGCCTGCAGAGGCGCTCCGCCATCCTTACCCGCAGCGGTGCACGTGGGCGCCACACCCTGGGCTGCCGAGTAAGTGGTGCCGCCTGTGATCGTGCCGCCGGTCGTGGGTCCGACAGTGATGCTGAGCGTAAGCTTGCTTGGCGCCAGGCCGGGCGCCGCTGCATATATCGCATTGGCGGTGTCGGTGCAGGGATTCGCCTGACCGCTCTCCAGTGCGAGCACACGGCCGCCGGCGCTTATGGCTTCAGCAAGTTGCAGCTTCTGGTGCAGCGCCAATGAGAAGGAAAAAATCCCGGTGAGCATGATCATCAGGACGGGCAAAACAACGGCCATCTCTACAAGCGCGCCACCTGTCTCACTCAATCGAGTGTGTCTCAGAAGGCGGGTCGCGCGAAATTGGCTCGAGTCCGTCATTTTCCTCAAAAGACATGAAAAGTTCACTTCGCTTGCCTCCTCGGCGTCGGAAAGAACTAAATACGGGTATGCAGGGTCCCTTGAGTGTCGGCAGGATAAGAACTGCAAATCGAGGCAGACTGCATTCACCCCTGCAGCCAGGGGCAAAGCCATTTCAACATCAGGAACGGACGCAAGCAATTACAAATTAGTACTTTAGCGATGAGTTTGCAGTACCTAGCAGAAAGTTACGCTGGTTACGGAGATGTTGAAAACTGGGTCCCTTGGATTCGAGGAGATCAACATCTGTGCAAAAACCAGGCCGCGCAGAGCTCTCCGGCCCCTTGGATCGGGTCGCCTGACCACCTTGGCTTAGTGTCGATGACTTCGGATCTAAGGTTGGAGTTCAGGCGCGGCGAGTCCCATCGGCGGTGGGGGCCAGATATCCTCGCCCTCGACGTTGTACCGGGATGCAGTGGTATGTTCTCTCTGGGCGAGCCGGAGATACCCCTGCTCCTGATCCGCCCTCGTGTCTTCGATGACGGCGAGGTTCGCGAACTTTGCGAAGCCGGAGCATCAAGATGGCTGGGGCGTTCCGCTGCGGACCGCAGCCATTGTGGATCGTTGGTGCACACCATGTCAGAGGTCGTGATTGTTTCTGCCGTGCGAACCCCTGTGGGCAAGTTTCAGGGATCGCTCCAGTCTTTTTCTGCGCCGCAATTGGGCGCCCTTGTTGTCCGCGAAGCGGTCCGACGCGCAGGCGTGGAACCGGCCCGCGTCGACGACTGCATCATGGGTTGCGTCTTGCAGGCGGGTCTCGGGCAGAACCCCGCGCGCCAGGCCGCGATCTTTGCAGGATTGCCGCCTGAAGTCGGTGCTCTTACAGTCAACCAGGTCTGTGGGTCCGGCTTAAGAGCTGTATCGCTCGCTGCTCAGGCGATTCAAATCGGCGATGCGGAAACTGTTGTCGCAGGCGGCATGGAGTCAATGACCAACGCGCCGTATCTGCTGCCAACAGGCCAGATCGGGATATCGCATGGGCAACGGACTCCATTGTCGATGCGATGATCATGATGGACTGTGGGACGTCTACAACAGATTCCACATGGGCTCGGCCGCAGAAATGGTTGCTGAGAAATGCGGCATTTCGCGCGAAGATCAGGATGCTTTTGCGGCCGAATCGCATCGCCGCGCGGCAGCCGCCACCGCCGAAGGACGCTTTCGCGACGAAATCTTGCCCGTCGAATTGCCACAGGCTAAGAAAGGCGAGCCGCCTCGCGTCTTTGATTTCGATGAGGCCGTGCGCCCTGGCACGACGACGGAGATTCTCGCCAGGCTGAAGCCCGCATTCAAGGAGGGTGGCAGCGTAACCGCCGGCAATGCTCCCGGCGTCAGCGATGGCGCTGCTGCGCTTGTTGTCACCAGCTCAGATCGGGCAAGGGAATTGGGAGTCAAGCCGCTGGCCGTGATCCGCGCACAGGCTGCTGCAGGACGCGCGCCTGAGTGGTTCAGCCTCGCTCCCATCGATGCAATTCGAAAGGTGCTTGCCAAAGCCGCTTGGACCCTGGACTCGGTCGACCTTTTTGAATCGAACGAGGCCTTCAGCGTGCAGGCTCTCGCGGTCATTCGTGGGCTCGGGCTCGATCCGGCCCGTGTCAATGTCAACGGGGGCGCCGTGGCGATTGGTCACCCGATCGGGGCGAGCGGCGCCCGCGTGCTTGTCACGTTGCTCCATGCGATGGCACAAAGGGGAGCCAGACGCGGCGTCGCGGCGCTCTGTCTGGGCGGCGGAAATGCCGTGGCGCTGGCAGTTGAGCGGGTGTGAACTAAGCTCCACATCTGGTTTGAGTTTCGGCCCGGTCACTCTGCGGGAGAGCTGCCTTTTCTGTTCCGCGAAACTGTCCGAATCCGGACACCAACCCCGACGAGCGGTCAGTTTCCTTTCCACCTTCCACCGTCTCACATCTCTCCTAACCTGTTTGTCTTGAGCAATAAGGATAAACACCCATTTGGCATGGCAAGTGCTACCTCTCTGGAGTGATGGATATCGCACGCCCAGATATTAAGAAGCAAAAAAGACGCCGGCTGATTATTTGGGCTGGCGTGGGGGTGGTGGTTCTTGCGGCGGCAGTTGTTGCGGTGGCCCGGCTCAAACCGGCGGCTCCCACCGTTGACGCCTCGACCGTATGGCCGGACACCGTTAAGCGGGGAAACATGATTCGCCAGGTGCGCGGATCGACGGGATCGTTAGTCCCGCGCGAGGACAGCATCGAGCTCATTCCCGCGCAGACCGACGCGACCGTGGTCCGCATCCGTGCCTTGCCCGGCGCTCAGGTCACGCCCAGCACCATTTTGTTGGAACTATCCGATCCGCAACTTCAGCAACTCCTGCTGAACGCTCAATTGGGGCTCAAACAAGCGCAGGCCGACTACAAGAGTCTTCAGGCCCAGTTGCAGAGCACGTTGATGGACAAGAAGACTGCCGCCGCCCAGGTGACCACGGATTACACACAGGACCAGTTGCAGGCGCAGACTGACAAGTCGCTTTATGAGCTCGGTGTGATCTCCGGCGTGGCCTATAGCAAATCAAAAAACACGGCCGACCAGTTGACGACCCAGCACCAGCTCAGCATGCAGCAACTCGATGTGAACGAAAAGGCGATTGAGGTCCAGCTGGCTTCGTCACAGACCAAGGTTGACCAGGCGAAGGCTTTGCTCGATCTCTATGAGAAGCAGACAGCGGCTCTTCAGGTGCGGTCCACGATCTCCGGCACGTTGGCGCAACTCCCCACTCCAGTGCAGGTAGGCCAGCATGTGACGGCCGGAACCTCGGTGGCTGAGGTGATTCAGCGTGACAAGCTCAAAGCCGCGTTGCAGATTGCCGAGACGCAGGCTCGCGACATCCAGATAGGTCAGCCCGCCTCCATTGACACGCACAACGGAGTCATTCCCGGTCACGTCACACGAATTGACCCTTCCGTATTGAACGGAACGCGCACCGTTGACGTAGCTCTTGATGGACCGCTTCCTCCGGGTGCGGTTCCGCAGTTGAGCGTGGACGGAACCATCGATCTGGAGAGGCTCACCGATGTGTTGTATGTTGGCCGGCCCGCACTGGGCAACGAAAACTCGACGTTGAGCCTGTTCAGGATGGATCCGGACCATAGGAACGCAGTCCGCGTACCTGTGAAGGTTGGCCGTGCTTCAGTCAACAGCATTCAGGTGCTCGACGGATTAAAGGAAGGCGACACGGTCATTCTCTCTGACATGTCGCGCTACGACAACGTGGATCGCATTCGCCTTGAATAGGCACTGCGATGGTTGAGAACCAGTATCACTGAGAACAGAGAACTCACTTACGAGGGGGATTGGATGGCAAACGACAAGCTGATTGAAATTGAAGATCTCACCAAGGTCTTCTACACCGATGAAGTGGAGACCCACGCGCTCTCCGGCATTCACCTCACCATCTCGCGTGGTGAGTACGTGGCGATGTCCGGCCCGTCGGGCTGTGGGAAATCCACGCTGCTGTCCATCCTGGGTCTGCTCGACACACCCACGGGCGGGCGGTATCTGCTTAACAACAAACCTGTCGAAAACCTGAGCTTCGGGGAGCGCTCGCGCATCCGCAACCAGGAGATTGGCTTCATCTTCCAAAGCTTTAATCTCATCGGCGACCTCACTGTCGAAGAGAATGTCGAGCTGCCCTTGACCTATCGCGCCGGCATGCCTTCGGGTGAGCGCAAGAAGCGCGTCAAGGAAGCTCTTGAGCGCGTGAACATGGCGCATCGCATGCGGCACTATCCTGCGCAACTCAGCGGCGGTCAGCAGCAGCGCGTTGCCGTGGCCCGTGCACTGGCCGGTTCTCCATCGATCCTGCTGGCAGACGAACCTACTGGAAACCTCGACTCGAAGAATGGTGAAGCCGTGATGCATCTTCTCGCTGACCTGCACCGCGAAGGTTCGACCATCTGCATGGTGACGCACGATCCGAGATTCGCAAAGCACGCTCAGCGCGAAGTCCACCTCTTCGACGGCAAGGTCGTTTCAGAGGACGAACTCAGGAAGCTGACCGAGGAAGTGGAGGCCTAGTAGTGTTTGTCCAGGATGTGCGCTATGCAATTCGACAGTTGCGCATGTCGCCGGGGTTCACCCTGGCCGCCGTTCTCACGCTGGCGCTGGGCATTGGCGCGTTGACCACGGTCTGCCACCTGGACCAAGGCGGTCTCGTTCGATCCCTGGCCGCAGGTTCCACGATCCGCGTTCACTTCGATTTATCGATGCAACGGTTCGCGGATCGAGGGGTACTCAGTCCATTACGACACGGTCGAGTTTCTGCGCGAGCAGGATACAGTCTGCAGGATCGCGGCGGCGTTCACTCTCAATGCTCGATCTGCATCTGCCGGGTACGCCGCCGGAAGCACTCTCCGCGGGCCTCGTTTCAAGTAATTATTTTCAACTTCTGGGCTGAAGCCAGAATAGGCCGGTTTTTCACGCCCGAGCCAATGATCGTGCTTTTGGCTCGCACGACGAGAGTCGTGCTCGGCGACGCGATGGCGCGTGCGTTTCGCTGCCGATCCCACATCGTCGGGCAGACCGTTTCGATTAATCGTCACCCGTTCACAGTGATCGGTGTTGCGCCGCCGGGCTTTGCGGGGATCTATGGCGGAATGGGAGAAGAGCGTGGGTTCCGCTCTCGGCGTGCGCGATCGCTGCGCCGGAGCCAACGCCGATCCGCTGCAGTCACTTTGGGTTGATGGTTGTGGTTCGGCTCCGTCCCGGTGTTTCGTCTGCCTCAGCCGCGGCGGAACTACACACGCAGGCGCGGACATTCGCTTATGCAAGAGAAAGAAGCTATCAGGCTGGGATCTGAATCTGAAGGACTCTCACATTTCCAGCGGGGATTTTTGGCGTATTGGGCGAACAGATTCCTGTGCTGTTTGGTGCTTCGGACTGTTTATGGTCATTCTGGTCTGCATCAACACGCCTCGCTGCTTGGGCAGCGCGCCGCACGCCGCCGTCGCGAAATTGCCATTCGCTCAGCTCTCGGCGCGACTCCGTCGCAAATTGCGGGCAGGTTGTTCATCGGAGACGCCGTTGCTGGCAATGATGGCGCGTAGCGGTAGGTTGGGCAGCGGGCATTGTTCGTGCGAAATCGCTTTATGTCATGCTGCCGGACATCGGCATGCCGCTAGTCTTCAATCTGCAGTACCGACGCGCGGATTCTTGTCCTTGTCGTGGGGCTTGTGATGGTCGTCACGCTGCTGTGCGGCATGTTGCCCATTCGCCAGGCACTTCGAGCTTCGCAGACGGATGCACTGCATGAGGGCGGTCAGAGCATTGTAGGTGCGAGCCACAGACGGTTCGGAAAGATCGCTGCGCTGGGACTTCAACTAGGCCTCTGCTTCGTGGTGTTGGTCTGTTGCTGCGCTTCTGATGCGAACGCTCGCGAACACTCTTCATCGCGCCCGGGGGTTCGACCGCGAAACACGCTGACCGCAAGTCTTCCTCTTTAGCGCTCCGGCTATACAGGAAGAGAAGGGCATGGCGTTCCAGGCAGCTCTGCTCGATCAACTGCGTACAGCGCCAGGCGTTCGTCAAGCGACGTTGACATCACACCTTCCCATGGGCGACTACGGTTCGGGAAATACATGCGACATCAACGTTCCCGGCTACGTTTCTTCCAAAGGGGAAGGTATGGCAGTGGTCACGGATTCGAATGGTCCCGAGTTTTTCCGCACCATGGGCATTGCAATGGCGCAGGGCCGCGAGTTCACCTCGCAGGTAATTCCGCGAGGGCGCACCCGCCGTAGCCGTGATCAACGAAGACATGGCTCGCCGCTACTGGCCGAAGGGGAACGCGCTTGGCAGCACGTGATGGTGGAAAAGCAGGCGAGCCAGATTGTCGGCATCGTTCAGAACTACGCCTATCACAACCCGCAGGACACGGACCCGGAGCCGGTCCTCTTCCTGCCCGCTCATGCAGCACTACCAGAGCCACGTGTTTGTGGCAGTCCGGTCGCGTACCACTGCTGAAGCAGTGATGCCCGCTTTGAGGCAGGCGGTAGCTCGACTGGACGCAGCGATACCGCTTGAGAATATGGAGTCGCTGCAAATCCGTGAGCGACGTGCGCTACCAATTTGCCCGGATTCCGGTGGAGTTGCTGGGCGTGTTTGCGCTGGCCAGCCTTATCGTCGCGACCATGGGCCTGTATGCGGTGATGGCCTCCGCGGTGACCGAGCGCAGCCGGGAGTTTGCGCTACGCATGGCCGTTGGTGCAACACGCGGACAAATTGTGCGGCTCCTGGTGAACAGTGGATTGGAGACCGTTGCGACCGGATTGTTTATTGGAAGTCTGGGCGCATTCTTTGCTGTCCGGTTGCTTCGCTCGATGCTCTTTGGCGTGGCCACGTTCGATCCCATCAGCTTTGCGATCGCGGCGGCTGTGCTTGTGCTGACGGTCTTTATCTCGGGCCTCGTGCCTGCGCGACGCGCTGCAACGATCGAGCCCATGCAAGCGCTAAGAGCTGAATAGGGGAAACGGCAGTTCTGGGGGAGACGATGAAAAATCTGTGGCTCGATATTCGTTTCGCGTTGCGGCAGTTACGCAAGACGCCAGGCTTCACGCTCACCGCAATCCTCACGCTCGCCTTCGGGATCGGCGCGACCACTGCGATTTTTTCCATTGTCGAAGGAGTACTGTTACGCCCCTTGCCATTTCCGGATCCGGACAGGTTGTTGATCATCGGGAATATTCCTGAAGGCGTGGGTGGGGCAATCGCGGGCCCGCCAAATGTGACGGCGCCCGGGGCGCAGATCTATAGCCGGAGCACGCGGGTGTTCACGAGCCTCGGAGTATATCGCCAGACTGGATTTGAACTCTCCGGCATTACCGACCCCGCACAGATCAACGCCTCGCGGCTTACGGCGGACATCTTCCCGGTCCTCGGTGTTTCGCCATTGATGGGGCGCACGTTTACGGAGCAGGAAGATCAAGGCAGCCAGCAGTTGGCCGTGATCAGCTACCAGATGTGGCACAGCCGTTTCCACGATGATCCACACATCCTCGGGACGAAGATCCTGCTCGATCGCAAGCCCTACGAGATCATCGGCGTCATGCCGCGCGAATTCGAGTTTCCGCTGGTTCCGGGCCAGTTGAACCGCAGCGAGCTTTGGGTTCCCATGAGCTTCAGCCAGGGCGAATTGGTCAACGGCGCCGGCAGCTGGAACTTCAGAATGCTGGGCCGACTGAAGCCGGGCGTATCGCCCGCGCAGGCACTCGAGGATTCACAGCCCGCTGCTCGTGAGATCGAGAGGAGCTTTCCACCCGCAATGGGCAGCCTTCGCGTTATTTCTCGTGTCGAGCCGCTCACCGAGGCGACGGTTGCTGAAGCCAGACCCCAGGTACAGACTCTTTTTCTCGCGGTCGCGGTTGTGCTTTTTATCGCCTGCGCCAATCTGGCTGGTTTGCTGCTCGTACGCGTGATTCGCAACCGGCGCGAAATCTCCGTGCGTCTCGCTTTGGGTTCGAGCGCATCGGCGATTGTTCGCCAGTCTATCGTTGAGGCGCTTCTATTGAGTGGTGGTGGCGGAGTGCTTGGACTGATCACCGCCGCGGTAGCCCTTCGCATCGGCGTGAGCTTTCTGCCCGAGACTCTCCCGCGTGTCAGTTCGATTGGCCTGGACTGGCAGGTCGTCGGGTTCGCAATTCTGTTGGCGATCCTCACCGGACTTGGGTGCGGACTCATTCCGGCCCTCGCGGCGGCTCGAACCGACGTGAATGAAGCGCTCAAGGAAGGCGGCCGCACCGGCTCAGCTGGTGGAGGCCATGCGCGGTTGCGTTCTGCGCTGATTGTCTTGGAGCTCGCCGTAGCCCTTGTGCTGCTTACAGTCTCGGGCCTCTTGCTGCGCAGCTTTGACAAGATGCGCTCCGTTGACCTCGGCTTCCGCACCGATCACACTCTTACCGCCTCCTATGGCCTGCCGTCCAAGCAATACTCGACGCAGGCCTCGGTAGACGCATTCAACTCGGCACTGCTGACGAAGCTGCAACAGCTTCCCGGGGTGCAGGCTGTTGGCGTTACGACACTGCTTCCCGCTTCAGGGCAGGAAAGCGACAACGCCTTTGTTCCCGAAGGCTACGTTCCTCCCAAGGGTGCCGGCCTTAACCTGGCCTGGCCCTCCCAGGTGATGGGCAGCTACTTTCACGCCGCCGGAATTACGTTGCTGCGGGGACGCGACTTTACCGAGGCTGACAAGGCAGACTCTCCATTGGTGTTGATCGTGAATCGTGCACTCGCCGATCACTTCTGGCCGGGTCAGGACCCCATCGGAAAGCGCATAAAGATTGGAGTGCCCGAGAGTCCAACCCCGTGGATGACCATCGTCGGGGAGATCGGCGACATCAAGCAAACCTCGGCAGATGCCCCCACGATGTACCAGATGTATTCGCCGGCCAGCCAGTTCAAGGCCGCCATCGGCCAGTTTGCGCCTCCCAATATGCTCACCGCGACTTCTGGCTCGATTATCATGCGCAGCCAGTTGCCACCGGAGCAGATGGCAAGCGTACTGCGCGCCACAGTTCGTTCAATCGACCCGCAGCTACCACTCATCCAGGTGGAGTCGATGGAACAGGTGATTGCTGAGGGACAAGCCTCTCGCCGCTTCCATACTGTGCTGATCTCCAGCTTAGCGGCTGCGGCAGTGCTGCTCTCGCTGCTCGGCATCTACAGCGTGATTGCGTTCTCCGCGACCATGCGCATCCATGAAATGGCCATCCGCATGGCACTCGGCTCGCAGCGGTTCAGCATCGTGCAGCTTGTGCTCGCGTCGGGCGCGAAGCTCGGACTGATCGGGTGCGGGCTCGGCGTGCTGGCCGCTGTCTTTGTTGCCCGCCTGATGCGGTCCCAGCTGTTTCAGGTCAATCCGCTTGATCCGGTTGTTATCGTCCTGGCGGCGATCTCCATCTTTGTTCTTGCGCTCGCCGCTTCAGTCATTCCCGCGGTTCGCGCAGCGTCAATCCAGCCCATGAAAGCGCTAAGAACTGAATAGGCTGAAGAGTTACTGGGCCTTAACCTTCCCTGAAATGCAAGAGAGGTCGATCTTGAACGAAAGGAGACTCGCGATGAAACAACTGTTTGCGGACATCCGATACGCATTGCGGCAGTTGGGCCGCTCGCCGGGCTTTACGCTCACGGCGGTGTTCACGCTGGCCTTTGGGATCGGTTCGACCACTGCAATTTTCTCTATCGTTGAAGGTGTGCTGTTGCGGCCCTTGCCGTTCCGCGATCCCGACCGGCTTGTGGCGGTCGGAGATGCGATCGAAGGCATGGACGAGAGCGGCAATTTGATGAAAACGACCAGTCCCGCGGTCCGCATGTATTCCCATGCTACGCACTCGTTCCTTGACATTGGCGGTTACAAGTATGCCGGCTATGAGCTTTCAGGAATGAGCGAGCCGGCGCGCATTAGCGCGTCGAGACTTACGGCAAACATTTTTCCGATCCTCGGTGTCGCGCCGATGATGGGGCGCACTTTCACGCAACAGGAAGACGATGGCAGCCAGCAAGTGGCCGTTATTAGCTATCAGATGTGGCGTGCCCGCTTCAACGGCGATCCGCAGATCCTTGGCCAGAAGATCCTCCTCAATCGTAGGCCCTATGAGGTCATCGGCGTGATGCCGCGCCAGTTCGAGTTTCCGCTCCTGCCTGGCCTGCTGAATCGTAGCGAGCTTTGGGTGCCCATGAGTTTCACCCAGGATGAGTTGGAAAGCCCGACAAGATGGGACACCGACGCCATCGCCCGACTTCAGCCCGGCGTAGCACCTTTGCAGGCCGCACAAGAGACGGAGCCGATTGCACAAGAGATCATGCGCAGTGTTCCCCCCAGCATGGGAACACTGCGTTTTCATCCCGTGGTTCATCCGCTCCAGGAAGCAACCGTAGCGCGGGCGCGCCCGCTTGTGCGCATGCTGTTTTGGGCAGTTGCCGCAGTGCTGTTCATTGCCTGTGTCAACCTTGCGGGCTTGTTGCTGGTGAGAGTCATCCGCCATCGCCGCGAGATCGCCGTGCGACTGGCACTAGGCGCGAGCGGCGCCGCCGTCATGCGCCGATCCTTCGTCGAAGCGCTCGTGCTGAGTGTGGCGGGAGGCTTTTTCGGCCTGACTCTCGCGGACGTTGCCCTGCAAGTTGGCATCGATCTCCTGCCTGCATCGCTTCCCCGCGTTAGCGCTATCACTCTTGACGGGAAGGTGGTTGGCTTAGCCATCGGTCTGACGTTGCTGACTGGTCTTTTGTGTGGACTCGTACCCGCGCTTTCCGCCGCGAACACCAGCCTCAACGAAGCCTTGAAGGAAGCCGGCCGAACGGGGACAGAGGCCGCTGGCCATGCCCGCCTGCGCTCGGCACTTGTGGTCGCTGAGATTGCCGCGGCCTTTGTGCTGCTTATCGCCGCCGGACTCCTGATTCGAAGCTTTGACCGTCTGCGCTCCGTCGACCTGGGACTACGCATTGACCATGCACTCACCGCATCCTATAGCCTGCCTAAGCAGCAATACTCTACTCAGGCCGCGGTTGACGCTTTTAATTCGGCGCTCATGATCAAACTCGGGCAGTTGCCCGGCGCGCGCTATGTTGGAGCCACAACATCTCTCCCCGCGACCGGCGGAAACAACAACTGGAACGCCTTCGTGCCCGAGGGATATATTCCGCCGCAAAACGCAGGCATGAGCCAGGCATGGGCCGCGCAGATCATGGGGGATTACTTTCGAGCGGCGGGCATTTCCTTCGTGCGCGGACGCGACTTCACCGCGGCAGATCGCGCCGGCGCACCGCTGGTTGTGATCGTGAACCGCACCCTCGCGGAACACTACTGGCCCGGCCAGGACCCCATCGGCAAAAGGCTCCACATGGGCTTGGCGGTGACCGATCTTCCGTGGATGACTGTCGTGGGTGAAATTCAGGACGTGAAGCAGACCGCGGCCGACGCGGCAACGCAGAGTCAGATCTACACGCCTATCGCACAATACAAGTCCGCCATGGGCCGATTCGCAACCCCAGATATGGTCACCGGCAATTTCGGCTCGATCGTGGTGCGAGGCGAGTTGCCGCCTGAGAGGATGGTCGACTCGCTGCGAGCCATCGTTCGAACTATCGATCCGCAACTTCCTCTGGTCCACGTCGAGTCGATGGAGCAGGTCGTCGCAGAGGGTCAGGCCTCTCGCCGATTCAATACTGTACTTGTCTCCAGTTTCGCTGCCGCCGCTGTGCTTCTGGCGCTGTTGGGGATATACAGCGTGATCGCCTTCTCCGCCACTTTGCGCACTCATGAAATGGCCATTCGCATGGCGCTCGGGTCCCAACGCTCCGGCATCCTGCAACTCGTTCTCGCTTCGGGCGCGAAGCTGGGCCTTATCGGCTGTGGTCTCGGCGCAGTGGCCGCCATCTTCGCGACTCGACTGTTGCGCTCTCTGCTGTTCCAGGTCAACCCGCTCGATCCAGTCGTCATCATTCTGGCGGCGGTCTCCATCTTTGTTCTTGCGCTCGCCGCTTCTGTCATTCCCGCGGTTCGCGCAGCGTCCATCCAACCCATGCAAGCACTCAGAACGGAATAGGAATCAGCGGTTATTTTTGCCCGATCAATTCAACGGAGTCTCGACGCAGTGAAAAACTTCCTCTACAACACGGCTCAGGACGTTCGCTATGCATTGCGGCAATTGCGCACGTCGCCTGGCTTCACTCTGACCGCAGTGATCACTCTGGCGCTCGGAATCGGGGCAACCACGGCGATCTTTACGTTGGTGCACGCGGTGCTGCTGAAGTCGCTTCCGGTCACCCGGCCGGAGGAGTTATATCGCATCGGTAAAAAGGTCCACTGTTGCCAATGGGGCGGCTACACGCAGTGGGAGGAATTCTCCTTATTCAACAACCAGCTCTATCACAAGTTTCGCGACAATACACCGGCCTTCGTGGATCTGGCGGCGTTTCAGGGCGGCGGCACCGGTCTGGGTGTGCGCCGGACCGGCACATCGCAAGTGGCCGCGACGCGCAACGGGCAATTTGTCTCCGGCAATTTCTTCAGAACATTCGGTGTCGGTCCGTGGATCGGCCGCGTGCTGAATGAAGCGGATGACCGCGACGGTGCGCCTCCGGTGGCGGTCATGAGCTATCACACATGGGAGGCGAAGTACGCTTCGGATCCGTCCGTTGTGGGCGCATCTTTTCAGATAAATGGCAAACCCTTCACTGTTGTGGGTGTCGGGGCTCCGGGATTCTTCGGCGCCGATCTGCGCGGCTGGGCTATGCCCGATTTCTGGATGCCTCTCGCTGATGAACCGCTGGTCAGGGGCCAGCTTGCCTGGTTGAATACGCCCACATCCAACTGGCTCGACATTATCGGTAGAGTGAAGCCAGGCACGGATCCCACGGCTTTGGAAGCGCAACTCAGGCTCGAGCTTCGCCAGTGGCAGATGAGCCATTCTGCCGATTTGACTGCGCAGGACAAGGAATACCTTCCCAAGCAGATGATGTATCTCTCACCCGGCGGAGCGGGTGTGACCGATCTGCGCGAACAGTATGAAGAGGACCTGCGCGTGCTCATGGTCGCCGCGGGCTGCGTGCTGCTGATTGCCTGCGCAAACCTCGCCAATCTCCTTCTCGCACGCGGCCTGCGCAACCGGCAACAGACTTCAGTGCGCGTCGCGCTTGGCGCCTCGCGTAGACGTCTGGTGGGCAAGGCGCTGGTCGAGAGCATGCTGTTGGGTATGCTCGGAGGAGCAGCCGGCCTGGGAGTGGCCTACGCCGGGACAAGCCTCATTCTGCGTTTGGCGTTTACTGGTCCAAATCGCTACATTCCCATCGATGCCGCGCCTTCCTGGCCAGTTCTCCTGTTCGCCTTGGCAGTCTCACTGTTGACAGGCCTCTGCTTCGGCATCGCGCCGGCGTGGATGACAACGCACGCTGAGCCGATCGAAGCGTTGCGAGGCGCGAACCGGTCCACTGCCAACGGCGCACGATGGCCGCAAAGGGCCCTGGTGATCGCGCAGGCAGCGCTTTCTCTTGTGTTGCTGAGCGCGGCAGCCATGTTGTCCCAGAGCCTGCACAACCTCGAACACCAGAACTTCGGTTTCGCACCGGAGAACCGTTACATGGCCAACATCGATCCGCGTCTGGCTGGCTATCAGCCCGAACAGTTGGACCTGTTGTACCGGCGTGTGCTGGAGAATCTGCGCAACATTCCCGGACAACGGGGAGTTGCCGCGGCAACCTACGCGCCCATGAGCGGCGATAGCTGGAACGAAGGCATTCGCGTGAAAGGTAAGCCGGAACCGCATTCAGGCGAGGACGACGGCGCCACCTGGACACGCGTGACGCCCGACTTCTTTGCCACCCTGGACAATCGGATTCTGATGGGCCGGTCCATCACCGATCAGGACACGGCGGTCTCTCCATTGGTTGCAGTCGTCAACGAGGCATTTGCAAAGAGATTCTTCAAAGGCGAAAACCCGATCGGCAAGCACTTCGGCCTGAATGAAATGGCCCGCGCCGGAGACTACGAGGTTGTTGGCGTTGCCGCCGATATGCGCTACGTGACCTACGGCTACAAGGACTCGAACCGGCCGATGTTCTTTCTCCCTTTCAGCCAGCACACCCCTTACACCAAACCGCATGAGATTGCGGGGGACAATGCGTCGCATTACCTGTCGAACATTGTGCTCTGGGTGCCCGGCAAACCGGAGGCATTGGAAACGCAGGTCCGCCGCGCGCTTTCTGACATCGATCCCAACCTTGTGCTGGTCGATTTCGCAAGTTATCGCGAAACCCTGCGCATGGACTTTGACCAGCAGGACATGATTGCCAAACTCACGCTGTTGTTTGGCGCTCTCGCCCTGGTGCTTGCAGCAGTTGGTCTTTATGGCGTGACTGCATACACGGTGGAGCAGCGCACCAACGAAATCGGCATTCGCATGGCCCTTGGGGCTGACCAGAAATCCGTTCTGTCCATGATGCTGCGCAGCGCATTTCTGCAGGTCGGCATTGGCCTCGCCATCGGCATTCCCGCTGCGATTGCGGCGGGACACGCCATGACGAATCAGCTGTTCGGAGTGAAGCCGTACGATCCCGTAATGCTGTTGTTGGCCACGCTGCTGCTGGGGCTCGCAGCCTTGATGGCTGCGTTCATCCCGGCGCGCAGAGCGGCCGCCTTGAATCCGATGCTGGCACTGCGGGGCGAATGAAGCAGGTGCGAAAAGGAATGGCAATCTATCGCGAACGTATGGAGGTCCTCGGAATGCTGGCAGACATAAAATACGCACTGCGGCAGTTGCGCAAGTCGCCCGGCTTCACCGTTACGGTGATCCTCACCCTCGCTCTCGGCATCGGAGCCAACTCGGCGGTCTTCACGCTCTTCGATCAGGCCCTGCTTGCGCCTGCTGCCGGTCGAGCGGCCAAAGGAACTGGTGCGCTTCGAGTGGTCAGGTGCCTTCTCCGGATCGATGAGCAGCTTCGGGGGCGACGGCGAGAACTACTTTTCCTATCCGATGTACAAGGACCTTCGCGATCAGAACCAGGTCTTCACCGGGGTGCTCGCCGCCGACAGAGTGCAGGTTGGACTCTCCTGGCACAACCAGGCTGAGAGCCAGGACGCTGAAGTGGTAAGCGGCAATTACTTCCAGCTTCTCGGGCTCAAGCCTGCGGCCGGGCGCTTGATCACGCCTCAGGACGATACAACAAAGAACGCGAATCCTGTCGCTGTGCTCAGTTACACCTACTGGAAGACACGCTTCGGCGGATCGCACGATGTGATCGGCCAATCCGTCCTGGTCAACGGTCATCCGTTCACGGTTCTCGGCGTCGCGCCGGAAAACTTTGTCTCCGCAATTGGCGGCTACCGGCCGGCCTTGTTCGTTCCCGTCAACATGGTTGAAGCTGTCATCCCATGGAGAGCGTCCCTCAACGATCTGACCAACCACCAGTCAGTTTGGTTGACACTCGTGGCGCGGCTCAAGCCCGGAATCACGCGGGAACAGGCTGAGACAAGCCTGAACCCGCTCTGGCATTCGCTGCGCGCCTATGAACTGACACTTTACAAATCGAAATCCGAACACTTCAGAAAGAACTTTCTCGACCTGACGCACATCAAGGTGTTGGATGACTCGAAGGGCTTCTCCCCTAATCGCGCCGATATTCAGAAGCCTCTGACCATCCTTATGAGCATGGCCGGCCTGCTGGTCGTTTTGTGTGCCATCAACGTCGCCACGCTGCTCCTGCTGCGCGCCGCCCGCCGCGCCCGCGAGATGTCAATGCGCTACGCGCTTGGCGCAAAGCGCAGCCGCATCATTTCGCAACTCTTCGTGGAGGGCGGATTGCTTGGCGTCTGCTGGCGCAGCCGCAGGACTTGCTTCTTGCGCCCGTCGTCGCTCGGACACTTGTCCGCATCATGACCAGCTCCGATCCAGGCAGCGGAGCCCTATTCCGCTTCAGTCGATACGCGCGTGCTGCTCTTCACGATGGCCCTGTCCCTGCTGGCAACTCTCGTGTTCAGCATCGCGCCGGTCTTTCATTTCCTTCGTCCGGATCTGGCCGGCTCGCTTCGGCAGACTGCAGGCACTGCCTCCAGGAACTCGCAGCTCTTTCGCAAGGTTGCCGTGGGCGTCCAGATCGCGCTCAGCGTTCTTCTTCTCGGTGGCGCGGGCCTGTTTGTACGCACGCTCGACAATCTCCGCCACGAGCAGGTCGGCTACGAGACCGCAAATCTCGCGACATTTGCGCTTGATCCCATGGCATCCGGGTACAGTGAAGATCGCACTCCGCAGATCGTAACGGCTGCGCTGGATTCTCTTCGTCGCATTCCGGGTGTCGTTTCCGTCGCGGCCACCAATGATCCCGAGCTCGTCGGCGACACTGAGACTTCTAATTACTCGGTGCAGGGATACAAACCGTCGGAAGACGAGCGCATGAACTTCGAGCAGCCGCGCATTACTGCAGGCTACTTTGCGACGCTTCATCAACCGCTGCTTGTGGGCAGAGAATTCACTTCGTCCGACGTCAAGGGCCAACCGAAAGTCGCCGTCGTTAATCTTGCCTTCGCCAAGCGCTTCTATGGCTCGGCGCAGAACGCGATCGGACGTCAGATAGCGCAGGGGGGCGGCGATGATGTCAAGTACGACACCACGATCGTGGGTGTTGTGGGAGACATCAAGCACACTGATCTCCGCACCAAACTCGGCCCTGCGGTGTATACACCTTACCTGCAGCAGAAGCATCCCGGCGGCGTGATGGTTTATTTGCGCACCTCGCCTCGTCCCGAGGTCATCCTGCCGGCGATTCGCCAATCCATCCATCAGCTCGATTCGACGCTGGTGGTCGACGGCCTGCGCACCATGGAAGCCCAGGTCGATCGCAGCGCATCTGAGGAGCGCGCATTGGCATTCCTTGCCATCGGATTTGCTGTCTTGGCGCTGTTGCTCGCCGCGGTCGGTCTTTACGGAGTCCTTGGCTACTCCACCGAGCAGCGCACGCGCGAAATCGGCGTGCGCCTGGCTCTCGGTGCGCAACGCTCCAGCGTTGTCCTGCTTGTCGTGCGCGAAATGGCGCTGATTGTGATCATTGCCACGGCCATTGCGTTGCCTTCCGTGGTCGCACTCGCGCGTCTCTTCCGCAGCCAGTTGTACGGCGTCTCCACTTTCGATCCACTTACGCTCATTGGAGCCGTAATCTTCACCGTTATCATGCTGACTATTGCAGCGGCTCTGCCCGCTCGACGCGCTGCGAGTGTCGAGCCAATGCAGGCGCTGCGCACCGAATAGCTCAAGAACTGGGAAAGGAGGACTGGGGATGCAAACCGTCTTTCGCGACCTTCAATTCGCATTCCGCGCAACTGCGCAAAGCGCCCATGTTTACGCTGACGGCGGTGCTGACTCTCGCTCTCGGCATCGGCGCAACCACCGCGATCTACACGGTGGTCTATGCCACGCTTCTCGCGCCCATGCCGTATCCCAACCCCGACCAGCTCGTGATCGTCTGGTCAAAGATCCAGGGCAATCGCAACGGCGTCGCTGCGGGCGACTTTCTCGACTGGAAGGAGCAGAGCGCCGCTTTCCAGGACCTCAAAGCCTTCACTGGAACCAGCTTCAACATGGCCGGCAAAGAGGAGCCGGAAATGGTCCCTGCGCCAGATGGTCACGCCGGGTATGTACAGCATGATCGGCAATCGCTTCACAATGGGTCGCGACTTTCTGCCCGAGGAAGGCGTGGACGGCAAAGATCACGTTCTGATCATGATGAACAAGCTGTGGCGAAGGCTTGGGTCCGATCCGCAGCATCGTCGGCAAGCAGATCATGCTTGACCAGAAGCCCTACACCGTCGTGGGCGTGCTTGCGCCCGGTCAAGCTGACCGCCTGAATCAGGACCTGGTGGTGCCACTCGTCTTCAAGCCGGAGCAGAAGAATCACGACTTTCACTGGCTGCTGGTAATGGGCCGTCTGAAGCCCGGCGTGACCATGCAGCAGGCCCAGTCCGACATGGACGCGGTGACCGCGAACATCGCAAAGGCAAATCCGCGCTCGAACAAGGGTTGGGGAGCGCGCGTCGATCCGCTGCAGAATGATTTCCTTGGCGACAACGTCAAACTCACCCTCTGGCTCCTGCTGGGCGCGGTCGGATGCGTTCTGTTGATTGCCTGCGTTAACGTTGCCAACCTGCTGCTCGCCAAAGGCACTGCGCGTCAACTCGAAATTGCCATCCGGTCTGCTGTAGGCGCGTCGCGTCGCGACGTCTTCGTCCAGTTCGTCACCGAGAGCCTGGTGCTTGCGCTCGTCGGCGGAGCTGTTGGAGTCGGGGTCGGCTATGCAATGCTGCGCGGATTCATCGCAGCCATGCCGAAGGATACGCTGCCCACCGAAGCTGATCTCACGCCTCAATCTTCCCGTTCTGGCCGTGGCGATCGCTTCCACCACGCTTGCCGGCCTGCTCTTCGGCTGTGCACCCGGCGTGGTACGCTTCGCGTCTTGATCCTGCCGAAACGCTCAAAGAAGGTGGCCGCTCCGGTGTCGGGGCAAGCATGCGGCACCGCGTGCGGCAGGCGTCTGGTGGTGGGCGAATTCACGCTCGCGCTTGCGCTGCTCGCCGGCGCTGGTCTGGCCATGCACAGCTTCTGGAATCTGACCCACGTTGATCTCGGGCGTCCGGACCGATCACGTGCTCACCTTCGGACTGCCCATCAACAAAGGCGCGAACCTCAATTCCGATCAAATCATCGGCTACTACCAGCGAATCGTGCGCAGCATTGAGTCCACCGCCGGCGTTGAAAGCGCCGCTGCAGTTGATGGGGATGCCCTTGCAGGGCACGGGATTCGGAATGCCGTTCACCATCGAGGGCCAGAGCTCGTCTACTGATCCTTCGCAGCGGCCGAGCGCAGGCTTCCAGATGGTTACGCCGGACTACTTCAAGACCTTCGGCATACGCGTTGTCAAAGGCCGTGCATTCACTGACGCCGATAACGCCACGAGTGTGAAGGTGGCAATGGTCAATGAGCAGCTTGTGCGAAAGTACTTTCCGAACAAGGATCCCATCGGCCAGCACCTGAACGTGGAGCAGTTGATCCCCGGAGTACAAAAGCTTGGACCTTATCAGTCATGGGAGATCGTCGGCGTCTTCCACGATGTGCGCGGAGGGGCGTTCCAGCGCCAGCGCGAGGAGATCGATGTTCCGTTCTACCAGATCCCGTGGATCAACACCGGTATCGGCGTGCGCACGGCGATGGAGCCCGAGACGATGACCAGGACCATTTCTGCTGCGGTGCATTCGGTCGACCCGACGGTGGCTTTGGCGAATGTGCAAACACTTGATCACATTCGCGATCAGGACCTTTCCGGCGACCGCTTCACGTTGCTACTGTATGCGAGTTTCGCCGCAATCGCACTGGCGCTCGCGGCTGTGGGCATCTATGGCGTCATGGCCTTTGCCGTTGGTCAGCGAGAGCATGAAATCGGAGTACGCATGGCACTTGGCGCAAGCCGCGAACGGGTCGTGAATATGGTCCTGAAAGAGGCGCTGACGCTGTCGCTGATCGGGCTGGGCATCGGCCTCATCGGCGCCTACTTCGTGGGCCGCGCCATGCAGAGCACACTATTTGGAGTCGGGCCGGCTCGACTTCGGAGCCATCGCCGCCGTAGCCCTCGTATTATTGGGCGCGTCACTCGTCGCAAGCTGGCTGCCCGCCCGCCGCGCGGCTGCCGTCGAACCCATGCGCGCATTGAGAACGGAATAAACGGGCCAACCTTAGGCTTTTTGAGATCGGAGTATCAGAAACCATGATCGAAATGAAGAATGTAGAACGCAGTTACAAAACCGGGCATGCTGAAACCTGGGTGCTGCGCCGCATCGGCATCACCATCCGTGAAGGCGAATTTGTCACGGTGATGGGTCCTTCCGGGGCAGGGAAGTCGTCGCTTCTCAACGTGCTCGCCCTGCTCGACGACAGTTGGCTCGGCGAATACTGGTTTGGCATCCACGCCGGTCCACACGCTCAATCGCAAGCAGCGCGCGGACCTGGCCCGCCAGCGCATCGGCATGGTCTTCCAGAGCTACCATCTGCTCGACGATCTTACCGTCGCGGAGAACATCGATCTTCCGCTCTCGTACAAAAACCTGCCGTCGAAGGATCGCGCAGGCATGGTGGCCGACATCCTCGACCGGTTCAATATCGTCGCCAAGAAAGACCTCTTTCCAAATCAACTCTCGGGCGGCCAGCAGCAACTTGTAGGCATTGCGCGCGCCGTGGTGCACGCGCCGGCCCTCCTTCTTGCCGATGAACCAACCGGCAATCTTCATTCCACTCAGGCTCGCGAAATCATGGAACTCTTTTGCGAACTCAACCGCGCCGGAACCACTATCGTGCAGGTCACGCACTCTGAAGAGAATGCCCGTTACAGCAAGCGCATTCTCGAACTGCGCGACGGTTGGCTTACACGCGACGAAAACCTGCAGACCACCCCATCGGAGGTTGGCGCACAGTGAAGGAACCCCAAGTGAACCATTTGAAGACTTTTTCGGGCAATCGTATAAGCACGCGCATTCATGCCGTTATCGCAATCCTTTTGCTGCAGGCGAACTTGGCCCAGGCCATCGAGCCCGCCTCGTCAACGGCTCCCGTGCAGGCCCCCGCGCCGCAAGCCGCCGCGACTGCGCCGATACAGACGGCGCAAACCACCTCCATTCCATTCGATCAGATGCTGCACAAGTCGCGGAACCCCTTCGACACATATCGCGGCAAGACTGCGCCGACGCCAAGCATGAGCAACTCCGCGCGACTCGATTCGCTCATTCGCGACGGTAAGCTCTACCTCTCCCTGCGCGATGCCATCGATCTGGCGCTTGAAAACAACCTCGACCTGGTGATCGCGCGCTTCAACCTGCCCATCGCGCAGATGGATATCCTGCGCACCAAGGCAGGCGGCTTTTCGCGCGGCGTAAACACGGGCGTTGTCTCCGGCACTCCTGGTGGTGGTGGTGCTGGCGGCGGTGGCGGAACGGGCGCAGGCGGAACCACCAGCGGTGCGGGCGGCGCCGGAGCAGGTAGTTCGGGCCTCGTCCAGTCGACACTGGGAACCGGCACCACGGTCTCCAGCTACGATCCCTACATCCAGGCAATGGCTTACACTGACCACACGTCGCAACTGCTCGCCAACCGGCAAATCTACGGCGTGCCTGTCTACCACGTGAACGAAACGCTGGGAAACATCAGCTATTACCAGTCGTTCCCAACTGGAACTTATTTCGAGGCAGACTGGAATAACAACCGCCAGACTTCCAACAGCCCGAACAACACGCTGAATCCGCAGCTGTATTCCAGCGTCCGCTTCCTCTTCCAGCAACAGCTATTGGCAGGATTCGGGACTGGCCCCAACCTTCGCTTCCTCCACATCGCCAAAACCAATCAGAAGATCTCCGACATCGCATTCAAGGCGCAGATCATCGCCACTGTGACCCAGATCTGCGATATCTACTGGGACCTGGTCAATGCCTACGACACCGAACAGGTCGGCGAGCGTTCCGTCGCGTTTGCAACAGACGACGCTCGACACCAGTCGCAAGCAGTTGCAGTTGCAGGCAATCCCCGAGATGGACGTGCTCAAGGCAGAAGCTGAAGTGGCTACACGCGAGCAAGATCTCACAGTGGCCCGGACCAACCTCCAGTTGCAAGAGCTTTACATGAAGAACGCCATCACGCGCACTCTCGACAACCCGGTTCTCGAGGAGATGCCCGTAATACCGACCGATCATATTGCCGTGAACATCAAACCCGACACCGAACCGATCCAGGACACGATTGCGTCGGCCCTCAAAAATCGCACCGAGTTGCAGGAGTCGAGCCTCGACCTGGATAACCGCGAGTTGAGCCGGAAAACGGCGCGCAATGCCCTGTTGCCGCAACTTGGGTTGTATGGTTTCTACGGCGGCACTGGATACGGCGGCACTCCCAATCCGATATTTGGGGGTGGTGAGATCAATGCGCCCCCGGGTTGGAGCGGAGCCGTGGACAATGCATTCAACGACTCGTCACCCGAGTATCAGATAGGCTTCCAACTCAGCATCCCGCTCCGTAACCGCGTGGCAAAGGCCGACCAGTACCGCACTGAACTCGAATACCGCCAGTCGCAGGTGTTCTTTGAAGAGTTGAAAAAGCGAATCCGCATCGAGGTGCGCAACGCGCGCTATGCCCTCGAACAGGGCGCAAGCCGTGTTGACGCAGCCCGCAAGTCCCGGGATCTGGCGCAGCGCACCCTCGACATCATGCAGAAGGAGCAGAAGCTCGGCGTAGGATCGAATCAGCAGACGCTTTCAGCCGAGCATGATCTGGCACTGGCCGAGTCGGCTCTCGTCACCGCCGAGACCGCCTTTGAAAAGGCGCGAATCGAGGTGCGGCGCGCAACCGGATCAGTGCTCGAAGAGTACGGAATCTCAATCGCCGATGCGAAAACCGGCGTTGTGCAATCGGACAATCACTAGATGGCAGACACTCGCAAGAAAGAACGAATCCGGGTTTTAGTTGCCGACGATCAACCGCATATTCTTGAGGCAGTGGAGCTCTTGCTTGCCCCGCAGGGCATCCAGGTTGAATGTGTCCGCTCACCTCAGTTGCTGATCGAGGCGCTTGGCCAGAGCGACTACGATGTGTTGCTCATCGACCTGAACTACACCCGCGACACCACCTCGGGCCAGGAAGGCCTCGATCTGCTCGCGCGCCTCCAGGAGATCGATCCTCGCCTGCCGGTCATCGTCATGACTGCGTGGGGAAACATCGACTTGGCTGTCGAGAGCATCAAGCGCGGCGCGCGGGATTTCATCCAGAAACCCTGGGAGAATGAGCGCCTTATCAGCTTGATTCGCGTGCATGCGGAGTTGCACCAGGCTCTGCGCCGTGCCCGCCAGCTCGAACTCGAAAACCGGTTGCTTCGCGCCGAAGGCATGCCTGAATTTGTCGCCGGAGCACCGGCAATGCAGCCGGTCCTCGAACTCATCTCGCAGGTCGGCCCTTCAGACGCCAACGTGCTCATTACCGGCGAGCATGGCACCGGTAAGGAGATCGTCGCAAAGCTTCTGCATGCCGCTTCTCCCCGCAGCCGTATGGCCCTCGTCGCCGTCAACGCCGGCGGGCTTCCCGAAGGAACCTTTGAAAGCGAGATATTCGGCCACGTAAAAGGTGCGTTCACCGATGCGCGCACCGATCGCGTCGGCCGCTTCGAGCTTGCCAACGGAGGTACGCTCTTCCTGGACGAGATTGCCAACGTCCCGCTTCGTCAGCAGGCCAAACTTCTGCGCGTGCTTGAAACGGGCGAACTCGAGCGCGTCGGCTCTTCACAGACACGCCGCGTCGATGTGCGCGTTCTCTCCGCAACCAACGCCAACCTCCCTGAAGAGGCGAAGACCGGCAATTTCCGCGAGGATCTCCTCTTCCGAATAAACACGGTTGAAATTCATTTACCGGCGCTCCGTGACCGGCGCGAAGACATTCCGCTCCTGGCTATGCACTTTCTCGGTCGCAATCGCAATCGCTACCGCAAGCAGGTTACCGGCTTTTCACCCGCCGCCATGCAGCAGATGATGCAATACCCGTGGCCGGGCAACGTCCGCGAACTCGAGCATACTGTCGAGCGTGCAGTCCTGCTTTGCCGCAGCGAAGAGATCGAACCTGCCAACCTGGCCATCGCCGCTGCGCGAACCAGCGCGCCAAACTTTGAGAACATGAGTATCGACGAGGTCGAGGCACTCCTGATCCGCAAGGTCCTGCGCCGCTGCGATGGCAACATCTCCCAGGCAGCAGAGGCTCTGGGCCTCAGCCGAGCAGCTTTGTATCGCCGCATCGAAAAATATGGCCTATGAAAGGAACGTGCGCAAGCGCAAGCGATCGGCGATTAGCCGCGTGTGGCTGTTTTGCCTTCTGCTCGCCCTGCCCGCCTTCATCTTCGCCGGCATCCTGCTAATTGAACGCAACATAACGGCCGGGCCGGCCATCCTGCTCCTCTTCTGCCTGCTGATCTACTTTGTCCTGATCTCCGCCTCCCTCGTCGAGGGCGTGATGCGTCCACTGCAGACACTTTCCAATGTTGTGTCGTCCCTGCGCGAGGGTGACTATTCGTTTCGTGCGAGAGGCGCCGCATCGGCCGACCCGCTTGGGGAACTGGCCGCTGAAATCAACGCGCTGGCAGACCTTCTCCAGAAGCAGCGCGTTCGTTCTCTTGAAGCCACAGCGCTGTTGGCCCGCATTCTCGAGGTCATGCATGCGCCTTTATTTGCCTTCGATCGCGAAGACCTTCTGCAACTTGTCAACAATGCCGGCGCCCAGCTCCTCGGTCGTCCGCTTGCCCGCTGCTTCGGTCATTCTGCACAGGAACTAGGGCTCGATGCTCTCCTTGCATCTGCCGACCAGTCCATTCATTCCTTCGGATCAAAGCCTACACGCTGGCTGCTCCGCAAGGCGCTTTTCCGGCAGGATGGCGCCCCGCACACATTGCTGTTGCTTGCAGACGTCAGCCAGCCCCTGCAGGAAGAAGAGCAGATCGCGTGGAAGCGCCTCATTCGCGTACTAGGCCACGAACTCTCTAATTCGCTTGCGCCCATTAAGTCCATCGCTGGGAGCCTTCTTGCTCGCGCCGAACAAATCTCCGGTGATGAGGAAACCGTGCGGGACTTTCGCCGCGGCCTGGGTGTTGTTGAAAGCCGCGCAGACTCCCTGCATCGATTTGTGCAGTCCTATCGACTGCTGGCGCAATTGCCGCCGCCGCATCTGAAGCTGGTCCAGGTTGGGCCGCTCCTTGAGCGCGTAGCACTGCTCGAACAGCGCATGACCGTTCAACTTGATCCCGGGCCGCCTGTTCTTCTCAACGCCGATCCCGACCAACTCGAGCAAATGTTCATCAACCTGCTGAGGAACGCCGTTGATGCATCGCTGGCCAACGGCGCAAAGCCGGTGCGCATTGATTGGCGCCTGGCGGAGTCAACCCTTCTGGTGGAGATTGAAGACAGCGGTCTCGGCATTGCCAACACCGATAATCTGTTTGTGCCCTTCTACACCACCAAACCCACCGGCAGTGGTGTCGGCCTGGCACTGGCGCAGCAAATTGCACGCGCACACGGCGGCGAGATTCGCCTCGTGAACCGCGAAAGTGGCGTCGGCGCACGTGCAACGATTCGGTTGCCGATTGCCTGAGGCACAAGCTGAAGTTGTCCGGAATGGGATGAATCTGGAACGACGAGGCGACGCCATGCTTGAAAAGAACTCAGGCCCGCGATATCTCGGAAGCGGCTGCTTGAATTGAGGAAGCGTTTCCTCCTGCTTCGGTCAAGGGAATCCCTTCATGGCTGATCCGGGTGCCGACAACGCAGTTGCGGCCATTGCTCTTGGCGCGATAGAGAGCCGCGTCGGCGATCTGGATCATGGCCTCGTGATCGATGGGATGACCCGCCGCCACGCCAAAGCTGGCAGTAACCGAAAATGTCTTGTCGCCTTCTCCGATGACCATCGACCCCAGTGTTGTCCGCAAGTGCTCAGCTCGAGCGCACGCTGCCTCATAGTCTGACCCCGGCAAGACGATCAGGAATTCTTCTCCGCCGTAGCGGCCCACCCAATCGTAGCTCCGTACCGAGTGCTGAAAGATCGCACCGGTCTCCTTGAGTGCGAGATCACCTGCCATATGACCCATCGTGTCGTTGACTCGCTTGAAGTAGTCCAAATCGACAAGGATAATGCTCAGCGGTGCGCCGTCACGCTGCGAGCGGTCCACTTCTCCCTGCAGTCTTTCGACCATGATCCGGTGGTTCCACAAGCCGGTCAAGCCATCGTGCTCAGCAAAATGGCGCATCTGTTCGCGTGTGCGTACCAGCTCCGTTTTTTCTCGCTCCAGGTCGAAAGTCCGCCCCTTCACAGCCTCTTCGAGAATTCGCTTTTGCTTCATCAACTGGCCGATACGCCTCCGCCATACGTATACGAATGTCGCAAGCGCCCACAGTCCAAGACAAATCTGCATGGCTCGGTTCTGCCACCACAGTGGGACGATGGTGAACGACATCGATGCTACTGGCGACACGGCGCTTCCTGCCGCATTCACAGCGACCACTTCAAACCGGTAGCTCCCGGGTGACAAGTGCCGGTAGCGCACCGTCGTCTCATGCGTATCTTCCCAGCCGGAACCTTGTTCCTCGCCGATCAGCCGGTAACGGATTCCAATGTCCTGCGTGTTCTTGAACGAAAGCAGCGCCATGGAAATAACCAGCGGGCTGGAACTCCACGTCACGGAGGATCCCTCGCTGACGACTACATTTCCCAAACTTACCTGCGAGAACACAGGAGGCGGCGACGAACCTGCCAATGCAGCCTTTGGTTCGATCAGGTGACTCAAACCGCCCGAGGTGCCGATCCACATGCTCCCATCGCGATCCTCATTCAAGGCAGAGCTGTCGGTGTCGTTCCAGATGAGCCCGTCATCCTGCGTAAAGCTGCGCCAGCGAACACCATCGTACACAGTTACACCGGCGTCCTCACCCACCCAGAGCCAGCCGCGATGGTCCACGACCAGAGAGACCACTTCCTCTGAAAGCAACGGAGGCCGGCCGATATGTTCAGTCTCAACGACGCGATAGTTGGCAACGCGAATCCGCATCAGATCCTGCGACGGGCCCGCAACCCAAAGGTTGCCTTTCAGGTCCGCGACAATCTGGTCTGCCTTTACGCCCGACTGCCCGATGTTAATATGGTGCCACCCGCCGTTGTCTCTCAGCAGCAGTCCCTGGTCCGAGGTGACCCACAAGCGCCCCGAAGAATCAAGACTCATGCTGGGGATTCGAAGCGTATTGCTCGGAAAGGCCGGGTCGATCACGAGTTCAGGCTTGGGTTTCGCTGCCGTCGGATCAACCTGATAGAGTCCGCTGGTCGTGGCGATCCACATTCGATGCGGGCCGTCCGCAACGATGCCGTACACCGCGGGCACCGTCCACTCAACGCCCTTCAGCGTGATTGGATCAATGCGGGCCAGGCTGCCGGCCGCGCTGCCCATCCAGATTGCGCCATCCGCGCTCACCTCGAGCGCTCCAGCCCGCGAATCCTGGATCCCGGATTGCCTCCAGAGCCTCGGAGTATTCTCCCCCTGGGGAATCCAGTTCAGCCCCGACTCTGTGCCGACCCACAACCTGCCCTGGTGATCGCGCTTCGACGCCCACACGAGATTGTCGCTCAGTCCGTCTTCTGTCGTGTAAGCTTCCCAACGATCCTCACCGACCCACCTCAGGATGCCGTGGCCGACAACTCCCATCCAGACAGACCCTTCGCGGTCTACGAACAGGTCCTGTAACTCAAAGGGCGATAGCCCGTTGTGGTCTGTGACCATGCGCCAATGATCCCTGTCCCACAGCGCGAGAGAAGACCCGCGATTAGCGAGAACACGTCCTTGTGCGTCTTCTGCCAGCTCTGGGTAGGCCACTGAGAACCTGGGCCCGGGAAGATCCCGAGGCTCGAAGTGACTTCCATCCGGCAACATCTCCACGGTGTGGAGTTCGCTGCGCATCCAGATGTGTCCATCGCGAGCTGTCATCAGCGTCTTCCATTCCGTCTCAGGAAGACCGAGAGCCGCGCGCATCTTCGTCGTCTTGCCGCCATTCCGCCGGCAAAGATCCTTGTCGCAGCCGTACCAGAGGGATCCATCGGGCCCATAAAGCACGCTCCAGATGTAGTCGCCCTCGAGGTTCATGGGCTCGGCGACCCACTTGTCTTCAGCCTGCTTCCGAAGCAACACACCTCTGCTGCTTCTCGCCGTCACAACCTGGTCTGGCCTGTTCGAAGTAAAAGTGGTCCCGGTAGGGTGCGAGAACTCGTTCATCGGCACCGGTACGGGGACCACGACAAACCTGCCATCCGCGCGCTGTATATAAGTGCCGACTGTCGTCCCGATCCAGAGCGTTCCGTCCGTTCCCGTGTAGACGGTGTCGATGATGCGGTCTGGAATTCCCTCCGGCGCGCCGTACCTCTGGAAATGGCTTCCGTCATAACGGTAGAGTCCGTTTTGAGTGCCGACCCAGAGGTAACCTTTCCGGTCTTGGCCAAGGCAGTTGATGTTCAGATTTCCCAGGCCTTCAATGTATTCACGAAAGCTGTACCGCTGCGCCAGGCCCAGCAGATGCAACAAACCAGAAAAACACCAGGGTCGTGGCAATTTGCCTCAACCGGCTGTTCGATCTGGGTCTGTGATTTCTCAAAGTCCGTTCTTTCCAGCCACTTGGAATTCGGGAATGCGGGGTGCTCGCTCCTTTTGCCGTTCTGTCATCGGCCACGGCTCGAGTAGTCGGTGCTCTCCATTGCCCGATTCCTCGCCACTTTCAATGAACTCACTATAGTGCCGGGCTGGTTTTACAGTAATGCCACTTTTGTCTAAACCATTGTGGGACAAAGGTGCAGGAGGTAACTTTTGGAACGAGTCAAAAGGGGAATGAAAAGGGATACTTGCACCGAAAGCAGACACTTTCAGCGGGCGTCAGTCGCAGACCAGGGCAGCCTCTGGGAAAGCTGACTCCGCCTGGCTCTCAGGCGACGATTCGAAGACCCTCTCGGTAGTGAAAAACTCATTCACCCGCGCCAGCACTTCCTGGCCGGTGCGCGATTGGTAGATCGCGGCGCGCAACTTGGCGCCTCCCGGCACACCGTGCGTAAACCACGTGGCGAATTGCTTCATCTTGCCGGCCGTTTCCCCAAGCCGGGCATCACGCGGCAAGTCCTTCGTTGCTTCAGCTTCATCCAGAAGCATCTGGAAATAGGAACGGATCATCCTGTAGCGGTCGTCGAACGTCGGCCGGTCATAGCAGCCCGTGGCTGTATACTGCGCAATCTGCCTGAAAATCCATGGGTTAGCCGCTGCAGCGCGGCCTATCATTACAGCGTCGCATCCGGTCCGGGCCACCATTGCGGCAGCATCCTCCGGCGTGCGTATGTCGCCGTTGCCCACCACCGGAATACCGACCAACTCCTTTACCGCTGCAATCCACTCCCACCGCGCCTGCCCACTGTATCCCTGCTCCCGCGTGCGTGCGTGCAGTGCCACGGCGTTCAGGCCCTCGCTTTCGGCCATCCGTGCCAGCTCAGTACACACGATCTGTGCGTCGTTCCAACCCATGCGGAACTTAACGGTGAAGGGGATCGAGACCGCCCGTCGTACCGTCTTGAAGATCTCCCCGATCCGCGGCAGATCACGCAGCAGCCCAGAGCCGCCGTTGCAGCCAACCACTCGCTTGGCAGGACAACCCAGATTCAGATCGACCGTATCGAAGCCCGTATCCTGCACGATCCGCGCGGCTTCCGCCAGAGTCTCGGGATTCGACCCAAACAATTGGGCCCCGATCGGGTGCTCGTCGTCGTAGAAGGTCAGGTATCGGCGTCGCTTGGTCTCGCGCATCCGCGAAAGTCCGTCCGCCGAGGTGAACTCTGTCATCAGGAGCCCACATCCCGACTGCTGATTCGAAACTGCCGCGTCGACAGACGCTGGGAGATCCCCGATCTCTGGTCCCTGTTCCCTGGTAAAGAGGCTGGCATGGCGGATGAAGCGACGGAAGACGGTGTCCGTCACGCCTGCCATAGGAGCGAGCACCGTGGCCGGAGCGACGACGACCGGCCCAATGCACACTTCGGCCGGTACGCGCACACCTTCAGGCATCGCGTGCTCGCTGGGATTATCCCAGTCCTTCTTCACCGTGAATCCCTTGCCTGCCATAAAACAGTTCCAAGTTCCGAGTTCACGGTTCTCAGTCCCTCACTGAAGACTGAGAACCACCCGGCAAACGAAAGTAGGCCTCCGCCTTGGCGGAGGCCCAATCCTTTCAGCCGTTTGCCGCGGCCTCTCTACTTCGCTGGAGCAGTCTCGCCCGCCTTGGCATACTTGCGGCGGAAGCGCTCCACGCGGCCTGCTGTATCCACCAGGCGCTGCTTGCCCGTAAAGAACGGGTGACAATGCGAGCAGATTTCCACGTGGATGTCGCCTTTGTGGGTCGACCGCGTCTCAAAATTGTTTCCGCAGGCGCAGAGTACGCGCACCGCAGCATAGTTCGGATGAATCTTTTCCTTCGGCATCTCTGAAGACAAACCTTTCCTGCAAGCTTTCTCTTTCATTGTATGGGCATTCAGCCCGTTTCGCAACGCGAGAGGTCGCGCGCAAACTTCATTGCCTCGTTTTTCCGACGACCAGGAGCCAAAAGCTGAAAGCCGGGAGCTAAAAGCTAAAGGCTGCCTTTCAGCGCCTTCTGAATTCCCGCCTCCACCAGCGGCGCCATCATCTCGTAACCGGCCGGAACCGGATGCACGCCATCCTTGCTCAGGTTCGCCGGGAGCCCATCGCGCTCGTCCTTCATCGCCGAGTGGTAGTCGACATACACATGGCCATTCTTCGCGGCATAGTCCTTGATCCAGGCATTAATCGCGTCGATCTTGGGCGCGGGCGTCAGCCCCGGCTGCCATGGATAGTCGTACGCAGGCAGGATGGAGCAAAGCACGACCTTGATGTGATTCGCGGTCGCCATCTCCGCCATCGCTGCGATGTTGTCCTCCGTCTGCTCCAGCGTCATCGGCCCTGTGTTTCCGGCAATGTCATTCGTTCCGGCCAGAATTACCACCACCTTAGGCTGCAGCCCGATCACGTCCTGGTGGAATCGCAGCACCATCTGCGGCGTGGTCTGGCCGCTGATGCCGCGATTGATGTAGGGCTTCGCAGCGAACACGCCGCCCGGCCCGTCGAAGTGCCAGCCCTCGGTAATCGAATCGCCCATGAAGACGACACGATTCTCTCCCGGCGCGGGCGCGCCCAGTTTCACATCGGCCTCCTTGAATCGCGCCAGCCACGGAAAATCGGTGAGCAGCAGTGCATCGTGCTTGCGCCAGTAGTCGTTGTCAGGGTGCTTGGAGCGGCAGGCTGAGCCGGCGCAAGGGGCGTCGGCGCCACTTGAACGGGCGCCGTCTTGTGGGCCCGGGAGCCTGCGTCTCCGGTACATTGCCCGGTTCCTGGCTGGCAAGCGGTTGCGCACGAATCCGCGCAGAGGAAAAGAAATACTGCAAAGGCGCACACACCGGCGGCACAGCGGAAGCGAATCCGGTTCAAGGCAAAGTCCTCCTCGGTTTTGACACTCTATCTTAAATCTCGCAACGCGAACACGGATTTGCCCCTCGCGCACCCTTTTCCACAAATGCGCACGTCTTCCGCACCGCAGTCTTCCCACGCCACATGCGCTAGTCTGAAAAAAGCGATGAGCGTTTGCCCCATTTGTCAGGGAGTCGGCTTGGTCCGCATCATGTCCGCTACGGGCACGTGGGTTTCTCGCGCCTGCGAGTGCCAGGAGGCCGAGCGCGAAGAGCGCCGCGTCGTCGCCGCGCGCATTCCCGAGCGCTACCGCCAGTACACGCTCGATGGGTTTGAAACTGATTTTCGCGGAGCTGATCGCTCACTGGGCCGCGCAGCCTTGACCGCACGGAGGTTCGTCGAGGAGTACCCCGGCGACACAGGCGGAAAAGGGCTTCTCTTCATCGGATCAATCGGGGTGGGCAAAACGCACCTCGCCGTCGGTGTGCTGCGCCGGCTCATCAAAGAGCGCGGCGCGAAGGGCCTCTTCTGCGACTATCGCGAACTCCTCAAGAGCATCCAGAACAGCTACAACCCGCAGGTCAACACCACAGAGCTCGAGTTGCTCAAGCCGATCTTCGCGGCCGAGGTGCTGGTGCTTGACGATCTGGGAGCACAGAAGCCAACCGAATGGGCTTGGGACACGGTCGCACTGATTCTCAACACGCGCTACAACGACAAACAGACCACCATCATTACGACAAACTACCCTGATCTGCCGGCTGGCGGAGGGTTCAGGCCGTCACCCGATGGCAAAACTCCCGCAATCAACGAAGACACGCTCGGCGACCGCATCGGCGACCGCATGCGCTCGCGTCTCGCCGAGATGTGCGTGCGCGTAGAGATGACCGGCGAAGACTTCCGCCAGACGGTCAAGCGAGCCAGATTCGGCTGACGCCCCATCACTGCACGGCATGCGACCTCTAGGGTAGAATCGGTCACACCCACGCTACGCCAGAACGCATTGCTGACTTTCCGTCTTCAGGCAAACTCATCCATGCCATTGCCCGCAACACGCCGTCCCGCATTCAACTCAGGCCTGGCTCTCGTCATCTATGTGGCGCTTGTGCGCGTCGCGTTATATGTCATCGCCGCGCCCAGCTATGGATATTTCCGCGATGAACTCTATTACCTTGCGTGTGGAGAGCATCCCGCGTGGGGATATGTCGACCAGCCTCCGCTGATTGCATGGATGGCCTGGCTGTTGCAGCACACGATTGGCACTTCGCTCTATGCGCTGCGATTGCTGCCGATGCTCGGTGACGTGGGCGCAATCCTCATCACCGCGCGCCTGTCGCGCGACTTGGGAGGCGGTCGATGGGCGATGTTCCTGTCGGCCATTGCGGTGCTCGTGACGCCGATCTACCTTGGGCTCAGTCAACTGTTCACAATGAACGCTTTCGATCCGCTGCTGTGGACGCTTCTCGCCTGGCTGGTCGTCAAGCTGGTCGCAACCGGCAACCAGAAAGTGTGGCTCCTGATCGGCCTGGTCATCGGCATCACGCTCCTGAACAAATACGGGGTTGCGTTCTTCGTGTTCGGGCTGCTGCTTGGAGTTCTTCTCACACCTCTGCGCACCAGTCTTGCGCGGCCCTGGTTCTGGCTCGGCGCGGCTCTTGCAACGCTGATCTCATTGCCCAATTTTCTTTGGCAACGGGCATGGCATTATCCATTCGTGCAGTTGATCGTCAACGTTCGGCGAGGGCCGCGCGATGTGATGCTGCCACCGCTTCCGTACCTAGGTCAACAGGCGCAAATGATCGGCTTTGTCGCCGCGGTGCTTGTCCTCATCGGAGTCTGGTTTCTGTTTTCGCCGCGGGGAAGGCGTTTTGCGATCCTCGGTTACGGCTTCGTGGCTGTTCTCGGGCTGATGATGATCCTGAAGGGCAAGTTCTACTACGTCGCCCCGGCGTACCCTGTAGTTTTTGCGGCAGGCGCCGTGTGCTTTGAACAAATGACCGAGAAGGCGAGCTGGCGATGGATTCGTCCCGCATACGCCGTGCTGATGCTTGCCGTGGGAGCGCTGATCGCGCCGACAGTCATCCCCATACTCCCGGTGGAGACGTTCATCGCCTACTCCGAGCGCCTGGGCATCACCCAGCAGAAGTTCGAGAACCAGCCGCAAAGTGAGCTCCCACAGATATTCGCGGATATGTGTGGATGGGAAGAGCGGGTCAGAATTGTCGCCGCGTATTTCCACTCGCTGTCGCCCGACGAGCAAAAAGTGACTGCAATCGGGGCGCCGGACTACGGACAAGCCGGGGCCGTCGACTTCTTCGGGCCGAAGTATGGCTTGCCGAAGGCAATCAGCGACAGCAACAACTATTGGATCTGGGGTCCGCGCAACTACACAGGCCAAAGCATCATCCTGATGAACGAGGGTTCCCCTGAAAAGTACGCCACCCTTTGCGACTCCTTGATCCTCGTTGCCCGGCCCAGCGACCCATACTCGCGCCCTGACGCAAACCGACCCATCTATCACTGCCGCGGGCTGAAAAGTCGATTTGCAGAAACTCTGGCCCCAGGCTCAAAGGCTGGAACTAAGGCGCAGCCGGGAAGTTCCGCGCGTCGCTACTCACCTGAATGTCTTGCCATCTTTCACGCGTGGCGAGCCATCGCAAGGTCCACGATCTCCCCGATCATTTGGGTATAGGAGAGGCCGGATTTCTTCGCGGCCATGGCAAACTCCTGTCCGCTTGAGAGCCATGGGTTAGGATTCGCTTCGATGACATAAACCTCGCCCTTGCTCGATACGCGCATGTCAATGCGGCCATAATCGCGAAGCTTGACGGCGCGATAGGCCTTGAGCGCGATCTCGGTGAGCCTGGTTGCGGTTTCTTCATCCAGGTCTTCGGCGATCGCCGATTTCGTCAGCTTATAGGCTTCCGTGTCTTTCTCGAATTTCACATCCTGGCTGGCGATCCTGGGCATGCCCTTCGGAAGCTTCGAAAGGTCAAGTTCCACAAGCGGAAGTGCACGCGCGTTCTCGTAACTGCCGAGGATGGAGGCGTAGATTTCGCGTCCTTCGATGTACTCCTCGATCAATGCAGGAGAATCGAATTCCGTTTGTATATAGGAGACGCGCTCCATCAACTCCTTCACGCTGGTAACCACGGCAGCGGCATCGATGCCGATGGATCCATCTTCGGAAGTGGGTTTCACGATGAGCGGGAACGAGATGTCATGTGCGTGGTCGATGGTGCCGCGATAGGCTGTCGCGAAGTAGGGCGACTGAATCCCGTAAAAAGCGAACATCTTCTTGGCGATCGATTTGTCCTGCGCAAGAATGTGCGCGTGCGGTCCCGCGCCGGTGTAGGGGATTTCGAGCATATCCAGGAGTGCAGTGACGTGCATCTCCTTGGTGTCATCGCCCGCATAGGATTCCGTAAGGTTGAAAATGAGATCGGCGCCACATTTGGCGAGTCCGAGCAGTGATTGCGGGCGGCCGTCGAGAACGTAATACGACGGCTCATGACCCAGCTTCTCCAGGGCTTCGAAGATCTCTTCGCGGTCGTGCTTTACCGGCTTCTTCTTGCGTTTCTTTTGCCCCTTGCGCTTGCGCGGTGCAGGAACTTCTTCCTGCACTTCAGCGGGTTCTTCTTCCCACAAGTCGTACAGCACGGTGACTTTCAACTTCGTTCCAGTCATGCGGCCTCCAATCGGAGTGACGGCAGCTGCCGGCACGCCTCAGGGATGAATGAACTTCCCACGAATCAGGTAATTCATTGAGAGTGCGGTTGTGTACACCGTGAACTCCGTGAGGTACTCGGACTCGCGTCGAACGTCCACGCGCAGACCCAGGTCCTCAACACGCTTGCAGATGGCTTCCACCAGTCGCTTGACGATCGGACGTTGCACGCCGCTCCAATACGCGACCTTGTCGATAATGGGCTTGCGATGCTGACGCAACATCTCCTGGGCGGGTCGCACGCCGTTACGTCGCTTGGGGGAGATATTGAAGATGTCCGCCAGGTCGGCGTCCAGCGCGAGTTCCTGCACCGGAATCTCCTCCGGCAGGCTGAGACGATAGAACTCGCCGACCGTCGATTCCATCTCATCGACGGTGATGTCGGTGCGGCCGCGACGCCGGATGGGTTCGACATCTCCGACTTTTCGCGCCATGCGATCGACGTATTGGAGCTTGGCCAGCGCGTCCCAGCCTTTGTAGCGCTTTCGCCATTGCGAGCGAGGCGTGAGCCAGACCGCAAACGTTTCTGCAAAATCTTCATCCGGATGCTTCTGCGCGTACCACCCGGCCATGTGGCGAACAAACTTCCGCGAGAACGGTATGGGACGGTAATTATCGCGATAGGCGCGCCGAAACGGACCGAAGAGATCGCGCCACTCAGCCGACTTGTATAGCTGGTACGCGTAATTGAATGCGTGTCCGGCCTCATGACGCATGTACATCATGATCTCGCGAGCGTCTTCCAGGTCGTTCATCTCGCGCTCAAGCTGTGCCAGGTCCGGGTTGGCCAGATAGAACGGAATGCCGATGACGGGCTCGCCGGAGGGACATCCCCATTCATCGGTGAGATAACAAAGCGGGCGGAACTTGTGGATGCCCTTGGCTTCCAGTTCGCGATAAAGCTGCTGAACGAATCGTTCCAGCGGAGAACCCTCGAGCTTGAGCCCGAGTTCGCGAATGGGCTTGGCGAGTATCTCCTGGAATTCCGTTCGGGTTTTCTCGAAATTGCGCACTGGGCTATTCAGAGTTCTATACCACGGAACCAGATTTGGCACGCCCAGGCGTATCGCTTATGCACATAGTATTGTGGGCACGCCTGTTCTGGAACATCAAGCTGCCCGCGATCGTTTGCTGAGAATTACCGCCGGCACCCGCCAGCTAACCTCTGTCAACTGTGCCAGTTTCGCAATGAGAGCGCATGCGTCACAATCTTTCACAGCCGGCCCCTGCCGCTCCCTTGGCCGGTCTCGCCGGTTGTGGGACTCGAGCAAGTGGTCCCGCAACCGGTTAAAGCCCATCTTTCTAAAACCAGCCTGACCGCCCACTAAACACCTGGTGCGACTTCCCCCGCACCAGAACATCGGCAGGCACTTTCTGTTCCCCGCTCGACTGAGCCACAACATATTCGGGTTAGCCGACTTTACTAGCTCGCCGACACTCTCGACCGCCTCAACCTGCTTTGCCGCGCCGAGGCGCGTACAATGGCAGCTATATGAGCTACCAGTCCGAACCAGCAGTCCTGGAGGATCTTCACTTCGCCCTAGATGTGATGGAAGAGCGCGCCCACCTTGGTCTCAATGACCAAAACGCAAGCAGCCTCAGATGCATTCTCCTTCGGCGGATCAGCGAGGCAGAAACCGCGATCTCCCGCAAACCTGCTGCTCACGCTTCTCAGTGGACATCTCAGAATAAAAGGCCGTAGATTCAGAATAAAAGGCCGTAGATAAACCAAGCCCGCGACCGTTTGCGCCGCGCTTCCCGCCGCCCGCGCCAACCTCGCCGACATTCTCGACCGCCTCCACCTGTTGTGACAGTTGCCACAGTTATTTCCTCCTTACTCTGCTAGTGTTCGAACCGCGCGAGTTGCCCCCCCCAGGCATTGACGGGGCTCCCTCCCCCGGAGCCCCGCCCGCGCCAACCTCGGCGACATTTTCGACGGCCTCAATCTGCTGTGAGTAAGACTTCGGCCGCAGCCGCGTCTAACCAATCCGTCTTTTCGACAAAGACGCGTCCTGTCGCACGATTGAATTCCCCCGGACACCACTTCCCCAACTGCCTTGGTGAATCGCTTCCGCAAGATTAAGGAAGTTGTAGCCACCATGGACCAGACGACTGATCCAACCCTAGTTGTTCTTCTCCGCAGCACCTTGCACCTCGTGAAATACTACGGCGACGGCGACGCGCACCACGCAGACTTGGCTGAACTTATCGCCGAGCTTCAGCGCGCCATGAGCTGCGATCGAAGCCAGAAGAAGCCAGGAGGAAGTCAACCGGGACGTCGCTCCCGGCTTCTCCAACTTGCATGTAGAGAGCACAGGACACCGCATCGCTTCGCTCGTGGTTTTCGACGCGCATCAAACTCGCCAGCGCTAACCCCCCGCCGGTTCAGGCACTCATCGCCATGCAAAAAGCGATTACGTCCGCGACGTGCTTTGGCGAGACTCGAAGCACCGGTGCGTTCTTCCTGCTCTCTGCGGTCGGAGTCCTCGCTGGGACTCTCCTGATGTTCAGCACTCTGCGAAGTCTGGACGAATCCGACCCCTGAGACGCCGTCCGTTCAGCGCGGTTGCGATCCTCCGCAGCACACTCGCACATCGTGTCAAATAGGGCGGCCGCGTGGCGACGCGGATCGCGCAGAGTTGACGACATGGCTCGCACCTCCGAGCTTCACGCGGCACCATTACATCGCGAATTCAAAAACTGTGACAATCCAGCCCATCTCGACGAGGCCTCATCGGCGACGCGACGCTTTAAAAAGCCATGCTCCAACCGACCTGCATTGGCGGGGCGCCGGGGGACGGGTGCCCATCCTTGACGAAATCGAGGGTGGGGAACCAACCAAGGCATCAGAGCACAAAATGCCCGCCGTCGTTTGCGGACAATTGCCGCCTGAGCCCGCACAATGGAAGATGGCGATCCGCACAGCCACCAACCCTGAAAGCTGGCAGTTGGAAAGCTGGAAGCTGCCTTTTCGCTCCTAAGTCCAATGCTGAGAGTAATCTGCGGCTAAGTCCAATGATGAGAGGAATTTGGCGCGACACCCCTTCTGTAACCTACTGAAAATAAGGAATTTCCTTACAGAGATGGGGGAGGGGGGTAAGAGTACCACAAAGTGGTACGACCTCGGCGTATCCTTGAAACGAGGGATCAGACGGCGAGGCCGAACCATGCGCAAGACCCTGGAACTTATCGGGCTGGGGATGTTGGCTGCCCTTTACTGGATAACCTGGGCTGCACTCAATGGGCCCGATCACCTGCCGGATCGCGTGCCCACGCACTTTGACATCTCCGGCAATCCCAACGCGTGGGGCTCTCCCAGGATTCTGCTTCTCCTGCCGTTTGTTGCAACCGGCGTGTACCTGCTGATCACCGTGCTGGCCATCATTCCGGCTACACGTATCAACCTTCCCGTGCGCGTCACGCCGGAGACTCTGCCCTTCATTCGGTTGCAGACGCGCAACATGATCAGTTGGATCAAAGTGGAAATGATCTGTCTCTTCACCTATGTGCAGTGGTCCATCATTCAGGCCGCTCGCAATCGGGAATTCCACATGTCGCCGCTGATGATTCCGATATTCCTCGTGTGCGTCTTCGGCACCGTTGGAGCATATCTGGTGATCATTGTGAGCGGAACAAAGGAACACGCAAGCTCAACGATCTCGCGCTGAACATCTCGGCACAGTCGAGAGAGAGCGAGTTTCAGGCCGTTCTCAGAAGACCCACGCGCTTGCGAGCATTGATACCATCGCGGCAACGGTCACAACCTGGTAAACCAGGTCTTCACGGCGTGGTCCAGATGCGCGGTTGCGCAGCGTCGTCTTTGCGGCATCGAAAGGGGGGAGGAACGTCATGGGTGCCTTTCCACGACTCACGTCTGGACTTGAATGGCCCGGGCGCGATCAGCATCTATTTGGATACATATTGACTCATTTTGGAATCAAACAAAAGTATTAGTTTGCAATTACACAGGTCATCCCTCGTCAGGCACGAGTGCCGCCGAGGAAAGTGAGGAGCACATTCCTCCCCGCGGGACCCGAACTGTCTCCAAGTCTTTGGGAATGCGGGAAAGAGGTGTAGAATCCGGCTCGTGAAGAGTGGGCCTCAGCTCGTGCCAAAGACCGAAGCGCCAGAGCGGAACTGGCTCCCGATGGCTATCGCAGCCGCGGCTGTTGTAATTGTGGCCGTGGTGGTGGTTCTCATTCTGGAACGCGGAAAAGCCGGCGGCACGGTGACGCCGATCAGCGCGGCTCCGGACCCCTACGCGGCGAGTTTGCCGATTACTGGATTGGTGATGAGCGAGTCGAGCAACCTGGCCGGAGGCAAGGTGACCTATCTGGACGGTCACATCGCCAACGCCGGCAACCGCACAATAACGGGTGTTTCAGTGCAGGTGCTCTTCCGCAACGTGGCCAAGGAAGTGGCACAGAACGAGACTCAGCCGCTCAAGCTGATCCGTATGCGCGATCCATACATCGACTTGGAGCCGGTTTCAGCAGCCCCGCTGAAACCAGGCGACGAGCATGATTTCCGTCTGATCTTCGACGCGGTATCTCCCGACTGGGACGGCGCTTATCCAGAACTCCGCATCATTCGCGTCGATGCGAAGTAGGCTCACTCCGATTTACCCGGTAAGACTTACCGCTCGCGGTAAAAATTACGTCCCGCACGCATCTAACCAAGTTGAGGGCAACCTCAGGTTCGTATCAGGTCTATCCGGTAAGTTTATTGGTTTGAGCGCGTTGTGCATTTCTTCACAGCCACTACGGTCTTTGGCACGCCCCATGCACTAAGGGATGGCGAGCGGCGAGACTCGCCCACTACGGATCGTTAGCGGCATCCACCACAGGGGACATACAAAAATGAAAATTGAAAATGCAGCACAGACCGTGTTTCCCATTCTTGTCTTGGCTTCTGCCATGACAATTTCTGCAGTCGCGCAGCAGTCCCAGCCTTCGGATACTTCGAGCGCCCCTGCAGCAACCGCGCAAGCAGCGCAAACACCGACCTCGACTCCGCCGGCTGCAGCAACTGCGGCGCCCGTGGAAGAGAAAGAAGGATTCTGGGGTCGCATAAACCCAATGGCCCGCAAGAAGTGGGTGAAGAAGCGCATTGATCCAATCAACGATCGGCTCAATGAACTCGACCAGGTGAATGCCAAGAACGCTCAGGACATCAAGGACGTTGATAGCCGCGCGCAGGCCGGAATCAAGAAGGCACAGGATACAGCCGATGCAGCCAACCAGACGGCGACGGCAGCAGGAGAGCAGGCACGCAAGGCAAATGAGACGGCCAGCACTGCTTCCGGGCGGGTGGATCAGGTGACCACTGAGGTCAACGGGCTCGACACTTACAAGCCGATCAGCGAGGTCGAAGTTCCTTTCAAGGGCGGCAGGCCGGTCCTGTCACAGGACGACAAAGACAAGCTGGATGAGATGGCCAAGAGCCTCGAAGGGCATCATGGCTACATCATCGAACTGGAAGCGCATTCTCCCAATGGAGGCGCAGTTGGAATCACGAACTCTGAGCGCGAGGTTGAAGCTGTAAAGCGCTACCTCGTAGTCAACCACGATATTCCCGTCTACCGCATGCACTCAGTTGCTCTAGGCAATGCTCAGGCCCCGGCGCCCGCCGATCAAACGACTCCGGCGCCCAAACAGAAGATCGTGAGCAGTGTGCATATCAGGTTGATGGAAAACAGTTTGGCGGCCCAGGGCACCACATCCCCCCATGGTATGGCGTCCTCGACCGGTGCGGAGCGGCCGTAAGAAGCCGCGCAGCCACCACCCCCTGAGGCTCTTATCCGCACCAACGGCGACCCCGCCGTTGGCCGCCAAAAAAGCTCTCGCAACACGAGAGAACCAAGGCAACTTGGCCCCCGTTAATGACGGGGGCCGATTTTTGTCTGGGCAGGAATTTGTTCTTCCAGGGATTCACGCAAGGTCCGTCTGAGAATGGCGACAATCGAGGTCAATCCGGCAATGTAGCGTTGCCGCTTATGGTGAACAGGGTTTCCGTGCCTGAGGTCTTCTTGCAAGTGAACAATGGGGCTGCATCGACGCCCTCGTGGAGACGTGCCCGGCTGCCCAATTGATCGCGATTGCGCTACCGCTTGCGAGAACCGGAATTTTGGGTTTCCCACCTGCCGCAACGCTCTCGAGCAGCTTGTCTAGCGGAGCCGGCAGGTCGATGCTCGTGCGATCACCAGCGGAAAATCCAGAGGAGCGTATTGCCGACGGTTGGGATGGCCATCTCTGAGGGAGGAAATACTGATTGATCTCCGTCGCCTCATTCCGAAGGGCCGGAACAATTCCTCTTCACTAAAAGGAAAATGATTTGAGCTTGGCCATCGACCGGTCTCGCGCTTTCCTCTTGAGACTGGCATGGCATGGCCAAGTAGAATCGAGCTATATGGAGACTGCTGAAAACACTGCAACGGGGGCAGATAATCTGCTCGAGGGCAACCGGTTTGTGCGGGCATGCCTTCGCCGCCCGGTGGATCGAACGCCTGTCTGGTTTCTGCGCCAGGCGGGGCGCTATATGCAGGAGTATCGGGACGTAAGGAAACACCACACGCTCGTAGAAATCTGCAAACAGCCGGAGCTGGCGTCCGAGGTGACAATCACGGCAGCCGAAAGACTTGGAGTTGACGCGGCGATCATCTTTGCCGATCTGCTGCTGCCGCTGGAGCCGATGGGCTTGCCATTTGAGTTTCAGGCGGGCGAGGGACCAGTGGTGCATCATCCGCTTCGAACTGCCGAAGATGTACGCGCACTGCGGACGGACAGGGCGGCTGAACTGGCGTATGTTGCTCGCGCAATCGAAAAAGTGGCGGGGCATTTTGGCGATCGGCTCGGCATCATTGGGTTCTGCGGAGCGCCTTACACGCTGGCCAGCTACATGATTGAGGGCGGCGGCTCGCGGAACTACATTCACACGAAGCAGATGATGTACGGCGACACTCCGACATGGCGTTTGCTGCTGGACAAGATTGTCGCTGTTCTTGAAGAGTATTGCCGGTTGCAGGTGCAGGCCGGCGCGGATGTGATTCAGATCTTCGACAGTTGGGTCGGTTCGCTTGGTCTGGCGGACTATCGCGATTACGCTTTTGAGGCATCGAAGCGGCTGGTGCGCGCGGTGCAGCAGATGGGTGTGCCGGTGATCTACTTCGGCGTGGAGACGGCGGGGTTGCTGGGCGAGATGGCCACGACCGGCGCGGACGTGATTGGACTCGACTGGCGACAGCCGCTGGACGAGGGTTGGCAAGCCGTGGGACACGGCCATGCGGTGCAGGGGAACCTTGATCCGATTACGCTGTTTGCGCCGCTGGAGATTCTTGAAATTCGCGTGAAGGAAATACTGCGCGCCGCAGGCGGCAGGCCGGGGCACATCTTCAATCTCGGTCACGGAATCGTGCCGGGGACGCCGGTGGAGAATGTGCAGGCGGTGGTGCGGATGGTGCGGGAGTTCCGGCTGGAGGAAGCTAATGGGTAAGCAGGCCGTGCTGCTGCTCGCCCACGGCACCCCCGAAACGGTTGAGCAGATTCCCGAGTATCTGCGCAACGTGGTGAGCGGGCGACCGCTGCCGCAACACGTGATCGAAGAGATTCAGCATCGTTACGCGCTGATTGGACGCAGCCCGCTGACCGAGCTGACGATGGAGCAGGGGCGGCTGGTGGAGGCGGAACTCGCTGCATCGGGAGAGCCGGTCCAGGTGTATGTGGGGATGCGGAACTGGAAACCATACATTCCGGACGTTGTGAAGCAGATGCGCGCCGACGGGGTGGAGGAGGCGGCCGTGATCTGCCTGGCGCCGCAGAATTCGCGGACCAGCGTGGGGCTCTACAAGCGCGCGGTGCAGGCGGAGGCGGGCGGGCTGCGCATCGATTTCACCGACGGCTGGGCACGGGATCCACTGCTTGCCGATGCGTTTGCGGAAAGGCTGCGTCCGCTTCTGGCAAGGCTCGCCGCAGAGACCGGCGCGCCGGTGCCGGTGCTCTTTACAGCGCACAGCGTGCCGAGCCGAACCGTGGAGGCTCCAGTGGCACAGACGCCGAATGAAGGAGGCGGGGCGCGCCTGTGGCCCGGTGAAGGCGCCGACCCGTATGCAGAGGAGGCGAAGCACACGGCGGAGCTGGTTGCTGCGCGCGTTCCTGAGATTGCTCGCTGGTGGTTTGCGTTCCAGAGCCAGGGCGCGAGCGGTGGACCGTGGATTGGGCCGAGCGTCGAGGAGACTCTGACTTCGATTGCGGGGCAGGGAGTGAAGACGCTGGTTCTTCAACCGATCGGGTTCCTTTGCGATCACGTTGAGATTCTTTACGATGTCGACATCGCTTTCCGCCAATACGCAACCGATCTGGGCGTTCGTCTGGAACGGCCCGAGTCACTGAATGCCTCGTCCACGCTTGCCCGTGCAGTTGCCGGTCTTGCGCGTGCCGGGCTCAGGCGTCTGCAGGGCTAAACAGAACTTGCGGTGTCGGCTGGGAAAATCGAAATCTCAAGGCTCACATCACGCTGCGCGGTCCGACAAGGCGTGTCCCAATCACTGGACGGCAAGCGATCAGGGAGGCGGGAAGCAGCGGGCTAAGCCACCGTTCAATTCGTATCACAATGTGGTCCCTACACCCCCCCCTCCCTATTTCTGTAAGTAAATTACTTATTTTCAATGGTTTGCGAGAGGTGCATGCCGCCAAATTCCTCTCGGCATTGGACTTAGCCGCAGATTCCTCTTAGGGAAGGACTTATGAGGCATTTTTCGAGGGGATTTCTGAATTCGTGTCGCATTGCGGTATCTGCGCACGACAAGAAAACACGCGCGGTGGTGTTCCCAAGTCCGATTTTTCAACTTCCAGTGTGCGCCGGGAAAGGGTAATTTTCGGCAAAGTGCAGGGAACAGCCACCCGAGCGAGCAAACACCGCTTGCCGGAGACCCCGCCTGGGAACGAAAGAGGGACGGAGGGTACGCCTCCGCCGTCCTTCGATGCCCTACCTCCCCTCTTCGGGCCGGAGGACCCGGCTTGGCGATCTGATGAGCCGGGCTTTGGGTCTATGGCCCGACTACGAGTGTGATCGTCGAAGAGTGATTGGGGTTGAAAGTTGTATTTCCTCCGTACTCAGCCAGAATTTGATGTGTCCCTGCGGTGAAATGGATGGTGATTTTGGCCGCCCCCGCATTCAGATACACGTTGCCCAGCACGCGTGCTCCATCCTTGAAGGTCACCTTGCCCGAGAGCGTACCAGTTTCACCGAAGCTTGCAGTTACATGAGCGGTGAAGGTGACTGATTGGTTTGCCTTTGGCTTGCTGGAACTGCTTGTCAGCGCCACGTGGTCTCCACCCTGGTTGTAGAAGACGTCAACGTTGCCACCGCCCAGGAGAGCGATGTCCGTCGCGCCATCATGGTTGAAGTCTCCCGCAACAATGCCCGTGGGAACGCGATCGAGTGGGAAAGCCACCGGAGCGCCGAAGGTTCCATCGCCCACTCCCGGCAGCAGTTCGAAGCGTTTCGAAGCCGAGTCGATCCCAATGAGATCCTCGATTCCATCCTGACGCAAAGATGCCTGGACAATGCCCGTGATCGGGCCCGCTGCCGAGTAGGTTTTCTGCGGCTGGAAGGTTCCATTGCCATTGCCCAGCAGCACCGACACACCCGCGCTGCTAGCGACAGCGATGTCGATTTTTCCATCGCGGTTAAAGTCACCCGTAATCGCGGCCACGGGAGTTTTTCCCGCAGCAAAGGTCTTTTGCGGCAGGAACGTTCCGTCTCCCCTGCCCAGCAACACGCTCATGTTGTTGCTGTGACGGTTGGCAACGATAATGTCCGTCTTTCCGTCTCCGTTGAGATCGCGCTGGAGGACAAAAACCGGATTCGCGCCGACCGCATAGGTCACCGGAGGCGCAAAGGTTCCATCTCCTTTGCCGATGAGGATCTGAAAGTTGAGCCGTTCAGAGAAGCAAGATCGGCATTGCCGTCGCGGTTGAAGTCGCCCGCTGCGAAGAAGTTGGTGCTTAGATCGAGCACCGGCCCTTGCGTGGGAAAATGACCCTTGCCATCTCCAAAAAGAACCTGTGCATAGGGCTGGTTGGTATCACCGTTGTAGATGGAAGCATTGATCGCAATGTCCGGATAGCCATCGTGGTTAAAGTCGCCGAGAGCCGGTGGAAATGTCCCGACGGTTGAGTCCGGAAGACCAATGTGGGAGCTGGTGTTGAATTGATTCCTTGGACTGGCAAGCGATAATACCAAGGACGGAACCCAGAACCCATGGTCATCGTAGGCCTCCAGCAGCGCCAGGTCGGCATATCCGTCGCCATTGAAATCAGTACTGTTCATTGCCATAAAGAAATCGAAGGGGACTCCGACACCGGAAAGCGAAACAGGCGCGCGAAGAAATCCCGGACCCGACGTTGAGCAGCACCTGTACGCCACTCGCGTTGCTGACAGCGATGTCCTGTCTGCCATCCCCGTTGAAATCGCCCAGCGTTACGGCTCCCCCAACTGCGTAACCGGTTTTCGACAGGACGCCAGAGCCATTGTTAAGCGTCGACAGCCATGGGATCAGACGGGAACAGCAAACCGGGTTTGCCATTCAGGTCAGCTGCCACCATCTCATCGAAGGAATCTTGTGGGTCGTAATAACAGCGCGGCGTATTTCGATCAAAGGTCCCATCCCCTGGCCGGAGAGAAGGCAAACCTGTCCGGCGAAGGCGAATTGCGGAACAACAGTACCCATGCCGGCCGCTATGTCCGGATTGCCATCTCCGTTGAAATCGGCAACTACGATCACGTATGGCGGCAGCACGTTGTATGAAAAGACGGGCCGCAGGTGAAAGGTCCCACTGCCAGTGCCGAGCAGAACCTGGAGATTGCCGTTCCGCATCGGTGACGGTGACATCGAGGTGCAAGTCGCGATTGACATCGCCGAGCGCTACAACGAGATGATCCGTGCGCGGAGAGGCTGGTCTTTGTCACGATCGCCTTCGCGAACGTTCCGCCAGATTCTCCAAGCAGGACTGAGAAGGAGGCACCGTTACAATGGCGATGTCAGCCCGGTCGTCGTTGTTGAAATCACCCGTCGCCAGATCGCCCGCTGACGGCAGAGCCATCCGCGATGCTCACAGGGGCTGCAAAGGTTCCGTCCCCGTGGCCGAGAAAGACCTTGACGACATTCCCCGGGCTTGGCACCACCGCGAGATCGGGGTTGCCATCGCCATTGAAATCCCCAGCTACCATCAACTGGGAAAGCCTCTCCGAAGTTCGACGGCAGCGTGGCGATCGTCTTTGGCGCGGCAAGGGTGCCGTTGCCGTTGCCCAGCAGAATGCTGAGCACATGATTCGTATTGAGGACAACAATATCGGCTTTGCCGTCCCGGTTGAAGTCGGCTGAGACGATCTTCGCCGGAGTACCACCGGTGGGGTAAGTGGTCAGGCGAATGAATTGGTTGGAGGCGGATGCACGGCTATCTGGTGAACCCAACAGGAAGGAGAGTAAGAATTGCGGCGGCTGTACATTGCGGAAGGAAATGGCTGGTACGGGGTCGAATCTTCGTTGCCAGCAAAGGGAGAGGAGACATGTGGACTCCTTTGCTCGCGTTCAAGTATCACAGATTTCAGCCCCCTGCGGAAGACGATGTCTGTGAGCCGGCACACACACACGTCCAGGTCAGCAGTCAAACAAGGCCCGCCGGCAGGGGCCACCAGCGGAGTCGGGGATCGAGACGGAGGGTACGGTCGCAATTCTGTTATTTCCTGCGCACCTTAAAAGCGAGATCTTTTCGTCAAGCTCAGGACGGGCTCCGGGATACTCGTTGCGATCCCACATCTGTTCGGATGCGGAGGACCAGGCTCCGATGGGCCAGGCTTTGGTCTATGGCCCGACTATGAGTGTGAGCGTCGAAGAGTGATTGGGGTTGAAGGTTGTATTTCCTCCGTACTCGGCCAGAATGTGATGTGTCCCTGCGGTGAAATGGGTAGTGATTTTGGTCGCCCCCGCGTTCAGGTACGTGCTGCCCAAAATGTGTGTCCCATCCATGAAGGTGACCTTGCCGCTAGGCGTGCCCATTTCACCGGAGCCGATTGTCACATGCGCGGTGAAGGTGACCGATTGATTTGCCTTTGGCTTGCTGGAACTGCTAGCCAGCGCCACGTGGTCACCGCCCTGGTTGTAGTACACAGCAAGGTTGCCGCCGATCGGGTTACCACTAAAAGGATCTACTCCCAGAAGTGCGGTCATCAGCGCGACGTCCGGCGCTCCGTCGCCATCGAAATCCCCGGCCACGATGGCGATCGGAACCTGATCCACCGGGTAGAACACCGGTGTTTCGAATGTCCCGTCTCCTACGCCGGGCAGTAACACGAAGCGGCTATGAGGCTGAATCGACACCGAGCAGAGAATCGATCCCGTCCTGGCGAACTGCGGCTTGTGCCAAACCGGTGATCGGGCCTGTGGCGGAGTATAACTTCTGCGCTTTGAATGTTCCGTCGCCATGACCAAGCAGCACCGAGGTGCCTGCGGCGCTGCCGACCGCGATGTCAATTTTACCGTCGCGATTGAAGTCGCCCGTGACCGCAACAGTGGGCATTTTGCCGACGGCATACCTCCCTCCGGTTTGAATGTTCCGTTTCCATTGCCCAGAAGGATACTGATGGTGTCGCTGTCGTTGTTTACAACCACAAGGTCACGCTTGCCATCGCCGTTCAGATCAACCTGCAGCACGAACACGGGATTGTTGCCGACTCCGTAGTTTTTGGCGGGCGCGAAAGTTCCATTGCCCTTGCCGAGGAGGATCGCGAGGCCAGAACTGTCGACGGACGCCAGATCCTCGGCGCCGCCTGCGTTGAAGTATCCCGCGGCAAGATAGTTGCTCTCAAACGAGAGCGCCGGGCCGCTTGAGACAAGGTGTCCTTTGCCATCGCCGAAAAATACCTGGTCGTCGGAATAGGTGTTGCCATCTGGATCACTGATGTAGTTTGCGCTGCTGTACGCAACGTCCAGCAGTCCGTCGCCATTGAAATCTCCAATAGCAGGAGGATTGGCGGGCCAATTCTCGGCAAAGAAGCCCAGGCCTGCGCTGGCGGAGAGCGTGAACGTGTTTCTCGGGCCGCCGAGAAGCACAACGACAGAGGGCTCGTTGGCTCCGTGCTCGCTCCAGTAGTCGGCGAGGATGAGGTCGGAATGCCCGTCGCGATTCATGTCCGCGGTGTTCATTCCGACGTTGAACGTAAACGGCCCTCCCGCTTGCACAAGGGAGAGCGGCGCACGGACTCTGCCGCCGCCCTCATTCAACACCACCTGCACGCCGCCGGCGTTGCGGACGCAATGTCCTGTCGGCCGTCGCCGTTAAAGTCGGCCAAGGCAATTGGGCCACCCGCGGAGTAATAGGGGGACCCAAGAATCGGGCCGCCCACGGAGTAGCTGGTCTGTGAAAATCCCCCGTTTCCATTGTTGACGACGAGGATAAGCGGATCAGCAGGGAACGTGTAGCCGGGCTTCCCGTTCAGATTTGTCACCAGCATCTGGGAGAAGGAGTTCAAGATGACTACTTTGTTGCACCCCTGCGCGGGAGCAAAGGTGCCATCTCCGTTTCCATTAAAGATGCATACCCTGGATATGTGTACTGGAGAGGAAAGCCACCATTGCCGGCGGCGATATCCAGCTTGCCGTCCCCATTGAAATCGGCGATCGCGATCACGTTGACTGAGGTTGGGAACTCGTCGAAGAGCGCCGACACCATCTGCGGGTGCAAGGCGCCCGAGGCGCTGCCGAGCAGGATCTGCAGGTTTCCGTTTTGGTCAGTGACTGCAACGTCGAGGTGCGAGTCGCCGTTGACATCGCCCAAAGCAATCGCCAGCGAGCCGGCGTGGCAGTCAGACCGGTCTTGGTACCATGCGGCTTGTCGAAGGTGCCATTGGACCTTCCCCAGGAGGATCGCGACCGAGGTGTGCCGGCGACAAAATGTCGGCTCGTCGTCGTTGTTGAAGTCTCCGTCACCAGGGCGCCGGCTGAGGGCAGGCCGTCGGCGATGCTGACAGGCGCCGCAAAGGTGCCATCTCCGTGGCCCAAAAGACCTGGACAACGTTTCCTGGGCTTGGCAGCAGGGCAAGTCCAGGATTGCCGTCGCCATTGAAATCGCCTGCCACCATGAAGGGGAAAGCCCGCACGATGACAACGGCAGGGTCGCGATCTTCATGGGAGCGTCAAAGGTGCCCGCTGCCGTTGCCCTCAACAAAGCTGAGCACTCCATTGCTGTTAAGGGCGACAATATCGGCTTTGCCGTCCCGGTTGAAGTCGGCTGTGACCATCTTCGCCGGAGTGCCACCCGTGGGGTAAGTGGTCAGGCGAATGAACTGGTTGGAGGCGGATGCACGGCTATCCGGTGAACCCAACAGGCAGAGAATGAGAATTGCAGCGGCTGTGGATTGGAGGAGGAAATGGCTGGTACGGGGTCGAATCTTCGTTGCCAGCAAAGGGAGAGGAGACATACGGACTCCTTTGCTCGCGTTCAAGTATTACAGATTTCAGCCCCTGTAGAAGACGATGTCTGTGAGCCGGCGCACACGTCCGGATCAGCCAGAACGCGGAGCTGCATGCAGAGGTCACTCAATGCGCGGGACTGCGGCACCGTGAGAGGGGTTTAATTCAGGAACATGGTGCGGTAGAGCGTGTCGCGCTGGACGGGCTTGAAGCCGGCGTCGCGGATGATGCGGCGCAGCTCTTCTTCGGTGGTGCAGTTGCTGGTGCCGGCGGCTTTGACGACATTCTCTTCCAGCATGACTGAGCCGACGTCGTTGCCGCCGAAGTGGAGGCCGAGCTCGAGCACCTTGAGTCCCTGCGTGACCCAACTGGCCTGCACGTTCTCAATGTTGTCGAGATAGAGCCGCGAGATGGCCAGCACCTTGAGGTATTCGACGCTGGTCGCTTCGTCCCAGCCGCGGCCGCCGAGCGCGGTGTTCTTCGGCTGGAAGCTCCAGGGGATGAAGGCTGTGAATCCGCCGGTTTCTTCCTGCAGGCGGCGGACGACTTCGAAGTGATTGATGCGCTGATCGAAGGTTTCGCCGACGCCGAACATCATGGTGGCGGTGGTGCGCATGCCGAGCTGGTGCGCGGTGCGATGCACGCTGACCCAGTCCTCGGTGTCGGCACTTGAGGCGCGCGATGCGATGGCGCACTTCGTCGTCGAGAATCTCCGCGCCGCCGCCGGGAATGGAGTCGAGGCCGGCGTCGCGAAGGCGCGCGATGGTGTCGCGCAGGCGAGGTTGGAGTACTCGGCGATGGCCAGCACCTCGGACGCCGAAAGGCAGTGCAGCCAGATCTGCGGGAAGCGCTGCTTGATGCCGGTGAAGAGGCGCTCGAACCAGTCGATCTTGAGGTCGGGATGGATGCCGCCCTGCATCAGCACGCCGGTGCCGCCCATCTCCTGCGTCTCGGCGATCTTCTCGTAGATCGTTTCGAAGTCGAGGATGTAGCCTTCGTCGGAGCGCGGGTCGGTTTTGCCGTTTTTGGGCAGCGGGCGATAGAAGGCGCAGAAGGTGCAGTACTCCGTGCAGAAGTTGGTGTAGTTGATGTTGCGATCGATGATGTAGGTGACCACGCCCTCGGGGTGCAGGCGGCGGCGCACGGCGTCGGCCTCGAATCCCAGGCCGATCAGGTCGGGAGAGTTGAAGTAGTCGAGAGCCTGTTGGCGTGTCATCGACATTGTCTCGATTCTACCAATTGGGGATATCCGGGCCAGGTTTGCCGGGATCCTGGACTCACTGGTTCTTCGGCTTGCGGAACAGAAATAGACCACGGCTCTGCACCGGCTCGCGCCGGGTGCGTGAAAGGTTCGACTTCGTCGAGATTCCGCTGAACAGGACAAAGAAATCCCAAAAGGCACGGAGGAAGCCTTTTCCCTTCTCGGGTTCGGTGTTCTCTGGACGGACGTCCCTGGATGATTCGGAATCAGTCATTCAACCAGTTAGACACTCTCTGAACTGCAGGGGTTCAAACAAAAGTGACGTGACCCTACTTGCCACCCGGCTTCGGCCCGGTGCTTGGCGGCGGTGCGGGTTTCCTGGTCGGACTCGAGACGCCAAAACTCATCAAGAAGAAACGGAATCCTTTTCGCAGGGAATCGACAAGCTTCATCGTGACGATCCTTTCATTCGGGGCCAGTTCTGTTTGTGACAGGCCAGAGCTCGGAGCGCTTTCCGGTCGCTCATTGTTCGGGGTCTTCCGGCACCTCAGTTGCTGGCGGAGTGTGAGCCGCTGGCGCCGGCTGCTCAGGGGGCGCGGGCTGCGTGTGCTTTCCTGTTGGAGGCGCGGGCGCATTGTGCAGAAGCTGCAAAACAGCCGGAGGCATCGGCTTGTCTGCATAGGCAAGAAACAGGGATACCTGCCACATCTCTGTCTCGCTGAGCTGGTCTTTGAATGAAGGCATGCCGGTGAGCCGAATGCCGTTGAAGACCTTCCAGTAGGTTTCGCCAGTCGGGTCGTCGCTCACGCCAACGACATTGTCTTTGCCGTGTTTTTCCAGCAGTTGCGGGGCGACGGGGTACATGTCAGCGCCGAAGGCCGAAGGTTTGCCATGAAGGCCATGGCAGACCGAGCAGCGATCAGTGTAGATTCTGGCCCCACTGATGAAGTTGGCTTCCTCAGGCCTGAATGGGAGGCGCGCCAATCCCTTCACGCTGAATGCGGGCGTGAAGCAGAATCGAGGTAAGCTGCCTTTCGTGCGGGCAGCGGAGGATCAGCCACCGCTACCGGCAACCTCCCGAACCAAAACAAGACATACGCGGCGAGCGCCAGAAGCAGAACTCCCGCAATCACACCGAACACAAAACGAACCATTTGGATGGAGCCCCCATTGACTCTCATCCTAGAGCATTGCTGCTTCGGCTGTCAGAAGAAGGCTTGCCAAAGGTAATGAATCCAGCGACCCTTTGCGATACGGGATAAGCGCAAGCGAACAAAACAGGAGAATCCGGGTCGCGTTGCCATAGCGGTGCGGCCCGCGCACAACCGCCTGCGGATGTTTTAATAACAAAGGGGGATCTCTGCTCAGGCGGTGGCCTCCGTAACGTCGTGGAGGTAAGCCAAGACCGATGTATTCATTCCGCCGTTTTGCAGTTTTGCTGGCGCTTCTTTTGCCGGCCTCAATCACCGCACTGGCGCAGAGTTCAACCAACAGTCCCGAGTCCACATCCCAGGTACCGGCACCGGCCGGGCAGGGACAGGTTCAGCCGCAAGCTTCCGCCAGCCAGTCGGGTCAGGCGAGCGTCGAAGCGCGCATTCGGGCTCGCAGAGAGCAGCGCCGCGCCCAGGCGATCCACGACACATACGCGCATCTGTATGAAGCCTTTGTCGGCAGCAACTACCAGCGTTTTGAGCCCGGGCCGAACCTGCAGCACGTCACCATGTACTCGTGGGATGTGGCGGTGACGCGCTATTTGAACGAGCGGCTCGGCGTGACATTCGACGGGCGAGGGAATTACGGCACTGCTTATGTCGGCTTGAATTCGACCTCAGTTACACGACCTGCCATCAGCCACTATGACGCGCTGGTTGGTCCGACGTACCGCTTCATCCTGCATCCAAAGTACTCCATCGCAGGTCGCGCCATGGGCGGAGTTGCGATCGGGAATTTCTCGGGCGATACGAACGGCTTCGGTACGGCAATTCTCGGACTCCACCCCGATGGGACGACGTATGCAATCAGCGCCGCCGTGGTGGGCGAAGTGAATCTCAGCCCGAGCCTCTCACTCCGGCTCGCTCCTGAATACTTTGCGTCCGGCTTCGGCTCGTCGCTGCAGAATGACTGGGGCGCGACGTACGGGCTTGTTTACCGGTTCGGAAAATCGGGGAGATAGGAAAGAGGAAGCAGGGGCCAGGGACTTGAGACTGGTCCCTGCTTCTTTTCATTGCAGTATCGGAATCCCTGCGATGCGCTGCTGCCACTCGGCGGGACCTGTCTGGTGCACGCTAGTTCCCTTGGTGTCCACCGCAACGGTGACGGGCATCTCCTTTACTTCGAACTCATAGATTCCTTCCATGCCGAGATCTTCAAACGCGAGCTGGCGCGCGCCTGTGATCGCCTTGGACACGAGGTATGCCGCGCCGCCCACGGCCATCAGGTAAACCGCTTTGAATTCCCGGATAGCGTCAATGGCGACGGGGCCGCGCTCGGCCTTTCCGATCATGCCGAGCAGGCCGGTTTCGGCGAGCATCTGACGGGTGAACTTGTCCATGCGCGTTGCGGTGGTGGGACCAGCCGGCCCGATCACCTCTTCGCGAACGGGGTCGACGGGGCCAACGTAGTAAATGAAGCGATCGCGGAAATCGACCGGCAGCTTTTCGCCGCGGTTCAGCATGTCCGTCATGCGCTTGTGGGCTGCGTCGCGGCCGGTGAGCAGCTTGCCCGTCAGCAGCAGCACTTCCCCGGGTTTCCAGGTGGCGGCTTCGTCGCGGGTCACCGTGTCAAGATTTACGCGTCTTGCTCCGGACGTGTCATAGGTCAGCTTCGGCCAATCCTCGAGACTGGGCGGATCAAGATACACCGGGCCTGATCCATCGAGCACGATGTGCGCGTGGCGCGTGGCCGCGCAGTTGGGGATCATCGCGACGGGGAGATTCGCCGCATGCGCCGGCGTGTCCAGCACCTTCACGTCGAGCACGGTGGTGAGGCCGCCAAGGCCCTGTGCACCGATGCCGAGACGGTTGACCTTGTCGTAGAGTTCGACGCGCAACTTCTCGGCGGTTGTTTTGGGACCGCGCGCGATCAGGTCCTGCATGTCGATGGGATCCATGAGCGACTGCTTTGCGAGGAGCATCGCCTTTTCCGCAGTGCCGCCGATCCCGATGCCGAGCATGCCGGGCGGGCACCAGCCGGCGCCCATTGTCGGCACCGTCTTGAGTACCCACTCTACGACGGAGTCGGAAGGATTCAGCATGGCGAACTTGCTCTTCGCCTCAGAACCACCGCCTTTGGCGGCAACAGTGACTTCGACCGTGTTGCCGCGAACCAATTCCACGGATACGCAGGCGGGTGTGTTGTCCTTTGTGTTCTTGCGGACGCCTGCGGGGTCGGCCTGGAGCGAGGCGCGGAGTTTGTTGTCTGGATCGAGATAGGCGCGGCGTACGCCTGCGTCAACCATCTCCTGAAGATCGAGGGGCTTTTCACCCGGGGCAGCTTCAAAGCGCACATCCATGCCGACCTTCACGAAGGCGTTGACGATGCCGGTGTCCTGACAGATGGGGCGGTGGCCCTCGGCGCACATGCGGCTGTTGATGAGAATCTGCGCGATGGCGTCTTTCGCTGCGTGGGACTGCTCGCGTTCGTAGGCGCGGGTGAGGCTCATGATGTAATCGACCGGGTGGTAGTAGCTGATGTACTGCAACGCGCCCGCGACGCTCGCGATGAAATCTTCCTGGCGAATGACTGTCATTGACAACAACCCCCTCGAACTCTACTGTTGCGCTTCTGCCGCACCCTCAGGGGCTAAAGCCCCTTGATTTATCCGGCTTGGGCGGCACGGCTTAAGCCGTGCCCTTCAAGGCATCGCAGGCCCCAAAGTCGTGCACCTATGCAAGCTCTAGGGTAAAGGATGCGGCGCGATGCTGGCTCGGTCCGAGCGAAGTCCCCTGTTCTTCACTTCATGACCTAAGCTAGAAGCATGAACGAATCGGCAAGCGGCAGTCTGAGCGACCCTGTGCACAACGTGAAGGAAGAACACGTTGTTTGACGTGCTGGTCGTCGGCGCAGGGCCAACCGGTCTTGCCTGCGCGATTGAAGCGCAGAAGGCGGGCTTCTGCGTGGTGCTGGTTGACAAGGGATGCATCTGCAACTCGCTGTTCCACTACCCGTCGCACATGACGTTCTTCACAACGCCGGAACTGCTCGAGATCGGCGGCATCCCTTTCCCCAGCCCGAATCCGAAACCTTCGCGCAATGAAGCGCTGCAGTACTACAGGCTCGTCTCGGCCTACTACAAGCTGGACGTGCGCCAGTATCAGCGCGTCGACCGGGTGACGGGTTCTGACGGAGCGTTCACCGTACACACCGAGGACCGTTTTGGCCGTCCCGGCGCGGTGCAGGCGCGCAAGCTGATCATCTCCACCGGCTACTACGACCTGCCCAATTACATGCGTATCCCCGGCGAAGAGCTGAGCAAGGTCCATCACTATTACGACGACCCGCACCCCTACTTCAACACGGACGTCGTGGTGATCGGCGGCAAGAACTCGGCGGCCATTGCGGCGCTGGAACTGTGGCGCAGCGGAGCGCGTGTCACGCTGGTGCATCGCGATGAGGGAATGCACAGGCACGTCAAGTACTGGATCAAGCCAGACATCGAAAACCGCATTAAAAATGGGGAGATCAAAGCATACTTTCGCACCTGTGTTGTCGAAATCACCCGGGATTCGGTCGTGATTGAAACACCGGAAGGACGCAAGACGCTGATGAACGACTTTGTGTTTGCCATGACCGGATATCACCCGGACTTTGGCTTCCTTGAGAGCATCGGCGTGCGCTTTGAAGGACCGGACAAGCGTCCTGTATGCGACCCCGAAACGCTCGAGAGCAATGTCCCAGGTGTTTTTCTGGCGGGGGTGATCGTAGCGGGATCGCGCACGAACGAGATCTTCATTGAAAACGGGCGCTTTCACGGAGCACAGATCGCGCGCGCACTTTCAGTGAAATAACGCCGCGGATTCCCAGTCGATTTCGGTAAACTGAAGCCATAGTTCCCCTGACGCGAGGTCAGCGTATGCGGTTTTGGCCGCGCACGATTCGTTGGCAGATCATCCTCGGCCTGACTGCGGTCGAAGTGATCTCCATTGGCTTGTTTGCTGTCCTCCTCATCGAGAGGGAGCAGCAAGCGATGCGCCAGCGCGCAGTCGATCGTCTTACGTACCAGACAAGATCCATCTCACTCTTAACGACAGAGGCGCTTCAGCAACAACGGCCTGACCGGGTGCCTGTCGTCGCTGAAAATGTTGGATGACACCCCCAGCGTCGCCAGTGCGAAAGTTACTGATTCTTCGGGGAATGTGCTCTACGTGAGCGAGGGGAACCCGTCGCAACATCCTCTCGAACCGGCGGAGAGGGCACAGATCGCACGAATCAAGGGGGATATTCCCACCGTTTTTTCTTTTGACGGTAACCGGCTGGAGGGCGTTAAACCCATCTATTTGGGAGGCGATCTTCGCGGCTACGCATGGATCGAGAACGACCGTCGTTGGGAAATTGAGCAGATGAGGACCCTCGTGAGCAGCACGCTTTCGTTCGGCCTCATCTGGATTGGAGCTTCAGCGTTGCTCGTCCTGCTGATGTCGCGCTTCATTTCCCAACCGCTCAAGGTGCTGCGCAAGAGGCACGCGCGCCTTGATGACGCCGACTCATGATTCTTCAGTGTTTCCGCTGCCGGTTACGGTAGAAAACGAGTTCGGTGATCTGATTGAAGCATTCAACACCATGGTCGCCTCGCTTGAAGAGCAACGAGCGGGACTGAATGACACTCTTTCGCTGCTCGACTCGATGCTGGCCAACGCGCCCATCGGCCTGGTGTTCTTCGATCGCCGGTGCCGCATTGTCCGGACCAATGACGTCTTCGCAAACCTGACCGATGTCCCACTCAACCGGCACCTTGGGCGAACGCTCTCTGAACTGCTGCCGCAACAGGTTGCGATGCGACTGGAGCGAGCAGTGGCGCAGGTCATTGCGACGGAGAAGCCAGTTCAAGAACTGGAAGTGACGGGGCCGTCGAACAGACACAAATGGCCGTGGACATGGCTGGTCACCGCGTATCCAGTGCGAACCGTCTCGAACCAGGTGCGCTGGGTGGGCGCAATCGTGATTGACGCAAGCGAGCGCAAGCGTGGCGAAGAGGCGCTCCGCAGGAACGAGAAGCTGGCGGCGACTGGGCGCCTCGCAGCTTCCATTGCGCACGAGATTAACAATCCCCTCGAAGCCATCACCAATCTGCTCTTTCTGCTCCGCAAATTCTGCCAGCTTGACGCGCCGGCGGAGAACTACGTTGCCATGGCGCAGGAGGAGGTGCGGCGCATGTCTGAGATTACGCAGCAGACCTTGCGTTTCTACCGTCAGTCGACCCTGCCCTCGCGGGCGAACATGGCGGAACTGATTGATTCGGTGCTGACTCTCTATAACGTTCGGTTGAGTACTCTTGGCATTCGTCTGGAAAGGAAGTACGACCCGAGGATGGACCTCTACTGCTTTGCCGGAGAGGTGCGACAGGTCATAGCGAACCTGGTAAGCAACGCCATCGACGCCACTTCCGGCGGTGGTCGCCTGGTCATCGGCGTCCGGCGTTCCCGGGACTGGAAGGACTCGGAGAGGACTGGTGTTCGATTCACGGTTGCCGACACCGGGTCCGGCATGGACCATGAAGAGCAACAGCACCTTTTCGAAGCCTTTTTCACTACCAAGGGCATCACCGGCACCGGCCTCGGACTGTGGGTCAGTTCGGAGATCATCCAGAAGCACAGTGGCACGGTGCGCGTGCGCAGCCGCTCGGCGGCGTCAGGACGCCCCTCGGGAACCGTGTTCCAGATGTTCTTCCCGGATCACCAGGTACTGACCGATCCAGTTGCCGAGCCGGCAGAGGCTCAGGCTGAAGCCTAGTTCAACTCAGTACCAACGTGCATAGCCTAATCCCAAGGCCTGCTGTACTCTACGACCGGAACTTTTTTCTGGCTTCCGGGTCAGAGCAGATGACAGGGATCACGGTCTCCCCGCAGAGGTTTCAGGGGACAAAGGCCGCGATGGGTGCAGGAGATAGAGGAATGAACAGGCCATTGTTAAAGCACATATCTTCAGTGGTTTTCGGGTGGATTGCGGTGATGGCCCTCGGCACTTCGATGGCGCTTGCACAGGGCCCGACACCTTCCAGTGGTCCGCGGACCGATGGACAAATTGAAATGGATGTGGTCCATGCGCTCGACGGCTCTCAGGCACTCAAGGACGATCTCATCACAGCCGCTACCATCCAGGGCGAAGTGACGCTTTCCGGGACGGTTGCGAGCGATTCTTCGCGCCAGTTGGCCGAGTCTCTTGCAAAGAGCGTTCCCGGCGTCACCAAGGTTCACAACAACCTGAAGGTCGGTAACCCTGCCCAGGATGCAAACGCGCAGGGCGTCCCGACGGATCAGATGGGCCAGAACGATCAGGACTATGCGTCCGATCAGCCGCAGCCTGCGCAGCCTCAGGCAGGCAGCCCGGACAACGGACAGAATCCCGGCATAAACCAGAACTCTCCGCCGGACTGGGGTCAGGGCCAGCAACCCGGTTATGGCCAGAATCCGCCGCCTCAGGGCCAGTACCCTGGTCAGGCTCCGCCTTCTCAATCGGGTCAGTACCCGGGATACGGTCAGGCTCCGCTGCCTCCTCCTTACGGGCAGAACTATCCTCCGCAGTACCCGCAGCAGTATCCTCAGCAGGCCCCTGCTCCGCAATATCAGATAGCGCGCGGGCCGGTCACAGTGCCTGCAGGGACACTGATCCAGGTGCGTACCAGTGAGCCGGTCAACAGCAAGCAGGCCAGGGGCGGCGAGCCGGTTCAGTTCACTGTGATCCAGGACGTTGCCCTAGGCGGCGTTCTGGCGATTCCGCGTGGCGCCACGGTTCACGGAGTGATTGCCGAAGTGAAGGAGCCCGAGAAGGGCGCCCTGACAGGAAGTTCCGAACTCGCCTTGCAGTTGACTTCGCTCGAGATGAGCGGCTTCAACTATCCGATCCAGTCTGATTTGTTCAAAGTCAAAGGGCCGGGCAAGGGGCAGCACTCCGCGGGCAACATTGTTGGCGGTGCGATTCTGGGTGCAATGATTGGCGGAATCGCGGGCGGCGGACCCGGAGCGGCCATCGGCGCGGCTGCGGGTGGGGGTGCCGGAGCCGTTGGCTCGGCAGTCTCTTCGGGTCCTGGTGTCTGGATCCCCGCAGAGGCTTTGGTCAGCTTTCATCTGACCACTCCTGTAACGGTCCAGCCGGTTTCGGCACAGGAGGCGATGCGTCTGGCGCAGGGACTGTACCCGGGAGGCCCGAGACTCTACCGTCGTGGACCTTATGGGTATCCGTACAGGCCTTACCCGTATTCCTACGCGCCGGTTTACTACCGCCCGTATTACATGGTCGGTGGCTACTACTATTGGCGGTAAGACGGGGCCGGTTTCTTGTAAGACGCTGGTAAGATGAGCGCTTTCTCTGTAATACGTGGGCTGAATTTGTAATACACAAACGACAACAGCGTGCGGCGGGCGTCTTCAGGATTGGGGATGTCCGCCGTTCCTTTTTGCCTCCGCCCGGCCAGAAGAACGGGGCCCGCCCATCCACCGAACTGCGATGACAGTCGTCTATAATGACAGAGAATCGCAACGAGCGAGAATTGCGCTTTCGTCAGAGATGCCAGCCGCCGAAGATCGCCTTACAGCGCGACTAGGTGGCCGGCTTTCTCCTGTCCGCGCGTAGAGAGTTGAAGGCTTAAACCCACCCATGATTCGTTTCCTGCAGAAAGACAATCGCGTCGTCAAAGCACTGTTTGTTGTCATCATCGCTGCCGCCTCGGTTTCGATGGTCGTTTACCTGATTCCGGGATTGACCGGGCAGGGCGCCGTGTCTGCCGATACCTTCGCTGTGGTCTACCCGCACTGGTACAGCCGCTGGCTTTCGAGCGGCCAGACCATCAGCCAGGAGCGGGTGTCGCAGCAGGCGCGCATGCAGTTGCAGCAGCGCAATCCGCAGTATGCGTCGAACCCGATGATTGTGAACCTGTTTGAGCAGCAGGTGGGCCAGCAGATGGTGCAGCAGGAGATCCTGCTGTCAGAGGCATCAAAGCTCGGCATCCATGCGTCGAACGCTGACGTGATTGAGTATCTTCACCAGGGCCAGGCGGGACAGGTACTTTTCCCGAACGGCCAGTTCATCGGCAAGGAACAATATGCTTCGCTCATTGCAACGCGATTTGAGATGTCGGTTGCCGATTTTGAAGAGAGCGTGAAGCACGACATCGCCATCCGTCGTCTTGAGTCCCTGATTACAGCGGGCGTGACCGTGGGCGACAAGGAAGCGCGCGAGCTCTACCGCAAGAACAACCTCAAGGTGAAGTTCCAGTACGCCGTTATCTCCGGCGATGATATCCGAAAGCAGATCAATCCATCGGATGCCGATCTGGAAGCCTTCTTCAAAAAGAACGCAGTGCGTTATGCGAACGCAGTGCCCGAAGAGCGCGCGATCACTTATTTTGCTTTTACTCCGAACGACGTGCCAGGCGGCGTACAGCAGCCCACGCAGCAGGAGATTCAGCAGTATTACAACGCGCATCAATCGGAATACGCGACGCCCGAGCAGGCGAAGTCGCGCCATATCCTGATCAAGGTGGCTCCCGGCGCGGATGCCAAGTCGGATGCCGCGGCCAAAGCGAAGGCTGAAGGACTTCTGAAGCAGATCCAGGGCGGCGCCAACTTTGCTGATCTGGCGAAGAAGAACTCGGATGATCCCGGCAGCAAGGACTCCGGTGGTGAACTTGGCTTCGCGCAGCGCGGCCACATGGTGCCGGAGTTTGACAATGCCATCTTCACGCAGAAGATTGGCGACACAAAGATCATCAAGACGCAGTACGGGTATCACATCGTTCAGGTGGAGGAACGCACACCAGCGCACACGCAGGCTCTCAACGACGTGCTGCCCACGATTCAGGCCACTCTGATGCGGCAGAAGTCGGCCGGAGCGCAGGAGAATTACGCGCGCGCCCTTACCTCTGAGGCCATCAAGAACGGCCTGCAGAAGACGGCGGAGGCCCATCATCTGCAACTGGTCACGACGCCCCCGGTGAATGCGCAGGGCATCATTCCCGCACTTCCGGACGGCACGCAGTTGATTTCGCGCGCATTCGAGTCAAAGCAGGGTGATCCGGCGCAATCCGCTCCGACCGGCGAAGGTTATGCGATCTTCCAGGTTGCGGGCATCAAGCCGGCGCATGCGCCAACGTTTGCCGACTGGAAATCTCACATAGCCGACGACTATCGCAATGAGCAAGAGCCGGCGTTGCTGAGCCAGAAGACTGCGGAGCTGGCCGCGAAGGCGAAGGCAGAAAATGACCTTGCCAAGGCAGCCAAGGAAGTGGGCGCCACCATCAAGACTAGTGACCTTGTGGGGCCGACCGGACCAGGTCCCGGATTTCGGCGCAGTGGGGCAGGTGGCTCCGCAGCTCTTCGACATGACTCCGGGCACGGTCAGCGGACCCATCAATGCCGGGCGAACCGGGGTGGTGGCGAAGCTTATCGACAAGCAGGAGCCAAGCGCAGACGAGATCGCCAAGAACCTTGATCAGACACGCGACCAGATTCTGGAACAGAAGCGGCAGCAGGTCTTCGAGATCTTCGCGAACAACGTCTTCAACGAATACAAGAAGAGCAATCGCGTCCGCATCAACGCCAAGTCGCAGTCCCCGCTTCCCGGCCAGTAGTCCGGCGAGAATCCGTTTGGGAGAAGAAGGCCCGCAACCGAATCCCGGCGGCGGGCTTTTCTTGTATCAGGAAGAGCCCGGGTCAATTCCTCCTGCGTCCGAAAATGACCGGAGATAATACTCTCATGGAATTCCAGCGTTCGTCTGGTGTCTTGTTACACATCAGCTCTCTGCCTTCTTACGGCGGTATCGGTGATCTTGGTCCTGCGGCGCACGAGTTTGTTGCATTTCTTGCGGCGGCAAAGCAGCACGTCTGGCAGGTGCTTCCTCTTTGCCCAACGGGATACGGCAATTCGCCTTACGCGGGCTCGTCCGCATTTGCGGGCAACCCTTACCTGATCAGCCTTGAATATCTCTGCGACTGGGGGTGGATCAGCGGCGATCGCATCGCCGGCCTTGCAGGACGAAACGGAAATGTGAATTTTCACGAAGTGGAGGAGCGCAAGCTTGCCTTGCTGCACGAAGCGGCAGGGAACTTCCTCGATCGCGCGCCGCACGACCGTGATTTCGCCGGCCAGTGGAAGCAATTTCAGGATTTCTGCGATGCCGAGTCGAACTGGCTGACCGACTATGCGCTCTACGCCGAGTTGCGTCGCCAGTTCGATACCGGCGCGTGGACGGAGTGGCCTGAGCCTATCCGCCGTCGCGATCCGAAGGCGCTCGCCAAGGTGGGGGCGCATTCAGGTCGCGCACTGGCAGAGGAGCAGGCACTGCAGTTTGCGTTCGCTCGCCAGTGGGACAACCTGCGCGATGCAGCGCGAAAGCACTCGATTCGCATCCTCGGTGACGTTGCCATTTTCGTGAACATGGATTCGGCTGATGTCTGGGTGCATCCTGACATCTTCGAACTCGACGAAGACCTCAAGCCTGTACACATTGCCGGCGTCCCGCCAGACTACTTCTCGCCGACCGGCCAGCGTTGGGGCAATCCGCTTTATCGCTGGGACGTGCTCGGCGAGCGCGATTACGACTGGTGGGTCGAGCGCATTCGCCGCTCGCGCCAGCTTTACGACATCGTGCGCCTCGATCACTTTCGCGGCTTCGAAGCATACTGGTCCATTCCCGCCGACGAAGAAACCGCGGTCAATGGCGAATGGGTCAAGGCTCCGGGGCTCGATCTCTTCCGGACGCTCGAAGCGAAGCTCGGACCTCTGCCGCTGGTTGCCGAAGACCTCGGGCTCATCACTCCAGAGGTCGATGCGCTGCGCCTGGAACTTGGCATGCCCGGAATGCGCGTGCTGCAGTTCGGATTCAGCGACAAGGGTGCACACATGCACCTGCCGCATCAATTCGAGCCGGGCATCGTTGCCTATACGGGCACGCACGACAATGACACCACGCAGGGATGGTGGAAGACGGCAGGAAAGCGCGAACACGCGGCAGTCGAAGCACTCGTCGGACATGTGCATGGGCACCCGTCCTGGCACCTGATTCGAGCTGCGGCGGGGAGTGTGGCGCAGATGGCGATTTTCCCGGTACAGGATCTTCTCGAACTCGGTTCTGAAGCGCGCATGAATACTCCCGCTGTGCCGGACGGCAACTGGAGCTGGCGGTTGCCTGAAGGAAGCCTGACGCCACAACTGGCGGCTCAACTCGCGGCACTTGTGGATGTGACGGACCGGGACAACGATCCGCTTAAAGCTGTTGATGAAGCGTCCAAGAGCTAGCTCGAAATTGCCAGATATTCGAGTGCGCGCTCTTTGGGGAATCGATATACCTCGAGCATTTTGTCGATCAGCGCAAATGCTTCGGCGTCATCGATGCCAGAGCCAATCCCCAATGTCTTGTCTTGCACTTCAGATTTGATTTGGCTTTGAGCGTAATTTCGGCCCCGCTGCGCTGGCGGCGAGAACCTCAGATTCCGAACGTCCGACGTTGGAAATGAGCGCCGGTCGATTTGCACGCCGAGGGCAAAGCGCCTGATCTTCAACATTGAAGGATCCAAGTCGACGGTTGTACGTCCCGTCAGGCTCCAAATTAGCGTGGCCCCAACAAGAACTTCGCCAAACGCCCATGCCACAAGCCACAGTAGATTGAAAAGGCTGTGATAGGACTTCGACCCTGGTGTGAAGGTTTCGCTCAGGACGTGCCGACCCCCTATTGTCCAGCCGATCAGCCACACAATGAGAAACAGAGACGTCCAATTCAGCCGCGCAGGAATCTCGACATGAATTCCACTGCCCGTCTGATCCCACTTCAGCCTGCCTGCCAGCCTCTGAAGCAAGGCGATTTCTCCCGGAAATACGTATTGACGTTACCATGACGCACCGGGAGCCGTGGCAGGCTTTGGCTGCACTGCCTCCGTCTTGCTATCCTTGCCCCACATGGAAAGTGCAGCGATTCAAACCCATGGACTGACGCGTCGCTTCGGCGCGCTGACGGCCGTGGAGGATGTCACGTTCAGTGTGGCTACGGGTCAATTCTTCGGCTTCCTGGGTCCGAATGGCGCGGGAAAGTCGACCACCATCAAGATGCTTACCGGACTGCTGGAGCCGACCTCGGGCACAATGGAAATTCTCGGCGAGCCTTTCGGTGCGGGCGCGGTGAGTCTGAAGCGCCAGATCGGCGTGGTGCCAGAGGGAATGGCGCTGCTCGGGCGCCTAACTGCCCCCGAATATCTCCGCTTTGTGGGCCGCATGTACGGGCTCGATCGCGAAACGGTGAATCAGCGCACCGAAGAGCTGCTTGGGTTTATGCAGCTTGCCAATGAGCGGCGCAAACTGATCACGGATTTCTCTCACGGCATGCAGAAGAAGCTCGCGCTTGCCGCGGCGGTGATTCACGGCCCGCGCGTGCTGTTTCTCGACGAGCCTTTTGAAGGTGTCGACGCCATTGCTGCCGGAATGCTCAAGACCCTCCTGCAGGGAATGATCAATCGGGGCGCGACGATCTTCCTCACCTCGCACGTGCTTGAGATTGTGGAGCGGCTCTGTGATCACGTGGCCATCATCCACCGGGGAAGGCTGGTGGCGAATGGCTCGCTTGAGGAGTTGCGCGCGGGCGTGGCAAGCACCCTGCCCGGAACCGATTCGCCGCAACGCCTGACACTCGAGGAGATATTCCTGAACATCGTCGGTGCGGGCGGGCAGGAGCAGACGCAGGAGCTTTCATGGCTGGCGTAGCTCCGCTGCCCGAGCCGATTACGGGAGGCGCAGGCCTCTTCGGCCGGCTTGCGTGGTCGCAATACGGCGCCCTCGCTCGAATGCGATTCCACATGCTTGCAAACAACGCACGCTCAGTGCAGGGAGCATTTGAACTCGGCGCGCGCAGCGTGACGTTTCTGATCTACACGCTCATGGGCCTGGGACTCGGTGCAGGCCTGGGCATCGGTGCATACATCATGGCTTCGCGAGCCCAATGGCAGCCCCTCCCCATCCTGTTCTGGGTGGTTTTTATCGTTTGGCAGGTGCTTCCCATCGCGCTCGCGTCGTTTCAGGAGCAGTTTGATCTCAGCGGACTCCTCCGCTTTCCAGTGAACTTCCGCTCGTTCTACCTGCTGAACCTGGTATTCGGCCTTGTGGACGTTCCCGTTCTTCTGGGAGGCCTCTGCTGCCTCGGCATCGGCATCGGTATTGTTCTGGCCCGTCCCGATTACTTCTTCTGGACAGTGCTCGTCCTTGGGATCTTTGTGCTGTTCAACATTGTTGCTGCGCGCGCCATTCTCGCCTGGATCGATCGCTGGCTGGCACAGCGCAAAACGCGCGAGATCGTGAGCGCCGTCTTCCTCTTGCTCATGCTCAGCTTGCAGCTTCTGAACCCTGCGCTTTACCAGAACAGTCGCCACAGGCCGCGCTCCGGCAGTGCCCATTCAAGCTCCCAAAATGCCTCAAGAGAGACACCCACATGGACCCACAGATTGAGCACGGTGGTCCAATGGCTGCCGCCGGGGCTGGCGGCTGACGGACTCCGCGAGTCGGCCGGTCATCAGCCTGCCCGTGCACTCGAATCGCTCGGATTGATCGGGCTCTACATTCTCGGGGCCGGCGCCGTCCTGCTGGTTCGGCTCAGGGCCGAGTTCAGCGGAGAGAATCTCAGCGAGGCTCCAGTGCTCAGTAAAGTCACCGAGAGCGACCGCAGATGGCTCATAGACGGTTCCGGCCCGATCGCAGCAGTGTTCGAGAAAGAACTCCGGATCATTCCTCGTGCCATGCCGCTGCTGTTCGCAATGGGTGCGCCTCTGCTCACGGTGCTTATCATCGGCACTGTTCTTCGCAACAGCGTCCCACAGGGGGGGACCCCGTTTCGGTTAGCGTTTCCGTTGTGCGTGTCCTATACGCTGCTGGGCTTCACGCCGTTGATCTATAACAATCTCGGCGCTGAGGGAACGGGAATTCAGATCTTCTTCTTGTCGCCCACGCCGATGCGCACAATTCTGCTGGCTAAGAATCTTTTTCACGCGTTGCTTTATGGATCGGTGGCGGTGGTCGCCTCCATCTTTGCCGCGACCCGTCTTGGATTGCCTGACAGATTCCTGCTGATCACAACCGCAACATGGCTATTGTTTGCGCTGCCAACGAATCTTGCGGCGGGCAATCTGCTCTCGCTCACCATGCCGTACCGGCTGAACCTGGGGCGTCTTTCGCGCCAGCGAGGCTCGCAAGCGAGCGCGCTTATCAGCATGCTTGTTCAGTTGAGCGTGATCGCAATTGGACTTGTGGTTTTTCAGTTTTCTGCGTTCATCGGAAAGCCATGGCTTGCGCCACTCTTCTTTCTGTTGCTGGCTGCTGTCATGGTTTTTGTCTGGATGCAGGTGCTGCGCAAGGCCGATGGTCTTGCAGACCGCAACAGAGACGCGCTGATCGGCACACTCGCGAAGAAGGAATAGGGAAGAGAAGACGAGTAGAGTGGCGGAGAGCCCATGCGCAATCTAAGATCAGGTCCTGTCAGGTCATTGGCCTTCGCTCTTTTGGTGTGCCTTGTCTCGATAGGGCAGCCGCGGTCCTCCAATTCAGCGCAGGAAAAGACGCCGCCCGCGGGGGCACAGGCTGCACCTGGACCGGAAGAACAAGCCTATCCGTCACTGGTCGACATTACTGCTTCCACGGGAATCAAGTTCGAGCACCTGTCGAGTCCGGAACAGAAGTTCATCGTCACAGAATGATCTGCGCATTCACCTGGGATTGGGACAGCATGACCACGTGGACAAACTGGAGATCTTCTGGCCGGGTGGCAAGATCGAGACTCTGTCGAACCTGACGGCCGACCGCTTCTATCAGCTGAGGGAAGGGGCGGGCATCGTTTCGTCCAAAGCTGTTGAAACGGGCGTTTCTCCCATACCTAGATGACTTTGCGGCTCTTCAGGAAATCGATTTCTCGGGTAATTGACGAAGCGGCGAGTTAGGGCCGGTCCCGGCGTCTCAAGGTCAGTTAAAGGGATTTGCTTAGGGATAAAGTGGAGTTCTAAGCCGTCACTTTTCGAAAATCCACCATTGACAATTTCTGAGAGGTAGGAGTAGAAATTAACGCGTCGGGTAAACGCTTCCCTGGGGGACGTTTATCGTGGGCTGTTTATGCGCCTCGATCTTCTCTCGTTTTGTCGAGGGTCGCGAATCTGGAATCCGGGTCCCAAATTGAGCGATTGCGGCTGCAAAATCGTTTAAGCGATTCGAGCAAGTACATGGGCTAGAGCAAGCTGAGGGCGGTTGAGACGCCTAATTGTTCACTCTGGCGAAAGTGCTGTTGTTTCGTTGATTTTTGGCGTCGGGGTTTCAAGTTCCCCTTGCCTCAGATTTCAAAAACGAAAACTCAGAGATGAAGTGGTAACGCGGAAGACCAAGAAAGCGTTTGCTCAGGAGGCAGACTATGGATCATCCCGCAGTTCACAGACCATCCACGAGCAGAGGATCAGCAAGTGGACCGGTCTATCGAGCCGGAGCATTGTTGATGGTACTTGTTGCAATGCTCTTTGCGATGACACCACGCGGATGGGGGCAGGATAATGCGACGATCACTGGATTCGTGACGGACGCAAGCGGAGCCCTCGTTCCCAACGCCGCAATCACGCTCATCAATACCGCAACGAACCAGACAAGAGAAACGATCTCAAACAGTGCCGGAACTTATCGATTCGCGAACGTGGGCGTCGGCACCTACACGCTGAACGTCGTTGCTTCGGGCTTTCAGAAGTACACCAAGACGGGCATTGTCGTAAACGTTGCCCAGACCGTTGAGGCAGATGCGACGCTTGCCGTCGGCAACCAGACCCAGACGGTCACGGTGGCTGCTGACGCCTTGCAGGTGCAGACGGAAACCAGCGAAGTGAGCACACTGATCAACGGCGAGCAGGTCTCGCAGCTCGCAACCAACGGCCGCAATGTCACGTCGCTCGCGGCGCTGGGCTGGGCGTGTCAAATACCCTGCCGCCATTCAGCGGCAGTCAATGCGCTCACGTCAGCCAACGGCATCAGCTTCAACGGGACTCGACCCACGCACAACATTTACATGATCGATGGCGGCGAGCAGAATGATCGCGGTTGCGGCGGCTGCTTCATGAACCTGCCGTCGCAGGATGCGATCGCTCAATTCCAGACGCTCGACAGCAACTACAAGCCCGATTACGGCATTGGATCCGGCGGAACGATTCTCATGGTGCTGAAGTCAGGAACGAGCAAGTACCACGGCGGAGTTTATTACTTCAACCGCAACACCGCGTACAACGCCAACGATTACTTTCTCAAGGCCGGCGGCAAGGACCGCGCAAAGTTCCAGTTGAACATTCCGGGCGGAAACATCGGCGGTCCGTTGTTCATTCCTCACGTCTACAACGAGAATCGCAGCCGCACATTCTTCTTCTGGAATGAAGAGTGGCGGCGGCTGATTCAGGGCAGCGCGCCTTCGGTGACGAATGCCATCCTGGCGCGCAACTTCCCGACAGCCGGGGCGCCTCTTGCTATACGGCAGCGAATGAGGCCGCAACGAATACCGTCTGAGCGGGGAAAGCGCCTTGTGTCCCGACGACCACCGATCCGGTCAAGCTCGCGCAGTATGCGGCTGATGGCCTGACGCCGGGACAACCGTTCCCCGGGAATGTTATTCCCGCCACTCTGATCGACCAGAACGCGGTCCTTCAGCTCAATGCGGGTACCTTTCCGCATCCGAACTTCAACAACGGCACGCAGTACATCGCGTCGATCCCACAGCCCACAAACGTCCGCGAGGACATCGTGCGCATCGACCACGCCATCAGCAGCAAGTACCAGTTGATGGGCCACTATCTCCACGACACCCTGGACCAGAACTACTTCCCACCACTCTGGGGCAATAGCTCCTATCCCACGGTGGGCACCGCGATGAACAACCCGTCTTATTCGGCGGTGATCAAGCTGACCCAGACATACTCGCCGAACCTGCTGAACGAAACCGCGTTCAACGTACGCCGGCAACAAGATTCACGCTGACGCCGATTCAGGGACCGGGCGGCGGTCAATTCGTCAAGCCCAGCGGATGGAATGCCACGAGTTTCTTCCCGGATGCGAACAATCGACATGAACCGCTTGCCTGAAGTTCAGTTGCAGGGCTCGCCGATCAACGTGACCTGGAGCCCGAGCTACTATCCATGGAAGAACGGGTATGAAGGCTTCAACTACAGGGATGACGTCTCGTGGACGAAGGGGCGTCACCAGTTCAAATTCGGCGCCGGTTGGCTGCACACCTACAAGAACCAGGAGCTGCAGTACAACACCAACGGAGTCACGATCTTCAACTCGAGCAACTTCTCGGGCGACTCCTATGTCAATTACATCCTTGGGATGGCCACGTCGTACTCGCAGTTGGAGTACCTGTGCGGGCAAACACTGGGTCAACAACAACTACAGCGGCTATGCCAACGACGACTGGCATGTCTCGCCGCAGACTGGTGCTGAACCTGGGATTGCGCTACGACGGATTGCCGCACGCGTTCGAGCGGTATGACAAGTTCTCGAACTTCGTCCCGGAACTGTACGACACATCGCTCGGCAATCCGGTGGCTCCCGACGGGACGGGCACGTTGATTCCTTCGTCGTTGTCGACTTTCCCGGGCACGACCGGGTCGTTCTACCTCAATGGCATCAGGGAAGCGGGCGTGAACGGTTTCCCGCGTGGAAACGTTCAGAACCACTACTACACCTTCCAACCCCGTGTCGGCTTTGCATACGACATCAGCGGGAAACGGGAAGACCGTCGTGCGCGGCGGCGTATGGATTGTTCTACGAGCGTGTTCAGGGCAACGACGTGTACAACGCCGCGTTGAACCCGCCCTTCGCGTACATTCCGTCGGCCACCAACGTTTACTTCTCCAACCCGCATACGAGCGTCCTGACTGGGGCGACAACGCAGAACAGCTTCCCGTCGAGCCTGACGAACATCCGGTACGACTATAACCTCCGGGCACGTGCAACTACAGCCTCGGCATCCAGCGCGAGAGTTGCGCCGTCGATCGTCGCGGTGGTGCAGTATGTTGGCTCGACCGGATACAGCCAGAACAACGACCGGGCCATCAACACGCTGCCTCTGAGTCAATCACGGACTCGACGCAACGAGCCCGTACGACCATCGTCAACTGGTTGCAACCGGCAAAGCGAATGCAAACTAATTACCGTATCTTCCCGGGCTTTGCCGGCATCACCCAGGAGGAGAACCAGACAAACTTCAACTACAACTCGCTGCAGGCAGGCTTCCGTGTTGAGAACCGCCATGGCCTCACCACGCAGGTCGCCTACACGTGGTCACACATCATGAGCATCGTGGCCAACGATCTCAACTCCATCTCCAACCCGTTCAACGCAGGATACGACAAGGGTTCAGACACCGGCTTCGATCGTCGCCAGGTCCTGAACGTCAGCTACGTTTACGCCTTCCGTGGTACACGAAGAGCTCGAACACGTTTGCACGCCTGATACTCGGAGGCTGGACGGTCTCCGGCATCACGTTCTTTGAGAACGGCGTACCGCCCGCGTTGCTCTACTCCGGAAGCGATATTCTTGGCCTCGGCGGCGGTACATCGAACCGTCCGAACCTGGTCTCAAAGGTCACGTACCCGAAGAAGTTCAGCCAGTGGTTCAGCACCAGCTCGTTTGCTGATCCGGTTGGCTCCCTGGGCCGGTGGTCCAAACCAGGGCTTTGGCAATGCGGAAAGGATGCGATGGTGGGACCGGGAATCCAGAACTGGAACATCTCCCTGTTCAAGTCCATTCCGTTCACATCCGGTGAGGGACCGAGGATCGATTTGCGCTTCGAGTCCTTCAATACGTTCAACCACACGAACCCGCAGGGCGTGAACCTCAACAACCACGACGCCAACTTCGGCAAGGTCACGAGCGACTACGGCCCGCGCACGCTGCAATTGGGCGGCAAATTCGTATTCTGATCATTGCTAACCCGCACTCAGGCGCGGCCGGACCTCCGGCCGCGCCTTTTCTTCCAGCAATAGCTCGAGGAGATTTGCCTGCTCCATTGCGTGGCGCGCGAGAATGCAGATGGAGATCGATGTGACGGCGCTTTTGAAGCGGGGATGTGTTGGGCCACGGTTTTCGTGTGCTTGCCGTCAACTGTTTTGCCAGGTCAATGCGCCTGCAGACGACTCAGCGACAAACGGCGGTTGCCTTGGAGCAGCAGGGCCAGATCACCGAAGCTGAGACCGCATGGCGAGCAGTTCTGACGGCGCACCCCGACGATGCGGAAGCCTATGCGCACCTCGGATTTCTTGAAGCTCGCCAGGAACATTACAAAGAAGCGGTCCCTCTGTATCGCAAGGCTCTGGCATTGAATCCCAACATGCCCGGGTTGCGTCTCAACCTCGGACTTGCACTCTTCAAGGGAGGGGAACTCAAGCAGGCGATCGCGATCTTTACTCCGCTGCTGAAGGCCACACCGCCCTCATCGCCGGATGCGCAGCGACTGACCGCGCTGCTCGGTTTGGCGCACTATGGCGTAGGAGAATATACGGCCGCGCTGCCTTACCTGAAGAAGGCCGCAGCCAGATGAGCCCCAGAACCTGCAGTTTCGCATGCTTCTGGCGCACAGCTGCCTTTCGGCCAAGCAATACCAGTGCGTGCTCGATGTCTATCACGAAATTCTTCTGCTCAATGCGGAGTCGGCGGAGGCCGACATGCTTGCAGGAGAAGCGCTGGATGAAATGAAGAACACGGCCGGCGCAATCGAACAGTTTCGCGCCGCAGTGAAAGCTGATCCCAGAGAGCCAAATGTGCACTTCGGACTCGGATATCTGCTCTGGACGCAGAACCAGTTCGACGAGGCCGCAAAGGAGTTTGAAGGCTGAGCTAGTCAATGTTCCGGAGAACGCCCAGGCCCTGGCATTTCTTGCCGACTCGTATATGCAGACGAATCGATCTGAGATGGCAATGCCACTGATTGAGAAGGCGCTCAAGATCGATCCGGACATCGAACGAGCGCATCTCGATCTCGGCATCCTGTACGCTGAGGCCGGCCGGCAGTGAAGACGCGGTGCGCGAGTTTCAACTGGCTGCCAAGCTGGCTCCCCTGGATGCCAATCCGCACTGGCGACTGGCTCGGCTCTATCAATCCATGGGAAAGAAAGAGGAGGCAGCACTCGAGTTTCAGAAGACGAGCAACCTGCACAAAGCCGAAGAAGAGTCCATTGCATCCAAGTTGAAAGCCGCGCAGGAGAAAGGAAAGCCAGCGGAGTACACAGGAACCCCGCCTGCGAATCCATGAAGTTTGTCTAGTAGTTCAGATCCAGCACATTGATCGAGTATGGCTGGATGCTTTGCTCGAACTTCGGCCCGGCAATCTGAATTTTGTGCTCAACAGGGACGATGTTGTCAGGATGAACGATCGAGTTCGTTGCGTTCGGTGATTTGCCGCTCAGCGTGGTCATCACCGCATCGCGCTTCACGCTGGAGAGCCCGTCGAGCGTAATGCTGAAGCTTTGCGCCTCCGATGCTCCGTTCACGAGTTTGATGAAAAGCTTGCGTTGCTTCTCATCCCGCGTGACGGACGCAGCAATACGCGGTCCGGCGTTCGCCAGCGATGTTGCCACAACCTCAGTTCCGACGTGCCCGGCAAACATCACCTGCGCCCAGTAACTTGGAGAGCCATAGCTCGACAATGCATCGTAGCCGATCAAATCCGCTTCCCACTGCATGCCGCCAGGGTTCACATTGACGAACAGGGGAGCGTAGCAGGACATGATCACGATGTCGCTATTGCGCTCCATGCCCGCCATCCAGACGGAGTCGCCCAGCGCTGACTGAAGATTGGGAGTGGGCTCACCCTCGCGCGTGGCCCATTCGCCAACGAAGATCCTGGGGCCGTTGCGGTCGGTCTTGTCGTAGTGTCCGCCGTCAGAGAACGACTTTTCTGCCGACATGTAGAAGTGCTCGTCGAGCACGTCCGGCTTCACGCTCTTCACAGGTGTGGTCGCAATCAGCTGCAACTCCGGATAGCGTTCCTTGAAGGCCTTGAAGAACTGCGTGAAGCGGCCATCGTAGGAGCCCGACCGGTCGAACCAATCCTCGTTTCCGATTTCCACGTAATGGAGTGGAAATGGCGCCGGATGCCCGTCCCTGGCCCGCTGCGCGCCCCACTTCGTGCCGGCGTCGCCAGTTACGTACTCAATCTCCTCGAGCGCATCCTGAACGTAAGGCTCGAGCGTCGGGCCAGGTTCCACATGATCCTGTGCGAGGGAATAGCCCGCATAGACGGCGAGAACCGGCTCGATCTTAAGGTCCTCGCACCACTCGAGAAACTCAAGCAGTCCCATGCCGTCAGAGGAGCGGTAGCGCCAGGGACTCATATGCGTTGGTCGGTCGACCAATTGGCCGATGGTCTGCTTCCACTGGAAACGGTCAGGGATGTGTTCGCCCTCGAGGTAATTTCCTCCGGGAAAGCGCAGGAATGCGGGATGCATCGCCGCGATTTTTTCCATCAGGTCGATGCGATTTCCAAACGGGCGGTTGTGATATGTGGGCGGAAACAGCGACACCAGGTCAAACCATACGGTTGCTGGACGAGACACGGTGAGTTGGAAGTGATTGTTGGACGATACCGGAACCTGCTTCGTCTTGAGTTCGAATGTGTATCGCTTCCATTCCGTCGTCAATCCACTCACCGTCGTGCTGGCTGCTGTCGCGCTCGTCTGGTCGTTCACCAGGCTTGCGGTTACTGGGACGCCGTCACTGTCTGCTTTGGCGTAAAAAGAGCCTGTGTAGGTTGTGTTTGGGCGCACCGCAATACCCCAGAACCCGTCGTTTTGAACTCCGGCCGGGGCTTTATCCGTGGCTGCTGTTACGGCAACCTTAAGGCTGCGCGTCAAGGCAGCGCTCGGACCGGTCTGATCGTCCAGGGAAACGTTGACGACCGAGTTGCCGAGCGCCACATGGGTCCAGTGAAACAGGGGCCTTCGGCCCGGTCCGATGGCCCTGTCACGAATCAGCTCGGCATAGAGACCACCGTCATAGGAGAAGTTGATCTCCTCGGTCATCAGCCCGTAGAGCATCGGGCTGACTTTTGCAGTCGGGTGGTCCACCTGGATCGTGAGCGACGGGCGCTGCGCATGGACCGCGAGGGGAAAAGCAAGACAAGCGCAAGAGAGGAAGGGGAATAAACGTTTTCTCATGGGAGGCAATATTACTCCAAATTCGTGAAAATGGTTATACAAATCTAACGCAGGAAAGAGATTCGATGAGCCAGTCATTGCTGAGCGAAATGTCCAGAGATTGACATTGGGTTTCCGTGCGACGAACATGGAGTAGCCAGCGGTAATCGTTTTCCTAAATCCCGAAGGTGACGGTAATCGCCGATCTGGTGGGTGAGACTGCCCGCCTTTGGCAATCGTCTTCGTCTGTATTGGTGTTCCCCCCGCCGGCTGCAATTCTCGCGGAGCCTGGTTGGAACTTTGCGATGCGAAAACTGGCTTTCTTTCTGCTGATGCTTGTGATGACTGCTCCGGCCTGTGCCGTCAGGAGGATCACGGTCGATCAATTGCAGCAGGTGCTGGCTTCGGAGCATGGAAAGCCCGACGCAAAGGTAGCCCAACTTCTCGCAAGTTTTGAGTTTGGACGAGCGGCTGGATGGGGAGCGGCTTGCGAACTGGCAGTCAGAGATGCCCGGGCCCGAATCGCGGCGGGCACTGGTACTGCTTGCTGACCTGTCCGCATTCATGATTCCGCCACCATCGGAGATTCCTGCAACCGCGCCGCCAGATCTTGCGACTCAGCGCGAGTTGATCTCAGCGGTGGTGGACTACGCTACAAAGGCTACGCATCAGCTGCCCAATTTCCTCGCAACTCGCGACACGATTCGTTTTCGAAGACAATCCACCATCAACACGGGCGGATTCCTCGCTGATCCCTTACAAACCTCTGCATGCCGTGCAGAGATTGAGCGCTACGGTTGTTTACCGTGACGGACAAGAAGTGGATTCAGGTCGAAATCCTGCTGGCCAATCGCAACCCTCCGCGCAGGGTCTGATTACATCGGGAGAATTTGGACCTGTCATTGGCACCGTCCTTGTGGATGCGGCGCAAGGCAAGTTGACCTGGAGCCACTGGGAAAAGGGAGCCCGCGGGCCAAAGGCGATTTTCCACTACATGGTGCCGCGCAATGAGTCTCACTACGAGGTGAAGTTCTGCTGCGTTTCGGGCGAGAGCATTGACGGCGTTGTTGCCCGGAAGACGGGATATCACGGGGAAATGGCCGTCGATCCGGCCAGCGGGGCGATCATGCGCCTGACGCTCAGGGCGGACCTAAGCCCGGCGGACAAGATCGTCAGGGCCGACATCCTCGTGGAGTACGGGCCGGTAGACATCGGCGGCCAGACGTATATCTGCCCGGTCAAGAGCATCTCGATCTCCGTGGCTCCGGCGCCTCCCGCGCAGATGCTCGATCTGCGACATAACGCCTTTGCGGAGGAAGCGCTGAAAGGCGACCGAAGCCCCGGGTTGCAGACCAAGCTCAATGACGTTGTGTTTGACCAGTACCATGTGTTTCGCACAGAAGCACGTGTACTAACCGGCGACGCTCCGCCTTCGACCGCAAGGCCGGCTGGAGATCGGGCGAGCATTGCGTCTGAAAGTTCTTCTCAGGACGTCACGCAGCCCATGGACGGTGCTCCACCCACTGCAGCACCTGCGCCAGACGGCACGGGAGCTTCATCTGCCGCTGTGTCACCTTCTCCTGAAGTTGTTCCTGCGCCTCCTCAAGCGAAGACCTTGGCGGCGACCCCCGAGATAGCAGCAGAGGGGGCAGCAAAGGTTCCGGAGATCACGGAGGCAACGCCGACCGCGGAGGACAAGAACTTTACGCTGCGCGTAACGACCCGGCTCGTCGATGTTGGGGTGGTGGCTTTTGACAAGAAGGGACATCCGGTTGCTGACCTGAGGCCCGAGGACTTCGAGATCTTCGACAACGGTCGCAGGCAGACTGTGCGATCGTTCAGCGGTCCGCGTATTCCATCCGGTGAACAGGCAGGCGCTTCGACGACCCAACCTTCCAATGCATCCGCTGAGACTGTCTATTCAAATCGGCGCGCAAGTGCCGACGATGCAGGAGCCAACCATGCAAAGAACTGACAACGGCGTCACGATCCTGTTGCTGGATGCAGCAAGCTTGTCGTGGGCGGACCTTACATGGGCCCGCGAACAGATGCTTGGAAGCCTGCAGGTCCTTCCAGCCAATGAGCGCGTGGGTTTGTATGTGCGAAGCACCGGCCAGTTCCAGGTCCTGATGGAGGCGACCACCGATCATGCGCGGCTTGCATCCATCCTGCGTTCATGGAAGCCAGGCGTTGCGGATGTGGCGCGCGCGCAGGAGGCAGAAGCGCACAATCGGCAACAATTTGACGATGTTCAGCACGTTGAGGACCTGCAGTATGTGAATGGCAACACCTCCTCCGCCCTGGACAGCGTGACCTCGGTCGATCCGCAACTGCGCGATTTCGGAGCCAACCCTGGAGGCATTGCGCTGGCAACACTCGTGAGTGTGGCTCGCCATCTGGCTGCAACTCCGGGGCGCAAAAGCCTTATTTGGATCGCGAGTGAGAACGTGCTAGCAGACTGGACGAACCAGGCGGTCAGCAGTGATAAGGGAAGCAAACACCTGGACGATGCCGTTGTGCGTGTGCAGGAAGCGCTGAACGAAGCGCACGTCAGTGTCTACCCGCTTGATGCGTCACAGCTTGAAACCCATGCGACCGATCCCAGCCTGGCCAACCAAAGTGTCGATTTGTCTACCGGCGTTACCGCGCCGCCGCAACACCAGGGAGGGGCGGAGATGGGAGGCCGCCTGACGGCGGAGTTGCAGCAGGATACCCACCCGGTTCAAGGAAATGTTCAGGAGATGGCACAAGCCACTGGCGGCCGTGTCTTTCGCCGCGGCGGAGACCTTGCGGCAAATATCAGGGCGGTGGTGGAAGATGGAAGCGCCTACTATCTGCTCGGATTCGCTCCGGATATGCCGGCGGACGACCGGTATCACGCATTGACGATCAAAGTTGTATCCCACCACGGGGTCGTCTTGCGCTATCGCACCGGCTACCTGTACTCGACGGAGCCTGCTGCGCCGAAGGATCGCTTTCGAGAAGCCGTCTGGCGGCCTCTCGATTCGAGCGATATCACCTTGAGCGCCCATGCGTTGCCGGCCTACACGGGTTCCGCATTCAAGCTCAACATCGCCATTAACGATCTGGCACTTCAATTGCGCGGCGGGCGCTGGGTAGACAAGTTGGATATCTTCGTTGTTCGGCGAACAGCCGACGGGCAGCATGCACAGGTCACAGGACGGACGCTGGCCCTGGCACTGCTACCGTCCACCTATCAGAGCCTCCTGGGAGATGGCATCCCATTTGATGAATTCGTAGAGAAGGACAAGAGCACCGCTTCTCTGCGGTTTCTGGTTGTCGATGCCAACTCCGGCCGGATGGGTTCATTGACGATCCCGACAGCTTCAGCGCAAGGGGCTCACTGACCAAATTTACGGTTGAGTCAAGGTGGCCGTGATTGTCACTCAATTGTCACCTTGAAAGAAGACTTGCCGAGAGTTCATTGATTTGCGATGATGTTTATCCGGTCCGCGTGACTTCCTTCACGTTGCCTGAACTTCCGGGTAATTAGCGCAGAACCGCGCTCGCAACCTGGGGACCTGCGGCTCTTCCCAGTGTCCAGCACCGCAGAGACCCTTTGTACTCAGCATCTGTTGCTTCAAGTAAGTGAAGTCATGGAAATGGGTTGGTGCTGACGCAACGAGCACTGCGAATTCTTACCCCCTTCGGACTACCCGTGAGTGAAGCTCGGTTGGTGAACCGACAAAGGTTTCCGCTGACCTGAAGGGCTAACCTCCATGAAGCTCCTTCTCCGCTTTGAGTCGATCTTCGTCGCAGGCCTTTTGTGCCTGGGATACAGCTGTCCGGTCCGCGCCGGTAAACCCCCACAAGAGAGCACCCCGCCTTCAGACGCTCGTCAAGAGGCTTCGAAGGGCCGACAGTCGCAATCATCGTCGGCCGAAACCGTGATGATTCCGGGCCCGTTGCGATCATTTCTTCGCATGGCCGGCATCAGCCAGGAGATTCCTACTGACGATGTGCTTCCGATGCTTGCTCGCAACGCATCTCTCCTCGGGTATCGCGACGGAAGACCAACCGAATACCTGGTTCTCGTGAATCGATACGTGCGCCAGGCGCGCGAACTCAAGGCGCTCACGGATGCGAATGGCGAAATCCACCTCTCCGGTTGTGATGGCGCGCCCCGTCTGATTGAGATTCTGGGATACAAGTTTCAGGGAGCCTGTGGTCAGAGAAATGCTGCCCTTGTGACCGGGAATGCGGAGCGAGCGTTTCTGACTATCGATTCGGGCTTCCCTCTCACCGCGCTCGAGAAATCCCTGCAGGAAAATGCGCCGTTCACCTATGCATTTCCAGCGACCCGGGTTCCAGTCATCTTCAATGAAAAGGAATGGATCGAGGTCGCCGCGCGGGACAAGAAACCTGCGGACAATTTGATCGACATGCTCTTGCACGATCAGGACATGGATCGACTCTATTGGGCGCTGGCGAAGTGCGACCACGAAACAAAGTTGGTGTTGATGCAGTCTCCGGGGCTGAGGAGGCTGGTACCGCTGTCTTCAGTATTCGGGTTGTATGGAAGCGAGATAACCATTCGGTCAGGGAGCATTGTGCTTCCCGGCGGCACGAAGGCGGATTGGGAAGAGCTTGTGGGGGCGAGTCCAAACTCACCGGGAGATTTTGTATTCCGTCTGCTGACAAAGGATCGTGGCTGGCTCGCGGCGTATTTTGATGCCCTGTCTCATTTGAATCAAACGCAGCAAGCCCATCTTTCAGAGGGGACGCGCCTAAGGCATCTTTACGACGCGTATAGATCGACCGCACCGCACTCGAGCGCGGGCGCCGGGGTCTTTCCGAGAAATGCCGAACTCCTCATGCTGTTCACTTCGTTGAAATGGGATACGAATGGCGATCCTCAGATTCTGGAGGGGCTGGGAGTCTGGAACGAAATCCTGGCCAGGAAGACCAAGTTGAGCAGCACATATGAGTGGCCGAAACAGAGCCACCGTTACGATACTCCGGAGCGATTCCTTGAGATGCTTGTGGCTTCCTCCAATCTCGGGGTTACCAGCGGTCCGGTTCAAATCTTTCTCACGCTGGAGGCGATGAATGCAGGGAGGCCGGAGGCACATCGCTTATCAGATCCGACACAACTGCTGATCGCCAACCGGCTTCCCCAGTTCAATCACTGGTTCTCGGTCTTTGCCGAATTTCCCGCTCTGGACGACAGCTCGATCGTTCGATTTGTGGGCGCGGCCGACCGGGTTGATGGAATTTCAAATGTGGCGCTACGCGCGAACGCCCTTGGGGCAATGCAGGCAAACATCGGGCTCTGGCAAATTCTCGCGCGGCAGGGCCAGATTCCGAATGAGAAGCTGAATGCGTCCTGGCAGAATACAGTGCAGCCGTTTACAGGTGTCTCTTCGTCGGTTGATACCTTTGAGGCCACGCGCACCTCGCTTCAGGCACTCCTTGTTGCGGCCACCGGCAATGAAAGCCTTACTCAGGATCAGATCGTCGACTTGCTTGCCGGGCCTTCCCAGGAAAGCGATGACGGCCAGCGCGTGCACCAGGAACTGGTGAGAAGAATCCATGCCGTATTGGACGATCAGCGCCTGGTGTCTCTCGATACGCTCTTCGGACTCTACGATGGTTTGACTGAGATGGCGCACGGAGCAGCAATCGCCAACCAGTTGCTGCCCCTTGCCGGAAACCTGCGCGAGTTTGAGATGCCTCGTCCAATCTTTTCGGGAGGCGAAAAGATAGAGTGGTCTCCGATTGTTTACACCAGCCGCCACGCGGAGCTGCAGGTAAGAACCGACCTGACCAAGATTCTTCGATCTCCGGCGTCGCCTGCACAACTGGAGGCGGCCCGCGGCCAATTGACGCCATTCCTCAGGGATTCGATGGTCGGCTTGAATTACGCGTACTATGAGCCGCCGGGTGCCGAGGTCCTCCATAACAATCCGCTATTTGTCCGCTCTCATGACTTCTCATCGATCTCGGTTCAGGGCGTCGAACAAATCTGGGGTCCTCCGAGCCTGATCGGTGTGGGTGCCACTGCCGGCGGCGGCGCCTATTTGATGGGTTCGCTTGCCGACCTGCCTTTTGCGCTGGCTTCGACCGAGCAGGATTTCATTGCTCCAAAGAACGTCCAGGCCTTGATCTGGAAGGAGACTGTTCCCGGCCTCCTGGTTTCCGCGGTCCTGCCGCGGTGGTGGGCCGTGAGCCAGAGCGAATTGCATTCTGCAGCTCTCTATCAACGCGCGGGAGAGGAACTTCTGACGGCTTCAGCAACAAACAGTGAGCTGAAGGCGAAAGTGATCGGCATCCTTTCGGACTGCATGACGCCGGATCGGCTTGAAAGAACTGAACAGGCTCTTCGGACTCCAGGATCCGCGGCAACGATGGCTTCTGAAGCGCTCCCGGCTGAGACTTTTTATCTCGCCATCGAATTCCGAAAGCAGTATTCGGACCAGGCATCGAAGTGGGGTCCGGCCGGCCGGGAATTGGAAGAGCTATTGAGGAAGAATCCTGCCGAAGCAAGTTCCGAACGCTTGTCGTCGGACTTCGGGACGCCGCATCCGGCAATGCTCTTCAGCAACTCGCGCACTCTTCTCAGCACGAAGCCGCTTCCCTTGTTTGGCGGGCCAGCCAGCAGGCTTCTCGCAGAGTCATGGGAATCGAACAATCTCTACTGGGCACGCCTCGCGGATGAGAAAGGCTTGTCCCCGGTGATGCTCAATGTTCTGATTCCCACGTTAACGCGCCACATGGTTTCCAACATTTTCGCAAGCAACATCGATGATTGGCCCGCTTTGACGCGCGCCATGCAAGAAACCGGGGACGAGTTCAGGCAGGGCAAAATCACCTTCCTGCCTGCAACCACGGTCGCCCGGGAATAGGGACGCGTATGAGACTACGCACTGGACCAGCTATGACCAAAAGATATTTCGCCTGCTTTGGAGTGTTTTCGTGCCTGCTTTGTTCGCCAGGGAGTAAGTCGTACACAGCCGCGCAGGATGACCCAATGCATTTGCGTGTCAACGTTGTGCTGGTTCAGCTCAACGTGGCCGTCACAGATGATAAGGGAAACTATGTCACAGGGCTTCGCCCGGAAGACTTCACTATCAGCGAGGACAAGCTTCCGCAGAAGATATCCACCTTCGAGGAAAGCAGCGACCCTGACAAGAGCTCAAGCGAAATTGCGCCGCGAGGCAGAAACCACTCTCCGAATGGCCCAGCCGCGCAAGAGGAGGGAGACGGGTCTGGGGTTTCCCGAAGCACAACCAATCTCATGCTCCCGCACTTGTCCGAAGCGAGTCTGTTCATTCTGTTCGATACAAGCAACTATATGTATCGGAGTTTTGTTTACGCACAGGATGCGATTGTCAGACTTCATCCGCTCCATGGATAACTCCAGCAAGCTGGCGTTTTATTCCTACAGTCGTGATCTTTCGCGGATGACCACGCTGACTGCGGACAAATTCCGAGTGGTGAGCGGCGTGCGGAATACCGTTGCGGGCGATGATGCTGCGCTCTATAACAGCCTCTTGCTGACTGTGAAGGATTCGGTGCCACTCCGTGGTCGAAAAGCTATCGTGGTCTTCTCAAACGGTCCTGATAACGCCAGCTCAGTTCCTCCAGAAGATGTGGCGGAATTGGCTCAGTCTACCGGAACGATCATCTACATCGTAAGCACGCAGCAGGCCCAGGACGATCCATTGTCGGCCGCTGCGTTTGAGCGCGTGAGCAAGGGATCAGGGGGAAAAGCCTACTTTGCAAAGAACTGGCGGCAGGAGAAGCAGGCATTCGCTTCGATCCGGGAGGACCTGGTTCACCTTTACACACTGAGTTACTATCCTCAACCCAATCCCAACCGCGGCTGGCGAACGATCAAGGTGAAGTTGGTGGGCAAAGATCTGCAGAAATATCACCTTCGAACTCGTGATGGATACAGACTTCTGCCAGTGGCCGCAGGACCTGTGGCTGACAACACCGTGCCCACGTCAGAGACGAACCCGAAATAACTGTCGCTCAAGCGAGAGTGCAGACGAGCGGTCCAAGTCACGCATCCACGCTTCGATGTATGACTGCGAGTCGTGGTTTGCGTAAGCTGGTCTTTCGAGTTATTCGGAATGAAGTAATCCGATTGAGGGAGAATTGATGAGTGTACGAAGAAGTCCCGTCGTTTGGATAGCCACCTCTGTTGTTTGTCTGGTCTTTCCATCGCTTGCGGTTGCGCAGAGCTCCGTCAAGTGCGAGTCAAACGACGGACGTCGCAACTACTGCGGCACATATGCTCCAAATCAGGTTCGCTTCGATCGCCAGATCAGCGGTTCTCCCTGCGATCAGGGTCGGACCTGGGGCGTGGACGATCGCGGCCTGTGGGTCGATCGCGGTTGCCGCGCGTACTTCGTGATTCGCGGCGGCTCGTCGTATGGGCCTGGCGGCGGTGGCGGAAGCAATCCGGATTCCATCAAGTGCGAATCAAACGACGGACGTCGTAACTACTGCGGCACATACTCTCCAAATCAGGTTCGTTTCGATCGCCAGATCAGCGGTTCTCCCTGCGATCAGGGGCGGACATGGGGCGTGGACGAACGCGGCCTCTGGGTCGATCGCGGTTGCCGCGCATACTTCGTGATTCGCGGCGGTGGCGGAGGCTACCCTGGCGGTGAGGGCGGAGGTTATCCGGGCGGCGGGGAGTGGTGGCATCCAGCAGCGGGTGACACCTGGCCACCACAAGGATCATGGCATGGCGGAAACTGGAATTCAGGTGGCGCCTGCTTTTACAAGGACACCAACTTCCGCGGCGACTACTTCTGCCTTCGTCGCGGAGAGACCCGGGACCAGCTCAGCGAGTACGGTGACAAAATATCCTCGATTCGCACTTTCGGAGACGCAAGCGCGATGGTCTTTGATGACCGCAACTTCAGCGGCGCGCGCGACCCGATCAAGGGTCTCGCATCCGATCTGCGTAACTTCAGAGTCACCCAAAAGCCCGACCACACGTGGAACGATCGAATCTCATCCGTGCGTGTTCGTTAGGAGGTTGGAGCGGGAATCAAGTGTTTCCGTAAACCGGCACGGATGCGCCGTGAATCAGCCGCGCTTCATCACTGCACAGGAAGAGGATCACACGGGCAATGTCTTCGGGCTTCGGCCAATTTGCAAAGTCTGCATTGGGCATTGCCTTTCGGTTGGCCTCAGTATCGATGATGCTCGGCAGAATTGAGTTTGCGCGAACTCCGGTGCCCTTGAGATCTGCCGCAAGCGAATCAATCATTGCCACAGCGGCTGCTTTTGAAGATGCATACCCGGCGGCGCCACCTGCGTGATCGATCGCGGCCCTTGATGCGACATTGACGATTGCTCCTCGATCCTGCTTCAGCATTGCTGGAACTGCTGCCCGCAAGAGTGTGTAACCCGACCGCAAATTCAACGTCAACATCCGTTCAAATTCCACAGGGTTCGTTTCCCACAACTTTGTGCCCCCGGCGTATGCACCGATCGTGTTTGTCAGCACGTCTAGATGCTCGTGTTCCTTCATGATTCCTTCGATAAGCTGGACCACGGCGGCTGCATCAGTGACATCAACGCGATACCCAGCGAGCGATTTGCTATTTGTACTACTGATTCGCTTGAGGTCGTCCATTTCGTTTTGATCGCGATAGGTGACGACTACAGTGGCGCCTTCCTCAAGGAATGCCATACTCACCGCGCGGCCCAATCCACCCGTCCCGCCGGTCACCAAGGCCACCTTACCCGAGAATCTCTGGCTCATTGTGCTCTCCTGTCGTAAGAAACAAGCGGCAGCGGTTCACGGGGATTACCTTCTGCAATTGCTTTAAGGCCTGCATCCCCCGTGAGCACGGATGCAAGAAGGATCGACGAAACCTGCTAACTCGAAGGATTCGACTCCCCCTCACCGAACTTCAAATACTGTCATTGACTCGGCCGGCTGTTCAATCTTAATCGTTGCACCGTTGACAATCGGAGCTTTCCCCACTGTTGGCGTCGCGGTATGAAAGACCGTGCACCCTGCAAGCGCCGAATCTTCCGAAGATAACTGCACAGCCCTGCTAAGGTGAGCCTTGTTTACTACGATCAGCAGCCGGTCTTTCGCGTCACCGGGCGAGCAACCGGAGCCGTCCTGCGCGCGTACTTGTGCGAAGACGTTGTCATCGGCGAAGAGGTTCTGCTCGATTCCGGATTGCAGCGCCGGATGCTCCCTGCGCAGGGCTAAAAGGCCTGAGGTCCACTCAAAGACATCTTCCTCAGTGGAAGTGCGGCCTGCCTTGGTGAAAGCGGTGTGAGTATCGCCTGCAAAGCCACCAGGAAAATCACGTCGGTTGTCCGGATCACTTCCGCCCGGCATCCCGATCTCATCTCCAGAGTAGATTTGCGGCATGCCTCGCAATGTAGTAACCATGCCAAGTCCCAGCTTGAGTGTAAGGACGGAGCCGCCCGACTCAGTGAGAAAGCGCACTGTGTCGTGGTTCCCGATAAATGAAACCAGTCGTTCAGGGTAAGGATAGAGTGCATCCTGGCGAAGGACGGCGGTGAGATCAGTCATGGGCTTGCCGTGGGCCAGAACATCGCGCAGCGTGAAGTAGACAGGGAAATCGAATGGTGTGTCGAGTCCCGTGTCGATGCCGCCATGCGTCGCGCCACCGGCGAAGAACGAGGTAACTTCGGGATCGCGATGAAAGATCTCGCCCACGGTGGTTAGATGCGGATAGACGCTGTGCATTGTTGCGTGAAAATCGTGCCAGAAGGCGCGGTTTACGTAAGGAAATGTGTCCAGGCGAATTCCGTCGAGATCGGCAGTTTCAACCCACCACAGCGCATTTTGAATCAGGTAGCGGGAAACGAGCGGATTCTCCTGGTTCAGGTCGGGCATTGCATCAGTGAACCAGCCGTCGGTGATGTTGCGCCAAGCCCTCGCAGGAGCGTGCGGGTCCAGAAGCTGGTAGAAATCGTGCTCTGCATTATTGTGATGCTGCAGAGTGCCATGAAGCCAATCCGGGGCCGGAGGATCGAGGACCCAGGGATGCTGAACGCCAATGTGATTCGGAACCCAATCGATTACCAGCTTCATGCCTTTGGCATGCAGCGAGTCAGAGAGATGCCGATAGCTCTCAATGGTGCCGAAATGCGGGTCAATAGCATACAGGTCGGTCGCTGCGTAACCGTGGTAGGAATCCGGCATAGAGGCATTCGAGACAATTGGGGTTGTCCACACCGCGGTGACACCAAGCTGCTGCAGATAATCCAGGTGCTGCTCGATACCGGCCAGGTCGCCGCCATGCCATCCTCGCGAAGCGGCGCGATCATAACCGGGCTGATTGTTCGCCGGATCTCCATCGGCAAAGCGATCGGTCATGATCAGGTAAAGCACATCGGCAGATGAGAAGCCGCGATGTGTGTTGGGGTTGTGCGTGCGAGCGGCCAGGGGGAATGCCCGGCGTGCTTGCCCCTTTTCGTTCCGGGCTGTTACCCACACCGTTTGCGGCGCGGCGTCAGCAGTGCGCAACCACAAAAAGGCCCAGTGACCATTTTCGGATGCCTGTGAGCGAATGAGAGTCGCGCCTTTGGCATCGAGCATGAAATGTGCTCCGTTCAGATCCTCGCCACGAACCAGAAGCATCGGATCGGGGAAGTCGGTCCACCAGCCCGGGGGATCAATCCTGTCAATGCGCGGAGCTTGCGCCCAGCCTGCGGAAGCCGCACTGCATATCCAGCTAATCAATACGAACAATGGCAACAATCGCACGAAATTCTCCGGAAAACATTTGGCCGATGTGCATACGAATTAAGGAACGATCACTGCTGATCCGTCAAGGGACTCGTGTTTCACTGCGTCGAGAGCCTTGTTGGCGTCTACGAGGGGAAATGTTACGACAGAGGGACGGAGATCAATCTCGCGCGCGAGCGTGAGGAAGTCACGCGCATCCTGTCGGGTCATGTTGGCCACGCTTCGCAACTGCCGTTCTCCCCAGAGCAGTTTGTCGTAATCGAATGCAGGGATCTCATCCAGGTGAATTGCGTTGATCGCAACTACTCCGCCCTTGCGCAACGCTGAAAGGGCGCTTACGACAACCTTGCCGCTGGGAGCAAAGGTGATGGCACGATCAAGCGCCTTGGGAGGCTTGGCATCCTCATCGCCGACCCAAGTTGCACAACGCGACTCTGCAGCCTTACGGTGAGCCTCTCCGCGAGTGACCACATAAACTTCGCAATTCCAGGCAAGAAGAATTTGAATTGCAAGGGACGCCGAGCTTCCGAACCCATAAAGTCCGACCCGCTCTCCCTTCTGTACTCCTGCCACACGGAGACTGCGGAACCCAATGATGCCCGCACAAAGCAGGGGCGCGACGTAAGAAGGGCTCAGGCCAGTTGGTATCGGATAAGTGAAATCAGCGCGAACGGACACATATTCCGCATAACCTCCATTCACTGAATAGCCGGTAAAAACGGGGTGATCGCAGAGATTCTCCATGCCGTGGCGGCAAAACCAGCAGTCGCCGTCAACCCCACCAATCCAGGAGACACCGGCCAGGGTTCCGATTGGCAGCTCCGGCGTTGCACCGTCGATTATTTCACCCACGATCTGATGCCCGGGGATGAGTCGCGTTCGAACCGGCGCCAGGTCACCTTCAACAATGTGAAGATCCGTGCGGCAAACTCCACAAGCGAGAACCTTGATGATCACGTGCTCGGGCAGCAAGGGGGGTCGAGGAAGATCCTCGATGGAAAGCCAACAGCCCGGCCGACTCGATTTGTGATCGAAAACCGCTGCTCTCATCGAATGAAGCCTCAGAATTCGCTCCAGGCTATTCTCGCGGGAGCTGGAACAGCCTCTTCAGAGGATGACGGACCGGACCATTTCTTCTTCAGCTCTTCTTCTGCCGACTCGAGTACTGTAAGCCTGCTCCGGCAGTGAAGCAAACTGATCCTTTGTTTGCGTCTCAGCTCCAAGGTATGTAAGAATCCGCCCGGAAGGGGTTGCCCACGCATCCTCGCTCTCAAAATCAAGAGGAGTCTACAAATGAAAAGATCAGTCCATTCTCTCCTGATTCTAACTGTTATGGTCTCTCTGGCTGGAGCCGTGGGCTTTGCCCAATCCGGCGAGGCAACCTACAAGGCCAAGTGTGCAAGCTGTCATGGCGCGACCGGAACGCCAAGTGCCGGGATGGCCAAGGCAATGGGGATCAAGGCCGCGTCCGATCCCGATATGCAAAAGCTCTCCGTCGAACAGATCAGCGCCGCTGTCAAGAGCGGCAAAGGCAAGATGAAGCCCGTTGCGGGCCTCACCGATGCGCAGATCAAGGACGTATCGACATACTTTAAGGGGCTGAAGTAATCGAAAAAAGATTGGCCTGGAGCGAAGCCTCGATTGGTGTGAAGTTAGACAGGACTTGCGGCGACCGATTGTTCTTTGGGATCGGCGTTCAATGCAAGCTCGTGCTTAACGCACTGTCGAGGCTTTGCTTTGATTCGCGCGATTGGGTTGAATCACTCTTTGTTTACAAGGCTCTCTCTTATTCGCAGCGCACCCGCAGCTGCGAATGACTTGCGCGAGCACCAGCAATTGAGGCACTTTTCTATTAAGGATTAACTTCCCGATGGTTCTTCACATCGGCAATCATCTGCACGACTTTGTCTTTTCCTTCGTAGTTCGGGTTTGAAGCCAGCAGCTTCTCCCAATCTGCCACGGCGCCCGCGCCGTCTTTCTTTCCCTGCCACTTCACCATGCCAAGGTTGAAGAGAGTGTTGGGATGATTCGGTGCATAGGTAAGCGCTTTATTGAATTCCGTAATCGCGACATCGGCATTTCCCATGTACCAGTATGCTGTTGCCATATCCGTGCGCACGTCAGCGTCGGCGGGCCGGGCATTGAGGGCGCGACCGTAATAGTTAACGGCGATGGGATATTGCTGTGCGTCGTAGTACAAGTTGCCGATGCTGACCAGAAGAGCGGTATTGTTGGGATCAGACTTGAGCTTTTCGAGCAAAGGCGTGGCCTGCGCGTCTGCCATTTCCTTCAATCGAGCAGGGCTGGGTATCGGGGACTCCGCGCCGCTAGCCGTCTTTGCCGGTGTGGAAATACCGGCATCTGCACGGGATCCAGCGGCTGCGGAAATTTGTGATCCCCGGATAAACCAGCCGCCAGCGATTCCTGCCAACAGACAGACGGCCGCCAGGGAATTGGCCTTCAGGTTTGTCCATGGCTTAATTGACATTTGATGCGTGACCATCGCTGCTCCGCGCTTCCTGAATTCCTTTTTGATCGCTCAGCATCGTCACCACAGCGACGATGAGTTTTTGCACCGTGGCCTTGCGCTCTGCGCTTAGTTGCGGATTTGTCTTCAACAATTGACGCCAAGCGGCCAGGGCTCCTTTACCATCCTGTTTCTCGTGCAACTTGATGATGCCGAGGTCGAACAACGCGTCGGCATCGTTTGGGTCGACTCGCAATGCCTGGTTCAGTTCCGATAGCGCACCATCCACGTTGCCGCTCCGATACAAGCTGGAGGCTAATTTGGTACGAAGAGCAACATTTCCGGGGTCGGCCTGTACTGCCTTTTCGTAGTAAACGGCAGCCTGCTGGAACTGGTGAGTTGTGTGGTAAATGGCTCCGATCTGGCTGAGCAGGGCGCTGTTGTTTGGATCGCTTTTCAGCTTCTCGAGCAGAGGCGCCGCCTGGGTGTCGGCGATGTTCTTCATCTCTTCGGGGCTATGCATTTTCGCGCCGTTTATCGAGCCTCTGGCAGTCGCGGGCTTTGCGGCGTTGACTGAGGGCGGCTTTGGAGGTGCGGGCAATTGAGAGCCCCGGAAAAGATAACCTGCCGTCAGACCCACCAGGAGGCAGACGACTGCTCTCACGTAGACCCGAGTCCGCGGCAAGGATGGGCTCCCAGTTGATGCCGTGGTTGTTTCATTTGCCATTCCGGATTCCCCCTGGTCCGAATTGCCCGTGAGCCGGATCTTTTCGATCGTCAACTTCGGATAGCTTACCGCCGCATGAGGACGTTTTCCTGCCATACGAAGGTCTTCTGCACCCCCGCCACGTTGCTTGTCCGCTTCGTGCGTCCAGAAAAGACAGGAGACCACTCTGTGTCGCACGCGAATGTGATGTCCATCACTTCAGCAAATGCAGGTGCCCAAGGACAAATGTGACAAGCAGCACGCCCGACGGGGCGACGATAGGTAAACCGCGTCCTAGGTCACATGAAAACAAGCGAATACAAGACAAAGAGCTATCGCGCTCACATCTGGAGAGAGTATCGGAAAACAGACTGTGATGATGATCACATCAGCAGAAGCAAACATAACTCTATGCTCCGGGAGACGATCGCCGGACGATCATCTGTTGGAGTTTAGCTCTCTGGTCGTTGTTCGCCGACCGCGAAATGTGTACTAGGAGGCTTTATTCAATGAAGCGGTGTTCTTTACTACTGCTCACTTTTCTGGCAGCCACGGGTTTCGCCGCGGCCCAGATACAGGCGCCGACGAGTGACGTCCTTGGTGCTCACCTTAACTACGGCCGGGGTTGTACGGCCTGCCACGCTCCTCACAGCGGTGCATACGGCAACGGCAATGCCAAGACCGCCGATGCGACTTCCGGCAACGTCGCTCTCTGGGGCGAGGATGTCTCCAGTCTGTACGGCAAGACCATCACAAGTGGCAGTACTGACGGTTCGACCGGATACGTCGAAACTCTGCCGACCAGCTTTACCGCCGCCTCGCCTGACGTGGGTGGCCTGCTCACCTGCCTGAGCTGCCACGACGGCAACTATGCGACCGGCGCCATGATGAAGAACGCGGTCTATGAGACGCTGCCTTCAACTTACGGAACAGTGGAATGCGATCCCGACCCTGCTTGGACGCGACGGAACCACATCCGGGAACTACCTCAATGACCACCCGGTGGGGCTCAATGCCTATATCAGCTGCGGCGGCCAATATAACTGGGATTGCACCAGCTCGGGCGGCACGATCAGCATGAACGGACCAAACTCCAGCGCATTCGTCAAGAACTATGGCTTTTTCGTAAGCCCGAAGGCCTGGAATAACCAGCCCACGGTCATGTGCACCACCTGCCACAACCAGCACCTGATGAACGTGGTCAAGGTGACCAACGGCCCGAAGTCAGGTCTGCCGAGTGGAGCCTATGCGACCATGTTCTTCATTCGCGCTCCTTACAACCCGGCCAGCGGCACCGCCGGCAGCAACCAGACAGCGCAATTCTGCCGTCAGTGCCATGGTGGCGAAGCGAACGAATCGAACGGCTCATACAGTATTCCAACCGTATTCTAAGTCGCTTGGATCGCGGGGGAGGGGAGATTATCTCCTCCCCTGATTTCCCCGAACCAGGATATAGATCATGAAGAACAAACTTTCACTGTACGCGTTTTTGCTGCTGGCTTCAGCAGCGAGCGCCCAGGTAGCCTCGCATGCGCCCACAACGATCGCAAAGGCGCCCATTACCCTTGCGAAAGCGCCTGTTCAAGGATCGGCAAATGTGTTGCCGTCTTCAGCAGGGAAGCCGGTTGCGCGTGTCAACGGGACGGTCCTGACCGATGCCGATCTGGTGCGCGAAGAGTACGCGATTTTCCCTTACGCGCGCCAGCACAACGGGCTCCCGAAAGAGTTAGCGCCCCAGATCCGCGACGGCGCTCTGAAGATGATCATCTTCGAAGAGTTGGTCTATCAGGATGCCTTACGTCGGAATATGACGGTCCCGGCCACCCAGATGCAGCAGGCCGAGGCGGATTTCCGCAAGCAGTTCGCAACGCCGGACGAATTCAACAGCCTCCTGCAGAACGAGTTCCATGGCTCTCGTCAGCTTCTGCACGAAAAGATACGGCGCTCGCTTCTAATTGAAGCTGTTCTGAAGACCGATGTCGAAGACAAGAGCATAATTTCCCCGGCCGAGTTAAGAGCCTACTACGATCAGAATCCGGCCCGCTTTCAATTTCCGGAGTCGTTTACCTTTCAGACAATCTCAGTCCTTCCTCCGGCCAACGCCACCCCCGCACAGTTGAAAGAGGAGCGGGCACGGTCAGAGCAAGCGCTACGGCAGGCGAAGGCGACGAAGACGGCGGAGGAGTTTGGCCTGTTGGCAGAGAAGATTTCCGATGACGATTACCGCGTCATGATGGGCCAGCACAAGCCAATCCCTGTCGACCAGCTGGATCCGCAGGTCGTGAAGGTGCTGCTCAGCATGCATCCCGGCGATGTCAGCAATGTGATTCAAATCGAACAGGCATATACCATCGTGCGTCTGCAACAACACACTCCGGCGGGCAAGACGAAATTCGAAGACGTAAAAGTGCAACTGGGAAAAGAACTGCAACAGAAGAAACGCAATGATCTACGCGCTGCGCTGGACAAGAAACTGCGCCAGAACGCAAAGATCGAGGAGCTGTAGGACCCTGAGTACGGAGCATAGATAGAGAGCCGAGGGCATAAGAAACAGCTGGTTTCCAAGGTAAGAGCGGAGTGGTTGATGCGGCGCCTGATACGAAACCGAGGTTCTTGGAGCTCAAAGCATTCATGGATGAAGCCCATTGTCGAATCTTTCCCGAGTCGCGAGGTTGGTCAAGGTATGGCTCCTGTTGCTGGCAGTGCCGGTCGCTGCACAAGTCCGGTACGGTGAGCTAAGCACGAACTTGACCGGCAATGTTGCCCTGGGGTACACCGACGAATACGGGAACCTGACCAGCTCAAGCCACAGTTGGCTGGTTGGAGGTACCGCCACTCTCGCCGGCTCATTTCACAGTCCCAACTTTCTATCGTTTAACGTTGGTCTCTATTTGAACCAATCGCGGGCAAATTCAAACTTTCAGTCAATCTCCAACGCGAGCGGGATCAACGTTACGAGCAATATCTTTGCAGGCAGCCACTTCCCCGGTTCGATCACCTATTCCAAGGCTTACAACAGCGATGGGAACTACGCTATTCCGGGCGTCGCAAATTATGTGACCCACGGCGATAACGATGCGCTCGGTATCAACTGGAGCGAGAGCGTTCCGGGGAAGCCAAGCTTCTCGGCAGGCTACCAGATGGGGAACAGCCACTATTCGGTCTACGGGACAAACGATCAAGGGAATAACAACTTCCATTCGCTCAATCTGCAGTCGGCCTACAGACTGGCGGGCTTCAACATGGGCGCCTACTATTCCACGGGGGGCGGCCATTCACTGATTCCGCAGGTGGTGACCGGCCTGCCCGAAACTGAGGAACATTCTGACAACAGTGCCTTTGGGTTCAACGTGTCGCATAATTTGCCTCTGCAGGGTTCGTTCCTCGCCGGGATTAACCGTTCCTCCTGGAATAGTGATTATCTGGGTACCAGCACAAGCGGAACGATCGACACGGTCAATTCCCTCGTGTCGATGCGCCCGGCGAGCAAGCTGTCATTCTCCGCGAACATGAATTACTCCGACAACCTGACCGGACAGGTGATCCAGTCAATCATCGGTATTGGCGGAGTCGTTCCCGGGTTCAACGCGAGCCAAAGTTCCGATTCCCTGGACCTCATGGGCATCGCGAATTACACTCCACTGCCTTTTCTGCAAACCTCGGCCTTCGTTGAACACCGCACCCAGTCCTACCTTGGAGAAACTTATGGTGAGCAATCCTACGGCGGGGGCGTCACCTATTCGCGTGAGCTGCTTGCCGGCAGTTTCAACGCCACGATGACCGCGGCCGACAATGTCGCGGACAAGTCCGGCCAAAACTCTTTGGGCTTTTCGACTACCGAAAACTACTCCAGCGAGTTTCGCGGGTGGCATGTCAATGGATCATTCGGGTATGCGCAGAACGTGCAGACGCTGCTGGTTACATATACGAACTCGTTCTTCAACTATTCAGGCAACGTCAGGCGGCGGTGGGGGAACTTCAACTTCACCGCCGGCGCCGGCGCCGCCAGGACAGGACTGACCCAGGAACCTGGCACAGAAAACAGCAGCCAGACCTACAACTCCAGCCTGAGCTATGGCGTTTGGCTCACTGCCACCGGAAGCTACTCCAAAGCCAATGGGCAGGCGCTGGCGACCGGGGCCGGTCTGGTCCCAGTCCCGGTACCCTCTCCCATTCTGCCCTCGAGCCTGGTGAGTCTCTTCGGCGGAGAAAGTTATTCCTTTGGGCTGTCCAGCAATCCGGTGAAAAATCTTATCCTCACCGCAAACTATGCGAAGTCGGACAGCGATACGAGCGGGGATGCCGCGTCTACGAATCACAATAATCAAGGTAATGCCCTCATTCAATATCACGTCAGGAAGTTGTACTTTAACGGCGGGTATGCCCGGTTGGAGCAGGGCTTTAGCACATCGGGTAAACCGCCTGAAGTAATATCTTCGTACTACTTCGGGGTATCGCGTTGGTTCAACTTCTTCTAAGACGAGAGCGCCAGCAATGCCTGAGCGCAGCCGTAATCCTGGCTGGCGCAGCGCTGCTGTTGGCTCCGACCTGGGTGTCAGCGAAATCCAAGCCCACCGCGCCTGCGGAGCTGTGGGAGATGTCACTGGAAGGCGGCCGGAAGCTCTCATGGGAGCACAGTTTCAGTTCGGAATCTGAAGTCAAGCCGAACCGGGGCTTCTGGAACAAGGTCGTGGATGTAGTTGCAGGCGCTCCCGATTACCGCTTCCTTGTGCGTCCCTACAGTGTTGTCGCCGATTCGCGTGGGCGGATCATCGTGACCGACCCGGGCGCGGAAGGTGTGCACATCTTCGACTTCGCGCAACGCAAGTACAAGTTCATTCAGCGCACGGGGAAAAGCAAGGACTCGATGTTGACGCCGCAATGCGTTGCGGTCGATGCGCAGGACAATATTTACGTAACCGATTCGAATGCCGGCGAGATCTTCGTCTTCGAGCCCAGCGGAAAGTACGTGCACGCCATCGGCAGCCTGAAGGGCGGTGAGGGTTATTTCAAGCGGCCTACTGGAATTGCGGTGGACTCGGCGGCGCAACGGATCTATGTAACTGACACGCTGCGCGACGAGGTATTCATTCTCGACATGCAGGGCAACGTGCTGCAGACGATCGGCAAGACTGGTTCAGGCGAAGGCGAGTTCAATCTTCCCACCGAACTTCGCCTGAATGGGCAGAACCTGATCGTGGTCGATGCAATGAACTTCCGAGTCCAGGTCTTTGACCGGTCAGGGAATTTTCAATACGCGATTGGAAAAATCGGTGACGGTCACCGGGGCCGTGTTCCGCCCGAAGGCGGTCAGTGTCGACTCGGAGGGCCATTTATATATCGTTGATTCGCTCTGGGGCGTGGTGCAGGTCTTCAATCGCGAGGGTCAGTTGCTGTATTACTTCGGCGCCAAAGGCACGCATGCTGGAGAATTCCAGTTGCCTGCGGGATTGTTTATCGACCACGACGACCGAGTCTTTGTGGTGGACTCATTCAACCGGCGCGTTCAGGTATTTCATTATTCAGGCTTGAAACAGCCAACCGGGGAGGGGATAAAGTGAGACTCAGAATTCTCCTCGCCGCGCTCACGGTTTTGATGACCTCGATTGCCCTGTCTGCTCAAGTTTCCGGGGACGTGATGGGAGTGCATAACCTGGGACCGGGAAGCAGATCTCCGATCACGGGTGCACGTCCTGATTTCTGCGCCTACTGCCACGCGCCGCACTCCGGAGGCAATAGCGGACTTTGGAACCAGAAGCTCACGACTCAGAGCTACTCGATGTACGGCAGCAACACTGCAAAGAACATCGGTACACAGCCAACGCTGGGAACCGTTAGCAATCAATGTCTCAGCTGCCATGACGGCACCGTAGCGGTTGGTGCCACTGTGGCCTATGGACAGGTCACTACGCGCGGCACGATGTACTCACAGGACGTGTTCGGCAGCAACATGCAGTCCTCGCATCCGTTCAGCCTTGCGTTGCCCTTGAAAGACAGTGTCCACCTGTTCGCATCGTTAGCAGCGAACGGTAAGACGGGTGACCCGACCGGAGCAGTCCACCTGATCAAAGGAAACGTTGAGTGCACGTCTTGCCACAATCCGCACGTGCAGGCCAAAGACCCGATATCGCAGAATTTCCTGGTGAAGGACAGTTCCAACGGTCAGCTATGCCTGGCCTGTCACGATCCGACTCGGCAAGTTGGCGGCCAGGTCAATCCGTTGGCAGATTGGTCCACGAGTACGCATGCCCTTTCTCCCAGCAAGATTTCTCCTCAGGCTATGCTCGGCAGTTACCCCACAGTAGCGGCCGATGCCTGCATATCCTGCCATACGCCGCACAATGCGGTGGGAACAGCGCGGCTGCTGCGCGGCGAGAATGAACAGGATTGCATTGCCTGTCACAACGGCGCCAATGTTTCTCCAATGCCGCCCTATGCCAACGTATTTGCCGAGTACGCCTCGCCCAAGGTCGGGCATCCGATTACCTGCGTCGACCAATCCGCACGATGCTGCCGAGAACGTGCTGCTCAACAACAATCGCCATGCAACCTGCGTGGATTGCCACAGCGCGACATGGGTCTCAAGCGGTGGGGGAATTTCCTTTTCCGCCGTTGATCCGCATCTCGCAGAAGAACATTGCGGGTATCAACGCCAGCGACGGGACCAGCGTGCTTACGCCCGCGATCAATCAATATGAGAACTGCCTGCGCTGCCATGGCACAAGCTCCGGCAAACAGGTGCAGCCGATCTACGGGTACTTCCCGGTGAGGGCAGTTTCAGCCGGCGATCCTCTGAACATGATCCCGCAGTTTGCGATCACGGCAACCTCCAGCCATCCGGTGATGCATGGCAGAAGCAGCTCTTTTCCACAGCCCAGCCTGCTGCCCAGCATGTTGAACCTGGACGGCGTCAAGCAGGGTCGCGCAATGGGCACCCAGATTCTCTGCACTGATTGCCACAACAGCGACGACAATCGCGAGTTTGGAGGCACTGGTTCGAACGGTCCGCACGGGTCCAGGTGGAGTCACATTCTGGAGCGCCGCTATGAATTCAGCCAGGCCGCTCTTCCAGGCCAATTGGTCTCAAATCTCTTCCCCAGTCCCGATCTCAGCGTGATGGGACCCTACGCCATGTGCGGCAAATGCCATGACCTAACCAACCAGATCATGCAGAACACCAGCTGGAATCGTCACAGCAGCCACATCAACGCCGGCTTCAGCTGCTCAGTCTGCCACACTGCACACGGCATGGGAGCGACAAGCGGAACCATCAGCGGTCAGCGATTGGTTAACTTTGATGTAAATGTCGTGGCCCCGAACGGCGGCCTTCCCGTCTCTTTCAACCGCGCAGCAAACACCTGCACATTGGTGTGTCACCAGGTTGCACATAACCCTGACGGCACGGTCCAGCCTCTTGGTGTGCGCAAGGGCATTGGCGCAAAGATGTGAGCATCGCCGGCATAAGAATGCTAGAGAACGGTTTTAGCGGAACTGCCATTCATCTCGTTCGACTTGTCCGCATGGCACTGACGGCAGAACTGAGCCGTCTGATTTGACAAGGGGTTGGAGTCGTTCGGGTTGTATGGTGCACGAAGGAAGAACATTGTGGCGTAGTTGCCCGCCGGCAGACCTGACTGCGAGCTGCTGGTTACGGCGACCACGTTCATCACGTGGGGCTCGTGGCAAGTGGTGCAAACAATCACTGCGCTGTTGCCATAGCTGCCCGGCTTCACGAAAAATCCGTAGTTCGAGACAAACCTGCTCGAATTCGCACCTTTCATGCTGATCACACCATTGGACTGGGTGCAATCCCAATTCGACGCGCCGCCGCAACTGATTTTGGCAGTTAGTCCGATCGGGTGGTCATTCAGGTAGTTTCCGGTGTTGGCGCCGCTTTCGATCAGTGTCGCGACGTCTCTGTTGGCTCCATAGGATGCAGGCAGGGTCTCATAGACCTTGTTCTTCATCATGGCGCTCTGTGCATAGTTGCCATCGTGACAGCTCAGGCAAGTAAGCATGCCTGAAGCATCAGGCGTCGCGGCTGACAAACTGGTTGGCAGGACTTCCACGAATTTGCCTCCGCCCGTGATGATCGTCTTGCCATACAGGCCGGTGACATCCTCGCCCCAGAGAATGGCGGTGCGGGTATCCGAGGCGGGAGATTTGGCGCTTCCGTTGCCGTGTGCGCCACTGTGCGGAGCGTGGCAGGCTGCGCAGCCGCGGCCGTAGTTGAGATGAGCGCCAAGAACGTCTGTTGCAGGCGCTGTCATCTGGGCAGCCGCGAAGCCCGAGGCGGCGAGAAACATCAGGGCGATTAAAGAAATCCGGTTCATTGTGAAGAGGTCCCTTGTGCGTACTTCGACCGGGTTCCGCACTTTCTTGAGTGGCAGCGTCGGTTAGTGTCCTGGTGAGAGGCGCATTGCTCCCGATTTGGTCAAAACACGGCGGCGAAGTTCGCTCAAAAGCGTGCGGCAGCCCGATTTGCCCATTTGATTGAGGCAAATCACCAAACACGGGCGTCGGAAGCCTTTCTATGTGATCTGAATCACGGTCACAGGGCTTCAGTTCCGTTTCTAATATGCGTGCGACCTTGTTTTTACTTAGTCTGCTCCAGGTGTGTTGCCGCTCGATGCCGACCTCTGCGTTACGGCGATCCTCGTGGAATATGTCAATTTCGTAGACCTATGAGACTGCTTGTTCATTACGTAAGGTTCCGCAAGATGGTCGCCAACCATGGAGGGCGCAAGCCCGGAGTTAGCGTCTGGATCAGTATTGCCCTGGTCGTGCTAATGGCAACGCGCGCGAACGCGGCGGTGCACCCTGTCCCGCTCGACAAGAACACCGATGCCGCCAAGTGCCTTGAGTGCCACGAGGACAAAACGAAGGGGAAGTCCGTTCATTCCGCCATGGCCACGGGCTGCTTGAGCTGCCATGAGATCCGGGTCAACAAGGAAGTCACACGCGTCAAGCTGATCACCGCCACGCCGTCTTCGCTCTGCGTTACATGCCATGCGGACAAGAAAGCGGCGGACATCAAGGGGACGGTGCATCCTCCCGCGGCTCGCGATTGTCTCACCTGCCATGACCCGCACGAGAGCGACAACAAAAACCAGCTTTTGAAGCCGGCATCGGGCGACGCAAAAGAGAATCTCTGCAGCAGTTGCCACCAGACCGGATTGAATGTGCCTGAGAAGGGCAGCCGTCATGCCGCGCTCGATATGGGTTGTGACACTTGCCACGTCACCCACAAGACAGGCGCCGAACCGACGCAGGACAACCGGTTCCATCTCACCAAGCCGGCCCCGGCGCTCTGTGTGGATTGCCACGATCCCAAGGATGCGGACCTGCAGAAAGCTCATCAGAACCAGCCTTTCGGCACGGCCAACTGCGTGGAGTGCCATGATCCACATCAGTCGGCTTCACCCAAGCTGATGGCGAAGTTCATGCATGTGCCGTTCGAGGCGAAGACTTGCGATACCTGCCACGCGCCGGCCAAGGACGGAAAAGTGGTGCTGACGCAGGCTGATGCCAAGGCAGTTTGCGTGACCTGCCACGACGACAAGGCCAAGATGATTGACACGGCCAAGGTTCCGCATCCCGGGGCGGCGGGAGATTGCACTGATTGCCACAGCCCGCATGCCAGCAAATATCCCGGATTGCCGAAGACCGATTCGGTCAGTATCTGCCTGGGATGTCACAGCGAAATCGACGATCTGCGCAAGAAGTCGGTGCATCATCAGCCCGCTTTCGAGCAAGGCTGCTCCACCTGCCACACGCCTCACGGCGGCGATAACGATCATTTATTGCGCGCCAAGGGGAACGCGCTTTGCCTGGAGTGCCATGGCCCCGATTCCGTCCCCCAGCGTCAGGAAGCTGAGCATCTTCTGACCATCTTCAACGGTCAGGTCAGGCTGCCCGACGACTACTACAAGAAGAACAAGGTACCGATCTTGCCCCTGCGCTATGGTCTGGGACATCCGGTGGAATATCACCCGGTGTCTGACGTGATGGACCCAACGGATCAAAGCAAAGTCAAGACGCCGCTTAGCTGTCTTTCCTGCCATCAGCCGCACGCATCGGCTCAACCCAATCTGCTGATAAAGGATCAGGCCAACAACATGGAGTTTTGCGACAACTGCCACAAGAACAGGCTCAACATGAAGCAGACCAATTCCCCTGGTAATTGACCGGAGATCAAGATGTTTCACTTCCTCTTCAAATCGATGCGCACCCGCAGGCAGCTCGCTGTGCTGGTTGTGCTCGCGCTGGGCCTGGCGTTGCCGTTCTCCGCACGTGCGGACAAGAAGAAAAAGGCCGACACAGCGGCTGCGCCGGAGGTCGGCCCGCGCAAGTTTGCGTTCGACCCCACCAAACTGGTGTGGCCAAGTCCGCCCAACATTGCGCGCGTTCACTGGCTGGATTATTTTGCCGGTACGAAGATCGATTACACTCCGACGGCCAATGCCAAGCCCAAGGCAAGCTGGATGGACCGTCTTGCCGGCGGGCAGTCTCAGGCCGAGAAGTTCAATCCCAAGACCTTTCCCTTTCAGCTGATCGGACCCTACGGGATCGCCATCGATTCCAAAGGCCTGGTGTACGTGGCCGATCAGAGAGTCGGAGCCATCTTCATCTTCAACACGGTAACCCGCGATGCCCAGCTCATCCGTAACGGCTATGAAGCCCACTTTGGCTGGATCAACGGCCTCGCCATCGATGACGACGACCGGCTTTTTGTCTCCGACGGCAAGATGCATCGCGTCCTGATCTTCAACGCCAAGCACGAGGTCGAGAACCAGATCACGGAAGGGCTGCAGGACCCGGTCGGCCTCGCCATCGACACGACGAATCGCTTTCTATATGTCGTCGACACACAGCAGGACCAGGTCATTGTCTTATGACGCCGACACTCTCAAAGCTGCTGCGACGCATCGGAACCGGCGGCAAGAACCATTTCCTCACCTCGCCCGGCGACTTTGGAGCGCCGCAGGGCGTGGCGTTGGACAGCGACGGGAATGTCTACGTTACCGACACCCTCAACAATCGCGTGGAAATCTTCGATGCCGACGGAAACTTCATCAGCCTCTTCGGCAAACATGGCGATGGCCCCGGATACTTTGCCCGGCCCAAGGGAATTGCGGTCGATAGCGATGGGCACATCTGGGTTGCCGACGAGATGCAGGACCGGCTTCAGGTCTTCAATCGTGAAGGCCAGTTGCTGACCTATATCGGCATGGGGCACGGAGAGTTGCCGGGCCAATTTAAAACGCTGGTGGGAGTCGCGATCGACAAACAGAACCGGGTATTCACCACCGAGCAGGAGCCCGGACGCCTACAGATGTTCCGTTATGTTCCCGACGCTGAGGCAGCGGCTGAAAAAGCACGTCGCGAGGAAGAATTGCAGAAAGCTGCCGATCGGCGTCAGAAAGCCGCAGCCCCGGCTCCAGCGGAAAAGCCAGCGCAAGCCTCACCGCAGAAGGCGCCGGACGCTTCTCCCGAGAAGGACAGTGTCCCGACTAAGCCGCAGAACTGATAGAGGAATTTCGCAGCGCCGGAAGGTACATCAGGGGCATGCTGCAGTGAAAGAAACCGTATGACCTCGATCCGTCGCCACGCATTCCTTTGGGCGTGCTTTCTGTTGGTGTTCGTGGTGAACACCCATACCAGCCCCGCAATCCAGGATCAAAAGAGTGGAGAATCTCCGCACCCGGGTACAGGTGCCGTTGTGATCAGTCCGCAATTTGAGAGCGCTGGTCAGTTCTCAGAAGGTTTGGCTGCGGTTCAATCCGGGGAAAAGGGAAATGCGAAGTGGGGCTATATCGACAAGACTGGCCGATTCGTAATTGATCCTCAGTTCGACTCGGCTGAAGGATTCAGCGAGGGCCTGGCAGCTGTTCGTCGTGGCGACGAAAAGACGGGCAAATGGGGCTTTGTCGATAGGAGTGGGAAGTATGTGATCACTCCGAAGTGGGACCATGCGACATCGTTTTCGAGAGGTCTTTCCATTGTTCGAACGGGCGATATCCTGACGGGGAACGAGCGGGTGATTGATAAACAGGGCCACTATGTCTCGGAACTGGAATCCGGTGTCGTGTTGCCGTGCGAAAACGGCATGACGCTCGTCGGAACCAACGTGAGCTGGGATGACCGAGGGGTGAACAGACATTTCGGATTTATAGACAAATCCGGCCACTATGTTATCAATCCTGTTTTTGACGATGCGTTCTGCTTCACTGAGGGAATGGCGGCTGTGCGGATTGGAGATGTGGAGTCGGGCCAATGGGGGTTTATCGACAGCACCGGGAAATTTGTCATCGATGCGCGATGGGGGGCAGCCTATGTATTCAAGGACGGCATTGCGACGGTTGCCACTGGTGGCGGTCTTGCGAAGAAGTGGGGAGCAATCGATAGAACGGGCCAGACCATCATTGCCCAACAATACCCTGAACCGCTCAGCTTTCACGACGGACTTGCGCTTGAGCCGAATACCACATACACGTGGATAACAGACCAGGAGGGGAGATCGACAATTCATGCTGAGACAAATTACAGCTTCATTGACAAAAGTGGAACGCGCTCCACTGGCCTGCAATGGAGGTCAGCTTCCTCTTTTTCTCAAGGACTGGCTCCGGTGATGCTTGGTGAATTCACGACGGGCAAATGGGGATACATTGACCAGCGGGGCCAGTACATCGTCAATCCTCAGTACAAGGATGCAAGGCCGTTTTCGGAGGGACGTGCAGCAGTGCTCATCGGTGACGGGAAGACGGGCAAATGGGGATATATCGCACGATGAGGGTTAAGCCTGAGCAGCCGCGCGGTCAGAGAGGTTAGAACGAGAGACTCCGCACTTTTTCCCCGTTCCACGCTTTCCTACGCCTTCAGGAACAGAGAAAACACGGTTCCTCGATAATTCCCATCCGTTCTGCTCCGGAATCGTAGCGTTCCCTTGTGCTTGTTCACTGTCTCCGAACTGAGCCACAACCCGAGTCCGGTCCCCGTTGCCGGTTTCGTCGTGAAGAACGGCTCAAACACATGCTTCCGCGCCGACTCCCGAATCCCGGTCCCGGAATCCGCAATCATCACACGGACGCCCTCTTCCTTCGTCGTCGGGTCCACGGCTTTCCGCACACGCACAATCAGCCGCCGCGCGTCAATGATCTTCATCGCATCAATCGCATTGCTGATAAGATTCGCGATCACCTGCCGGACCTCATTCCCCTGGCAGATGATTGAAGGATGGCGGCTGTATCTCCGCTCGGCTGCAATCTGCATTGACCTCAGGCGCCCCTCGTGCAGCACAAGCACTGATTCGAGAATCTCCTCAATATCCACTTTGTGCGGCTCCGTTGCATGCCGGTGAAAGTGCAGCGTCGCCGTCGCAATGTGGCTCACGCGCGCCAACTCGCGCTCCGCCTGTTCCAGAAACTCGTCTACCTCCGGTGCAACAACACCTCTGCGCGCCAAAAAGATCAGGTTCGTTACCGCCTCCAGCGGATTGTTGATCTCATGCGCAATCGAGCTCGCCATGCGGCCCACAACTGCAAGCTTCTCGCTTTGCCGCAATGTCATCTCCGTCTTCAGCCGTTCGGTCTCATCGCGGAGCACTTTTGCCAGTCCCGTAATCTGCCCATCATGATTGCGAATCGGCTCCGTCACCCACCGCGCCCAGATCCGCGTTCCATCCTTGTGAATGAGCCAACGCGCATCTTCGTTTCGGCCGGTCTTTTCCAGGATCGATATCTGCATACACGGAACATGGTCTGCGCGGTCCTCCGGTGAGAGCAGGAGCGCAAACGGCTGGCCCAGCGCTTCTTTCGATGTGTATCCAAAGATCCGCTCCGCTCCGGGATTCCAGCTCGTGATTTGCAATTCCAGATCCAATTGCACAAGTGCGTACTCGTGAACGTTTTCGAGAAAGAGCCGGAACCGCTCCTCGCTTTCGCGCAATGCAGTCTCTGCCTTTGCGCGTACGACCGAGGCCCAGGTCCGCTCAGCGGTCTCCTGCACAAGCCTTACTTCTTCTGCCTTCCAGGTCCGCGGCTCTAACTCACAAACACATAGCGCGGCCACCAGTTGACTGCCCTTGATCAGAGGAACAGCGATAAAGGCGCCAACGCCCGCGTCAACGATTGTTCCGCGTACGGAATCTGGAATGAACGGCGCCGTTCTCGCATCGTTTACCACCGTCGGCCTGCTCATCCGGGTCTTCAGTCCAATCCACGCGAAGTGTTCTATCGGATACCGTCCGACCAGGCTTGGTGCACCATCCCGCACAAAGTCGCGCGCAATCACAATCTGACCCAGCGCCACATCGATCTCGGCATACAGCGTCCGGTCTGCCCGCAGCTGCTCACCCAGAAACCTGCTCGCCGTTCCCTCAATCTCGATTGGGTCCGACAGCGGCCGTATCGCATCGCTAAGCTTCAGCAGGAAGGCCTTCCGTTCTTCGCTCTCGCGAAGCGCAGCCTCAGCCTTCTTCCGCTCCGTGATGTCATCGAAAACCACGCTGACAATCCGGCTCCTGTCATCGCCCACGCGCGACGCAAATACATTGAACCAGCGATTGATTTCTTTGACGAAAATATCAAAACGAACCGACTCTCCCGTCTCAACGACGCGCGCGTAACTCTTGATCCAATGGTCTTCAAGATTCGGATTCAACTCGCGCGCCGTCTTCCCGGAATAGTCCGTCATCCCGGTCTGTCTTTCGAAAACGCGGTTGGTTGCAAGAAAGCGAAGATCGGTGGCCACTCCGCTCTCGTCATAAACCATCTCGAGCAGCGTGTAACCTTGATCGATGGATTCGAACAGCGTGCGATACCTTTCCTCGCTTGCGCTCAGCGCCGCCTCGACTCGCGCGCGCTCCACCGCTGCCCACGTTCGTTCCGCTGTGTCCTTTACCAATTCAATTTCGTACCGCTTCCAGGCCCGCGGCTCCACATCAGCCACGACCAACGAACACACCTTCCGGTCGTGCTTAATCAGCGGCACACAAACAAAGGCGCTCACGCCAGTGCCCAAGATCACCGCGCGGTCCGCATCCGGAATCAATGTCGACGTGTGCACATTGTTGATGACTGTCGGTTCACCCTTTTGCGCGGACTGCTCAATCCAGGCCCAGGCCTCCAGCGGATACCGTCCCACCAGACTGGGCACGCCTTCTCGCACAAAGTCTTGTTCAACGAGTTTCAGGCCTCGTGCTTCATCATTCTCGGAATAGAAGGCGCGGTCAGTCTGCAACTGTTCGCCAAGTAGCCGGCTGGCCACTCCTTGAACCTCAATCGGATCCGAAAGCGGCCGGAGCGCATCGCTCAACTTCAGCAGATACGCTTGCCGTTCTTCGCTCTCGCGGAGATCCGCTTCGGCCTGCTTCCGTTCGGTGATGTCGTAGAAGACCACATTCACCAGATGGCTGCCTTCGCCGCCAACGCGTGAAGCAAAAATACTGATCCAACGCCCAAAATCATGCGAAAAACTTTCAAAGCGAACCGATTCGCCGGTTTCGACCACGCTGGCATACTGCTGGATACAGGAGTCCTCAAGATTCGGAAGCAATTCACTCGAGGTCTTCCCGAGATGGTTCTTCAACCCCGTCTGTTTTTCAAAGAGCTGATTGGTCTCAATGAAGCGCAGATCTGAGGCCACACCCTTCTCGTCGTAGAGCACCTCAAGCACCGTGATCGCATTGTCGATGGAATCGAACAGCGTGCGGTACTTCCCCTCGCTCGCGCTGAGTGCCGCCTCCGCACGGGCGCGCTCCACAGCAGCCCACGTCCGTTCGCCGGTGTGCCAGACAAGCTCGACCTCATCCTGCGTCCAGTCTCGCGGCAAAGCGTCGGTGGCGCAGAGACAGGCCACCAGCCGGCCATCCTTGACGAGTGGAACTGCGATAAAAGCTCCCGCTTTCACTGCTGCAAGCGCCGCGATGTCTGCGGCCGGAAGCAACTGCGTGCCTTGTACGTCCTTGACCACCGTCGGTTCAAACTTTTGCGGTGACGTTCGAAGCAAGGCGAAGACTTCCATCCAATGCCGCCCGACAGCGCTCGGCGTGCCTTATCGTACAAAGTCTCGCTCCACCAGGATGTGGCCCGACTCTTCGTCGATTTCGCCATAGAAGACCCGGTTTGCCCGCAGGTGCTCGCCGAGTATCTTGCTGGCCGTTCCTTGAATTTCGATGGGATCAAAGAGAGGGCGGATTGCTTCGCTCAGCTTCAGCTTGTACGCGTGCTTCTCTTCACTGCTACGCAATGCCGCTTCGGCCTTTTTCCGCTCAGTGATGTCATCGAATACGACATTGACCAGACGACTGCCTTTCCCGCCAACGGATGAGGCGAAGGCACTATACCAGCGGCCGAGGCTCTCGGAGTATCTCTCAAAACGAACCGATACGCCCGTTTCCGCTACTTGTGCATAGATCTGGACCCAGTCGTTCGCCTCAATTCCGGAGACGAACTCACTGCCTCTCTTCCCCAGATAGTTCGTTAAGCCGGTTTGCTTCTCGAAAACTGCGGTTCGCTTCAATAAAGCGCGTATCCGAGGGAACTCCGTCTTCAAAGAGAATCTCCAGAACCACGTAGCCCTGATCGATAGAATCAAAAAGGGTGTGGTAATTCTCTTCGCTGGAGCGCAGTGCCTCCTCTATATGCGAGTCGTTAACCCCGTCAATCAATTCAACTTCGCGTGACTTCTCTTTGACGCTTCCACTGTCCATTACTGGGGACTCCGGTACCGCTCGCTCGAAAGACGGTTGCCTGCGCTCGACAGACGGGTTGCCTAGGACCTGTAGTCAGAACAGAGGATTCCATCATATCCCGGTTGCTGCATAAGAGGAATCAAGATTTTGTCGCTGCTCTACTGATCAGGCCACCTGCTTCTTTTCCTTGAAATCACCGCCGCTTTCTGGGCGACAGTAACACGATTGCTTTCGAGAGCAAGCAAGCGCTCGGCAGTGTGCCGGTCCGTGATAAGCACATCGGAACTCGCGCGGTGGTTAAGGTGTCCCGCCAATGTCAACATCCAACTCTGCAAGAACGTCCAGATCGGTCTGATTTTCGTTGAAGGGCGATAGTCAAAGTGACGCCAGGCCGGCACCCGCGCAAAATCCCAAGGGGCGCGTCGGGCACTGGATGTGAAGGCATTTGCTGGGTAAAATGGGCAGCCTAAGCTCGAAATGTTGAATTCAGTAGGCTAATGTGACTCAGAACAGCATCTCAATTTCGCCGGGCCCGCGCTTTCGAGCAGCTTTGGTGCTGGCCATTCTTGCAGATGCACTCCAAATCCTAGTTTTTCCGCTATTTGTTGAGGGCGTCGCATCGCCTGCTGATGACATTCTCGATTTCGGTATAGCAGCCGTGCTGGTGAAACTCCTTGGCTGGCACTGGGAATTCCTACCATCTTTCTTTGCCAAACTCGTGCCGGGAGTCGATCTGGTTCCTTTCTGGACAATGGCAGTTGCAAACGTCTATCGGAAATCGAAGCCGACCCCAGTCACTCTTGAAGGAACTCGTGAGGGTGCGCAGCGGTGATGGATGGATCGAGTCGTCACCGTCGAATGTCATCGTCCAGATCGCCACGAGTCGCGGCTTTTGGCCTGCCGGGGTCTCCTTGCTCGACGCCTGGGACTTCGGAATCAGCACGGTCGAGCTTGCCTATTTATCGAACACCAATCGTTGCTCGGTGTCGCCGAATCCATTGTGGGCTTCAACTAATTCGATCAAGTGCGCGCCGTCGGCGGAGAGGTAATAGCGCCTCTTGGTGGAAGAGGCGCTGCCGGGTCCAGCGCTGCGTTCCATCACCAGAAGTGTATTGCCCTGCCACTCAGCCGTGACTGTCAACTTCGCAGCAGGCATTCCGGGGAAGGCGCCGGGGACCTGAGCATCGTGTTCCTGTCCATCCGTTTTCAATTCCATCGTTGTGTTCGTGTCGGGCAGCGGAATGTTTACTACCGAAACGTGTTTGGCGATGTCGGTCTGGTGGATCGTTTGGCCCTCTTGAAACAGGATCTTGGTAAACTCGTAGTCCGGTGCCGGGTGATCTCCTGCCATGAAGCTGGCGGTCAAATTCAATTTCCAGGTTCCGCTAAGGTTGGCCTGCTGTGCGGCAACCGGGGCCGCCATCGCCAGGACGACTGCAATTGCTGTGAGATATCTCCCCATGGTCGCTTTCTCCTACGGATGGACTTTGATCGAATGGTCGAAATTTTTACCGCTCCAGTTCAAGCAGGGCGATGCCGTTTGGAGGAAGCTCAATTGTGAAATCCGTGGGCTCGCCCGGCGCGAGTGCATGAGCAGCCGGTTTGGCTAACTCCGCAGCCGCCTGGAGTTGTTTGATTTGATCCTGGCTGGGATATTTGGGACTTCCCATGGCTTTCCATGCGGGTAGTGCCGATCCGGCCTCTGAGTTTACCTGACTCACGAGAATCTGTTTTCGCCCACGCAGGCCGTTCAGCTTCAATTGCAGCACGCGTGAAGCACCAAGAGCACGGTTCGTTCCACCACCCGCAGCCATTGGGTTGCCATTTGCAACGGCGGCAGCCTCCGCCGCAGGGATCAGGTTCCAAGCCAGAATTGCGGAAGACCCGTCGGCACGCTCAGTAGCCAGAACCGGGCCGTCACCGGACTGTAACTGCTTTTCGCCGAGCCTGTGCAAGAATACAAACGCGTGCAGAGAAGGTCTTGCTATCCCCCATTGATCCAACATCCCGAATGTTTCATTGAAGATGCCGCTCGGAACTCCTCCCTCTTCAAATACATTGCTGAAGGTCCAATAGGACATTGTCTCTGCGAGGCCAACGCAGTTCTTGATGGTGTCGGCGATGAACGCGGGGTTCTGCGAACTCCATTCTGTAATCAAAAGAGGAAGATGTGGCATGGCTGACGATTCCACCTGATGCTTAACCTGCTCAACACCACGCGGGATGACCTGTTCGAAGACGTAGGCGTTATCGCGACCAAAGATGTACTTCTGCGGATCGTTGGGGTAGACGTGCGTACTTACGAAGTCGAGCGGAATGCTCTGGGCGGCGCAGAAACGGATCAAGTCTGGAATCCAGGCCAACTGCGCTGTCGACGGCCCACCGACCTGCAGGCGCTTGTCGACCGCTTTGATGGCAAGCGCCGATTGCCGATACAGTTCGAAATACTGTTCCTGCGTGCCGGCCCAGAAGGATATGTTCGGCTCGTTCCAGACCTCAAACTTCCAGCCGCTGACTTCGCCGATACCATAGCGCCGGACGCAGTGTTCGGTGAATGCGTGGATCATGTCGTACCAGTCTTGCCAGCGCCGTGGAGGAGATGTGTTGCCCTTGTATGCAAAGATGCGATTGTTGCTACTGGCAAAGGCCTCGGGCATGAAGCTCAGTTCGACGAACGGCCGGACGCCATGATCGATCATGTAATCGTAGATCTGATCGACATAGAGAAAGTTGAATGCGCCTGCTCCGGCGGCCGCAATGCCCATCTCGTCATCAAAGAGACCGTGGCAGCGTACAGATTTCATCCCCATATCGCGGTGGGCGCGCACCAGATCTTCGCGCCACTGTTGCCGGAGTCCTACGACAGTGCGGTCTGACCCTGCGCAGTTTTCCCAATAGTGCGGCAAAGTGCCCGTGCTCTTGCTCAGGTCAATGCTGACCGACATTGGGCCCGTGTCGGAACCACCTGGCCCGAAGGCTTCTGCAAATATCCGTGGCGACAGCGTGCTCCGCCAATCCGGCACTTGCCGCAAACAAGAATTCCCGGCGATCCATGTCTTCCAACCTTTCTGATCGTAGGCCTTCAATAACTTAGCCCCTTCGCGTTCTTGACTCGAATCGCTCAAAGGTTTTCGTGCCGGCTGGGATGAGAGGGGCGACCCATTGACCGCGCAGGAAAACCCGGCAGACCGAACAGGGAATTATTACCTACGCATGAGGGAACAGCAATTCCATGACACGTTTCCGCCCGATGTCAACTACGAATCGGCGGGCCCAACGCCATTCGCCGGAACTCTGACCGAGGTCCGCGACGAATGAAACAGGATCATCTCGCAATGAAGGCCTCAGCACCGAAAGCGAAGAGATCAGTGGTTCTTGCACGCATCCTCCCCTTGGTGGAAGGCCTTTTTGCTTCGCGATTTATCCCTTTTCATGCGGTCACTTTGATTGCGCAAGCGCCCTTTACAAACTAGTAACAGGTAATCAACGCGGCGAGAAGATCGTGATTATTTGTGCTGGAACTGCGTATGTTGCAGCCGAAATCTGTTGACAAGCCCTGAAGTTCCGAAGCAAACTGCTGGCGGCAAGAAGACGGCTCGGCATTTCCCCAAATCAGAATTCTTCGCATTCCCATTCTGCAGGGCGATCAGGCCCTGAGACACTCTGAGCCTCCTCGGTCACGATCAATCGAAGCCGGCGATCCGCGCTCTCAAGTTTGTCTGACTGCGCTCGCTTGGCCGGCTTTTACGCTCGCCAGTGTGCCGGAACGAGCGCTTGCGTATTTGCTCCTTGGATCGAATCATGAAAACCAGACTGACGCAAAGGAGAAGACATGCACATGTCTGGCAAGATCAATGAGATTAGTGGAACGATCACAGGCCGTAATGGAATTCCCCTTCACGATGCGCGTGTTGTGGTGTGGTGGCGGCACATGCGCGGGCGCACCGAGCTGGCTGCCGGCGAGACCTCAGAGCGGGGGACCTATGCACTGCGCTATGAAGTGCGCGACGCCATGCCGCAGCCGCTTCTGATTGAGGTTGAAGCGCTTTCTGAACATCTCGATGCGCCGCTGCTCTCACCGCTTACGCAGGCACAGCTGAAACAGGTGATCGACCTGAGCTTTGAACCCGCCGATCAGTCGGAATGGGCCCGCCTAGTGCGCGCAATTGAACCGCAACTCGGCGGCGTGAAGCTCAGCGAACTGGTGGAGAACTCAAGCCACCAGGACCTCTCTTTCCTGGCGCAGGAACTGAACACAAGCACCGAAACGCTGATGCGAGTAACAATCGCGGCGCGTCTGGAGGTTGCATTCAAGATTCCTGCGCCGGCGTTCTACGCTTTCCTGCGGCAACAGATTCCTGCCGCGCTGCCGAGGCCGTTGCTGGACGCAAGCCAGAATTTCACCCTGATCGATTCGCTGGTACAAACCATCGCTTCGATGATCTTCGGGCTTTCATCGCAGGTGCAAACTCAGACTCTGACTTCGGCAATTGCACTGGATTACATTAGTGCGCGCTACACAGACGAGATCGCAAGGATCGTGGACCGAACTGCAGGCCAATCACACCACCGACCTGCTTAATCAGCCTTATCTAGTGGGAAGCACAACCCTGGCCCAGTTGCTCGACGTGGCAGCGCTGCCAGCGGCCAAACAGCAGACGTTTGCCCAGGCGTTGACGACGAATAGCCTCTCCATGCGCAACTTCTGGCGCACCCTTGGCGACGGCCAGCACGGGTTCACCGCAGCGGAAGCACAGAGCATCGAACGCACGCTGTCGATTGGAGCGTTCGTCAAGAATTTTACGCCGCTGGTACAGAACCTGACGGAGGGATTTGCCTCCGGGACCTACCAGACATTGCCCGACCTCGCGCGACTCAGCAAACAGGATTGGGTGCGCATCGTGAATCAGACGGGCGCACCGAAGAGTATCGACGCGGCCGGTACGGCGACGCCTGCGGAGGTGTTTGCCAGCGTGATCTACACGCGCGTGACGAGAGCCTATCCGACTGCGGCGCTATCAGGCAGGATTGAAACCGCAAAACTCGTTCCGCAGGCCCAGCAGGCGCCCCTGACGCAGTTCTTCAAGAACAACCCGAACCTGGAACTGCTGAAAGACAACATTCCTGTTTACATCGCGAGCCAGGGAGCCGCTGCATTCACCGGCATCAGCGAAGAGGACCAAGCCGCAGTCATTGCAAATGCCCGCAGCTTCCAGCGCGTACTACGCGTGGCGCCCAACGCGGATGTCGCGCAGACACTCCTTGGGCTTGGCGTCACCTCGGCCACGCAGATCGCCAACATGGGCAGCCAGCAATTCTTTCTGAAAGCGACTGCCGCGGGGCTGACGAAGCCCGAAGCGAATAAGGCCTATCAGGCTGCCGCGAAGCGCTACGCCGGCTTGGTTGCGACGTACACGATGTTGAACCGCGACTCGCTGGGCCTGTGGCCGCAGGCAATGGGAAGCGTCGCAGGCGTGAATGGCGCGATCCAACAGGCGGTGCAGGCAGACCCGACACTGACTACCTTGTTTGGTTCGCAGGACTACTGCGCCACGGATGATTGCACCTCTATTCTGAGTCCGGCCGCGTATCTCTGCGATCTTCTCTTATGGTTGCGCAATCATCCGCAGGGTTCGCAAAACGCGCTGGATGTGCTGGACTCCCGCCGACCCTGATATTCGTCACCTGTTGCTGAACTGCCCGAACACCGATACGGAATTGCCCTACATTGATCTGGTGATTGAGCTGTTGGCCGACAAGATCAGTCCGCCCACCGATCCAAATTCCACAGTGAACCCGATCTGGAAGCAGACTGCGGACAACATCACAGCCGACCAGCTGAAGGCCGCGCCAGAGTATTTCAATCAGCCCGCATTTGTTGCGCTGTCAACCGCGAGCTACCCTCAAACACTGCCGTACAGCACTGGACTGGATGGTCTGCGCACCTATCTGCAGCAATGGAACCTGCCACTGTGGCAACTGCGGCAGGCATTGCTGCCGTTGAACGGGGCCACCGCGGCGCAGCAAGCTGCGGTGGCCGCTGAGCGATTCAAGATGTCTCCTCACGCGACCGATCTGGTCGCGAACGCCAACTTTGTCACTGCCGCGGTGGCGTGGAACACTACCAACCCGACGACCGACCTTGTATCGATTCCGGCATTCTTGCAGGCCGCGTCGCTGACCTATGAGCAGCTGCTTGAGCTTTTGCAGGTGAGCTGGGTGCAGGGCGGACTGAACGTAGCAATCAGTGGCATTGACGACACCTGCATGACGAGTTCTCAGTCGCTGACGCCGTCGCCGCTGGATACCGGATTCCTGGATCGTGCCCATCGCTTTCTGCGGTTGTGGCTTGCAACGGGATACAAGATGTGGGAACTGGACCTTCTGATGAACGCGGCGAAGGTCGGAGCCGGATCCCTGAATCAAGCTACGCTCATTGCACTGCTCTGCCTTCCGCCAGTTGCAGGACGCAACGAAGCTCTCTGTCAGTCAATTGCTGGCCTGGTATCAGCCCATCGATTCCGCGGTGCACCGCGACCCGGATGGGAGTACGACAACTTCTCTCTACTCGCAGATTTTCTTGAATCCGACGGTGACCTGGATTGCGCCCGATCCCGATATGGCTGCTCTGTCCTCGGGCGGCGCGCTCGGCGATCCCGTGTTGAGCGATCATCTCAAAGCGATTCAGCCCGCACTTGGGGTTTCCGGTGCAGACGCCGCTGCGCTTTTTGCGCTGACTGACAACACGCTCACGCTGAACAATCTGAGCCTGATCTATCGCGTAAGCAAGTTGGCGGCCGCGTCAAAGTTTTCCATTTCAAACTTGATCGCGGTAGCCGAACTGCTTGATCCCACCGCAGCCAATGCCAACGCGGCCCTGGCTCCGCTGCTGAACTCGCCGTCAGATACGTTGGCATTTCTGGCGCAGGCCGCAACGATTCAGAAGGCTGGACTCTCGCTGGACGCGTTGACATACCTGCTCACGCCGCCTTCGGCATCGATCAGCGGAGGTTGGTCCACGACGACGCAAATGACACAGGCCAACATTGCAGCGACGTTGACTTCGGTGCAATCCGCGGTGGTGACGTTGCTCTCGGCCAGCACTACGCTTTCAGCGCCGATTGATGCTGTACAGACGTCGATTACCGTGGTGAACGGCTCAGGCTTTCCGTTGCCGAACTTTTCCGTCGTAATCGGCTCCGAGATCCTTCTCGTTACAAGCGTGAGCGGAGTCGGGAACACGACGTGGACCGTCGCGCGCGGCCAGCAGGGGACGACTGGCGCGGCAGCGGCGAGCGGCGCATCGGTGACACCAACGGGCGCGGACGTGAACGGCGTAGTGATTTCGGCCGTTGCTGCCAATGCGCACACAGCAACGGGTTCGGCGCTCGCGAACGATGTCAGTGCCTTCATCCTCAACACGTTCAAGTTACCGGCTGCGACAAACACGCTTCTTTCTGTTCTGACAGACCCGGCTTTCACAAACTCAACAAGTCCGGTAACGGCCACCAATTTCCCAGACGAGTTTCTTGCTATTCAGCTCTTCGACAAGGTTGCAGTGCTTGTGCGAGGACTGCACTTTGTCGCTGCAGACCTGGGCTGGCTGGTTGCAAATGCTGCTGTTTACGGTGGACTCGACCTTGCTCAGCTGCCCGTGACGACGGCGCAGCCGGCACTGAACCTGTCATTGCTGCTCACTACGCTGCTGATGGTAAAGCTGGCCAGGCTGTGGACTGCTGCTCCTCCCTCAGCGGCGTTTCAAACTCTTTATGACGTGATTGGTGCAGTTGGAGCCGGCACGCTTGCAGATGCTCCTTCCACGCAGGCCGCGCTGGCTGTCATCACTGGCTGGCCGCTTGCGGACATCGAGGCCTTTGCCGCTGCTCTCGGACTTGTGTTTCCGGCAAGCTACAAGAGTCCGGCTACCTACGACGCGTTGCGGACTCTGGAGGCCATGTCGAGCGCCGTCACGGCAAGCGGATCCGGACTTGCGACGCCAAGCACCACGCTTGTGTCGCCAATCGGCACGGGAGACACAAGCCTGACTGTCACGAGCGACATCGGATTTCCAGCGCCCGGTTTCTACGTTTCCATCGGCGCTGAGATCCTGCTGGTAACAGCGGTCGGCGGTCTCGACGACACGGTCTGGACCGTAGTGCGCAACCAGCAAGGGACTACGGCGGCAGCTGCAGCAGCGGGTGCAGAAGTGACGCAGACGCTATCCGCGCAGATCGTGAGTTGGGCAACGGTTCCGCCGGATGAGGTGAGCGCAGAGAATCTCGCGGCGAGCGCCCTGGGAGCTCTGAAAGCGCAACAGTCGAGCAACGATGCGTGGCTGGCGTTGGCGCCAACGCTGATGAATCCGATTCGCGAAAACCGCTCTGCGGCATTGCAGGCGTTTCTGACGGCGCAGCGTGACGGATCGGGCAACCTCATTTACCGCGATACCGACCACTTGTTCAACTACTTCCTCATCGACGTCCAGATGACGTCTTGCCAGGTGACGTCCCGCGTAGTGCAGGCGTATATCGCGGTGCAGATCTTTGTGGAGCGCTGCCTGATGAACCTCGAAGCCCCGGCGGTGGTCGTCGACCTCAGCAAGGACGACACCTGGAGCCAGTGGGAGTGGATGAGCCGCTATCGCATCTGGGAGGCCAACCGTGAGGTTTTTCTTTATCCGGAAAACTGGCTCATCGAGTCGCAGCGTCCCAATCGCACAGAGATTTATCAAAGCCTGGAACAGGAGATTCGCCAGGGTGATAGCACAACGGATTATCTTGAGACGGTCGTTCTCAATTACATCGACAGGCTCGATGGCCTGGCCCATTTGCTGGTTACGGGAACCTGCGAAGATTCCTCCGGCAACATCTACGTGGTTGCGCGCACGCACGCCGATCCACCGGTCTTCTACCTGCGCACGTACACGAATGGTGCCTGGACAGGCTGGACAAAGATTCCGCTCGATATCAAGGCACACCAGGTCATTCCCGCCGTCTTCCGCGGGCGTGTGTGCCTCTTCTGGATGGATGCGAAGGTCTCCAACGAGCCGCATCAGAACATTCCAGGCGCACAGGCCAGCACAAATCCACCCAGCCAGGAAGTGGAGCGCTTCGTCACGCTGACACTGTACTTCTCCATTTTCCGCAATGGAAGCTGGGCTCCGGCGCAAACGGCGAAAGGCAAGCTGTTTGACAAGCCCCTGTTGAACTCGCGGTCGGTAAGCAACAACCTGGCGGTGGAGGCACTCTACACGCTGAAGGTGCAGCCGGCGCCGGTTGCTCCGGGATATGGCGCCGGTATGTGGCTCGATGTCTTCCGCTTTGGCGAATACGATGCCGGAATCATTGCCATGGCGGAACGGTTTGAAATCGCCGCGGCGAATCTTCTGGCTGACGCCTCGCAAGCGAATACTCCCTCGGACTCGGCTTCATGGGACCAATCGACTGCAGCGGCATTTCTGCAGGTGGCTGCTTCGCTGGAGACGAACGACATTACTGCGCAAGCGGTTCACGTTGGCCGCGCCGTTTTCGATGGGCGATTCAGCGACCTTGAACTGAACAACCTCAATATCGCCATCTACGGCCAGGAAGATCAGTTGCTCAGTTATGCGCAGAGCACTTATGGTCCCGATGCGCTGCCCCTGCTGCCATTGTCGGCGCCCGATCCCAATTTGACCGGAGAGCCTTATTTGAATCCGCAGGCCGGGGCGCTTGTCACCGGACCTGCAATCATTCCCGCTGGCTACTATCAGATCGCGCCGCTCACGTTCACTTCAGCAGGTGCTCTGGAACAAAATGTTGGCCCGCTGCTCAGCGCGGCCACTTATCCCTTTCGTGTCGTCGGTCCGGACGCAGACTTGAATTTTGACCCGGCCTCGTACTTCTTTTTCCAGGATGCGCGGCGGAGTTACTGGGTCGAAAGCACAAGGTACTACTGGACCGGCAGCATGTGGTCGCCGGTGACGCCATCCGATCCGGGCACTGTGGCCTATCAACTGCGCTACGTGTTTCACCCCTTCTACCACCCATTCACGCGCCTCTTCTGGAATCAGCTGGGTGCCGGCGGATTCGATCTGCTCTACGATCCGAATCTGCAGCAGAATCCGGATCAGATCGATCCCAGCGGCGCCGACGTCTTCAGCTTCAAAAGCTGGTACCAGCCCGTTACGTCGCGCGTATGGTGGGACCACGACGACGTGACAGGCCAGGATCGCCAGTATCTCGACTTCAACTACAACACCACGTTTTCGGTGTATAACTGGGAGCTCTTCTATCACATCCCTCTCTACATCGCTCAGCTTCTCAGCCAGAACCAGCAGTTTGAGGATGCACAGAGGTGGTATCACTACATCTTCAATCCCACGCGGCAAAGCACCGACCCTGTGCCCGGGCGCTTCTGGATTCCCAAGCCTCTTCATAATCTGACTGAGGCGGGCATCCTGGCACAGCAGATCAACAATCTGCTGCTGAAGGTAAACCAGGGCGACCCAACGATGGTGGCCCAGGTGGAGAACTGGCGCCAGAATTCGTTCAACCCGTTTCTGCTTGCCGATCTGCGCAAGGGTGTTCCTTACATGAAGAGCACGGTCATGTCGTACCTCGACAACCTGATTGCGTGGGGCGACAATCTCTTCTCCACCGAGTCGCGGGAAGCACTGAGCGAAGCCACCCTGCTCTACGTGATCGCCAACGAGATTCTGGGGCCTACGCCAGTCGCGGTCACGCCCCCACCCACCGCGGATGAATCATTCGATCAGCTGGAACCGTCTCTGGATGCATTTGCGAACGCAATGGTCGAAATTGAAAATGCCATCGGCGGATCGGGTGGAAGTGGCGGCTCGGGCACTGGAGATGGCCAGGGGATTCCAGGCCCGCAGACCTTCTATTTCAAGATTCCGTCGAACCCGAAGTTGCTGGGCTATTGGAGCACAGTGGCGGACCGGCTCTACAAGATGCGGCACTGCCAGAGCATTTCAGGAGCTCCGCTGCAGCTGGCCCTCTTCGATGCACCCATTGATCCCGGCCTGTTGATTGCGGCTCAGGCTGCGGGCGTGGATCTTTCAAGCGTCCTGAGCGACTTGGGCGCGTCGCTGCCGAATTACCGCTTTACCGCTCTCTATCCGCAGGCCCTGGATTTCGTGAACGCCGTGCGCGCCTACGGCTCTTCGCTGCAGGCGGCATTGGAGAAAACCGATGCAGGCGCGCTGGCTCTTCTGCAGCAGACGACGCAACAGCAACTGCTGACCGACGGCAATCAGATTCTCGACTGGCAGGTGCAGCAGGCGCAGAGCAACATCGACGCGGTGAACATGTCGCTGCAACTGGCTACGCAGAAGTACAACTACAACGATGACAATGCAGGCCAGTTGGCGAATGCGTGGGAGTGGGGCGGCATGACGGGGAAGGCTGCGGCAGCTGTGCTCAAGACCATTGCCGCGGCGATGCACACGACAGCAACGGTCGTCTATCTTCTGCCGGCCGGCTCCGCGGGTGTGGCCGGAATGGGAGGCACGCCAAGCGCGGGGTTTACAGAGGGCGGAAAGAACGCCGGCGACTCTTCGAAGGCAGCTGGATTCGGCCTCACAAGCCTCGCCGATATCCTGGATGCGGCGGCAACGGTGTCCACCACGATCGGCGGCTGGTATCACCGCAAGGATGCATTTGTTGAAGGCAGGACCGAAGCGAGCACGCAGATCACGCAAGCCACGGCGCAGCTGAATGCGGCCAACCTGGCCATGCAGATTGCGCAGCAAAACCAGATTCTGCATCAAGAGCAGATCGACAACATCCAGAAGCAGATCGATTTCCTCACCAACAAGTTCACCAGCGACAGCCTCTACGACTGGATGGTCAGCTCGCTTGCAGCGACGTATTTCCAGAGCTACCAACTCGCGTATCAGTTGTGCAAGCAGGTCGAGCGTTGCTATCAACATGAGCTTGGCATTCAGAACAGTTCCTTCATCCAGTTCGGGTACTGGGACAGTCTGCACAAAGGGTTACTGGCCGGCGAGACACTCAACCACGATCTGCGTCGGATGCAGTCCTCCTATCTGCAGCAGAACGCGCGACGCTACGAACTGAGCCGCTTCGTCTCGCTTTCAACGCTCGATCCAGGCACAACAGGAACGCCGAGCCTGTTACAGCGACTCCTTGTGAACGGTTCCTGCGATTTCACAGTGCCTGAGTCGCTGTTCGATTCTGACTATCCGGGACACTACAACCGGCGGCTAACGCGCGTGAGTCTGACCGTGGTATATCCCAGCCCCGGCAAGTTCGACAACGTGAAGGCCACTCTGACGCTGGTGGCCAACCAGGTTCGCGTGTCTACGCAGGCTGCGCCGGATGGATCGGACTACGCAGAGAGCCCGGTCGGTTCCGACACGCGCTTCGTCTACAATTACGGAGCCGTCCCGCAGAAAATCGCAATGGGCAATGCACAGGACGATCCTGGACTTTTTATTACGGCCATCGCCAGCAACATTGCCGACCAGCGCTACTTGCCGTTTGAAAACGCCGGCGCCATCAGCTCCTGGCATCTGGAGATGCCTCAGATCCAAAACGAAATCGACCTGTCCACCGTGGGCGATGTAGTCCTGCATCTCTACTACACTGCGCTCGATGGCGGCGCTACGTTTCAAAAGGCGGTTGAGGCATACAACGCAAATAATCTGCCCACTTCAGGAATCAAGGTCTTCAGCGCGCAGAACGACTTTACTGCATCGTCGCCAACAGTGGATAATCCCTATCCGTCGACGCCGTGGCAGGCTTTGGTTGCAACGCAGAAGTCGATCTTCAACGCAACCGCGATGCAGACCGACGGCACACCACGGTGGGAAGCCTTCAACAATACTGCGTTGGTGAACAACGACCAGGTTCTGACGCTCAGCATTTCGCCTTCCAAGTTTCCAGCATGGACCCGCGGCAAGACAATCTCCGTCACTTCGCTCACCGTCCTTGCAGTGGCCTGGGAGACAGGAGACTTCGTGCTCGCGCCGCAATCGCCCTTGCCCACGGCAACGGTCAATATGACGCCGGTTGCAGGCGTCACGGAGCCTAACGTTTGTGCGGCTACGATCGCCATGCCCCCCAACACCCCTCTGGGCACATGGAGCTTCAAGATCAAACAGGCAAGCGCCGCTGACTTCCGCTCACTGACAAAGAACCTGATCGGCGACATTGTGTTATTGGTGAGCTATGACGCAAGCTGAAATGCAGTCTGACGGCTCGAAGCCGGCTCTGCCGCCGCTCGTCGAGCGCACTCTGGCGCGGCTGATTCGTGCGTTTGCGCCGGAACGTGTCGTGCTCTTTGGGTCATACGCCAAAGGCACGGTAACGAACAAAAGTGACGTCGATCTGCTCGTTGTCGCCAAGGTGGAGGGCAATACCGCCCACCATCAGCGAAGAGCGAAGCAGTTGGCAGCAGACTGCTTTCCGCCAGTGGACGTTGTGATTGCAACGCCCGACGAGGTTGCTGATGCGCCAACTGCCAAGTCTCCGTTTCTGCTTTCAATCCTCGGCAGCGGTATCACCATCTACGCAAGACCTGAAGCCAATTACGAATCGGACGAGTCTTGACGAAATTCCATTAAAAGGCCAGACGCTTGGCGGCGTGCGACGGTGCAGGAGAGAGTCATGGCAGGGAAGAAGACAGTTATCGTAACCGGCGCGTCACAAGGGATAGGAGCCGCCGTTGTCCAGGCCTTTCTGGACCGCGGCTATCAGGTTGTTGCAACCTCGCGCAATGTTTCCAAAGCCGGCTTCACTCGGTCGCCGAACCTCGAATTGGTAGACGGAGACATCGGCCATGCGGAGACGGCCGAGAAGGTTGCACAGGCCGCGATCGCCAGGTTCGGCTCGATTGACCATGTCGTCAACAATGCGGGCATCTTCGCATCGAAGCCTTTTTTGGACTACACGATTGATGAGTTTCGCAGTTTCGTTTCGACCAATCTGGAGGGGTTCATCTTGATGACCCAGCGCGCAGTGAAACAAATGCTCGCCCAGGACACAGGCGGCAGCGTAACGAGCATTTCGGCGTCGCTGGCCGAGAACCCGATTGCGGACGTTCCGGCGTCCATTCCCATGATCACCAAAGGCGGGCTCAATGCGATTACCCGCAGCCTGGCGATTGAGTATGCGAAGAACAGAATCCGCTTTAACGCGGTCGCGCCTGGCGTCGTGAACACGCCTCTCCACAGAAAGGGCCCAAAGGACGCCGTGGAGCCTCGTTCGCCGATGGGAACGATATCCGACCCGAAAGACATCTCTGAGGCCGTCGTCTATCTGGCAGAAGCTGGTCACATCACCGGGGAGGCTGCACGTGGACGACGGTGCGCACGTAGGCAAATGGTAATCGTGAAGGACTCGCTACCGGACAGCGCGGAGCGCCGACTGCAAGACCTTGGCATTCAATTGCCGGCCGCACCGACTCCCTTTGGCTCGTACGTTGAGACGCTTCAAACAGGTAATCTGCTCTTCCTGAGCGGGATGCTGCCGGTTGTGGACCACAAGCCGAAGTATGTTGGCCGGCTTGGAAAAGAGCTCGATACTAATGCTGGGCGGGACGCCATCTACGTTGCCGCTTTGAGTACCCTGGCGGCGGCGAAGAAGCACCTGGGCTCACTTGATCGAATTACACGTGTGGTAAAGCTGGGAGTTTTCATTGCAACCTCGGGGGACTTTTTCGACCAACCCAAGGTCGCAGACGCCGCCTCGGACCTGTTTCGGGATATCTTTGGCGTCGAGAAAATGGCAGTACGCCTCGTCATCGGCGTTGCCAGCCTCCCCCTTGGAATGCCAATAGAACTCGAAGTCATCTTCGAAGTCGCGGGGTAGATCGGAGGCTGCATGGTCGCGATGCCTCCAAGGACACCATGAGAAGCAATGCGCGGATCAGATCTACCTTGGGCCCACTGAGACAAGCTGCGCCGAGCGAGCCTGTTCGAGATCGATATGGATGGCCCCTTTCTCCTGCGCTGAATTTCGCGTCCGGCCAGATGGCCTTCCATCGATGCTCCCGCAATTGGCTCCGTAATTGAATAGTTGTGTGACGGCTCGCGTCCGCGTCGTCACTCAAACCCTCCTCCAAGTTGCCAAACATCAAGTGAGCCCTGCCGTCCCGCGTTCGCCATGCCGTGAAGTTGACGGTTTCCCTGGAATCAATACCCGATGCATGCAGGACATCGGAACTAGTGAGCAATGCGTTTATTGCGCCGGCCGCCAATGCGTAGGGGGCCGCGCTGCCACGCCAGATGTCGAGCAACTTTGTGTCCCATTCGACCGCGAATTCCGGCGGGTCCCAGGTCAGTAGCCGCAGATTGTTCTCATGGTTCATCACCAGCATTGGACTGCCTTCCACGGAATAGATCGTCTTTGCATTCCTTGTTGGCGTGTTCTTTGAAAGCCCCTGTCGCACAGGAAATTGTTCCGGCACGCCGTGCGCCAGCGAAACTCCGAAGCTTGACGTGCTGCCTTTGAAGACCGATACCTGAGAAGAACTGGCATCCTTACTGTCCAACCCGATCAGGTCCTGCATAGCCTTATCGAATCCCCCGACTGGGCTCCCGAACAGAGCGATGGGCGTTCCGCGGCGTGCGAGTGAGTGAATCTCGCTGCTTTCTTCTGCCGTTAAATGAGAGGAAGCGCCCACGAGGAACATGTCGGAGTTGACTCGTGGCAGCCATTCGATCCGTGTTGTGGACAGAACTGGAACGGGCCATTTGATGACTGATCCAACCTGCTCGTCGAGCCACTCCTTTGCATCCTGATCGGGATGGGCATGTTCAGCCTGCCAGAGCGCAGCGCTGCGCGCGTAGACGAGAGTCGGACCGTAGACATCCGTTATGTTGTGCGCGTCGATGACAGCCTCGCTGATGTTTGCATTCAGGAATGCCACATCCTCTTTGCTGAGGAGCCGCTTTCCCTGGTTGGCCCAGGAGATGTAAGACCCGCCGGGAACTTTGATCCCGCTCGGCATCTTCACTGACGCGTGCGAATAGGCCCAGATGCCCCAGCGAAGACGCTCGGGGACGGAGTGCAGCACATCCCAGGACTCCCAAGCGTCAAAAGTTTCGATCAACGGATAGTGTTTGACGCGCGTGTCTGCGAGCACGGCGGCGTGCGTAAGCATGTAGGCAAGCTGGTAGGTCCAGCCAAGGACCGGGTTATTCCAGAAGGAGTTGTGGCGCACGCCCACTTCGTTCCATGCCCCAGCCCAGGTTTGGTCCACCCATACGTCCAGATGTCCTTCCCGGGCGATCTGCTCGAGATCGAGGCCATTGCATCGCCAGTCGCCAAACGCGCTGGCCGCATTCGAGTACATCATCACAAGAGCTTTTGGATTCGCGCTCTTGGTCTTGCGGATGAGCGCGGAGGTCGCCTTCGTGCGTCTTTGGATGGCTTCGGGAGAGGGCTCCAGGAGTCCATCCGGGCCGGCCCGCTGATATGGAACCGGCATGCCGAAGGAATCGCGAAGCATGATGGCGTCGAGTCCTGCAGCCTTTGAAAGGCTTCCCCACTGCGCTGCAAATGCCTCAGGCACCTGCATCCCTTCCGCGATTCCGTCGGGCAGTCCTCCCAGGCGCGATGGATCTCGATGCAGCGTGACGGCGGGATCGAAATACTTTCCGCTTTGCTTCTGTCCGTCCCTCGTGAACTGCCAGGTACTGAACGCTTCCGGGTGACGTTTTGCCCACGGTGCGATCTCGCCGTACGCATCGTCCCAGGCATAAGCCAGGCTGCCCACCTTGAATCCGGCAATGCCGCGCTTGGCAGCCTCGGAACGCAAAGCGTCGGTGAGACGACGCAGATCCGCGTAAGTCCACGGCCCGTATCCTGTTCGCGTCACGATGGTTGGGGTGGCGAAGCGCTGTTTCCATGCCTGCTTGCGCTGCTCGGTGGTGCCTGCCAGCGGCGCAGATTCCTGCACCCACGGTTGCTGTCCCGTTCCGGCGGGCAGGCTGATCCGCTGTTCCGGCTCACCTGTCCATTCCATGATGTAGCCGACGGTCCAGCCAACATTGAGGATCAACCCGCGGTCTCCGCGAACATTCCTGTATAGCGGCGCGAAGCGGTCCCAGAAGCAGCTCACCGATCCAGCGATGTCAGTCTGCTCAAACCAGTAGAGATCAATTTCCATCCAGCGGTCCCCCGGAACTTCCTCGACCGCCCGTTTGTCTGCTCTCGCAAAGTTAGGATCGTTACATCCTGCTGCCGCATCCGCGCGCCGACCCAGACACGAAAACAATGTCAGCCCTGCGACCAGTGCGACAAGACGCCAGCGACGATTGAGCTGTGCTTTCATAATTCCTTTCCCGCATTCACGGCCTGTATCCGGTTTTTCGCTTGTTCCTCTGAGGAGAAGAATAGAACGATAGGCTCCGGCCAGTCGCGAAACGGCGTCACGATACGGTCTTGTGTAACACGCCTTCTTCGGCGACGCTCCACGATCTTTCAATCTCTTCGAGGCTCCTGTCTTTTGTTTCCGGGACGTAGAGCAATGTAAACACGCCCTGTGCAATGGCCATCAGTGCGAGTACGCCAAAGGTGAATGCCTTACCAATGACGTGAAATGCATATGGGAACAGGAGAACAACAATCGCGTTCGCCACCCATTGAACGAGCACAGGAACCGTCATCGCGATGCCGCGAATGTCGTTGGGAAAGATCTCCGGCACCAGCGTCCAGAACACAGGACCAATACACGTGGCAAAGCACGCCAGATAAGACAGGATGAGCACGAGCACCACGCCGCCGTAGAAGTGGCCTGTGAGGGCAGTCCAGACCATTGTCAGCAGGCATAGTCCCATTCCTGCTGATCCGAAAACGTAGAGCGGCTTGCGACCGTAACGGTCGATGAAACCCAGGGACACGATGGTAAAGAGGAATTCCGTTATACCCACGAGGAACGTGGAGGCCAACGCTCCATCGACCTTCCAGCCAGCCGACTGGAAGATAGCGGGAGCGTAGTCGATGACGGTATTGATTCCCGAAAAGTGAATGAGAATAGCAAGCCCGGTGCTGACGGCGAGAGCCCTGCGCATGCCGGGTCGAAGCAGGCCACGCCAGTTCTGGGCCTCCTTGTGCAGGCTTGCTTCGATCTCTGAGATCTGCATCTGAGCGACCCGCTTGCCGCTGATACGAGCAAGCAGCCGGAACGCCTCTTCGCGTCTGCCCTTCAGCGCCAAAAATCTTGGAGACTCGGGCGCGATCAGGACACATACCAGAAAGACCCCGGACGGGATAACGCCGCTGGCAAACATCCATCGCCAATTGGCCGGACCCGTGTTGCGGAGAAGGAAGTTGATGCCGTAGGAAACGATGATGCCAACGATAATGGACATCTGGTAGAGGGTTCCCATGCGGCCGCGTATAGACGGAGGGGAAACCTCGGATACGTACATCGGCGAGAGGAGAGAGACTCCGCCGACCGCGATCCCGCCAACGAAACGGGCTGTGATGAACGCGCTGAAGGACGGCGCTAAAGCAGTTGCGATTGAGGTCAGCGCAAACAGGACTGCCACGATGAGAAGCAGGGGTTTCCTTCCGTAGCGATCGGCCAGCCTTCCGCTCGCGAGGCTTCCAAATACGCATCCGAACAGCAGGGAACTGAACGCCCAACCCAGGCCAAGATCGCTCAAGCTGAAGTGGCGCGTAAGAAATGGACCCGCTCCGGTGATGATCGCGATGTCAAATCCAAACAGCAGCCCGCCCAGAGCCGCAGTGCAGGCCAGAAAGAGCACGTAACGCAAGTTGATCGATTCGTCCCTGTTCACTTTGATCTACCCCTGCTCTGAATTCAACCTGCCGTTCGTTAGCTCGTTGCTCGCTCGGATTGCCAAGACGTGATCGCCTTCAGGAACTGCCGTTGAACTCCCGGACGGCATCCAGCATGGCGACAATGTTTTCAACCGGCGTTTTGGCCTGGATATTGTGAATCGCGTTGAACACGAATCCTCCACCCGCTGCGAAGATCTCGCAACGCCGCAACACCTGCTCTCGGACTTCGGCTGCCGTGCCGAACGGAAGCACCTGCTGGGTATCCACACCGCCACCCCAGAAGACAAGCTGTTCCCCAAAGGTCAATTTCAACTTCTCGGGATCCATACCGGTAGCCGAACACTGCACTGGGTTCAAGATGTCAAACCCTGCCTCGATCATGGCCGGAATGAATCGGATGACCGAACCACACGAGTGTTTAAAGGTTCGCCATTGTGTGTGCGCATGGATCCAGTTGTTCATCTGCTTGTAGTAGGGGAAATACAAGCTGCGAAACGTGCTTTCCGAGCAGAAGCTCGATGTCTGTGTGCCAAAATCCGTGCCGCACATGAACACTGCATCTACGCCATCGCCGATCACCGCATGGATTCGTTCGAGGTTCTGAATCGCCACCTCGCACTGCCTCTGGAATATCCGGTGAATGTAATCCTGTCGGCTACGCGTGGAGACATACCACTCCGCGACGTCGCGAATCCCTTTCGGATGTTTCAAAAACGGCGCCGGCACCAGGGCAATGTCTCCGAGTGCGGTCCCGCCGAAGCTGGCAATGACACCCAGGCCTGTTTCCGAGGCAGCTTTTACCGAACGAGCCAGATGATCCAGATCCTGCTGCGAGATTGCGGTGAACTCTTCCATGTTGTCTTCCGGATCGAGCTTCTCTTCGTCGAACGCCTCCTGGCGCACGATGCAATCAAAGAAATATCCTCCTTCCGGCATTCGTCCGCTCGGAGCGACAGTCGTGTCGCCTTCGGGATAGATCAGCGTATCGCCGCAGTCATCCACCGTCACGTTGAAGTTGCCCGGAACCATCACCTCGAGTCCATGGAACAGCCACGGCTTCCAGTCATCGACCGGAAAGCCAAACATCGTGTTGCGCGCGAATACGCCCACAACGTCAATCCCCATTGCTGTCCGCAGATCCTCTTCCACCATGCCAAGCATCTGGAAGGGCTCGTGAACTTTAACGGGGCGTTTCTCCAGGCCGTAGTAGTCGCGCAGCGCAGCCACGCAGGTCGCGTGAATCCCCGTTACCGCAGTTCCGCCGAAATCCACTGGAACTCCGCTCGGCTGTTTATGATCCACAGAAGCGAGAAATCGCTTGCGGCTCTTTGTCGCCGGTACTGCAGCGGTCATATCTCCTCTCCTTCGTGGTGCAGCGACAGCCACTGGCGCGTCAGTCTGCATGGTTCACCGCGCGGCAAGAGTTTCCGTGGACTGCTTTGTGCCGGACGGAAAGCTCATGCAGGCTGCGAACCGCTCCTGGAAACCGTCAACCGCCGCAAGTCCTACATGTTCGATCCCGGGCAACACCGGTTCGTCCTTCGCAAGCAGCATCATTTTCGCTCCGCGCAGAGCCGTATTTCCGGCAGCCTGAATCAACTCCATCGGCGCTTCAATCAGCCCGATCGTTACCGCGCTTTCAATCCGTACGTAGTTCCCGAACGCGCCTGCAAGATGAATCCTTTTTAAATCGCGTGCATCTGCCCCGAGGCGATCGAGCAACAAGCTGAATCCCGACGCAATTGCTGCCTTGGCAAGCTGCAACTCGCGAATGTCTTTCTGATACAACGAGACTGACCCGGAAACAGGAAAGATCTTTGATCCGTTTGCCACCCGTCCCGAGGGCAGAATCGCGCCTGTGTCCAGTCCTGCAGCAATCGCATCCACGACACCACTTCCGCAGATGCCGCGTGCTTCAACATCTCCGATCACAGAGGCTCTGAGTGCGCCGTCAACAAGCGCGACATGGGCAATCGCGCCCGCTGCCGCCCTCATTCCCATCCGAATGCATCCGGCTTCAAAAGCCGGTCCGGCAGCGGTCGAGGCGCACACGAGTCCATGTCGATTTCCAATCGCGATTTCGCCGTTGGTTCCCAGATCGATCAGTGCCGCCAGCTCTTCCCCTTCTGCAACGCTGCTCGCGACAATGCCGGCAAGCGTGTCGGCTCCGACAAAACTGCCGATGCAGGCTCCGAATCGAATCGTGCAATTCTCAGGGAGGGACCACCCCAGGTCGGTGGGCTTGAAGCACTGGGTCTCCAGATGAGGCGTCAGGAACGGAGCGTAGGCCAGGGGTCCGACATCCAGTCCGCAAAACAGGTGATGCATCACCGTATTGCCCACGATCAGAACTTCGCGAACCTCCTGCGCTCTTCCGCCAGTGAGCTCAGAGACGATCTTGCCCAGTTCAGCCCGCACCATGTTCTTCAGGTCCGCACCCATCAGCACTGCACGAATCCTGCTCATCACATCGGCACCGGCCTGCATCTGTGGATTAAGAACGGTGCGAACTCCAAGGACGCGCCCCGATCCAAGGTCGATCATCTGTGCCGCAATGGTGGTCGTTCCAAGGTCAATGGCAACTCCCAGGCCGCGTTTCCCTTCGCCCCGCAGGAGCGCATCGTCGGTGAGCACGTCCATCCGCCATTGTCCGCATTCCAGCACAAGCGGCTCTTCGGCCCGGGCCTGGCACGCCAGCCTCCAGCCGGCGGCGATTTCGTCCGGTCTGAACACAGCCTTGTCTTCAGTGGAAACCGGCAAAGATCCCGAAAGCAACCGGATGCCGCAGCCGCCGCAGCCGCCGGTTCCCCCGCACGGGAACTCGACCCCATTCGCGGAAAGAGTGGATATTAACGGAGATCCTCTCGGCGCCTCGATCTCGACCGACCAGGGCTCAAGACGGATCCGCACGGTTTTCGGGCTCATTGCGATTCCACAATTCCGTCGGTGAGAGTTGCGCGCACCGTTGCATCGGGAGGAAGAACCAGAAAATCTTCCGGACTCCACTCGCCATTGACGAGCTGCTCCAGCAGTCTGCGCGAGCCCGTCACTTCTTCGAAGATCCACCCCTCCTGGCTGGCTTCTTCGCGGGCCTTCTCACGAAATGCTTCTTCGTCATTCAGACCAGTCGAGATGTAGGTCAACCCGGAATATTTGCGCCTATATGCGGTGAACTGGTCGAAGAGGAATCTGCCGTTGTCTTCTCCATACTGCGCAATCAACTCTTCCAACGTGCGCCGTTCGCCGAGTTTACCGCGCTCGCTTGCCCACGCCGGCTGGAGCACCTGCCCAGCCCTAAGGAATTCAACCCAACCGCGAGAACGATAGTAGACACCCGGATGGTTCTCGAAATAGGCCTGATGTCTTTGGCGGCTTCCCATCAGCACGCCGATACAGTCATGCGCCCTGGGAAGAACGAGTCGCGTTTTGCCCGCGCGCAGCCCCTCAGTTCCCCTGCCACACAGGGCATATCCAAGTACGACCGCGTCGTAGCCGGACGTATCTGCCGCGTCGATACGCTCCTGAAGATGGGGCCGCATCGACGCTCCCAGATCGTGCAATCCCATCGTCACGACCTCCAGGTCGACCTGATGTGCACAGTGCGAGAGGATCTCCTCAACTTCCCGCGTGAACACCTCGCAAATGATCGCTCGCAGTCGCATTGTTTCTTCCAAATCAACCCAATCAGTCCCCGGCGGCATCTTTTCCAATCATTTCCGCGCCATTCCCCGGGCTTCTTCCCGGTTACCCTCCTCGTCGAATGCGAGATCGGTGCCAACCGCAAGCCCGCGCGAGAGAACTCTGGCTGTTACTCCCTTCCTGCACATGACCATCCGACACCTCAGGCTGCAGCAAAGAGGCTCTTCACCAGGCTCACGGCACCACTCGCGTTATCGCTGTATCCATCGGCGCCGATCTCATGCGCATATTGGGTTGTTACCGGGGCGCCACCCACCAGCACCTTTACGCGATCGCGAACGCCGGCCGCCTTCAACGCCTCGATCGTCGTCTTCATTGCGGGCATGGTTACCGTCAGCAATGCAGACATGCAAACCACCTGGGGCTGCCGCTCACGGACCGCATTTACGAACTTCTCAGGCGCAACATCGGCTCCCAGGTCGATCACATCCAGCCCACTGCCCTCCAGCATCGATGCGACGATATTCTTCCCAATGTCGTGGAGGTCCCCCTTGACCGTGCCAATGACTACGCGCGTTCCGAGCTTCTGTCCCGACGCGACCATCAGCGGCCTCAGCAACTCCATTGCGCTCTTCATTGCCCGTCCAGCAAGCAACAGCTCCGGAACAAAGTATTCCTCGGCTTCAAAAAGCCGGCCGACCTCGTCCATCGCCGGAACCATCGCACCGGAAATCAGATCCATCGGGCCCAATCCCGCTTCAATTGCACCCTGTACAGCGGAATGAGCATTCTTGGCATCTCCAACAAGAATCGCGTCATATAGATCAGTTAATGTCGACATACTCCCTCACTGTGGAATCAGTTGCCAGCCGCATCAAGCACAACTCCGGGTTGATGCAAGCGAGCATATTCGAGCATCGAAAACATGTTTTGCTCCGGAGTGTCGCGTGGCACTTCGCAGCCGGCGCCGAGGATGTACAGATCTCCGGCATCCTTGTGGCACATCGTCACAGCGTGCACAACGTCCTCAACGGTTCCATTCCGAAGCACTTCGACTGTGCCGATATTTCCCAGGATTACCTGGTCCGCCATCTGCGCATGTGCCTCCGCGAGCGGCACCTTGGTGTCGAGATCGACGATGTCGTAGCCTAATTCCCCTCGCCCCTTCAGAATGCGCCGCGTGTTGCCGCACATGTGCGAGCGTGTCCGCAATCCCATGGCCTTCATTCCGTCCACGAGCCTTTTGTGAGCCGGCATAATCATCTCGTTGAAGATTGCCGGTCCGGCCAGCGAAGACGCCGGATCGCCCACGCCCATCAATTCCGCGCCCGCATCCTTCTGAGCCTTCGCAAAATTTAGCTCCATCTCAACGATGAAGTCGAAGAGATCCTTGACGAACGCCGGATCGTCGCTGAAGTCGAGCATCAGCCGGTTGATACCACGCAGGTTGGCTCCCTGGCCGCATGGCCCTTCAATCCATCCCTCCACGATCCGCTCACCCGCGACTCTCTCTTTTAGCAGGGCCGCCGCTTTCACGCGATCTGTCATGCGGCCCCCGCCCAGCGGATCAGGAACCTTCAAGCCAACCAGTGTCTTCTTATCGATAAGGAGCGCCTGGGACTCGTCGAACGCCGGCGGCTGATCTTCGAAGAACCTTACCTCGGCCCCGAGATCGTGCGCCTCCCGGGTTGGGTCGGAGATGCACGAGACCTGGTCGATATCGAACCGCTCCGCCGTGCGCAATTGTGCTTCCGCGAGCAGTCGGTAGTCCGTCACATACTGGCCGTATTTCACCCCGATCTGGTCAGCAGCAAACATCATCGTGATCGGCATGAACGGAATCCGATCCACCGGACGATGATTCATCATGGCCAGAACTCGCTCTCGGCTATTCATGGTCCTGAGACTCCTTCCCAGCCTTCAATCCTTCGAATTCTCTCGAGCAGAAACCAGGGCCCGCACGAATTCAGGATTCGAACCGCAGCACGCCCCGATAAAGTCTGCTCCTGCGTCGCGCAGCGCAGAGAAATGGGATGCGAAGAACTCCGCAGATGTGGTGTACCGGACTTCAGCGCCAAGCAGCGTAGGCAGGCCCGCGTTGGGCTTGATCCAGATGGGCAGGTCGCACGCCGCTCGCAGGCGCCGGCAGATGCCCACCGCAGTTTCCACTCCAACTCCGCAGTTCGCTCCCACACCGTCAGCCCCGGCCTCAACCATGGCGGCGGCTATCGCTTCGGGACGCGCCCCTGTCATCGTTCGGTCCTTGTTCTTGCCCGTGTCAAACGCAAACGAAGCAATCACCGGTAGCCCTATTGTCTTGGCTGCCTGCACGGCCAATCGAGCTTCGTCCACATCGCTCATGGTTTCGATGACCAGCGCGTCTGCTTCTCTCAGCGATTTAGCTTGCGCCTCAAACGCTGCCGACATCTGCTCGGGCGTGATGTCACCCGAAGCAAGCATCTTCCCGGTTGGACCGATAGATGCAAATACCAGCGCGGTCCCGGCTGACTTTCGTGAAATTGCCACCCCCGTACGGTTGATTGCATCCAGTTCGGCGGCAGGCACTCCCTGCATCGCAATCGCATTTGCGCGAAAGGTGTTGGTCAATATCACCTCGCTACCGGCTTCGGCATAAGATCGTGCGACCGCCGCCACCCGCTCCGGGTGACCGATGTTCCAGGTGTCGGGAATCGTGCCGGAGGGTAGTCCCAGCCTCTGCAACTCGGTGCCCCACGCACCATCGCTGATCTGCAGACCTTTTGCCAGCCAGTTACGGATAGGATCCATGCATCACCCCGCCTCGATGCCCAGTCCGGGGTAGAGATGATGTGAGCAAATCAGAGGCAGACAAGGGAGTGACGCCCATCACCAGCCATGAATTGCTGCTACTGCACAGTCTCCAAGGTGCCTTCCGCCTGCCTTGCACGCAGAAATCGCTTACGTTAATGTTGACTCGACTTTGGAAGCTGGGCAGTACGCATGCAGGAAGCCGCGAGTTTTTTGGCTGTAGACCTCGGCGCTTCAAACGGTCGCGTGATGAAGGTGGACTGGGACGGGAGCAGGTTTGTCCTGGATGAGGTCCATCGGTTCCCCAATGGGGGTATCAGGACCGGCCAACATCTATATTGGGACGCGACGGAGATCTGGTCGCAGATTCAAGCGGGAATCAAAAAGTCAGTCAGCGTATCCCGGCGAAACCCGGCCGGAATCGGTGTCGACGCGTGGGGCGTTGACTATGGGTTACTGGATAGCAATGGCCGTCTGCTACGTGACCCGTATCACTACCGCGACCATCGCACCGACGGTATTGTTGAATCCATGCGATCGGTGATCTCAGAGCCTGAGATCTTCAAAATCACCGGCGTTCAGACGATGGCCATCAATACCGTGTATCAACTGGCCAGCACGGTTGCGAGCGGAAGCGATGAACTGTGCCGGGCCGATCTCCTTCTGTTGATTCCCGATCTCTTCCAGTATTTTCTTTGCGGAGAAAAGCGGGCCGAGTACACCGAAGCGACGACGACCCAGATACTGCAGGCCGGAACGCACACCTGGGCATGCGAAGTCTTGGATAGGTTCAGGATTCCGTCGCGCATCTTCCCGCCAATTTGTGGTCCTGGAACTCAGCTGGGGCGGATGCAGAGGAGCATCTCTGATCGTTGCGGCTTGCGCGAAAGTCCAGCTTGCATCGCCGTCGCTTCGCATGACACCGCCAGCGCTGTTGCAGCGATTCCGTCGATGGATCGAGAAAGCATCTATCTGAGCAGCGGCACATGGAGCCTGATGGGCATCCTCGCGGATCAGCCGGACACTTCCGACGAAGCGTTCCGGCTGGGTTTCACCAACGAGGGTGCTGCTGATGGTGGCGTGCTTCTCCTGAAGAACCTTTGTGGGCTGTGGATTCTGCAGGAGTGCCAGAGGCGCTGGGATCGTCCGGAAGACGTCAGAAGCTGGGAAGCGATTGCCCACGCCGCTGAATCTGCGCCTGCCTTTCGCAGCTTGATTGACCCGGCCGCTCCGGAGTTCCAGAGTCCGGAATGCATGCTCGATGCTGTACGCCACTTCTGTGCGGACTCGGATCAGCCTGTGCCGGAGACGTTGGGCCAGTTTGTACGTTGCGCGCTGGAGAGCTTGTGCCTGCTCTATCGCCGCACTGTTGAGGATCTGCGCAGGCTGACTGGACGCGGGCTCACCGCGCTTCGCATTGTCGGAGGTGGCTCAATGAATCACCTCCTTTGCCAGATGACGGCAGACGCATGCCAGATCGAAGTTATCGCAGGTCCTGTGGAAGCCGCCGCGCTTGGAAATGCGATGCTTCAGGCCGTCGCCACCGGACACCTCAGCGGTTTTGAGCAGGGGCGTCTGGCGATCGGCAACTCAGTCCAGAGAACTCACTACACACCAAGAAACGATGATCGCTGGGAATACTCCCTGAATCAAATCGCAGTTTTTGCGGATCGCGTGCGAACCGCTCGGCTCCGATCCGACCCTCATTCAACCGCAGTTCCGTCGAGGTAGATTCATGACACAGTATGCCGTAGCTGAAATTGAAGCACCTGAACCAGTCGCAGCCAATGAAGTCCTGTTAATTGCCAGCGGAGATTTGCGGCAATCGGCCAATGAGGTCTGCTGGGACGCTCAATCCAATTTGGAAGAAATGCTCCGGCAGGCTTTCCTCGCCGAAGGAATGCAACTTCGTCGCGCGCATCCATACGATCCCGTGCGGCATCACGGCTTCATCAGCGGTCAGCGCATGGGGATGGATGTTTTTGCCCACATCCATCCGGAAGCTCCGCTCGTGATAGCCGAAGCTGTCTGGCAATACAGCTATCACGTGCTCCCGGGGCTTGTTGCTCATCGCGGACCCATTCTCACGGTCGCAAACTGGTCTGGCCAGTGGCCCGGGCTGGTGGGCATGTTGAATTTGAACGGTTGCCTGCGCAAGGCTGGCGTGCCTTTCAGCACACTCTGGAGCAAGGACTTCAACGATCCGTACTTCAGGAACGGACTGCGCGAGTGGATCAGGACTCACCGCGTCACCCACGACCTCAGCCACGTGCGCAGCTTCTTTTCTGATGCGATAGGCCAGAGCGAACGCGATCTGGGAACCCTCCTGGCGGCGGAACTTAAGGCGCATAAGGCCATCCTGGGCGTCTTTGACGAAGGGTGCATGGGGATGATGAATGCGATTATCGAGGATTCAATCATGAACCCCTGCGGCTTCTTCAAGGAGAGGCTGAGCCAGTCGGCACTCTACGCCGAGATGCTTAACGTCACAGATCAGGAAGGAAGCGTGGTTCGGCGCTGGCTTGATGCCAGGGGCGTCATGTTCAAGACCGGACCCAATGAGGAAACCGATCTTACCGATGCGCAGATTCTTCTTCAGTGCAAGATGTATATTGCCGCATTGCGCATTGCGGATACCTTTGGAGTGGATGCAATTGGAATTCAGTATCAACAAGGCCTGAAGGACCTGGCACCGGCTTCAGATCTTGTGGAAGGATTGCTCAACAATGTTGATCGGCCTCCGGTTTTCAGTGTAGACGGCCGCGAACTCTTCGCGGGCAGGCCTCTTCCCCATTTCAATGAAGTGGACGAGTGCGCCGGAGTTGACGTGGTTGTGACCAATCGCGTCTGGTCTGCTCTTGGATTCGACCCGGCCACCACGCTCCACGATGTGCGCTGGGGCGAGCAATACTCGACGCCGGATATGGACGAATTCGTCTGGTTATTCCAGATCTCCGGTGCTGTGCCGCCATCACACCTGACTGGCGGTTACGCGGGCGCTGTCAGCGAGCGGCAACCGGGGATGTACTTCCGCCTTGGCGGAGGCACTCTGAAAGGTATCTGCAAACCGGGAGAACTCGTCTGGAGCCGCGTCTTTGTCGAAAGCGGCAGACTTCAGGTCGACCTGGGACGCGCAACGTCGATTGCGCTTCCCGCCGAAGAAACAGAGCGGCGCTGGCATCAGGTGACTTACGAGTGGCCAATCATGCACGTGATTCTGCATGGAGTAAGTCAGAATCAGTTCATGGCACGTCATCCCGCAAATCACGTCAATGTCGCCTACGCACGCACCGCGGCTGACGCGGATCGGGCATTGGCGGTAAAGGCAACAATGCTGCAGAAACTCGGGCTGGATGTGCACATCTGCGGTGTTCCGTACTTGTCTGGCGAGGTAGAAGAATCGATTTCGCCCGAATCAAATCCGAGAGTGTTTCCGAACGAGAACCTGTGATCGGCTAGACGAGCGAGAGAGAGCAGTGAACAAAGACGAGAGCCGTTCATCTGCCTGGTCACAAGACAAATGTCGCGTCGCAACCCAAAACGGTTCGGTGCAGCGAACGTTCACTGTAACGAACACCAAGCGAGACCTTTCTATGTTGGCAAATGCAAGTATCCTCTCGAATGACGTAGTAAGCCCGTCCAGTGTTCCGCAGCGAGTTCTTTCGTCGGGGGCGTACTTGCCGGCGATCGGACTTGGAACATTTGGATCCGACCATGCATCTCATGGGGCGGTTGCGGACGCCGTGAAATACGCCGCATCCGTCGGCTATCGCCACTTCGACTGTGCTTCGGTCTATGACAATGAAAGTCAGATTGGTCTCGCCTTTGAGGAACTGTTTCGGAATGGACTCAAACGTGAAGAGGTCTGGATCACATCGAAGCTTTGGAACGACAAGCATGGCGAGAATGACGTGATTGCATCGTGCAAGAAATCACTTGCCGACCTGCGCGTCGACTACCTTGATCTCTATCTCGTGCATTGGCCGTTCCCAAATCACCACCCGCCGGGATGCGACGTAACCGCGCGGAATCCGCATGCAGTTTCCTATATCCACGAGAACTATATGCGCACCTGGCGCCAGATGGAGGAACTCGTTGATCGCGGCTTGGTGCGTCACATCGGGACTTCAAACATGACGATCCCCAAGATGAAGCTGGTGCTGAGGGACGCGCGAATCAGGCCCGCAGTGAACGAGATGGAACTCCATCCCCACTTTCAACAGTCGGAGTTCTTTGCCTATCTGCTCGAGAACGGAATCCAGGCGATCGGGTACTCACCGATTGGTTCTCCGGCTCGGCCGGAACGTGATCGGACTCCGGAGGACACATCGCCAACAGAGGATCCTGTAATACGGAAAATTGCTGATCGGCTTGGAGTCCATCCTGCTGTCGTGTGCATCAAGTGGGCGGTGCAACGCGGTCAGACTCCAATCCCGTTCTCGACGAATCCGAGGAACATCCTCGGCAACCTGAAGGGCGTTGTCGGCGAGCCTCTTACCTCCGAAGATATGAATGCAATCCGAATGATTGACCGTGACTGCAGGCTCATTAAGGGACAGGTATTCCTGTGGAAGGAAAACCAATCCTGGAAGGACCTTTGGGATGTGAATGGGGAGATCACTCCCCCGTAAAGCGCGGTGCGGTGAGGGAAGGGTCTGTGGCATTTGACGCGAGGTCTGCAACGGACGACGTAATCAGCCCAGCGAGGAACACAAGACGATGAGCAATACAATGAAAGCCGCATTTTTGCCCGGAAACAGCACAGTCGAGTTGAGAACCGTGCCTGTTCCTACGCCGTCGCACGGCGAGGTGCTGCTGCAGGTGAAGGCTTCAACAATCTGCGGCTCAGACATTCGTTGCATTTACCACGAGCATCTTGGCAAGGGTCCCGAAGGCTACCAGGGCGTGGTCGCAGGTCACGAGCCGGCGGGCCAGATCGTTGGAGCAGGGCCGGGCTGCCGCAGATTCAAGGTCGGCGATCGCGTCATCGTGTATCACATCTCCGGATGTGGTATATGCAATGACTGCAGACGCGGCTACATGATCTCGTGTACAAGCCCTGAATACCGGCGCGCCTACGGCTGGCAACGAGACGGCGGGATGGCCGAATACATGATCGCTGAAGAGAAAGATCTCATTCAGCTTCCCGACGAACTCACGTTCGCCGATGGAGCGCAAGTCGCCTGCGGATTCGGAACAGTGTATGAAGCTCTGGAGAAGATTGGGGTTTCAGGAAACCATTCAGTTCTGATCACCGGGCTTGGACCGGTCGGTCTGGCTGCCGGTGCTCTGTGCCGCAAGCTGGGAGCGGAAAAGATCATTGGCATCGACATTTCAAAGGAGCGTCTTGAATTGGCTAAACGCCTCGGGCTTTGTGACGAGTTGCTCATCTCAGGGCCCGACAACGTAGCGCAGGTTCGCGAACTCACAAGGGGGCAGGGCACCGAACGGTCGATTGACTGCTCCGCAAATGCTGAGGCCCGTGCAACCGCCATTCGCGCCACGCGCAAATGGGGAAAGATGGTAATGGTCGGCGAGGGCGGGATCGTAACTTTCAACCCCTCCCCCGATATCATCCATGACCAAAAGACGATCTACGGATCATGGGTTACTTCCACATGGCTCATGGAAGAACTGGTCGAAAGACTGGTCCGGTGGAACCTGCACCCTGAGGAACTCATTACGCACCGCTTCTCGCTCGAACAGGCGTCGGATGCGTATGCACTGATGGCTTCCGGGCGCTGCGGAAAGGTTGCGGTTTGCCCCGGGAAGCTGAATGAGGACGAATCGTGAACTCGAATCGATCGGGAGAGATACCGCAGGGCTGGGATATCGTGCTGAAGAGCAGATTGTCGCTGTTCGGTCATCGCAACTGGATCGTAGTTGCTGATTCAGCATATCCGGCTCAATCCAATCCTGGAATTGAGACGATCGTTGCTGACGTAGTCCATTTGGAAGTTCTGCGCACCGTTGTTCGTGAGATCGCTGCCTGCCGCCACATCCGGCCCATTGTTTATACGGATCGGGAGCTGCACTTCGTGCAAGAAGAGGATGCGCCCGGTGTGACCGATTTCCGCAAAGAACTGGAGTCAATGATCTCCGAAGCGCGCTCGCTCAATCATGAAGAAATCATTGCAAAGCTGGACCAATCAGCCAGCTTATTCCGAGCTCTCGTGATCAAAACAAACCTGACCATTCCATATACGTCTGTGTTCTTCGAGTTGGATTGCGGATATTGGAACGGTCAGGCTGAGAGCCGGCTTCGGAATGCAATGTGCAGCGCAGTTCCTGAAGACGTGGCCCAAGCGGTGAATCCAGGAAGACTCTGAGTCCGGATCTGGGACTGATCCATTTTGCAGGCGCGAAGATGCAAAGATGCGGAGAAACAACGATACGGTTCATGGAACGATCGCGAGGGTCGGGGAGGGAGATCTTTGCTGAATAGAAGAGATCTGGTGCGAAGCGGACTGCTGGTCGCGGCAAGTAGCGCGTGGAAACCGTGGGCATTCGGTGCAACGCCACCGAATGAGGTGACCGAGTCCTTGACCAGTGCCAGTCAACGCTGGACCATCAGCAATGGGCAAATCGCAAGAACGATCGTCTTCGAGCCAGGAAAAGGTTTGGCGACGGAGCGCTTTTCCGATCTTTCGACAGGCGCAGACTTCATTCTTCCCGGAAAGAAGGGCAAGAGCATGGCACAGGAATTCTCATTCCTGTGCAACAGACAGCACTGCAAGGGAACCAGCTCAGACTTTGACCTGCTGACCGCCGAAGAGACCACTGCTCCACGCGGGAAGACATTAACCATCCGTTTGCGCCACAAAAGCCTGGGACTCGAAGTGACCGCGGTCTACACGGTGTATGACACGCATCCTGCAGTCCGCAAGCACCTGGCATTCCGCAATCTTGGCAATGACCCGCTCCACTTGTCCCATCTCAACATCGAGTCCATTGGGATCTCGCTTGGGCCAGAGAACGAAACGATACTCCTCACGCAGTACGGCGCCATTCCCCGCGAGATCTTTTACACGGGGCGGTCGGAGGATGCGGGACTACTGCTCTCAAATGGAAAGACCGGTGCGGGCATTGGCATCCTGAGCGAAGTGCCGGGATATATGAAGCGCACCGAGATTGGTGGCTGGGACGATCCTGAGCAGGTGCGCATCGGTGTCCTTTACGATACGGATCTGATGCCTTTCGAGCGAACCTTGTCGATGGGAGAAGAATTCACTACGGCGGGCGTTTCGCTCGTTTCGTTTTCGAGCGGGAGGGAATTTCACGATCCTCATTGGGTGCTGCCGGGCTACACAGCAGAGGTCCTGATTCGGCGCGTCAACACGCAGGGGCCGCCGTGGATCTATAACACATGGGAACCCTTCGAGCGAGCTATCAACCACGATACGGTGATGGAATTAATCGATGCTGCTGACTCGATGGGCATTGACATTTTCACAATTGACGACGGGTGGCAGCAGACGTACGGCGACAACGATGTGAACCTGTCTTCATTTCCGCATGCCTTGAAGCCCATTCAGGATGCGGTAGAGGCAAGAGGCATGCGACTTGGCCTTTGGATTCCGGTGGCGGCAGTCGCCACATCGGGCTCAGACTACCGCAGCCATCCCGCATGGGCCTCGACGGATCGCGAGGGAAGACTCAAGACAACCGCGACGATGGGTGGCGAAATGGCAGTCATGTGCATGGCGTCTCCCTTTCGGGATGCGGCCGCCGACCGCGTTATCGATGCCATCGAGCGCTTTCATCTCGCCTACGTCAAGCTCGATCTGACGACGATCTTCAATGCCTATGGGGAGGAGCCCGGCTGCTGGAGCAAAGGCCACTTCCATGGCAGCTGGGCCGAATCGCTTAACATGATCTATGAAGGCATCTCCCACATGACCGGCCGGATTTATCAACGCCATCCTGAGGTGCTTCTCGATCTGACATTTGAGCTCTGGGGCCAGAAGCACGTTATCGACGCCGGCCTGCTTTCAGCAGGCGATCTTGACTGGATGAGCAACGTCGACGATACACAGCCGAATTCCGCAGGCCCATTGCAGGCCCGTCAGTTGCTTTATCAGCGAGCAGCCACCATGCCTGTCGAGGCAATGCTGATTGGAAATATTCACGCGGATATGCCATCGATTCAGGAAAGCTTTGCGACGGCAATTGGCTCTGCGCCCCTGCTCCTGGGTGACCTGCGCAAACTCACTTCGGATGATCGCCACTGGTACCACGAGAGAATCACCTGGTTCAAGAACCTGAGGCGCCAGGCCAGGATCAGTGAGAGCTTCTTCCCGCTTGGCAGCTGGCTGCAGCCTTCTCCAGATTCGTGGGATGGTTTCGCGCGCATAGCGCGAAGTGGCCACGGAGTGATTGCAGTCTTTCGAAACAAATCACGCGAAGAGTCATTCACAATCATGTTGCCTCTCATTCCAGCCGGCAAGTACCGATTGCATTCTGCTTTTGCCAACAAGGATATCGGCATCTTTTCACAATCGGAATTCGTTCGCGGCATCCCGGTCCGGCTCTCGGACGGAGCAACGGTTGACGTAATTGAAATTGCCCCAGCCTCGGATTAGTCCATGGACGATACGTTGTGTCGCACCCTGTCGCACGGCGCATTGATCTCGCGAAAACCTGGGAGTGCATGGCGGAGATAAGGCCGCTCGCACATCAATCCAGCGAACGCCTTGATATGAACTATTCACAGCGCAGGGCAGACATCGGCTCGATCTTCGAGGCGCGCAGAGCGGGCAATGCGCACGCGGTTCCCGCAACCAGCGTGAGCAGAAGAGTTGAAGCCATCAGAATGACTGGATCGCGCGAGCCGCTATCCGCCCATGTGACAAGTGCCCTGGTGAGAGCCATCCGCAGGACGATTCCGGCGATGATTCCACTGCCCACGTTTACCAGCATCGACGCGAAGACGATGCGCAGCACGTGCGCGCGTTGCGCGCCCAGAGCCATGCGGATCCCAAACTCGTTGGTCCTCTGGGTCACGCTGTATGAAACCACGCTGTAGAGTCCCACGGCCGCCAGTGCCAGAGCCAGCACGGAGAACGCGCCAAAGATCCACGCGATTAAGTGGTCCTGCTGCCACTCGGGCCCGTCTCTGATCCATTGTTCCAGGTCGTCGACATCACTGCCTGTTTGTTGATCAGCGTTGACCAGCGTAAGTTGAGTTCGGATACTATGCAACAACGACAAGGGCTGCACATCGGAACGCACCAGCAATTGGGTGTACTCCCACATACAGAGCGTCCAGGGCACAAATGCTTCCGGCTTGACCGGATCCCGCAGGCCGGCATTGCGATGGTCGGCAACGATACCGATGATCTGTAGCCAGGAATCGGCGGCACCTGAGGCCGACAATACGATCGGCGGTCGGTTCTCAATTCTGGGGATCTTGATGGAGCGGCCAATTGCATCGTCATTGGGGAAAAACAGCCGCGCCATCGTCTGGTTGATCACCACCACGTGCGCTGCGGCACGATTTTCGGTTTCGTCCCACATCCGGCCACGCAGGAGCGGAATTTCGAGCGTGGGGAAATATCCCGGGCCTACAAAATTGAGCTGCGTGTTCTGCTGATCAAGGGCGGTTCGCCCCTGAATCTCGAACCGGACGTCGGATCCATTGCGCGGCGGCGTGGCGTTGCTGGAGACACCGACCGTGGCCACGCCCGGAGTATTCGCTACGGCCGCTCGGAGTTGCTCGAAGTAGGTGGAGCGCGACTCCCAGGTCTCGTAGGATCCCTGGTGAACGGGAATCGACACGGCCATCACATGATGGGGGTTATATCCGAGCGGCACGTGGGTGAGGCGTTGAAATCCCTTCATAGCCGACCCCGCGCCCGCAAGCAGCAACAGCGTCAGGGCGATCTGACCACCGATCAGCAGATTGTGGGTCTTGCGGCCGCGTACACTTCCCGCGGTTCTGCGCGTGTTTGACTGCATCATCTGCGCCATGGCGGGACGCGAGAGCTGCAGTGCCGGCCACAAGCCAAACAAGATCCCGGTCAGCAGAGCGACACCTACACTGAAGAAGAGGACTGGCAGGTTAATTCCGATAACGACTTCGGGCGCGAACGCATACCGGGGTAGTACCACGCGGATACCCGCGAGCATGCCAAAGGCTGTCAGCACGCCGAGCGCGGCCCCGGTAACGGCGAGGACCAGGGACTCGGTCAGCAATTGACGAGCGATTCGGCGGCGGGCTGCGCCAATCGCAGCGCGCACAGCTAGTTCATGCTGCCGAGCAGTGCCTCGCGCCAGCAATAAAATGGAGACATTGCCGCATCCAATGGCCAGCAACAACCCGACCGCGCCCAACAGCAGGTAAAGGGTTCGCCCAATTTGCTTCTCTACCCAGTCATTCAATCCTTCGACATGCACCTTGAAGTGCTCAGGAAAATGCTTCGGCGTCTCCTTGGCGAACTGCTCCATCAGGGGCTGCAAGGCAGCATCGGTTGCCTCTCGAGATGCACCCGGCTTGAGACGAAAATTCACGATATAGATTGGTACCGGATCCTGGTTGAGATTCAGAGGCAAGTAAACGTCCGCGCTGTACCACCGGAACCGAGGCGCCGCAATTCCCACGATCATGTAATTCTTCCGATTCAATTGCAGCGTTTGTCCCAGCACGCCTGGATCGGAATTGAAATGCCGCCGCCAGAATTGGTATCCCAGAACAACTACGGGTTGCGGGCTCTGTCCTTCCATGGAGTCAGAAGGGACGAGGCCTCGACCCCGCCACGCGGGCACACCCAGAAAATCGAAACCGTTGGGCGTAAGGAAGATGACATTTACATCTTCCGGAAGCTCGCGCCCGGTCAGCGTCATCGACCAATCGTCCATTGCCACCAGGCTGTCAACCGCAGGGGATTGCCGGAGCTGTTTGATTTGAGGACTGCTGAGATTCACCCACCGGTCGCCGCCGGCCTTGTCTTCTACCGTCAGTCGGACGATCCGGTCAGCCTGCGTAAATGGATAAGGATTGATAAGCGCTGCGTAGATCACGCTGAAGACCGCTGTGGTCGCGCCGATCCCAAGCGCGAGTGAGAGCACGGCGGTCAGGCTGAACCCAGGGCTGTTGATCAGCTGACGCAGAGCATAGCGGAGATCTTGAAGCAGGCTCTGCATCGATGGCTCCTCCGAAACGCCATAGATGCATTTGATCATCGCACTGTGGATGGGATGCAGGGCAAGAGACAATTGAGATTCGTCGTTGAGGACATTGCTGACCATAAGCCGACACTTAAGGACCGATTCCCCGTCGATCAGCGACTTGGTCGATTCTCCACAGATTCAACACAGCTCCCTCGATTTATCTGCAAATCGACTTTGGCCCCAGAAAGCAGCTAGCGCGGGCTCTGAGCGGCTTTGGCGAAATGGAAGATGCAGTTGACCTCGTGCGTGGCAGGGTCGGCCTTGACGTCGTAGGTGGTGATGACTGTTTGCATCCATTTCGTCAAAGGCTTGTCTTTCTTTTGTGCCAGCGCAGCAAAGTTTGAGAGGTAGCTTTCGTCAAATACGTCGCCGGGCGCCATCTTCCAGGCGAGCTTAAGCTTGGCGGCCATCGCGTCGGGGGCTCCGTCGAACTTGACCGAGGCCAGCCGGTACTGCGAGCCCGGAGCGATCTCGAGGCTGTAATTCACAATGTGAGTAGCCTCATTAAAGGAAGGGTGTGAAACGATGGAGCAATCGAGATAGCCGTGAGCATGGTATGCGTCGCGGACGGCCAGGAGAAATAGATCGAGCGGCCGTCCGGAACCGGTCGGGTATTTGGACAGGATTTTCTCAACATCTGCGCGCGCGACCAGCGCACCGGACGGAAAGTCGATGGTTCCGAGCTTGTAGATCCCGCCTTCCTTGATCGTTACCGTATAGGGAATATCGACGGACTGATCCGAGACGATGGGAGGATCGACCTGAGCGACATCGACTTGCACGGCTGCATAACCTTGGTCTTGGTAGAGTTCTTCGAAAGCGTGCTGAAGACCGATGGCTGTGTTCTCTGTGTCGAAGCTGTTTCCGGTTTGGCCGCTGGCCAGGAGGCTGGCCTTGGCTTGCATAGCGGACGAGATGCCGGCAAGCTGGATGCGGCCGATATGCACCGCCGGCGAGACGACTGTGAAGTTCATAGCCGTGAGCTTTTGCGGGCCCAGGCCGCTGGTGAGAGCGGCTTTCACCGTTGCCTTGACGCCTTTGGCTGCCAGCATCTCTTCGAATGTCTGGCGGATTCCTTCGAGCATGGAGCCGCTGGCTGGCAAGAGGCCGCGATAAAGCGGGAAGCGCTCGTGAATCTTGGCGTCGAGTTCTTTGCCCGGCGTAAGAGGCACATTCTCAAGGTGCGTGGGGAAAAGCTGCCTGGAAGGCGTCAAAGTGAAGAGCAGCGTCTTGCTGTCGGAGGTAAACTTGATCTCTTCGAAGAGGCCCGTATCATTCAGCTGCTTGGCGTGAGCTCTCACTTCGCGGGAGTTCAGACGCGCGTCCGGCTTCAAGCCGGCTGCCGCGAGAAGCTCCTGTTGCGTGTATTGCGGTGCGCCTTGAAAGCGGATCTCCTTCGGCGGAACTTTTTTCTGCGCCAGCAAGGGAAGTGAGCAAAGCAGAAGCAGAACCAAAGCTACACTGACTGCGCCAGACGGTTTGGTCATGTTGCGCCAAGATTAGCAAATGGAGGTCTGTGCGGCCAGCGGGTTTTCTGGCAGGCCAGAGAGGAATTCGAAGTGCAAGCACCCTTTTGGTTTCCCCTTCTGTTCGAGCTAAGTAATCAAAATCGAGACTTGAGGCTGTGCCACTGGCCGTTGAAAACGATTCCTGCAGCCGCGACTCACTTTTCTTCGTTCTTGGAACGGGCAGATTCCTAAATAGAATTTTGTCGGCCCGTTCGATCTTTGCTCTGGCATCGCTAAATGTCACACATCGGTGAACTGGAGGAATGGCTCGCCGATCTGCCAGACAGTTATGTTTCCAGGGTTGATGTTGACCCGAAGTTTTCTCATCAAACTCTCGTTCCGTACTGCGTCACATTCACCGCTGATTTGAGCGTTAAAGACAAAGGAAAGCTCGGCTTTAGCATAGCAATCGACCAAACTATGCTTGAATACACTCCGCGAGTACAGGACACGTTCCCCCTTTGCTCGCGCCTCATCGTTGAGGTTGTGGAGACGCTTGAGGCTTTCGTTGAGACGATCTAAGGCAGCTTGATTTTGGGCACAACTCGACATTCACTATTACACGGACATATATCAGGTTAGCTAAGTATACTTATGCCCTACCAAGTTATTGATTATAAATGCTTAATGGCGGTGGATGGAGTCTACTGCGAACCCGTCTCCGGATTTGGATTCCTTGCTAACAGGGAAAAATACAGGGAAAAATGCCGAATCGGGCCTAAAAATCTGGCCACTCACACTCGTATGTTGATCAATGTTGGCGAGTTAAAATCCCAATCGCCGAATTCATCGCCTGCACCGAACAGGGAATTATCACTCGTATATCAGGGAATTTCCATTCCCTGATACAGGCGATACGGATGGAGAATTGGGCTCCAAATTGAGGCACTCTGCAGATCATTAGCAAGTTTGTTCCGATAAGTTGGATTTCTCGTCATCGGGGAATCGACCGGAACAGTTGAGATTGAGGGTTCGCTTGCAACGAGCCCACTTGCCGGTATCAGACTCCGAACTGACCCAAATGATGGTCGAGGTGTCCCAAGTTCTGAGAGTTCGAAATCGAACCCATCCCTGGCAGAGGAGATCTCCTAAGAGAACTCGTTAGGCAGACTCAGACGACAATGAGAGAGCAACTAAATACATTGCTGGGGAACAACGACTGCTTCGTCTCCGGATGCGATAATTTTGGAACTGCATTCCGCTGAGAGAAATAGGCACTTAATTGAAACAAAGGATTCGTGTCCTGGTGGTCGATGACTACCCAGGCTTTCGTGGTTGGCTCAGCAGGGCGATCCGTCAGATTGAAGGCCTGGAGATAGTTGGCGAAGCATCCGATGGACTGGAAGCGGTTCGTAAATCGCAAGATTTGCATCCCGACTTGATCCTTCTGGATATTGGTCTACCCAGGCTAAACGGAATCGAGGCTGCGCGCTGGATCCGAAACGTCTCTCCCTATTCAAAGATCCTCATCGTGAGCGAACAGCGTTCCTGGTACATCGTAGAAGAAGCTTTGCGGTCCGGAGCGAGCGGGTACCTCATCAAGTCCGACGCCGCAGGAGAGATCCGGTCTGCTGTGGAATCGATCCTGGAGGGCAGACGGTTCGTCAGCACAAGTGCGGAGAACGGACGCCTGGCCGAACCCTCGGATACTGATGCCAACCAAACCGGCAGCAGATATAACACTCTGTCGAATTCTGGGACGCCCGCGGTGCCTGTGGTTCACCACGAAGCGAGCTTTTATTCCGATGATCAACGGCTCATGGAGGATCTTGTTCCGTTTATCGGAAGGCCTCTCAAGGCGGGAAGCGCGGCCATTGTTCTTGCGACCGAATCCCACAGAGGCCAGCTACTGCGAAGATTAACTGCATACGGGCTGGATATCGACGCTGCCACTACGCGGGGCAGATATGTCGCGTTGGATGCTGCTGACACGCTGTCGAAGTTCATGTCGAACGGGACGATTGATCGTGCCCGTCTCATGAGCGCGTTTGGCGCATTGATCGAGCAAGCGAGGAAGAGTGCGGGGCAGATCTATCCACGTGTCGCAGTTTTCGGAGAATGTGTCCAACTCCTTCTTTCACGAGGAAATCCAGAGGCGGCGATTCAGATGGAAAAGGCCGGCAACGAACTTTTGCGCAAATACAATATCGACATTCTCTGCGGGTATTCTCTGAACGTTTTGGAAGCGACGATGGACGGGCTAATCTACCGGCAGATCTGTGCGGAGCATACTTGCGTTCATTCGTCTTAGCGAAATAGGCGGTCGCTTCGGAACGATGGGCGGCGGATTCAATATTCGCCGATTCCCATTCAGTCTCCGGAAGCTGATGGAAGCCGGGGAGCGCCAGCCGATAACGGTCGCCTCGATTTCCTCCCGTTGTTTGTGATGGCACACCATCGATCAGGGAATCCAAACATTCGCCCTATCACCTTGAGTTCCATTTCGAGTACCTGGATACCAATTCTTTCCGGATCCGGCTGTTCCATAATGTGTGGGTTAAGACTCAGGACTGGAAAGCGTTGTGAAGCTGGATCCCCGATCCAAGGTTGTGCTTGCAAGATAGCGAACGCCATGCCGACAAGGTTGCTCGAGCCCTCAACGGCCAAAGTCCTCGCTCGCTTTACAAATATCCCGGATCCTAGTGTAGTGTCTCATTATTAGAATCAGTTATGTTTCGAGTCTCATCTTATGATGAGGAGACCTCGCTATGCGTGTCGCGCCGCCCGTTGTTCTGAGTGAAGAAGTCCGTCGCAGGCTGGAGCAGCAGTCACGTGGGCGTTGCACGCAGGCGCGTGTGGTGTTGCGCAGCCGCATCGTTCTGTTGGCTGCCGAAGGGATGCAGAACAAGCAGATTGCAGTGGCGCTGAAGGTCGCTCCGCGCATGGCGGCGCTGTGGCGGGGCCGCTTTATCGAGCTTGGCATCGAAGGCCTTTTGCAGGATGCGCCTCGGCCCGGCCGCACTCCGACGATCTGCCGTGCGTCGTTGATCGACAAGACCACCCAGAGCAGTCCCTCAAACGCCACGCAGTGGTCTACGCGCAAGATGGCGCGGGAGATGGGCATCTCCAAGGCCTCGGTGTCGCGCATCTGGCGCGCCAGCGGCTTGAAGCCGCATCGTGTGGAGAGCTTCAAGGTCAGCAACGATCCTCAGTTCGCCGAGAAGCTGGAGGCCATCGTCGGACTGTATCTGAATCCGCCCGAGCATGCGCTGGTGTTAAGCGTGGACGAGAAGAGCCAGATCCAGGCGCTGGACCGGACACAGCCCGGCCTGCCGATGAAGAAAGGCCGCGGCGCCACCATGACCCACGATTACAAGCGCAACGGCACGACCACGCTGTTCGCCGCTCTCGATACGGCAACCGGAGAGGTCTACGGACTATGCCAGCAACGGCATCGCCATCAGGAATGGCTCCGCTTCCTGCGCATGATCGATCAGACCGTTCCGGCGGGGAAAGAAATCTATCTGATCTGCGACAACTACGCGACACACAAACATCCCCGCGTTCAGCGCTGGCTGCTGAAACACGCGCGATTCCATGTTCGCTTCACACCTACGTCGGCTTCATGGCTCAACATGATCGAAAGGTTCTTCCGCGATCTGACCACAAACCAGCTTCGGCGAGGAGTCTTTCAGGACCTGGAGCAACTGATCAATGCCATCGGCAACTACATCGACCACCACAACAAGAACCCAAAGCCCTTCATCTGGACCGCAAAGGCAAACGACATCCTCGAAAAGGTCACCCGCGCTCAGACCACCCTCAATAAAAGACGATCTGCGTGAGACGCTACACTAGCCCAGCAATCACGATCAATAGATTTGGCAAAGGCAATGCCCTCTATCTGGCGACCGTGTCCAACTCCTCCACCATCGGTCCCGTCCTCGAACACGTCCTCCACCTTGCAGGCATTCAAGCTGGGCCATTTACTCCAGAAGGTGTTTACGCTCGATCGGTAGATGGCCGCACCCTGTATGTAAATACGACCGAAGAGAGCAAGACCGTGCCAATCAAGGGCAGCAAACGTGGAATGCTGACCAATCGGGTTTATGAAGGCGCTATAGTCTTGGATCCCTTGGCGTCGGATCTTGTCCAGTGAATAGAGATTGCAAGACTGGCGGATTCTAGTCCTGATAATCTGGGAACCTTTGGGCTACCATCCAGTTCTACCTGTCGATGGGAAGTCGACCACTATTTACAAATCAAGTCCACCTTGCCGAAAAACCGGCTACCGAGAGAAGTGACTTCCGAAGCTGAGCACCAGTTGGAAACCATGTGGACGAGCAGGCGACTATTGGTCCGTGTGAAATGCGTCATCGTCATCGAGCGCATTGGCGATTTACCAGCCGCGGCGGCTTCCATCCACGGAATTCAACCGTCTTGCATGGTTGAGAAACAAGAAGACAAGGCGGGCCTCGGCGGCCCGCGTTATGTCTGCATCAAGTCAGCGCCGGCTGGTGTTGGCGAGTGCTCGAAGGATCGTTCTTGTGTTCTTGTTCATGACCTGACGAAGATACATGGTGATTGCGAACAGGAGGACCATAAAGAACAGGTCAACGCGAAGTAGTGAGTGCAGAAGTCCGCCCAGGCTTTCCGGTGGGAACATCTGGTGGTGCATCCAGAAAAAGACGACGACTGCGAGGAGGGCGAGAACGCCAACGATAATTCGGGAAGAGCGTTCGGACCGGTCGGCGGCTGCGAGGGCTTGCTGAACAAAGGCGAGTTCCGCGTTGGCGCTTTCTGAGTTGGGCTGCTGGGGTTCGGGGCTCATGCTGGTTTCCTTTCGGAGATTAGGAGTTTGCGGAGTGTCGTGACTCCGTAATGGAGGCGCGACTTGGCGGTGCCGATGGGAATCTCGAGGATGGCGGCACTTTCTTCGAGTGTGAGGTCGTGCTGATAGCGAAGTAAGAGCACGGCCCGGCTGGCTGGCGAGACATTATTGAGGAGTGTCAAGAAACCCTCGTCGGGTGGCTCGCCAAGACTGGGGTTGAAGGTAGTGAGATCTTCAAGTGGTGCGTCGTCGAGGGGTTGCCAGCGGCGGGCATGTTTGAGATGCGCGAAGGCAATACGCGAAGCGATCCGGAAGGTCCAAGGACGGAAGACGGCGGGCTCGCGTAGGAACCGAAGTTTGCGGAAGATCTGGAACGAAGTCTCCTGGAGGATGTCGTCGGCGAGGGCGGTGCCGGCCAAGCCCGTGATGTAACGGCGCAGCGGCGTATAGGCGTCGCGGAGAAGTTGCTCCAGTGCGGTCCGGTCACCGGTTTGCGCGAGAAGAACCAGCAGGGTTTGGTTGGGCGTCGCGGGCTCCTGCACTGGAGTTCGGGTGTCCATGCTTGAGAGAGGCGCCGGAACTGCAGAAAGTTCGGTTTTGGCGGCTAAATAATTATGAACGCCTGAATCGAGGTCGGAGCTGATCACTATCTATATTTGTGACCATCCGATTCTGCGGTGTTGCAACGAGCCGTGGATGCGGGATGTCCCCTGCAGCCTCGGCACCTGGACGAAGAACGGTGAGCGTCCACGTTGAGCACGCTCCGATTGTCGGCCGGTGTTTACAAATCCTGTCCACCTAAACGTAAAACCGACTACAGAGAGAAGTGACTTCCGATGGCTTGGAAACCACATGGACGCGTAGGCGACTTTACGTCCATGGGATGTTGACCTCAGGTTTGACAGTAAATAGGCGGGCAGTAAACACCTATTGAAACTAAGCGTCACGGATGGTTTCTCTCGCCTCCCTAAGTACCCTGGTTACCGTTTTTGGACACTTATTGGACCCGCGACCTCCGCGCTGTGTACCTCTGCCCATATCGAAATATGGTTCAATGAGTCCGTTCGCCTCTCAGCAAGAGTAATGGAGGAGCGCATCGTCCTTGGCGCGGTAGAAAATCTTCACTTCTAATTCTGTTTCAGGTCAACTGCAGCGTGTTATTGCGGGATCGAATCTTCGCGAAGAGTGCGGGCGTACATCTCGCGCGCCGCCTGCACCTGCTCAATGTTGGCTTCGGCCCAACCGCAGATGCCCTCGACCAAATTGCACAAGGAGCGTCCCAGACTGGTCAGAGAATATTCCACTTTGGGTGGAACGCTGGCGTAGATCCGCCGCGTCACGATTCCGTCCCGCTCCAAACCGCGAAGTGTGTTGGTCAGTACTTTCTGCGAGATCCCGTCCACCGATCGCCGTAACTGGGCGAAGCGTAGAGTCCCATCAGCGAGCCGCCGGATAATCAAGACAGTCCATTTATCTGCAATAAGATCAAGCACCTGGCGCGTTGGACAGTGGCGGTCAAAGACGTTCCAGGGAGGGATGGTTTCCAAAAGGTGACTATCGCTCATAAAGGTGCCTACTTGTCTTAATATCCCAACGATCCGAAGATACTCCCGGGAGAGGTTCAATGCAAAAGGTTTTAATCACAGGTGCAACAGGAGTTTTGGGCAGAGCAATTGTCAGGTCAGCAATGGATGCGGGACTTGCAGTGTGTCAGGGAGTTCGCAATCCTGCGAAGGCAAATCCGAAGGCGGAAGCGGTGCATTTCGACTACGCCAAGCCCTCGACGATTTCGCCATCGCTCGAGGGTATGGCGGCGGTGGTATTGATGGCACCGCCGCTCGAAGCGAATGCTCCAACCCTGCTTGGCCCTGTCGTCACAGCAGCGAAAGGCGCCGGCATCGAGCACATCGTTCTCGTTTCGGCCTTTGGTGTGAACCATAACGAGCAGGCGCCAATGCGTATCGTCGAGCACCGTGTAATCGACTCCGGCCTGCCGTACACGATCCTGCGGCCGAACTTCTTTATGGAAAACTTCTCCGAGGGCTTCCTGGCGTCCAGCATTCGTGAACAGCACGGAATCTTTCTTGCGGCGGGAGACGGCAAGACCAGCTTCATTTCGGTCGTGGATATCGCTGCAGTTGTAACAGCTGCCTTGGAGCGGTCGCTGACCGGAAAGGAAATTGATCTCACCGGTCCAGCTGCGCTCGATCACTCTGAGGTCGCGAAGATTATCAGCGAAGTCTCAGGCCACACGGTTGTGTATCACTCTCTCACTGAAGACCAAATGCTTGAGGGAGCCCGTGCTCAGGGCATGCCTGAGCCAATCGTCGATTACTTGGGAATGCTTTACTCGCTCGTGCGGGCTGGGTTTGCCGCGGGGGTCTCTGACGACTTCGAGAGGATCACGGGGAGAAAGGCCATGACCTTCGAGGCCTTCGCACGCTCCGCGTTCCAGGCGTGAAGCAGAGCCCACCTATTGACCGGGCGGCAATTCAGCATCCGGTGATCGCAGGATCCGACATCCGGCCAGACCAAGCAGGCTGCAAAGTTATTCCCCTTAAGCGAACGAAGGTTGATAAGAGAGGACGATGGATGACAAGGAACGTTTCAGTGAAAATCTTTAGTTTGGCACTCGCTGCGATTGCGGTGTTCGGCGTGAGTAGCGCAGCATCCGCCGCCACGTGCGACCGTACATGCCTTCTTGACCAAGCCAGGCAGTTCAATGCCGCAATGCTGGCCCATACTCCACAGAAAATTCGGCTCGCACCGGATGTCCAGATCCGCGAGAACACCAAGTCCATCACGCTGGCCGATAGTAAGTGGTCAATCGTAAAACAGATCCTTTCAGAAGGCGTCTACGCCGATCCCATTAAAGGCAACGTTGTTGAACGCGTGGCGGGGCAGACCGCCGACGGAAAAGGAGTCTACGTCGGTACGCGACTCAAGGTGGTCGACGGCAAGATAAGTGAAGTCGAGATCAATTTCGATGATAGCGCCAGGGTAAATCTCAAGAATCTTGTTCCCTACGACCCTCTCTTCAACACGATCGTGCCGCTTGAAGAGCGGGCCACCCGCGAGCAGTTGGAGCGCATCATTACCTCCTACTTTCAAGGACTCACCGATCATCAGCCCATCCAGGCCGACTATGACCCGCGCTGCGACCGCTACCACAGCGGAAACCGGATCACGCACAACGCGCGGAACGGAGTGGAGGCTAGCGGAGACGTCGGTTGCTATGAGAGCAACTTGGGCCCGAGGCCGTGGGGACCGGCAACAGAGATTCGTATCGGCCTCGTCGATCCGGAACGCGGCATCGTGGCTGGGTACGCCATCCTTTACTACGGCGGCAACCCCTTGAGGATGCAGATCAGTGAAGTCTTCAAAATCCTCGATGGACGTATTCGCATGGTGGATAACATCGGGCTGATGGAAGATGGAATCACGACGTCGGGATTCACGAAATGATTGCAGGGGCCAAAGCGGGACTACTTCGGATTCTGTCAACCACGGAGGGTAAATCGATGAAACGCACATTCCATCTTGTATTGGCTTCTGCGGCTCTGATTGCCGGATCGGCCAGCATAGCCATTGCCCAGCAACCAGCACCGCCACCGGCGCCAGATTCTGCAAAGCCGTCACTGGTGGGCGAAGCACTTGCCGGCTACAACCAAACCAAAAAGATCATCGTCGCGGCCGCCGAGGCAATGCCGGCTGAGAACTTCTCGTTCAAGCCGACTCCGGAGATTCGCAGCTATGGTGAGCTGTTTACCCATGTCGCACAGGTCCAGACGGGGATTTGCGCCGTGATCAGTGGTGCTCCGTTTGAACGCAAACCTCCATCTACTGCAACCACCAAGGATGAAGTCATTGCGGTGTTGAAGAAATCCTTCGATGCGTGCGATGCGGCGTTCGCGACCGTGACAGACGCGAATGCCACGGATGTCTCCGGCCAGGGATTCATGCGCGGCTCGAAGCTCGGGAACATCCAGAAGAACACCGCACACAACAATGAGATGTACGGCCAGATGGTGGTCTATCTCCGCCTTAAGGGAATAGTGCCTCCATCCACGGCGATGCGCGGGCGCATGTAGGACTGTTCCGGGATTGAGTGTCAGTCAGTGATTTGGAAAAGCAACTGGCTGGCGTCCCTCGACCTCAAAACGTCCTCGTCCCTGGATAGAGGATTCGATACTACCTCACGGCAACCAATCCTGCTGACAGGGACGGGCAGTAGCGCCATGAACAGATTGCGACTGGGCGATTGGATAGTTCTCTGTGCTTCGTTGGCGACAGTTGCGATTGAATACGTCACACGCTGGGGTGGTTTCCAGAAGGTAACTAACGCTCATAAAGGTTCCTACTTGAAAAGATATCTCAAGCATCCGACTATTGCTCGGGGACGGCTATCGTAAAGGCAGCGGTGGATGCTGGACTCGCCGTGCGTCCGGGGGTACGCGATCCCGCGAAAGCAAATTCACAGATCGATGCGTGCATCTGGACTGCGCCGATCGATCCCCGATCTCGCCTGCTCTCGATGGGGCGTCAGCTCTAGAATTGATAGCTCTCGCTTCAGTAAAAACTCATGTTGTTAGCGAATTGGAGTGCCAATGAGAGGGAAGTCAATGTGCAGATCTCTAGATCCGCGGCCCCTTGTGATCGCAGTGCTAAGGGCTCGAATAGCGATCTGCGGAGCACTCGCAATTGTTCTGACCACCGTGCCAGGCTGGTGCGGCAAGTCAATCAGCGTCGGCCAGCTTGAGGATTTGGTTCGGTCTCTCCAACAGGCAGGAAAGCCGGACGTCGAAGTGGCCAACGCCCTTAAGCAGGTCGAGCTTACGGAACAACTTACCCCAGTTCGCATGAACGATTTGATTTCCCGTGTGCCCGGCGCGCAGTCTTCGGCTCAGATCTTCATCCTGGAGGGCCGCGCCGCAGACCTCATCCCGCCTCCGTCTGAGTTGCCGAACCTGCTCCAACCCAGCCCTGATCTGCGGCAGAGCATGCTTGATAAGGCATACGCATGGATCGCGGGAACGTATGACAATCTGCCGCCACTTTCCGCAAGTCTTACGACCCTCCGCTTCCAGGACAGCATGGATGCCATCGCTGGATCCGGCGGTCTGCAGGGCGGAGCTCAGGGGGACGCCACTTTCTCCAAGCCCGCCACCTTCATGCACTACATCAACTCCACCCAGAAGCGGGTGATTTTCCAACGCGGTGTCGAGCAGTTCCAGGGCGACAAAGTCAACACCGCGTGGGGAGCGAACGGAATGATTGAGATTCAGCAGCCGTCTCCTTCGCTGGCATTAGTCTTCAGACAGGCACTGGCCTCCGGGTCGTTACGCTGGACTCGGTGGCAGAACGTGTACGGCAAGGCCGCCGGTGTGTTCACGTTCTCGGTACCGCGCAAGGACTCCCAGTTCGAAATCAATGTCTGCTGCTTCCCCAACGTAAAACAGTTCGGTGTTGCCACTTTCTACACCGCCCTCACCGGTCCAACCCTCGCGCCCGATCAACCAACCGCAAAGGGCGCAGCGTCGGGCGGCGCCGAAGGGAACCTTCAGACCTCTGCGGAATGGAACCACTACAGGGCTATTGTTCCGTATCACGGGGAGATATTTGTGGATCCTGAATCCGGCATCATCATCCGCGTGGTAGTCGAGGCCGAGCCAGCGCAAACCGCCGTTGTTCACCAGCAGAGCATCAGGATTGACTATGGCCCTGTACCTGTTGGGGGTAGGGTGAGCATACTTCCGGTTCGCACCGTTATCAACTCGGAGAGTGTCGTCAATGGAGAATCCGGCGCGGGGGGATATGGACTCCGACACACTCTTTTCACAGCCGAATACAAGGATTATTCGACAGCGAAGTGAAGCCTGACGAGGCGCGCTGTAAATGCATTCTAGTGACACGGTCTCGATTGTTTGCTGAAGCTCGAAAGTCAAATCATAGGGAGAGCGCGAGGTGAATGAGGAACTACAGGATCGCTTGATCATCCGTGAGCTGATCGAGAATTGGGTTTTGTGGCGCGACGCGCGCATGTGGGACAAGTTCCGCACAGTTTGGCACGATGATGGCCGCATGATGGCTACCTGGGCTCAGGGAACTGCTGAAGAATTCATCGAGAACAGCAAAAAGTCGTTCGCCAACGGAATGCGCGTCATGCACCTGCTGGGCGGCAGCTCGATCGAGGTCCGGGGTAAGCGCGCAATCGCACAGACGAAGATGACAATTCTCCAGCGCGGGCCAGTTCACGGCATACTATGTGACGTCGCCTGCATCGGGCGATTCTACGATTTCCTCGAAAAGCGAGAGGGCCGTTGGGGCATAGTTTTGCGGCAGCCGATTTACGAGAAAGATCGGATGGACCCAGTTGATCCTGAAGCCAAGCTCCACCTCGACCCGAAGCTTCTCACCAAATATCCCGAAGGCTATCGGCACCTCGCTTATCTACAAGCTCAGATTGGTTTCGATCCCAAGCCGGATATGCCGGGACATACGGGACCGGAAATTGAGGCACTCTACGTGCGAGGGGAGAATTGGCTGTCGGGGACAGAATTACCTGAATAGTGGGTTGCCCTCGGCGAGAATCATCTTTTTTCAAATAGGCATAAGTCTACAGGCGACGGATGCTCGAAGATGAGCCATCGGGACGATTTAAGCGCTCAGGTCGTGGGCCGTTCCTGCGCCTGCAAGAAAAGAAACGAGAAGTCGATATGCGGAAGAAAGGACGAGAACAGATGGGCGTTCCTGTTCCGTGAGACAACTATAGGATGAACCTCAAACAACCGATTGCCGGCATCGCCGCTTCCGCGCTGGTCATCGCAGTTTCACTTGGTTTCATCTCACTCTTTGACGCTCCGAAGTTTATGGGCTTGGTTTCGTTTTGCCTCATCTCCGTCATTCCGATGGAGATCGTTATTGGCGTCGCCTGGGGATGCAAGAAACCGGAATTCGCAGCTTCGTGCCCCCAACCGCTCAAGGGATTTCTGCTAATCCTATTGACACTCCTGGTAGGAGCAGTTGGCGGAGCGGCAACGCGAGCCGTCGTGGGCGGCAATGTCAATCCCCCGGTGCCAATGCTCATGATGTGCACGATTGCAATGGTGGTGGTGACTTTCACGGCGACCATCATGTTTGGCGGCTGGCCCTTCAGCTCATTCATCAAGGATCCCGTGGCTGCCGGCCTGACCATGCTGGCCGCCTGTTATGCCATAAACTTTCTCCTGTTCCGACTGTTTTTTAATTATGCCTTCATGCAGGACGCGCCCGTCTATGTCCCGTCCCTCGATCCGCACGGGCTCTTTAGTGCGAACCTCGCTTTGGTCTTCTACATCACCTTTAACTCAATCATGTTTCTTGTGCTTAATTTTGATCTTTGGCCTTTCACCCTGTTCCGCGAGCCTGATGAGGCAGCCGGTGCTAGGTCTGGTCTGGACTCTTCTTTGTCTGGTGCTCGCTGCAGTCATCTTCTATTTCGGAATCTTTGTTCTGGGGATGGACCCGCTCAGGTTCATGGTCCGCGTTCCCATCCCGTTCATTTTCGGGACCATCATCATCATGAACATGCTGCATGGAACTCTGTTCAGCAAGTTTTCGCAGTCGGTGAGAGGTGTTCTGAATGCTCTGACCTCAGCCGTAATAGGCACCGTGCTTGCGCTGCTCTATGGCGTCCTTTGCCGGTCCATCAGCGGCCCGCTCAGGTCAGGTCCACCGGTAAATGACTTCGAGATCTGGCTCGCGTCTGCGTTACTCGGCGTCACTTTCCCATTTTTGATTTTTTACGCTGAGTTCCTTCAATTCTGGCAGCTAAGAAAGCACGAGTCGCAGACCGCTGTTAACCGCGTTTAGCAATCCAATTCAATCGGAGATCACCGTGAAGATAACGGCAGCCGTTACGCGCGCGCCGCACGCGCCGCAATCGCTTGAAATCATTGACCTGGCGGAACCACGGGACAATGAGATCCTCGTTCGGGTTGTCGCCACCGGGGTTTGCCACACCGATGTCGCTATGCGTGACCAAACGTTTCCGGTCCCACAACCGATTGTCCTCGGGCATGAGGGCGCAGGTGTTGTGGAACGGGTGGGACAGAGCATATCCAAGGTCAAAGCCGGTGATCACGTTGTGATGACGTACAACTCATGCGGAACATGCGAGAGTTGCCACGAACATGAACCAACATACTGCCACGATTTCTTTGGTCGTAATTTCGCCGGCAGCCGGTCGGATGGTACCTCGCCGCTTTCGAAGGGTGGAGAAAGGATTCACGGCAATTTCTTTGGGCAGTCGTCTTTCGCCAGCTACGCGTTGTGCACGGAGCGCAACGTCGTGAAGGTTCCGAAGGATGCTCCGCTGGAGCGCCTGGGCCCCCTTGCGTGCGGTATTCAGACGGGGGCGGGCGCCGTGATCAACAGTCTGAAGGTGGGCGTGGGAAAGTCGTTTGCGGCCTTTGGCGCCGGATCGGTTGGATTGGCGGCCATCATGGCGGCTCGTGTGGTGGGGGCGACGTCCATTATTGGCGTTGATCTCAATGCAAAGCGACTCGAGTTTGCGCGCGAACTCGGGGCCACGCACACAATCAATGCCGCTGAGGAGAATATCGTCGACAGCATTATGCGAATCACCGGGGCTGGCGTTCACTACGCTCTGGACACCACGGCCAGTCCCAAGGTCATTCGGCAGGCCGTGGAATCGCTGACCCTGCGAGGCCACTGCGGACTTGTAGGTGCTTCGAGTCCAGGGTCTGAGATTTGCCTCGACGTAATGCATCTCATGACCGCGGGCCGCAAAGTGCGCGGTATTGTCGAAGGGGACAGTGACCCGGAGATCTTTATCCCACAACTGATCGAACTCCAGAAGCAGGGCCGATTCCCCTACGACCGAATGCTCAAGTTCTACGATATGGAAGACATCAATCAAGCGATCTCCGACTCGGAGTCAGGGACGGTCGTAAAGCCCATTGTCCGGATGGCCCAGGATTGACTGAAAACTCGAGATATTGCGATCTCCTCATGACGGGAGCTTTCGAATTGATAAGGTTTCGCCCAACCGCAAGCCTCGGAGTGGGCGTCGGTGACGAGCCGACCCATGAGATTCGGAGTTATGGGGAGATATTTGTCCACGTTGCACAAGTATAGGAATGCTTTCTGCTGCAGCTTGGCCGGCACATAGTAGTTTCCAGCTCTTCGCCAGACTCAATGTTTGTCTGAGGCGAAATATTCAGAACTCCGGATCAATGTTTTTTCAACTCAGCGCGCCGCCAGACGTAGTAGTCATCGAATGCCTTCAGCTCTTTCATGTTTGGGACCGGGTGGGCGCTGGATTGCGAATCCAGAAACATGGCTTGCTGGGCCGAAGTTGTGAAGACCGGCCAGGTGGGCATGCCGGGAGCATTGGGATCGCCGGTCTTGGCGAAGTTTACCCAGTAGTTGCTAATCAGGTCGGACATAGCGAGGTCTTCCGGCTTCGCCGGACCTTTCAGATGGGACAACATGGCGCCTACACCGTCCAGATGGCCAAAGACGTACCCCATCTCGGTGCCATGGCTCGCGCCCTCCGGCTCATCCGGCTGGTGATAGTCAAAGTAGTACAAATAGACCTTGCCCTTGCCCTTTTGCGACTGCAACCTCGCCCATGTCCAGGTGTGCCACGCGAATGTTGATTCGCGGAAGATATTCTTCATCGAGCGGGTCGCTTCCGCATCGGTGGCGTGCGGATATGCCGCGAGAATCGTATCGGCGCGCGCGCCGTATCCCTTGCGGATCTGCGATTCGAACTGTGCCGGGGTTACAGACCCGCGCGAGAAGAGCGCGCCTTCGTCGGAGTTCGTGCCGATGAGCACCGAGGTGTCGTTGAAGCGGCCGGCCTGGTACAGTTCGTACTGATCGCCGACAATGACGTTACCGTCAAGCACTGGCCAGAAGCCTTGACCCATCGGGGGCCCCATGGCCTTCTGCACCGCGTCCGCAGACTGGGCCCGGGCCGCATTGATGTCTTTGACGCCAAGCCGTTTGAGATAGTCTTCGCCGCGGGCCTCGGCCACCTTCAGCGCAAAAACGGTCTCCCCTCCTTCGTCGTCATAACGCGGTGGAGCAAAGCTGCCGCCGCTCTCGGAGATGGCTCGCTGGAACAGGCCCTTCGCGGCCGGTGAGGCGGCAAGCATGCTGACCGAGATGCCGCCGGCCGACTCGCCGAAGATCGTCACGCGCGAGGGATCGCCGCCAAAGCCGGCGATATTTTGCTTGACCCACTTCAGGCCTGCGATTTGGTCCTCGAGGCCGTAATTTCCGGAACCTTTGCCGCTCTCGCGGCTAAGCTCCGGATGCGCGAGGAAGCCGAACACGCCCACCCGATAGGCGATGCTGACCATCACAACGCCCTTCTTAGCGAAGTTGAAGCCGTCATAGGCGGGACTTCCGGTTTGTCCGCCGAAGAAACCGCCGCCGTAGATCCACACCATAACCGGGAGTTTGTCTCCAGCGGACTTGGCAGGGGTCCACACATTAAGGTAGAGGCAGTCTTCGCTCGTCTCTGGAGGTCCCCCAAATATTCTGCTCATATTGGCGTCCTGCATGCACATCGCGCCAAACGAGTCCGCCTTCTTCACGCCGCTCCACGGTTTGACAGGATGGGGAGCCTTCCAGCGCAGGTCGCCCGATCGGGGGCGCGGCAAAGGGAATACCCTTGAACGAGACAACGCCGTCGGCGAGCACGCCTTCCACGCGCCCTCCGGTGACGGCGGCACTCTGCACCTGTGCCATGACCAATACGCCGGACAAGAAGGTCGAGATAAGCACCGCGACGATAGAGAGTTTCATTTTTTTCAAAAAAGTCTCCATGACCTGCCCCAAGCTCCATTCATTCACCAGAGATTCTGATTTTGGTTTTCGCGTTGAGATTGTCTCGCCGCCGCTGTGTGGAGAAGCTTCATTTTGAGCGTTCGGCAACCAGTTCTTCGGTAGCAAATTCTCCGACCTTTCGCGTGAACTTGATTTGGTCGCCGTCGACCTTGCCGGTGTATTCGATTCGGATGTCGTTGCCGTTGAAACTGAGGGGTTCGACAAAGGTAATCGTGTCCCCGTCCAGCTTGCCTTCCGTAATCGGTGTCTGACCGCGATCATTGGTAGCGGTACCAGTCACTTTGTTTCCATCCACTTGAAATTCGTATGTGTAGTTTTGAGTTCCCATTTGGGTGTTAAATGTCGCCTTCCACTTGCCTTCGACACTTGCCGCTAAGGCCATTGTGCACGCGAACGCTGCTATCAGCGTCGCAAGAAAAATCTTCCGGGACATTTCGTTTCCTCCGATTGCAAATGTGGATTGAATGCAGCGGACTGGCTACACGATTGCGTTATTCGTGTTTCCAATGGTCTTATGCTCGAAATGCAATTACAAGAAGGAACCTTCTTGATCGTTAGGCACCTCTAGGAAACCGCCCCACCCTAAGGTTTCTCTAGAGCAAAAGCGGGCGCGTCCGGTGTCTGCTTGATTCAAGGCGGCGTGCTACTGAACTCAATCCCGAGGACAGTTGCGCATTCGGCGCGATTTGGGCTTCGATTACCTTCAGGGATTTCTATTCTCAAGACCCATCGGTGCAGGTGCAGCCAAGTTGATCTTCCGGAAAGCCTGCAAGTCCGGTCTCATGCCCACTTCGTTTGGCGTACCTGCTTCCGCAGGCCTGGATGAAAACAGGCGACGGCACTCAGTTATCCGCAAGTCCTCGAACGGGCAGGAAAGAGAGTCAGAGGAGATAGCTGCCATCCAGGCATCCTTTGGAGAATCGCGAAGGAGAATGTAGTGACACTCTGACTCTTTGCTACAAAGTCGCCAGATGAATCCCTGAAGCCGGCAAGTGTTCTCGATGCGTCTGACCGGGGGTCAAGACCGAATCTGGCTCAGTCCACGCGTCCACATGGACTGAATCCTTCAACTTGCAGCGAGCCACGTTGCTGTATAACCGCCTTCGCGGACAAGTGATCTTTGCCAATTGACTCGCTACGACTTTCTCGGCGAACAGTAAATCGCCGAGGCACTCAGCGATCTAAAATTAGAGTTCTGAGTGCACTTCCGCTGGCCTGTTTACATTAAGGAGCAATCCTGCGAGACACAGGAGACACAGGGTGCAGCCAACGATGCAATTGATAAACCAACCTGAGAACAAATGCGCTCCGAGAGTCAGTATCCAACCGAACACAGAAACCATCGCCATTACTGCGGTGTATATCGCGCCTTGCACGAGCGCCACTGCGCCCAGGACATAGCCCCAGGGGCGGCGTCTCCACAACAAGTAGGCGGCCGAAATCTGCAGTGGCACCATAAAACTCAGATCGACGGCCGCGATTACTTGGTACGCGTATTGGCTTCCATTGACGTCGGGAACGTGCCCCGTAAGCAGGAACTTGACCCATTGCGAAATCCACAAAAAGGAGACCATTACCGCCACATAGAACAGGTACGCGGCGATTAGTCTCGCCGGTGTCTGGGGACTGAATCTCCGGCTGATGCTTTCGACATCAAGGTTGCCCATGCCCAGTACGAAAGCGAAACCGGAGAGCGCGAAGGCGGCGATGATTGGCAGATAAAGCCTTGTGACGGGCATTCCGAATACATAGAACGCATAGTTGTAGACCATGTAGTACAGCGCCCCGAGCCATAGCAAACGTGCGCGAACAGATCCTCTCGCCGCGTAAATGATTGCCAGCGCCAGTACGGGAACCGCCGCCACCAGCGTCACCAGATCGTTGCCTAACGACGTGCCATTACCCCAGTTGCCGCGGTACACGCCGGGATATAGGAGGCCAATCATCGATAGAACTGCCGCCAGCACGACGACCGTTACGGAAAGCACGCAGGCGGGGCGGAAATTCTCATGTCTCGCCATCTGGCTCTGGGATGCTGAATCCTGTTTTACAACTTCGATTTCCATCGTGGCTCCTCTCGTACAAATACAAACCTCCAATGACTGAAGACTCATGCGCAACGCAGACCCGCAACGCCGTGAGGGGCAGGGACATGAGGCGCCCAAATTTTGTGGGGAAGTCAGCACGTTTTACGTGCTCTGGAGCCAGAAAGTTCCGTCATTTCGGGCAAGTTCAAAGCGCCCAAGCTAGTGTAGTGTCTCACGCAGATCGTCTTTTATTGAGCGTGGTCTGAGCGCGAGTGACCTTTTCGAGGATGTCGTTTGCCTTTGCGGTCCAGATGAAGGGCTTCGGGTTCTTGTTGTGGTGCGTCGATGTAGTCGCCGATGGCGGTGATGAGTTGTTCCAGATCCTGGAAGACGCCGCGCCGGATTGGGTTGTGGGTGAGATCGCGGAAGAAACGCTCGATCATGTTGAGCCATGATGCCGAGGTAGGCGTGAAGCGGACATGGAATCGGCGTGTGTCAGCAGCCAGCGTTGAACGCGCGCATGCTTGTGGGTCGCGTAGTTATCGCAGATCAGATAGATTTCTTTGTTGGCCGGGATCGTCTGATCGATCATGCGCAGGAAACTTCAGCCATTCCTGATGGCGGTGCTTCTGCTGGCATAGGCCGTATACCTCGCCGTTGGCGGTGTTGAGACGCGGCGAACAACGTGGTCGTGCCGTTGCGCTTGTAATCGTGGGTCATGGTGGCGCCGCGGCCCTTCTTCATCGGCAGGCCGGGCTGGGTGCGATCCAGCGCCTGTATCTGGCTCTTCTCATCCACACACAACACCAGCGCGTGCTCCGGCGGATTGAGATATAGTCCGACGATGGCTTCCAGTTTGTCCGCGAAGTTCGGATCGTTGCTGACCTTGAAGCTTTCCACGCGATGTGGCTTCAGACCGCTGGCCCGCCAGATGCGCGACACCGAAGCTTTCGAAATGCCCATCTCCCGCGCCATGGTGCGCGTGGACCAGTGCGTGGCATTGGCCGGAGTGCTCTGGGTGGTCTTTTCGATCAACGAAGCTCTGGAGATCGACTCCGAGCGGCCGGGCCGAGGCGCATCTTTCAAAAGACCTTCGATGCCATGCTCGATAAACCGCCCCCGCCAAAGCGCCGCCATGCGGGGAGCTACTTTCAGCGCCGTTGCAATCTGTTTGTTCTGGAGCCCTTCGGCAGCAAGCAGCACGATGCGGCTGCGAAGCACCACACGCGCTTGCGTGGAGCGCCCGCGCGACTGCTGCTCCAGCTTCCGCCGGACCTCTTCACTCAGAACAATGGGCTGCGCTACACGCATATCGAGGTCTCCTCATCATAAGAGAAGGCTCGATATATAAATGATTCTATTAATGAGACACTACACTAGTAGCTGATGATAAATCTCTAGTGCCGTATGCAGATCTGACGTCGTCAACAGAGAAAATACTCTGGAATCTTCGGCTGCACCCCAATCCAAGGAAACACTTCTATGGCCAAACTGAATTCCGCGTGGATTTTTGAGATTCATTGCTTGAAATATCTGTCTCTGGCCTCGGCCCACTTCGGGTCGTTCTGGCGAACGATTGTGAAATTGTCATCTGCGAGGACGAATGAGTTGATTTCTTCAGATTTGGTATTGTCGCCAATCCAACCGACGATTTCTATGTTGTTCCCTTGAACCCCTCGTACATACCAGACTCGGCCATCTGAAAACACAATCAAATCGGATTGAGTTAACGAGGACAACTGCTTAGCAACGGAGTTGGTCTCCGCCTGTGAAGGCAATTCTTTCCGGACAAGAGCGGCCTTAGAGAAAAAGATCGATATGCCCAAGAAACCCGCAGCGAGAATGACCAAAAATAAATCAGCACGTGGCCATGTTCTCCTTGTCCTTGCCTTCTCTCCTCCCGTTGAAAACACTTTGGAAGGGGTTTTGGGTAAGATTAGAATTCTTTTCTTCAAGAAGGACCTCTCGTGAGCCGACGATCTCCTGGCTTTTACCAAGAGGCAGATTATGCCTCGATAGGGACTGAGTGAACGGTCTGCACGATCGCCTTCAAAATCGCGGCGGGGTTGGGCGGACAGCCTCTAACCGTGTAATTCACGGGAATGACATTCGCAACGGCGCCCCTGCTGGCGTAGCTCTCTCCGAAGACTCCGCCGCAGCCTCCGCAGTCCCCGACCGCAATAACCCTTTTAGGATCGGGTACGGCATCGATAGTGCGTTTCAGGGCCTCTTCCATATTCACGGATACTGGACCCGTGACGAGCAACAGGTCGGCATGCCGCGGGCTGGCAACGAATTTGATCCCGATTCCCTCGAGGTTATAGTAAGGATTGTTGAGCGCCTGGATCTCCAACTCGCATCCATTACACGAACCGGCATCGACGTGGCGAATACAGAGGGCACGGCCCAGGACCGCCAGCAAATCTTTCTGAAGCATTTCGACGGTCGGAATCTCTTCGAGAGGAGTTCGCGGAGAGTCGGTCAATATCCCCGTGCTAATCATACGTGAGAGAACGTCAAACATTCTTACCTCATCCGTCTTGTCCGCTGTAGGACAGGTTGAAGGATTTGTTGATTAAGGGAAAGTCGGGAACGATGTTGCCGAGGATTGCATATTCAAGAGCCGGCCAATTCTGCCAAGAGGGGTCATGCGCGTGGCAGCGCCGGATTCCGCCTTGTCGGCCGCTTTCAAGGGCGATCATCACCGGACCGCGCCAACCCTCTATCAGACCGATACCAAGGCGCTCTGGCTCCGCGACAGGAACATCAGTCCGAACGGGCCCGTTCGAAGCATCTTCAAGGAGCGCTCTGCAAATTCGAAGAGATTCAACGACCTCGTCAAACCGGACCAAGACGCGCGCCGCGACATCGCCTGAAAGGTGGCTTACCAACTTCGGTCCCACCTTATCGTAGGGAGGCCAAGGGTGATCTACCCGCAAATCGCAGCCAATGCCCGACGCACGCCCTACCAATCCGATGACGCCGAGCTTCTCAGCCAATTCCTGCTTCAAGAATCCTGCCTCGCGGAAACGGTCTTGGAGTCCGGCATGTTCGTCGTAGATGGAGCGTAGATTCGCCACGGCACGCTCCAGTTCCGCGTAGTGACCAATTAGCAAACCATACGCGTACTCTGGCAGATCGGTGTCCACTCCTCCTGGCAAGATGTAGTCGAACAGGTAGCGCGCTCCGAAAACCGTGGCATTGTTCCGCAGAAGATCCTCTTTCAAGCGTGAGAATTGAGTAAGCCCGAAAGCAAATCCTGCATCGTTACCGAGCGCACCTAAGTCGCCCAGATGGTTGGCGATGCGCTCGTGCTCGAGCGCGAGCGCACGCAGATTCAAAGCCCGAGAAGTGCAAACAGTTTGAGTGATCGCTTCCAGTGCCGCGCAATACGCCCAGGAGAAGGCTACGGCTGAATCGCCGGAGACGCGCGCCGCTAGACGGTGCGCATGCTCTTGAGACATCTCTTCAAACCTCTTTGCGATTCCTTTGTGTGTGTATCCAAGGCGTTCCTCAAGCCGCAAAACCTTCTCCCCGACGACAGAGAAGCGAAAATGCCCCGGCTCGATCGTCCCCGCGTGCACAGGGCCAACAGCAATCTCGTGCACACCATCGCCTTCCACCTGGACAAAGGGATATGGTTCGGACTCCAGGGGATATTGCAATCTTCCGTCGACGTTTCGACGCAGTGGAAAGGCCGTCTCGGGCCAGCCGCCATGGCGGAGCCAGCCACGCTTATCCGTCGCAGTGCTGGCGATTCCAAGCAGGTCGTAGGTCGCGCGTTCCATGCGCGACGCCGATGGGAATAGATCCCCGAGGCTCGGATAGGTGGGGTGAGTTTGACCTTCAATCTCGTGCTCGAGGACTGCGACACTGCCTGCTGGAAGTAGGTAGACTGCGTAGATGCGGAATTGGCCGTCCAGATCGCGATCATCCGCACCCCAGAGAGATAGAAGGCGGCCACCAGACTTGCAGTATGCTTCAGCGGTCTGTCGCCATTCGATTGCCCCTAACCTCGCGGAGACACAGACCAGATTCGAGGGAAGCTCTTTCATAGATTGTTCGAAGAAATCAAAACTCATGTGCATCACCCGATAAGCCCTGCGGCGGCGCGATACCAGGCAGCAAGCGCCGGTGGCATGTAGAGCCCCAGCGTCAGCACCATGGCGAGATGGACGAATACCGGCAGCAGGGCTGGCGAGTGCGGCAACTTTGGCGCATTGCTGTCACCGAACACCATGGGCTGAACTCGGCTGAAGATCGCTGCGAACGCTACTCCAAGCGCAAGCAGCAGCAGTGGTGTGGTCCATGGATGCTCCCGCATTGCCGTCGTAAGAATGAGAAACTCGCTCGCAAACACTCCAAACGGAGGCATGCCGAGAATGGCAAGTGATCCCAACCCGAGGCCCCAGCCAATAGTCGGGCTGATGCCAAGCAAGCCTCGAATGCCGTCCATCTGTTGTGTGCCGGAGGTCTGCGATGCGTGGCCTGCGGTGAAGAAGATCGATGACTTGGTAAGTGAGTGAACCGTCATGTGTAACAGCGCTGCGAAATTTGCGACAGGACCGCCCAACCCGAAAGCGAAGGTGATGATTCCCATGTGTTCAATGGAGGAGTAGCCAAAGAGTCTCTTGATATCGCGCTGCCTCCAGAGGAAGAATGCAGCGAGCACTGCCGACAGAAGTCCGAAGGTCATCAGCATTCGACCTGGAAGAGATGCACCCACTGAACCCTCGGCAAGGATTTTGCAGCGGATGACGGCGTAGAGAGCGACATTCAGTAAAAGTCCGGAAAGAACCGCGGAAACCGGGGTCGGTCCTTCCGCGTGAGCGTCTGGTAGCCAGTTGTGCAGGGGAGCCAGACCGACCTTGGTTCCATAGCCGACCAGAAGAAAGACAAACGCTAGCCCCATTACCCGTGGTTCAAGTTGCCCCTTCACGGCATTGAGGTGCGTCCAAAGTAGCGCGGTCATGCCTTCGCGGCCAAGCGCGTGTTCTGCCGCAAAATACAGCAGGATCGTGCCAAACAATGCCTGAGCAATGCCCACGCCGCACAGAATGAAATACTTCCAAGCCGCTTCGAGGCTCGCTCGCGTGCGGTAAAGAGAAACCAGCAACACGGTGGAGAGCGTGGCGGCTTCCATCGCCACCCACAGCAGACCCATGTTGTTGGTTAAGAGCGCCAACAGCATGGCAGCCATGAAGAGTTGATACATGCTGTGGTAGAGACGGAGACGGCGTTGAGTGACGCGCCCGTGATGCTCTTCAATGCGCATGTATGGACCTGAAAAAAGTGCCGTCGTGAACCCCACAAAGGCAGTTAGGGCGACGAGAAAGACATTGAATGAATCGACGAAGAATTGCTCGTGCCCGACCAACATCGGGCCATACCAAATGACACGCAAAACAAGAAATGACGAGGCGATCAGCGTGGCAAGGCTCATTCCAGAATTGAGTTCCGCCGCGAAACGGCGTGCGCCGAAAAAGGCCAGCAAAATGGCCCCCAGCAGCGGCATGCCCAAAACCAGATAAATCTCCACCTTATTCCTCCTTGAGCGATTCCAGATGATGCAGATCGAGGCTGTCGAACTGCTCTCGAATCTGGAAGAAGAAGATACCGAGAATAAATACACCCACCAGCAGGTCAAGCGCGATGCCTAGCTCGATGACCATGGGCATTCCGTACGTTGCGCTGGTGGCCGCGAAGAACAATCCGTTCTCCATGGCGAGAAACCCAATTACCTGCGACACCGCCTTGCGACGGGTAATCATCATCAGGAAGGCAAGCTGGATGACGCTGAGTGCGATCCCAATGTTGTGGCGCGTGACTGTCGTGGCCAGCATTGTGATTGGCTGCGCCAGACCAAAGGAGAAGATCACCAGCACCAGTCCAACGAGCATCGTGGTTGGAACGTTGACCAACGGTTCGCTGTCCCATTGGGCTCCGAGCCGGTTGATCAACCTGTGCAGGATCAAGGGAAGCACTATGACTTTCAGGATCAGGGTGAGTGCTGCCGAGTAATATGGCTCCCTCAGCCCGGAACTATAGGCAACGATCAAAGTCGAGAGAAAGAGGATACCGCCCTGCCACGCAAACAGAATGATCAGCCGCTGCGTGCGTCGCGCCGAGAGCATTGCAAAAGAGATGAGTAGCAAGCCGGCGGCGAGAACCTTTAGAAATTGCGAGATTAAGGGGGACATGTGCATCTTGTTCAGGCTCCCTGGAGAAGGTGGACGAGCAATCCGAGCACCGCAAGCAGAAAGGACATCGCCAGATATTCCGGAGCCCGAAAGATCCGCAACTTGGCCGACAACGACTCGATCAGCGCTAACGCGGCACCGGCAATCACAAGTTTTCCTATCAGAGCGGCAATGGCCAGCAACAGCGGCACGCCTCCATCTGCTCCGTGCGTCGCGATACCCCAAGGGGCAAACAGAGCGAAGCCCATGCAGGCATAGTTGAATAGCTTGAGACTCGATGCCCACTCGACGAGAGCAAGGTGGCGGGCGGAATACTCCAGAATCATGGACTCATGAATCATCGTGAGTTCCAGATGGGTCGCCGGATTGTCAATCGGGATGCGGGCGTTTTCGGCCAGAAGCACCATGACAAAGGCGACGGCCGCGAAGATCACACTCGGATCGACAACGGATCGAGGTGCGCTCGATCCTTCCACCAGGCTCGGCAGCGCCGTCTTTCCATAAAGCAAAAACGCATTGAAGAGCACCATTAAGAGCGCAGGTTCGGCAAGGAACCCGATCATCATCTCCCGTCGAGCCCCAAGGGTGCCGAATGCTGTGCCGATATCCATGGCAGCGAGTGAGAGGAAGACACGCGCCGTGGCAAAAAGGCCAATGAGAGCAATCGAGTCGGCCACGCGCGCAAATGGCAGGTCGGTAACCAACGAAGGTATGATCCCCGCTGCAAGCACCATCGTTCCGAACAACACATACGGCGTTGCCCGAAAGAGCGGCGATGCATCCGTGGCCAAGAGCTACGTCTTTGTGGAAGAGTTTGCGCAGCATTCGAAAAGGCTGCCACAGGGGAGGCGCGGATCGGCTCTGCATCCAGGCGCGGCATTGAGCAATCCATCCGCTGAATAATGGTGCGATCGCAATGGCCAGCCCAATCTCTACGAATTGTCGAACGAAGCTGATTCCTTTCATAAGACAAACACCAGCAGGGCGAGCAACGTCATGAAGCTATAGAGCAGATAGATCGACAGCCGGCCGCCTTGAAGAACGCTAACTGCGTCCGCGAGACCTTGTACGCCGCGAGCAATGGGGAGATAAATCCCACGCCACAGTCGATCCTCGAGATAAATGCGATATCGTGGGACACTGTCGGTCGGTGCAGGCATATCGCGTTCCATGTGAAAGAAAATACCGAACATATGGCGGATGGGTTGACCGAACCCTTCCGCCGTATCCTGCATGCGGGGCGTCTGCCATGGATAGCCGCAATCCCAGGCGGGAGTGCGTCGTACGCGCCCGTGAGCAAGGAGACGTACCAGCACGAAGGTGACACCGACAACACCGACGATTCCGCAGAGCAGTATCAAGCCGCTATAGGAGGCCTGTTCCGGTGCGATCGGGGCAATCCACCAGACGGTGGATCCGGATACGATGGCCTGGTTCAATAGATTCTGCGTGACCTTTGCGGCCGCACCCAATGCGAGCTGAGGCAACACGCCGATTAGAATGCAGCCCAATGCGAGCCAGCCAAGGCCGAAGCGCTCGAGCCAATTGGCGTCATGCGCGTTCAAAAGGGATGCTTCTCGCGGTTGTCCCAGGAAGATGACCCCATAAAACTTCACCATCACATAAGCCGCCAGAGCCGCGATCAAGGCCAGTGCCGCCGCTCCCAGCGGGATCAGCATATTAATAAAGGCATGCGGAATCTGTGGGGTGAATAGAAAAGACTGCAGCAGTAGCCATTCCGACACAAAGCCGTTGAACGGTGGCAAACCCGCAATGGAGAGTGTGCCGACCAATGCCAGCGCGGCTACCCACGGCATGCGACGGATCAGGCCACCAAGTTTTCCAAGGTTACGCGTCTTTGTCGCGTGCAAAACGGAACCCGTGACCAAAAAAAGCAAGCTCTTGAATAAGGAGTGGTTCAGTGCGTGGATCAATGCGGCGCTGAGGGCGAGAGCTGCAAACAGGTGGAGATTGGACGTTTCAAAGAGAATTGAAAGACCAATACCCGTAACGATCAGCCCAACATTTTCGATCGAGGAGTAAGCGAGAAGGCGCTTCATATCAGTTTGCACGGCCGCGAAGATGGCACCGAATATTCCGGAGAAGAGCCCAAGAACGATCATCAGGACTCCCCACCACCAAAGCCTGACGTGCAGCAGGTCAAAGCTGATCCGCAGGATTCCGTAGATCGCAGTTTTGAGCATGATTCCGCTCATCATTGCCGAGACCGGAGAGGGTGCAGCTGGATGGGCTTCGGGCAACCAAACATGCATCGGAACCAGTCCCGCCTTTGCTCCAAAGCCTACAAGAGCAAGAAGGAATGCGGTCGTGGCCAGGAAGGGCGTGAGCGAGGCTCCGCGCATCGCGTCAAAGGTGAATTGCCAGCTGCCTCCTTGCAGGACACCGAAGCAAAGCAGGATACAAATCGCACCCACATGTGCCATGACCAGGTAAAGAAAGCCAGCCATTCGGATTTCAGGGATGCGGTGATGTGAGGTAACAAGAAAGTACGAACTCAGCGCCATGGTTTCCCACGCGACCATGAAAAGGTACGCATCATCAGCGAGTATCACCATCGCCATGGCGGTGAGAAACACGTGATATTGAAGTCCGAGCAGGGCCGGTGCGGACCCTTCCCCCGATCGAAAATATCCAGCGGCAAACGTCGAGATGCCTGCGCCGGCTAAGCCGAGCAGTAACAAAAAGAAACTGGATAGTGCATCCAGTCGAAGGTGGAAGGGAAGATCCGGTAGGCCAAGCGGTAGAATCAGCACCTCGGACGCGTGCCCTGTGGCAAGGAAGATTCCTGCGAGGAATGCGACGCCAAGACACACGAAAGCTCCGATAGGAAAAAGCACCCGTGCCACATATCGAATGCTATGTGGACGGAGCCAACCCAGCAGTCCCAAGATCATCCAGAACGCTACCAGCATCAGGATGAACCTGAGACCGTTCGCGGCGAGGCTTGCCGTTCCTTCCGAAATTGAATGCTGAAAGTTCAATGACAACCCTCAGATGAAAAGCGGCAAAGGTGAAAACCCCAAGTCGCTGTTCTACCGCAAATAGGCTAAAAGCAGTTCGGCATCTTGCACCGATGAAACCAATTTCGAATCCTCTGCCTTATCGAGATCTCGACCCAGCCGCTACGGAGTTGGAACCCATCTCTTTCAGCAATCCTTGCGTCTCTTTCAAGTGTTTTTGGAAATAGCGACGCATCAGAGCGAGCACTTCGGTGATGATTGGATCGCGAACAGAATAGAAAACCTGATTCCCTGACTTGCGGTTTACGACAATCATCTTGGCCCGGAGCACTGATAGGTGCTGAGAGACGTTTGCTTGCTCCATCCCGAGCTTTTCCATAAGTTCCCCGGCTGACAGTTCGCCATTCTTTAGCAGTTCAATAATGGCGATCCGGGTCGGATGCGCTAGAGCCTGGAAAATATCTGCTTTGAAGCGACGCAGCGAATCGGGCATAACGCTACTGATGATAACATAAGAATATTCGATATTACGAATGTTTTGCCAGGTTAGGAAAAACAGTGTGTGACGGAAATTACATCTGAGTTCGAGTTTGGGAACTAGCGTTACCGAAGCGCGCTTGTGCCAGCGCATTCTCGGGCGTTTGTCGAACCTTCCGGCTAGCCGCAATTTGCGTCGCACTGCCCCAAAATCCAAAGCAAGGAGAGATGTGCCGGAGATGACAGACGATCTGATTCCTCTTCGCATTTGATTCAGCAGCTAGGAGTCTCTGCGGTGCCCGGTTATCGCGTCATTGTTTATGGCGACGAGTTTAAGCTCAGGCATTCTGACTTTAGTAGTCGTCGCTCTTCTTGAGGCACTTGAAGCCGCAATACCAGAACTCGATGTCTCGCAACTACGGCTGCGTCCATTGCAGGAGGGACAAGGTTCCATCGTCTTCGATGCAGAGAGGCTCTTCAGCGAAAAACAACTCTCCACGCTTGGGCTGGCATTGACATCCTGAGATCGGGGCTGGCGGAAGCCTCGGTTGATGCCAGCAGGGCAAATCACTCATTGAGCTATTTAGGTCGATCTGTGTTCTCGGCAAGTGGCCGAAAAACCGGCTAACCAGAAACGTGGATGCCACCAGCGTCTCGAGCCGGCCAGCCTGCGCCGCGAGACTACTCGCAGCGCAGAGCGGCCATGGGGTCGATGGCAATGGCGCGTCGGGCGGGGATCAGGCAGGCCAGGGCTGCGACGGCGATGAGAACCAGTGAGGCTGCCAGGATGAGGAGCGGGTCGCGGGTGCCGCTCTCGACCCAGCGGGCGATCAGGCGATTGAGTCCGAAGCTGAGCGCGAGTCCAACGGCGATGCCCAGACCTACGCTGGATCCTGCCGACAGGCCGACAAGGCTCAGCACATCGCGGCGACGCGCTCCGAGCGCTACGCGCACGCCGAGCTCGCTTGTCCGTTGCAGCACGGTATAAGAGACAACACTATAGAGTCCCACTGCGGCCAGAGCCAGCCCCAGAAAGGCAAAGGCTCCGAAGAGTATAGAAATGAGCCGCCCGCGTTCAAACTCCGGCTCATGCTGGATCCAGCCCTGGAGGTCGCGGATATCGTTAGAGATCTGCTGGTCGGAATCGATGGTGGCCACCTGCTGCCGGATGCTGTGCAGAAGAGCGAGCGGCTCGCCCTGGGCGCGGACAAGGACCTGCGTGAAGGGAGGCATCACCAGGGTATAGGGCGCGTAGACCGCTGGCGCCGCCGGCTTGTTGAGCCCGTCATTCAATGAATCACCCACGACACCGATGATCTGCAGCCATCCGGTGATCCCATTTGCAGCTAACAGCATGGGAGGGAGAGTGCCGAATTGGGGCACGCGCAGGGCATGTCCCACGGCATCTGCGCCAGAGAGATACTGACGCACGAACGCCTGATTCACCAGCACCAGCGTGGCGCCGCGCGCTATCTCGCTCTGGTCCCAAACCCGGCCGCTAACGAACGGAATGCGCAAGGTGGAGAAGTACTCGGGTCCAACGAATTCCAGATGAGCTTCCTGCGCTTGCGAAGCCGCCTTCCCCAGAATCTCAACGGGTTGAATCCAGCCGCTGTCGGGAGGGGTGGCATTGCTGGAGATTCCCGCGGAGACGACGCCGGGCGTGGCCGCGATCTTGTCCCGCAGTTCGGTGAAGAAGCGGGCGCGATCCGCCCAGGTCGTGTGTGCGTTTTCGCGAACGGGAATTGTGACCGACATCGCGTGTTGCGGTTCATAGCCGAGCCGTACGGTGTTCATACGTACAAAGCTCTGAATGGCCGCACCGGCCGCGGTCATGAGCAGGAGAGTCAGCGCAATCTGGCCGGCGATGAGGGTAGTGTGCATGCGTTTTCCTTTCACACTGCCCGTAAGGCGACGCGTGCCGGCCTGCATGATCTGGCTGATCTGCGGTTGCGAGGATTGCAGCGCGGGGACGAGGCCGAAGACTACTCCGCTGAGGACTGCCAGGCCCACGCTGAAAAACAGGACAGGCAGGTTGATGTGGAAGTCGGCTTCGTAGGGATAGGAGTGGTCGGGAAGCCTCGGAATGATGAACCCGATTGATCGGTAGGCGACGAACACTCCCAACCCTGCCCCGATACCAGATAAAAGCAGCGACTCGGTCAGGAGTTGTCGTACGACGCGGAACCGGCTCGCACCCACGGCGGAGCGGACGGCAAACTCATGCTGACGCGCCGTGCCCCGCGCAAGCAGAAGAATAGAAACATTGCCGCAGCCGATGGCGAGCAGCAGCGCTACGGCCCCGAACAGCAGGTACATCGTCTTTTTTAAATCCTGGGTGTAGGTGTCCGCGATTCCGCGCACGCTGATCTTGTATTGCTTTGGGAAAACATTCGGTGTCTGCTTGTCGAACTCCTGAAACAGAGGCCGGAATTCCTCTGCCGCGGCCGAGAAACTGACGCCGGGCTTCAACTTGAGCTGTGGACTGTACCGATGCGTCTGGTCAAACGCCATTTTTAAAGGAATGTAGACATCTCCGTCCCTCCACGTGAAGCGGACCGGCATCACGCCGAGGATCGAGAACGTTTTATGGTTGAGCTGAATAGTCCTTCCCACCACAGAGGGATCGCCGCGGTAGTGCCGCTGCCAGAACTTGTAGCCCAGGACCGCTACAGGCTGGGGATCCTGCCCATCGGGGGCATCGGAGGGCATGATGTACCGGCCGAGCAGGGGCGATAGCCCGAGGAACTGGAAATGGGATCCCGACATCTCGTCCACCACCACGTCGTCGGGCACGTCACTGCCAGTGACCGTCTGGTTTGTATAGTTTGAGGCGACCACATCCTCGATAGCGTGGGTCTGGCGCAGTTGGCGAATTTGCGGGCCGGTGAGGCCCCACGTTCCTTCATGGCCCGCGTTATCGGTGATCCAGACATCGCAGATCCGCTCGATGCCGGCGTACGGCCAGGGGTGAAGCACGGCATCGTACAGGATGCTATATACGGCGACCGTGGCGCCGATGCCAAGCGTGAGCGAAAGGACTGCGGTGAGGCAGAAGGCCGGGTTGCGGATGATTTGCCGGAACGCGAAGCGGAGATCCTGGAGCACAACTTGCATCAGCGCCTCCTTTGACCGTGAAAAGAGGAAAGTCAGCCCGATGTTTGATCTGAGCAATTCGGCTGCCAAGTCTGTTGGTCCAGCTCGAACTATGTCCATTGGACGTGCCTGGACGGAAGAACGCCCGGCCCAGTGCATGAACCTTCCCTTATTGCCCCACAGAAGACGGAGCAAAGACGGAATTCTCCTTAGCGAGAGCGCCGCTTTCCACAGGCGAATGTCCGTGGTCGTGCATGCCTGTTCAAAAATGGACAGTACTCTCCTGTGGAATCGGACAGAAGCTCGACGGAACCATGAGCTCCTTCGAGCGATGTGGGCCGTTACTCTGTGGCGCTTTCGTGTCGTTTCAGGGGAGGATTGAAATCGAGAGGAGAGGAAAAGTGCGGTCGATGAGCGCAGAATCGCCAAGGAGTCACTCATTGAAACCCGGATTCGTACCCTGAAGTCGACCAGGGTTTAAGAATCAGAGCAACAGACCGCGACTCTGCCCCTGGCACCTTGGCCTGTTTCGATTTTTGTTGCCGACGAGCGATAAGGTCAATGCACCTGGCTGTAAAACCGGCAATCCGGACATAACTCGAAAATAAGGTTATGTCGGATTGTCCTGCCTCGAACCTGCTCTTAGGCCTTCTGAGTAGGCTCTTCGATCTTTCTCCGATTGACGGCCCGCGTAAGCCAGTGCAGCTTTATTTCCGGGTCCAGACCGGTGATCACCTTCTTCCAGCTATTGATCTGGGATCTCTTTAGCTTCTTGATCATGCCGTTCACTTTTTCAATCTTTTTTCGCTTGGCTTCTTTCCGTTCATTTTTATGGGAGATCAATGACGTTTCCTTGCGCGAACAATCAGAACTGCAGTAGCGTTGGTCCCCACGCAATATTCGCTTCTACCCATTACAGGAACGACCAGAGCCTCCAGCTTGATGTCCGACCGGTTGAGAGTCGGTTCAAAGCGGAAGGCTCGTCTCACGGTTTGCCCTGACCTGAACCAAACGCCTATCAAGCGACGGAGCTCTTCCAGATAGGCCTGCCCCCATGAACCCTCGGTGTGCCTCTTCTCCAGGGCCTTGACCAAATTCTGGATGTCTTCCCGTCCCAAGGCGAAAACGAGAATTGCATTGGAGCTGCTATTCCGATATCGCATTTATGACAGTATATATCCTAAATAACGACTGACAAGAAGTGGTATTGAATGCATTCGATCGTGTCTGGAGACTCAATGCAGAGACTCAATCCAAAGGAGCGAAAACATTGCATACCGCTAGCAATCGTCCGCAGTTTGTTCCGAAAGATGGTTTGGAGCCTGGGGACCTCGCTTCGGTGAAATGGTGACTCGCCAATCCAGCACTTATAAACATCGGGCAGCTTGCCGGTACCAGCACCACGGTGAGCCTTCCCACTAACGGAGCCACCAGCTATGTGAGGCTCTGGACGGTCGTCAACGGCACAACTTTCCTCTACAACGACTACAGCTACGCGGAGTCTCATTAGCCAATGGAATTGATGCACTCGGCTTCAAGTTTGAGGGTACGCAAGTCATTGCAGCCTCAATCAGTAACCTAAAGGTACCGCCACTCGTGTTCCTCGTATTCAACTTTTTGGGGATATGGCTTAATGCGACCTTGTTGTAGGTTGGATTTACCTGGGAACCCCCATCGTTGATCGAGATTTCATCCTCCGGCAGTCTCCCACGGAAAGTGAGGTCCCTAATGGAATCGAACAGTGGCGGTTTTTCCTCTGGAAGAACGAAAGGCATTTGGGACGGGGGAGTATCTTCCATCGATGCGGCAGCCGGACATTCGCCCGTGTCTGCTGATACCAATCCCTCTCTCCGCACAAAGGACAAGCTATTCACCCGGTTTCTTCGCTGGCTCTACCCCGATCAGCGCAAAACCCTTCGGCATACATTTCCGCCGATCATTTCCTATTTGGGAACCCTTCGTACTTCGCCTCCTTACAGAGTCGGCGACGTCAGTCTATCTGGCTTCTACATGCTCACAACCGAACGCTGGTTGCCGGATACCGAAATGCCGGTAACTCTGTCGCGGATCGATGCCGAAAGAGACGTGAGCAAAGAGTCGATCACACTGCTTTCAAGAGTCGTTCGAACCGGCCCTGATGGCGTCGGATTCGTCTTCGCTCTGAGCGACAGCGGCAAGTCCGCGGCCAGGTCGGTTGAATCGAAGGGTGCCAATTCTCACCCCGAAGGTTGGGCCAGCCGGAAGGATGTGGAGAAGTTCCTTGAAGGTCTGAAGCTCTCCGAATTCAACCCACCGGAAATGGAACGTGCCTCGTAGCTTAAATTGACCAGTTGGCGTTTTCGGCTTCCCAAGAGAGCGTCGCATGCGCAACGAGATAACGACAAGGTCCGGGTAGAAAAGGAGAAGAAAGAAGTCACTGTCATTCCAGCTTCTGCCATTACTGAGATTAGTTACGGACAAGACGTTCATCGACGCGGAGGAGCGGCCATTGAAGTTGGTGTTGTGACGCTGGGTCTCGGAACTCTGATGGTGCTGTCCAAAGTCAGAGAAGCACTTCATCGGGCTAACAGCGATACGGAGAGAGATAGGCCGAGTCCGGTTGGGATAGCAGGGGGCCCCCATCCGAAAGCATAGAACGGATACAAACATCTATTTTCGCTTCGTTGTGCCGGGATGGCGGCGAATCCGGGGCAGAGATCGGATTGTCAGAGGTTCAGTCCGTATTGTCCGCGCGACGACTCAGAAGCCATCAAACCTCTTCTAAGGCTCATCACATCCCGCAAGTTCTCAATCCCTATGAGTTCCTTCTCCCACTCCTCAATCTTGGCTAGTGCCTTTGAATCTGGTTCCGATCCCGTACCTGTAGCGAGGTGTCTTTGCATCCCAGCTTTCCATGTCGCGATGCCTTGCTCAGGTTCTGCTGAGCGCCGTTGGGAGCGGATGTTGCTCTTCACCATTCGGGCCATTACCGCGATGGTTTGTGCACACCAACGTTGTATTTACCCAGGTTGGAGCGGTCCATCACACTCGATATCGTTGCGAGAAGCGGGACAAGAGGATTTCACATGAGAAGGATCAGCGCTTTTGTCGGTTCAGCTTTAATAGCTTGTCTCACGCTTGCTGGATGCGGCGGTGTCGGCAAGAAATCAATTACTAGTAATGCGACGAACTCAACGCCAACCCTGGTTTCGATCAGCGTCACCAGCGCCGGTCCCGTCAACTCAGCTGCAGCAGGTTCAACCATGCAACTCGCAGCTCAGGGGAAATACAGCGATGGCAGCTCAGCCACGTTGACCTCGCAAGTCACCTGGCAGAGCTCCGATGCCACTATGGCGACGGTGAGCGCCGCTGGACTGGTCAGTTTGCTCGAGGTCCGGTACTGTTACCGTGACGGCATCGAAGAGTGGCGTCTCAGGTGCAGCTCCCGCTCTCAATTACAAATGCACCGCTGGCTTCTATCACGGTGAGCGGAGGGGCATCGCTCGCGGCAGGACTTACTGAGCAACTGGCCGCCCAGGGGACATACTCCGATAAGACCACCCAGGATCTTACTTCGCAGTCCACCTGGCAGAGCTCGGACGCTACGCTAGCGACGATAAGCAGTACAGGCCTGCTGACTACCCTTAAACCGGGTAACGTGGTGATCACTGCCACCAGTGGTTCAGTCTCCGGCACGCTCTTCGTGACTGTAAGCACTTCCACCCTGACATCGATCAAGATCAGCGCGCCTTCCCAATCTTTGAGTTCCGGGGCAACGGAGCAGTTAACCGCAACCGGCACCTACTCCGATAACAGCACGCAAAACCTGACCTCACAGGTCATATGGCAAAGCACGGATCCAACGATTGCGACTATAAGCAGCACGGGGGTATTGACGAGCATAAAGACCGGTAGTACCACTATCATCGCCACAAGCGGTCCAGTTACGGGTACGCTCTCCGTGGCTGTAACGGCAGCCAGTCTGACCTCGATCAAGATCAGCGCGCCTCTCCCTTATCTAGGCTCTGGGGCGACGGAGCAGCTTACGGCAACCGGTACTTACTCTGATAACAGCAAACAAGATTTCACCTCGCAGGTTGTCTGGCAAAGCTCGGATGCCACAATCGCGACAGTAAGCAGCGCAGGCCTGCTGACTGCGCTCAAACCGGGCAACGTCGTGATCACCGCCACCAGCGGTTCAATTTCGGGCACGCTCTTTGTGGCCGTAAGCGCGCCCACCCTCACATCGATCAAGGTCAGCGCGCCTTCCTCATCTTTAGTCTCCGGGGCAACGGAGCTCTTAACCGCAACCGGCACTTACTCTGACAACAGCACGCAAGACCTGACCTCGCAGGTCATGTGGCAGAGCTCCGATCCGACAACAGCTTCAGTCAGCGGCACAGGATTACTGACGGGTGTTAAGGCTGGTTCAGCGACCGTGACAGCATCTCAGGGTTCGGTCTCAGGAAACATCATCGTTTCAATCAGTGCTCCTGTTCTTCTTTCCATCACGATCACTCCCTCGAGTTTTTCGATCGCCTCGGGGCAGAATCAGCAATTAAACGCGCAGGCCGTGTACAGCAACGGGACAACGCAGGATGTCACGTCGACGGTTTCTTGGAATTCAAGCGCCAGCAACGTAGCACTCGTAAGCGGCACTGGCCTCGTGTCCGGTGTTTCTGCGGGAACATCGACGATTACTGCGACTTTGGGCGCGGTAAGCAAGACAGCAACGGCCACCGTAAGCGCAGCAACCCTGCAGGCGATTTCGGTGACCCCCGCGACTGCTTCGATTGCGACAGGGCAGACTCAGGCCTTCGCGGCTAATGGAATCTTCTCCGACGGCAGCACAACCGACATGACAAACAGCATCATCTGGAGCGCGACGAATGCAGCCACGATTGATGCTACTGGCCTGGCCACTGGTTTAAGCACTGGTACCGCGACGATCATGGCGACTTCTGGAGCGGTGAGTGGTTCAGCCTCGCTCACGGTCACGTCTGCTGTCGTGACCTCGATCGACATCTCGCCTGATGGTGAGACGATTCCGATCGGAGGACAGCTCCAGTTGACCTTGACCGGAACCTACAGCGACAACTCCACGCAAGACATCGCGAATGCAACCTGGTCATCCTCCGATTCAACCACTGCCTCTGTGGATCCGGTCACCGGAATCGTCACAGGCGTAGCAAACAGCAATGGCAATCCGGTCACGATTACCGCCACATATGGCGGGATGACAGACACGACAACCGTCTACGTAACTGCAGCCGTTCCGGAGTCACTCACGCTGACCCCTGCAACCGCATCGATCGCAAGCGGAACGACTCAGCAGTATTCCGTCAATGCAATCTACAGCGACGGTAGCATCCAGCCAGTCACGGCTGGGCTCACCTGGGCCTCCTCATCCGCTGTGACCGCAAGCATCAGCGCGGCCGGGCTGGCAACAGGAATCGCTCCAGGCCAGGCTACGATCACAGTCACCTACGGATCCCTTACCGGAACTGCCACTCTTACCGTTACGCAAGCAGTTTTGACCGGAATTGTGGTTACGCCGGCCAACTCGGTCGTCGGAGTGAATGGCAACGTGCAGTTCACAGCGACCGGAGTGTTCTCAGACAACAGCACTCAGGACCTGAGTACGCAGGCCGTCTGGAGTTCCTCGGTGGCAAACTTCGCCCTGATCAGCAATACCGGTCTGGCAAGCGGTTTGAGCAATGGCGTAACAACAATAACCGCCACGTATGGCGGGCTCAGTGGATCTGCGGCGTTGACGGTAACCACCGCGACGCTTGTTTCCATCACAATCACCCCAGCGAATCCCATCGTGCCGCCCCACAGCAAGATTCAGATGACTGCAACCGGGGTTTTCAGCGACGGGACGCAGATCGCGCTTACGGGACTTTCATGGCATACGAGCAGCGCGCGTTTCGCAAGGGTCTCCAGCACCGGAGTTGTTCGTACCAAGAAGTCTTCCAACAAGCCTGTGCCGGTCTACGCTTCGCTCAATGGCATCACCGGCCAGACTTCGATTACGATCTCTTCGATGTCGTTGCAGTCGATATCGCTCAACCCCTCAACCTCAACGATCGCCAACGGAACGACGGAACAGTTCGCTCTCATTGGGACATTCAGTGACGGTGTAACAACCGTCGATCTGACCGCATCTGCCCGCTGGCAGACATCCAACTTCTACAACGCCGTAATCAACAGGTCGGGCCTTGCAATGGGCCGGGCTGCTGGAACGGTAACCATTACCGCCTCCTTCCAGAGTCTGGTTCCTGCGACGGCCACGCTGTCGGTTTCGAACGCGACCATCCAGAGCATCAGCGTGACACCTGCCCTGCCCACAATCGCACTTGGTGGCCTGCAGCAGTTCTCCGCCACGGGCAATTTCAGCGACGGTTCGACGCAGGATATTACGTCGATCTCGCAATGGACCTCCTCAACACCTGCGGTAGCAGTCATCAATAAGGCTGGAGTGGCATCCAGCGCCACTCACGGACAGACCAACATCAACGCAACGTTCAAGGGCGTTACCGGCACAACGCTCCTGAGTGTCAACTGACTTTCCTCGAACTTGCCTTGGACACTGCTGTTGTTTCGAGAAGGCTCGCCCGGCTTCGGGCGGGCCTTCTCTTTTGTAGACATGTCAGGGTTGCGACCATTCGGTTGCGAAGATGCGACGCCGGTCCTGCGTAGTCGCGAGTACTCGCGCACGCTGAGAACAACATGCACGAGATTCGGGAGACCTTCCCCGCGCATCATTCCCCAAAACGTAAACCACGCTCGCCGTTTGACACGATGCTGTGGTGATACCGGCATGGGATTCGCAACCCGCTGAACGGACGGCCCTAGGGGGGAGGAGCCAGCTTCGCAGAGTAGATGAACATCAAGAAGAATCCCGCGAGGATGCCGACCGCAAAGAGCAGGAGCAACGCAAGGCCGATTATGAGGCGACGGGGAAATCGCCTTTCCATCACATAAACCAGTGTAGTGCCCAAGCCTTGTGGGGGAAGCGTGGCGAGTTTTCGCGCGACCACTGGCGGAGCAATTCGGTGTCCTGGCCAGAGCGGATTGCGGCTGGTTGAGTGGAGCACTTCATGGATGCTGGTCGATGCTTTATCATCTAGAGTCTTTGAAATCTGCTGATTGCAATCCCGAGGCATATCCCTGAAGTTTCTCGATCAGAAGTCCTGGATGACAAGGCTTGGCGAAGGAGTCAATGCGATAGCCTTTCGCCCGAGCCCGTTCAATAAACTGGACTGAATCGCCAATGGAGCAGTTCGCGATTCTCCGCGTATGTTGCTTTATGAATCTCGAGGCGATCAGTCCGCGTGAGCGTGCGGCGGAAGCATGCACTGTGTGTGGATGAGTGCGTTGGTCTGTTCGCAATAGTTGAGAACATTGCTGACCACAAGCCCGACATTTCAAAACCCACGCGGCAGCAGGCAGTGGATCGGATGTTGCAGCAGTTGGCAACCATGGATCGAAAGGCGTTGCAAGGACTTTGGCGCAATCTCTTCGACCAGATACCAGTTCCGGCCCTGCGCAGAGAAACGCTGATCCCGATTCTTGCCTACCGCATTCAGGAGAAGGCCTTTGGCGGGCTCAGAGAATCCACCGCCCGCAGGCTGCGCGAATTGGCCGATGAGCATGTCGGTGGTGCGAAGCCTGTTCCGGCCAGTTTGCGGCCCAAGATCGGCACGCGCTATGTCCGCGAATACCAGGGCAGGATGCATGAGGTCACAGTCCTTGAATCTGGCTATGAGTACGGCGACGAGACTTACCGGAGCCTGACGGAGATCGCCAAGGTCATCACCGGAACCAAATGGTCCGGGCCGGTATTCTTTGGTCTGAAGCGCAAGACAAGGATGGCAACCGCATGAACAGCCGTATCCGCTGCGCCATCTACACTCGCAAGTCATCGGAAGAAGGACTGGAGCAGTCCTTCAATTCACTGGACGCCCAGCGCGACGCCTGCGAAGCATATGTTAAGAGCCAGCAGCACGAGGGCTGGCAGGTGATCGCCTCACACTACGATGACGGCGGTTACTCCGGCGGCAACATGGATCGTCCCGCGTTCAAGCAACTGATGGCCGACATCAACGCAGGCAAGGTCTCCGCCGTTGTTGTCTACAAGGTTGACCGGCTGACCCGCTCGCTTGCCGACTTCGCCAAGATGATCGAGCATTTTGACAAGCACCAGGTCAGCTTCGTCTCGGTAACACAGCAGTTCAATACGACGACCTCGATGGGACGGCTCACCCTGAACGTGCTTCTGTCTTTCGCCCAGTTCGAGCGCGAAGTCACCGGCGAGCGCATCCGGGACAAGATCGCAGCTTCCAAGAAGAAAGGCATGTGGATGGGCGGCACCGTGCCACTCGGATACTCGTGCCAGGAGCGCAAACTCGTCGTCAACGAATCCGAAGCCGCCAGGGTGCGCACCATCTTCAACGAGTTTCTGCGCCTCGGCTGTGTGCGCAGTCTTCAAGACTGGCTACGCGAGAAAAACATCACCAGCCGACGTGGCAATCACTTTTTCCGCGGTCCGCTCTACCAGATGCTGCGCAACTCTCACTATCTGGGTTTGATCAGACATAAAAAGGAAACCTATCCGGGCGAGCATCCGGCAATCATCGATCGCGAAACTTGGGACAAGGTCCAAGCGCAACTCGACGGCAACATCCAGGGCAAACGGTCCAAGGTGCGCGCCACAAAAGCCAGTCTGTTTACCGGTATGCTCTTCAACGCCAGCGGAACAGCGTACACGCCCACCAACGCCAACAAGAACGGCCGCCGCTATCGTTACTACACCTCGCAAGCGGTGATCAAGAAGACAGGAAAGAGCAGCAATGTCCCGGCCCGCGTTCCCGCGCCGGATCTCGAAAAGACGGTCGTTGATCGCATCCTTGATTGGCTGCAAACGCCCACCGAATTGATCGCTACGCTTCGTGGCGAGACAACCGAGGCGGCACCAGAAGGTTTATTGGCTCGTGTCGTTGCGCAAGCTGCCGAGGCCGCACAAAATTGGCGCTTGCGCATCGCGACTGACCGCACGCTGTTTCTGAAAACCGTAATCGAGCGTCTCGTCATGTATCCAGCTCACGTCGAGATCCGCTTGCGTGCGCCCGCGCTGGTCAACGAGATTCTGGGCAGCGGTTCGCTTGCTGTTGGCCTTCCTCAGATCGTCTCTATCAAATGCCATTTTCGCCACGTGCAACAGGGCCGCGTTCTACGCCTGATCGTGGGAAACACGAACATTACGACCCACGCCAGTCGCCAGGCCATCCTCAAAGCGATCGCTCGTGCCCGCCGTTGGTATGAACAGATCACGACAGGAGAAGCCAGCAACATCGCGGAATTGGCCGGTACGCACGGCGTATCACCGCGCTTTATCCGTATGCAAATCAAGCTGGTTCAACTCAGCCCACAGTCGATCGAAAGACTGATGACCCGACCCGAGTCGCTTCCTCTCTCACTCGACGATCTGCTCACCACGATCCCGATGAACTGGAATGCGCAGGTGGTTGGCATGCCTGCCAGGTCCGCATAGTCAGCCGACCCTATTGAGTCCCAAGTCGCCGCGTTGGCTCGAATACTATCTAGGCCTTCTGAATTCAAATTCCCATCAGTGCCAGACGATGCGGTTGATGTCGTGTCAAGTTGACGCGGCGCTTTGACGCGTCGAAAGGGAACTACCGAATTTGCCAACAGAGAAATGCAGACAACTCGGCGCTCACAGGCACTGCCGGAGAATGCTCTCCGCTTCCATTTCAATCAGAAAACTTGTAAATTTGCGGGGAGTTGTAAGGCTATTGTCGATTTGCATCTCGTAAGTTATTGATTCTAAATATAGATGGCGGTGGATGGAGTCCCGTGCGAACCCTTCTCTCGACGGAATTCCCTGCTAACAGGGAAAAATACAGGGAAAATCGCGAATTCGGCGTCTGAATCAGACCAGATGTCCTCTGTATAGCACTGAAATTAGGCGAGTTCTTGGACCATGTTGTGAATTCAAGAGACACGCCGAACAGGGAATTATCACCTGAATATCAGGGAATCTTCATTCCCTGATATTCGATGCTGATCCCGAATTGGAGTTCGAAGCAGAAGCCTGCGACGCTAAACAGCCCGATCGCGCGGAGCAAATCATCATCAGCCTGCTTCATTTGCGCCCCAATGGAATGACAGGCAAATTTTCAAGGCGATCTGCGCCCACGAGCTGGGCAGGTAGGCGAACTTCGCCTCAAGCGATATCGCTGGGCTGACAGACCTGATGCAAACAGATGTCAATCGGCACTGCTCAGTACAACGGATCAAGAGGCTGGAGAGCAGGGGGGCCTGATCTTGGGACCATTCCCCCTGCCACTCGCCTAGAACCCATGCCCGAAGTCATTGTCAATTGTGTTGAGCAGCCAGCCGCCGAAGCGGGTCCCGTTGGCCGCCATGAACGGCGCCGTCATGGTGGTCCCGGCCTGCTCCAGGATGCCCATACCCCACGGGCTGGTAACCAGCACTTCGGCTCGATAGTCGGCGTCGTAGTCCGCGGTGGTCCCAAGACGATTGTCCGCGGTGTTCAGGAGCCACCCCCCGAAACGCGTTCCGTTGGCTGCCATCATTGGCGAAGTAAACGTGGCTCCGGACGGCTTGAGGATGCCTGCACCCCATGGGCTAGTGACCAGAACTTCGATGTGCCCATCTCCATCGAAGTCGCCGGCGCGGCCAAACAAGTTATCCGCTGTGTTGAGCAGCCAACCGCCGAAGCGTGTCCCGTTGGGCGCCATGATCGGGACGGTGAAACTGCCGCCGGATAGTTTGAATATCCCGATGCCCCACGGACTGGTGACAACGATCTCGGAATGACCATCGCCGTCGAAGTCGCCGACCGGTCCGAAGATGTTGTCGGCGGTATTGAGCAGCCAGCCGCCGAAGCGCGTGCCGTTGGGCGCCATCATGAGCATGGTCATAGTACCGCCAGACAACTTCATCACGCCGATTCCCCACGGGCTGGTGACCAGAATCTCGGGGTGGCCGTCGCCGTCGAAATCGCCAACGGGCCCGAAGGTGTTGTCGGCAGTATTGAGCAGCCAGCCGCCAAAACGTGTGCCGTTGGGCGCCATCATTGGCGCGGTCAGCGTGGCCCCGGCCTGTTTCAGGACGCCCAGTCCCCACGGGCTCGCCACCAGTAACTCCACATGACGATCTCCATCAAAATCGCCTGAAGGTCCGAAGCTATTGTCGGCGGTGTTCAGCAGCCAGCCACCGAAGCGTGTCCCGTTGGGCGCCATCATCGGTGCTGCCATCGTGGCGCCAGCCTGTTTCAGGATGCCGATGCCCCACGGGCTGGACACCACGGTTTCCGCATGCCCATCGCCATCGTAATCTCCGGCGGGACCGAAATGGTTGTCCGCCGTATTCAGCAGCCAGCCACCGAAGCGTGTCCCGTTGGGCGCCATGGTGGGGGCGTTCATAGCGCCTCCCGCTTGCTTGAGGATGCCCATGCCCCACGGGCTGGTGATCAGGATCTCTGCCTGGTAGTCACCATCGTAGTCTGCGCTGCGCGATTGATACCGCGCCGCTTCTGGGACCAGGGCGCGCAGATTCGGCCTGTTCCCGATGCGCTGGCTTGCGGGACGTCCCGGCGCATCCTGTTGCGGCGAACCGCACGAGCGGACAAGCAGCCGCGCCGCCGGCGAGTTGAGGATCCGGTGGCCCCGCGCCCGCAGCACCCCCTGCGTTGCCGCCAGCACTCCCACCACGATCGGCGACGCGCTGGATGTTCCGGAGAATTGGTTGGTGTACCACAGATCCTGGCTCGTGCCACCCTGCAGGTCGCCATAACCTGTGCTGGTGACCTCGCGGCCCCAGCCTTGCACGTCAACGCGTGCGCCGAAGTTGGAGAAATCCAAACGCGAGCGGTCCGGTCCCCAGTCATTTCCGTGCGTGCCCGGAGGCGGCGCGCCTGCGCCCACTAGGACCGCGCCCGACGGCGGATTATTCGGGTTGAAAGGATTCTTCCAGGTCGAGGGGAATCCCGACTGAGGTGTGTCGTAAATGGAATCATCAAGGTTCTGGAAGCCGTTTCCGGCTGCTTCGACAACGATGATGCCCTTTAGGACCGCGTAGCGAATTGCGGCAAAATCATCGGGCCACCACTCGATTGCAATAAACCCCAGCTGCCCCTGCTGCGGGTTGGGAGTTCTGGGACCGGGGCGGTGGATTTCAAGCAAGATGATATCTCCGGCCTTCAGCTTGTCTGCCGCAGCTTTGATCGCCTGGGAGGTTGATTGGTCGCTGAACGAGGAAGCGCTGATCATGGCATCCGGGGCAATTCCGGTGATACCGAATGCGTTACGGTCGCCGCTGATCTCGCCCAGGACCGCAGTGCCGTGGTCGGTGGGGCCCGAACTGGTGCCTGCGACCACCCCTCCTTGATTCTGCAGCAGGTCTTCGTGGGTGAATCGCCACGCCCATTCGCAGTCGATCACATTGACCTTTTGTCCACTGCCGCCGGGAGTCGTCCATGCGAAGTTGGCGTCTATGCCGGCCGGCGCCTGGTTGAGATAAATCTGGTTCGGCACGAAGTTTGGAGTCGTGGAAGGCGCGTCTGCCGGATCCGGCTGCATCCTGTTGATGCTATGCACCACGTGTGAATCAATGCTCTCGACCGTCTGCGAGCCCACATCGGGCGGCTCGCCGGCCGGTTTCACATACGCGGCCTCGACCAGGTCATGGCGCCGCAATTCCTCAGCCAACCTCTCAAGCTGGTCTTCGGGCGCGGTAACGCGATAAAAGTGCGGCAGACCGAGGACCGCCTCCACATCTTGACCCGCCTCGACTGCAGCCGGCGTGGCGACGGCCTCGACGTGGGTTCTAATCCGATCCTCGGTCAGCCCGAATAGGGGACGCATGGAGGCGCCGTGCGCCTCGAGCAGAGCGTTGAGCGACGTGGTGTCCGCGGTCGCGGAGGTTACCCCGGGCGTCATCGCTCGCAAGTTGGCACTCTGCTTGGCAAGGACAATCAATTCCGGGCGGTGCCCGCTCCCGGTGATCGTATCGATAGTCTGTGGCATGTGCGCGACTCCTTTACGGAGCTTCCCCACGCTCCTTCGCGTACGCGCCAACAACGCCTTCGCAGCGGCGCAACTGATCAATCAGGCTGCTCAGCGCGGCCCGATTTACATGAGCGACGAAATAGGTGGAGAGTTCCGGGTCTGAGGTGGATGGATGGAGTGGCTGGATCGAGACGCCGATCCGGGCCGCACAGGACTGAACTGCGTGGTGGCCGGGGCTATTGGCCGGCAATGCTCCCGGCGCGAGTTTGATGATCACTTCAGCGGAACTTTCATTCGCGTGCACAGGGTATCTCCCTTGGGGGTGCAGAGAAGCTGTAGTGCCCGGAGTCATGCGCCATGTCGCGCCGCAGAGTGCTGATGGTGGTCTACAGCGACAAGAATCTCTGCCAGAACACTACGGGCTGAAGGCCGGCGGTGAGAATTGACTGATTTGAAGATAGGAACTGTGTGTCTGCTCATAAATGCTCCTACAATTCGATGAGCGACTTTCAGTTTGCGGTGAATGGTTGATGCGTGGCGCTAGGGAAACCCTCGTCAACAAGCGTGGGGGTCGCTCGAACCGGCTTACGAGCCAAAGTCACGTGCCGTCACGGACAACCAGAGTATGACGCATAGGACCTAGTGTCAGTGTCGAGAGTCACCGAATGATGTGACCTCACTCAAAACCGGCGCGGTTCACCGCTACTTTCAGTTTCAAGACGGTCGCGGGCAGCTGCGGTGTCGCGACTGAGTGGGCGCAAACGCCAAGCCGTAGCCCGCAGATGATTCGGTCCCTGTGTAGGAACAAACTCCAAGCGGCAGTGACTCTGGCGATACGTTCACATGCGGTGTGATCAGGAGTACATGGGGTCTCCTCCGGTCGCAGAAACATGAAGGATGGGTCAGGGGGTTGCGCATTCGTCACCAAGCTCAAGCCCTCGGGAGATACGGTTGCCTACTCCACATATGTGGGCAGCCCTGAGTACTCCGCAGGCTTCGCGATTGCCGTGGATAGCTCCGGCAACGCCTTTATCGCGGGCTCCACAGGGCCGGGATTCCCGGCATTTAAAAACGGCTTCCAGCACATCTACGGTGGATGGGGTTACGACGGCTTTGTCGCTAAGCTGAACTCTTCAGGGAGTGGCTTGATCTGGTCCACCTATCTTGGCGGCAGCGGGGACGACTTTATTACCGGCCTCGCACTTGACCAGTACCGGCAGGTGTACGTCCTTGGAAATACAGATTCGCCGACCTTCCCGTTGAAAGCGCCCTTGCAAGTCTACAAAGGAGTCGAGCCTGGATTCGTCACAACGCTTTCCGGCTCGTTAGGTTCGATTGTCTACTACTCCACCTATTTCGGAAATAGGCCCTATTACCAAAATGCCATTGCAGTGGATAAGGCACTCAACGTCTACCTTACAGGCACTACTGAAGGAGGCACCATCAAACCGACCCCCGGTGCACTTTCCACGGGCACAACGGCAAACCAGGAGCGGCCGCTGATAGAATGACCGTCACTATGTCCACCCGTAACAAGATCTTCGTGAGCTACAGCCATAAGGACAAGAAGCTCTTTGAAGAGTTCAAAATCATGCTTGCGCCGGCCATTCAGAACGGCCGCGTGGACCTGTGGGACGATCAGAAGATTCCGCCCGGCGCGAAGTGGAAGGAAGAGATCCAAAAGGCACTGGCCTCGGCCAGCGTGGCAGTGTTGTTAGTGAGCCAGAACTTCCTGGCATCGCGTTTCATCGCGGACAAGGAACTTCCTCCGCTGCTCAAGGCGGCCCGGGAAGAAGGGGTTACGATATTCTGGATCTATCTCAGTTCCTGCCTTTTCGAGCAAACGGAAATTGAATCTTACCAGGCTGCTTACGATATCTCCCGGCCCCTGGACCGATTGACGAAATCCCAGCGGCAAGCCGCTCTCAGCGAGGCTTGCGCGAAGCTGATCACTGCAGCGCTCCTGGAGCCGACCAAGGCAAATCCGCCATCTGCGAATGTCGTAGGCGCTGCGGCGACCGGATTGGAGAAGGAACAGCAGAGAACTCCTGGAGATTCGATTCTGAAATTACATCCCGATTTCGAACGGCTCATGCCGGCTTGGGAACGAGAGGATACCAAGAAAGTTCTGAAAGAGCTGCGGGAAATCCTGATCACCCAGTTGCACAAGGTTGCGGCTTCGAGCAAGTGTGACATATCACAATTGCCTCCGATGAATGCTCTTAGGAAAATTGCGGACTGCAAAGTCCTCACTCATCAAGCCCTCAAGCACCTTGAGTATGCTATCTCAATATCCAGTAAGGCCCTTTACGACTGGGATGTTTCGAAGCAAGAAACGGAAGTCGCTCTGCAGGAAGCCGCGGCGGGACTCCACATGATAATGGAAGAATACCCGAACGCATGCAGGTTCCTCTTGAAGAGAACAGCCGACGATCGCTTCTACTTCATTTTTGCGGTCGGCGAAAGAAAGTTGATCATGAGCGAATACTACATGCAAAAGAACTCTGCAATAAATGGGATTTGGAGTGTGAAGGCAAACATTAAGTGCGGCGGGAGGATCGAGGGATTTGTGGCCAAAGACGGGAAACTGTATTTCCGAATATTTGCAGCTAACAGGCAAGCATTGGGAGCGAGCGGACCTTTCGATTCAGAGGAAGCCAGAGACGAGGCGATCAATATGTTGGAGGCTTGCGCGCAAGATGCACCTGTTTTGGAAGTTTGAACTTCGCCGGGCGTCGATCATTGCAGGTTATAAGGTGAATCTCAAGAGACCCGCGGCCAGAACTGCAGGGCGAGGAATCTGACAAATGAAGTCGTTGGTTGGGAGCGGAGATACCCAACCGAGGATTAACGATGGATATCCGGTTTCCTTTCAGGGCAGTTTTAATCGCATCCGCAGATCTCAAATTGCCATTTTGAGCCGTTAATTTCGATCGACGAGCCTCGCCGCCGAGTTTGAGCGCCGAACGGAACATGGCTGAGTTCTGAGACACTGCGCTGCCCGCAAGGTGTCCGACTCGAAGCGATTCTCTCTCAGGCACGCCCCACACCATGCAAAGCGCCATTCATCGCTTCACAAACACCACAAACCCGTTCGCCGGTATGTTGGCTGCAAACTGGCTTCCGCGGGAAAGAATTGTGGCGCCGCGATTGCCAACATTTTGGCCGCCGTAGATCGAAGCATCGCTGTTGAATACTTCCGTCCACCCCGCGTCTGGTATGGCCATCGAATCTTTTTGGATGACGTATCCGTTCGAAAAGGCAGCGTTATTGAAGCTGGCGAGAATGATGACTTGCTCATCGCCGATCCATCGTTTGAATGCGACGACCCTGTTGTCATTCGACTGGTGCAGAATGTCGATGTTATGGGTGCGCACCGAGGGCAGCCGCCGGCCCAGACTGATGAGGTCCTGATAGAACCGAAACAACTGCTTACCGTTGCCCATGCGCTCGCCGAGGATGTCTTCCCGGTTCGCGATGAAGCTGTCGTACGTGTATCGCCGCTGCGCCCCGATCTCCTCGCCCATGAAAAACATCGGCGTGCCCGCGGAAAGAAGGGACAAACCGAAGCATAGCCGGGACCGTGCCTCCGCCGCGCCGCGAGTCGCGCCGAACAGCGCGGCCCCATTGACCGCGACGCAGATGGTGCGTGCGGTGCCGGGGGAATTGCCGGCCTCATCGTGCGATTCGTGGAACACGACCTGGTTCGAATGGGTGTCATAAAGCACTCCAGAGAACGCGTCCATCGCGAGCGGCTCGTTTCCGCCGAACCCGGCCTGCTTGAGCAGACGCGGCCGGTCTCCGGCCATATCGGAATCGCCGATTAGGCTGTGGTAAAAAGCGACCTCCCATTTCGAGTCGAAGCCCAGCCCACCCCGATCCGGAGGGTCTACAACTGCGTACCATCCTGTATGATCCTCTGCAATCAGAATCGCCGTCGGCCGGATCATGTGTAGGGTGCGGCTCCATTGCCGCAAAAACTTCTGCCCGAAGATGTTCGCTCCGGTGACTCCCCGCCCATTGGCGTTCAGCGTATTGTCGCGATGAATCGCCTGTGTTAAATCCACGCGTAACCCGTCGACGTGCATCTCCTCCAACAGAAACGCCGCTGCGCTGATGAACTGCTGACGCACATTCTCTTCCCAGAAGCGCGGAGTGCGGCCGCTGGATCCGTTATTCAGGTATCCTCCGTCCGGAAAGGAATAGTCGGTCGTGCGGCCCTCGTACCAGTAATAGATGTCCTGTTCCGGCGCCGTTGAATCGTAAAACTTCTCCGCCCGATCCACGCGGCCATCCTCGTAATGGTTGTAGACGACGTCCTGAATCACGGCGATCCCGCGGCGATGACATTCGCGGACGAAATGGCGATATTTATCCCGTCCGCCGGCACTCGACTCGATACAGATAAGGTGTGAGTTTCCGTAGCCCCAACCGACCGTGCCCCCAAACTCAGCCATCGGGAGCAGTTCGACGGCGTTGATCCCAAGGTCGACAAGGTGATCGAGGAATTGGATGGCATCCGCAAGATCACCCGGTCCGGCCTTGCCAAAGCCGAGCGAGCCCACGTGCAGTTCATAAATGTTGAGGTCTTCGATCCGGGACGGAACCGCCAGCCCGGGAGTTAATTCATTCGTCCAGAAGTCCTCCGCTGGAATCAGCTGCGGTTTCTCTCCTGCCGGAGCGGATTCAAACGTCTCGCGAATGACGTCAGGGTTGATGACGATGCTGCAACTCACTGCGCCGTCCAATGTCACTGCTGTGCTTGGCCACGATGATTTGCTTGGATCGATTCCGCCCTTTCCCATTTGACTGCGCGAGAAGATGTCCGTCTTGTAGACAGTCTTCTCCTGCGCGTTCTTGATCCGATACATGTACGGCAGGCTTAGGTACTGGTCGAAATCTCCAGCCGGAGCACCTTTCCACACGCCGTCTGAAGAAGGTGAAAGAGACACCACGGGCATGGCAGGATCGATTCCGCTGCCGTCGTCGGCAATGTATCCGCTGTTCGTGCCGAAGACGACGTCCACCACACGGGCATTCGGCGCCCACACCGCAAACACGACGCTGGCCGCACTGCCCGGGGCCATAAGTCGCTTGTTAGCGCCAAGCCGCCGGCAATGCGTGAGGAAATAGCGCTCCGTCTGCGTGCCGCCGGGCGCAAGTTGAAACTCGCGGTAGCGCTCCGTGGAGTTGACGTCCGGAACTTCGGCAGGGATGCCCCAGAAGTTCGACCCCGAAGGCCCGTCGAGGATCACACCCCATTTGAATGTCTTCACGGAATCCACCAGATCTAGCGAGACAGATCCCTGGAACATGGGGCAGCCGTCCTCGCCCGTTACCTCCTGCATGAGAGACTCCGACCATTGGTCGGAATAACGCCCGCTCGTGTCCCACGTTCCGACCAATCTCGGGTTACGAAATATGCGCCGCTTCAAGCCGGTAAGGAAATGAAACTCGATCGCTTTCGTCGGCATGGAATTTGCCTCCTCATGGTCTGGCCGATCTTTTGTTACGTCGCATCTCCACTGATTGGATAAGGGCAGAGGCTCCGACGGACCAGGCTGGCAGGACGTTCCCGGCGCAGCTGTCGTTCTCTCGCATTCGCCGATCACGCAACCTCAGTTCCACCAATCCATCCATCGCACGAACGCCGGCGGCAGATCCCTGCGTTTCGAAACCTGGTGCTGATGCCCGGCTCGTGGCCCCTTCCACTTGCTCTCCGAACCATGACGATAGAGAGTCGCGTACTGGCCTCCCAGCAGATGTCCTTGCTGATCGCGCCTCACCCGTTCCGGATGATGAATTGCTTCCATCATGTCGCTGAAGCCCTGGACACGCAGCTTGCCGAATGTGCTTCGTGAGAAATCGGCATCGGCGAACGAGAACTGCGGCTCGTGGTCCGGATGCTCCAGCATCACCTGGCACACTTCCAAGTGCACTGGTTTCTTCAGCCGGCCCACCGCAGCCTGGTGTTCGTACCGCTCCACGACGATCTCGGCTGCCTTTTTGCGCGATCCATATTGAATACTCTTCTGACGCCACAACACGTCTTCAAGGCTTTCTGGAAGCACATCGCTCTTCCGGTCCCAAAGGTCGATGAGGAAAACCAGCGTGTCCTGTTGCGACTGGAAAAGCTGAGCTCCAAGAACCTCGATCGGCGTGTTGCTCGAGATCCCGCCATCGAAATACCATTCCTCGCCGATTTGTATCGGCGGAAATGCCGGCGGTAGGGCGCCGCTCGCCCGCACATGATCCGCGTTCAACGGCGTGCTCCGGGAGTCGAAGAACTCAACCTCTCCGTCGCACACGTGGGTCGCTCCCAGGCTCAGGCGTGTGTGGGCCCGGTCATTGAGCGCCGCCCAGTTCACATGTCTGTCCAGCGTCTCGGCCAGCCGCCGGGTGCCGTAAAAGGCCAATTCGTTCCGGTCGAGTTTACGGAACCATTGTTGCACCCAGGGATTGCGGAAGGGATCCAACACGCGGGAAGAGAAGAAGTTGGCCTGGCCACCTGGATTGAACGCCATCCATGTCCAATCCATGTATTTTGGCTCTATCGCCGAGAACCACGGCTGCCACGACCAGGAAAGCCACGCCTCCATCAGGCCTCGGTAGTCGGACGGCAGATACTGCGGCGAAAGAATCTCGTCCCACAGAAGCTCCAGTTCCCGAACTGCATCGCCGCTCTTCGGAGCCGCGATCACTGCCGAATTGATGGCTCCGATCGAGATGCCGGCGACCCATTCGATTTTCTTCTCTGCTTTTGCGCATTCGCTCGCAAGCGCTTCGAATGCGCCCACCTGGTATGCTCCGAGGGCGCCTCCTCCCTGGAGCAGCAGAACGATCTGCTTGTCTTTCAACCTCAGTCCTTCATCGCGAGGGGCCTCTGCGGGCTCCGCGACAGCGACTCTTTCCTTAGCTTTCACGTGATGATTCACACGATCCATAACGTTACCTCAAACTGGTGTTCACATGGCCCGATGATTATCGCCGTCAGAGGGCCGGTTCGGTGAAGTGACTGGTTTACGACTCTTCATCTTGCTGTGTCTACGTGATTCGAATTTCGCGGCGCTGACCGGGCACTTATCTGAACTGTGCTGCCAGTCCTCGTACAATCAAATCCCGACAACCTTTTTGCCCTTCCACGTCACAATACTCACCAAAATGGCGCCGCATAACTATGTGTTGAGCGCCGAGGCACACGTACCGTGGAGCCACGTCTTTGCAATTTCTGTGGAGCACGCTACCACTTCCTGCAGTAGCCGGCGATCCTCTGGCGGAGATGTGCTTCCGATCAGTGTGAGAAAAGCATGTCGGCAGTGCCGGGCGCACACTGTCTTAAGCTGCTCATCTCACAGCTCCGCAACTCCTTCCGAGACACCCATTAGTTGATTGAACGTGACCCTGCTTGCGTTCTGAAGCTTCGTCGCAAAGCCGTGCATCATTGTTTTGCTGAATTCTGCCCATTGCTGATCATTGAGCGCATAAATCTCCCCACCGTAGTGGAGGTGCGGCAGAGGCCATCCCCCAAACCTCGGATCCCACATAAGGACAGCCTGTGCGTCCACGCTCCTCATTACGGTTTCCGCGGGCATGGCGGGTGTTCCGATTGGAAGACGTTTCGCATCTATGGGCTTTAGCCCCTTGTCTTTGATAAAGCCGCCGACCTGTTCCAGTTGGGTTAACCAGAACTCGCGCCGGCCGCCGTTCCTGAGAAGTAGCATGTCAATCGAAGTCATATGTCCTCTTTTCTGAAGTTGTGTTTCAGAGTTTGCCTTCCTGCGTTGTGCAGGGGGGATATCCTTGCGGATGAGGTGCTCTTTCCAATACCCGCTCCGCCCAGGTGATCTACGAATGTTGGCCCAAGTTCAGATTCCAGCTCCTTAAAGATTTCGAATGCCAGTTCGATCGAAGCGCGCTCGGACACACACAAAAATGGGGAAACGCGATTGTACGAGCCAGTCATGAAATAGTTCGAACAACCGCACCAGTTCACGCAGTACTCTTTAAGCCCGCATGATAGACAGGGAATGTTTACAGGAGCGCCAGGGGCGAAGTGGTCACGGACGGGAGCAATTGCTATCAGTTCATTCGTGTGACCAATGGCGTGGAGCTCTGGATCTTTGCTGACAAGTCGTTCGCAGGGGAAAACGCGTCCTGCCGGAGTAAACGCAAATTCTCCGGTCCCCATTCGGCATTTTTCCTGTGGTTGATAGCCCCCACGAAGCAGCACGGTGATCTTGCTGTCGATCAGGCTGAGATAATGAGGATGACCCTCACGGTAAAAGCGCTTATACAGTTCCCCAATCGCCATGTAGATTTCCGGCACTCTCTCGATGTCCTCTTCGGTCCATCGCGCAGAAAAATCCGGATTCAAATTGATCTGTTTTATGCCGAGTGAGGAGAAATAGCTTACGGTCTGCGGAAGAAAGGCGATGGTTTCAGGTCGGTACACCGCATTGACAGGAACACGGCCGAGCACTTGAAGCGCCGTGCGAATTCCGCGTTCCACGAGAGACGATGTGCCTGAGCCATCCGCGAAATGTCGGAACCGATCTTGAACAACCGGAGGTCCGTCACAACTGATTGTTAATCCGATGTGATGCTGTCGCAGGAATTCAACAACTTCGATGGAGATTAGAGTGCCGTTACTGACGACGCTCATCTTGACCCGCGATGGATCAAAACCGACTCTCTCCTCGATTCTGGCCGTAATTTGCTTTAGAAGAGGGAATTCCAGTAGGGGCTCCCCACCAAAAAAGCCGATCTCGATGTTCTCCGACTGTGGAGTGTTCTGAAACATGAAATCAATGATCCGATCGGCTGTGCTCAGGGCCATTCGGTCAAGAGTTTTGCCGATATAGCAATAGTCACAAGCCAGATTGCAGCGCTGAGTCAGAAAAAGCGTGTATTTCATAGCCAATGGTCCAATGTGGGCTTCAATCACACTGCTCTCATGTCTGTTACGCCGAACTCTGAAGCCAGAGCTGCGGCTGGAGTTGGCTTGAGGACAAGGGAGATTCCTTTGCCCTGTTGCAATGCGCCATATTGGGTTGATCGCTGGCGCAACTCAATAGCCGACTCACTATCGGCTTGGGTGGACATACCTGCAGTTGCTGGGCTGTCTCTTAGCCATTCCGGATTCCTATTTCAGCATCTAGGAATCAGACCGGGTTCCCATCCTCCTCTGCCTGTGCAGAGTGTGACCCTGATACTGGCTGGCCAAAATCAATCACATTCTGTGAAGGAATGTCGGTGACGACAGTCACCTGGTCACGTGTTGTGACTTATGCGCCGAAATGCACTTGCATATGGAGGGCCCGGCGAATTCTTTACCACGCGATACATTCGCGTGCGGTGTGATCAGGAGTACATGGGATCTCTTCGCTGCTGCGAAAGTTGGCCATAGACGGTCTTCGAGGAGATCGTGCCGCAAACGGAACTCGGTAGCGCTAGCCGTGGAGATGCATACTCCCTTAGTTGTCGGAGTTTCGCGTTGCAGATCGGTCAATAACGTCCGATTGCTATTTCGAAGGGTTACCCTTCGGACAAGATAAAGAGGAATCCAGTCGACAGGCGCTCAGTGAGCGCAGAGAACACCATTAAGCTCTAGACGGCCAATTGATTGCCGAGTCTCACTCGGGCAGAGGTACGGTGTCAATCTTCAATCTACGAACGCCATCAGTTGGAAACTCGATTTTCTTCACCGTGCAGTTTGCCGCACTTTCATACCGCTTAATCTCAGACATGATGTTCGTCTGCAGCCCTCTTTTCGTCACGTGGGAAATGTTGGATACGGTTGCTTTAGATCTTTTGGCCACGGTGCGGACCCTCCTTTGAGACCCGGTGAGTCGATCGCGACTTCCTAGGCTAAAGCAAGATGTACGCTTCGAGAGTGCCGGGAGGCTCACCGACATTATCACGCAGTTTGATGAATCACGAACCAAGAATTACGAAGTGGAAGTGGCGAATTTGCAGAAATGAAAAGCGGAGTTGACCGTACGTCTATCCTGCGGCTAACCGCGATCTGGATGAAGCCTAAACCCGGCCGATATCGAACTCCGGGTTCGGTACAGAGGCAATGGTCCGCAACACCTCACTACACCAATCCGCCCTGATGTAAAGGCTACCGGGCAGGCCAGATCAGGTGGCGATAAGATCGCAACAATCTATTAGTCAAAGAGTAATTCCGAAAGAAATGTGCAGCTTGGACTTTCAGCAAAAAGTCTAATTCTATTCCTGCAAGGCTCATGATCCGAGGTACAATCCCCGGTGCGTCTTCCTTAGGTAGAAAGTGGGTGTACTAGTGAAGAGACTAGCGTTTCTTCTTCCGTGCATCGGCACTGTTCTTTCCTTTGCAGCCGTTAAGAATTACACAAAACCAACGCTGTCGGAGTTAAAGACTCGTGTACCGTCCGCACCAACCGAACACTGTTCAAGCGAAAGTGGCTTGCCTGACTCCGATTGCACACTGGTGTCGTCTTGACAACCGACGTCAAAGCCATCTGTAGGGGCGCTTCAACCAAGACGATTCGTCCACCTGCGGCTTACACCACCAGCCTAAAAGAGGCCCAGATCGCTGAGTACGGATATGGCGATGTGGATCCGCGAGATTATGAAGAGGACCACCTGATCTCACTGGAGCTTGGCGGGCATCCAGATGATCCACGCAACCTTTGGCCTGAGCCGCATGGCGGCAAATATGGCTCAGAGCGAAAGGACAGAGTGGAGGGTTGGCTACACAAGCAGATTTGCAGGGGGGCTATGACGCCAGAAGAAGTACAGAAAGGCATAAGCACTGATTGGCGCCAATACTTGAAGAACATCGCACCATACAAGCCGCACAAGGTCCGCGAGACGGAATAGGTGTCGGAAACTAGAGAAACGGGCCGAGCCGCAAATATGGGGCGTTCGAGGACTCTTGCGCCCGGATGCCCTGGATCCACTGGTAGACGTTTCGGGACGGCTCGCGCCAGTCTGCAAATCGCAAGTGGCAACAGCGAAGCTCTATCACGCGCTTGCGTGACACTGATCACTGCACCATCTGGCCTTGCCTCCTAACATGTTCCGCCGTAAGTGTGCGTCTCGTGGGAATCCCTGGGATTCTATGCATCCTACTCCCCGCAACAAGAACAAGAGGACGCCGTCTCCCGCGAGCAATCCGACTCCGGCACTGGTTACGCTCTACCGGGAACATGAGCCGAAATAGCGGAAGGCTGTTGAAACGTACAGCTAATGCCTCGGAGCGCGAGTGACAGCGGGGATGTGGGAGAAGGCAAGAAAGAACTGCTTCTGTTAGCAGCGAGTTGCGCAAGTTATTCGACACAACTTCGTTCCGAGGCCCAGATTCAGCGTCGGGACCCTGCCCCCGATAGCTACGGTCTAGCAAACTTGACGTCGGCAAAGGCGATTGCTGGCAGACGCTCCACCATGAATAGGAGATTAGCCCATGAGTAAACGCATTGCGTTTTGCGCGGATGGTACCTGGGACACGGCTGTCAAGCACAGCAATGTTTATAAGCTTTACAAGGCACTGATATTGAGCGCCGACCAAATGCCCTTTTACGACGAAGGCGTCGGCGCAGACGGAAACCCAATTTCGCACTTGCTTGGAGGCGCATTCGGGCTGGGCCTATGGGGGAAAATTAAGCGCGGCTATGCCAAGATAGCCCACGTCTACGAAGCCGAAGATGAGCTTTATCTTTTCGGGTTTAGTCGAGGTGCATACACGGCGCGCAGCTTGGCCGGTATGATCGCAGCCTGCGGGCTTCCCACCAAGAACTTCACGGATGATTTAGTGGAAACAGCGTTCACGGCATATCGCGAGAAGGATGACAGGCAGAAATGGCTGGATAAGTTGAAGAATTGCGACATGTATGACGCAAAGATCAAGATGGTCGGAGTGTGGGACACAGTAGGTGCACTTGGAATACCTTCTGCTGTTGGCCTTAACGATCCGATAGCGTACGGTTTTTTGGACACAAGCCTCAGTTCTCACGTTCTCAACGGTTATCATGCGCTGGCGATCGACGAAAAGCGGGCTCAATTCCCGCCGACTCTGTGGGAGTCGGCACCGGCCTCTGGCCAAACGATGGAGCAGGTGTGGTTTTGTGGCGTACATAGCGATATAGGCGGTGGAGAGCCTGATGACATTCCCGGCAAGCCTTCCCTGTCTGATATCACGTTGAGCTGGATGATGAGCAAAGCAAGCGCGCTCGGTCTTCAATTCGACCCGAGTGTCCAAGCGCAATACAAAATGCCACTTGCGCCGGAATACTCGCTCGACAAACTTCATAGCTCGTGGAACATACTGTGTGGTTTTCCGCGAAATCGGTCGATTGCCAAAGATGCGCTCCTGGCAAACAGTGTTCGAATTCGCTGTGAGCATGATCGCTCTTATCGGCCAGAGCCGTTGAAATTCGTGAAGGGCGTGCTTGCTGCTCTCTATAGGCTTGCCGAAGTCGTTGGCGAGCCTTAGGCAGCTAGTCGAGAAGAAAACGGAGCCAACAGCAAGTCGCTCACCTCGGGAGGGTTGGACTAACAGCAAGCCTCTCGTCAGTCACTTTGACGTCAACTGCACAAGATTCGCCCGGCAGAACATTGTTCCGATTGTGAACTGAAGACCACTGGAATGAAGTGGCAAGGCGGACAGGGGCGATAACACGCAATCGAAGCCATGGGGCTTGGGAGGTGTGTCATCTGGCTCTATTTGCAGTCAATGCTACGCTGACTGTTCCTGCAGGCCAGATGGATTCCTAATTCAAATTTCCAAACAAACCGCAATGATCCTTGAGAGCAGAGGTTATTAAGCTCTTAAGAAAGGTGGACATATGCCATCACCTATTGGCTTCTCTAAGGATTTTCCTCTCGACACAGGGATCTTCAAAACGGCAAAGCTGACGCTGGATGGAGCAACCGACGCAAACGCGTTCAAAGCCACCAGCCGTAACCGAGCCACAAGCGCCTCAGCCTGCTCCAGCCCCGAAAGTGTTGGCGGCGGCTAATGCGAACGGTCGAGACAAAGACTCGGCACGAATGACCGCCCGAATTCTCGTTCGCGTCGAAGGCCTCGACAAGTGGTTGGGGTCCGAGGACAGAATCAACTCGGTCATTCTGTACCTCGATGATCGGCCGCTTGCCAGCGTCAAGGCTGAGCCGACCGGGCCGGCCGATGGAACAGTGAGAACCCTGGCGTTTGACCTTCGACGGAACGGGGATGCCCCGCAAGAGCTCGAAGCTTGGCGGCGCATCTTGATCTCAGCCCGCCGGGCGAGTCCGAATAGCGTGCACCTCTCAGTCGGATTGCCTGATCGAGGCCCCATCGCCAGCGAGGTTCAGCTGTATTTGAAACGTGCCAAGGCCGGTTACGAAGCGCTGGTATGGGTAGGACTCGTTTTGGCGATCAGCGCCGTGGTTCTGCTTGCGTGGAGAACCGAACTACTGCGCGACGCTGGACCAGTTCCAAAAGGTGGAGGAAAGCGGACTTTCAGTCTCGGCCGCACCCAGATGGCGATCTGGTTTTGCTTAGTTCTTGTCGGATGGGTGTACATCTCGCTCATCACGATGTCGGCGGCATCGGTCAGCGGCAGCATTCTGATTCTGCTAGGGATCAGCGCTGGTATTGGGCTCATTGCGGTTGAGATAGACTCGCAGAAAACATCAGATTGCGGTCCTTCAAAGGGATGGTTGAAAGATATTCTGTCGGACGAAAATGGAATCAGTTTTCACCGTCTACAGATGTTTATCTGGACCTTAGCCCTGGGTGTCTACTTCACAGTCAGCGTGTTCAAGGACCTGCTAATGCCGGAATTCGACAGCCAGCTGCTAATCCTGATGGGAATCAGTTCCGGCACGTACCTCGGTTTCAAGCTGCCGGAGAAATCATCTACGCCCTTGCCCTCGGTGCGCGGGTAATACTGTGAGCTTGGAGAGTGTGGACGGCACGTATGTACCGGTGTTGTGGATCTCCGAGACTGAACCGCAACGGCAGCTCTTGGCGAGTGTGTTCTCCGCGGTACTTTGTTTCTTCGGACAGGGTTTTGGAGGGGACATTTCAATCCGATTAGGCAGAGATTCATTTTGGGAATTCACGTGTAGTGTGATGTTGAGGTTAGTGAGCGAATGGGGAGGGTGCGATGGCCTATCAGCGGGAGGTTCGGCTAGGACTGGTGCTTTATGGCGGTGTGTCGCTTGCAGTGTATGAGAACGGTATAGCGCAGGAAATCTATCGCGCGACTCGCTGCGACGGTGTTTATCGCCTGCTTGCCAAACTGATCGACTCGGACATTGTTGTCGACATCATCAGTGGGACATCGGCGGGTGGCGTCAACGGCATCATGCTGGCCTATGCGCTGGCCAACAGGAGGTCCTTTTCTCCGAGCGCGGGCCTTTGGCTCGACGAGGGCGACATCCAAAGGCTAATTCGCACCAAGAACGATCCGGAACCTGCGTCGATCCTAGACAGCGACTACTATCAGGAGCGTTTGGCGAGTTGCTATCAAACAAGCCTGGTTCAGGACAGCACAGCACCCACCATTGGAGAGTTGGACTTGTTTGTAACTAGCACCGACGCAAATGGTGCGATCAGCACTGTCTTCGACGACCTTGGGCATCCAGTTGATATCAAGAATCATCGCGCGCTGTTCAAGCTCAGCTATCGCGGCACGAGAAAGAACGATCTGAACGCGCCGTCGGCGGATCTGGCAAAGCTCTCGAGGATGACCTCGTGTTTTCCGGCCGCGTTCAAGCCGGTGTCAGTAGAAGCAACCGAGCAGAACTTCTTCCGGTGGGGTCAGCTGCGCGATCCGGCCGTGTATGTCGATGGCGGCATTCTGAATAATAAGCCGTTCACTTCGACGATCGATGCCATCGCTACGCGTACAGCGACACGCGAGGTGGAGCGATTCCTGATCTATGTGGAGCCGAACCCTGAGCAGTTTGCCGCTTCGTCAGCGATGCCACCTTCGCCGGCAATGGTGCAATCGGCTATCAACTCTCTTGTCTCGATTCCGGGATACCAGAGCATCGCGGTCGACCTGCAGGCGATCGAGGCGCATAACGAGCGCGCGGCACGGCTGTCGCAAATATTGAATGCGCTGCCCGATGCGCCGAAGCAGACCGACGACTGCCTGCTGAAGGCGAGCGTCTTACCGTCGGAGACCGAAGAGAAAGACTCGATGGCGTACTACGCTGCGCGCTTTATCCAACTGCGCGACGCGGCGGTGTCGGGGATATTGGACGACTCAAAGGGGCGCGACTACTTTCCTGCGCAGGCAGCGCCGGGCGCGGCGAACGTGGCCGCCAGTGGGAAGGCGGCTGCACCGACAGACAAACGGAGGTCGGGCCGTATCCTCGTGCAGAGCTTCGAAGCATGGAGCGGTGACGGCACGATCACGCTACAGCATTACGATGTCTTCTTTCGGATGCGGAGGACGACTCACCTGATGAACACGCTCATGCGGGCGTCGAAGGCGGACGCCGTGGTTCCCGATGAGGTGTGGGAAACCGTGAATCACTACTTCAAGCTTTACGAGATGGTCAGGTGGGCGATGACACGCCGGGTAATGTCATATGACCTGAACTGGCAGAGTTTGAGTGGCGACTATCCTGACTTGGATACGCAGCCGAGGGATGCTCAACAGAAGGTGCTGGCGGACGTGGCTGGCAAGATGTGGGGGCAGGTGGTGACGCTGATGGAGGCGTTGATGCTCACAGCCATCCCGGTGCCCACGGTGACGACGCAGGAGGCGCGCGAGGGATTTTACCAAGAACTCGTGAAGGTGCAGGACGGCACGTCGAAACTCGAGAGACGTGAGACCAATCTCCTGGATGCGATCGACGGAGCGCTAAAGCGGGCACTGATAGATCTGGAGAACTCGAACAAGCCTGAGACGGTGATGATGAGCGAGGTGTTGCGCGATGAATTCTGCCGATTCCTAGACGTCGATCGGGAGCTGTTCCTGATGCAGGTGGGCTCGGGGTTCGAGTCGACTGATCTCATCCGCGTGGTGCGGTTCAGCCCGCTAGACGCGCAGCGCGGACTGAGCGTAGGACCGGTGCAAAACAAGGTTCGAGGCGTCACCCTGGGGGCCTTCGGCGGCTTCTTCAAGAAGAGCTGGCGGGCCAACGACATCATGATGGGGAGGCTGGATGCGTCGTGTTTGCTGATCGAGTGCCTACTCACTAAGGAACGGCTCGCTGCACTGGCCCCGCGCAGAGAAAAGACTCCGGTTATGGTGACGGCGGATGAGTTGCGGGGGTATCTACCGGCTCTGAAGGACAAGGCTCGGGATCTGGCGGATTCGATCAACGCGTATCTCGCGGACCCCAATAATGCGACCACGGAGCAGTGGAACGACCTGATCACCCAGATCGTCGCAGCGTATCACGATGAGATCTTCGGAGAGGAGTATCCGCGCATAGTACAGTGTGCGGTCGAGCAGGAGTACGTCTGGGGCCGCTATCGCCAGATCGGCAACGCGCCCCCGAAACAGCCGTTCGATCCCCAAAAACTGGTGTGGACTCGTGCGAAAGAAAGACCTGACGAAGTGCTGGCGCAGGTGGCCGCGCAGAAGATCGCAGCGGGAGAGATTCCGCCGTTCGCGGTGGGACTGCAGATGAGTGGCAAGTTCGTGGACGAGATTCCGGACTCAGTTCTGCAGGAGCTTTGCGGGTTGGCTGCGGTGCGGCTTGGCAAGGGATTGCTTGCGTCGATCGAGAGCCCAGACCTTCGCCAGCGGATTGCGAAGAGCGCTTTCTACAAGTATCCGTTCAACTGGATCGCACCGATCGTCTATGAGTGGTCGAGGATGCGAAGGACGCAGCCGGACAGTGTCATCATTTTCAACACGGCTATTCCGGTCTTGTGCCTGACTATCATCCTCATGGATATTGCCCTCTTGCTTCTTGGAGTAACGGCGTCTTATCGGGTTTGGGCAATGCTCTTCGTATTGCCAGTAGTGGTCTTTGCAGTGTGGGCGAAGCTCTTTCGGCGATAATGTCTCACGCTGTGAATCCGATCCTTTGACCGTCACTTCCTGCTCCTCCACGCGCGTTGGCGGTCGACTGCGAATCACCCGCAAAAATGAACTAGTGGGTATCCATCTTCATGCTCCCGCAACTCGATGTCTGAAACGATCGCGGGCGCCTCTTCTTTCAACGTTCGTAGATCGGGGCGGAGACCTTGCGCATCTCAAGGTCGCTGATTATCCGTAAGCGTACGCTGAGTCCATCTTGACTCTGGAGTGTGGTGTGTCATGAGGTGTCCGCTAGTCTTCTTAGCGGACAGATTATCAAATCTCTAACCGCGCTACACTAACACTCATCTTGGTACAAATTATTTACCACCAGTCAGCTTGAGAAGATGTCCCTTCATGGTACTTCTCATTGCACTTGCACCCATCACGCCGATGATCGGCCATGTGTTTGCTAAGCCTGTGGCAATTATCTGAGAGTGACGTGTATCACACTTGAACCAATAGGCGAGCAGACTTGGCTAGAAGCAGAATTGTGACCGAATCCCAGCGGTGATATCATCCTCGTGACACTTCGTTAAGACGATACGGGAGGGCCTATGGCTTCCCTCGCGCTGATATGTCAATTCGCTGGTCTCTTGATGATTATCGGAGCCTTCTGGCTTCTCTTCAAACAAAAGATCTACTTGGATGCGACGACCAAGGAGATGATGTATGTGGAGCTGCCGTTCATTGGCAAGGTGAAGACGAACGCCCCCTCACTTGCGATAATTGTGATAGGACTGATTGCAGTCGTCATTCCCTACTATTACTCGCGAACGCGCTACCTGAGCGTACATCAGCACTTTGCCTCGAATTCATACCCTATCAGTGTGTACGCCGTTTGCCGCGTGCATTCGATCGAAAACGACGGAGAACTTGATTTGCCGGTCCCGATTCTCTCTGACTCAGACTACAAGCCCCTAATCGTTTTTCGAGTCGGCACCATAACTGAAGCGGAATCGTTAGATCTATCGAAGGCAAAGAATGGGATCCTGCAACTCACTGGCAGGACGATCAGCTTAGGTGATGTCGGTCCCACGCTGAGATCTGATATCTCACCAAAGCCGGAGACATTCAAATGATCAGGCTTTGGAAAACTGCGCTTGTCGTTGTGTTCTTTGTTTCTTCCAGCTTTGCGAATGCAGCAACGGCAAGAGGGCGCGTCTTCATTGGCGATCAATCATGCCCTGCCCCATATCTGACCGTACGTCTTAGCCCTCCAAAGAACTCTGCCCAGTCTGTCATCGTCACCACAACTGGAGCTGACGGAGGATTTGCAGTAAATGCGAGTGACGGTACGTACTACGTCGAGGTCGATCAATTTGAGCGTCAGATCTACGGCCATGTTTTGAATGTTTCTAGCAACAGCCTGCTTGAGATCAAACTCGAGGCGGGTAGCATTAAAACGGTTTCTTGCGGAGAGCAGGCTGCCGCTCCGGTTGATCTTGCGACGCACGCAGTGGATGTCTTTCGGTTGGTGTCTAGCGGCGCTTCGGATTGGAAGCCCATTGACGAAGCGTTTGACGCGTCTACTGGACTGGTTGTGTTGGATCGCTATGGCCGCGTCACACGCGTCTCTCAGACTCCAGCTGGGAAGAATGGCGATGTATTGTTTGAATTGCCACAGGGTTTTTCTCCCAACGTCATTGGAGCGGGTACAGGGTCAATCTTCGTCCTTGCAACCAACAAAATAGGTTGCACCGTTTTCAAATACACTCTCGCCTCAAAAAGTCTAAGCAATCGTTTAGTAGGCATGGGGAACGAGATTTGTACCGGGATTGCGGCCGACGGCCCGTCAGTCTATATTGCGTTCGCGAATGTACATAGAATTAAATACTGGGAAGACTGGCAATCGGGAAATGAGGTCAATATAGAGGTTGATTTTTCTCAGTATGGCGGGCTACTTGCAGTGGATCGGTCATCGCATAAAGCTTTGCTCGGCGACGGGACCGGTAATCTTTTTCTTATTGATCCGGTGAAAAGGAATGGCGTCAAGGTTGCTTCGTTTGGAAACCAGCCAAATGGTATTGGGATTAGTTCTCAATACGTCATCGTAGTTGCAGGGAGCAAGGTCATAAGCCTTTCGCGTAGCGATCTCCAAAAAGGGAAGACTCCCGGGGCTTTAGCCAAGATGCCGAGTGGAAGATTCGTTGGAATCGCGATTGATGCGGGCGACAAAGCTTGGATTCTCGATAGTCAGCACGACCTACTCCGTGGCCCGCTTGACCTCCACTAATCCCTCACGTTAGATGGCGTGCCGGCCGTCATGACGTCCACAAGAACCTTGAGAACGGGATTACGAACTACCTGCAGTGGACGTCGGAGTCAGACGTGCAAGAGCTGGATTTGTCGATTTTGCGATTGGGACTACGCAGCGCCAGATATCGGGATTGAATTCACGAGAAAAGGAATAATGAGCGCATTCGAAATGTACGTACTGGTATCGAGGCTCCTGGGGCGCCGTTTGGCGATGTGCTCTCTCAGATAGTCCTTCATGGCCTGTTCCACCGTGAGTAGGCGGCGCCGCGAGGCTTCTCTCCGGTCGCAACGTCTGTTGCCGTTGGGAGCCAGCTGATGGCCTCCTTCCTGGCCTGTCCGTAGCTGAACGTATTGACCTGATCCGCAATAAAGAAGGAATTCCTTGCTAAATCGAGCATCGGCATCAGGATCTTGTCGCCCTGCTCCTTTGTAAGCGTACCGCCAGTCCCCATTGACAGCAGTGGGTGTGTCATCAGGTGTCCACCTATTTTTTGGTGGACACTTGTTGAGTGTGTCTTAGGCGGCCTGAGAAGAGTGGGTCTGGAGTGAGGGGGCGATATTCCAGGGCAGTAGATCCTGTATCCGGCTGATGGGATGATCAGCGATCTGAGCCAGCACGGTGCGGAGGTAGAGTTCCGGATCGAGTCCGTTGAGATTGGCCGAGCCGATCAGGGTGTACATGGCGGCGGCACGTTCGCCGCCGGAGTCCGATCCCGCGAACAGGAAGTTCTTCCTTCCAAGAGCAACGGCTCTGAGCGCCAGTTCAGCGGCGCTGTTGTCGATCTCAAGCAGGCCGTCTTCGGTGTAGCGCGTGAGGGCACGCCAGCGCGAGAGCGCATAACGAATCGCAGCCGCAGTCTCGCTCTTCGACGACAGCGAGTGAAGCGCCTTCTCCATCCACTTCCGGAAGTCAACTAGCAGCGGCCTGGCCCGCGCCTGGCGAACACTCAGCCTCACATCAACTGGCTTGCCGCGTATCTCGTCCTCGATCGCATAAAGAGCGCCGATCCTGGCTAGGACTTCGGTGGTAGTCGGCGAAGCGTGCACCAGATGGATATCGTGGAACTTGCGCCGGGCATGTGCCCAGCAGGCTGCTTCATATATATGGTTTGCCGTATAGATGATGAAAATCGGCATAGGCATCGGCCTGCAGGGCGCCGGTGAAGTTCCTCAGATGCTGCCGCGGATGTTCTCCTCTGCGATCTTGTGAATAGGCGAACCAGACAGCCGGAGCAGTCTGCTCGCCTGCAGACCGGTCATCGCGCACGTAGGTCCAGAGCCGGCCAGTCTTGGTCTTCCCGTTGCCAGGCGCCAGCACTGGCATGGGCGTATCGTCGGCATGGAGCTTGCGACCGGCGAAGACATGCTTGCCGATGGCCTCGACCAGCGGGCCGAGCAGATCACTGGCGGCGCCGACCCAGCCGGCCAGGGTCGAGCGGGATATCTCGACTCCCTGACGAGCGTAGATCTCGGACTGCCTGAACAATGGCAGATGGTCAGCGTACTTGGAAACGATCACATGGGCCAGGAGACTCGGTCCAGCCAGACCACGCTCGATCGGACGTGACGGTGCCGGCGCTTCAACGACTCGATCGCAGCCTGTGCAGGTGAACTTCGGCCGCACATGGCGGATGACCTTCTTGGAACACTTCAATCGTTAACCTCAGAAACCGGGGCACAACAGAAGTAGCCCAGGCGTGAATGCGCGAATTCCATCTCGCACTTTAGGGTCCGCTGACGCTATGATCGGCCCAGGAAAACTAGACCACTTGCGATGCAAGTCTTCGGCTAGATGGCCCGCCCGGGAGAAGTCGACCGTGGGAGCTCGACGTTTCGGCGCTTTAATTGCGTGCCCAATCTTTCTTGTCGAACTGTCTTGCCGCGATTTTGCCAGTATTCGCGTTGGCGCTGGCGGCGGGAGCACATGTCATCACAATATTGCTGGCCCGCGCGCTCAACTTCGAAGAAACTCCGGCAGTGAATATTGGCGCAAACTCCGACCTCCCGGGGTTGAAAGAATTCTCGCCTGAGTATGTTGTACAGCAAGGGGCGAATTCCGAAGCGGATGTAGGAGTGCATTTCTGCCGGATTAGGGAAAGCAATCGGACGGAAGACGTTTACCAGTTCACAGATGACAATCCTGGCATCTAGCTGCGGGGACAGGAATCGGTCGGGCGCGGCTTTGGCGAGGGCCGCGATCCTTCTGATCGAAGCCACGCGGACGCTCCAGAGAGGATTCTTACCACGCTCCTTTTTCTCTCGATTCCACTGTCGCGGCCATTCTCGAATGCCTCGTGCAATCTCGGCGATTTGCTCTTTGGCGAACTCGATGTCGAACTCACGTTCTTTCTTGGTTAACTCCGCCACCAAGCCTAGCTCCGCTTTGTAGATTCGCTGTTCGTTTCTCAACTCTTGAAGATCTTGCCGCACCCTCATCAAATCTTGGGGTACCGGGTCGCCGGATTTCCTCAGACCGGGCGATAACGGGAATGGCAGCATCTTCCAGGTCCTGGAGACGACCGGACCGAAGCTGCGCACGAATTCGATGAGGTCATCATCACTTTCAGCATTCGCAAAGCGGATGTGAGGCGAGTCCTTTCCCGTTCGCTGCTTGCCGACTGATCGGTCCTTGCGCGCTTTCTCATACTGCTGAACCAGATCACAAGAGCTGCTCTCCGACAAGTACTCTGGCATCGCGGCTGTGATTTCCAACTCTTTCCCAATTCGATTTACGAGGAAACAGGTTTCTCCTGTCGGCGGTTCTCCCCACTGGTAACCGATGAATGATTCCGGTTTGCCTATTCGAGATCTTCTTGTCCTGACGGATTTCTTCATCCGCTCGTCACCTTGCTCATTGCGTTTGAATAACAGTTGTTAATTGTCGCGCATAATAATCGCTCTTCATTGCTCTACAAATACTAGACAACATTATAGAGCCATCTTCTTCTACCCTGCCGAAAACAGGAGAGAGCAATTCCATGAACCTCGAACAGCTATTTATTGTTTATCAGCCAATCGATCAACTCAAACCCAACCCACACAACGCACGCATACATCCAAAACGTCAGCTCAGGCAGATCAGAGAGAGCATCCGCGAATTTGGCTTCACAAACCCGATAATTGTCGATGCCGAGAACCGGATCATCGCCGGCCATGGTCGACTCGCGGCTGCGAAGCTTCTCGGGATAACAACAGTACCGACGATCCGGCTCGACGGGATGACAAAAGAGCAGATCCGCGCCTACATAATCGCGGACAACAAGCTTTCTGAGAACGCCGGATGGGATAAAGAGATTTTGGCTGTCGAATTCCGGGAACTCTTGGCGCTCGACTGTTTTGATATCGCGGTGACCGGCTTTGAGACAACCGAGATCGATCTGATTATGGAAGAAGCGAAGGCGGCACCGGAAAAAGAGGCGACTCCCGAACCCGATTTCGATCAAGAACCCGTGACCAAGCCTGGCGATGTCTGGCTGCTTCGTAAGCACCGTATCATCTGCGGAAATTCTCTTCATCAGGCAACTCACCGTAACCTGATGGGAGGTCGTCGGGCAGCGATGGTCTTCACCGATCCACCGTACAACGTCCGCATCGACGGCCACGTGACCGGCAATGGCGCAATCCGGCACCCCGAGTTCGCCATGGCATCGGGGGAGATGAGCGAAGCCGAATTCGTTTCTTTCCTGATAACGAGCCTGAAGTTGCTTTGCGACTTCAGCGCCAACAACTCCGTGCACTACATCTGCATGGATTTTCGCCACCTGAGCGAGTTGCTCGCCGCCGGCCGGCAAAACTACGACGAGTTTCTGAACATGTGCGTCTGGGTCAAAAACCAGGGCGGCATGGGGAGCTTTTATCGTTCGCAACACGAGTTGGTACTTGTCTTTCGCAAGGGCAAGGGCCCTCATCGGAATAATGTTCAGCTCGGCCAGTTCGGCCGGAACCGTACGAACGTTTGGCAATATCCGGGGATCCAGACCCTTTCGAAGCAAAGCGAGGAAGGCAATCTTCTCGCCTTCCACCCGACGGTCAAGCCCATCGCGATGGTGGCCGATGCCATTCTTGATTGCACGGCGCGCGGCGAAATTGTTCTCGACGCATTCCTGGGATCGGGAACAACCCTTCTTGCAGCCGAACGCGTAGGCCGTGTCTGCTGCGGCATCGAGATCGACCCCATATATATAGATGTCGCGATTCGCCGCTGGCAGAACTACACCGGCGACGCCGCCATCCATGAGTCTACGGGAAAACGATTTGACGAGATTGCCCGTTCGAAGGAGGTAGCTCATGCCTGAGTTCGACCCGTCGTATGAAGTGGGTTACGGCAAACCGCCCCGGGGCGGTCAGTTTGCGAAAGGACGCTCCGGAAACCCAAAGGGCAGACCGAAAGGTTCGAAAAACCTCGCTTCGGTGATTCTGCGCGAGAGCCGTCAGCCGGTAAAGATCACCGGCCCACGCGGCTCACGCACCGTCACCAAACTCGAAGCGACGGTCATGCAAGTCGGCAACAAGGCTGCCCAGGGAGATCTGCGCGCGGCGCGCGAGTTCATTCCTATGGTCGGGCGGGCCGAAGAAGCCGTCTGTGCCGAATCGACGCCTGTTACGGTGCACGAACTTGATCAGAAAGTCATGCAGTCGCTTCTCCGTCGCATGCGGACGGCCGAAACATCAACTGCAGTTCCAACGGAAAATGAGGACCCGAAAGAATGATCACGACTGAGCTATCACCAAAAGAATATGAAACCGTTCTACGAGCTCAACCCGCAGGCCACGTTGGTGCCAGGCCCATACATCGATCTGCTGGCGTCGACGCTCGAAAAGTGTCGCACGGGGCCTGCCAAGCGCCAGATCATCAACCTACCCCCGCGTACGCTGAAGTCCCATGTTGCAAGTGTGGCATTTCCGGCCTGGCTGTTCGGTCACGATCCGTCGAAACAGATCATCTGCGCGAGCTACGGCCAGGACCTGGCCGACAAGCACGCGCGCGACTGCCGCACGCTGATGAGTAGCTCGTTTTACAGGAAACTCTTTCCGCGAACGGTACTCTCAGCAGAGAAGACTTCGGTCAACGATTTCATGACCACTGACAAGGGATTTCGCATGTCAACGTCGGTTGGCGGCGTCCTGACCGGACGCGGTGCCGACATTCTCATTCTCGATGACATCCAGAAGCCGGATGATGCATTGTCAGAAACCCGTCGTCGCGCAGCCAATGACTGGTATTTCAATACGCTTCTGAGCCGTCTGAACAGCAAGGAGAACGGCATCATCATTATCGTCATGCAGCGATTGCATCAGGAGGACCTCGTGGGAGAGGTCCTCGAACGCGAGAACTGGGATGTCCTTTCGCTGCCCGCAATCGCCGAAGAGGACGAATGCTATCCGATCAACGGGCCCTTGTGGAACGGATTCTTCACGAGAAAGGCCGGCGAAGCGCTCCATCCCGAGCGGGATTCGGTTGCGACCTATCGGTCAATCCGGGAGACGATCGGCGACTACAACTTCCAGAGCCAGTACCAGCAGAGTCCCATCTCGATCGAGGGCGGCCTGATCAAGCGCGACTGGCTCAAGTATTACGAAGAGCTGCCAGAGGACTTTCGCTATGTCCTGCAGAGCTGGGACACGGCGAACAAGAACGGCGATGCCAACGACTACAGCGTCTGTACGACCTGGAGGTTATGCGAGAAGAAGTTCTATCTGCTCGACGTGTATCGCAAGCGGATGAACTATCCACAGCTGAAACGTGCGGCCACCGAGCTTTGGAACCGATTCAAACCGAACAAGTTGCTGATTGAGGACAAGTCTTCGGGAACGTCGCTCATCCAGGAGCTCAAATCTGCCGGGGTGTACTCGATCGAGCCGTACGCACCGCCTCCGGGCAGCGACAAGTACTACCGAACCTCTGCGCAGTCGGTCAAATTCGAAAACGGTCGCGTGTTTCTTCCGAAGCAGGCATCATGGCTCGATGACTACATCCGGGAGATCACGGCTTTTCCGGGTGGCAAGTACGACGACCAGGTCGATTCAACGTCGCAGGCTTTGGAGTTTCTCGAAACGAAGTGCCGCCTGACGATTTTCGACGTCGTGTAACAGGTAATCTCGGAGGGGTGGGGCTGGCCGAACCGCCCCTCCGAGGACTACTTGATATTCAAGGTTCGAGCATAAGCGTTTGCGTCCTTGCGCATTGTTGTCGCACTGGATTCATTGCCGATTTTTGGGGCGATGGCAGCCCGAATCTATACGCTTTATGCCATTGCAGTGGCCTTAGAGATGCATATTTCCGAGCTATTCAAGGGGCTGTAAAGCCCGCTTCGGCGCCCTTACCAAATCATTCTCCGATCCCTAGAGTTCGCTTGACTCTTTGCCCGAGCAGAGCGGAAATGGACTGCTGCTGGAAGTCTCTCTTCCGCGGCAGAAAGGTCCAAATGAAGCCTGATTTGGAGGCCCAGCTCAGCAGGTTACCGTCCCTTGAAACCGGCGAATTGCGCAAGCTTTGGTGTGATCTCTTTGAAAACCCGCCTCATCCCAAACTTCGCCGTGAACTCCTGATCCCGATCCTTGCCTACCGTCTCCAGGAGAAAGCGTTGGGTGGGCTGAAGCCCTCGACCGCTCGTCGCCTGCGAGCGATCGCCGACGAGCTTGCGTCGGGAAAGCGGCGTCCTGGAAGCAGCCAGCTTGCGCCGAGTCCCGGCACGCGCATGGTGCGGCAGTGGCAAGGAAAATTGCATGAGGTGATCACCCTTGAGAGCGGCTTCACGTACGACGGCGAAAAGTTTCGCAGCCTGTCGGAAATCGCCCGTGCCATCACTGGGACCCGATGGTCCGGCCCTGCCTTCTTCGGATTGAAGAAGCGCAAATCCGAGGAGGCTGCGTGACGCCTCGCATCAAGTGCGCTGTCTACACCAGGAAGTCGTCTGAAGAGGGTCTCGACCAGTCTTTCAATTCGCTCGACGCGCAGCGCGAAGCCTGCGAGGCATACGTTCGTCTCGCAGAGGCATGAAGGATGGGTTGCGCTCAGCACCAAATACGACGACGGCGGATTCTCGGGCGGCAACATCGAACGGCCGGCTCTGAAAAGGCTGATGGCCGATATCGCCGAAGGCAAGGTCAACACGGTCGTCGTATATAAGGTCGACCGGCTCACTCGGTCTCTGGCCGACTTCGCGAAGCTTGTCGAGCAGTTTGATTCGAAAGGCGTGACCTTCGTATCGGTCACCCAGCAGTTCAACACCACGACCTCCATGGGACGGCTCACTCTGAACGTGCTCCTCTCGTTTGCGCAGTTCGAGCGCGAGGTCACGGGCGAGCGGATCCGGGACAAGATCGCGGCATCGAAAGCCAAAGGCATGTGGATGGGAGGCCGCGTGCCTCTGGGATACGATCTCCGCGACCGCAGGCTCTACATCAACCCCAGAGGAAGCAGAACAGGTTCGCGAAATCTTTCGCCAGTATCTTCGGCTGAGAACAGTTCCGAGCCTAATGGCGTACTTGAATCGAACCGATATTCGGACCAAAGTTAGGATTGGCGCGGACGGAAGGAAGGCGGGCGGCCAGCATTATTTCCGGGGCGGCCTCTATCAGCTCCTGAGGAACCATATATATGTTGGCGAGATCGAACACAAGGGATCGGTGTATCCGGGCGAACACGAAGGCATCGTCGACCGCGAGCTTTGGAATCAGGTGCAGGAACTCCTGAACAACGAATCAAAATGGAAGCCGAGATGCGATCGCGCACTGCGAGCGGCAGTCTGCTGACCGGGCTTCTCTTCAGTGAATCTGGCATCCGATACATCCCGACGAATACGCAGAAGGGCGGGAGGCGGTATCACTACTACACCTCGCAGTCGGTCATCAAAGGCGACAAGAAGGAAGGCTCCATTGGGCGGCTCCCGGCACCGGCTCTCGAGAGTGCCGTGGCCGACCGGTGCAGAGTCTTTCTGGAGTCGCCAGCCGAAGTATTGGATGGATTGAAGCGCACAGATCTTCCTGACCTGGATTACCAGAAACTGCTCAAGCACGCCAAGCAGATGTCGTCCGATTGGCCTCGCATGGCTCAGTCCGAAAGAGCCGACCTGATCTGTGCCGTGCTTCACCGTGTAATCGTTCATGAGAGCTCGATCGAGCTTCAGATCAAGCTGGACTCTCTGGTTCAGGTCCTATCCGGGAAACCGCCCGCCGGCGAATCCAAAAGCACGAATCCACAAACATTGTCATTGAAAGCTTCGTTTCGCCACATCCCGCAGGGCAAGGCCCTGAAACTGGTCATTGGCAACGATCGGACCGAGTCGGCCGCAAGCAGGGAAGCGATCGCCAAAGCCATCGCCCGGGCTCGATTTTGGTACGACCTGATCGTGCAGGGCAGGGCATCGGGCCTGCTCGATCTGGCCCGCCAGCACGGCCTGACACACCGATACGTGAAGAGCATCTTCCCGCTGGCTTTCCTTGGACCGGAATCAGTCGAATTCCTGCTGAATAACCGCGAAGGTCAATCGCGAACGCTCGATTCCCTCATGGGCCAGGTGCCAATGCGATGGGATGAGCAACGAGCGTTTTTACGAGGTGAATAGGCTGCTGTTCGGCCCCGTAACAAGGCTTGGTGCCTTACCAATGGGAGGCCGTGTGCCGCTGGAATAAAAACATGCGGAAGTAAAACTGCCTCAGACTTCACGCGAGAGCACCTTGGCCCTCATGGCATATTTCGATGGCATTCGCCAGGAACAGCTTCACACATCGTTGTGCCGGAATCTAGCGAAGGTGAGGTCGAACCACGACCATAACGTCGAGAGCACCGTGGGGTTGTGTAAGGTCGTTTTCAAGCGCGGTCGGGTTGGAGCATTTTCCACTCGGGTCATATACAAAGCAAATAAGCGTCTTGCAGTCCGGGTGTGCCTGATACCTAAGGATATCTTCCGCCAATTGAGTTACGATCTCTCTCTGGCCGAGATTCTTCCGCGTCATCTTTGCTTCAACCGCGAGTTGAAATTGCTTGAGTATGAAATCGATTCGGCTGGCACTTCCAGCGTAACTCGGCGCCCACTCCTCAGGTCTTACATCATCAAAGTGGAGCTTTAGCATTGCGCCCAAGAGATCTTGAACGTCGTATTCATCCTCGATCTTTATTGTGGAGCGGTTGTCGTGTCGAATTGTGAGCGTGTTGGCAACCAGCGGAAATCTGTCACAGATGATGCGCACAAGTGAGCGCGCATCGCGGCTGTTGACCGGAATTGACCAATTCTCACCTACGCTCGATTCAATGGTCCGATCAATAATATCCTTTGTGGAATTCAAGATCAGCCCTGCATCTGCGAGATCGGCATAGTTTTCGACGGTGGTTAAAGCACGCGAAAGGATCCCGGCTGACGCAAGCTCCGGCCCCGACGTATCAAGTCCCACCATTTTCGTGAGCCGCTCTTGGCTTGCCATCCAGTACAAAAGGCTCAGCATGGAAAGTGGCATGTCGTCAATGCGCGGCTTACGAATCAGCCATTCAACGCCAAGTTGTGCCGCGCCAACCCCGCCGAGATAAAACGCACGGGTGCCATCCTGGAGTTTAGATCTCCCTTGCTGAAGGACCTGACGAAGCCATGTGCGGTCGCCATCTTGGAGAGCACTACAACTATGCGCGCCGATGCAAATCCCCAGGAGGTCAAGCGGGCGAAAGAAATAAGATTCCCTGTCAAAGGGAAATGCCTGCTTCGTTGCAAGCCTTCTAAAGTGTCCTGCCCATTTCAGGTCGTAATCCGTCCCTCGCGAGAAGTGAGGGATTGCGTACTGATAGCCAGCTGTTGCCAAAATCGGAGTCTCATCAAGGCGCTCTACAACTAGGGTGCGTTTCGGCGTGGACCTGCCTAGGGATGTGTTCAAGAAATCAAGAAAGCCCGCTTCGGGACTCGGCCAGGGAGCGCCAGCAACCTCGCCCTCAAGCTTCGTTCGGAAAGACGCGTAAGCTGTCCCGATGACATTCATAGGAACCATCTGCTCGCACGAAGCTTGGCGTTGAGTACAGCGGGTGTCCAGTCAGGCACAGATCGTAAGCGGCCAAGTAATCCGGCGATCAGTTCAGAGTAATAAATGCTTACCGGCCTCTTGGCGGGTAGCGTGCTTCGCCAGCTCAGACCCGTGAACTTCAAGATCTGTTCGCTGAGATACGTTAAATCGTTAAAGGTCGATCCTTTGTGAATGTGAACGAGCAATGGCGCTGGCAAAGCTGCCCGATCGTGCTTCATCAACTGTGGACCATTCGTACAGAGCAGGCGAGTATACCGGCCGAGTTGCATGATTGTCCCACGTTCAGGAACCAATTCTCCCTTTCTACCGCTTCGCGTTGATATGCCGGGTTGATTCGGATCCAGCAGTAAGAAAGGATGTTCGACCGTAACGGTCAAGAAGGCGAATTCGATCGTTTGCTCTTTCCCAACTGCGATTGCCGCGCGCTTAGTGATCTCGGCAACTTCCACGTTCTTGAGGGGCTTGTATGTATGGAAGATCAGACGCACATTGTCGCCCGGATTCCAGCCGTTCCGCTGCTTTATATCTGCGAGGATATTTTCGGTCGTTTCCTGCAGAACTTTGGGATACTCATCGTATGTACACTCTTTGCTGATGTGTCCGAGCAGATAATTGCCATCTCCCCGGAAAACTGTTGTAACCCCGATGTACCGTGTTCGTTTGTCAAAGCGATTGCTGCCGACTTCACTCGTACCAATTCCAATAATCAATTCATCGCTGATTGTTGTATCTTGATTGACCGTCCAAGGGGTTCCGTTCATCTTCGCATAGAGGGCCACAGTGAAGTTCTGCAGGATGTACTGCAGTTCATACGGCGCTAGGCCGAGCTTGGACACTCGGATCTCCTGCGTCGGAATACCAGCGAGCATCAGCGTCGCCTTTGCCGTCAGATACGGGCTGTCTGTATCTGGGAGGACAGCGTGTTGATCATTTAGAACTACAATGGCAGCATCGAGTGCCGTGGTCGTACCCGCGAGATGCTCCTCAATTGCTTGGCGATAGGCCTTCGCGGGATCACTACCCTGGAGCAGGGGGATCTTGCACATTGTGAATGTGGGATTGATGAGGCCATATAGCTTCGAGAGTCCCCCTTCATATTGCGACTGTCCAGCCAGCGTTATACCATCGCGAAGGAAGTTGAGGAACCTTTCTGTTGCTCCTTGTGCCGTATCAGGAAATGCGACAAGGATATTTGGGCTTCGCTTCGGGAATGTGTCTTTGCTAAATGGTCCATATTGCTTGATGCCCATCCACGGATACTGACTTGCTTTGGTGCGGGCGGGGTTGAAGTAGTATTGCACCGGGGCTGCGCGATGGATCGTTTGATATGCCGTGGAGTTTTCGAGGACGAGTTGTTCGCCAATGGTCACCCAGAGATCTGGTGTGAGCTGTAGGTTTGGGTCCTTCTGAAAGAACTGATGGAACTGTTTGAGCAACGCATTTATCGCTGGACCGTTGACGAACCTAGCTTCTTCTCTTTGTCGTCCCGATTCAAGGAATTCATAGTCCCTGCCCAGCAGTATCTTGAGGCATCGGGAGAAACTTGCCTTGGAGCCCTCTAGGAAGACTTCGTTTGCGCTGATGCTTGTGCGGTCGTCATACGCAGCAGCCAAATGGACAGTCGTTCCAATGATCGACGATATCTGTCCAACGAGGCGGCGCTCTTCGGGCTGGGGATTCCGGCGAACTACATATAGTCCAGAGAGGTCCACTCCTGCATTCTGGAGCACCGACAGATCCGCATTGATCTCCCACTTGGTGTTAATGGTCAGGAAGAGACCGATGTTGGTTGCATCAGGAACTGGCTCAATGATCTTAGCTTCAAGCATAAATGTCGGCCGAATCGTGAAATGCTTGAGCAGCGGATAGGGTGTCCGTAAAAATTTTGCAGCGGCATCGACGATTTCATCGCGCCGACTGATAAATGCAAATGGGCGACGCCGAAAAGCCTCATACGCCGGAAATTTCTGGGGAAGGCGTTCATCGATGATACTTGCGAGGAAAGTCAAGTGCTCGGCGCACACAAGTGTTGTTAATGTGCCTACAGTTGTGCCCGGCTCTGGGACCTTCGGAACTGCGTAAATCGATCCCTCGCGCCAGTATAGAATCCAATTCGGATGTTCTTTGCGAAGAGCCCTTAGCTGGCTGTTATCGGGCAGTTGCAGAGTGTTCGCGCGGAAGTTGCGGCCAGACATTGAAAGCCGAAAACCGTTGAGAATCAGGCAGGGAGTCTGCGGAGTGTCAGCGTTTTGCGGCGGCGAGTCAAAAGATGATGAACCCCCCATTGAACGACGATCCCGCCCTCGCGCATGGCAGGGGCGAAGCCCAACCTTGGCCAGGGAGTATCCTTTCTGACCCCACGGACAAACTCTATCAGACTTGGACCGAGCGAAAGTGACATGTGTGCATTGGAGGTTCCAAGGGGCGTGAATACGGTTCAAGACGGAATCGGTAGGAATAGATGTCGACCGGCTTCGAGACTTTTCCAAGAATGTTCAAGCTCCGAGGCTATTAGTGCGGTCTCCGAAAGGGCACTGCCGTGATCGCGAACAGAGAATTTAGCCCCTGTGGCTCGGATTTTGAGCCGGAGACCGTTCTGAGACCCTTCCCGTGCACGAGAATTCTCCGAAGACATGGCGCGCCGGGCACAAAGAGTTGTTTGCCCAGATGCGGGAGTACCTGACGCCCGCGAAGAAACAGAACCTAGCCAATGACACTGCTGAAGGTTTCGTTCAGCGAATTCGTGCGGCAGCTCCCAGCTTCGACGGAGATGTTCTCCTTCATCACGCGATCCGCTTCTTGTTCACGAAGTCGTAGAACATCCGGTCGGAATCAGCCGTCGCATAAAGACCCAGGAGGTATCTGATGAAAGCATTGATCTATCGCGAGACCGGTGAACCGAAGAGCGTATTGGAACTGGCAGAGATCCCTACTCCGCCTTTGGCCCCTGGCGAAGCGCTCGTCCGAGTGCTGTTGAGCCCGATCAACGCATCGGATCTGCACATGGTGCGCGGGCGCTATGGCTACCAGCCGGAGTTGCCAGCCAGCCCGGGCATTGAAGGCGTGGGGATTGTGGAGGCCGTAGGTCCGGGCGTGCAAGGTCCGATGGTTGGAACTCGCGTAGTTTTCGTTGACACGTGGAACACCTGGCGCGAGCAGATCGTGTGCCCAGCGGACAAACTCGTGCCCGTTCCAGACGGCCTGGACGATCCGGTCGCCGCCACTTCCTACATCAATCCTTTGACGGCATGGGCATTGACGAGATCAAGTCACAATCTCAAGGAGGGCGACTGGCTTCTGCAGACGGCGGCTGCATCCAGCGTCGGGAAGTTCGTGCTTCAGCTGGCGCAGCAGTATCGATTCAAGACAATCAACGTCATCCGGCGGCGCGAGCAGGAAACAATCATACGCAACCTCGGAGGCAATGAAGTAATCTGCACGGCCGACGAGGATCTCAGGACACGCCTGCAGGAATTGACCGCGGGCAAGGGCGTTGAACGAGCGATTGACTGCGTTGCGGGGGACGTTGGCGCTGAGATTGCCCGCAACCTCGCTCCCGGTGGAACCATGCTTGTGTATGGAGCCCTTTCCAGTCATCGGCAAACGGACCCCGCGAAATTCATCATGCCGCTCTTTGCTCCGCGTTTGATTTATTCGACGGCAACGGTTCGCGGGTGGTGGCTTCCGCGTTGGGTGCCTTCCCAGCCGCTCGCCGAAGTGCGGGCAGCGACAAGCAATCTTCTCACCATGTTGTCGAACGGGGCACTTACTCCGCCCGCGAGTGTGCGGTTTCATTAAAGGACTTCCAAGAGGCAGTACGCTTGGCCGATGGTGAGGCAGGGCAGCAAAAGGTCTTGCTGAACTTCTCCGAAAGGGCACCATAACCGGAGGAGCCTCATTGGGGTCGTCGCGAACCAAGCCGTAGCGTTTGACAAATCCATGTTGACGGCTAGCCACATCTCCTTCGTGACGCCGGTGAACGTTGAACGAAATGTCCCCCCGATGGAGGCTGCGGTTTGTTGCCAACCGTGCTTTTCCAACTAGCATTCATCAGCAGTGGCCCCCACTATGTGGTCTTCGATCCGAAGTGAAGTGCATTTCTCTCGCCTCGCGGGAACGGAGCGAGTGTAGAAGGATCAATCATTCCTCCTGAGGGACGGACAATTCAAAGCTATTCCCATGTGCCTGAAATGTCAGCTTTTCGGCAAGTTCACCTCTCAGTTAGCGGTAGCAGGCAGATGCGCTCCACGCAAGAATTCCTAAGGCACGCTATTGAACTGCGCAGCGAGTTTTTTCATTGCTGCATTTTCGCGGGTAACTTCACCAGCCTCTCGACTGTGCAAAGCTATCTCTGCGGCGATTGAGCGACCGAGAATTCGCTGATCGATATTGCCAAACGACCCAGGCACGAGGCTTCCCAACCAACCGACCCAGGCCGGGGTATGAGCGTTGCCGACAATGATGCCGGGGCGAAAGATGGCGAGGCGGGCAAAACCGACGTTACGCACGGTGTCTTCCTTCATGCCCATTACTCGCACATAGCGAAACCGGCTGCGAGCTGTGCTTCCTGCCGCAGAAAGCAGGCAAAACTGGGCGATTCCGGCGTCATGGCAGCCACGCGCAAAGGCACCGACGACGCCGACTTCAAGTCGTTGCAATTCTTCTTCGCTCCAGCGCATCGATCCAGAACCGACACCCACACAGCTCACGGCGCTGACGGGACCCTGGCTTAAAACTTCGCGGGCAAGGGCGGCAGTGCGCTCGGCAAAGTCAGCAGCGCCGGTATCAAGAACGACGTTGCGCACCCGCGATCGCGGCGCAATGGGCTTTCTGGTGACCATCACCACTTCCCGGCATTCCGAAATTGCCAGCAGCTCCGCGACGGCTGCACCACCGACTTGTCCGGTACCACCAAGGATAATTGCGGCGAAATTCTGCTTCACAAATAGGACCTCTGCTTAGGTAAGGATGCGACAGCCCCGTTCACCCCAGAGGGAAGCATACTTGGTCTCGGTTCTAAATTGAGCCAGTGAAGCATGGCTTTTCTCAATTGGCGTTATCAGGCCAAAGCGCTCATTGAGTTCGCATCAAACTGGCAGCATGGATTAGTCCCCCAAACGCCCTTATCGCAACCGAATCCATCGCTGACGAAAAGCCGGCTTTTCTTTGGATCGATGGGACCCCTGGGCGCGGCTCTCGCCTATACATCCCTGCCTTGCTCGAACAATCGACGACGAGCACGGTTGAGTTCCTCAGCGGCGATGTTCCGGCTTCACTGCATTTGCGGTGGCCCAGAGCGAACCTGGATTCACGCGGTTCGGATGCAAGGCCAGCATCTTCTCGTAGACGTCGAGAGCCGTCGAGGTACTTGCCACGATGCCATTCAAATCGCAGATGTAACGTCTTGTTTCCTCGATGTGGCGAGGGGAACTATCGGGGTCAAGCACGCCATGACCGGCTATCACTGTTCGCGGATGAAGGGCCTCGATCCTTTCCAGCGCGGATAGCCACTCGCTCCTCGCCTTCTCATCGCACTCCGCGAGATAGGGATGAGTGTTGTTATAGACAGCATCCCCGGATACCACCAGGCCAATCGAAGGCACATGCAGCGCAGTTGTGTCCGAGGTATCGGTATGGCCCAGGTGCACTACATTTAGCTTTTCACCCTCAAGATAGAGGGTATCTCCTTCGAGGACCTCCGGCACTACCAACTCCGACGGAACTTGACCAGGAAAGCGCGGCTCCCAGAAGGAACGTACAACGTCCGGCTTAATTTGGTTTTGCATGGCCGCAACAACGGAGGAGGTGGCAAATGCTTTTGCGTCGGGGAACCTGTCCAGCAGGAGCTTCAGGCCGAAGAAATGGTCACCGTGGGCATGGGTGATGTAGATGGTTGTGAGATTCTTGCCGCTCTCGACGAGCCAATCTACCAGCTCCTTCGAATGTTGCACGGACAGAAATGTATCGACCAGAACGGCATCGCGTTCGCCATAAATGAGCGTGACGGTATTGGTTACCCAAGCGAGATCTTCCTTCCCCGGCGGAAGGCCTTTGGTAACACCAGCGCGCTTCTTGGTCAGAAGCTTCCAATTCAGGTTAGACATAAATTCTCCTCCCTCTAATCCTTTCGGTTCGATGGGTTCGGTAGTTTCTGCCCGGCTCATGCTGCGCGTCCCTCCGTTGCCGCGATGTTCCGGGCTTCGATGGCCTTGACGCTGTTCTCAAACGCCTTTTCCAAAACGCTCCTGCCGATGGTTCTGAGCACGAAGCCGAGCATCTGTCCCTTAAGGTTCTTGCCCTCGCGTACGACGTCCAGGTCAATGTCGGTCGTGCCGTTGGGACTGACGCGTGAATGTGTAGGTGTGGCCGGATGCACCTCCCCACAAATTGGAGTCGGTCGTAGTGAGGACGACGTGGTTGGGATCGGACCAGTCGTAGTGCAGGCGTTCCCAGACGCCGCCAGAGCCTTCCGTGACGTCGGCCTGCGAACGTCCCCGCTGATGTACCTTGAGGTACTCGTCGGCACTGTTGCCAAAGAGCTTCGAGCGGCCAGGCCCGAAGTCGGTGAGCCCCGCGACGTACTGTTCGGGCGTCAAGGTGGTTGTTTGGTGGAAGTGGATCGTGGACATTGCTTTTCTCCTTTGAGTTGAACACTGTCTGTCAGACGGTGCGTAGGTGACTTGACAGTGCGCTGTCGCACTTTGTCGGCGACGCGCGTTGTTGTCTCAGCCCTTTTTTGCGGATGCGGTGAATTTCGCCGCATTCTTCCTGACAAATTCCTGCACGCTCAGCGGCCCTCGCCCAGTTAGGGTGAGGACGTCGTCCGACATCCGGTCATAGCTTCCCGCGCGGTGCAGATCGGCCATTGTCGCGAAGTGGTTCACCACGTGAACAGGCAATCTGCTCTCGAGCAGCCCGTCCCGCCATGACTCGACCGGAATGTCCTGATAGGTGATCGTGCGGCCAAGCGCCTTCGAATACTCCTGTGCGTAGAAATGCATGTTTTCGGACTGCGGACCGGTCAGGTGATAGATCTTGCCGATGTGCGACTGGGGATTGGCGAGCAGCGCGGCGACCACGCGTGCAACGTCTTCCGCGGCGATCGGAGAAGTCTTACCCTCACCGAACGGTAGTCTGATCTGATTGAATTTCATGACCGATTCCGAAGTGAAAATCAGGAAGAGGCCCTCGAGAAACACTGTCGGCCGCACGTGCACCACCGGGAGACCGGACCAGTTCAGCGCCTGCTCGGCGAGCCAGTGCAACTTGTGCTGCGGGCTTGAGGTGGTTTCGGTGATGCTCATCTGCGAGAGCGTCATCTGCGACATATTGATGAACGCCTTCACGCCGTGATGCTTTGCCACCGCCGCCGCATTGACCGTCGCGGCCAGATAGGTATCCGAAGTCGACATGCCGAAGTACATCGTCTCGCAGCCGGCAATCGCCTTATGCATTGAGCCGAGGTCGAGCAGATCGCCGACCACGACTTCCGCCCCCAAGTCGCGCAACGCCTGCGCGCGTTCGTCCTCATTTCGCACCATCGCACGCACCGGTTTGCCTTGCTTCAACAGCAGTTCGGTGACCGTGCGCCCTACCGCGCCAACGCGGCCAGCCGCGCCTGTGACCAGAATGGGATTTTCCACGTTCCTTCCTCCTATGCGTTTGTTTCAATCGAGCGTCAGATTTGTTGCCTCAATCAGCCCGACAGTCTGAATGTGGCGCGCAATTCCTCATCAAATAGCTTCCGTTGCTTTTACGCGACAAAGGCACTTTCCGTCCTCGAAACGGCCATGGCGACACATATTGAGTGAGATAACTCATCAAGTGTCCAGATTCCGGTCGCTATGCCGACGCATCGCTACAATGCGCATGGCCTGACGGCTCACCCCACCCTTGCCTCTTTTGTCATTGTGAAGCCGTGTTGAGCAGAGTCTCGATCTTCGCGTCGAGATCCTCGGCGACGGCGAAGGCCGCCACCCTCCCGACACTCGACGATTGCAGACCCTCATTGACGCGCAAGAGAATCGGGGTATTGGCCGGAAGCTCGACATTCGAACCTTTAGCGAGAAAAGCATTGTAGAACTGTATGGCGGCCCCATAGTAGCCGAGGCCGATGGCCGTGGCTGCAGATGCTTGTGCCGCGCCGGCGCCAACCAGTCCGAAACCTTTATCACCTTCTCCTGCTCGTGACCACGCTGTCGAATCAGTCAGCGCCCTTGAAGGGCCGATGAGAGAGAGTGGCGCTCGCAACTGAGTCAAAAGCGACGTTGTTGCCTTTATGTCTCCTTCTTGGCCGATAGCGAGGGCTTGGTAACCAGCAGCCTCGACCTCTGTGACAGTCGCACTCAAGCTGCTGGGTCTCCCATCGGGTGTCAGCACGGAATGAAAGGAGAACAGAAGAGCACCATTCCTCTTCATCCAGCCAGCGGATTTAGCTTTGCTCACCGTGCCTTCGAGCTTTGTGCCCGCAGGATAAAGTAGAAAGTGATCCGCGTTGAAATACGGCTCTGAGACAACAGCTTCGAGCGGCGCTCCGCGCGCAATCATCTGTGACTTCAAAGGCGTCAAAAGGCGCAGCCGCAGGTAGTTTTCGCCGGATGACGGATCGGCATCGGCTTGTGACTGGACGGGCATTGGCGTTGCAATCGGATCGAGCAAAACCGCATCGAAGATCGTACCCTGATCGAGATATTCGGGATGGTACGGCAGGCTTGTAACAGCGGCTTCGCGGAGCCGTTGCAACTTGTTTGGTTCCCGGAGAGGCTCCGCCGCGTCGTTTACCATCTCGCGAACGCCAGGACGTTGAGACTTGGGAAGATATTTTGTTGTCTTCAAACCACTTACTCCAACCGTTGTGTCGGTATGGATCGGCAGCGATTTTCCGTCAGAGAGAATCAGATGGTCAAACGTTACATTCGCAGTCCGCGGAGGCGTGAAATCACCGTTTAAGAGTCGCCCGGTTCGCTTGCTCATAGGCGCAGCAGAGACCGACGAGATGTGTCCTTGAATCGTCGATCCCTTGGGGATTGCGAGGACGGTTCCGACGTATACCGGCTCCACGAGCCTCGCGGTAATTGGTTCGCCCGCCTTGGTGATGCGCAGACCCTTATCGAGTCTGGACCGAAGGTCATTTCCCGACCCCACAATGATCGTGCCGGGGGAAAGTTGAGGTTTCTGCGCAACCGCAGGTGACATAAATGCGGTCAAAAATGAAAACGGGAAGAGCAAGGCTGTGATGTGCGACTTCATAGTTCTCCTTATGCAGCATCGGTCAAGTGCTGCGCACGCTGAGATCCCTTTCGTATAGTTAAGCGCCGAGAGTTGATAGTTCAGTCTTTAGAACTGTGGACCGCCATCTGGCGTGCTGCTGCAACAAGTCCAAGACGCTAACTCCCGAGTTGTTGTCAGGTTTGTGCTGACTTCGGAATCGATAAGCGATGCGGCAAGAGTCCAAACCCGTGGGTCATTTTCAATTTCGTGATGTGGTTTGTTAAATGTTCGTGCGAACCAAGGATAGTTATCGCAATTAATTGAGTGGCCCTCATAAGTCATGTGAAGGTTTCCGATGATCTTTGTTTGAGCCGGGTCGGCTGCGAATATCTCTGCGCGTCCATGAAGCGGTCCGCCCGACTGGTAAAAATTGATCGCCTTTGCCACGTTTGCGGGAATCATCGAATTATCGCGGCTCAATTTCGCAATGCTATCCACCTGAACTGTGAGCAGAACCGGAATGCCCCTCTTTCCTAACTCTCGAGCGAATACCACCGTTTCCGTAGCACCCCAGCTGTGCCCATAGATGATGATTCTCGCGTCCTCTTTTTCAGCAGGCGAGAGAGTGCCGTCTCCATTGCCATCGAGGAGGGCCCGGACTTCTTGAAGAGCTTTCTTGCCGTGATGATTTCCAAACACCTCTGCATGAATGTCGGAGCCATAATGCTCTTGAAGATAGTCGGCAAACTGCACTTCAGGATGTTTTTGGTCATCGCTCCTGGCGAACCCACCCATAAATCCAATCACTATCACTCTAGGGGCATTGCCGCCGTTCTCGACTGCGGCATGGCTGTCCGGTGAAGCCGTGTCGGCTGCGCTCCGCGATGCAAGGGAAAGCGTCTCCTGCGCTGCGAGGCCGCGACGAACATCCGCTTGCGACTCCCCGGTTTGTGCCACAGCACAAAGGGAAACGCACACGACCAGCAGAAACTGGAGGAGTGCGAACTGCCTTCCGGCGGTTCCGAGATAACGACGGATCCAAATGGAAGTTGTGGCGGGCTGTGTTGTGTCGGACTGCATATTGTTGCTCCTCACCTAAAGGGTGTAAACTGGAAGAGACCGTACGGTCTCATTTGAACTATGAGATTAGGGTCAACCATTCGCGGATTCTTTTTTATAGGCCCCGTTGATTGGGGAGGAAGAAGGGAATGAAAAAGGGCGAGGTAACACGGCAGAAAATCGTTGAGCTGGCAGCTCCGCAGTTCAATCGGCTTGGGTATGCCGGCTGCTCGATGCAGGACATCATGGCGGCAACAGGGCTGGAGAAGGGTGGCCTTTATCGGCACTTCAGCAGCAAGGAAGAACTGGCCAAGGAAGCGTTTCGTTATTCCTTGGCGTGGGTGACTGAAGCAAGGTGGGACGGAATTGAAGAGGTCGATGGAGCGGTGGAGAAGCTTCGTTTCCTCGTTCGCCGCTTTGTGGACATCCGGTCCATTTTTCCCGGCGGATGCCCGGTGATGAATACCGCCATCGATGCAGACGATGGCAATCCGGCGCTTCGGAAGCTGGTGCAAAAGGCCGTACAGGAATGGAAGGGAAAGATCGTTCGTATTGTAACGACGGGGATCGAGCGGGCGGAAATCCGCGCTGATATTGATCCGCGCCATATTGCGAATGTCGTAATCGCCGCACTGGAAGGAGCGCTCATGATTAGCCGGCTGGAGGGTAACCGAGTTGCGGTGCACGACGCGGAGACCATGCTTGATAAAGTCTTGGTCGATCTCCGATCTGCGCAGTAATCTTGAAAATCGACTTTCGCAGCCGACAAATTTGGCTGCGGGCTGAAGGTAAGCGCACGCCAAATCGTCGGACACATCTGATGAGCTCAGCTCGGAATGAGGGAGGTGCAGGGAAGATGGCAAACGAACTGCTTCAGAAGGCTCTCGATGCACACGGTGGCTTGGATCAGTGGACCCGTTTTGCGACTGTGCAGGCGACGATTGTCACAGGGGGGCAATTATTCGGAATGAGGAGCACGCCCCAGGATCCGATGCCCGCCGCATGACGGTAGCGACGAAGCGAGAATGGCCTCTCTCACCCCGTATGGCGCCGACGATTAACGTACTGACTTCACGGCGGACCGGATCGCCATCGAAAAAATGGACGGGGCCGTTGTCAAAGAGCGGCTCCATCCGTCGGAGCACTTCACTCTGCGAGAGAATACTCCGACAATTTGAGCGGATGTCGACGCGCTTTAAGACTTCTCCAAGAATGGTCAAGCTCCGAGGCTATTGGTGCGGTCTCCGAAAGGGCACTGCCGTGATCGCGAACAGAGAATTTAGCCCCTTTGGCGCGGATTCTGAGCCGGACAGAATTTTCTCTCGTCCCTGTCGGTGCATTATTCTCGCGAATTCGGCGGGAAATGCGCGAAGAGACCTAATCCTTCCCTCAAATTATTTATTATAAAGACTGTATGGCGGAGGGAGAGGGATTCGAACCCCCGGTACCCTTTCAGGCACAACGGTTTTCAAGACCGCCGGTTTCAACCGCTCACCCATCCCTCCGCGGGGGGGGAACCTATCCTGTTTCACCAGTTTATCGCAACTTCGACTGACGAAGCTTTCTCGCGGTTGCACACTTGTTCCGCACTCGTCTCGACAAGAAGATCCCAGTGGAACCACGGATGCAAAACTGGGCGCTCTTCCAGGGCTGCGATGCAGATCATTCTGCGGCAGTATTCGCTGTTCCGGTCCGCCTTGCCCAGCAGCCTTGATCGCGCGACACTGATCTGGCAACCTCTTGACACCATGCCGAGACTCCTCCTGATTACTGCATCCTCGGATCAAATTCGAAGGGCGCGAAGGTCCCGGTTTCTCAATTTCCAGCAAGTTACGATGCCATATCTCGCCGCCAGGGTTCCTCCCGATTGGCATGTCACTCACGTCGATGAGGAGGCTGAAGACATCGACTGGACGGCTCAACCCGATGTGGTTGGCATCACTTTTCATACGCCGAGTGCTTACCACGCCTACGGTCTTGCAGCGCAGTTCAGGTCGCGCGGTGCGTTCGTCGTAATGGGCGGCCCGCATGTGACGTTGCTGCCGAAGGAGGCCGGCCAACATGCTGACGTTATCTTTGTGGGAGAAGCTGAAGGCCTTTGGGAAGAGTTCTTGAATGATTTCGTAACGGGGACCTATCATCGCGTGTACCGGCAGAACGGTCCGGCGTCTCTCGAAGGCGCCCCCATGGCGCGCAAGGCGCTTTTTCACCGGCACGACTTCACGAGCGGCGTGTTATTTGCCACCAGGGGATGTCCAAACCGATGCGACTTCTGCTCGATCATTGCGATGTACAAGCACGGTTTGCGTAAGCGGCCCGTCGCAGAAGTTGCGGCGGAATACGGTTCCTTCCACGGAAAGAGAATTATCTTCTGGGACGAAAACATCGTCGCGGACAAGGAATATGCAAAACAGCTGTTTCGAGCAATCGCACCGTATCGCAAGTGGTGGAGTAGTCAGGCCACAATTCATGCGGCTCAAGATGAAGAACTTCTCGAGGCGGCAGCCTTGAGTGGGTGCAAACAGTTGTTCCTGGGCCTGGAGTCGGTCTCCCAGTCGAGCATGAAGGAGGTACGCAAAGGCTTTAACCGCGTGGAAGATTATGCCGGCATTATCAAACGCGTCCATGCGCATGGGATTGCCGTTCAAGCCGGGATTGTCTTTGGTTTTGACAACGACAATCCGGCGATCTTCAAAGACACTCTTGATCTTCTTGAGGAGGCGGGAGTTGAAAACGCGACGTTCAATATCCTCACGCCCTATCCAGGCACGGCGCTTTTCCAGAGACTTGAAGCTCAGGGACGCATATTGACGCGAGACTGGAGGAAGTACAACTCACGCACCGAGGTCGTGTTTCGGCCGAATCAAATGAGTGAAGACGAGCTTCTCGCGGGATTTCGATATGCGAATCGACGATTTTATTCCCTGCCCAGTGTGGCCAAACGGATGTGGCGGTCGCCCGTTCAGTTATGGTGGACTCTGCCGTTGAACCTGGCGTATGCGGTCTCATGGGCCAGAGCGCAATGGGACGCTCGCAGCTAGTTGGTCAACCTTTGCTTAGCTGTGCTGCGTCGACGAGATTCACGCCACCTTGATTGAGAGAACAGATTCCGGTAGGAAGTGCGTTGCATTGAGGCGAAAGGGGAATGCTATGGCAACCGATAACAAAATGCCCGGTGTTTACGTTGAAGAGAAATCTCGCTTTTCACCGTCCATCGTCCCTGTCGAGTCGGCAATTCCTGCCTTCATTGGCTACACCGAGAAGGCAGATAACGCGGCGCCGGGTGACCTGCACCTGCAGCCAACCCGAATCACCTCATTGGTTCAGTATGAGAAGCATTTTGGAACAGCTCAGAAGGAAGCCGCAATCAAAGTCACCATCGCGCATTTGGCTGACGGAACGATCAACCGAACTGCGACGCTCGCTGAACGCAATCGATCGAAACACATCCTGCACTACGCAATGCAGATGTTCTTCGCCAACGGCGGCGGACCCTGTTACATCATTTCGGTTGGAACCTATAAACTTCTCGGGAGCGACCTGGTGGAAAATGACCTGGACACGGGGCTGAACGCGATCAGGAAGGAAATCGAACCAACCCTGATCGTTTTCCCGGAAGCGCAGAATCTATCAACCACGGCAGAATTCAAGACGCTGCACGACGCCGCACTCCAACAGTGCGCCGATCTCCAGGACCGCTTCGTAATCATGGATATCCATGGCGGGGACCACTCCCTCTCAGATCCGGCCACTGATTTGATGACAGCGGTCAAGAACTTCCGCGACAACGGCGTTGGTGGCGATAACCTGAGCTACGGCGCTGTCTACGCTCCCAATATCAGGACGACCATTGCCCTCGTCTACGATGAAACGGCAACGGATGTCGTGATTGACGGTGTTGCCGCGGTAAAGCTCAACTCCCTTCAGAAAACCAACAATCAGTTGTATGGATTGGCGCAAGCGGCCATCCGCGACATGTCGTGCGACCTGCCGCCGTCCTCCGCGATCGCTGGAATTTATTCGAGCGTCGACAACAGCCGGGGCGTTTGGAATGCGCCTGCAAACGTCAGTTTAGCCGCCGTGGTCGCGCCCACCATCGCGTTCACAACCGCAGATCAGGACGCCATGAACGTCGACACGGTGGCGGGCAAATCTGTCAACGCGATCCGTTCCTTTGCCGGTAAAGGAACCTTGGTCTGGGGAGGGCGAACACTCGCCGGAAACGACAATGAGTGGCGCTACGTCAATGTCCGGCGCCTCTTCATTTTTGTCGAAGAATCAACCAAACGAGCGACGCAGCAATTCGAGCTTGAGCCCAACGATGCCGCCACATGGGTGAAAGTGCAGGGGATGATTGAGAACTTCCTTACCACACTCTGGCGCGACGGTGCGCTCCAAGGTGTGAAACCCGAGCAGGCGTTCTATGTGGCTATCGGGCTTGGCAAGACCATGACCGAGCTCGACATTCAGGAGGGCAGAATGATTGTCGAGATCGGAATGGCGGCCATGCGGCCGGCGGAGTTCATCATCCTCAGGTTCTCTTGCAAGATGGCTGGGTCCTGATTCTAACGGTGGGTGGACCTTATTATCGTTGCGCAGCGCCCTTCAACCAGCAAAACCGTTGAATTTGAAGCGCATTGCGTCCGGCGGTGTTAAAACAGGGAGTGCATGCCAAAGCGAACGAAATCGGAAACGGTGCCGCGGCCCGGGCAGCCCATCAGCCTCAGAACTCTCGGGGAATACTTGAACCTCTCCCCCGCAACGATCTCCCTGGTGCTCAACAACGCGCCCGGAGTCCGATCGATTCCTCAGGAGACACGGGACCGGGTGATCGAGGCAGCGGCAAAGTTCGACTACAGGCCCAGTTTCTTCGCGCGTTCCCTGCGGAAGCGGCAGACTTTCACGGTCGGTGTTCTGGTTCCCGAACTGAGTGACAGCTATGCTTCCCAGGTGCTTGCGGGCGTCGAAGAGTATCTCCTTGAGGAGGGCTATTTTTATCTGACGGCAAGCCACCGCCGCAAGCCGGACCTGATTGAGGAGTACCCTCGCCTGTTGATGGATCGTTCCGTCGAGGGCTTCGTAGTCATTGACACCGTTCTCGAAAAGAGCCTGAACAACCTCCCGGTTGTTGTTGTAGCCGGGCATCGCAAAATTGAAGGTGTCACCAACGTTGTGCTCGACCAGCGACGAGCTGCGGAGCTGGCTTTGCGTCACATCTATCAGCTGGGCCATCGCAGGATCGCATTCATGCGCGGAGGCAGCCACAGCTCCGATGCCGATGACCGGTGGGAATGCCTTATGGCGGTCGCCCGCGAACTGAAGGTGTCCGTTTTGCCGGAGTTGGTGGTTCAACTCCAGTCGCGTGTCTCCACTCCCGAACTCGGCTACGAACCTGCAATCGAACTGATTCAGCGCGGCGGAGATTTCACCGCGATGATCTGTTACAACGACATCGCAGCGATCGGCGCTATTCGGGCCCTGATGAATCATGGTCTGCAGGTCCCCAATGACGTTTCTGTCGTGGGCTTCGATGACATTCAGGGTGCAGCCTTCCACAATCCCAGCCTGACGACAATTCGTCAGCCGCTGCACCAGATGGGAACAGTCGCTGCGCGCATCCTCCTGCAGAGGATTCGCGGGCAGGCTTCTTTTCCTGACGTTGTTCCCATTCACCCGGAGCTTGTGATTCGCGAGTCCACCTGCCCGCCCAACCCCAGGCGAGCTCGCGCCAAGCGAAGCTGAAAATGGTTCGGGAGCCGGTGCACTCACCTGCGCGACCACTCGGCGTGCTTCATCTCGTGTTTGCGTTGACAGGCATTCTGCATGTGGTTGGAGGTGCATTGTTGCCATCGATCGCCGTGCGCTTCCACTTGAGTGACAGCGATTCAGGCCTCCTCTTTCTCCTGTATTACGCCGGGACGTCGATCGGAGCGCTCCTGTGCCGCTGGAATTATGCGCGCACCATTACGCTCGGATTCGTGGGGATTGCAGGCTGTTGCCTCGCTGTCGTCGCAGCGTCGCGTCCATTGCTGCCGATCGCATTTTTGCTTTTGGGTATCAGCGTTGGCGCGCCGATGTCCGCTGTCAGCTTGTTCGTGGGTCGCGCGTATCCTGAGCGCTGCGCGTCGATGCTCACCCTTCTCAACTTCACTTGGAGTATCGGCGCCCTGGCAGCTCCACTCATTGCTGCGCAGATTCTTGTGCATCACACGTATCGCGCAGCTTACTTGCTTTTCGCCGTCATGGCGACCGCTGCGGCAATGACATGTGGCCTGCTGCTCAAGGAGGTTCCGGAACCAGAGCGGCAAATCCGGGACGCACACAGATATTCGGGATTGGGCTTTGTCCTCATATTCGCTCTGGCGGCATTTCTTGAAGTCGGCGTTGAGAACACCGCTGCCGCATGGCTCCCAACCTACATACTGCGTTCGGCGGAGAAGGGAATTGCTCTAGCAGCAGCTTCGTCCGCGTTGTACTGGTCTGGGTTTCTCGCTTCTCGCGCGCTTTGTTCGTTTGTGCTCATGCGTGCAGCGCCCGCGCGTGTCTTCGGTGTCGCGGTCTTCACTGCAATCGTTTCGGCTTCGCTTCTCGCCGCAGTTACTTCGCCGGCAGGACGCAGCGCGGCTATGTTCGTTCTCGGAGCAGCGTTGGCGCCCAACTATCCACTCGTGATCGCCGGTTCGTTGTCCCGTGTTCGCCGCACGTCCGATTCACGATGGGTTCTCGCGACTGCCGGATTTGGTGGATCGGTGTTGCCCTGGATGGCGGGTACAATCTCCGCTCACTCGGGAAGTCTGCGTATGGGTATGCTCGTCATTCCAGCCGCATTGCTGCTGATGATATTCGTAATTCCAGCGCTCCGCGGTACCAGGCAGCCTATCGTCGCCTGAAAAGAATCGGGGGAACCATTGCGGCTCCCCCGTCGTTGCGATTATTGACGTTTCGTTCTATTTCTTGCCTTCCAGTTCGTCTGCCAGGGCGCCGGCGCCGTAGAGCTTGCGAAGGCACTCGATCATTCCAGCCGAGTGCACCGCAACTGCGCGATTCTGCGTGCCGTCATAAACGTAGTCTCCGGCCATCGACTCGATATTGCCGTCGAAGATCAGCCCGACCAGTTCGCCATCGCGATTGACCACTGGAGAACCGGAGTTGCCGCCGATGATATCGCCGGTCGAGACGAAGTCAAAAGGCGTTGAAAGATTCAGCTTTCCCATTCCAGCCGACTGTTTCGCGGTGAGGTTGAAGGGCGCCTTATCGCCAAAGCTCGCCGCTCGATCGTAGAGGCCGTAAAACGTTGTGAATGGCGGTGCAATCGTGCCGTTGTACGGGATAGCCCTTTACCGTGCCATAGCTCAGCCGCAGCGTGAACGTGGCATCGGGATAAGCATCCTTGCCATACACCAGGAAGCGCGCTTTGCCCAGCTTCTCTCCCGCCGGAGTCACCACGCTTGAGATCGTGTCACGCATCCGTCGGTTGGTTTCGCGCACAATCGGATCGACACGACGCGCAGCCACGATCATGGGATCGGTCGAAGCTGCAATTGCGGTTTCGCCACCTTCCATCAGCGCCTTGCGAACTGCCGGATCAGCCAGTTTCGTGCCGTCGACGAGCGAATTAACGGTTGAATCCACATGTCCGCCGTTCACGATAGCCTGCACGAAGGCGTCATTCTTGCCCAGCTTTTCCTGTGCCAGGTTCAGAGCCGTTGTCATGAACAGCTTCTCGGTGTCCATGGTGATCGGCGCCGGCGAAAGCATCTGGAATTTCAGAGACTGAAGATTTGCATCGTGGAACTGCGGAAGCCGCTCGCCGTCCGGCTTCTTGATCTCCGCCGCATACTGCACAAGTTGCAGCGCGATCGTGAAGAGGCGGCTGTCGGTGCGGCGGAAGATCTGCGTCTTCAGCTCTGGCTTCATCTGGTCTTCGGCACGCGCAATCGTGTCCCACGCTCCGCCGAACTCCTTCTGCCACTCCGGATTCGCGGCCACCTTCTTGCGGAAGTCGTCCTCCTCAGCCTGCTTCTTCGCCACGATGTTCTTGTCAGCAAGCGCCTCGGCGCGGCCGACGTAGACCTTGAGGCTGTTCTGCAACCCGAAGATGACACTGCCCACCTGGCGCGCCTGTTCAGGCCCCTTTGCGGCATAGGCCTGTGCGGCCGCGATGCGGCGATTCAGGTACTCCGTCAGAGACGGGATAATCACGTCACGCTGCACGAGCAGTTGAGCCATGGTGTCCTGGCGCGCCGTTGAGCCCGGATGTCCTGAGATGAAGATCAGTTCGCCTGGCTCGGCGCCCTTCGCGCTCCACTTCAGATAGTTGTCGGTGCGCAGCGGCTTGCCGTTCTCATAAACGCGGAAAACTGCCATGTCGAGGTCATAGCGCGGATAGGTGAAGTTGTCCGGATCGCCGCCAAAGAATGCAGCCTGTTGCTCGGGAGCAAAGACAAGGCGCACGTCGGTGTAGGCCTTGTATTGGTAGAGCCAGTACTCGCCGCCGCTGTAGAACGTGACCACATCGGAGCGCAAACCAGTCTTCTCCTTGCTCTCCTTGGTGATCGCGGCAACCTCGGCCTCGCGCGCCTTCAGCGCCTTGGCGTTGTCGGCGATGCCCTTGGCCGCGCCTTGCACGCGTGCAGTCACATCCTGCATGCCCACCAGCACATTTACTTCCAGATCAGGCGACTTCATCTCCTGGTCCGGCGTTGCGGCATAGAACCCGTCGCGCAGATAGTCGTGCTCGGCGGTCGAGTTCTTCTGAAGCTGTCCGCGCGCCACGTGATGGTTCGTGAGCAGCAGTCCATCGGGACTCACAAACGAACCGGATCCGCCGTCGTTGAGCCGCACGCTCGAGAGTCGCAGGTGATCGAGCCACTGCTGCGTGGGATGGAAATTGTACTTGTCCGCCAGCTGCTTCAGCGGCGGGTTGTCAAAGGTCCACATGCCCTCTTCGGCGTGGATCACAGGCACTGCGGTCAGAATAAGTGTGACTGGCAGCAACAGAGAATTGCGGAGAGTATGAGAAAACATCGAGCCCTCTTCAAATGAGCGTTCCGGCGAATCGGCGGCGACTGATTCCTCAGCGTGAGAGCCACGCCGGCTCGCTCGCATTACGGATTCGGCATGACCAACACTTCAACGCCTGAGGCAGAGTCCTTCTGGTGAAACACCTGCTCGGTAGCCTTTGTGAATTGTTCCGGTGCTGCGTTGGGAATGTCGGTAAAGGTTTGTGGATTGCGGTCAGTGAGCGGGAACCATGAGCTCTGCACCTGGACCATGATGCGATGACCGCGGCGGAAAGTATGAAAGAGATCGGGCATGGTGAAGTTGATATCGGTTATCTTCCCGGGCACCAGCGGCTCGGGCTTCTCCCAGCTATTGCGGAACTTGGCACGGAACGGCTCGCCGCGGAGCAACTGCTGGTAGCCTCCCATGTGCAACGGCGGAGCATCCAGGATGCGCTTGTTCGCTCGCGACTCTCCCTCCGGATCCGGGTAGTTGTCCGGGTACACGTCGATCAGCTTCACGTCAAAATCAGAATCCGTGCCGGAACTCGCAATCTTCAGCTTGGGCGAGATTGGTCCGGCAATCGTGACGTCCTCCTCGAGCGGTTCGCTCTCGTACACCAGCACATCTGTTCGGGAGCTTGCGAAACGCTGGTCATCGACCATGTAACGCTGCGGCACCGTGTCGGTCGTGTAGCCGACAAACGGCACCGGATGATTGGGGTCGCTCACATATTCGTCTTCGCTCTTGTCTCAGTCGGTGCCTCGAAACTCAGCTTGCCGCCCGCGTGAAAGTAGAGCATTTTCGGCGTCGCAGCCTTCGGGGGCCATGCATCAAACGTGCGCCACACATTGGTTCCCGTCTCAAACACCACGGCCTTCGACTGGGGCTGCGCCCTTGCCCTTCAAATAGTGCTCAAAGAACGGAAACTGAATATTCACGCGGAAGTACTCGCTCGTCTTCGCATTGAACTGTACGTCGCCCAGATGGTTGCCGTCGCCGCGCGACCAGCCTCCGTGAACCCACGGTCCCTCGACGAGGGTCGTCGGTGTCTCCGGGTTGAACTTCGATGTGGCATAGAAGGTACGGTAGGGGCCGCTGAGATCTTCCGCGTCGTACCATCCGCCCGACCACCAGCACCGCGCAGTGAATGTTCTTCATGTGCCGCGACAGGTCGCGCGCCTGCCAGTATGCGTCGTAGGTCGCATGCCTGGACTGGTCATTGAACAGCCAGTTCGAGCCCTTCAGGTAGAGCTTGTCGAGGTTGGCGATGTTGCCGGCCTTCAGGTAGAACTTGTAGGTGTCCGGCGTACCGAAATCGAAAGGGACCGTCTGTTTCGGGGTCTGCGGCTCGGTCTGCGGACGAAAGAAGTTGTAGAACCCGAAGTTGGCGGCGAGCATGAATGCGCCGCCATGATATGCGTCGTCCCCCAGAAAGAGATCGGTCATGGGCGCCTGCGGGCTGGCGGCAACAAGCGCCGGGTGCGAGTCGATCATCGACGCCGACGTGTAAAAGCCCGGATACGAAATACCCCAGATGCCCGCTTTCCCGTTGTTGTTGGGCACATGCTTCAGCAGAAACTCGATGGTGTCGTAAGTGTCGGACGCATCGTCCACGTCCTGCGGGGACTTCTTGTTGTCGATGTGCGGACGCATCTCCTGAAACTCGCCTTCGCTCATCCAGCGGCCGCGCACGTCCTGGTAGACAAAGATATAGCCGGACTTTTCGAATTCCTCTGAGGGGCCAAGACTTCTGGGATACTGATCCTCGCCATACGGACCCACGTCGTATGGGGTACGTTCCATCAGGAACGGATACGGCCCGCCCGCGGCGTCTTTCGGCACATAGACGGCCGTGAACAGACGCTTTCCATCGCGCATGGGAATGCGGTACTCGTACTTTGTGTAGTGCGCACGGACGAAGTCTTCGGGGGACGGTTGCGGGGTGGTGGGCTGTTGAGCGTGCGTTGCGGCAACAAGCAGGGCAAAGGAAGCCAAAACCGCCAACGGCAGCCGGTGCAATCTGAGCATCGTGAGCTGGATTCTCCTGTAAATCAAGAATAATTCACGGCGCGGGGAAATGACGCCCTCTGCTCGGGTTTGCCGTATCGCCTTCGCGCGATGAAACACCTCAAGTCCACCTATCTATCTTCATTCTCGCCGCCTTTCATCCGGCTTGGCGCCGTTCCTGATTGTTCCTTTATGTCCAACGTGTTACAAGCTATAGAACAGGGTACAGGCACAGTGTGCTCGAGAGCCGATGCAGTTCGACGCGGTGCATCCGGCCAGTTCGTGCAGTCTTTATGTCGCCCGGCCCTGAATTCGCAGTAAAGGAACTTCAACCTCTCGATGAGTGCTGGCCCGGCAGCGGAAGTGGAAACTCTTTACGGTGACTATCCACTCGACCACGCCTTTGACGAGATGCGTGAGTCATGCGGCGATGTTCGGTCGCAGTATCGCGCTTTGGCTGAGACCCTCGCCCGCCTGCCTGCCGATGAGCTGCAGCGTCGCAAGCAATCAGCCGAGCTCTCTTTCCTGACGCAGGGCATCACCTTCACTGTTTACGGACAACAGGAAGGCACAGAAAAGATCTTCCCGTATGATCTTGTGCCGCGCCTCGTCACCTCCCAGGAGTGGGATCGTATCGAGCGCGGTCTCACGCAGCGCATCACCGCGCTCAATGCATTCCTGCGCGACGTCTACTCTGAAGCCAGAATCCTGAATGATCACGTGATTCCGCGCGAGCTTGTCTACAGTTGCAGGCACTACCGCCGGCAGATGCGCGGCCTCCAGGTTCCTCGCAATGTTTACATCGCCGTCGTCGGTTCCGACCTGCTTGCGCCTGAGCTCCGGCGAGTTTGTGGTACTCGAAGACAACCTCCGCGTGCCCTCGGGTGTGAGCTACATGCTCACCAATCGGCGCGTCATGAAGCGGACCTTTCCGCAGCTCTTCCACAGTTACGGCGTGCGCCCCATCGAGCACTATCCGCAACTTCTTTTGGCCACGCTTCGCTCCCTGGCCCCCGAGGGACGCCCCGAGCCAAACATCGTCCTGCTCACTCCCGGCGTCTTCAACTCCGCATACTTCGAGCACACATATCTCGCGCGCCAGATGGGCATCGATCTCGTCGAGGGCCGCGACCTTGTCACCCACGACAACATCGTCTACATGCGAACCACAGACGGGCTCAAGCGAGTGGACGTGATCTACCGTCGCGTTGATGACGATTTCAGTGATCCGCTCGTCTTCCGCAGCGACTCGATCCTCGGATGCACGGGCCTCTTCAACGCCTATCGTGCCGGAAACGTCACGGTGACCAACGCATTTGGAACGGGTCTCGCCGACGACAAGGCGCTCTATGCTTACGTGCCGCGCATCATCCGCTATTACCTCGACGAAGATCCAATCCTCAACAACGTCGAGACGTACCTGCTGACAGAAGAGAAGGAACGCCGTCACGTACTCGCGAATCTCGACAAGCTCGTCGTCAAAGCGGTTGGTGAAAGCGGCGGCTACGGCATGTTGATCGGTCCGCACTCCACGCCACGCGAACGTGAAGAGTTTGCGGCGCGCATCGAGGCCAATCCTCGCAACTACATTGCCCAGCCCACACTGGATTTCTCACGCGCTCCCTGCCTCATCGGCAATCACCTGGAGCCGCGCCATGTGGATCTGCGTCCCTACATCCTCTTTGGTGACAAAGTGAACATTGTCCCGGGAGGCCTGACCCGCGTTGCGCTTGAGAAAGGATCGCTGGTCGTCAACTCTTCGCAAGGCGGCGGCAGCAAGGATACATGGGTACTGGAATAGCCGGGAGTCAAGCAGTTCGGGAGACTACGAAGATGCTATCGCGCGTCGCCGACAGCCTTTATTGGATGAGCCGCTATCTTGAGCGTGCTGAGAACACGGCTCGCCAGCTCGATGTGACGATGAGTCTCATGCTCGATATCGGTGGTGCCAGCGCTGAGTCGCACTGGCAACGGCTCGTTGCATCGCTTGGCAATCCCGCAGATCTCGCTTGGAACGGCGATGCGCAATCGATGGCCGAGAGGCTTATTTACGACAAGGAATACCCCGCTTCGGTCACAGCGTGCATCGATGCGGCGCGGGAGAACGCCCGGCAGATACGCGAAGAGATCTCCACCGAACAGTGGCAGCGCCTCAATCGCCTGTACCATCAAATACACTCGCGGAATAACGAGCCCAATTCCCGCTCCAATATCAATGAAGTGCTCTCTTCGGTCATTGACGGCATACATCTGTTCAAAGGCGTCACAGATACGACAATGATCCACGGCCAGGGCTGGCACTTCATCCGCCTGGGCCGTTACCTTGAGCGGGCATACGCCATCGCCACGCTGCTTGAGGCGTATCAGCCCCGACTCTCCCCTGCTCCCGAACGCGAACACACCGGATACCACTACCTCGAACAGGTGGGACTTTTGCGCTGCTGTACCGCATTCGAGGCATATTGCCAGGTCTACACCGCCGATCTGACTTCTGACCGCATCATCGAGTTTCTCTTGCTCAACCGCGACTTTCCCCACGCCATCCGCTATTCCGTGGACGGCGTGCGTCAGGCCATCCAGTCGATTCAGCACACCGGTGGCCGCCGACCGCCCGACGAACTGACCGCCGGCATAGGCCGGCTTCACGCCATGCTCAGCTTTACAAGCATCGGAGAAATCCTGACCGGTGATGCGGCGGCTTTCATGCACACCATTCGAGAGCAGTGCCTGCGCATCCACGAGATGGTCTATCGCTACTACGTTCACTACTCAATCCAGTCCGCGCTGGCCTTCTAGCCGCGATAGAAAGACGAGCATGAACTTTTACTCCATCCGGCACCTGACGCGCTTCCACTATGATCGGCCAGTCAGTGAAAGCATCATGGAAACGCGCATGCACCCGCGTTCTGACTCGAACCAGCACTGCCTCAACTTCTCGCTGTCGGTGAGCCCCCGCTGTCGTGTATTCACTTATCGCGACCACCTTGGAAACAACGTGCAGCACTTTGATATCCCCGGCGAGCACAACCAGCTTGTGATCGTTGCCGAATCCGTTGTTGAGCAGCAGATCCTGCCCGAGGTGCCGGCATTCCTCTCGCCAGACGCGTGGAGTGCGCTCGACAATATGGTGGCGTTGGGAGACTACCGGGAGATGCTGCTGCCAAGCGAGTTCGTTGTGGAGACTCCGGCCCTCACTCTGTTGGCAACCCAGATGGGGGTAACCCGTCGCGATGACCCGCTGATGCTCGTGCAAGAACTTAATCAGCGCCTCTTCGATTACTTCGAGTACGTGCCTCGGTCGACCCGGGTAGACTCCCCAATTGATGAGGCCATCGTGAGCGGCCACGGCGTTTGCCAGGACTTCGCCCACACCATGATTGCCCTGCTGCGGCTCGTTCAGATCCCTGCGCGTTACGTTTCGGGCTACCTCTACCGCAGCCGTGAGGACCATGATCGTTCCACCCCGGATGCCACGCATGCCTGGGTCGACGTTCTCATGCCGCATCTGGGCTGGGTCGGCTTCGACCCCACAAACAACCTGATCGCCCACCACCGGCACATCCGCACTGCTGTAGGTCGGGATTATGCCGATGTCCCTCCGACCCACGGCATCTTCCGAGGCAAGACCACCAGTGAACTCTACGTCGCGGTTCACGTCGAGGCGAGCGAACAGCCACCGGCATTGGATCGCAAATTGCCTATCCCCGATGACTGGTCGGTCTTGGTCGAGCGGGCCCAACAACCCGCCGATCGTCCCCAGCCTCCGATCGATCTGCAGCAAATGCAGCAGCAACAGTAGCTTCCGCAGGGACGCGACCTGCCCCGAAAATGCCGCGTTCCGTCACAATCGCATCATTTTTTATTGAATCTTGATGGGATGTGAGTCTAGATTTATATAAATCCCCCCGGGCCCGGCGATCTATGCCGGCGTTTGTTACACGCTTGTAAGGCATTTGGATTTTGTCCGCGGCGCCGCTCAACTTCTCGAGCGGGTTCTCCAGCAACAGTCCCACCCACGTCCGCGGGCGGCAGATGTAGCCGTACGCTCGAACCTCGATTGATGAACACAGCCGTATGGCGCGATTCAAGAACGAACTGAAGCAAGACCTTTTGGAGGAACAGCCGTGAAAAGATCCCTTACGGGATGGATACTTTTTTGTATCCTTTCCACCGTCACCCTCGCATTTGGCCAGTCCGCAACCACATCACTTCGCGGAACTATCAAAGACCCCACAGGCGCCTTGGTTCCCGGCGCAAAAATTACGATCGTGAACAAGGAAAAAGGGACGATCTTCAGCACCGTTTCAAACAGCGCCGGCCTCTACACGTTTGCTCAGATTCCCCCTGCCAAGTACACCATCACAGCTGTCGCGCCAGGCTTCGGCAACCAGTCCAAGGCGGCCGAACTCCTTGTCAATCAGCCTGCCACCATCGATTTCGCCCTCGCCATCCAGGCCAGCAGTGAAACCGTAGACGTGTCCGCGACTGCGCAAACACTCAATACCACGGATGCAACGCTCGGCGACTCCGTGGCAAACGAGCAGATTCAGGCTATGCCGATGGATGGACGCGATCCGATCTCGCTCCTGGCCCTGCAACCTGGCGCCCTGTATCTCGGGGAGAGCACCTCGATGATCGACAAGACGACCCCCGGCGACCTTGATAGTCGGCAGGGCGCGGTCTCCGGTTCACGCTCCGATCAGGGCAACGTCACGCTTGATGGCGTCGACGACAATGATCAGGTCAACGGATACGGATTCAACGGCGTGCTTCGGCTCCACCATGGATTCGACCGAGGAGTTTCGCGTCACCACGTCCAATGGCAACGCTGACTCCGGCCGGTCATCGGGAGCTCAAGTCTCACTCGTGACCAAGAGTGGCACCAATAAGTTCCACGGTTCGCTCTACGAGTACAACCGTCCGTCTAACATGGTGGCAAACGATTACTTCATTAAGAACGAGCAGATCTCTGACAATCAGCCAAACCGGCCAACAAAGTACATCGTCAACACCTTCGGCGGCAGCGTGGGAGGACCGATCTTCAAAGACAAGCTCTTCTTCTTCTACAACTACGAAGGGCAGCGGTTGGCCACCAACGAAACTGTTTCAGCGCAGACGCCTTCGGCATCGTTCAAGAATGGGCAACTTGGGTATTTTGCGGAGGACGGGTCGCAGGTGATGCTGGACCGTTCACAGATTGCTGCTCTCGATGCCGCATGCACGCAGTGCTCTGCCCCTGGGGTAAACCAGCCGATTCTGGACTATCTTTCAACAGAACCCACCGCGACCGTCCTGTCTGGTGGTGACGGAATCAACAACGGTACCTTCAATTTCAGCTCTCCGGCCCCGACCCGTCTGAACACCAATATTGCGAAGATCGACTACACCCCCAACTCCAAGAACCACCTCTTCTGGCGCGGAAATCTGCAGGATGACTTTGCCCTGGGTGCGCAGAACTTCCCGGGACAGCCTGCATCGAGTACCCTCCAGGACAATACGAAAGGTATGGCTGTCGGATACACCTGGACCCCCACCTCAAACCTTGTGAACGATGTGCGGTACGGGTATATCCGCCAGGGCTACTCCAGCACTGGAATCGGAGAAGGGGACTACGTCGTTATTCGCTTTCTCACCCAGCCAACAGCACAAACCCGCAGTTCCATCGTTCACTTACCCGTCAACACCATTGACGACACGCTCAGCTGGACAAAAGGAACCCACTCAATGTCTTTCGGCGGAAGCTGGCGCGGGATCCAGAACGAAAATACGAACAATACAAACTCGTTTCAGCGCGGGTATACAAATCCGTCCTACCTCAACGGAAGAGACGCTCCGGACCCGACAACGATCGGTTTACCGCCCGTTTCGTCCGGCTATTCAACTTCGTTTAACTATGCCTACGCCACCATCGTCGGAGCCGTCCCGGAATGGGATACCGTTGGCAACTACGTGGTCAACAGCCCCACCACTGGCACTCTCCAGCCTGACGGAGCTTTTATCCACCGGCAATTCAAGACGAACGAATTCGAATACTTTTTGCAGGATTCATGGCGCGTCAAGCCAAACCTGACGATCACCTATGGCCTGCGGCACACCATTCTGCAGACTCCGTACGAGACAAAGGGACAACAGGTCGCGCCCACTGTCGACACGCATCAGTGGTTCCTGCAGCGTGGCCAGGCGGCTTCTCAAGGAAGGGTGTTCGAGGACGACCTGTTCTTCGCGCCCAACGGAAAAGCAAACGGAAAGCCGGGTTTCTGGCCAAAAGAGAAGACCAACTTCGCTCCACGAGTTTCGGTCGTCTACGCCCCGGACCCGAAGACCTCGATCCGTTCCGGCTTTGGCCTCTACTATGACCACTACGGCGCGGCATTGACCAGCCGCTTCAGCCGCCTCGGTTCCTTCGGCCTTGCAGGCCAATTCCAGAGTCCGGCAGGCACGGTCGGCTATGAGACCGCGCCGCGTTTCACAGGTCCACACGACATGCCCACCAGTCTCGCCGGAGTAATCTCGCCTCCAACGCAGAACTATCCGTATGCGGTTCCCGACGGGGCCTTCGGGATCAATTGGGGAATCGACAACCACGTGAATACCCCGTACGTGGAAGCGTTCAATCTGTCGGTGCAGCGTGAGCTGCCGGGAGGGTTCCTGATCGACGCCGCATACGTCGGACGCTTGGGACGGCATCTCTTCCAGCAGCTCGACCTGGCAGAGCCGGTGAACCTCGTTGACCCCAAGGGAGCCGGAGATTACTTCACGGCTGGATCGCTGATGTCCAAGATTACTGACCAGCTTGGCGGTTCCTGCCTCTACTGCTCGGACGGAACTCTCCAGCACATTCCTACCATTCAATACTTCGAGGATGTCTTCCCGCAGATGCAAGGCGTTGACTTCGACGGTGAATCCGCCACCGATGCCATCTACAACGATGAGTGGGCTCCACAGCGCTACACTTATGGCGAAACCGGCGCGCTGGCTGACATCGACTTTTACTGCGGCTACGGCGGCTACTGTGAAACCGAGGGACCTAAGTTCTGGCAATCGCAGTTCTCGTCCCTGATCTCCCTGGCCTCCATCGGAAGCAGCTCTTACAACGCCGGCCAGCTCACGCTTCGCCGTCCCTCCAGGAATGGGTTGGCGTTGGATTTCAGCTACACTTGGTCCCGGTCAATCGACATGGGTTCCGATGCCGAGCGCGCTGCCACATCCTACGGTGGAATTCAGAATGTCTGGAATCCATCACTGACCCGCGGACTCTCGGATTTCAACACGACGCACTTGATCAGTGGCGACTGGAGCTATGCCCTTCCATTGGGAACCGGCAAAGCGCTGCTTTCCAATTCCGGCAAGGTGGGCAACGCTATCTGGGGTGGCTGGCAGTGGGCGGGACTGGGTCGCTGGTCGAGCGGTCTGCCGTTCTCCGTCATCGAGCCCGGCTGGACGACCAACTGGGAGATCCAGGCGTTTGGCGTTGCGACTGCTCCCGTGAAGACCCACAGGCACATGATTCCAGGGGGCCTGCCCCAGGTTTTCCAGAATGATCAGGCGATCCAGAATGGTGTGACGACTGGCTCACCGATGCGACTGCCTTACCCGGGCGAAGCAGGCATGCGCAACAAATTCATCGGGGACGGCGTCTTCGGCATCGATTCCTCGGTGAGCAAGAACTGGAACCTTGGCGAGAGAGCGAGGATGAAGTTCACCTGGGAAGTGTACAACGTGACGAACACAACGCACTTCGACGCCGGTTCCTACAACAATAACCTCTTCAACAATGCACTGACTTATCCTGCGTTTGGTGTCTATACACAACGCCTCGGCAGCAAGACCTTCCGCCGCATGCAATTCGGGCTGCGCGTCGACTTCTAAACACGCACCTGCACAAAAACTCAGAGGCCGGAGATCATCTCCGGCCTTTGACCTGAATCTGCCCGATATCACTCTTCTTCACCGTCCAGCCGCAGTGCTCACGCCTGTTGCCGCGCCAATGCTGCGATCCTGCGCAACTCAGGCAGTACACGGCCCAATTCCGCAGGTCGTGCATCCCGTCTGCCCAGCGCAAAATAGACGTCCCGATAAAGCGGATAGAGTTCCTCGTAGATCGCGGCAGCCTTTTGATCGGGGTGCACGGTGCGGAACGGCAGGCAGACTGCGGCCTGCGCTTCCTCAATGGTTTTGAATGCTCCTGCGGCAATAAGCGCCATGATTCCCGAGCCAAGGCTCGTCGGAATCCCCGCCGGCACCAGCACCGGCTTATTGAGCACATTCGCGTAAACCTGGTTGAGCACTTCGTTCTTCTGCGGGATGCCGCCCGCATTGATCACGCGGTCAACGCGCACCTTGTGTTCCGCCATTCGTTCGAGAATGATGCGGGTGTGGAATGCTGTTCCCTCGATCGCGGCGAAAAGCTCATCCTGCGCCGTATGCACCATGTTCCATCCCAGCGTCACGCCGCCCAGCTCCGGATTCACCAGCACGGTGCGATCGCCGTTGTCCCAGCTCAGGCGCAGCAGCCCCGTCTGACCTGCCCGGTATGATTCGAGACCCTTCGAGAGCTCGAACACGCGAGTCTGCGCGCGTCCGGCGATTGCCTCGAAAATGTCTCCTGTTGCCGATAGCCCGGCCTCGATTCCCGTGTAACCAGGATGCACGCTGCCCGGAACTACCCCGCATACGCCGGGGACAAGCTCCGCTTCCCGCGCGATCGCGATGATGCAGGTGGATGTGCCGACAACATTCACCACGTCGCCTTCGCGAATGTTTGCGCCGACCGCATCCCAGTGCGCGTCAAATGCGCCAACCGGAATAGGAATTCCCGCGCGCAGGTCGAGCTTCTCCGCCCACTCCGCAGAAAGATGACCGGCCAGCTTGTCACTCGTCAGATATTCGCCGCCCATCTTTCCGCGCACGCCTGCAAGCAGCGGATCAACCGCCACGAGAAACTCCTCAGGCGGCAGCCCATTCCACTTGGGATTCCACATCCATTTGTGACCCATCGCGCAGACGCTGCGCTTAAGCAGGTTCACGCTCTTTACGCCGCTCAGCGTCGCCGCAGCCATATCGCAGTGTTCCAGCGCCGTTACAAACAGCGATCGCTTGCCGGGATTGTGGCGCAACCAATGCAGCAGCTTGGCAAATCCCCATTCGTGCGAGTAAACACCGCCGCACCACTCAATCGCCTCAAGACCCATGGCGTGAGCTCTTGCTGTGATCTCCTCTGCTTCGGAGTGCGCGCGGTGATCGCACCACAGGTAGTACTCATCGAGCGGCTCAAGGTTCTCTCCCACCGGGATCACGCTCGATCCGGTGGTATCGAGCGCGATGGCCGCAACTGAATCGCCATGGATGCCCGTTGCACTCAGTACATCGCGCATAGCGGCGACCAGAGCTGTCATCTGGTCGGTGTGCGACTGCGTGGCGAAGTCCGGGTCCTCGCGGCGACGATGAAGCGGATACGAAGCCGAAGCGGTTCCAACCGGTCCGAACTCGCTGTCAACCAGCGTCACGCGAACGCTGAGTGTGCCGAAATCCACTCCCGCAACCACGGGCATAGAGCCTCCTTGAGTAAACGCTTACTCTCGAACAAACAAGACTACACCATCCTGCTCGACCAGCAAAAACCCTTCGCCGGAAAGTCGCGTCATTTCAATTCCGGCATATTTCTTCCCTGGTTCTTCACCAGGATCGAAACGCGCCGGTTCGAAGGATCGAACGGATTGCTCTGCACGCGCAGCAGTTGGTCGGCATATCCGCGCACCTGCGTCACCTGGTTAGAGCGCACGCCGCTCTCCTGCATCAGCCGCCGGGCAGCATTTGCACGGTCGGCAGACAGCTCCCAGTTGCTGTAATTGGCCTCGCTCGAGTACTGCGCGGCATCCGTGTGTCCTTCAATCAGCAGGGAATTGGGAAGCGTCTTCAACTCCCCGGCCAGCAATGAAAGCAGTTCCTGGCCGCTTTCACTCAGGCGCGCGCTTCCCCTTTCGTAAAACGTCCCATTCTTGTCTTCCAGCAGTTCAATCCGGAGGCCCTCGGGCGTGATCGTGATCTCAATCTGTTTTGAGAGCTTTTCCAGGCTCTTCTTCGCCTTAATCTCCTTTTCGAGCCTTTCTTTTAACCTCAGCATGTTGTCCGCGACCGCCACGGTTACTGTCTCGCCGGTCCCCTTCAGCGTAGTCCCCATCATGGCGCCGGTCCCTCTGGGATCGTTGAAATATCCGGCTACGGCCGTCTTGATTCGGTTGCTCGAATTCATCAGCCAAAGCACGATGAATAGAGACATCATGGCGGTAACAAAGTCGGCATAAGCCACTTTCCATGCTCCGCCATGATGTACGTGATGGCCGCGGGAGCGTCGTTTGATGAGAATGACCGGCCGTGCCTTCCCTGAAATGGTGCCGTGATCTCTCATGCCGCAGATGCCTGCTGCGCGGTCGAAGCGCCGCTCTTGCAGTGCTTCTCCATTTCGTCGAATGTTGGACGCGCGTGCGAAGGGATTGCGCGGCGCCCTGTCTCGATCGCGATCATCGGCGCGGAGCCTTTCAGGAACGCGAGCAGCAGCACGCGAAAGAAGTGCAGATAGCTGTTGTGCTCGTCCGCCGTTTTGCTCATATTTGAACTCAGCGGTCCGGCAACCCCATAGCACAGCAGGATTCCCAGAAATGTTCCGACAAGCGCCGCTGCAACTTTCTGGCCGATCTCCTCAGGAGGCCCTCCCAGCGCGCCCATCGTAATCACCACGCCAAGCACCGCCGCGACTATGCCCAATCCCGGCAGCGCATCGGCCACGGTTGTGAGTGCGTTCACGGGCTGAGTCGCCTCGTTGTGGCACACCTCCATGTCCAGTTCCATCATCTGGTCCATATCCAGTGGATCAACGCCTCCGGTAATGGCCATGCGCATCGTGTCGCACATGAAGTGGACGGCGTGTTCGTCGCTCAGGAACTCGGGAAACTTTTTGAAGATCATGCTCTCCTGCGGCTTCTCTACGTCGTCTTCAACGCTCAACAAACCCTCACGGCGCACCTTGTTCAGGAACTCGTACATCATCTTCAGCGCGCTGAGGTAGCGCTGCTTGTCAAATCGCGGCTTCCCCAGCACACCTTTCAGTCCCGCCAGAATTCCTTTGAGGATGTGCGCGGGGTTCGCCGTGAGCAAAGTCCCCAGCGCAGCTCCTCCCAGAATCAGCAGCTCAGCCGGTTGCAGCAGAACCGTGATGTGTCCCTTCTCCATGAGGAAGCCGCCAATGACTGCGAGGAACACCACGAGGATGCCAATCACTGCAATCATGCCGCCCCCCCGTGCGCGAAGGTCTGCTGATTCCCGCCGGCATGCACGCTCGCGGACATGGCGGACTGCGCCCTCTCGAGCAATCGCGCAAGCAGTTCGCCCTTCTCCGCATGGGCTGCGCCGATGCTCACGCTGACCGAGACTCGGTCGCCCCACCAGCGAAAGTCGGCGGTTCTTGCCAGCCCTCCCAGGACCTGCGCGTGTGCCGCGAGCATGGCCGCGTTGCGAACGTGCGACAGCACCAGAAACTCGTCGTCACCCCAGCGCCCAATTTCTTCATCTGCCATCAGGCCGGCCGACAAAACCAGCTGCACCTTTTCGAGCATCGCCTCGCAGGCCCTTGTTCCGTGCGTCCCGCGCAGTTCCCTCGACTGGTCCACCGTGATCCACAGGATGCCGAGCGGCATACCGCCCTGCATGAAATCCTCGTGAAGAGCCGCCAGCCGGAATGCAAACTCGGTCTGGTCTTCTTCCGCAGGCGATTCGCCTCCAATCTCGCCGCGCGGCAATGCGTCGGAATTCTCCAGGGGACGAAAGATGACACTGGCGCCAATGCGCGCTCCGAGGCCGTCGCGCAGTACCAGCCCCTTCGCCGCCGCCGAAAATACGTGGCCATGCCGATGTCGCACGTGTACCAGCGAACCTCGGTCCCGCGCCCGCTCCACGGGAGTCTGCGAGAACCGGATCCGGCTCTCTCCAACGATCATTAATTCCAGTGCGCTGTTTGCAGGCTGACCGACCAGTTCGGAACTCGGATGGCCGGTGATTGCCTCTGCCGCCCGGTTCCAGAACGCGACGCGCCCCTCTTCATCAGTAACCACAACGCCGTCTGTGAGTGCATCGAGCACAGCCTCGAACAATTCGCTGCGATTGGCCATGGAAATCCCGTCATGGAATACATCGGCACAATCGGCTCCAGCTTCATTGGTGCTGGTGAAAGAGCAGAGGCCCCGAAACGTAATTGGGAATAACTCAGTGAGAGGACGGCGCGTCGATCTGCATTCCAGCGGTCCCGCTCAGCAGCAGGCGCACAGTGAACTTCGTTCTTCCCGGTTCGGATTCCACGTCGATCCTGCCGCCGAACTTCTGCGTCACAATACGATGTACGATCTCGAGCCCAAGCCCCGTGCCTGCGCCTTGCGGCTTCGTCGTGAAAAATGCATCGAAGATCCGCGGCAGAACATCCGGCGGAATGCCGGCGCCATGGTCGGTGATGCTCACTGCGAGCCACTCCGGGCTTCCTGCGCCTTGGGTCCCGGGCTCGGTCCAGGTCGCGATCTCGATCTGTCCACGATCCGGCGATGCGTCCGCTGCGTTATCGATCAAATTGGTCCACACCTGGCTCAGCGCCGCGCCGCGTGTCTTGATCTTCGCCTGCTGCGCTTCAAAGCGCTTTTCCACCGAGAGTTCCTTGATGCGCAGCTTGTGTCCAAGAATAGTCAGCGTGCTCTGCAGACTGTCGTGCACATCCAGCTCTCTCACCGGAGACTTCTCGTCATAGGCGAACTTCTTCACTGCCATCGCAAGATCTGAAATCCGCGAGATGCTCTCTTCGATCGCGCACACCAGCGAAACGCTTGAAACCAGCGCCTCAAGCCAGTTCAGCGCATCAGAAAAACTGCCGGCATCGAAATACTCGCGCGCGCATTTCAATTCTTCCGGTTGAAAGCCGATCTCCACCAGCGATGGCGCAATGCGGAAAGCATTCTCCACGCCGGCTTGCGTAAGCCACTCGGCAAGCTCCTCCTCGGCGTCCGCCTGCTCCAGAGAACTCAACGCCGGCGCATGGCAGCCCTTCATGGCATGCTGCAGGAGGCTGTGCATGCACTCCAGTTGTCCCGGCGTCTTCGCCTTCTGTGAGGAACGCAGGCTCACGTCCTGCAGCCGAAGCAGATTCTCGCGCAGTTGCGATGCCGCACGCTTTGCTGCGGAGCCAGGGTTATGCAATTCGTGCATCAATCCCGCCGCAAGCGTTCCAAGCGAAATCAGCTTCTCGCGGTGCAGCGCCTCTACCTGGTACGCGGAAAGGCGTACAGCCATATCGCCGAGAATCACTTTGCGCGCCGCCGGACAACATCCCAACAGGGACCAGAACTGGTCCTCTGAGAAACGCACCAGCACTGAATCCCGGACCATCGTGATGAGGAAGGCCGTCTCGGTCTTGCCCGTCAGGAACGGTGTTTCACCAAAACCTTCGCTGCCGTGCGCCAGTCCGACGATCGAATGCGAGCCGTCCGCCTCAATTCGATCCGCGCGAGCCTCGCCCTCCAGCATCAGCCAGTAATAGAGCGTCGGCTGACCCGGCTCCACGATCATCGAACCGGCCTTCGCTGTCACGCAATCGAGATAGGGGAACATCTGCAGGCTGTCGACCGCCGTATCGGCGAAGATGCGCGTTTTCTTCAGAGCCTCGGCAATTTCGAGGAAGGGGACCGATTCGATCCTCACTCCGTCTTCGCCTGGTTGTCCTTCTCGTTGTGCGCTTACGCTCATCTTTCCGTCTTCTTCTCCAATCAAAATCCCGCCAGATACTGATGCGCAAACTGCACTGCAATCGAGCCTTCACCTACGGCAGAGGCGACGCGCTTGACCGAGCCATGCCGCACGTCCCCGGCAACAAACACTCCCGGCACGCTGGTCTCCAGCAGAAACGGCTCCCGTGCTTCCGTCCAGCCATTCAGCGGCTTGCCATCCTGGCGCAGATCCGGGCCCGCCAGCACGAAGCCCTTCTCGTCGCGCAGCACACAGCCCGGGAGCCATTCAACTCCCGGCGCCGCACCGATAAACACAAACAAAGAGGAGGCTTCTACGCGATATTCGCCTTTCGGACCCTTCAGGCACAAGGCCTCCAGATGATCATTCCCTTCGGCCCCAATTACCTCCGTCTGCGTCACCAGTTCAATATTGGATGTGCGCTCAATCTCATCGATTAAATATTTCGACATGGTGGCCGATAAACCCATTCCACGCACCAGCATTGTCACCTTGCAGGCAAACTTGGCAAAGTGCAGCGCTGCCTGTCCCGCTGAGTTGGCGCCTCCAACCACAAAGACATCCTCGCCCTTGCAGGCTGCGGCCTCCACCAGCGCCGCACCGTAGTAGATTCCTCGGCCTGTCAGCTGGTCGGCCCCCGGAATCTGAAGCTTTCGATATTGCACTCCCAGTGCCAGCAGCACCACGTGCGACGCAATCTCTCTGCCATCGGCAAGCTGCACGAAGCGGTATTGGCCCTCGATGCGCAGGCCGGTCGCCCGCTGCGTCAGGAATTCCGCACCAAATCGCGAGGCCTGGATATGCGCACGCCGTCCAAGATCGTCTCCGGTGATTCCCGAAGGAAAGCCGAGGTAGTTCTCAATCCGTGAAGTCGATCCTGCCTGCCCTCCTGGCGCCTCGGGCTCGATCACCAGCGTCTTCAGTCCTTCACTGGCCCCATACACCGCAGCGGCCAGACCGGCAGGCCCGGCGCCGATCACCACCATGTCATAGAACTCCTGCGTAGCCTGCGTGCTCAGTCCCACGCGGACCGCGAGTGCGTCCGGATTCGCCTCAGTCAACATGCTGCCGTCCGCAAAGAGCACCACGGGAAGCTGCTCCGGGGTCAGTTGCCGCTCCTCCAGCAGCTTGCGTGCATCTTCGCTGGTGGACAAATCCATCCAGCGATAGGGCACGTGATTGCGCGAAAGAAAATTCCGCAGGTTGTGGTCGTTCAGCGACCAGCGGTTTCCGATCACGCGCAGTCCCTCGAAGGGAGGCCGGTATCCAGCCTTCCAGTCGTCGAGCAGGTCAGTAAGAACGGGATAAAGCTTCTCTTCAGGCGGGTCCCAGGGCTTGTTCAGGTAGTAGTGAATCCGCGCCGAATTGATCGCGCGGATCGCCGCTTCTGTGTCTGCATAGGCAGTCAATAGCACTCTGCGGGAGTCGGGGTAGGAGTCCCTGGCGCGCTCTAGGAACTCCACCCCGGTCATACCGGGCATCCGCTGGTCGCTCAGGAGCAGGGCCACTGGCTCCTGTCGCGCCTTCAGCTGCGCAAGGGTATCCAGCGCCGCCTGCCCGCTTGCGGCTCGCATCACCCTGTATTGGGCTCCAAACTGCCGCCGCAGGTCCTGAACCACCGCTTCAAGAACACTTACGTCGTCGTCCACCGCCAGTAGGATCGGCCTCGCCATATATAACCCAGTCTAGGTCCTTTTGTGCCAAGTCGGTAAACAGGATAGCGGGCAACCCCCGTAGGATTCTCCGTGACGCTATGGGTGGTTGCACTGTAATCTATTTTCGGGGTATTACCTACGTGAGAGTACCCTTGGGGTCAAGGGTAACGAAAGGCATGTGCAAATCCCGGCCATTCCGGGGTTGCTCCAATGTGGAGTTGGCCTTTAGGCACGTCGTCCTTCCGCAGATGGTCGTTGGGGGTTGCCGGAAGGACCCGATTGAAATCAACGCAGTACCGGCGCCGACAGCAAATAGACGCCGGCCAAATGTACTGAGTTACGTGGTCAGATGAGGCGCACAAAATGAACAAGGTCATTCTTGCCGATTCACAGGCAATTTTCCGAGCCGGGACAGCCAAAGTCCTGGCGATGGACGAGGATTTGCGGATCATTGCCCAATGTACGGATCTGGATCGGATGATGCACGCAATTACAACCTTCCCTGGCTCTATTGTTGTGTTCGCTGCCTCATTGCGGCCCGATATGGCCCGCCTGCGCACACTTCTGGAGTCCTCAAACAGCCGCGGTATCGTGATCGCTGAAAACACTGAGGCGGCCAGCAGCTACCTGCAGCAGGGCTTCCGCGGCGTCGTTTTCCGGAACGTCACCGGGCAGGCGCTGGTGGAGTGCGTCCGTCGCGTCGCCGCAGGCGACACCTGGGCCCCGCCACAACTCCAGATTCCTGACTCGCCTGAGGAAGATATGGTTGGCACGCGCGTGCGCGACCGGCTTACTCCGAAAGAGATGCGCATTGTCGCACTCATCGTGCAGGGCTGCAAGAATCGCGAGATCGCGCTGCGCCTGAAGACCACCGAGCAGGTCATCAAGAACTACCTGCGTTCGATCTACGACAAGACCGGCGTCAGCGACCGCCTCGAACTCGCGCTGTTTACCATTCACCATCGGGTGCTTGCGCAGGCTGCCGCAGAAGTCGGCAGCAAGCTTGAAGCCGAAGGGCAGGCACAGGCTGCTGCTCTACAACCGGGCCCACCAGCGCTCGCCCAGTCCTGAACTGCCCAGTCCTGACTAAAGCCCGCTCACACTGTCCGCGCTGACAGTGTGAGCAACTCCTTCCTACAGCTTCTCCGCCACGCTCTTCGCCTGGGTGAACAGCAGCAGGTAGTCCGGACCTCCGGCCTTTGAATCCGTGCCGCTCATGTTGAACCCGCCAAAGGGGTGGGCTCCCACCATCGCGCCCGTGCACTTGCGATTCAGGTAGAGATTGCCCACGTGGTACTCGCGCCGCGCAATCTCCATTGCTTCGCGTGAGCTGGTGTAAATCGCGCCGGTCAGCCCATATTCCGTGTTGTTCACAACCTTCAGGCCGTCTTCAAAGTCTGCCACTTTAATCACGGCCAGCACAGGGCCAAAGATCTCCTCCTGCGCGATTACCGCATCCGGCGCGACATCGGCAATCACTGTTGGCTCCAGGAAGTAGCCTCCATCTTCCGTCTTGACCGCGTTGCCGCCTGCCAGCAGCCTGCCTTCCTTCTTGCCGGTCTCGATGTAGCCCAGAATCGAATCCAGCGCGGCCTTGTTGACCACCGGCCCCATGTTTGGATTCGTGACAGGATCGCCCACCGTCAGCTTTGCCACCCGCTCACGCAGTCGCTCCAGGAACACGTCGTAAACCGGTGCTTCCACAATCGCGCGAGAACACGCCGAGCACTTCTGTCCGCTGAATCCAAAAGCCGATGCCACTACGCCATCCACCGCGGCGTCAACATCGGAATCCGCACACACCAGGATCGAGTCCTTCCCGCCCATCTCCAGAATCGTGCGTTTGATCCAGATCTGCCCGTTCTGGTGTTTGGCCGCGCGCTCGTGAATCTCCAGACCCACATCCCGTGACCCCGTGAATGCGATGAACCGCGTCTTCTTGTGCTCCACAATCGCATTGCCGAAGCTCGCTCCCGATCCCGGGACAGAAATTCACCACGCCGCCCGGCATCCCGGCCTCTTCCAGCACCTCTATGAATTTCGCTGCAATCGTCGGCGAATCGCTCGATGGTTTCAGAATCACGGTGTTGCCGGTGACAATCGACGCCACCGTCATCCCGGCCATGATGGCAAATGGGAAATTCCACGGCGGAATCACCGCTCCCACCCCCAGCGGAATGTAGATCAGTTCGTCCTTTTCCCCGGGCAGCTGGATCGGAGTTTCAGCTCTCGATAGTCGCAGGGCCTCGCGGCTGTAAAACTCAAGAAAATCAATGGTCTCGCCCACATCGGCATCGGCTTCGGCCCAGTTCTTGCCCACCTCGTACGTGAGCCACGCGCAGAACTCGAACTTGCGCCGACGGATGATATCCGCGGCGGCAAGAAGCAGCGACACCCGAGTCTCCACAGGTGTTCTGCTCCACGTCTCAAACGCCCCCAGAGCCGCCTGCATGGCCTGTTCCGCATGCTCGGCGCCGGCCTTCTGATGCACGCCGACAACCTGCGCGGGGCGAGCCGGATTCAACGACCGGATCTTGCCCTCCGTGCGCAGGCGGTGGCCGCCGATGATCAGGTCATATTCGCGGCCAAGCTGCCCCGCAACCAGGTCCAATGCGGCTTTCATCTTGCGGGCGTTTTCAGGAGATTTGAAGTCGGTAAACGGCTCATTTGCAAACCCGCCCTGGGGCGAGCGCGGCTGAATTTCGGTCGGGAGAGTAACAGTTGCCATAACGAAAAGATTGTAGTCCTTGGGCCGATTTGAGTGCCATCGCAAGACCAGAGATGCCGTATCTGGCAATGAGCACGTCAGCGGCGGATTCCACCTCTTCGGCGGCGGCCACAGGTCCTGGAGCGGCGGGGGCGGCTTTGGCGGCGGCAGCTATAAGGCCCCCAAGGCCAGCCACCTCGGTGGAGGCGGTGGCGGCCACTTCGGCGGTGGAGGGCACTCTGGCGTTGGCCACTCCAGCGGCGGCCACAGCAGCAGGCACCACTAGATTCAACTCACTCGCTTAATACTCATCCTCCGCTCGATGCTGGCTTGCAGAAAATTGCCCTGTGGCAGCGCACAATGGAAGCTGGAAATCGAGCCGAGAAAGCTCGACGACGTGCCACTTCACGCCTCGTGTCAATACCGCAATGCGAAACGAAAAGGCCAGGAAGTACCTCCAAAAGCGACCGTAAGTCTTTTGCTGAGAGGAATCTGCGGCTAAGTCCAATGCTGAGAGGAATTTGGCGCGACACCGTCATCTGTAAGCAACTGTAGAAACAAGGGAATTTCCTTCCAGAGATAGGGAGGGGGTGGATGCCGAATCTCATATAATGGTATGGCGGAACAGAAGCTCAGTCAGTTGATGCCGGGGCCCCTTCAGGCCCGGCCCACACGCCTGCAGCAGCCGAAACCAAATTCAGTGCCCAGTCACGACCGCGCCCGGCGGTGCGGGAATTGAAGGAGGCACCGTCCGCGCTTTGCCGCTCGCAGCCCAACCGATCGCGACGATCCAACCAAAGATTGTCCAGCCGAGCAGGACGTTGAGCGCTGTGATCCAGGCAGTCGCTTTGCAGTCCCGATATACGGCTAGTTCCACCGGCAGTAGATACAGTGCGATCCCTAACACAAGCAGGATCATTCTCGCTGGCGCCAGCAGAGTATTGGAATCTCGGGCCAGCCCGACACCAATCGCAGCGACGACCAAAGCCAAGGCTCCGGCCGCAAGGAGAAACCAAAGCTGATGTCTCATGAGCCACCCCCTCGATTGCGACAAAAACTCTAGGTCTCCCACGACAGATCCGCAGTGATCTGGAACACGGCTTGGAAATACGGGTCGTCGATCGCATTGGTCGCAGATCTGCGAAACTGTTGGAGGTCTCATCAGAAAGGTAGAAGCTTGACGCCATTGCGCGTACTGATTGCCGGAGGAGGAACCGGCGGCCACATCATCCCTGCCCTGGCCGTTGCCCGCGAACTCGTCGCGCGACACGCGGCAGAAGTGCTCTTTGTCGGAACCCCGCGCGGTATGGAATCGCGCCTCGTGCCGGAAGCAGGATTCGAACTTCGCCTGATCGAAGTTGGTCCTCTGAAGAACGTCTCGCTGCGAACGCGCCTGAGCACCTTTACCGACCTGCCGGTCAGCCTATTCGCATGTCGCGGATTGATCCGCGAGTTCAAGCCGAACGTCGTCTTCGGAGTTGGTGGCTATGCCTCAGGGCCTGGAATGGCCGCGGCGCTCTCGCTCAGGGTGCCCACCATGGCCTTCGAGCCCAACGCGATGCCCGGACTTGCCAACCGCCTCGTCGGTAAACGCGTGCAGGCTGCCGCAGTCAACTTTCCTTCGGCCGCGAAATACTTCCGAAACGTCGAGGTGACCGGCATTCCGGTCCGCCCCGAATTCTTCAAGGTTCCGCCGCCCGCAGACGCTTCCACACCGCACCTTCTCGTCTTCGGAGGCTCGCAGGGCGCACGGCTCTTCAATGTCGCGATGCCAAAGATCGTGGCGGAGCTTTTCAACGCTGTTCCCGGCCTCACGATTCTTCATCAGAGCGGCGCGCGCCACGCCGAGTCGACCGAAGCCGCCTATCGCGCCAGCGGAGCTGATCCGGCGCGCTGGCAGGTGAGCCCGTTTCTCACCGACATGCCTGCGCGTTTCGCCAAAGCCAATCTTGTGATGTCGCGCAGCGGAGCATCCACGGTTGCGGAACTGGCCGCAGCAGGCCGGCCGGCCCTGCTTGTTCCGTTTGCCGCTGCTGCCGACGATCATCAGAAGCGCAACGCCGAAGAGATGGTCAATGCCGGAGCAGCAGTCATGTTGGTAGAGTCGGATTTCAATTCGCCGAACAAGCTATTCTCCGCGCTGAAGGAGTTGCTCACAACGCCTGATCGACTGCGGTTGATGTCCGCTGCGGCACACACCCTGGCTCATCCCGACGCTTCTCAGTGCATTGCGGATCGCCTGGCCAGCCTCGCAAACTCTCCGACCTGATCATCAATCGCTCGGCGGAGTCCCAAAGCAGAAGCCCGGCTGCCGAAGCAACCGGGCCCATTCACTCACAGCCGTATTTAGCGATGTCCGCCACCACCACCGTGGAATCCACCGCCTCCGCCGCCATGGAAGCCTCCACCACCTCCACCGTGGAAGCCGCCACCGCTGCTTAATCCACCACCGCCGTGGAATCCGCCGCCACTGAATCCGCCGCTGCGGATTCCACCGCCAGCCGCGATGTGGTTGCCGCCGCCGTAAGAAGGACTACCGCCACCCATGAATCCATGAGCGCCTCCATATGCAGCACGGCCGCCATTGCCGGCGCCAGCGTAGCCACTATGGCCACCATATCCTCCACCTGCATATCCGTTATGACCACCGTTGCCGTTATGGCCGTTATAGCCGCCGTGGCCATTGTAGCCACCGCGGCCATAGTACCCGTGACCGTAATATCCATGTCCGTAGTAGCCATGACCGTAATAATAGGGATGACTCCAGCCCCATCCGTACCAGGGCCCAACGCCAAGGAATACACCGCTTACAAACCAGCTAGGTCCGTAATAACCATAAGGAGCGCATCCGTACGGATAATAAGGGTAATAACCCCAGGCGCAGTCTGGCGGTCCGTAGTCCACCGGAGCAGGGGCAACAGCCGGGCCTACGCCGACTCCTACAGCGATCTGGGCGTTTGCTGACACCGCAAACGGAAGAGCCAGAAGTATTGCGATAAGTATGACTTTCAGGCCTTTCATGGGGTCCTCCCTGTGCTGCCCACGCCGTTCATCGATCGGGAATCGTTCTCAGCACCGCCGGTTCGTGTTGCAGCCGGCTTCTGAACATTCAAACAATACATCTGAGAAATAGTTGCGGTCCATTTGAAACAAATCTCCACCACGTCAAGGGCGGCGGGAATCCGTATCTTGTTCGACTGGAACAGATCAGGGGAAAAACGGCCTCTCCCGAAGGAGAGGCCGGAGGCTCAGGCTTACAGACTGTTATCGGCGGAAGTGATCGCGGTCCCTATCACGATTACGTTCATAGCGCCGATCATCCCGATCGCGATAGAACCGGTCGTCGCGGTCGCGATGGAAGTAGGCGACACGGTCTCTGTCTCGGTAGCCGCGAAACTCCCATCGACCCGGAACCCAGTAGCCACGGTTTATGTAACCAGCGATCCAAACATATCCGGCGCCAGGACACGGAGGAACATAGGCCGCCGGCCCGCCGACGTAAATGCCAAACTCAGCCGCCTGCGCGCTGGTTGCTCCCAGGCTCAGTGCGCCCGCCACTACTGCTGCACCCAACACCCATTTGCTCATGTTCTTCATATTTCCTCCGTCCCATACGGCCGATTGCTTCTCGGCCAATCCGGCTTTGTTCCCGCCGCGGCTTGGCTCCTGCTGCCGTCTGGGCCGCCGGTTATGTGAGGTGCAAACACAGCCCTTTAAGAAGGTTGCGGAGACGGCTGCAAAATAAACAACCGCAACTTTTCGGCCGATCGTGTGTCGAGTTCGCGCCGTGAAATGCAGTCCGCGTCGCGGGCTGTGATCAAGCCGCCGGTGCTAACCTGAATTTCGACCTTCATGTTTGTCACTTCGCAGCACGCTCATTTCATCGGAATCGGCGGAATCGGCATGAGCGGCATCGCCGAGATTCTGCTCAGCATGGGATTCCGGGTCTCAGGTTCCGATCTGCGACGTGGGCCGGTAACAGACCGGTTGGCGCAGCTTGGCGCCACCGTCTATGAAGGCCATGAGGCCGGGCACATTGCAGGCGCGACAGTTGTAGTAACGAGTTCCGCGGTTTCGGCCAATAATCCCGAGGTGCTTGAAGCGCGAGCCCGCAAGATCCCTGTCATTCAGCGCGCTGAAATGCTGGCAGAACTGATGCGGCTGAAATATGGAATCGCGATTGCCGGCATGCATGGAAAAACGACGACCACTTCCATGGTCGCCGCAGTGCTCGGCGCTGGTGGTCTTGATCCGACTGTTGTGGTCGGTGGACGCGTGGATGCTCTCGGCTCGAACGCGAAGCTCGGAACGACTCAATACCTTGTCGCGGAAGCTGACGAAAGCGACCGATCTTTCCTAAAGCTTTCACCGATTCTTGCTGTTGTCACCAATCTCGATCGCGAACACATGGATTGCTATCGCGACATGGACGACGTGGAGCATGCCTTCCTGTCATTCATGGATAAGGTTCCGTTTTATGGCGCCGTGACCGCCTGTGTCGACAACGCGGCGCTCGCGGCCATCCTGCCGAAGGTACACCGTCGCGTTTTCACATACGGCGTGGCACGGCATGCAGACTACCGTCTCGAACTCCTCGAATCGAGACCAGGGTCATTCTCTCGCTTTCAGGTCTCGTCGACGTCGGGACCGCTGGGTCCGTTTGAACTGCACGTGCCGGGCCGCCACAATGTGCTCAACGCAACCGCTGCAGTGGCCATTGCTCACCAACTCGAAGTGACTCCGGACAAGGTCGCTGAGGGATTGAAGAGCTTTCGAGGAGTTGACCGGCGCTTCCAGGTTCGTGGCCACGCGCGCGGAGTCACAGTGGTGGACGACTACGGTCATCATCCGACAGAGATTCGTGCAACGCTGGCTGCTGCGCGCGAATGCGGATGTGGGCGCATTCACGTCGTCTTTCAGCCGCATCGTTACACGCGGACGAGGGATCTTCTGGACGAATTCGGAGGAGCGTTCACCGATGCTGACAGCGTGGTGATTCTTCCGATCTACGCGGCCAGTGAAGAACCGTTGCCCGGGATCACGGCAGAGCTTTTGGTTTCAAAGGTCACAGGTACGCACGCGCACTTTGCGCATGATTTTCCGGGCGCTAGTTGCCTCAGTTGCCGGTCAGGCACGCGAGGGCGACATGATCCTGACGCTTGGCGCCGGAAGCGTAAGCCAGATGGCTCCGCAGATTCTCGCGGCCCTCGAAGCGAAGTAAAAGCAATCAAAATTGCAACCTGAGAAGCGTCTGCTCAAACGGTTTACCACATCGTGTCGCTCTGCTATGATGCGGCGGACGACAATGGGCTCTTGGGAATTGCCGTTCGTAAGGAGCACAGATGAAAAACAGGTCACGCAGAGGGTTTTTAAAGGCAGCTTCGGCTACGGCCGCTGCGCTTGCAGTATCGCGTCACATTCCAGCCTGGTCCGCTGAAGCGGGAAGCCCAGTAAAGGTGTGGGGCACCTTTCGCGACCGGCGTCACGCTGCGCTCGATTCTCTCGCGTGGAAGCCGGCAGGCCAGATCGCAGCCGACGCGATTGCGTTGAACTCGGATGCAGCGC
>CAVVTY010000012.1:0-120147 GCA_963751225.1 uncultured Acidobacteriaceae bacterium
CCTGGCGCATCCAGCGAGCGGAAAACAGCTCCTCCATTGCAGCGCCCGGAACGGGCCGTGACAACAAGAATCCCTGGGCCCGGTGACATCCGTGTCGCATCAACGTCATTGCGGCAGCGGGTGTCTCGACTCCCTCGGCGACTATTTCCAGGTCGAAGGCCTCAGCGAGCCCGATGATCGCCCGAACGATGGCCAAATCACCGGCGTTGTTGCCCAAGTCGCGCACGAACCCGGTGTCGATCTTCAGCATGTCGACTGGAAGGGACTTCAGGTGCGACAGGACCGCATAGCCGGTGCCGAAGTCGTCGATGGCGACCTGAACCCCCACCTCCTTGAGCGCTGCCAAGGTCTTGCGAGTGGTTTCGATGTCGCGCACCACAGCGCGCTCGGTGATTTCTAGGCATACCGATCCGCTATCGATGCCGAATTCCTCGATGGTGTCGGCAACGCTACGGACGAAACCACGGGTGATCAATTGAACGGGCGGAACATTGATGTGCAATATGGCGCTTTGTCCCACCCCGTTAGACCGCCATCGGCTGAACTCGGCACAGGCACTTCGCATCACCCACCGGCCCAATTCCCCGGCGAGATTGGTCGATTCGGCGACACCGATGAACGAACCCGGCAGCAGCAGTCCCCATATCGGGTGCTGCCAGCGGACCAGTGCCTCCGCCGCCACGATGGCACCGGTCGACAAGTCGACCTCGGGCAGATAGTGCAGCAGCAAAGCCTCACTGTGAATATCGGCATGCAGATGAAGCTCAATGTCATTGCGGAAGGCAGTTTTCAAAGACATGTCATCGGTCGACAGCACAACTTGGTTGCCGCCCCCGCGCTTAGCAGCCAGCACGGCCTCGTCGGCGCGACGCAGTAAATCGGCGCTGTCATCGCACCCTGGCATACCCACAGCTACTCCGGTGCTGACGGTGCGGGTAATGATGTGACCATCGATGGCCAGGCGCTCGCAGAGCATCGCGCCCAAGCGACGGGCCAACGCCTCTGCGTTCCCACTCGACATCGGCTCGTCGGGAATGACGATGAACTCGTCGCCACCCAACCGGGCGATCATGCTCTCACCCGCGCACGCCCGAAGACGTTGCGCAAAGACCTTGATGAACCAGTCGCCCGCGGTATGGCCGAGGTAATCGTTAATCGACTTCAGCCGGTCGAGGTCGAGGTACAAGACAGCGACGGGTCCGGGGCTTCCCGCGGCGAGCCTTTCGGAAAGGTGTGCGAACAGCGCCCGACGGTTGTGCAGGCCGGTCAGATCGTCGTGTTCAGCCAGATAGCGGAGCTTTTCTTCGGCCGCGATACGGGATTGGAGCTGCGCAAAGAGCGCGGCGACCGCTTCGAGCGTGTTGATCTCTTCCTGCTTCCACTTCTGAGCGCCGAACTTAACAAAGGCGAGTACGCCGGTGGTTGTTTCGCCCGAGACCAGTGGTGCGGCGGCCACCGAGGACGAGGTGGGGTGTTTGGATCCGCCAACCCAGCGCTGCAAGAAGCGGTTGGTCTGATCTCGCTGTATCAACACCGGTTTCCTGCCGTGTTCGCACTGTGCGAGCAGCGGGTCGGCGCTGGTGAAGCAGACAACGGCCAGCGGATCCGGGTCTGGCACGTCGGTTCGCGGTGGCCATTCCGCAACCAGTACCGAGGCTCGGATGTCGTGATCGTGGTGGCGCAAGAAGCCGGCGTCCAGATCGAACTGCTCGACGAGCTGAGCGAGTACCTTTTCACTCACTTGGGTCGCGGTGGATCCGGTGGCCTCCATCAGTTGGGTGGCGGCGGAGGTGACGATGAGATCCAGGCTGCTCGGCACGGGCTCCTCCGATGCGGGGCACATGTCCCAGGCGGACGAGTGGCCCAATCAAGGATTTGTCGTCTCCAAGGTTCTTCTCCAATGCACCCGACAGGCACTGAAGAACCCCATAGTTGGCTGTTGTGTGGTGAGTGTATCCGGCTCGGGGCGAGTCGCAAATAGTACGGCAAACCATTGGCGTACGGCACGTCGAGCTAACCTGGAAAGCTCCGCGAATCGCCCAGAAGCACAGTGGATCACCCTCGCATGCGCGGCAAACCTTGATCTTTCGCCGGCGGCAGAAACCCTCGCATTGCTCATGTTCTAGCGGCGGAAACAGGGCATCATCCTGCAGTGCCCTGGCGAATCCCGCGCGGACGTGCAGCTGGCGTCGCTGTGCGGTCCGAACCGATCACACGTCGATGTTTGACGCAGTCGGTATCGCGGTGCGGGTCGAAGCGCTGGCGCTGTCGGACAAGCCCAGCGTGACAGCTATGTGGTGTCCAAATCCTTCCCAAGGACCTGGTTCAAGGTCCTTGGGAAGGGTGTCTAAGCGCAGGCGTACGGTCCAACGGCCAGGCTCGCTAGTGAGACAGATCACAATAACGGGCAAAGCTGTCACGCTCGCCCGGCCTGCGGTGTCTCAAGGGCACAGGCTCGTGAGAAGAGGAGACAGCAATGACCGAAGTGGCCACCAAAAGAACTCATGCCGTCGTTGTCGGCGGCGGATACGCCGGGACCCTGGCCGCCAACCATCTGCGGCAGCGTCCCGACATTGATATCACCGTGGTGAACCCCCGTCCCGTGTTCGTCGAGCGAATCCGATTGCACCAGCTGGTTGCCGACACCGGCGCCGCGACCGCCGACTACGCGACGTTGCTCGGCGACGGAATCCAACTGGTCGTCGACACCGTCGACCACATCGCGACCACCGACCGGCGCATCCTGCTGACCTCCGGTGCCCAGCTGGACTACGACTACCTGATCTACGCCGTCGGCAGTACCGGCGCGATGCCATCCAATATGTCCGAGGTGCCCGGCGGAGCCGAATTCGCCTATTCGGTGGCCGACCTGGAAGGCGCGCAGCGGCTGCGCTACGCGCTCACCGACCTGCCGCTGCCCGCGCCCATCACCGTGGTCGGCGGCGGATTGACCGGCATCGAAACCGCTTCCGAGCTGGCCGAGCGGGGACGCCCGGTGACCCTGATCTGCGGCCCCGTCCTGGGTCCGTCGCTGAGCAAGCGGGGCCGGCGTTCGGTGGCCAAACGACTGCGCAAGCTCGGCGTCAACGTGCTGGAATCCGTCGCAGCCGCCCAGGTGCGCTGGGACGCGGTGGTGCTCACCGACGGTGTTGTGCTGCCCAGCGCGGCAACCGTGTGGACGGCGGGATTTGCCGTGCCGGATCTGGCCGCGCGCAGCGGGCTGAGCACCGACGCCCTGGGCCGGCTGCTCACCGACGAAACCCTGACCAGCATCGACGACCCAAACGTCGTCGCCGCGGGTGACGCCGCCGCGCCGTCGGGTCAACCGTTGCGGATGAGCTGCCAGGCCGCCGGGCCATTGGGCGCCCAAGCCGCCAATACCGTGCTCAGCCGCATCGCCGGCCGCACCCCCGCCGTGCTGAACCAGGCGTTCGTCGGGCAGTGCATCAGCCTGGGCCGCTCGCACGCCACCGTCCAGCTCGCCCACACCGATGACACCCCGGTGAACCTGGTTGTCGGAGGCCGGGTCGCCGCGTCCGTCAAGGAAGCGATCTGCAAGGGCACGGTGTGGTCCATCCGGCGCGAGGCCGCCAAGCCCGGCTCGTATCGCTGGCTGAAAGGCGGCCAGAGGCCCGCGCAGTCCCCGGCCGACCAGCAGGTCTCGTTGCGATGACGCGCCCACCGACCGGCAATGAGCACGCCGAACGGTTCACGCTGCTGCGGCCGCTGCTCTTCACCATCGCCTACGAAATCCTGGGCTCGGCGACCGAGGCCGACGACGTGTTGCAGGACAGCTATCTGCGCTGGGCGGCGGTCGACCTGGCGACGGTGCGCGACACCAAGTCCTACCTGGCACAGCTGGTGACCCGGCAGGCGCTCAACGCGCTGCGCGCCGACGCCCGCCGGCGCGAGGAGTACGTGGGGCCGTGGCTGCCCGAGCCGCTGCTACTCGACGACCAGGACCCGTCGGCCGACGTTGTCCTGGCAGAGTCGGTTTCGATGGCGATGCTCGTCCTGTTGGAAACACTGAGCCCCGACGAACGAGCCGTGTTCGTGCTGCGCGAGGTGTTCGGCTTCGACTACGGCGAGATCGCCGAGGCGGTGGGCAAACCGGCGCCGACCGTGCGACAGATCGCGCACCGGGCGCGTGAACACGTACGGGCGCGACGGAAGCGATCCGGCGTCTCGAAAATATCCATAGACCCGGAACGCAACGCGCAGATCACCGCCCAGTTCCTGGAAACGGCGGCCGGTGGCGACGTCGAGGCGCTGATGACGATGCTCGCCCCGGACGCCACGTGGACGGCCGACAGCGGCGGCATCGTGAGCGCTGCCCGCAGACCGGTTGTCGGCGCCGACCGGGTCGCCAGGGCGATCGCCGGGCTGATGCGCAGGGCCGGGGCCGCGCTGCACCTGGAAATGGTGACCTGTAACAGCGCTCCGGCGGTGTTGCTCTACCTCGGCGAACAGCTCGAGGGGGTGATCACGGTGGAGATCGTCGAAGACAAGATCACGAACTTCTACGTGATGCGCAACCCGGACAAGCTGACGGCCCTGACGGCCGCACGCGACATCAGCCGCGGCTGAGCGCCAGACGCCTGGGGTGCGAAATCCGCCGTTCTGTCAAGCTAGGGCGGTGCGAATCGACCGGCTGGGCGATCTTGGCGCCGCACCCCAGGTGCTGCGCGCTCTGGGTGACGCCGCCACCCGGCTCGATCTCCCACCGCCAGCCGCGCTGACCGGCGACTGGTTCGGTGCGCTGGCGGTGATCGCACCGAGTCTTTCGGTGCAGCCGGTGGACGTCGACGACGCATTCGCGGTCCGGCCGGCCGCTCACGGGAACCTCGCCTCCGATTCACCAGCGGTCGGCGGCGGCTGGATCGGTTACCTCTCCTATCCCGATCCCGCGGCCGACGGGCTTCCGAACCGGATCCCCGAAGCCGCCGGCGGCTGGACCGACTGCGTACTGCGCCGCGACCGGGACGGGCAGTGGTGGTACGAAAGCCTGTCCGGTGCGCCGATGCCGGATTGGCTCACCGCCGCGCTGGCAGCAACGCCGGTGGCGGCGCGCGATTGCCGGATCGACTGGGACACCGCCGACCGGGCGGCACACCGCTACGGCGTGCAGGCCTGCCTAGAGGCCATCCGCGCCGGCGAGGTCTACCAGGCTTGCGTGTGCACGCAATTCACCGGGACAGTCACCGGGGCGCCGCTGGATTTCTTCGTCGACGGCGTCGCACGCACCTCTCCGGCGCGGGCGGCCTACGTTGCCGGCCGGTGGGGTGCGGTGGCGTCGCTGTCCCCCGAGCTTTTCCTGCGGCGTCGTGGCACGGTCGTCACGTCCAGCCCGATCAAGGGCACGCTGCCCTTGGATGCCTGGCCATCGGCGCTGCGAACGTCGGCGAAGGAGATAGCCGAAAACATCATGATCGTGGACTTGGTCCGCAATGACCTCGGCCGGGTCGCGATCGTCGGCACCGTCAACGTGCCGGAATTATTGGTAGTGCGGCGTGCGCCGGGCGTCTGGCACCTGGTGTCCACCGTGGCGGCGAGGGTTCCTGTCGAGCTGCCGACGTCGGCGTTGCTGGATGCCGCGTTCCCCCCGGCCTCGGTCACCGGGACGCCCAAACACCGCGCGCGTCAACTGCTTTCGCAATGGGAACCAAACCGCCGGGGAATATATTGCGGCACAATCGGTTTGATTTCCCCGACGGCCGGATGCGAGCTGAACGTCGCGATCCGCACCGTCGAATTCGACGCCGCCGGTAGCGCCGTGCTGGGCGTCGGCGGTGGGATCACCGCTGACTCCGATCCTGACGCCGAATGGGCCGAATGCCTGCATAAGGCATCTCCCATCCTCGGGCTGCCGTGCATCGCGACCGCGAAGTCGGCCGGTTAGCCCAGTTGGGTCTCGCGGCGTGCCTGCAGGACCGCCTCGTAGAGCTGACGTGAGCGCGCCCCCGGATGTGCGGCGGCGACCTCACCGCAGGCGTCCTTGACGCGGGCACCGCCCGCGACCAGGTCCTCCACTTGTGCTACCAGCGACGGCAGGTCGGCCTGCGGAGTGGCGCCGGCCAGCACGACGGTGATCTCGCCGAGCACACCGTCGGCCGCCCACGTCGCCAGCTCGTCGAGCGATCCGCGCACCACTTCCTCGTGCACCTTCGTCAGTTCCCGGCAGATTGCCGCCCGACGTACACCGCCCAGCTGCTCGACGGCGTCACGCAAACACGCCGCCAACCGGCGCGGCGATTCAAAGAACACACAGGTGCGCTGCTCGTCGGCCAGAGAGGCCAGCCAGGTTCGACGCGCGGCCTTCTTGCGCGGAGCGAAACCCTCGAAGCAGAACTTCTCGGACGGCAGACCGGACACGGCCAGGGCGGTCGTCACCGCCGACGGCCCTGGCAGGCAGTGCACCGGTAGCCCGGCAGCCACGCACGCCACTACCAGCCGGTAGCCGGGGTCGCTGATCAGCGGCATCCCGGCATCGCTGACCACCAGCACCGTCGCACCGGATTGGACCGCCTCGATCAGCGGGTCCACCCGCGCGGCCTCGACCCGGTCGAACAGACTGACGATCCGACCGGTGATCCGAACGTCGAGCGCCTTGGCCAGGGTCCGCACCCGCCGGGTGTCCTCGGCCGCCACCACGTCGGCGCGCGCCAGGGCGTCGACCAGGCGGGGCGAGGCATCCGACGGCTGGCCAAGGGGGGTCGCGCCCAGCAACAGGCGACCAGGGGTCATGACGGACAGCCTACGATCGACGTGATGACCGCCCCGCCCCGCGAAACCTCCGTCGCCGGCCAGGAGCGTGTCGTGCCCGTCGTCAGCCCGGGCCCGCTGGCTCCGGTCGCCGATTTCGGACCGCTCGACCACATCCGCGGCTGGGTCGCGACGGGCGTGATCACGGTGCTGGCAACGGTGACCCGATTCCTCAACCTGGGCTCACCGACCGATGCCGGCACACCCATCTTCGATGAGAAGCATTACGCCCCTCAGGCCTGGCAGGTGCTGCACAACCATGGCGTGGAAGACAATCCGGGGTTCGGTCTGGTCGTCCACCCGCCGGTCGGCAAGCAACTGATCGCGATCGGTGAGGCGATCTTCGGTTACAACGGAATCGGCTGGCGGTTCACCGGCGCATTGCTCGGCGTGGTCATGGTGGCGCTGGTGATGCGGATCGTCCGGCGCATCAGCCGCTCGACGTTGGTCGGCGCTATCGCCGGCGTGCTGGTCATCTGCGACGGCGTCAGCTTTGTGACAGCGCGGACGGCGTTGCTCGACGGCATACTCACCTTCTTCGTTGTCGCGGCGTTCGGCGCGCTCATCGTCGACCGCGATCAGGTTCGCCAACGAATGCACGTCGTACTCCTGGAGGGCCGCAGCGCCGAAACGCCGTGGGGCCCCCGGCTGGGCGTGCGATGGTGGCGCTTCTTGGCGGGGGTCCTCCTCGGATTGGCCTGTGGGACAAAGTGGTCCGGCCTTTATTTCGTGCTGTTCTTCGGTGCGATGTCGTTGACGTTCGACGTGGCGGCGCGGCGTCAGTACCCGGTGACCAGGCCCTGGCTCGGGGTCCTGCGGCGTGACGTGATCCCCACCGCATACGCGTTACTGCTTGTTCCGTTCGCGGTGTACCTGGCCAGCTACGCGCCGTGGTTCGCGTCCGAGACCGCGATTGATCGCCACGAGGTGGGCCTGTCAATTGGTCCGCGCGGAGTCATCCCGCTGCCCGACGCCGTTCGCTCGCTATGGCACTACACCGCCAAGGCCTTCCAATTCCATGCGAGTCTGACGAATTCCGCCGGCAACTACCATCCGTGGGAATCCAAACCGTGGAGCTGGCCGATGTCATTGCGGCCGGTTTTGTATGCCATCGATCAGCAGAACGTTCCCGGTTGCGGGGCGCAATCGTGCGTCAAAGCCGAGATGCTGGTGGGCACTCCGGCCATGTGGTGGCTATCGGTGCCGGTCTTGATCTACGCGACTTGGCGCATGCTGGTTCGCCGCGACTGGCGTTACGCGGCTGTTTTGACTGGTTATTGCGCCGGGTGGCTGCCGTGGTTCGCCGACATCGACCGGCAGATGTACTTCTTCTATGCGGCGACGATGGCGCCGTTCCTGGTGATGGCCATCGCGCTGATCTGCGGCGACATTCTCTACTCCCCCGGTCGAGGTCGCGGTTTCGGCTCCGAACGACGCACGCTGGGGCTGATCGCCGTGTCCTGCTACGTGGCGCTAGTGGTGACCAACTTCGCCTGGCTGTTCCCGGTGTTCACCGGACTGCCGATTTCACAACAGACGTGGAACATGGAGATCTGGCTGCCCAGCTGGCGTTAGTGCTCGCGAACCGCTAGAGGGTCGCGGGCGACGGGGCAGGACATGCAGCGGGGTCCGCCACGGCCGGTGCCCAATTCGGACCCCGCGATGGTCAGCACTTCGATACCCGCGTCCTGCAGGCGCGTGTTGGTCTGCACGTTGCGCTCGTAGGCGACCACGACACCGGGCGCCAACGCCAGCGTGTTGTTGCCGTCGTCCCACTGCTCGCGTTCGGCGATGACGGGATCCAGACCGGTATCGATGACCCGCAGCTTGTCGATTTCCATCGCCTTGGCCGCGGCCTCGAGAAAAGGAGCCTCATCGCCGATGGTGACCCCGTCGGGCGTGCGCTGGATCGTGAATGCCGACAGCGTGTCGACGATGTTGGCGTACATCACCACGGTGTCGGCGTCGACCATCGTGCACACCGTGTCCAGATGCATCTGCGCACGCCGCTGAGCGATCGGCACCGCAAGCACCGTGTTTGCAAGGTCATCGTCGAAAAGGCTGCGGGCCAACGCTTCCGCACCCGCCGGGGTGGTCCGCTCACCGACCCCCACTGCGACCACACCGGGGGCGAGCAGCAGCACGTCACCACCCTCGACGGGGGCGGTGCGCGACTCGTAGGCGCGCCGCACACCGGTGAACCGCGGGTGATGGGCATAGATGAGATCGGTCAACGACGCCTCGCGAACCCGGGCCCGCAGCGCCAGCGTGGGGATCACCACCCGCGGCCCGATCCATATCGACGAGTCACGGGTGAACACCAGGTTGGGCAAGGGCTCGATGACGAAGTCCGCCCCTTGGTGCATGCGAAGCACCAGCGACACGTCGGTCCGGATGTTCGACGGCAACTCGTTGAACGTCATGCCGGCCATCAGCACCTGAGCCAACCTGCCCGGGTCCAGGCCCCTCAGGTGGGCCGAAAGCTCTTGCGCCAACGGCACTCCGAGCCGACGCGCGTCGACCGCAGCGGCGACACCCTGCATCCGGGCGGCCCCGCTGTGCGTCAACGCCTCGGCCAGCAGGTCCGACAACAGCAGCACCTCCACGCCGCGGGAACACAGCAGCTCGGCGAACCGGTCATGCTCCTCCTGCGCGCGAGCGACCCAGGGCAACCCGTCGAAAAGGAGCTGGTCCATGTTGCGCGGATTGAGCCGCCGCAGCTCTGCGCCCGGGCGGTGCAGAATGACGACCCGTAGCGTGCCCACCTCGGAATTGGTGCCCAGCTCAACCACACCCACAGTGAAAACCGTAGCCGCTCGCTCCGCCGGTTCCATCTTCATCGAACGGGTGTGCGATAGACTGGGTGCCGTGGAGATCGCGGTACAAGGCTCCCTGTTCCAGCACAGCGAGCGCAGAGAACTCGGTGACGGCGCCTTCATCGAAATCCGCGCGGGCTGGCTCACGGGTGCCTCGCCAGGTGAGGAAGACCTGCTCGAAGCCCTACTCTCGACGGTGCCGTGGCGCGAGGAACGCCGCCACATGTACGACCGGGTGGTCGACGTGCCGCGCCTGGTGAGTTTTCACGACCTCGCGGTCGACGATGCCCCACATCCGATGCTGGCCCGGCTGCGGCGGCGGCTCAACGACATTTACGCGGGCGAGCTCGGAGAGCCCTTCACCACGGTCGGGTTGTGTTGTTACCGCGACGGCTCCGACAGCGTCGCCTGGCATGGCGACACCATCGGGCGCAGCAGCTCCGAGGACACCATGGTCGCGATCGTCAGCCTGGGCGCGACCCGCACGTTCGCGTTGCGCCGGCGCGGCGGCGGCCCGTCGCTGCGGCTGCCGCAGGCGCATGGCGATCTGCTGGTGATGGGTGGATCGTGCCAACGCACCTGGGAACACTCCGTGCCCAAGACGGCGGCACCCGTCGGCCCGCGCGTCAGCATTCAATTCCGGCCACGCGGCGTGCGCTAGGACCAACCCGCGGTCAGCTGCGGACCGACGTCACCGCCTTGACGAGCAAGTCACGGGCACGTTGGGTATCGACCGGCGCGACCGGTTTGTCGGGGATCACCAGTGGATTGGCGGTGACGATCACCTGGTAGTCACCGAATTGAGCCGAATAGTCGTAGAGTTCGCCGGTGCGCGGGCCCCCGGCCGTCATCGCCTGCAGGACGCGATGCACGCCCAGCGTATTAGCCCCGTCGATGTGCGGCGCATCGACCACTTCCATGGCGCCCCGTACTTGCGCTCCGGAGAAGGCCACCTTGGCGCAGTCCTTCCCGGGGTCGTTGAATGGCAAAGGCTTTGAGGTCTCCACGGCGATGACCACGAACCGGTTGCCGTTGCCCTCGGCGGCGACGGCGGCCATATTGCCCTGCACGTCGGGTGGCATCTCCGGCCCCGCCGCCATTTTCGCGCAGTTTGCGGGATCGAATGTCAGCCCTTCGGGAAGCTTGCGGGCGGCCAACAGCTTGGGGTCGATCGCCCGTTCGGTGATGTCGGTGACTTTGTACTCGGGCCCGAAGCTTGACTTCGCGTCGACGACCTTGCCGATGTCGACCTTCGCCGAGGACTTATCTGCGCCCGATGAACAGCTGGCGAGCACGCACACAGATGCGATCACGGGCAAGACCTTCAACATCGTGGCCAATCTACCCAAGGCAAGCGTGTCAGCTGCGCAACGTGGATACCGTTTCGACAAGCAGATCAGCGGCGTATTGCGGCGGCAGTGCCGGAAGCACTGAACCGGGATCTGTGGTCAGTGTGGTGAACGCGTAGTAGTTGCCCAGGTATGCGGTGTATGTATATGCGCGCGAATCTATTTCGGTGCCCGACTCGACAAATGACTCGACGTCGATCACCATGCCGAGGGTTTCGGCGCCATCAACGTGCGGGGCATCGGTGAGGCGAACCCTTGCCGTGGTATGCCCGGCAGTCATGGTCCACTGGCCACATGCCGCGACGAGGTCGTGGGGGAAGTCCACCGGCCCCGGCAAAGCCACCACCACCGAGTCGATGATGCCGCCGCTGCCCGACCCGGACACGCCTTGCGCCGATTGGTCGCGTCCATTCCCGGGGTCGGCGAGTATCCCGCATTGGGACGGCTTGGCCGTCGCATCGACTTTGAGGCTCCAGATCACTCTCGGTGAGGCTCCGCTGGGGATTCCTGTGGACACCTCATAACCGGGCGGCAGCTCGCGAACGACCCGCTTGATGTTGGCAGGGTTGACGGCAGTGGCGTAAACCGCAGACGACGACGATGAGGTCGCCGGTGTTGGCGCGGGGGACTGAGCGCATGCGGCCGCCAGCAGTGTCACCATCGCGCCAATCCAGCACCGCCGCATGCCCGTTCATATCACGGCGAGTAGGCGGTATCGGGCAGCTTGCCGCCTTTCTGCGCGCGGTTATCTGCGCGCCGGTTGGATTCTGACTGCGCCATGCGATGTCAGCCGACCGCCTCGATCACTTGGCGGGCAACGCGCTTGATCTCGCTGGCCATCGCTCGCCCGAAAATCAAGTCACGCTGGCGGGGCACATCGATAACGGTGGTGATAACCCCGACGTCTTCGCGCTGCCAGAGCGCGCCGTAGTGGTCCATGATCGCGCGCATCGGCACATTGTCGGAAAGCATCTGCGCGGAAAATCGTTCGACTCCGTTGACGCGGGCGGCGATCGACAACGCGCCGATCAGAAAGGTCCCGATACCCCGGCCCTGATAGGCGTCGGCGACGGTGAACGCGATCTCGGCGACCGTCGGATCGCTCTCATCGCGGACAAAGCGCGCGTCGGCCACCGGGTCACTTCCATCGGTCACCACCCAGACAAAGTGGTCGACGTAGTCGACCTCAGACAGGTAGTGCATCAATGCTGGGGTGAGAACACGAGCCGACATGAACCGCCGATACAACGTCTCGCTGGAGAATTGGATGTGACCGTCTACGGTCCGCTCGCTGTCACCGGGTAACACCGGGCGCAGCATCAGGGAGGTTCCGTCGCGAACGTGTATCGGGATCGGCGTGATGAATGCGGCGAGACGCTGGCGCACCGTGCGCAGCAGCCGCTGCATGATGCCGGGGATCTGCACCATCCGGGCGAAGGCGTCGTTGTCGCCGATCCAGCCGGTCAGCGGTTCGGCAGTGGTGACCGTTGCGGTCCGCGGGATGTCCCGCAGCAGGGCGATCTCTCCGACGATCATGCCCGGGGACGCGTGCTCGACGACTACCACGCCGTCGTCGCCGACGTGGGTGATCTGCACGGTGCCCGACGAGATGAGCAGGAACGAAACCGCGTGCTCACCCTGCTGCATCAGCACCTGGCCGGCCGCCGCGCGCAGCGGCGCAACGCTGGCCGCCAGCGGCACAAGGTCCTCAGCAGGACATCCCTCGAAGATGTCCATTGCCGCGAGTTCTTCAGCCCGCGCGCCGGTCAATCCGGCCACAGCGACGTCCTAGGGGTCCAAAAGTTTCGACACGGCCCGGGGGCCTGCGGTGTCCGCACTGCCATGAACCCGCCGTCTTGTTCCCGTCACCCGCGACAGACACCCCGCCCATGTCGCGGTCCGATCCGATTCAGGCTATGGCGTCTGATGGTGATGCGGCAAGAACAAAAAGACGCACGCTTCGCGCGCTGACATAGTGTTGGGCCCGGTTGACCCGTCCGCTGAGGCATCTGGGCGCGTTCGACACCGGAATATGCGATTGTCGTCGTCTTGGTGGATGGCCAGAAAGAAGCCCGGCTACGGATTCGACGAGTACTTTCGCAGATGGTACGTAGTATTCGTGCATTGGTACTCGGACTGCCGTGCCAGCAGATCCGGCGCAGCCACATTCAGATCTAGCAAATGTTGGGCCAACGGAAAGCTATGATCCGAACACAACCGATCCTGTTGCCCCACACCTAAAAAGCGTCCGATCATGTTGTATTCACAATACGTGTTAGCGACGTCCCATGCGCCCGGTTAAGCATTCTTCATGTCTTTTTAGGTAGATTCGGATAAAGCTTCGCGAATGGCCGTGATCTAACTCTGCGATTAAGGGCAGTGAAGACTTCGTTCGCGCGTCACGGCATCACTCCCGGCCCGCCTTCCCAGAGCTGAGTTAATTCGGACAGCACCTGCCCGATTGCGAACATACAGCTCACAGGATGCTCTGACCTTTGTGAGAAGTTGTCGTTAGCTCTGCTGCGGACTGGTTAAACGCCATGGCCTGCCAAACAACACGTTTTGCCCGCGGCTCGCCACACCGCTCGGTGTTCAGCTGAAGCGGTGACAGACATTTGCGAAGTTCTGCTACGCGGTTTGCGCAGCTCAACGCCAGCCGTCGGGAACTGTATGCACGAATTTATCCCTAGTTTCATGTACGCCGGGATTTGTGACCGGCGCGGTTTTCCGCGGTTGCAGATTAATGAATCACCGATCGGCAGCCACATCGATCGGTGGTCCAATCTCACACCCCTGGTTTCTCCGTCTGGCGGGAGATTACCGAACGGTCACAAAACACTACGAATGCTTGCCGCATTGACCTGCGCCGAACTTCGGCTCAGGCAAAGACGCCGTTTTAGTAGTTGAGCTCCGTACGATTTGTAATATGATGACTATCGGTACGCTGGCCGTTTAGATTCCTTGAGTCTGGGTATCGCCGAAAAGAAAGGTCAAAAGGACGGCTAACCGTGTCCGGCAGGGCGCGTGGCCAGTGGAAGGCCATAAATCCATCCCATACGTACCCAATGCGCCGGAATGACAAACGAGAAGTCGGCGCCCCGACATGAAGGACGCCATGACCGCATTTTCGTTGGATGTCGCTAGAGTCGACGGATTCCGTCTCCGGCAAGGTCTCAGCTGGAGTGATCCGGACATCAACTGCACGCTGGTGGTTTCCCAACCGTCGGCTGATCCAGGCTTGTGGACGGAGTATGCACGCGGCGCGCAGCGCAGCTATCGCAAACACGGTGTGGAATGTGCTCTCGACACTGATGCTTTGCGCACCGGTGCCGATACGATCATGTTTCTGGCCGCGATCGACAGTGCCGGCAAAATGGTGGCGGGTGTTCGAGCCAAGGGACCACTGCAGTCGGCCGACGACTCACATGCGGTCGCTGAGTGGGCGGGACAGCCAGGCCAACAGGCCGTCCGCGACATGATCAACGACCGGGTGCCATTCGGCGTCTTGGAGATGAAGTCGGCATGGGTAACCGACAATCCTGACCAGAATCGTTGTCTTACCGCCGCGCTTGCCCGCAGCGGTTTTCACATGATGGCTCTACTTGACGTTCAGTTCTGCATGGCGACGGCCGCCGCTTACGTACTGAACAGGTGGCGTTCCTCCGGAGGCGTTGTGGCAGGCATTCCCGCGACGCCCTACCCCGACGACCGCTACCAAACAAAAATGATGTGGTGGAACCGGCGCGATTTCGTGAAGCATGCAGCAACAAGATCAGGTTGCCAAGATCCTCATGGAAACAAACCGACTCACTCAGGACTTTAACCGCCGATATGAGACCGAAGCCCGTTTTTTCGAAAGAGCGTGATACCACATCACGACTACGCCAGTGGAACAGGCGCCGGGCGGCATTATCGGCTTGGTTGCGAACCGCTACGGCCACGGCAAACCGGCCTGCCGCGGGCTGCGGGCCACGGGCTGCGCGGGAATCGAGCCACTCGAGCCTTGGCGTCGTCAACGGGTCAGCACCAAAGCCGAACGCCAGCGGCAGGATTCAGCGGTACTTTACTTACGCGATTCAATCCCCATGTGGTTCGCGGCCAGTGGCGGGGAGTCGCCGGGCCGATGATCGCTCGATGCGGACGAATCGTCGGGTGCCGGAACCGCCATGTTGGAGAAGTCCATTGGTACGACGCGCCTAGCGAGCAGCGACTCCATCGCCGCGCTATCCAAGGGCCGGGACAGGAGAAAGCCCTGCGCGCGCCTGCATCCGAAAGCAAGCAACGCTCTGGCCGCGCTTACGGTCTCGACCCCCTCGGCCACAACGTCGAGTCCGAAGGCGTTCGCCAATGCCACGATCGACTGCACGATTGCCTGGTCACTCGCATTACTGCCGAGATCACGGACAAATCCTTTATCGATCTTCAGCGAATCCACTGGAAGAGATTTCAAGTATGACAATGAACTGTAGCCGGTTCCGAAGTCATCGATAGCGATTTGTACGCCAATGTCCTTCAGTCGGGTGAGCGTTTTGCGGGTGGCATCGATGTCCGCGACCACGACGCTTTCGGTGATCTCCAGGCATACCGAGCTCGCATCGAGACCGAATTCGTCGAGGGCGGCGGCAACGGTTTCGACGATGCCGTCCGCAACGAGTTGCACGGGCGATACATTGACCCGTATTACAGCACCGTGCCCCACGCCACGTGATTGCCAGAGCCCGAATTGCGCGCAGGCTGAGCGCATTACGAGACGGCCGAGTTTTCCCGCCAGGTTGATCGATTCGACTACGTCGATGAACGAATCAGGCATCAGCAGCCCACGCGTCGGGTGCTGCCAACGGATGAGGGCCTCGGCGCCCAAAACCTCACCGGTTTGCATGTCGAACTCCGGCAGGTAGTGCAGCACCAGGTCGCCGCTCCCGCTATCAATGGTCTCTTGCAAGCGCAATTCGATGTCGTTGCGGATAGTTTCCTTCGCGGCCATCTCCGGGCTGAAAGCTGCGACTTTAGCCCCGCCGGACCCCTTGGCCGACCGGGTGGCCTGGTCCGCCCGGCGCAGAAAATCGGAGGTGCTCTCGTGCCCCGGTATTCCGGTGGCGACGCCGATACTGACGGTACGGGTGAGCTTCTCGCCGTCGATCACCACTTGCTTGTGAACTTGACTTTGCAGCCGCTGAGCGAAGGCCGCGGCGCTGTCGACGTTCATTGGCGCGGTCGGCACCACGACGAACTCGTCACCGCCGAAGCGGGCGATGACCGAGGGCACGTCAGTGGTCTCGCGCAGCAGTGCGGCGAAGGCCTCGATAAACCGGTCGCCGGCGTTTTGACCGAGTTGATCATTGACGACCTTGAAGCGGTCCAGATCAAGGAACAACACCGAGACCGGGCCTGGTTGTACCCTTGGCCAGTCGCTCGTCGAGGTGAGCGATCAGCGCCCTGCGGTTGAGCAGGCCGGTGAGGTCATCGTGTTCGGCGAGGTAATGGATTTGTTCCTCGGCGACGACGCGTGCCTGCAGCTGGGCGAAGAGTGTGGCAATCGCCTGCAGCGCGTTGAGCTCCTCCGGCAGCCATTCCCGGTCTCCGAACTTGACGAAGCCCAGGATGCCGGTGGTGACGTCACCGGACAACAATGGCACGCAGGCGAGCGAGCTGGCGGGAATGCCCGTAGCCCCCTCGATATTTTGCTGATAGTCGGCGTTAGCCGGCTCGGGACGCAGGACATCGGGCTCTTTCATCGTTTCGGCCCGCGCAAATACCGAGTCGGCATCGGCGAAATACACCACACCGATCGGGTCAGGATCGGGGATGTCCTCGCGTGGCGGCCATGAAGCGACGAGCACTGTGGCATGGATCGTGTGGTCGTTGTGACGCAGAAAGCCGAAGTCCACGCCGAAGTGGCTGACCAAATCGGCGAGCACCCGTTCACTGACCGCGACGTGGTTGGCTGCCGTGGCCGCCATTAATTCGGCGGCGGCCGCAGTGACCAAATCGTCCAACGAGCCGGGCATTCCCCCTACGGTAGCCGTTATTGGGGCTACAGCAAACGGACGCGCTCAACACTGCGACGGCTCCGCACCGAAGCCGCGCCACTGAAGTGGAGTCGCAACACGAGCGCAACAAAACTGTCGGGGGGCGTGCGGGCGAGCTGTTGGAACTCTTTCAGTAATTCTCCCAGTTCGCCAGCAAACGACGCCGACACTTCGGCGAGCTCGTCGGCAGCGTGGGCGTACAAGAACACAGGTGAAACAGGCTGAACAGCCAACCCGTGCTGCTGTGCGGCAATCCACACCGCCTCCGCAGCAGACCCGCCGCGCGCAAAGTCGGTCAAGGCGCTCCCCGGCACCGAAATGACGCCTATAGCAGAGCTCGCAGACACGCGCAGGCGAGTGTCCGCGCCCAACGCGGTTCCGGCATTCCACTGCGCCAGGTGAGCCATCACATCCCGGCGCTTCAAGATGCCGATCACGGCGAGATCGCCGCGGTCGAGTTCGAGGCTGAGCACGTCGATACCACTGTCGGGACACGGATCACCGGGCCATCGCAGTTCAGACACCATCTCGGCATGCAGCCGCGGCGTCAGGTAGCGGGTGCGATCGGCAGCGGCGAAAATTGTTGCCACGCTGGCGATGTCGTCGGGATTCGTCACGAGGTTCAGTTGGGCTCCCTCGCGCTCGGCGATGGTGTGCAGCAGTTCGATTGTGTGGGTGGGGATCGGGCGCGATGTCCCCAGGCGGCGGTTGGTTTCACGTGCCAGCATGGGTTCGTAGAGCGCAGCGAGTTCGGGATCACGACCGCCGCGCAGGTGCAGCGTCGCCTGCAACGGCACACCGCCAACGTCATTCTGCAGGCTCACCGGCCCCAGCACCTGCTGGGCGGCAGCGGCTACCTTCGCGTTGAACAGGGCCGCTCCGAGCGCGACGGCACTGCCGCGTAAACCGATGTCTAGTGTCGAGGTGTGTTCGGGGGCAAGCCGGATGGTGATGACGTCGGGCCCGGCCTCCACGTGCCAAGGCTGGGCGTTGGAGGCAGACGGCGCCCGAATAGCGGCTGCGGCGATGACGCCGGAGACGCCCGGCAGCGCGGGATCTGAATAGTCGGCTGGCGGCGCGGGGCGGTCGATGGCCATCTGCGGTTCGTCGAGCTGATTGAGCGCCCTGCCGACGTCGATGCGGGTCCGACCCGACCGCAGCTGTTCGCCCAATCCAATCCTGCGCACGGCCTCGGCAATCGCGGTCGCGCCCAAAACAACGTCACTGGACACCTGTGGCCAGGTCGACAGCGTGCGGTCGATTTCGACCACGGACGCCAAAACCCTGGGTGTCAACCGCTCGGCCTCGAGGAAACGCAGCATGTGCGGAACCATTTCCCGGCTGCTCATGCCCGCAAGCCCTGCAAAATCCAAATCGCCAAGGAGGCCGTGCAGAATCGGACGCTGCGGCTCGAGGTCAAAACGTTCCACGTCCAGCAGGCCTCGGTCGCTCGTCGCCATCAGCACCGGTATCCCACGGGCACGGGCGCCCTCTCTCAGGCTGGCTTTCATATCTAGCGAATCGCACTCCTCGACAACGATGTCCAGTCCGTCGAGGAATTCATCGACGGTCTCGGCTGTCAGTCCGGCATCCAGCACCCGGACGCGGAGGTAGGGATCGAGTTCGGCGATTCTGCGGGCGGCGACCTCAGCCTTATTCAGGCCCAGGTCCAAAAGGGTCGCCGGCACTCGGTTGAGATTGGACAGCTCAAGGCGATCGAAATCCGCCAGCCGAAGCTCGCCGCAGATGCCTTGTGCGGCCAGAGTGTGGGCGATGATATGTCCTACACTCAAACCAGCCACGCCGATGCGAAGCGCACCGAGCCGTGCCTGTTCCTCGGCGCTGATCAGATTCCTGTTGCGATCCAACCGCACCGCTCGAAACGCCCGGGGGCCCAGCACCGCCACGACGGCCCTCCGCCAGGGGTAGTACACCCATCGGCAGGGTTCGGCAACCAGCTCCGGATCGGGTGGCGGCCGAAGCCTCCGCAATTCAGCGAGTTGTTCCTCACGATGATCGATGAATTCGATGCCGGAATCAGCGCGCAGCTGCTCCAATACCGCATTGTCCGTGGAGTCTGCAGCGTCGAAAACTTGAGCGGTGCAGGAAGTGATAGTCATCTCCTCCGCCCAGCCTCATCGACGAATCCGTGCCGAGGTCGGACCGCCTGCCACGATGGTGAACGTTGCCGCCAACGGGAACTCGTTGTCCGGCAATAAACTTCGGCGCACCCGATCAACGTGGCCAGGTCCAAAGTGGCCTCAATCATTGCGAAATCATCGCCGATGCACGACACCCTTACCTACTCGATGCGAAGGAGCCTCTCTCGGTGTTCGTGCACCAACCGGGGTTGGTAGTGCGACGAATATGCGATTCAGTGGCTCTGACGGTTTACGACAATTTGCGCTAACTCTACTGGGCACTGGCCGATTGGTGCGTGCAATCATCGAGCAGTGCGGCGTGGACACCGCCTTGTTAGATGACACAACAACCGCAACGTTCGAACTCGACGTTATTCGTCGAATGGCCACCCTCCGTGGCCCCGCTGCACCGCTGATCTTGCGGGAAGCAAACCAGCAACGCCAGAGATACAATCGCGCGATGAGGGGACTTTAGCCACTCGCGAAAGTGTGACGTAGATCATAGCGTAGACGCTTGGTTGGTAAGCCGGGTCTCTAAGTCCTGCGAACAATGGCAACCACCTGGATGTCTTAGGGGAGTTCAACGGTGACGGAGGCCCGGCTCCCGCGTGGCGCAGGAGGACATGATGTCGGGGACGCTGGATCGCGTCGTCACCTCCGTTGCCACTCAACTGATGCTGGCCACCGCATGCACGGCGGACGAAGTGAGCGAACAGGTGCTGGCGCAACTCGTCGAGCAGTTCGATGTGGACGCCGGCTTCTTACGCCACAACGACCACAACATCCGGGCCTCGACGTTGGTCGCGGAATGGCCACCGCGATACGAGCGTCGAGACCCCGACCCCTTGGCGGTTGTCTACTTCGCCGACGCTGACCCATTCTTCGCGCGTACCGAGCACGCCAGGAAACCTGCCGTAGTTCGACCAGACCCGACGACCTACGGTTACCCATGCCCGGTCGCGGCGGATGGCGAGGAAGTGCTGCCCTCGGTGGCTGCCGCACCCCTGATCTGGGGAGGAACGGTGACCACCGGGGTGCTCGGCTTCGTCAAATACGGTGACAGGGCATGGGCGCCAGAAGAAATTAACGTGCTCGAGGCGGTCGCCGCCCTGTTTGCACAGCTGCAAGCCCGCATTACTGCCGAGAACAAACTTCAGTACCTGGCTGAACACGACGATCTGACCGATCTGCATAATCGTCGAGCCCTGATGGCGCACCTTCGCGACAGACTCGCGGCGTTACGACCCGGACCCGTTGCGGTCATGTATATCGACGTCGATCGACTGAAGTCCATCAACGATTACCTCGGCCATAGCGCCGGCGATTGGTTCATCAGGGTATTCGCCCAGCGGCTGCGGATGAAAGTCGGATGTCCTGGCGTGATCGCCCGGGTCGGCGGGGACGAGTTCGTCTTCGTTCCGGATCAGCCGATGTCCGCCGACGACGCGGGATCGTTTGCTCGCCACCTTCAGATGATGATGGAGTGCAGCGTGTCGATCGGAGGCGAAATGGTCAGCCGCACCGTCAGCATCGGCGTAGCGGTCGGTGTTCCAGGTTATGACACCGCCTCCGATCTTGTAAGCCGGGCCGATCAGGCTGCGATGACGGCCAAGCGTGCCGGAGGCAACGACGTCGTGTCGTTCACCGAAGAAATGTCGCTCAAGGACGCCTTCCAGAAAGATATTGAACTGCATCTTCGGGATGTGATCGACAGCGATGCCCTTGTGCTCCACTATCTGCCCGAGGTCGACATGCGGACTGGCGAGATCTCGGCCGTCGAGGCGTTGGTCCGTTGGCAGCATCCGACGCGCGGGCTGCTGTTGCCGGATTCTTTCATCGGCATAGCCGAATCGATCAATGTCGCTGGGAAGTTGGGCCATTGGGTGATCAGAACGGCCTGCGCTGACTTCAGCAGGTGGCGATCGCATGGCCTGGCACGAGATGTCATGTTGCGAATAAACGTGTCGCCGGTCCAACTCGTTGCCAACGGCTTCGTCCGCACTGTCGCGGACATCATCGAAGAGTTCGGCATCGATGCCGGCTCGGTGTGCCTGGAGATCACCGAACGCGTTGTGGTTAGCGACCTCGACAACACCAAGCGAACTCTCGCCAGCCTGAAAGAAGTGGGCGTCCAGATCGCGATCGATGACTTCGGCACCGGCTTCGCCGTCCTGTCGCGCCTGAAAGCCCTTCCGGTCGACATGCTCAAGATCGACGCGACGTTTGTGCGTGAACTAGGCACCAACGCCGGCGATCTGGCGATCGTCCGGGCGATCATTGGGCTTGCTGAAGCCTTCGATCTTCAATTGGTTGCGGAGGGGGTCGAAACCGCCGCTGCCGCATTGACTTTGATGCGGCATGGGTGTTATCGGGCGCAGGGATTCTTGCTGTCACGCCCGCTCGCAGCCCATGAGCAATACGCTGAACGATGGTGGACAAGACCAGGCTGCTGCGTGAGCTTGCGACAGCACCGGAGGACACCATGGACGACACCGCGACGTTCCCGGACGAGCGGCTCGAGCTGGTCTTCACCTGCTGCCACCCGGCGCTGTCGCGCGAGGCGCAGGCGGCGCTGACGCTGCGCGCCCTGGGCGGGCTGTTGACCGAGGAGATCGCACGGGCGTTCCTCGTCCCCGTCGAGACGATGAGCAAGCGCCTGACCCGCGCCAAGCACAAGATCCGCGACGCGGGCATCCCGTTCGCGGTACCGCCCCCCCACCAGCTGCCGGACCGGCTCGGCGGTCGTCCTCGCCGTCGTCTACCTGATCTTCAACGAGGGCTGGGGCGGCGACCGTCCCGACCTCGCCGGCGAGGCGATCCGGCTGGGCCGCGCGCTGGACGAGCTGATGCCCGGCGAGCCGCAGGCGCTCGCGCTGCTCGCGCTGATGCTGCTCAACGACGCCCGCCGCGACGCCCGCCTGCGCCACGGCGACCTCGTCGCCCTCGACGACCAGGACCGCGAGCTGTGGGACTGGCAGCAGATAGCCGACGGGCGCGCCCTGCTCGAGCGCGCGATGGCACACCGGGGCGAGGGCCCGTACGTCATCCAGGCCGCGATCGCCGACCTGCACATGCGCCAGCCTCGCGACTGGGAGCAGATCGCGGCGCTGTACGGCACCCTCGCGGTCAAGACCGGCTCCCCGGTCGTCGAGATGAACCGCGCGATCGCCGTCGCCGAGCTCGACGTCCCGCCGCCGGGCTCGCGATCCTGGACGGGCTCGCGCTGGAGCCCTACCGCTACTTCCACTCCACCCGCGCGGACCTGCTCCGTCGCGCCTGCCGGCACCGCCGACGCGCGGCGGGCCTACGCGCGGGCCATCGAGCTGGCGCAGACCGACGCCGAGCGGCGGTACCTGCAACGGCGCCTCACGCACCTGGTCGAGACAAGCCCCGGCATGCCACAAGCCCCATCGGCAGAAGGCTCACCATAACGCCCGGCCAGGCACTGCCACGGGAGTAGCAGGCGGCCCGCCCCCGGCAGGAGATGAGCGCCGCATCAACGGTGTCCGCCGCCAATGGGATGCTACCCGCTCCTGGAGCCCCAACCGACAATTCGTGGACCGCCTTCTCGTCTTCGCCGGTCACGACCCGGCCTATCCGCTCCTCGCCGTAGTCACGCCGGAAGAGGTCAATTGAGGCCTATTACCGCACCAAAAAGGACAAGGGAATAGCAAGACGACTGAACGAAGTAGACGACAGAAAAGAACATCGCCACGTATTGCTATCATCTGCGACCAATAGCCCTGCTGCAATCCTGCCTGTGCGCGTGAGATAACCCCAGCGGGATATTCACGACGAAGGAACCATACAGCACAAGGAAGGCCATGGCTCCTTCCGCCGCAACTGCCTCCGACTTCACGTTGAACAACCGCAGCCACGGCAAAAACGGATAGGCAACCGCGCCGGCCAGCGCCAGGAAGGCTGCAATGCACAACATAAGGGCAAGGGCGCTTGTGACGTACTCCCGCGCCAGATTGTGGTCATCCTTGCCATAAGCTTCTGAAACGGCATTCATCAAACCGTTTCCGATGCCTAGATCTGCAAAACTCATCGCTGCAATGATAGAAATCAGGACCATCCAGATGCCGTATCGCTCAGCGCCAAGATAGCGAAATGTCAGCGGTACAGAAATCAGTGCCTGTAAGCAGACCAATGGCTCTTGCAGCGACAGAGGTCACGGTGGTCAGCGCAGCACGACGGAACCGCTCCTTTGACCGTCCTGCCTTCAGTCGATGTATCGAACGGACGCAGCCGAAACAGCGATAGCAAACGCGTGATTTGTAAAGATATCTGCATCGATGTCTGGTCTTTATGTGGAGGCTATTTTGCTTGTAGTTCGTCGATCACCTAATTAGTGATAGTAGATGGCCGTTGATGCCGCAACAAGCAGAAATGGCTCGAGGGTCGTGAAGGTTAGTTTGATAGCACTCGTCGGCACGTACACTATATCCGTTGCGTGGAGTTGGAAGTTGGCACGTTTCCCTTGAGTGATTTCCTTATAGGCAAGTTCGATGTCCACTACCGTGCCATCTGCATTCCTGCGAAGAACATAGATTGTTCCGGTCTTCGCAAGTTGCGAAGTACCCATCGCCAATGACATGGCTTGCAACACGTTGAGTGTACCCTCTTCCTGCATTACATACCCACCTGGACGATTCACAGCGCCAAGCACGTAGACGATCCCTGCCCGCTTAACCTGCACGGTGTCGCCGGGTTTCACCATCACTTTCGCCACATCTGCTGGAGCCGTCGCTTTTGAATAGTGGACCAGAGTCGGTTCGCTTCCATCGCTGTCAGGGGTGATCAGGACTTGATTGCCCGCTGTGATCGTAGGTCCACCGGCAAGGGCCAAAACGTCTACCAACTTGTGCGGGGCCAGCAATGGATACTTGCCAGGGCTTGCCACTTCCCCGACGATCGTGACTTGAGGCGGACTGTATTCCAGAACGCTTACCTCGACTAGCGGATCCGTTAGAATCAGATCGTCAAGAAGCTTTTTCCGGAGTTGGATCCTCGCTTCCGCGGCAGTCTCGCCGGCCACGTGCATGTTCCCCAGAACTGGCAGGGTAATATCACCATCCTGATCAATGCGGAATGTTCCCTGAAAATCTGTGTCGTCGAGCACGTTCACGCTCAAAAGAAATCCGGGAGCCAGCTTCAACTGTGCGAAGTCCTCTGGTACCACCCCCAATCCGGTGCCATGCGTTGCGGAAGCACCCTGGCCGTGGGTCGTTCCGCTCTGGTAGCCGGCCATTTGCTGCGCGCTGATCTGAGCAACAACATGCATTCCGAGAATGAAATCAGCAGTGCAGCCGCGACGAAGCATGTTCGGAGAGACCTTATGTTTCATCTGGACTATCCTCACCGTAGTAAGGCTGGAGTACTTGTACTCGTAGCCGTAACCAGCGAATTCTTTGCTCAGTCGATTTACTACGAAGCCAATCACCGGAATCCCATTGCGCTCGATCAAACGAGTTGCGCGATCAAGATAAGGCCTGGTAACAGCGCCCGACTGAGCCACCCAAATGACCGCGTCTGTCTTCAATGAGATTGAAACGGCATCCGTCACGAGAAGCGCCGGAGGACTATCTATCAGGACAACCTCATAGCGCGAGCGAAGCTCGTCCAGCAATGCTTCGAATTCTGGCGACCCCAGAATCTCTGCTGGGAATGGTGGACGAGGACCGGATGGCAGGACATCAAGAGTGGAAACATACACTCCGCGATGAATTGCCTCATCGCTCTTGCACGAGCCGGACAGTACACTACTTAGCCCCACTTCGTTGGGGACACTCATATCGTGCTTTACCCTGGGCCGGCGCATGTCTGCGTCTAAGATGATCACTCTTTTGTTATGCTGCGCGAAGGCGACAGCCAGGTTCGTGGTTACAGTAGTCTTACCTTCGCCGGGAGAGCAGCTTGTAACCAGGACTGTCTTGGGTCCCCCTCCGGCGCGAGAGAGCAAAATCGATGTGCGCAACGCTCGGAAAGCTTCTGCAGCAGCGGATTGGGGATGATCCAGCATCCAAACCGACGTGGGAAGCGGCGGTTTCCTCTGTAATCTTACTTTTCAATCGTCGCGAACCGTATGCGATTCTTGCTCCATAGGTTCTACCCGTCTCCCCAAAGGCCGGAATGACTCCAATCACCGGTCTTCCCGTTATCTCCTCAACCTCTAAGGGATCGCTTACGGTTCGATCAAAGCTATCTGCAACATAGGCCGAGGCAAATCCGAGGAATACCCCAAACAGAAGGCCCAGTCCCAAGTTGGACCTGCGCTGGGGGCGGATAGGAACGGATTGTGGCCGTGCGGGATCCACGATCGTGATGTTCGTGGCCTTAATGCCAGCAGATACATTCGCTTCCTGCAGCTTTGTGTAGAGGTCTTCATACAACTTCTTACGCGAAAATGCTTCCTGACTCAAAACTGCGAATTGAACGGTCTTCTCATTGAGCTTGCTTGCCGCTTCCTGTTGCTGATCGAACTGCCGTCGAATTTCATTTTCGGTCGCCTGGGCCAGCTGAAAATCACCTTGCGCACGTAGGACGATCTGTTGTAATTCCTGATGGATCTGCTCGTCTAGTGCGCGGAGCTGGGTCTGCATTTCCTTGAGATGACGGTTATTTGCCCCGTATATTGCGGACGCGTCGGCAATATTGATCTTCAGTTCATTTCGCTCGTGTTGTAACTGTTGGAGGTTCGAAACCCCGCCCCCTTGGGTGAGCACCATCGATTTGCTTTGCACCGCCAAAGGATCATTGCTGAGGCCGAGAATGACGTCACTATTTCCAGTTTGCGTAAGGCGATAAATGGCCTCCTTCTCAATTCGATTCGCCTCAGCCGCGGTCAGTTCGGCATTTAGCGCATCGAGCTTCTGGATTACGACGCTATGAATCTGCCCCTCGCCCGTGGCTTGGTTCCCGGCACCGTCAAATTCAAGCTGAGTATGCCGGTCTCCTTTTCAAAATCGGTGAGCTTCTTCTCCGAATCCTCAACATTGGCCTTGAGCTCGGACAACTGCTTGGTCAGCCAGTCAGAGGCCTCGCTGGTAGCTTCATAGTGCGATTGGAGATACTGACTCTTGTAGGCATCGATGATCGCGTTCGCAATCTGCGCAGCCTGTTTCGGATCTTGGCTTTCGTAGGCTACCCGAATCAATCGGGTTCCACGAACCGGAGCCACTTTCAAATTGCCTTTGAAAATGCCGAGCAACCGTGTCCGTGTTCGTTGGCGACTCTTCGAGTGGCAATCCTTTCTCGAGATCCACGCCACCCGCTCTCGACGAAGGGCGGTTGCGAAGCAAGACTGAGGCGCTTTATCACTTCCAGTGCGAGGGAGTCACTTTGAATGATCGCGGTCTCGGTTTGTTGACCTACTTGAAGACTGTCTGTGTCGGAACTCAACTCCTGAGACAATACGTCCCCAAAGCCCAAGTTCAAGGAGCCGCTTGAGTTCAACTCAATTGTTGCAGCTGCCTCATACACTGGCTTTGCCGTCGCGGTAGAGAGCAGGGCCAAGAGCACGCAGATCACAATGGAGCCGATGATCCATTTCAGCCGCCTCGTCACCATCCGAATCAGAGCATATAGCCCGTGAAGCTGGGCGAATTGTTGCTTGTCAAGGGGCCTCAGCAACGCACCGCGACTTTCAGCGGTTGCGTTGGGAGCTTGCTCGTTATTCACGCTTCTTCCTTAATGAGCCTGGAGCCTGGTTAATCTTCGCGAATCATTTTTACATCTGATGAGTTCATCGGTATAGAGCGATCTGTGGCGTCTTCGCCTAACCTGCAGAAGCAATGTTAAATGTGATCTTCAGTCGACAGTGATCGCGGCGGCTGGTCTTGCTTCTTGAATGGTCAGCTGTTCCCATCTGCCGAAGCTAGTGTTGCCGAGGCCAGGATGTGGCCTATATGGGGAGGGAACTCGCGCGCATCAAGTTCGATGTGGTTTGATGTTCTCTGCGAGACGGCCATCAGAACCTGCGGGCCAGGGGTGTAGTCCGGGACAAGATCGATGAGGAGCAGTAAAAGGCGCGTTACATCGCGGTCATCCGCGATTTGCTGCAGTTCCCACAGATGCTTCTCAAGTGTCGCGATGTCTAGGTTTGACGGACTTGCATACCTTTTGATCTTCGCATGCAGGGTTGGGAGTAAGGATTCGTTGTCCAGATTCAACTCTTCGAATAGCTTCTCTCCTGGGCGTAAGCCAGTAAACTGAATCTCGATGTCCCTGTCGGGCTTCAATCCCGAGAGAAGGATGAGATCTCTAGCTAGATCCGCGATCTTTATTGGTTCGCCCATATCAAGAAGGAGCACGTCTCCACCTTTACCAATCGAGAACGATTGCAGCACGAGTTGGGCCGCTTCAGGAATCGTCATAAAGTAGCGTTGCATGTCCGGGTGGGTGACAGTCACTGGACCGCCTGCGGCAATCTGCTCTTTGAAGATCGGGACAACACTCCCATTGCTTCCAAGCACATTGCCAAACCGCACTGAAACAAATCTGGTCTCACTTCGCCCTTGAAGCGAACGGATGACCAGCTCTGCGATTCGCTTGGTAGCGCCCATGACACTGGTTGGGTGAACTGCTTTGTCAGTTGAAATCAGTACGAAGTCCTCCACTCCCTGGTCGATTGCGGCAGTCGCGGTATGCCATGTCCCAAAGATATTGTTCTCGACCGCGGCAAACATATGTCTTTCCATCAGTGGAACATGCTTGTATGCAGCTGCGTGATAGATGATCGACGGTCGGTAACGTCTCATCGTGCACTGCAACTGCTTGGAGTTGGTAATACTCCCAATCTCAGGATGAAATATCAGATTCGGGAAGGTCTTGCGCAGTTCTCTGTCAATCTGGAAAAGCGGCGTTTCGGCCACGTCCAGTCCGATAAGAGCCGCAGGATGGAAACGAGCAATTTGCCGGCACAGTTCCGATCCAATTGAGCCGGCAGCCCCGGTCACCATGACCACTTTCCCTTCAATGCGCTCCTTGATGTGGTCCTGGTTCAGCTGCACAGACTGACGCCCCAGGAGATCCTCAACGGCAATGCTACGTATCTGATCATCCAGCTTCTTGCCTTGGATGAGTTCTCCCAAACTCGGCACCATCTTGTATTCAGCGCCTGCATCAGAGGCTAAACTCAAAATGCGTTTCAATTGCGGTCCTGTCGCAGAAGGAATCGCAATAAATACTCGCTTAACAGAATGTTTCTTGACCAGGCTCTCGAGAGTTTTTCCTGTTCCTAATACCTTCTTGCCGTCGAGGATCAGACCAATCTTAGTCGGGTCGTCGTCGATAAAGCCTACGACGTCGCTCATCAGGGAGCGGTTTTCTCGTAGCTCCCACAATAGCTGCAGTCCTGCAGTCCCCGCGCCATAGATCAGGGTTTTCGTACCCTCACCTTCTGCCCATCTTGTCTTTTGGGCCGTCGCCACAGTTCGAGCTAAGGATCTAATTCCCAATATCAGAAAGCAGGAGATGATCCACTCAAGCACATAGACGGAGCGCGGAATGCCCCACGGGCCGAGAACGCCGACAATCGCCAAGCCTCCAAGAACCGAACCTGCGGAGTTGGCCAGAGCGATTTGTTGCGCATCATAGAGTGACGTGTTTTGCCAATAGCTTCGATTCACCGCGCCGAAGGTGAACGCGATTGTCTTTGCCACTACCCAGATGCCCAACATGATCCGGAAAGCGTGAAAGTAATTGGCGGGCAGTGCGCCATCGAACCGCAGCTCGAATGCAAGCAAAACGGAAAGCGCGAAAACGATAAGATCTCCGAAAGAAGCCAACAACCTCCAGCGGATTCGCTCTACTACTGAGTCTCGTGCCGACATCGACATGGGGGGCATATCTTCTCCTGGAATTGAGCTGAGGCTCCGGTTGAGGGCCGCGATCCGAAGCGATTTAGTCCTCTGATGCGGCCGGAAGGATCTCTTTCCTCAATGTTTCATATAACCCGGAAATCAATGAAATGGACATGAATTTCGGATCGGATGTATTTAATGCCTTGAATTGGCTAACGCATCCTGGTTGAGATCTAATCAGTCGGCTGGACAATTGGCCTTGATGAGGAGGAAGGTCTCGGGCTCAGCATGTCGAGCCAGAACTTGCTGTACGCGACTTGCGCATTGCGCCTGCCAGTCGGGAGCTGGCTGTCTTCGGAGCTCAGCGTTGAAAGATGCGGGTGCATCAGCGCCATTGCCATGAGGGACGCTGCCAGTAAGGAAGGATTTACGTCCAAAACCTCACCCTTTGCGACACTCTTCGCCAAATATTGGCTAACCTCGGAGAAGATGGGTGAAAGAAAGCCTCTGCAGTGTGCCTCGGCCTTTCCTTGCAATTCAAGGAAGGCAATTGCGATCAGCTTTGGGACTTCCGGCCTATGGCTGACCGAATCTGTAAGTAACTCAAGAATCTTTGGCAAGACTACAGTGGGCGCATCGCCAGCTCTAATTCCTTTGAGAAGTTCCGATTCAGGAGTCAGGAAGGCCGTGCGGGAGCGGAGAGTCGACAAGAAGAGGCTCTCTTTATGATCGAAGTGTCGGAACAGCGTCTGTTCGCTCACCTGCGCAAAGCGGGCGATTTCGCGCGTGCTCGTTGCGTGATAGCCATGGCGCGCAAACAACTGTGCCGCGGCTTCAACAATCTTTTCGGTTGTTGATGACTTCACAGTTCCTGAAGGCGATTTAGGGAGGTCTTTGCGAGGCATCGAGCCTAATCCCCATCCAATGAAGCTAGAGCGCAAAAGTGTCAGCCGCTTTTCAACTGTTCACACTTTGGAACTCGGTAAGCAGAACTCGCGCCTTCAATGGTGGCGCAATATCTCTTCTTGATTCTGGGATTCCTCAGGCTTGAGGTAGAAGGGGTTCAACGGAATCTGCGTCAATCTCCACGGCTGCGTTCTGATTGATGAGATTGATCGTAAGGACAAACCGTAAGCTGCTGCTTTTCCTGACCAGAATGCCCTCAATTCCTTGCATCACTCCGGCCTTGATGCGCACCCTCTCGCCTACAACGAGTTCTCTGAACGGCTCAAGTCTCCTGCCGCGCAAACCCGAGCGGAGAAACTCAATTTCAGCGTCTTCGAGAGACACATGCTGCCGGCCATTACCGACGATATGCAGTACGCCAGGAGTCTGGAGAACTCTGGCACGCTCCAGAGGATTGATATGCACGAACAGGTAGGACGGGAAGAGAGGAAGGATGGTCCTGACGCGCTGGCGGTTCTTCCATACGCGCACGGTTTCGTAAGTAGGAAGGAATGACTCGACATTTCTCAGTTGAAGATGTTTGAATGCTGATTTCTCATTTTTGGGGACTGTGAATATTGCATACCACTTGCGTTGACGCTCCAGAACAGCCACCTCCGGATTGTGAAAGACGCTGTCGCCGAGTTCAGCGCGAACAATTTGAAAGCTCATGCGCACCCTCTCAGTCGACCGATGCTGACAGATGCCGGACGCCACTCGCCGCTAGTCGCGTTCGTCGCTTCGAGTTCTGCTCTGGTTCATTGCTGCTTATCAGTAGAATGATGCCCCTTGGATGATTCTGCGCAAGGCTCCGCCCCTCTCAGTTAGCATGCGCTAATGAAGAAAACATTCCTTCGGAACGAGTGAGAACCAGGCAGCGACAAATGAAAGAGGGCAAATGGTGCAACGGGTAACGGCAGTCTCTTACGTCTACCTTGATGGGTTTGGGCCGGACGACCACGGATAGAAACTACGACTCGAGAGATCCAGAGCCAACGCCCAAACTATACCAAGAGTGAGTACACACTGACAATCCAAAACCCGCGCCCACGCCGATTTCCCGTCGCCGCCGTTCGTCACCAAACACATCCGATTTCGATGATTGCCAATAAAAAGTCAGTGACCTGACGTCGGTCAATTTGGGACCCTGATCTTTTTGACGGCACCCCCGCACTTTTGGTTGTGCGGACCAGCTTGCGATCGATGTGCAAGCCCAGACACTGCAACCATGAGCCCCAATTGGATCGAAGGAACTCGAATTCATTCATCTCATCGAGAGTTACTAGAGTAACCACATGCGCGCTTTTGCGTTGGACTAGAAGAACCCGCAAACTGCTGAAATGATTCGCACTGTCAGAGGCAAGCGGAGAGATGGACCACGTTACTTTACTGAAATTCCTCTTTCAATTGTGTATAGAACTAACTCGGCTTTACCCTCTTCGCGAGGCTGAGGAACCTTGAGAATGACCTACTCACATTGGGCTTGTGAAGCATTATTGCCAAGGGGGCTTCGGGGAATCGGCCCCGAGTTTTTCGCGGATCCTCGCAGGGATCGGAGAAGTGCCTGACTTTGAAACGCGCACCAATATTTTCAGCTCGTCAGCATACCACCAACAAAGATCGCCCATCAGGAGACTCTAGCCATTGTGAGGCCGGCTCGAATTGAAGCTAACCTTGCAAACAACCGCCCTGCTCCTAAGTGCCGGTCCCGTGAATAACGGCTCCCAACGTTCGAAATAGGATCTTCATATCCAACCAAATCGTCCAGCTTTGCACGTATTGAATGTCAAGCGAAATATAGTTTGCAAAAGATGGATCTCTCCGTGATTCCACTTGCCATAAGCCCGTGAGACCCGGCAACACAGCGAGACGAACCATGTGTTTCGGTTCATACATAGCCACTTCCTCGGGAAGCGAGGGACGTGGACCAACAAGACTCATCTCACCGCGAAGGATATTGAGGAGTTGCGGAAGTTCGTCAATGCTGTGTCGGCGCAAGAACTTGCCAAAACGCGTAACACGGGGATCATTCGACAATTTGAATAGCACTGAATCCCGCTCGTTCATCTCCGCAAGCCTTTTCTTTTGCAGGTCGGCGTCGATCACCATGGTCCTGAACTTGAGGCACGGGAACGGGAGGCCCCATTGACCGATGCGCTCTGAAATGTAGAAGACCGGCCCCGGGCTATCCAGACAGATGAGAAACGCAATGAGCCCAATCAATGGCGCAATAACCAGGAGAAGGAGAATTGCAAGCGTGAAATCGATCAGACGTTTGAGGATTAGTGCGAATGTTCGTTGTCTTTCGAAATGCCAGGGGGTTCTTTCGAGGCTACCGTAAGATCCCATCACGGTCTCCTTCCTGGTCGCTATGCAAGTTAGCGATGTGTCCGCATTGAAGACTCCATCGCGGTTGGAGTGTCAGGCTCGGTTGATGGAGTTCGTGTCCGGCTGGCACGCTCACCCTTACCCGGCAGATCGGTCGCAGGGCTCCAAAGGCAGGTTTCTTCCTCCGAACTCAAAGCACTGCAGAAGCGAAGGGCAGCTTGATGCCCGCTCGTGTGTTGCGCGAAGTGCGCGCGAAATCGGAAACGCCGCACGATCAATTCTGTTGAACCTTCAACGGTCACCATATAAAGACAAGGTAGTGTCCTGCATCGAGCTGGGTGTCAGGGGACTGTCTTCTCATTGTCAGCGGATTGTCAGGAGTTCGACACCAATGTGATTGGCAGAGAGAGGGTGGAGGCATGGCTGCAAATCCACATCTTCTCAGGAAGAGTAGAACTTGGTAATTGACCTGACAGCACAGAATCGGAGGTCAACAACATCCACTTTGGTTGAGTCTTCTGATGGCTCGTGCGGGTCGAAATCCAGGTCCAATAACTGTGTTCCTGCTGTTCCCAATCGTGCTCTTGTTGGATCCGACTATTCCCCCGAAGATGGAGGACCTTGGTGATCTGCTGATCCGATTGCACAGTCTGCACGGAAAGAAATCTCGCCGGCTCACAGCGGATATCTTGCATGTTTTCTCGTGGGATTCGTAGCGCGGATTTGTTCGGAATTCTCCGGCTTTATGTTCCGCTTTCGCGCAGGTTAATCCGCTGTCCATCGCCTGCGGGCGTGTTATTGAGACAGAAGCGGATAGGTTGAGACCGGATTTCAAACGCAGAGGATGTTTCCAGGTCGACCGCTATACTTGGTTGAATTCTCCCAAGGGAAGTGGATGGCTAAACAGGAAGCCCTGGAATGAATGGCAACCAAGCTGGGCAAGAAATGCCCGTTGCTCCTCGGTTTCCACTCCCTCGGCAATCACGGACAATCCCATTGCTTTGCCGAAGGAAATAATCGCCTGCGCGACCGCTCCGCTGATGGGGTCAACCAGAATCTCACCGACGAAGGTGCGGTCAATTTTGATCTGGTCGAGCGGCAAGCGCTTCAGATAAGCCATCGACGAATAGCCGATGCCGAAGTCTTCGAGCGAAAATCTCACGCCGTGGGACTTGAGCATCTTCATCCGGGCAATTACGTCTTCGAGGTTCTCGCCGAACATGCTTTCGCTCAATTCGATCTTCAGATTATTCGGATTTGCCCCCGTGCGATCGAGCGTCCTCAGCACGTGGTCGACAAATTTGGGGTGGCGGAATTCGCGGGAGCTTACATTTACTGCGATCGAGAGATGCTCCCCTGCTTTCCGATTTGACCAGGCTGCGATCTGTAAGCAGGCGGTCTCCAGCACCCAGCCTCCCATAGGAAAGATCAGGCCAGTCTCTTCCGCGAGGGGTACGAACTCATTGGGGCCGACAATCCCTCGACTAGGATGCTTCCAGCGGATCAGCGCCTCCGCGCCGGTCAGGAGGCCGCGGTCCAGCTGCGGCTGGTAAAAGAGCGAGAATTGATTGTCTCTCAGTGCCTGGCGAAGATCTCTCTCCAGTGCCACGCGAGCATCGACGGATGCCTGCAAAGCCGGCGCAAAGAAGAACATCGCATTGCGGCCAGCCGCCTTGGCCTGGTACATCGCGATGTCAGCCTGCTGCAGAACCTCATTTGTGCTCTCGCTCTGGTTCCCGAATACGGTGATGCCCATGCTGGAGGTGGTATGACACTCGCGGCCTTCAAGCACGTATGGCTGGTTGATGGCGCTGAGAATCTTGCCACCCACGGTACGGGCCTGCGTGGCAGCGATCTCTGCCACCTGGCTCAGGTCTTCAAGGATCACTACAAATTCGTCTCCACCCAGCCTTGCAACTGTGTCCGCCTCTCGCACACAACTCGAGATGCGGCGAGCCGTCTCCTGGAGCATCAGGTCGCCGATATGGTGGCCGAGCGTGTCGTTGAGAGACTTGAATCCGTCCAGATCGACAAACAGGAGCGCATGCTTGCTTCCGCTGCGAACACTGGAAATCAATGCCTGGCGCAACCGTTCCCAAAGCAGCCTGCGATTGGGGAGGCTGGTCAGGGTGTCATAGAAGGCCAGATTGCGGATCTTTTCTTCGTCTGCTTTGGCCGCCGACACGTCCCGGATGAAGGAGAGAATGCAGGAGGCGCTGTCAATATCCGCGTAGGATGCGGAAACCTGTCCCCAGAAGACCTCGCCGTCCTTCCGCCGCAACCGCACTTCCAGGTCGCGGAATCCTGACAGATTCTGAAGAGCCTCAGAGAGCTTGACGCGATCGCCTTCATCCGCCCATATATCCAGTTCGATGGATGTATGCCCAAGAACCTCTTTGCGCTCAAATCCGAGGATCGTGAGCAAGGCCGGGTTGGCGTCGACGATCTTGCCGTCACTCACCTGTGCGATCAGCACTCCGTCCGGACAGGTCTCAAATGCGCTTCGATAGCGCTCTTCCCTGGGCTCTGTCGATTCAGCGGGTGAAGTGGAAACGATCTCCGTGCCCGTAGGTTCCTTGATGGCTTCGACATGGCCCAGCAGGTGAGAAGGCCATCCTTCCCGGTCCCTGAGGAGCGAAACCGTCAGCTTGGCCCAAGTGGGCTCGCCGTTCTTTTTGATCAGCCGGGTCTCGAAGCATACGGCTTCGGATGTGCCCGTCCAGAGGCGCTGAAAAGCCTCAATACAGGATGCACCGTCTTCCTCAGAGGTAATCTCCAGAAAGGTGAGCCCCCTGACCTCTTCGCGGGCGTAGCCGATGATGTTGGCAAACTCTGTATTGCAGCGGAGGATGTTGCCTTCTGGAGTCGCGTGCACAATGCCCACAGTTTCATGCTCGAGGAAATCCCGGCTATCCAAAGTGGGCTTGTCTGACATTAGGAATTTCCGTTTCCCGGTGTTGGTATGTGCTGGAATTGTATCGTTCATCGACTTGCTTTCAACGACTTGACCGGGTTCACCTGCGGAAAAACGGAAGCTTTTGTCACCACATCGGAGCACAAGCGTAATCACACAAAAGGACCAAGGGAAAAACGTCACCACGGCGGTGCACAAGCGTAATCACAAATGAAGTCCAATCGGAATCGTTAGCGTAATCCTCTGGCCGATTACCAGGAAATCACCCGAGAGTAGTACGTCTCCGGACGCGGGACGTAGAATGGGTTGTTCAGCATGTGAAGAGAAGGGGGTGTGACTCTTTGTGCGGGTCGCGTGTGCCGGCACATTGGGCGAAGACAAGCGTATGATATATATAGAGTTATACAGGTATCGGAACTCTTAATGTCACGAGAGATTTGTTCCTCGGCTGATCCCTCGCGCATCCTCCGTGCTCTTCGAGGTCGATGGATGACTCTCGTGCGAGAACGGGATGTTACGGCAACCGAACTGGCCGCTCATCAGATCGCGCGAGCACGATCCATCTTGCTTGCTGCGATCCGGGGACTCGTATTGCCGATCGTTGCCGTCGGCTGCATCGCCGCTTTCGCCCAAGACGCCAAGCAGACTGTAATCCCGGTGAAGCCCGCCGGGGCGAAGGTTGGCGCAGATTTCAGGATCCCGCTCATCACCGAAGCATTGCGGCTGTCTGACTTCGCAAACGGCGTACCGCGGCCTGAGCTGAATGGGAAGCTGACTCAGGTCAGCAACTTCATCCAGCAGGTACCCAATGATGGTCAGCCCGCGACCGAGAAGACGGAGGTCTGGCTGGCACACACCAAGGCGACGCTCTATGTTGTCTTCATCTGCCACGACCGGCACCCGTCCGACATCCGCGGCCACCTGGCTCGACGCGAGAATCTGCTCAACGACGACTATGTCTCAGTACTCTTCGATCCATTTCAGGACCGACGCAAAGGCATCCTTTTCACCGTCAACCCCGCGGGGGTGCAGGCGGACGCTTTGTGGACCGAGAACACGCAGCCGGACTACAGCTACGACCAGGTTTGGGACTCTGAGGCACAGCTGACGCAAGAGGGATGGATGGCGCTGCTTGCCATTCCGTTTCGCAGCATTCGTTTTCGCGCCGACTCTTCGGATTGGGGCGTGGTCTTCATGCGTAACCTGCCACGCAACAGCGAGGTCGACTACTGGCCGCAAGTCTCGAGCGGGGTGGCGGGTACGCTGAGCCAGGAGGGCACGCTTCACGGCATCGAAGGTGTTACCGGATCGCATGACCTGCAGATAAACCCATATGTGCTGGGCCAGAGCGAGCGCACGCTGATCAATATTGATCCGCTGAATCCCTACTTCAGTTCGCGGCAACTTGAGGGCACGGCGGGTGGCGAGGCAAAGGTCATTCTCAAGGACAGCTTTGTTCTGGATGGGACCATCAATCCTGACTTCAGCGACGTGGAGTCAGATCAGCCGCAGTTCACGGTGAACCAGCGTTATCCGGTCTACTTCCCGGAGCTGCGCCCATTCTTTCTGGAGAACTCCAACTATTTCACCACTCCGATTCAGCTGGTCTACACACGAAATATTGTGCATCCCGAGTACGGAATCCGAGGGACAGGGAAGATAGGCCGGACAAATGTTGGATTCTTTCTGATCGACGATCGAGAACCGGGAGAGACAGTTGCGCCCGGTGATCCGCTTTATCTGGAGCGTTCGCTGAATGCCGTCGGGCGAGTTTCACGTGATCTCGGCAAAGATTCGAGCGTGGGACTGATCTATACAGACGAGGAGTTTGGCGGTGGATGGAACCGCATCGGAGGCGCCGACTTTACGGCTCGCCTGAGCAAAACCTGGACCCTGATGGGACAGATGGTCGAGAGCTCCACGATGCTGCCCGCACACGACGACCAGCCCTCTGCGTACTATGCCGGTCCCGCGAGCAGATTGGATATCCAGCGCGCGGGCCACGCCTTCAACCTGAACAGCGTGAACAAGGATTACAGCACCGGCTTCCAGACCCAGTTAGGGTTCATTCAGACGACGAATATCTACAGCGATCAGACCCATCTCACGTATCAGTGGTTCCCAAAGAGCCAGATGATCCAGAGCATCGGACTTGAGACGAATCAACAGTTCGCATGGGACCATCAGGGTAATCCTCTCTACCGCTACTCCAGCTACGACCCGTTCTTCCTGCTGCCTCGAAACACGGTTTTTGCACCATTCGTCGGCCAGAACGCCGATACGCTCGGCCCGCAGAGCGGAACATTGCTGACCGAGAACAAGACATTTATCGAGAACTTCGGAGGTGTACTGTTCCGCAGCGCTCCATGGACGCAGTTGGACGTGAGCGTCTATTCAATCTTCGGGGGAAACGTGAACTATAACCCGGTTGCGGGCGCTGTGCCTTCTCTGCTCCACCAACAAACGGTACAGGCCCTGGTTTCTCTGCAGCCCACGCAGAAGTTCACCTCGGACAACACCTACCTGCTTGACCGAAATCACTCCGCGGAAAACGGTGCGCCGGTATACGAATCGCAGGTGTTCCGCACCAAGCTCAATTATCAGTTCACGCGCTCGCTTTCTGTCCGCGCGATTGTGGAGTATGACTCGACCCTGGTGAATCCTGCCGAGACATCGCTGCAGCGGACGAAGCAGATTGGCGGTCAGGGCTTGATCACGTGGTTGCCGCATCCGGGAACGGCTGTCTATATCGGATACAACGACGACCTGCAAAACCTCGACCGGACGCTCTGCAACAGGATGCCGAACGGCCAATGCGATCCAAACAACCTCGAACCGCCTCGGTCCCCGGATTATCTGAACGACGGCAAACAGTTCTTCATCAAGGCTTCGTATCTATTTCGGTTCTAGGTGAAGCGAGAGGCCGTCCATCCCTGGCTGGGCTTCGGGGACACCGCCGAAGCGGCGTTCTCTTCGGCAAAACTCTTCGAGTGCGGAATCGAAATCGTCTTCATTGAAATCGGGCCACATGCGGTCAGTAAACAGAAGCTCCGCGTAGGCCGACTCCCAAAGCAGAAAGTCAGAGAGGCGCTTTTCCCCTCCGGTGCGAATCAGGAGATCCACTTCTTCGGTTTGCGTACTCAGAGCCTGCGTCAAAAGTGACCCGATCAATTTAGCCGAAGGAGCAGCATTTCCACTCGAGAGCTCCGTTGAGGCTCGCGCGGCCGCGCGCGTGATGGCATCGCGCGAGGAGTAGTCGATGGCCACGCAGATATGAATGCGACGGCCTCCGGCAGTTGCGCGTTCTGCCTTTTCAATCTCGCGCAGTACCGGCAACGCCAGACGGTCCCGGCGACCAATGACCTGGAGTCGCGCACCACGCTCACGAAGCCGCCTGGTTTCGAGTCGCAGAAAGGCGCGAAGCAACCAGAAGATGCTCTGCACCTCGGCCGGCGGGCGCCGCCAGTTGTCAGAGGAAAAGGCGTACAGGGTCAAGCGGCGTACTCCCTGATCGAGTGCTCGCTCTATAACGCGACGCACGGCGGCCACACCGGCACGATGGCCCGCGACGCGAGGCAAGCCACGCCGCGTTGCCCATCGGCCATTGCCATCCATGATGATGGCGACATGCAATCCGCCTTGTGAGCTGCTGCGCATGAAGAGAGACTCCGTCAGACAGGGTTGGTTGGGACCGCCGGGTACTGCGTCGTTCCCCGGCTTCCTGACGACGGGAGCGAGCTGTACCAGTCGATCCTGCGCGTGAGATACATGGCAGCAGCAACCGCCACAAAGCTTGCGACCGCACCCACGAGCAACGCATTGTCTTCGAGCCGCAGCAGGGTGTAGATCAGCCCATAAAGGAGAGTGAAGATGACGAGAGCCCTGACCGCCTGTGTGCGGCTGGTGAAGACCCAACCTGCATTCGCTGAAAGCAGCAGCACCGTGGCCGCGCCTGCAAGCAGAAAGCCGAAGTCGAATCCGATTCTTTCAGCGAGCGACAGCAGGAGCAGGTAGAAGATGATCTGCGCCACTCCAACCAGCACGTACTGCGCCGGGTGAACCCGTTTGCCGGTGGTGACCTCGAAGATGAAGTACGACAGAAAGATCAGCCCAAGGAACAGGAGCACATACTTGAGGCTTCGGTTGACCGATTGATAAGGGTCGGCCACCTCGATGAATGAAACACCGAGAGCGGTAGCGTCGAGCCCGGTGATCAAGTTGCCGCGACCTTCGGCCCGCACTCCGCGGGCGATGAAGGGAACCGACCACTCCGCATTGAAGCCGCTGTCTGAGACTGTTCTGCTTACGGGAAGGAATCCTCCATCAAAACCCGGATTGCGCCAGTCGCCTTGCATTGCCAGATGCGTCGTCTTTCCAAACGCGAGCACGGCGATTCGTTGAGCACCAGAGAATCGTAGCGACGAGGACACATCGAATCGTGCATCAGGCTTCGCGATGCTTCCGGCCTTCCCGCCGAAGAGCGTCAGCCTCTGGTGCTCGCTCCGGTCTCCGTCGATCGAGATGTCCTGGGCGATCTCCGCAGGGATAAGCGAAAAGGTCTTTCCATCCATCGTCAGCAGAGCGTCAGCAAGCGCTCCGCGAGCGTCGCTTACTCCGACCACGATCTCGGCCCGGCTCCAGTCCAGCTCGGCGCCTGGGGGAGCGGCCGCGGGTACTCCGGCGAGATCGAACGTCGCGTCAAATTTCAAATCGGCCTGAAACACGGGAACTTTGAACAGCGAACGGTGACGCTCCTCCGTGGTGGTTTTGACCGTGGCCGAAGCGCGCGCCGGGAAGACGACATACATGCCGTGCCGGACGCCGTCAGCCCCGGGTTGCGACGGAATAGAGTAGGGAATCGCGAGAGTGGGTCCAAGGAACGTCTGTTGGCCGCCGACATGGGCGCTGATCTCCCTGACGACGTCCGCAGCTCGCTTCGTCCTCTCATTCACCAGGTCAAAGACAAACAGGGCAGGAATCGTCATCAGCAAAGCCAGAAAGCCGACGACGATGAGTTTCAAACCCATCGAACGCGAAGCCACTCTGCCCTGAATGCTTGAGTGCAACATCGAAAAGTCGTTCAATTGAGTTCCTCCGTATCGCAAAGTACTTTGCAATGCAAAGTGATACCGCAAAAAAACTCAGGCCCGCGACGGCGCGAGGCCCCGTAGCAGATTGGCTGCGGCTTCGTCCTTGACGCCTTTTGCCGCATCGCGCACCACCTGTTCCAGCGTCGTAAGGTATTCGAGATAGCGCTTGCGACCGGCGGGAGTGATGCGGCAGATCGTTTGCGGGCGATTGCGGTCATGTCCTTTGACAATCTCAACCAGCTTTCCGCGCTCCAGAACGCGGAGATGCCGGCTCAGGTTGCCGTCAGTCAATGCGCAGAGTTGCTTGAGATCGTTGAAAGTCAACCCTCTGGGATTACTGATCAGAGAAGTCAGCACGCTCAGACGCGCACGCTCGTGGATGACGCGATCCAGGCCCTCGTACGCATACCGCGCTTCGCCAGAAGCAGCTTTAGCTTTCATCACTACCCTCGCGTGCAGTGGCGAAAAGGATCCCCGCCACCAGCATCTGTCCAACGCCATACGGAATCCCCATTGCCCACGGGGAGAACGCCCGGGATCCGGCCAGCGCAATGCACGTCAATCCGGTGATCAGGTACCATGCGCCTGCCGCGACCATAAGCTTCGGAAGGAATCGGCACGAGGAGAATACGCCGAGGCTGAAGATGACTTGCCAGAGGCCGGGAAGCATCCAGAGAACCGAGGGAGCAAAGTGCACGAGCACGATCGTCAAAAACGCCCCGGCCCCAACGGACGGAAGGAACTGCTCAACGGCCATGCGGATCATTTCATCGGCCATGCCCGAGTGCATGCGATGAGCACGTGTTACGGTTTGCACAGCAATCAAGCCGGCTGAAGCGGCGGCAGTAGAAATCCAGATTGCCAGGTAAAAGTTGATGTGATTCTCAGGATCGGGCACCCAGAGCGCTTGAACTACGGCGGCAAGAGCCGCGCAAACCGCTGTCGCGGCGAGCGTCGCAGGACCGTAACCGCGAAACTCCGTCGCACGCGCCATCTGGCGGCGTATGCTGCTGATGTCTCCGAGCGCTCTGTGCAGATCATCCACGGGGCAGGCAATTCACTTTACAATGCAAAGTAACTCCAGCTTTGCATTCTGTCAAGTCCGAAGCGATCGAAGGTCTCCGGGAGCCTTGCACCCACTTCTCCGGGGTGGTTATCTTGGTGAAGCAGATCAGGAAATCCGGAAAAGAGGTTCATGGACGTTTTAAAGCGGCTTTTCGAGCAGCATTTCGAGGTGCCGCCAGACAGCGTGCGGCCACTTCAAGGCCAACTCGGCGGCTCGGGGCGCGCAATCGTTCGTCTGGCTGGCGGCGGATTCAGCGCGATCGGCATTGTTTATCCGGTGCGGGAAGAGAATGTCGCGTTTCTTGAGTTTTCCCGGCATTTCCGCCGGCACGGGTTGCCGGTGCCCGAGATCTACGCGGAGGATCTGAGCCAGGGCGCTTACCTTGAAGAGGATCTGGGTGACACAACGCTCTTCGAATTCCTAGGCACGAATCGTGCGGGAGATGCCATCGCTCCGCAGGCGGTCGAAGCCTATCGCAAAGTTGTGGCTGAGCTGCCGCGCTTTCAGGTTGAGGCCGGTCGCGATCTGAATTACAAGGTGTGCTATCCGCGCTCGAGTTTCGATCGCCAGTCCATTGCATGGGATCTGAACTATTTCAAGTACTATTTTCTGCGGCTGGCCGGGATCTCGTTCAACGAACAGGCGCTGGAGGATGACTTCGGCCGTCTGACGAAGTTTCTGCTAAACGCTCAGCACGACTATTTTCTTTATCGGGACTTCCAGTCGCGCAATGTCATGCTGCGCGACGGACAGCCGTATTTCCTCGACTACCAGGGCGGCCGCAAGGGCGCTCTGCAGTATGACATTGCGTCTCTGCTGTATGACGGAAAGGCCGATCTTCCGCCACAACTGCGCCTGCAACTCCTCGACCACTACCTCGACTGCCTCGCGGCATTCATCAAGATTGATCGCGCCGCGTTCATGGAGCACTACTACGCGTATGTTTATGTGCGCATTCTGCAGGCGCTGGGTGCGTATGGTTTTCGCGGCTTCTACGAACGCAAGGCCCACTTTTTGCAAAGCGTACCGTATGCGCTCAAGAATCTGCGCTGGCTGGCGGAAAATGTAACGCTGCCGATCGCATTGCCGACCCTTCTGCAGGCTCTGAACGGCATGTCGGCATCGGAGAAACTGCAGGGACTTGCCACGTCCGTGGAGGCTCTGACGGTGCGAATCTTCAGCTTCTCGTTCCATCGTGACATGCCGGCTGATCCTTCGGGGCACGGCGGAGGCTTTGTCTTCGATGCCCGCAGCCTTCCCAATCCCGGACGCGAAGAGCGCTTTCGATCTTTGACCGGCAAGGACGCGCCGGTGATCGACTATCTCAATCAGCAGGAAAGCGTGCACCAGTTTCTTGCGAACGTTGAATCGCTGGTGGATACAAGCGTTAGCACCTACCAGCGCCGCGGCTTTAAGAACCTAATGGTTTCGTTTGGCTGCACCGGCGGCCAGCACCGCTCAGTCTTCCTTGCGGAGCAGCTGGCGAAACATCTGCGCGCCGCAGCGGGGGTAGAAGTTGCCATTCGTCACGTCGAGCTGGAGAAGATGGGCAAATGAAGGCAATGATTCTGGCAGCCGGTCTTGGTACGCGTCTGCGACCGCTCACGAATGACCGCCCCAAGGCACTGGTGGAGGTTGCCGGCCGCACTCTGCTGGAGATTGCGCTTTCGCGGCTGCGCGCCTTTGGGATTCGCGAGGTTATCGTGAACGCGCACCACTACGCTGAGATGATGCAGGAATACCTGAAAGCGAATCACAACTTCGGCATGCGGATTGAAGTCTCCAGCGAACCGGAACTGCTTGACACCGGCGGCGGACTGAAGAGAGCCGCATGGTTCTTTCTCGAAGGCGGCTCGCAGGAACCGTTTATCCTGCACAACGTTGATGTCATCAGCACGATTGACCTGGCCCGCATGCTGCAGGCACACACTGAAAATGATGCGCTTGCGACCCTGGCGGTTCAGGACCGTGAGACTTCACGCTATCTCCTCTTCGACGAGAGCGGCCAGCTTTGCGGCCGCCAGGCTGGGCGCGATGGAGATCGGGAGATCGTGCGAACTGCAATCGCGATGAAGGCGCTCGCCTTTTCAGGGATTCACGTGATCTCGCCGCGCATTTTCGCGAAAATGAAAGAGCAAGGCGCCTTCTCGATTATCGCGGCCTATTTGACCCTTGCCTCGGAAGGGGAGCGGATCTTCGGCTTTCGCGCGGATGAATTCTACTGGCGTGACCTCGGGCGGCCTGAGAATGTCACGCAGGCAGCCCTCGATGTTCGTGACGGGATCTATTCAGCCACCTAGCGGTCGTATTCCAAGGGCGTCACGAATCCCTGCCACTCCTGTTAAAACTGTTCAAGCGTGCAAAATCTCTTCTTGATGTCCCACATATTCATAAAGCGTGAACGCGGCGTGCGCATTTGAATAGCGCAGAGTCAATCAAGCCTGCGATTCCGGTTTATGATGCGGCCATGGCCCCATACAGGAAGCAACTCTCGCACTTTGCCTGGGAATATGGACTGAAGCCGGCTGTGATCGCAGGCTTCTTCGTGCTGGTTGCACTCCTGTGGACCTTCCCGCTGCAGCACTTGATCGCCTACCCGTTTGTCTTTCTCTTCTTTGGCGCGATCATCGGCAGTGCCTGGTTCGGCGGTATCATCGCCGGATCGTTGGCGACTGGAATGTCCTTCCTGCTGATTACGTTCTTCTTTATTCCCCCGCTGTATTCGATTTCGATCGCGAGAGAGTCTCGAAGCTTTCTGGCTGCATTTGTATCGTGCGCAATCGTTATCACCGTGGTCAGCTCGGCGCGCAAGCGCGCTGAAGTCGCTATTCGAAATGCGCGAGATGAGTTAGAAACCCGGGTGCAAGAGCGGACGGCCGAACTGCAGCGGTCGAACATGGAGATCCTCGAGCGTGAGCGTCAGCTGCGGCTCCTGACAGAAGCCATCCCTCAACAAATCTGGTCCGCATCCACTTCCGGCTCCATTGAGTACTGTAATCGCGACCTGGCCAATCATATCGGCAGGGCCGCCGATGAACTGCAGGGGGAGGCCTTCTTCAGCATCTTCCATCCTGAAGATGAGGCGCTGTTCCGTTACAGCTGGAATGAGTCGCGTGCCTCGGCTGAAAGCTTTGAAGTGCAGGCGCGGATCCGGGGAGCCAATGGGAATTACCGGTGGTTCCTTGTACGCGGGATTCCACAGCGCGCAAGAGATGGAGAAGTTGTTCGTTGGTTCGGCGTGCATATCGATATCGAGGACCAGCAACGTGCGCAGCAGCGTTTGCTGCTGGCGCAAGAGGACTTGTCGCGGCTCACTCGAATGACGAGTCTGGCCGAGATGGCGGCATCGATCTCCCATGAACTCAATCAACCGCTTGCAGCGCTGGTTACCGACGCGTCTGCATGCCAACGGTGGCTTTCTGCCGAGCCTCCCAATGTGGCAAAGGCCTCCGCGGCGGCTGAGAGAGTAGTGCGTGACGGGGCTCGAGCGAGCGAGGTTGTGAGCCGGGTGCGATCACTGTTCAGCAAGACCGACTATGTTAGGGAGACAACCGATCTCAATCGTCTCATCGTCGAACTGGCCCGGCTGCTGCGCGAAGACGCGATTCGGCGAGGAGTGTTGATCGAACTGCAACTCGACGAGAGGCTTCCCGCTCTCAGGATCGATCCCGTGCAGATCCAGCAGGTGTTGCTGAATCTCGCTACCAATGGCATGGACGCGATGGCCGTGCGAAATGAGATGCGTGTTCTGAAGATCAGCACGGAGATGCAAGGGACTGATGCGGTCAAGGTTGCTGTGAAGGATTCCGGTCCGGGATTCGACGACCAAACGAAGGCGAGATTGTTTGAACCATTCTTTACCACCAAGGCGGAAGGAACTGGAATGGGGCTGGCGATCTGCCGCAGCATTATTGAAGCGCATGATGGTCGCATCTGGGCAACACAGTCAGGGGAGGGAACCGTATTCCAATTCGTTCTCCGGGTCTGAAACGGTTCGTGAGCCGCTGAGGCAGCTTCCTACTCTTTGCCACACCAAGACCCATTCCTTGACAAACGGAGATAGAATGTCAGCGGGCCATGGACTTGGTGAGTTCGAATGAAAGCACGCGGCATCTTTGTCGGGCTCTCGACGATTGACGTCATTTATGGCGTCGACCACTTTGCTCAGTCAAATTCCAAGATCGCGGCGCGCGATCAGGACGTGTTCATCGGCGGACCGGCCACAAACGCTGCAATTACTTTCAGCCTGCTTGGCGGGAAAGCGGCACTGGTCACAGCGGTAGGTCGCCACACGCTGGCAGATTGGATTCGAGAAGAGCTTCGGAAGTATTCAGTTCGTTTCATCGACCTGAATCCTGACTTCACGGATGCGCCCGTCATCTCGTCGGTGTCCGTCGACAAGATGGGGAATCGAAACGTCGTGTCCGCGAATGCGAAGCGCGTCTCCGCTCCTCCGGCCGAGGTCAATATGGCGGTTTTCGAGCATGCACGCGTTGTCCTGATCGACGGACATTACATGGAAGCGTGTCAGGCCTGGGCACAGATGGCGCGGTCCCGGGCAGTCCCCGTCGTGTTTGATGCGGGGAGTTGGAAGGACGGGACTGAGGACTTGCTCAAGAGCGTTGATACGGTGATTTGTTCAGCTGATTTCATGCCCCCTCGATGCGGAGGGGAAGGCGATGTATTCGACTATCTGAAAGCGCGGGGCGTGAAGAACATCGCGATGACAAGAGGTGCGGATCCGATACGATTTTCCTTTGGAAATTCTGCGGGAACCGTACGAGTTCCACGCGTGAAGGCAATCGACACGATGGGGGCGGGAGATATTTTTCATGGAGCGTTCTGCTACTACGCTTCCATCGAGCGGGGATTTGATGCGGCTTTGGGCAATGCTGCCAAGATAGCCGCAGAGTCCTGCCGGTTCCGCGGCACCAGAGCGTGGGCAGAAACTCTGTTGGGCGATCGAGTGCAAAGCCGATCAAGGTAAGGGCGGGAGAAAGCAGATCTTGCGCCTCAATCCGCATAACACTAAGGTTGCAGTCGGTGGTCAAACTAGTGACCGGGGTGACTATTCGTGCATACCAAAGCCTTGACCTCAAATGAGGAAGCTGCATATTCTACGCGAGGTGATCGTTGCTTTCCCGCACTTCAGCACACCTTAAACCTTTTCCTCGAGGTCGCAATGAAAGATTGACCGGGCCGAGCTTTTCGCGCTACCTCGCCATCCGCGCGATCGAGGCCGATTGGCTTCGCACCCAACTGCCGAATGGTACGTCCGGAGTTCAAGACAATCTACGGCTCGGCGCTGGAGTTGTCTTGCGATTCAAATAGCGAGCGCCAATCACCTGAGCCATTGAATCCCTATGGATTCCTGCTCAAGCGCTTGAAGTATTCAGCAACCGAATCTTCATACCCGGGGGGCACGACATACGGCTTCCCGGTACGCGCTTCGGACGAGAGACCATCGCGCTCCAGTCGCAGCTCGAGGCGGTCAACAGAGTTCAGGACTTCCCGGTGCATCTGTTCCACCATGGCGGGATTGCCGGGGAAGCGCTTTGGATCGAGGCGCTGCATCTGCCTTGTCAATTCTGCGACTTCCTTCGCAGTTTGAGGATCGTCTTGAACCATTTGCCGCAACCGATTTAACTCCTGCATCTGCTGCCGATACGCGCGCTCTGTATCGGCGGGATTGGCTGAGGCATCTGCTGGCGCAGGTTGCTGTCGAGCCTGGGCATACCGGTTATTGCCCGTGTTGATGTTGTTCCAGACGGTGCCATCCACGCTGCCTCCTCCGCCATAGCGAACGTCGCCACTCGGTGCGCCGGGGTCTCTGACTCCCCGCGTCGCTGCCAAACTGTGGGCCGTAACCACCCTGTTGAGTTTGCTGGTTTGCTCCTTTTTGGCCTGATCCCGATTGTTGACCATTCACCGGCTGCCCGCCTGGCTCAGCTTGTTGACCGTTGCGGCTTAACCGCCCATCTTCTGAGAAACGTTGCTGCCCGCCCTGATTACTCTGTCCTGTTCGACTTTCTTGCCCGTCGCCGCCTTGCTCCCGTGCCATCCGTTCGATCTCATCCCGTAGTCGCTGCACCTGGTCGAGAGCGGCAGTCAGGTCGCCTTGCCTTGCTGCGCGCTGTTCGGGCTTAGTCTCGTCGCCCGTTGCCTTCTGCGCCTGGTCGAGCTGCTTGCTCAGTTTCTCGAGTCCTTGTGCGATTTCACCCTCGGTACCGTTGGAGTTTGGATTGATACCGCGCCGCAGCCAATCCGCCGATCTCTGCACGCGATTATCAAGATCGGAATCATCCATCTCGGTCAAGGCGTCGCGCAATTTCTGTGCGGCTCCTGGTTGATTCGAAGCAATCTGGTGGGCAGCATCGCGGATATTCTTCTGCAGACTTGAGAGCCCGTCGGAGAGCTGTTGTCGTTCCTGCGCAAGTTGATTCTGTTCTCGGCGGCGCGCCATCATCTTGCTCAGATCCGTTGTGCCGTTGTCATCTTGTTGATCGGCAAGCTTGCTGATCTTGTTGGCCTGTGCACGCTCCTCCTGCTTCAGTCGATCGGCCTCGCGCGAAAGGGAACCCAACTTGTTTGAAGCAAGTTGCTGCTGTGTTGCAGCCAGAAGGTCTGAAGCTTGGCGCAGTTGATCGGCGGCCTGACGCGCAGCTTCGGAGTTCTGGCCCTGGACGCCGCTGCGCTTCATCGCTTCGGTGGCTTCCTGCAATCGCCTCATGGCTTGCTCGATTCTTTGATCAGCAGACTCATTGGATGCGGAGCCTGCAGATCCGCCGCCCGCCTGGCGGCGCTGGGAAGAATCTCTTTGATTCGCCGATTCGCGCTGCGTTGACGAATTCTGCCTGGTGTTCGATTGCCCTGAAGCTGAATCACTCGAACCCTGTTGACCGTTCTGGGCCATCTGCTCCATCTGTCGCTGCAGTTGTTCAGCCTCGCGACGCAACATCTCCTGTTCCCAACGTTCCTGAAAACTCTGCTGCGGATTGCGTTGCTGGTTGGCCAGTTCCTGTTGCCGCTTTGCCAGCGCATCCAGCTTCTGAAGAGCGTCCTCAACATCCTTCTGGTGCTGCTCGGCGGGAGATGCAGTCTGCGCCGTCTCGTATTGGTTCTTTGCCGTATCCAGTTCCAGGTCGAACAGGCTGGCGAGATCGCGTCCGGCATTGCCGCTTCCATCACCGCCTCCTGCCTGGCCAAATGCAACCTGAATCTGACGGAAGGTCGCCTCGGCCCGCAAAAGCGCCTGCAGGGCCTTCTGCTCCAATGGAATCGCATCCTTCCACTGCATGCTTTTCAATTTGTCGGCCGCAGGAGTCATGGCCGTCGCCGCATCTCGCATGTCCTTGTCGAAATCAGTGAATTCCTTGTTAGCTTCGGAGATGTCGCGGCTCTGCATCCTTACTGAGAGCGCATTCACCTGGTCACGCAGCTTCTGCTGGGCATCCGAAAGGAACTCACCCTGCGCTGCCGCATCTTTGGCAGTCGCAGTCTTTTCGTTCTGCTGCTTCCAAGTCGCCGCGATCAACTCCTTTTCACGTTTTGAGATTTCAGTCTGGTTGCTGCTTCTGCCGCCAGCGCCACCTCCTCCGCCACTTTGCTGTGACTGAGAAAACTCGCGCTCGAACGGATCGACTTGAATGAACGAGATCTCTGTGCGAGCCTCGCTGTGTCCGTCTTTGGCGGTTGCGTAGACGCTGACAAGGTCACCAGGAGCGAGCTTGAAGTCCTCGAGTGGCAAAGTATGGGAACCCTCTGCACTCTTCGCGCCGGCTTCTTTCAGAAGGCTCACGTCATGGTCCGGACCGCCATTCACTGAGTAGTGAAGATGCATATCTTTCAGCCCGAATTGGTCGGCTGCCTTCAAACCAACCGTAACCTCTTCAATTGGGCTGGCGCGATAATCACCCCCTGGCCGAGCGATCGAAACCTCGGGCGGTGGTGCTTTGTCGGTCGCAATGAAGTAGTCCTCTGAGAGCCGTACCGTTTGCCCTTCATCGCTGGTGGCCAGGTGGTAGGCTCCATCCTTCTGCATCGATATTGAGCCCTGATATGTGTTGCCCGCGCCTCTGGTCAGATGAATGACCTTGCCATCGTCCATCGCAAGCTGTCCATCCGTTAGCGGGCGATCCATTTCAAGTTCAACAAGGGCATCAGTCCCTTCAATTGCGCGCAGATCGCCGGAGTGTTCCTCGGTCACCGGCTTCAAACCAGTCCAGGACGGGTAGTGATAGGTAACGCGAATGTCTTTTACGGCTGGCAGATCGACGACGCGCACACGGAAGTGCGGGGACAGCAGAGGTCCGGCCTTCACGTAGTACTCGACGCTCTCCGGCAACCCAGCGAAAACAAATTGATAAGTTGCTCCAGTGCCTGCATCGGGGAGCTTCTGCATCTCTACAGGCTCCCATCCTGTTGTGCTTTGATAATGCGCGAAAAGCTCAGCCTTGCCGGGCTGCATCCCGGTAATGCGCGCGGAGATGAGCTGATCACTGTTTCGCCGCACGGTCGTGTTGCCGGGCGTTATTGAGATGGCATAAAGAGGAGGAGCATCCTTCCGGGGCCCTGTCCACAGCAGAGCAGCCCCATATCCCACGTAACCCGGTCCCGCGGCAATCATCCAGACAAGCACTCCGAGGCAGGCAAGTCCACCGCCTGCAAACGCGAATAGCCGATTGTCCGGAACCAGCGAAGCAGGCGCGGTGTGTTGTGTCCGCTCCAACGTCTCAGCGGCGAGCAATTCAAGAAATGGATCTGCACCTTTTGTTGCTCGGTCGTGGAACGTGGCCAGCCGCTGCTCAAGCTCGGGAATCGCAGCTTCCACGTGGCGCACAGCACGCGCACGCGTCAGTTGCATCAACGGCAATGCGATGCCAAAAACTGCGGCGGCAGCAAGCGCGGCAACAATCACTAATCGTCCGCCTGTGACTCCGGCTTCAGGAAAAGCAAACCGATTGAGCACCAGCACCAGCGCGACCGTCACAACGAGCGCCGTACCGGCAAAGACTGCCGCGCCCTGCAGCCACGCGCCCAGCCGCAGCCTTTGCTGTACACGCGCGATATAGGAATCGAGCTCGTTGTGGTGGCTCATACTGCCTCCCGCTGTGTCCCAAGGTATCCACTGGCAATCGCCGCTTCGGCCAATGCGATCAAGAATGCAAAGAGCATGACGTACCACCAGAGGCTTACGGCAGCCTCACTGGAAGCGCCGCTCGCGGTTTGAGCCGGACTGCTTCCGGCGCTTCTGCTCCAGAGTTTCTGCACATCCTCGGGCAGCGGCTCCAGGTTCGATTCGCGCCTGTCAGGGTTTACTCCGATGACTGCGTCCCGGCCATTTGAAAGCCGAATCTGGTAGAAGCCCGAATGCGCGAGTCGAAATGTTTGCGATGTGCGTGCTTCGCTCAAGGAAAGCGGTCTCCGCCCTCCCGGGTCAATCACTTCCGCACTCATTGCCGCACCAGCCGGTGCAGACGATGATCGCAGTTGCACGAACGAGTCCACCAGCATCGATCCGGCCAGTCGCCGGAACCCTGACAAATATTGGGCCGCGTGGTCCACAAATGCGACGAATACCGGATGCAGCGGCAAATCGTTCGTCAGGTTGTCAAATCCAGAAGCAAAGAGCAGAACATGGCCTTCACCAATCTCTTTGTCGAGAATGAGCGGTGTGCCGTCTGTCAGACGCGCTGCCACGCGTGCTTGCCCTGGGTTCACTACCGCGGCATAGAAAACCTTCACTTCCTGCCAACCGCCGCCGTCGCGCGTGGCCTGCGCCTGCTCCAGCGCCGGATAGCTGAAGTCGACCTGGCCGACAGCCGCCGCATTCCCGGAGCGCGCGTAGTCCCGTGCCACCTTTACTTCTTCACCCCACAGCGGAATAGTCGCGTGGTGTGTTGCGTTGTTGCCAAGCGCGATCAGCACGCTTCCGCCCCGGGCGACGTATTGCATCAATGCGTGTTCGAAGATGGAAGGGAGTTTCCCAGCATCCGATAGCACCACGAATGCAAACCGCGATGGATCCAGATCGGTTGTTTGCTCAGTGGGAGTTGACTGCAGTACGAACGAGTTTTGCGCGGCAGATCCCAACGCCGCGCCGAAGTAGGTGGCCGAGCGAGAATCGCCGGCGGCATGCACAAACAGGACGCGTTCGGGGTCGGAACGCCGCACCGCGAACACGCTTGCATCATCGGCCGGGAAAGCGTCGCCCCCTTCGATCCGCACCTCGCAGCGATTGAATCCATAGCCCACGTCGAGTGGAGCAAACTCAACTGTCGCGCGGCCGTTCGCCGGGATGTCGACTTTCCGCGTCGCTGTCGTCTTTCCATTCACGACGAGCGAGACCAGTTTTGTCGCTTCCGAAGTGTTGAAGCCTGCAACAACCGCACGGACTCGCGAACGTTTGGGGTCCTTAGGATCCGGCAATTCCACAGGAGCCTCCACGCTCTCGACGGTCCAATTCGCTGGCGTAGGGCTCTGCGCAACAGAATGCACCATGAGCGACACATTGTCAGGCAACATCACATCTGCAAAGTTCGCGGGCATCGCGGTGCGCTGCATATCGCTGAAAAGATGCAAGTCGATGGGTCCGTGCACCGTCTCAGCAAGGGACCGAACGGCGCTTCCCAACTCGCCAAAGTTGGCGTGCCCGTCTCCCGGCTGAATACTTTCGAGCGCAGATCGAAGCTGCGCGTCGTCGGCAACCGGCGGCGTGAGAATCTCGAACTGCCCGCCCAGGGCCATGACTTGCGCCTTTCCCTCCCGAGGTTTCGCGGCCAGCACCGCAGCGGCCTTCTGCTTTGCGTCGGCAAACCGCGTTCCGGCCCGCATACTGAAGGAATCGTCAAGAACAATCAAAAGCAGCCGCCCGTTCGAACTGGTCGCAGCACGACGCAGAAATGGATTCGCAAATGCCAGAACGACCAGCAGCATCAATGCTGCGCGCAGAGCGAATAAAAGCAGGTATCTCAGCCTTCGATGCCGCGTCGAACTTTGCGTGCCACGTTCAAAGAACATGAGTGAGCTCACGGGCCTGGGTATTGTGACGTGGCGCCGCAGCAGATGCACGAAGACCGGAACGCCCAGTGCGACGAGACCACCCAGAAACCATGGACCAAGAAATCCCATCAGTTCTCCATCTGTCGCAGCGTCAGGTATTCACGCAGCGCCAAATCAAGCGGTTGACTGGTAACGAGCAGCTGATAGTCCATTCCAGCTGCGCGCGTGCGAGAGCGAAGTTGTTCGATATGGGTGTCGATCTTTGCCCGATAAGACGTCCTTGCATATTCCGGGATCACTTCCAGCTTCTGTTCCGTTTCGAGATCCACGAGAATCACCGGTCCCGTCATCACCGGTCGTATTTCCTGAGGGTCGAGAATGTGAAACAGGATCACCTCGTTTCCATGAAAGCGCAGAGGCGCAATGTTCCGCACAATCACCTCTGGATCCTCATAGAAGTCCGAGATCACAATTGCAATGCCGCGACGATGCAGAGAACTCTGAAAGTGCCTGAACGGCTTGGCAAAATCTGTCCGGGCGCGCGGCGATGCCTGCTCAAGACCAGCGAACAGACGTGCGAGTTGACCAGGCCTGGTAGACGGCCTGATGTACTCCCGCACTTCATCATCGAAAACAATCAGTCCCGCCGCATCTCGCTGACTTCTGATCGCCAGATAAAACAAGGCTGCCGCAAGAAACCGCGCGTAGTCCATCTTGATTGGCGGTCCAGATGTGAACTGCATCGAATTGCTCGCATCCAGCAGAATAGTGAGCTGGCTGTTGGTCTCGCCGCGATACCGCTTCAGGTAGCAACGTTCCGTGCGTGCAAACAGATTCCAGTCCACATGGCGCAGGTCGTCTCCGGGAGTATAGGCACGATACTCCGCGAACTCCTGGCTGAAGCCAAAGTCCGGCGAACGATGCAGGCCGGCCACAAAGCCGTCTACAACGGTCTTGGCCAGCAAGTCGAGAGAAGAGATGCCGGCCAGAACTTCGGGATCGAGAAAGCGCTGCATCAAGTCTCCCTGGGTCGCGGCACATGCGCTACCAGCCGATTGAGAATCTCATCGGAATCGATCCGATCGGATTCAGCGTGGAAGTTGAGGAGAATACGATGACGCAGCACCGGCACCACCATCGTCGTCACATCTTCGTAGGTCACGTGGTATCGCTTGTGCGACAGTGCGCGTGCTTTGGCGGCCAGAACAATGAATTGGGCCGCGCGGACGCTCGCTCCATAGTTCGCATATTTCTTGATGAAATCCGGCGCATTGTCGCTCTTGGGCCGCGTGGCGCGTACGAGGCTCACCACGTATCGTGCAAGCACGTCGGCAATAGGCACCATGCGTACGAGTTGCTGGAAATCGAGAAGGTCATCAGCCGAAGTCACCGGCTTAACGTTCGTATCACGCGTTGCGGTGGTCCAGTCGACTACCTTCAGCTCATCTTCCGCGCTCAAGTCCCCCAGGATGCTGTTGAAGAGAAACCGGTCCAGCTGCGCTTCCGGAAGCGGATACGTCCCTTCCAGTTCAATGGGGTTCTGTGTCGCCAGTACGAAGAAGGGCTCCGGCAATCGGTATAGATGTCCGCGCACGGTGCACGAGTGCTCCTGCATGGCTTCGAGGAGCGCAGATTGGGTTTTTGGAGGAGTGCGGTTGATTTCGTCAGCAAGAAGGACATTGCCGAAGATCGGTCCTTGAACGAAGGTCCATTTGCGATGGCCGGTCTCGAGATCCTCTTCAATGATGTCGGTTCCGGTGATGTCTGAAGGCATCAGATCCGGTGTGAATTGAATCCGTTTGAACTCGAGACCAAGCGCATCCGCCATCGTTCTGACCATCAGGGTCTTCGCCGTGCCGGGCATTCCGGTAAGCAGGCAGTGACCGCCCACGAACAATGCGATCAATATTTGTTCGAGCACCTCCTGCTGGCCGACAATCACCTCGCGCACTTGTCGCAGAATTCCCTCGCGCACCGCGTGGAAGCGTTCAATGCGCTGCTGCAGCAGCGCCGCGTCTTGATCCAATCCGGAAAGAGAAATCATCGAATTCCTTTCTTGTTATTTCGCCGGTGCATTCGCCTGTTGCAACTCGAGAAGCAATTTCTGAGCGGGGCGATAGCCGGGTGCGTTTTCAAGCGCGGCCAGAACACTTTCCTCGGCCTTGTCCTTCTTATTCGCGGAGTAATACGCCTGGGCGAGGCTGAATTGCGCGCCAGCCTTGTCTACAGGATTGGACGCGACCAGAACGCTGTATTCGCGGATTGCTCCGTCATAATTCTTTTGGGCATACAGAAGATCCCCGAGCCGCCGATGCAACTCCTCATCTCTAACGGGGCAGACAAAGTTCAGCCGCTCAAGCGTCGCTGCTGCGGCGATGTTCTGTCCTGCAGCCTCTTCCAGGGTGGCCAGGCGCTTCAGCACATCCGGCATCTGGCCGCCTTCGTGCTCGTATGCGGTCAGTACCTCGATCTCTGATTTGGAATCCCCTTTTGCCTTCTCCGCTTCGGCAATTAATTCGTAGGCATTTGCAGCTTCCACGTACTCTGGATACATCGCAACAACCGCGGGCCCCTGTGCCAGCACAAAATCGTACTGTTTCTGTTGAGCGGCAGAGACGAGCGCTTTCAGCTTTCCACGCCATTCATCGAGGTGCGCGGCCTCTGCGCCGTACTTCTTGTCAATCCAGCCGAAATACTGCTTGTCGAAATCCTCCGGCGTAAGTCCCAGGTCCTCTTTCAACACCTGAGGCGTCGCGAGCCGTCTTGCATAGGAATGGACCATATCGAGGAGCTTCTCTTCGCCCCACTTTTCCTTGATGAAGTCGCAAATGCTTCCGGCCTGGAAGTACGAAACGATCACCTGTGCTGGATACTCGGGATAAACGAAGCCGCGATCGAGCCTGGCTACGGGCAACAGTTTCTTCTCGCGGATCGCGACGAGCACTTCCGGTGTGGCGCGGTCTTTCCACTCCGGAGAATGCTCGCCTTCCTCGTGCACAGCTAGACCCTCAGTGAACCAGCGCGGCACACGATGATTTGTTGCGGAGAGGATGAATACGTGGCTCATCTCATGCCACAGCGTTGCACCCCAATTGAAATCGCCGGGCTTACGCGCTGAAGGGCTATCCATCGCGACCACATCGCCAAACGTCACACCGAGTGCGCCCAGCCCGGGCATTCCCATGGTGCGCACCGCAAAATCCTCGTGGTTGGGATAGACCTCAACTTGCACCGGTCCTGAGAGCTTCATGTTGTATTTCTTTTCGTAGGTCGCAAGGATCGAGTGAAGCTCGGCCTGCATGTACGGCTGCAACTGCGCGGCTTCGCTTTTGTGTAGCTTGAGAATCGTGGCGTTGTCGCGAACCGTATCGTAATTCTTATAGCTGTCGAGAAGCCTCAGGCTGTTCACCGTCGCCGCATTGCGATAGCCATTGTTGTAGCTCAGCTCAAGTTCGTGGAGCGGCTCTTCTTCCTTCCCAAGCCGCATCAACTCTATCCCGAGCGCCGAATGTGCGGCCCACAGATGTGGATCGGCTTCGACTGCTTTCCGGTAATACGTTACCGCGTCCTCATAGCGGTAGTGCAGTTCAAGTTGACGAGCCACGAGTGCGTAGCCCTCGCCATATTCAGGGTTGATTGCGTTGATTTTGGCGAGCCATTCGTCAGGTGAGCGGTCTGCGAGCAGCTCGATTGCCGCGTGAGTAGCCATGGCATCGAAGCAGTCTGCTTGTAGGGCAATGGCCTTGTCGGCCTCTGCTGCGGCCAGATCACGATCATCACCCCTCAGCGCAAGTTCCGCCATCAGCTCATGCGGTTCGGCAAGCGTGGGATCGAGTTCGATGGCCTTGGCAAGATACTCAATGGCCTTGCCATCAAATCCATTCAAGGAAAGAACTGAGAGCCCAACATAGGCCTCGGCATTCGACGGATCTTTCGCAAGTGCTTCACGAAACAGATCGGCTGCCTCAGGATCGTTGAACCGCTCATGCAGCAACAAGCCCCAGCGCACCCTGTAGACTGCTTTGCTGTTCACGGGTTGCGTTGCGAGCCGAAATTGCTCGTTTGCCTGGTCCCAGGCTTCAAGTCCCCAGAATCCTTCCGCACGGGAATAGGCGTCGGAGGTACGCGTGAGCCTCTCGAAACACTCTTTCGCTTCGCCTACCTTCCCGTGCTTGCGGAGCGTCCAGCAGTCCGCGGGAACAGCAGCGCCGGCTGAAAGCACGCCAATCAGCAAGAAGGCCGCCAGACACAGTGTGCTTCTCATCTGTCCAGCTCCTGCTGCACCTTTGCAAGCTCCACGAGGGCATCCGTCAATTGCTTCTTGTAGTCCGCTGGATCCATTGCCGCTTTCTGATATTTCAGCGTGTCGATCCTCTGTTCCAGTTCCTCTTTCTTCTGAACCAGGACCAGCCTGTTCGGATCGTTGGTCGCCTGTTGACTGGTTCCGAGGCGCAACAGGGTGAAGCTTGCCAGAAGAAGTCCCTGACCATTCCCCGCTTCACGCGCCGGCTCTCCTCGGCCTGCATCATTAAAGACGGCATGTTCGGTGGCCAGGCGTTTCTCCGAGTCATAAAATGCCGCGGTTTTCCTGGTCGCATAAGTGAATGCTTCCATTGCGCTGATTGAGTCGCTCTTGTCGGTGTCAGCCGAGGGATCCTGAAATGCCTCGACCCAGTAGCGCGCGAAGACCGTTGCATTCTTTTCGGTACCGGATTTCGTGGCTGCAATCACCGCCCGCCCGGGCCGTGAGAGCGCCTTCACCGCTCCTCCACTCGCGCTGGTCGTGTCCACAATCAGTTGGCGCCGCGTAGAAATGCGATCGCACATCGCGGCAATTTCGCCCGCCGTCACATCCGGTCCCACGAGATTGAACTTGTATTCGACCCCGTCGAAAGATCCATGGCCGATGAGGATCAACGCAAAGTCGTCATCCGCTTTGGCTTCGCGCGCTACCGTATTCATTGTTTCCCTCAACTGCGCTGCGCTTGCCTGTGGTCCAGCAAGTGTGTAGACATGGGTTGCGGGCCCGGCGGCTTTGAATATCCTGTCCAAGTCCTTTGCCGCCGATGTGAAACGCTGCTCATAATCAGGCTCTCCGCCAAGTCCAGCCACGATTACGTAATACGTCGCGCCATATGCCTTCAGCGTGAGCAGACACACGATCGTCAGAAGGAGTGCGCGCTTCATACCACACCCCATTTGCGGCGCAGAAGCCATTCCGCAATCGGCAATCCGAGCAGGACAAGAAAGACGATCGGCATGTTCCAAAGCTCTTTTGTTGCCCGCACAGAGATGCCGGCTTCCGAGTATGAGATGTCGCGCGGCAGATTCTTCAGTTCCGAAGGTTGCCAATAACGGCCGCCTGTCTCGGATGCGAGTTGCTCGAGCAGGCCGCGATTCTGTTCCGTGTGGAAGTTCTCTGCGACTCCATCCTCGCGCTGAAATGTCAGCACATCGCGGCCAAGTTCCTGTGAACGGCTTCCGGCTGACTCCGCAACAATCTCTGCGAGATAGGAGCCCGGCTTCTCGGCAGTCCACTCAGTTTGGTAGATGCCGGGAGTGTTCGCTGAAGGCAGCAGTTCGACCAGCGCGTCGAGACCATCCGGACCAACGATGTGAGCCGTTACGTGCGCATTAACGGCCGGCTGAAAGCTGAGATCATGCACCTGCGCAGTCAGCTGCACTCGACCCTGATCCATCAGCAGGCGCGCCGGCATGGACGCGGCGACAGGCCCGGGCGACTCGCCAATCAGCCAGCGCAATAACTGCTGCCAGAAGAGATCGTGCGAGGGATCGCCGAGTGCCTCGCTCATCTGCCATCGCCACGTTCCGCCGGTCGCCAGGATCGCTGTGCGTCCGTGGCCGTAGTTCTCCGTGATGAGGAGAGGCAACTTGCGGCGACCCGCGTTCATAGCCACCAGTTCCGACGCACCGGGCTTCGGCGAGCCGGGGTCTTCGTAGTCTGCAAGGTAGGTCAGCTTCTTCCATCGCTCCGTGTTCTTCTCCGGATCATCGAGCAGGCGCGTGATTGGTGAATCGGCGCCGGTCGCTGTCAGTTCTACGGTCGCGGGATTGCGGCGGAAGTTGTGATTTCCGGAAGGGAGGAATGTCGGGAGGAGCTCATTCAAGCTCGAGGCACCCCAGCCACCGTCGCTCAGCGAGGCGCTTCCTCCGAGAAAGAGGATGCCGCCGCCGCGGCGCTCGACATACTCGCGCAGCAGTTCCTGCTGCAGAGGGGTGAAGTAATCGGCTGCAACCGACCCGACAACGATGCCCGCGTAGCCAAAGAGATCCTCGGCTCGCACGGGAAAGCCATCTGCCAATTCGCCGGGGTTTTCAATTCCTTGCCGGTAGATTTTGTTTTCGCTGGTGCGCAGCATTGAGACAAGCTGCACCGTAGAATCTTCTTCCTCTGCGCGCCGAATGAATTTGTATTCCCAACGCGGCTCACCCTCGACGTACAAGATGCGCCTCTTTGTTTCGCTCACCAGAATGGGCCGCGTCACGGCGTTGTTGGACAGGTTTTCTTCGCCGGCCAGCGGATCCACGGAAAATGTCAGGCTTTTCGCACCTGCAGCGCCGACGGGAAAGAACAGCGACTCTGCCTGAATTTTGCCATCTGCCGTCAACGTGACTTCTCGCGCGGCCAGTGTCTTGTTACCGTCATGAACAGACAGCATCGCCCGCTGGCCCGAATATCCTCGTTGGGTGAGTGTCACTGTCGTCGAGATCCGCGCATTGGCCAGTGCTCTCGCTGCCAGGCTGACATCCTGGATCTCAATGTCATGCGTATGTTCCGGGTTACCAAAGCCCACGGTGTGCACCGGCAAATGACGATTTCGCAATGCCTGAAGCGCGTCCTGACCAATCTCCGAGCTACCGCTTCCCGCGGAGTTCTGGCCACCATCACTGAGGAGCACGATCGCGCCGAGAGGCACATCTGCAGTCTCTGCCACAAGCTGCTTCAGTCCTTCGTCGAGGTGCGTCGCGGATTCTACGGGCGCAATCTGCGAGGGCGAATCTACGCGCTTCAGATTGTTGCCAACTGTGTAGACTCGCGTTTCGAAACGCTGCTTGAGCCCGGACAGCATCCCGTCCTGCAGCGCCGCAACCGCCGCGACCTCGCGTGCTTTACCATCGCTGTCTGCAATACTCATGCTTCGGGAGTCATCCACAACCACGGCGATGATGTTCTGCTTCGAATTCAGCTCACTCAATGTCATTGCAGGCCGCCACAACAGGGTGAGCAGAAGAGCAAGCAGCGCGGACTGCATGGCCCAGACAAGAATTGCTCGCCTCCTTCCCAGACTGTTCCCGGATTCGCGCAGTCGCCGACGAATCAGCAGAGCCAATCCCAGCGCGACGGCAAGGATCAAGACCGGGAGCAGCCACGCGGGCCATGCACTGAGCAGAACGAGATGCCCCTTCGTGAAGACCGGAATCGGATACTTGAAGAAGAACTGAAACATGCGTATTTCCAGTCCTGCCTGGCTGTCAGATTTCGTTGTTGAGGCTCTGCTTGCGCACCGGCAAAACTCAGTGAGTCATTCCGTAGATGATGTAGTCCAGCCCTACGCGAAATGCCATCGACGCGAAGGTTTCCGGGTAGTTTGGATCGTCGGCCCACTCCCAGGCATCGCCCAGGTGCATGTTGTGGCAGATGGCGACCATGATGCGGCCCTTGTCGTCGCGAATTGCACGCCACTTGGGCTGATAACCATCCTTTTCGTAGGTGCGACCGGTCCAGACAAACTGCTCGCCGGGTATCTGCATCTTGTCGTCTATGTCATAGAGAGTATGGAAGATCTCGTCGCCGCTCTGCAGGTCCTCAACGGGCCGTTCAGGCAGCACCTGGCGCATGCCATTCATGAAATTCTCCCAATCCTCGGTGCCGTGAAAGTCGTCGACCATCAGAAACCCGCCTTTGAGCAGGTATTCTCTGAGACGCTTGGCCTCGGCGTCGCTAAATGTCCAGTTCTCAACCTGGACTGCATAGATCCAGGGATAGTTGAAGATGTCGTTTGAATCGAGGGTGACTACCTGCTCCGTCGGACGGCCATCGATGCGGGTCAGCCGATGCATCGCAACAAGAAACTGGCGGTCGGCCTTGGGATAGTCGCGCGACCAGGAAAACCAGCCGTGGCGTCCATACCCGCCGAACGTCTGCATGCTCGACGTGTAAGCGAGACGTGACCAGTAGAACTCCGCCTTCACATTGGTTGGCGAGTCATCATTGCCAAATCCGAAGTCCCCGGTTCGCTGAAAAGCCCACACGCCGGCGCAGCAGGCCGCTGCCGCCACAGTCGCCAATGCGCCGTGCAGGAGCTTCATGAAGGACCTCCGCGGAGGGAAACCGCGAGAACCGAGACGCTTGGCCGTTAGACGGCTGAACATCCCTGTTGGTTGCAGTGTATCGCTGGAGCGTTTCTTCGGCTTGTCCGTGCCGCTTTCCTCATGAGAGGATGCAGGCGGTGCCATCTGGCTGTGGAGCGGCTGAATCGTGAACAGGCGGCGTTTTCTCAAACTTGGAGGCATGGCTCTGGCGCAGGCAGCCCCGGCGTCAAAGCTCTCGTTTGGGAGCCGATGCGGAGTCCTGGAAGCGCCGCCTGGACAGGCAGCGGATATCAAGGCCGACTACACGCTGCGGATTGCGCCAGTTACGGTCGAACTCGACCGGTCTCACATCATTTCAACCATTGGATACAACGGCGTGGCACCGGGACCAATACTGCGGATGCGGGAGGGCAAGCCGGTAACGGTTGAGGTCATCAACGACACGGATACACCGGAGCTGGTGCACTGGCACGGTATGCTCATCCCGCCAGACGTGGATGGGACGGAGGAGGAAGGTTCCCCGTTGGTGGCGCCGCGCCAACGCCGTCGATTCCAGCTGACCCCGGGACCGGCCGGAAGCCGCTGGTACCACTCCCATGCCATGGCCATGGATGACCTGCACAAAGGCGCGTACACGGGCCAGTTCGGGTTTGTGTATGTTGATGGCGGCCATGATGCCGGCCAGTACGACCACGAACTGTTCCTCGCATTGCGCGACTGGGAGCCGTTCTTCACGGGCACCATGGATGATGAGGATGACGATACGCACAACGGACCAGCGCCCGAAAAGCCGGCCACCCTGAACACCGACCCGGACGGCCTCGAGGTCGGTTCGATGACTTACTCAATCAATGACAAGGCGCTGGGATCGGGCGACCCGATACGCGTTCGGGAAGGGCAGCGCCTGCTGATTCATTTTCTGAATGCGAGCGCCATTGAGAACCGCCGCATCGCGCTCGCTGGACACAAAATGAAGGTGATCGCGCTTGACGGAAATCCTGTGCCGACGCCGCAGATGCTCGATTCGATATTCATCGGAGCAGGCGAGCGTATCGACGCTGAAGTTGAAATGAATAATCCGGGGATCTGGATCCTTGGCTCCACTGAGAAGATCATTCGCGAGTCGGGCCTCGGTGCTGTCGTGGAGTACGCTGGGCAGCACCGACCGCCACAATGGATTGATCCGCCGAAAGTGCCGTGGGACTACACCGTCTTTGGAACGGGCAGCTCCAGTTCACCCGCGCCGGAACAGACGATTGAATTGATCTTTGAGAAGATCCCCGGCGGTGCGGGCAAGTTCAATCTGTGGCTCGTTAACGGCAAGCCGTATCCTCATGAGCGCGAATTTGTGCTGCAGCAAGGCACGCGCTATCGGCTGGTCATGCGGAATCGAACCGACGATGCCCATCCGATGCACTTGCACCGTCACCTCTGGGAACTTGTCGAGGTGAACGGAAAGAAGACCGCAGGCGTAATTAAAGATACCGTCGTAGTCCCTTACTATGGACGAGCAGTCGTCGATTTCACCGCGGATCAGCCGGGGCTTTCCCTGTTTCACTGTCACATTCAGCAACACATGGATTATGGATTCAAAGCACTGTTCCGCTACGCATGAGGCCAACCTTCATGGAAAGAAATCTGAAGCTGGCGGCGCCTATTCGTCCCGCAGCAAGACCAGCGGATCGACGGCAAGTGCCCGGCGCGCCGGAATCCATGAAGCCACCATACCCAGCAGCAGCATGGTCACTGTCACACCGACCAGAACCAGCGGATCTTTTGGCGTGGCCTGGTAGACGATGAACGACAGCACGCGCGTTGCGAGCACTCCCAGCGCCAGGCCGGCAATCGAGCCTATGACCAGCAGGCGAAAGGCGCGTCCAAGCGAAGCGTGCAGGACCTGCCGCTGTCCGGCGCCCAGTGCCACGCGAATTCCCAACTCGCGCAGCCGTTTGCTCACAACATAAGATGCCATGCCGAAGATTCCCGTAACGGCAAGCATTCCGCCAAGCAATCCCAGAATGCCAAGCGCCATGGTGGCCACTCGCGCAGCAAACAACGCGCTATTCATCTCCTCGGTCCACGTCCTTATGGTGAAAGGAAGAGCGGAATCCAGCCCGTGCAGCGTGCGCTCCAGCGCCGCAGAAATCTCCTGCGGATCGCGCTGTGATCGCACCACCAACCGGGTGCCGCTCGATGGATGCTGCAAATACGAAAAGAACATCGCCGGCATTTGATCCTCAGTCAGCGTCCGGTACTTTCCGTCTTCGACCACGCCCACCACTTCAGCCCGCTCTCCACCCCAGTACTTGAAATGTCCTCCGACCGCTTTGTCCACCGAACCGAAGACTTTCATTGCAAATTGTCGATTCACGAGCGCCACCTTCGGTGCCTTGCTGTCGTCGTGCGGGGACAGATCTCTCCCCGCCAGCAGCCTCGTGCCCGCTGCGTCGATGTAGCCCGGCGATATGTTGTAGTTCATCGCGTCCGCGGCATAGTTGGTCGGCCTGTAATCCGTAGTGCTGTCGGTATAAACGTAGGAGTCGCCCCCGCCGAGGCTCAGCGGAATATTGTCGTTATAGCCAACGGCCGTCACGCCTGGAATCGCCGCGACTGCATCCAGCATGCGCTTCTGCATCTGCGGCACGCGATCGTCAACGTATCCTGCCATGTGCAGATCGCTGGCCACGAGTATCGCGTTCTTCGGCTGGAATCCGTAACTGCTGTGCAGCGAACGCGACAGTCCGCGCACCGCAACCAGCGACGAAGTCACGAGCACTGCGCAGATCGCAATCTGAATCACCAGCAGCGCATCGCGAAGCGAGAACCGTCTCATCGCTGTGCTGCTCATGCCTGTCCGAATCATCTGCCAGGGGTCCGCGCGCATGACCTGCCGAACTGGCACCATGCCGAACAGCAAGTCCGCTGACCAGGGCCAGCAGCAGTGCCACGGCATAGGTGCGGATGTCCGGATTCACCGGTACATTGATGGGGATATCGGGAATCGGCTGCCACGCGCTCAGCCCGCGCAGGATGACGACGCCTCCGGCAAGCCCGATCACTCCTCCTGCCAGCGAAACAAGCACGGCTTCGGTGAGCAGTTGGCGGAGAATGAGCCCGCGCCGCGATCCCAGCGCCAGCCGCAACGCCACTTCTTTTGCGCGATCCGATGCGCGCGCTGCAAACAAGCTTCCCAGGTTCGCGCACGCCGCCAGCAGAATCAGCCCGGCGAGCAGCATCAGGCCGGCCATGAAGGCCCGCGCCGGTCCGCCCAGCATGTCGCCGACCAGCCCCGGACGCGCCAGTGTGAATTTCAACCCGTCATCGTCTGCCGGATAGGTCTTGGACAACCATGCGCCAAGAGCGTTCAGGTCCGCGGTCGCTTCCTGCGGGGTCACTCCGGGCTTCAATCTCCCTAACACAAAGGAAGAGTGGTTGCCACGATACTTCAACCCGTCGTAGCCCTGTACGATGGGCCGCTCGATAATCGGAATCCAGAGCGCCGGTGCAAAGAACAGCTCCGTGCCCCGGAACGATGGCGGCGCAACCCCGATGATTGTGAGCTGGTGCTTGTTGATCTGCACCACCTTCCCGACCACATTTGTGTCGCCGTGGAAGTAGCTGTGCCAGTACGCATAACTCAGTACTACATAGGGGGCGCTGTTCATGCCCTTCTCGTCAGAAGCATGAAAGAACCGGCCGAGGTACGGCTGAATCCCCAGGACATCGAAGTAGTTTCCGCTCGCCATGTAGGGCCACGCCGTCGACGGATTTCCGCCGGTATCCACTCCCACCGGACCGATGATGTCGAACGTCAACATGCCTTCGAAGCTTCGATTCCGGTCCCGCAGATCCTGATAGTCCAGATAGGACTGCGACGGAGAGTTGAATCGCTGCACCATGAAGAGATTCTGCGCATGGGGCACATTGATCGGACGCAGCACCAGCGCATTCAGGACACTGAACACTACGGCGTTCGCGCCAATCCCCAGTGCAAGGGTGACAATCGCCGTCAGGGCAAAACCGGGCGATTTTGCCAGTTGCCGGAACGCGAATCTCAGATCGTTAGTCATGGCTGTCTTCTGGTACGTGAATTCCGGACTCGGAGTTCCTTCAGAAGCCCACTCTCTGCCCTATATGTGTGAGCCGCAAGCCGTACTTTAACGCCAGCCGCGCGCCACGAAGCGGGTAATAGAGGAAGAACAACTTCCCAGGCAGGGGGAGCAGTTCCAATTCCCTTTCTGTCGGAGCCCTGAGCAGCGCTGCATAGCACTGGATTTTCTTCCAGGTCCGTTTCGCCAACTGGGCATTGAATCTCGCTAATTCCAGGCTTTCCGGCTCTGCTGGCGGGATTCGATCCAACCGAAAAACCACATGGGACGCCATTCGTTGGACCTCTTCGGCCGCTCGAGCGCGTTCGAGAATTGCTTTGGGAACCGGCGCTTCCAACAGTTCTTGCGCAAGCAGCAACCCCAAAAGCAAGGGAGTCAAACATCCGGCTTCGGTTGCGAGGTCCGAAATGACGCCCCAATCTGGCTGTGCGCGCGCAAGCCAGGCGACGTCCCCCAGCCACTGCAGACGAGACCACAAGTGCTTAGCACCGTGCACGCACAAAAACAACATCAGCGATTCCGGTGAAAGGCTCGGAACTTCTCGTTCGGCGATCCGAAATGGGCTTAGCGAGCGCCAAAGGATCTCCACATCGAAGCGAAACGGATCATCCGCAAAGCCAATATCCCACTGAAGATCCACCGCTTCCCCATGTTCCTGGCGCAAGAACAGCTCGAATTTGAGACTCAAAAGTGTATGCAAGGGAAGCCGGGCCAGATGTGCATCGAGCCTGTATCCTTCCCGCGTGAGAACTCGCAGGGCACCGGGAACATCCTGCTTTTGGACCATGAGATCAAGATCTGAGTAGGACCGTAACGCCGGATCGGGATAGAGCGATTCGGCCAAAGCAGGGCCTTTCAGGACCATGACGGCAATGCCCTCGCTTTCAAAGCAATCCAGCAACGCGAGAAGCTTGACGGTAAAGATCAGGTGACGCTTGGCGGAATCCCGGTAGCAACTTCGGAGATGCCTCGCGATATTTTCCGGAACCAATTCAGGGCATACGCGATCCAGTGTGCAACATAGGATCGGCCCAAGACCGTGGTATTCGGCTGCCTCAGCCAAGGCATCCCAGTCCATGCCTTCCCGGACGAGTGCGAGCACCCGATCACTGTTCACAGCACCTGAGGATGCGCATAGAAGCAATTCCAGTTCCCGACATTGAACACTGGCTCGCCGCGCAGCGTACGTCAGTTCGCTCTCCATGACACCTCTGCCATCAGACTAGCAAGCGTGCATGACCGATTCCAAATGTTCCAACACCCGGCCGGGAATAGAAACCCGCAGTTTTCGGGGATATGGTCCGGCAAGGCTCCTGCAAAACATGAGTCGCAGGACCGCGGATCTTCACTCGGGAAACGCGGGTCTTAAAGCGGAGACCGCCTCAGACTCGGCTCCTCCAATCACAATATGCGCACATCTTTGCTTGTGCGGCCTATCCTCGCGCATAAGCGCATCGTCCGTTGCCGACAGATGCGCGACTTCCCGACTGCAATGGGAAACCGTTTCATTTCAGATTGAGGCGCGAGTTGCAAAGGCGTGGGGCAGGTGCCCAGACCTCTTCTGCGGGCATCGGAACAGCACGCTTTTTTAACGAAATTTTGGGAAAAGCAATTCACCGAATTCCGGCGATTTGGACCAGGCCAGCCGAAGCCGGAGGCGCAAAATTCCCCTGCGCATATGCAGCCGATGGAACGCCTGTGCGGGCTAAGGATTTCTCGCAGTCTTGCGAGGATGGACCACGCATGTTGCCTTCCATATAGGCGAGCCCCGGGCAACGCGTGCAATATGCAACGTGAGTGCAGTGCGAACACGTCGGCAGGTCGCGCACGTGGACAGACCGAAGCTCGGTCAGCGCCGTGGATTGCCACCAGATCTCGCGAAAGCTTTGCTTCCGCAAGTTGCCGCAAGGCATCGGAAACTGCACACAGGGATACACGTCGCCAAACGGAGAAATATATGCCAACGTGTGGCCCGCGCTGCAGCTGTACCCTTCAAGCACGTCATCGTCTACAGCAGAAATAGGAGCGCAAAACTCGCCTACGTCCCCGACGAACTCTTCGGTGTGAAACACATCGTGAAGAGTCTGGCCAGATATTCCAAGATTCACGATTGAGCGGTCGCCGTCCAGTTTGGGGGTGATGGTCGGATCTATCACAAACTCGACGCCCAGTTCCTTCGCCAGTTGCTTCACCGCCTTTGCATCTGAGGAGTTCTGCTTCATCAGGACGTTCGTGATGGAGACCTTCAACCCAAGTGCCCTAAGGCGTCGAATGGCGTCCAGGGAGCGGCGCAGCGACCCCGGCAATTTGGTAATCGCATCGTGTATTTCGTGGCGGTGCGAATAGATGCTGACCTGAACTTGCTCAATGCCCATTTGTTTGAGCCGCTCTGCTTCTTTGAGCCCGATCATCACGGCGTTGGTCTTCAGTTTCACGGTGAAACTCAGTGAACGGGCATACTCCAGGATCTCGAAGCAATCCCGCCGCAACAGGGGCTCCCCGCCGCTGACACTAAGGAAGAATGTCCCGCATTCGGAGAGTTGCCGGATTATGTCCTTGATCTCGGCAGTGCTCATTTCGCCGGTTCCGTCGTGGTCCAGGTAGCAGTGAACGCAACGCTCGTTGCATCGCCAGGTAATGTCTAAATGTGCACTCAAAGGAACACTACGGGCAGTCGCCTTTTGGGTCATCTCTTGGAGAAGGCTCATGGAATCTCCTTTTGGGGAATCGGCTGATCTGAGACTTGGAGTATTCCGTGTTCAGCCAACTCGTCAACGAAATCTCTGGCGTCCGCGAAAGCCTGCTCGACGATGACATCGAACTGCGTGCACACCTGCTCCTCGACTATGGAGGACAAAGGCGTTGTACCGTCGGCCGCTTCCCAAATGACCGAGCCGGTCGGATTCAGCATAAAAATCGTCGAATCCGCAGTCGACATGATGATCGTTTCGTCGCCCAGAGCTCGCGATGCGATGGCAGTGCTCTTGGTGATATACAGGTCAGTTGACGGCATCTTTCACCCTATCAATTCCCAGACCCGCGGGTCCGGAAGAAATGAAAGCTGGAATACCGGTACCGTGGCCACAAATGCGCAGGCCGACTCAAACACCTGTTGGACCGATTCCGCATCTTTTGCGAAGAAGAGAATGTTCCGAAGCAGTCGCCGGACAGCTTCCGCCGATTTTACTGGCACAATCCGGTTCTCCTGTGCCTTATGCAGCAAATACAGTGCGTCGATCGGGGCCGAGATGTTCTTTCCGGGCTCGCCAAGCTCACCCGCGAACGGGGTGCCATACGCCAAATATTGGCCTCCTACTTTGCGTACGTAGGATGCCTCATCCGTGAGCAGCACTACATCGGATGGCGCCAGCCGTGCAATCGTAGTTTTGCCCGCTTCCGACAGGCCGGAGAACAGAAAGGCCTTTCCGTTTCGTACCGCGCTGGATGCGTGCAACAGGAAACCTCCCGCGGGCGCCAGCATAAGCGTATGCACGATGCGCAGCACCGAATCAATCGAGTACGGATTTGCCGACTGGCTAATCTGCCCCTGGCGCTTCGCCGGATTCCAATTAGCCCGGAAATCGCCGCGGTGCAACCGCCACTCGCCATCCTGCAACAATACCTCCGCCTCGTCGTCGGGGTTGAACGAGTCGGGGGGAACCAAGTCGACGCGGAACTTCAAGTCCGACGTCACCCCGGGCCGCACGTAATCGCGATAACGGTGATTCAGAATGCGCACAAAACCGGCATCTGTTGTTTGCAGCGCAATAGGGATGCCTCCAATCTCGATGACCACTTCGTGAGTTGTGCTGTCCGAGGGGAACTGCATCGGTAGCGTCATTCTACAACAGTCCCGTCTCGTGTCGGATACTCCCAATCAGCTCATTCAGGATTCGTGATCTGGTGGCCGCCGGGCAAAGAGAGCTGCGATGGAGGAACATGAATCGGCCATTAACGGTATTGGATGCGTGAATCGGGATAGAGGTAGTGCAGGAACCGGCGAACGCCAAAGTCGATGTAGCCGGACAGAGCCGGCGGGGCAACTATCGAGGCTTCACTCCCGGGTGGAGACTTGTCAGGAACTCGCCCATTGCGCCTGTATCTCTTGGCAGCGCTGCAGAAGACGGCTCAATGCCAGCGTGAGTCGCGTGGAGAAATCGGAACGGCGCAAAACGGATGAGATCGCGCGCTGCCAGGTTGACTGTTCAGGATTGATGTGGCGTCTGTTGCGGTGAATGCTTACCACATGCCCCAGGATTTCGATTGCTTTCACGGGCGGGTCGTTGAACGGTCGCGCATCACCTCGAGTGATCAGGTGATCACCGGCATTCCTTGTGATTCGATGCACAACCAGCAGATCTTCCCGCCGATACACGATAATTTGACCCGGCAGCAAATCGCCGGGGTTGCGATGCTGCACCGTCACGACATCACCAGGCCAGACAGCGGGCAACATACTTGCCCCGTTAACTCTGAGGCGTGCCACGCCGGAGCTGCGAGCCAGATCGAATGCCAGTTCGCAACACGTCGCGCGGAGTTGTGCCCGACTATCCATGCGCTGAGCTTATCTATGAGGTCTTTCGGTTAAAGTGGCAAGAAGCCGAGGTCGTTTGCACCTTGCCACAAGACAGCGCCATTGTTTCGAACACACGTTCATGGCGCACCTCAGGCTTCTGATAGGGCTTCCTGATGTTGGACTTTCCGTTTGCCGTTGAAGCAACCGGCTTGGTCGGTTCCGTTGGGCTCATCATGACCTCATTATATTCAGATTGAATTCCTGCTCATGTAAACCGTGCTTATGGGGCTGTCGCATTGCACCCAGCAACGCCAATGCTCTCCCAACCGAGCGCATGGGCTCGATCACTGTTCCGCAAACCGGTTTTCGGCCTGTCTCACTCCCCGACCACTTTCGCTAGGGGTTCGATTGCGATGCTTGTACTGCATTCACAGAAGTCGGAGTGCCGACAGTGCAATTGCTGCTTGTAGGTCCATTGGGACCTCCCGCCGCAGCGCCATTTTGGTTGAAGAAGTAGATCTGCGATGCGCCAGTCGTCGTGTCAGAGTTGTCAATGACTATCGCGCCGGACGCCCAGCAGCCGTTGGTGCCAGGAGTGATAACGGGCAAGCCCCCGGAGAAAGTAACTGTCGTCGTGCTGATGTCAAAGGCCAGGACGCATCCGTTTCCCGCGGAGTTGTTGCAACCGCTAAAGGATGCTCGGTTCAAGCTCAAGAAGAGACGGTCTGTGCCCGAAGTAGTAGACGTTCCGTCGGACACACACGGGCTCGCACCATTGTTGCAGAACTCGGTAAGAGGAGATGGCCAGGGATGCGCCCCGGTGGCTGTCATGTTGGCGCGGGCTGTGACGGGAACTTGCATTACACCGCTCTTGATCGGGATCCCGTAGAGAGTCGCTCCGGTTGTCACACCTGTGTTTCCCATGATGTAAAGGTTCCCGGTAGGGGTTGCCGCCGAGTAGTACACGTTGTCGAATGTGCCCGCATAGAGGGGATAGGATGCGGCGCCAGTTCCCACGGGTTCCACTTGGGCCGGGTCGGCCGCATCCGCGAAGTCCGTTGGATACTGTACGACACAATTGCTATTCGTGGCGCAGGTTCCCCCAAAGGTCATAGCCGTGCTCGCCGCAACAAAGGCGTACACTTCGCCCGCGGAGGAGTCCACAATCACGCCGTCGAATATCCCAGCGTTCGCCCCGTTCCCAAGGATCGCGGACGTCGCATTGGCTGAAAAAGTGGTGCCCGTACACGCACTGCCGGAGACGCCTGCGTTCACACGGTACAGATACCCCGCCGTGTCGCCCACATAGACGCACCCCAAACTGTCATCAACAACAGGCGAAGCCAGAGGGTTTGCGTGTCCGAGATTGATAGTCGTGGGCCCGGCGATCGCCCCGTTAAAAACTCCCGTGAACTTCTCGAGAGAACCACTGTCATCTCCCACGTAAAGCACATCATTGGCCTGATAGTAGTCATAGAACGGCGCCGAATAAGTGTCATTGTTGGTGAGGTTCGTGACGGTCATGCAGGGTAGGGTTGTGCAGGTCGTGATATCGCTCACCGTTGTCGGAGTCTGCGGACTATCGACGGTGTCCGAGGGTGCCGCCGCCCATTTGACAACGACCAGGGATGCAGTGGTGCCATCGGACTGGATGAATGCGACCTCCGTGCCGTCAGCAGAGATCACGGGCGAGTTGGTTACCTGCGCCGCGCCCGTATTGAGAGCCCAAAGAACGGACGGGACCCCTCCGCCGCAGCCAGAGTAAAGATTGTTGAACGCAACTATATTAGCCTCCGTTGTCGAACCGAGCTGCCCTGTGGGGAAAACCACGAAGTCGTTCGTGCAATCGGCAGTCGTGAAGCTCGCTCCGTAGAAGGCGGGAAAGACGTTTGGCTGCACGCCGGTCGCGTTAGAACCCCCGGCAAAGGTACCCCCGGTAAAGGCCGAAAAATTGGTTGCGGTGGCTGTAATGGTGTTTCCTGCAGTACCCCCGGTATTGGCGGTGAGGACCAATGAGGCGCCGCTTGAAGTAGCCGAAACACCCCCGGCACCTTGCAACGTCGTGTTAGCGCTGACGGCCGTCGCCAGATTGGCAGCGACTTGCGCCGAGGTTACATATGTGTTTCCCGACCAGTAGGCAAACGTCGTGCCGTTGGTAGTGCCGTTCGTGCCGGCGGTATTGACGGCCCAGGTGAACCCAGTTGTGCCAACCGTCGGTGGGGTGATCCCGGTCGACCCCGCTACCAGTGCATCTACGGTAACTTGTGCGAGCGCTGCCGTTGTTGGCGTTGGACACGTACACAATCGTCGAATCTGCAGTCACGTCAGGGTTGCATCGCCAGGTGTTGGCAGCCGCGGTGTTTCCATGCGCACCGTTGCTGATTGCACCAATCAGGTTGCTCATCGCAGCGTTTGAGGTTGCGTTGTTGCGAACCTGACAGGTGTCTGCGGATTGGGTGGTGCTTATGTTTTGGCTGCTCGTGTAACTTGTATGTTATGCTCCCAAAAACAAGCGTAGATCCGTTGGGCGGCGCATTCTTCGGGGCCATTGCCAGGGTCCCCCGCTCTTTGGTCGGCGCGCTCGCAGTGAGGGTCACCCCGTCGATTGTCACTGTTGCAGTGCCTGGGCTATTGATGGTGGTCGAACTGAGAGATCCGATCGTGGCTGTCAGGCTTGCGCGCACTTCCTCCCAATGGCACGCTCCAGTCCTTATGCACTGGAGTTCCCGTTTTCTTGCTGAGCGCAGAGATCTGCTGCGAAAATGCGCCTGAGCCTGCCGCAGCATCTGTTCCGGCGCCTGAAGATTGATCGGTCGCCACACTTCGCGCGGCCGGAGTTCCGCCTAGCCATTTGCATTTGGTAGCGCGCAGAATTTGTAACTCTGAGCCACCGATCCAAAGTCCCGTTCCGGACGGCTTCTTCCCGGCTGCCGGGGTTGGAAAAGACGAGGTGGTGGTGGCTCCAATCATCAACCACTCCCGGACCTTGTGCCGGGGCTTTCTGTCCCCACACCGGGATGCCGCCAGCGGTAACCATCGCAAACGTTAAAAGAGCGATCGCAGATACTTTAAAGGAAGATGAATTTGACGCCAACATATCTCGATTTCTCCGATCTTAGGTTGGGTCTTCAGGTTGGGTCTTCACTTAAGGGCTCAGATTGACGGCCTGTGCACCCAATGGGAAATCCGACGGTTACCGTTATGCCGGCGGCTCAATGGCCAGAGGACTCACGAGACTCGGCGGAACCTTTGCCTTCGCCTCTGAGTCGTCAACATTATACGTCCCTTCTACTGGACTGCCAACACAAAGTGGCTGGATTCAAATTACTATCCGGACATGGCGGATTGATGCGCCAACACTGGTGCCGGTTGCCTTTAGTGGCACTTCGGGCAACGCTGGCTCCAGATGGTTCGTGTCCTTTCCGGTCCTTCTCTTGGATCGACGAATGCCCGCCGTTCGACGCCGGGCCCTTGAAACTGGTACTGGCACAAGAAGGCCCAGCATAAATCCGCATGTGGCGGACTTCATCGGCATGGCCCTCTTCGTCTCGGGACTTCTGCCGACTCTCCCCTCACGCAATTCTGTGACACATTACTTTTGAGTGGCGTCAGGCTTTTCGATCAAAGGCTCTTTGGGGGATGGTGTGCTTTGATGGAATCTATTCCCCATGATCCGTCCAGTCATGGATTAAGTCTTGCGTCCCAGTTGAAAGAGACGGCCACTTTGTACTTTCGGCCATAACAGGATGTATCCAGGGCGGATCATTCACCGATCCCCCGGCCCCGATCATTCTTTGTAGTCATCCCCCAGATGTGCCTGGAAGATTCCCGATGCAGGTCGAACTGCCCTGTTTGGTCTGTGCAATGTAGCGTGAATTCCTTGAAGAGCGTCAGCGGTCTTCAGGGAGGCTCGAAGCACAGGGCGGTTTCTATAAAACAGCAGGCTTCGATTTGAAGACGAGGGCCCCTGTATCAAGGACCAGGAGCATCCATGCAAGAAAGATCCCAACGCCCGTATGCCAATCGCTCATCGCTGTTGCTCGCGTCTCTCTTTATTGCAATTTCATTACTGACGGGCTGCGGCACCATAGTCGTAACCGATCCTTCTGTCTATACCGTGATCTCCGCGCCAGGGACCACGATCAGGGTCAACCAGCAGATGCAGCTCGCCAGCCACGAAAAAGTGACCGGTGTGCCGCTCACCTTCTATGTCAATGGCGTTCCCGGAGGCAACTCAGAATTTGGGACGATAGATGGAAATGGTCTCTATACGGCGCCCGCGATTGTGCCAGTTCCAAACTCGGTGACGATCACGAGTATTGCGGCCAAGTACCCAAACTCTCCTCCAGGGTCCGTGACCATGGCCGTTTTGAACCCGATACCGGTGCTCAGTTCGGTTACGCCGTCAGGATTCTCAGAGGGGACGACAACGGTCACGCTGAACGGATCGCAGTTTGTATACGGTGCGCAGATTCTCTGGAACGGTGTTGCAATCCCAACGACGTTTGTTTCTGGAACTCAGCTGGTTGCGTCGATTGCCGCGCCCAATCCGGGGACATTTCCGCTGCTGGTAAGCAATCCCAACCCCGGTTCAGCAAATACGAAGACGGTGTCAGTGGTGGTGGGTCCGGGCCAGGTGGTCCTGACTCTGCAGCCGTATTCAGGGACCGAAGTTCGGGTGAGAAACAAGCTGAATATCGGGCTCATGGTGACGGGGACGAATAACACAGGCGTCAACCTTCAGATTAATGGGATCGCAGGAGGCAACGCGCAAATCGGCACGGTGGTCTCCAATCAGGATGGATCGATTACGTACACAGCGCCCCCTGTCGTTCCTGTTCCGAACGTTGTTCAACTGACAGTAACGAGCGTCGACAATCCAGCGGTATCGGTTACTCGAAATATCTCAGTTCTGAATCCAATTCCGATTCTCACCTCCGCTACACCGATGTCCTTCGATCCAGCGCAATCGACGACCGTTGTCCTGGGTGGTCAGGATTTCATCAGCGGCGCGCAAGTGCTGATGAATGGATCGGCGGTACCGACAACCTTCAACAGCGGAACCCAACTTACCGCGACGGTTACTCCTTCTCAATCGGGCAATCTCGACCTGCAGGTTTTGAATCCCAGTCCCGGCCCCGCGACGTCGGCGGATTTGATCGCGCTTGTGAACGGCACTCCGCCTGTTCCGATTGTCAGTCCCGAGGACGCTTCGAGATTCCTCGATCAAGCGACCTTTGGCGCGACCGACGCGGACATTCATCACCTCTCACTGATCGGTTATCAAGCCTGGCTGAACGAACAATTCAATATGCAGCAGATACCCCAGGAACCCGCGGTGGAGCAGTCTCTTATTCTGAATAATCCGCCGTGCTCTGCGAGCGACACAAAGTGCAATGCAGCCCTGTTTGTCCAGAACAATCAGAGCGAGATTTATGTACAAAACTCATTTTGGCAGCAGAGCATCGCGGCGAATGATCAGCTGCGGGAGCGAGTGAAATATGCGCTGACCGAGCTGTTCGTCATATCCGGCGCTACTCCAGCCGTGCAGAATATGCCTCGCGGCGAGGCGAACTACTACGATGTCCTGGGCAACGATGCTTTCGGGAACTTTCGCACGCTCCTCGAAGACATAACGCTGAACCCGATGATGGGGCAGTTCCTGAACATGCAGGGCAACGACAAGGGCAATGCCACAACTGACCCGGACGAAAACTACGCCCGCGAGGTAATGCAACTCTTCACTATTGGCCTGTATCAATTGAACGACGATGGCACAGTGAAGCTGGATTCGACGGGAAACCCGATCCCAACCTACTCGAACACGGATGTGATGGGGTTGGCAAAGGTCTTCACGGGTTTCAGCTGGAATGTCCCTGGCAACGCTTCTGACGCAGCCTGGTCGAGTTGCTGCATCTATGTGGGCCCGGGATATGGCGAAGATCTCCTTCCCATGCAAAGTTACCCGAGCCATCATTCGACCTTGGAGAAGGATTTTCTGGGTGTCACCATTCCTGCCTCAGGTGCGCCAGACCCGAATGGCGATCTCAAGATTGCTCTGGATACGCTGTTCGATCACCCCAATTTGCCTGCATTCTTCTCGAAGCAAATGATCCAGCATCTTGTGACCAGCAATCCAAGTCCTGGCTACGTCAGCCGGGTGGCGGCAGTGTTCAAGGACAACGGTCAGGGAGTGCGCGGAGATTTGAAAGCGGTGATCACTGCGATCCTGCTGGACCCGGAGGCGCGCGACTCCGCCACGGACCTGAGTAACCCGCAATACGGAAAGGTGCGGGAAGCGCTGCTTCGCTATACGGAGTGGGCGCGTGCCTTCACAGCCCAGTCTCGTAACGGCTCTTACTACCTTGGCAGCACTGAGGATCCGATCTGGGGACTTGGCCAGATGTCGCTTCGTTCGCCCACGGTGTTCAACTGGTTTGCCCCCGGATATGTTCCTCCAGGCACAAGCATCGAACAGGCGGGTTTGGTGGCGCCGGAGATGCAGATGACGAATGTTACGACTGTGGTCGGCTATTTGAACTACATGCAGGACGCAATAGGCGCCGATGCGAACGGGGGTCCCGACCTCTTCTCGAGCTATGGGGCGGAATTGAACCTGGCGGCTACGCCCGGACAGCTGGTAGACCGTGTCAACCTGCTGCTGATGGCAGGAGAGATGGACAGCACTCTCTACAGCGAGATTTTGAATGCCGTCAGCGCGATACCGGTTCCCGCAGGTGATCAGAATGCAATCAACGCCGCGCTTGCTGCCCGGGTGAAGACGGCAGTCTATCTCACGATGGCTTCGCCATCCTTCTGTGCGCAGTTTTAGGGAGCGAACGATGAACAGTTTTGATCGATCACGGCGGCAGTTTCTTAGAACAGCTTCAATGGCCTCCATGGCGGGGTTGTACGCCAGTCCATTCCTGTTAGAGCTCAACTCGCTCGCCGCAATGGCCCAGGGGACCGGCACATCCGACTATCGTGCGCTCGTGTGCGTCTTTCTGCAGGGTGGTAACGACGGGCACGGCACAGTGATCGCCACCGATCCGGACTCCTATACCGCGTTTACGCAGGCGCGCTCAGGGGCATCCGGCCTTGCCTATCCGATGAGTGAACTGCTTCCAATCAATCTGAAGACTCCGCAGAGTGGACGCACCTTCGCACTCAATCCCGCATTGGTGGGAGTGCAGAATCTTTTCAACGCTGGTCGCGCAGCAATTGTGGCCAACACGGGTACCCTGATTGTTCCCGCCACCAAGGCACAGGTGAATGCCAGTTCTGTTCCTCTGCCGGCATCGTTGTTCTCACATTTCGATCAGACAGCAGCATGGCAGGCGATCGTTTCCAACGGTGGCAGCGCGGAGCATGTGGGGTGGGGCGGTGCGGCGGCCGATCTGATCGAGAGCATGAACCTGAATTCGAACTCCATGTTCACGTGCATCTCAACCGCGGGAATCGCGCTCTTTCTATCGGGACGTACTTCGTATCAGCTCAACGTGACCTCCGCTGGGCCGATACCGATCTCTGGCCTTGCACAGCCATTATTTGGACAACCCACCGGATCAAATGCACTCGCATCAATCCTCAGCGCGGATGAAAGCAATCTCTTTGCAAAGGAATATGAAGTCGTTATCAACCGATCAATCCAGGCTCAGGAACTCCTGGCTTCTGCCATGCTTCCCGCAGGCCAGGGAGGGGTCCCAAACCCGCCGCAATATCTCGATCCGGTAACCAACAAGCTTGCCGATAACCCGCTCGCAAGCTCGCTGCAGACCGTGGCAAGGATCATCGGCGGAAGAGCCAGCCTCGGAGTGAGCCGGCAGATCTTCTACGTGCAACTCGGCAGCTTCGACACCCACGACGGCCAGGCTACCCAACACGCGAGGCTGCTCACACAACTCGGCCAGGCCCTGGAATACTTCGATACCCTGATGACTACTTCCAACCTCGGCGACCAGGTTACGACGTTCACCGCTTCTGACTTTGGCAGGACCCTGACGTCCAACAGCGATGGCACAGACCACGGCTGGGGCAGCCATCACTTCGTTGTGGGCGGTGCGGTTCAGGGCCAGGATATGTATGGTCAGTACCCGGTAATCGGTGTAAATCAAGCCAACGATCTCGGCGCGGGCCGGCTGATTCCTACCACTGCAGTCGACCAATACGCGGGAACTCTTGCGCGCTGGTTCGGTCTCTCCGACGGACAGATCAGACAGGTGTTTCCGAACTTCGCCAACTTCGGTTCCAGTCCGTACCTGGGATTCATGAGCTAAAACACAGGCGCAAACGCTTGCAGGCGATTGCGCCTTGCGTTCTTGTCTACCTTGTATGTTCGCTGAGATCGTCGGCGATGATACGTCCCTGAGATCATTCTCTGCCTATGGGTCCGATAGGCGGCTCCCAAATGATGATGATGATCGGGACTATCCTGATCGCACTGCCTGACTTTCCCGCGCTGTTCAGGTTTTCCGCTAATGCGGTGAGGTCGGCGTCATTCGCTGGAAGGCCGACACTCTTGTAATAATCTGCGGTTGCTGCGATGAATTTCTTTCTCGCTTCGGGATCGCTGAGGAGCTTTTTCCTCAATTCTTCCTTGGTCATGTTCTTCCCTCCTTTGCTTGAGGATTCTCAAGGGTTCTGGAACAGGTTGAGGCAGGAATCGTGCTCTTCCAGGCAAGACAGCGCATAGTCGATTTCCATCTGCTCGTAGATGGGGCCGAGTTCTCGCTGGAGTTCAGGGTTGGCATGAATATCTCGACAGATCTGGCACACCGTATCGACGGAGGAGAAACTGGGGAGCCGTCTGAAGAGTTCGGGTGCGGTCCGTTGGACGTGGGAGTAAAGAACGTTGAAGCCAATCTCCTTGGCGATACGTGCATGAAAGTTGCCGTAGACGTTCAAGAGGATCTGGTTGGGCGGGTCAGTGAAGGCGTTGCCGCAAAGGAGCTTTGCCTCCTTGTTGAAACCTCCCGAGCAGCACGGGTAGACATCCCCGTTGGGATAGATGGTGATGTTGTATCTTCGGGGTCCATCGCACCTGTATTTGCTGTCGTCGGGAAGATCGTACCGCGGTTGTTCACCAACCTTGGCGCGTGCACGGCCGATGGAGGTGACGAGGTCCGACATCATAGGGACGTCGCGAAGATCGGGCAGAAGGTCCTCAACCCTCTCGCCGGGATTCCAGAAGACACCGTGGATGCTGAACTTGATGTCGTGATGGCTGCAGGCAGCCGCAATCCAGTGGACTTGCTCGGAGGAGACCCAGCGGGCGTGCTGTTTGTCGTAACTGAGTCCGAGGATATCCAACCCGAGAGCGCGAAGCTGGCCGAGTTGAGTATCGGTCGCTTCAGGAGACTTTGCCCAGAAGCCGGAAGTAATAATTTGGAATGGCTGGTTGATGCAGGCATCACGGGCAGCCCGCATGATCGTCATGAGCTCATCAATGTAGAGGAAGGGATCGCCGCCAGTAAAGGCGAACCGGATCACCGAAGGCTGGGTGGCGAAGGCGAGGATGACAGGGATGATGTTTTCCGGGCATGCTCTGCCGGGCCCGACGACTTCAGCGGTATGACAGCAGAAATCGCATTTGAGCGGACAGGGGTAGTTGTAAACAAATCCAACGGAAGCGGTATTCATACTGATTTGCCAGGGAAGACAACGGGGAACGTCGAGTGCCCAAGCATACTCCAATTGCAGGTCTTTGGGGAGGAATTTTTGTTCATTGAATCCAGAGGGCTGGTCTGCTGTTCAGGCTCCTCTGCCATGATCAAATGAATCGCCCCCGAACTCGGCGCAATCAGCATCGTGCTCATCAAGCTCTGATGCGACATTTGCGCCGCCTTCAGCGACAGGAAAGTGCACGAAGGCTGCGCGAGACTCTAGAAAGGGAAGAGCTGCAAAGCTGTAGCCTATGACCAGAACCGGCTGTTGCACTCGACTGCAATGGTCGATGCTCCCACAGGCGCCGATCATAAGGACCTTGATACCTTCGGATGAAATGCAGTTTGCACGAAGTATATGTCTAAGGGGATGGAAACATGACCGGATTCTCACGCGTTGTAACCGTGGCAGCTTTGGCATGCGGGTCCATTTCGCAGATGATTGGCCCCTCTGCGGCGCTGGCACAGGGATCGGCCCCGTTGTCATCACCCGCTTCTGGTGAGGCCCCTGTTTCGATCCGCGTCGATCTGAATCGAAAGGTCGGTGCGTACAAGCCCATTTACAGCTGGTTCGGATACGACGAGGCCAACTACACGACGATGCTGCACGGTCGCGCGTTGCTGAAGGAACTGCACGACCTGAGCCCGGTTCCTGTCTACATACGCGTGCATCACCTTCTCACTTCCGGCGACGGGAAGGCGGAACTGAAGTTCAGCTCGACCAATATCTACAGTGAGGACGCGAATGGCAAGTCAATCTACGATTTCACCATCCTGGACGGCATCTTCGATGCGTACAAGCAGGCCGGCGTTCGCCCGCTTGTAGAGCTTGGCTTTATGCCGAAGGACCTTGCTGCGGACCTTCCGAATCGGCACGAACCGTACCAGGTGCACTATCCGCAATCGACCATCTCAGGCAAGTCAAATAACCCGCCCAAGGATTACGAGAAGTGGGAAGAACTGGTACGAGTGATGACCGCACACCTCGTCGAGCGGTACGGCAGGAACGAGGTTCTGCGCTGGTACTTCGAAGTGTGGAATGAACCGGACATCGATTATTGGCATTCCTCGCCAGAAGAGTATTGGAAGCTCTACGACTATGCCGTTGCCGGAGTAAGGAAAGCGCTGCCTCAGGCCAGGGTAGGCGGGCCAGCAAGCACCAGTCCGGGTCGCGAGAAGGCGAACATCTTTCTCAGGAACTTCCTCGAGCACGTTCATTCAGGCAAGAGCGCTGCTACGGGTGGAGCCATTCCGATTGACTTCATCTCTTTCCACGCGAAGGGCTCTCCGACGATTCATGATGGCGTGGTAACGATGGGCCTGAACCGCGAACTCACGGATGTGGATAAGGGATTCGCACTGATTGCGGGCTTCCCGAAGTTTCGGCACCTGCCAATCATCATCAGCGAGGCCGACCCTGAGGGCTGCGCAGCCTGCTCTTCCAAGGTGAATCCCGCCAACAACTATCGGAACGGCACACTCTATCCGGCTTACACCGCGGCGGCATTCAAGGGGATGTTCGAACTGGAAGATCGTTACGCGGTGAACCTGATTTCAATGTTGAGCTGGTCCTTTGAGTTTGAAGATAAGGACTACTTCGAAGGTTTCCGGTCCCTTGCGACCAACGGCGTGGACAAGCCAGTGCTCAACGTCTTTCGGATGTTTGGAATGATGTCTGGCGACCGCGTTAAGACGGAAAGCACGGGCGCTGTTCCGCTCGACACTCTTGTAAGCACCGGTGTAAGGCAGCAGCCGGACATCGACGCACTCGCGACGCGCTCCAGCAAAGACGCGGCCGTTCTGCTCTGGAATTACCACGACGTCGACCAGCCCGCGCCGGCCGCCCCGGCGACTGTGACGATCGCCGGCATCCCCGTGGGCGTGAATCGCGTTTTGCTCCAGCACTATCGCATCGACGACACGCACAGCAATGCCTATACACTATGGCAGAAGATGGGTTCTCCGCAGCATCCCGACGCTCGGCAATACGCTGAGCTGCAGGCCGCCGGACAGCTCCAACTCCTCACGTCTCCGGTGTGGCTCGACGTCGACAATGGGCAGGTGACGATCTCGACAGACTTACCGCACTCAGGAATCTCGCTGCTGCACCTCACGTGGTAGTTGCCGAACGAATGACCGCATTGAAACGCAGCGTCGAAGTTTCACCCCGCGACAGTGTCGATCGTGGATGGACGAGTGTCGCCCTCGTAACGGCAGCAATTGCGATCAGTTACTTCGATCGTCAGACACTTCCGGTTGCGATCGCCGCTGTTCAGCACAGCATACCCATCTCAGACCAGCAGTTTTCCTATCTGCAGACGGCGTTCCTGCTTTCATACGCTGCCCTGTACGCAGGCGGAGGTCGCCTGCTCGATCTGGTTGGCACGCGCCGCGGGTTCATGTTGATCATGCTGTGGTGGTCCATCGCCTGTGCGTTGCATGGCTTCGCCACCGGCTTTGGCATGCTGCTTGTCCGCCCGCTTTCTTCTCGGCATGGGTGAGGGCGGAGCTTTTCCAGCCGCGGTGCGCGTCGTTGCTGAATGGATTTCGCCGCAACATCGGTCGACCGCGGTGGGCATCATCAATGCTGGCACGGCGGTAGGGTCGGTGCTGGCGCCTCCGCTGATCGGGTTCGTGTTGCTTCACAGCAACTGGCGGATGGTCTTCTTCCTGGCGGGAGCTGCAGGGCTGGTATGGGTGTTGTGGTGGATCGCTTCCTACCGAAGCAATCCTGCAGCTTTGTCGGTCAACAGCGCCGATCTTCGACTTCTGGCGCGTCGCCTGAGCCTCGGTCAGGTGTTGAGGATGCGAAGCGTTCAGGTGCTGGTTTTCGCGAAGTTCATGAGCGATTCCGCGTGGTACTTCCTTCTGTTCTGGCTGCCCAAGTATCTCTACGACGCGCGCCACTTCGACATCAAGCAGGTAAGCTACTATGCCTGGATTCCTTACGCAGCCTCCGGCATCGGCAGCTTTCTTGGAGGCTATTTCTCGAGCCGTCTTTTGCGCCGCGGCCTCTCACTCGATAAGGCGCGCAAGATCGCGCTCGGCTCAAGCGCGGCCTTCATGCCGGTCGTGATGCTGGTTCCAATGGTCCCGGTGCAGCTTGCGATCGTGCTGTTCAGCATTGCGTTCTTCTGCCAGCAATCCTGGTCAGGGCTGATCATGACGATTCCAGCTGACATCTTTCCGCTCTCGGCGGTTGGCACTGTGTCTGGCCTCGTGGGCTTCGGAGGTGCGATTGGCGGAGCGATCTTCGGCCTCGTCGCAGGATATTTGCTCGAGCATGGATTCGGTTATCAGACGCTTTTTGTACTGGTGGGCAGCTTTCACCTCATCGGCTTCCTTGCCATCGTGGTGTTTGGCGGCAGGGTTCAACCCCTGGGCATTCATGATCTCCAGGAAATCGAGGCCTGAATATGAAGATCACTGAAGTTCGCGCACGCGTCGTCCAATGGGAAGGCGAAGACAGTGCCTCTCCCCCCTCACTTTTGTACGAATCCGATGGATCTGGTGAGTTACCGCGAAGCATCGATGGGCAACTTCTCCTTTCATGGATGGGTTCTCGTAGAGATCTTCACGGATACCGGCCTTGTCGGCCTTGGCAACGCTGCACTGTCCCCGTTGGTCACGAAACTGGTGATCGACACGTATCTCAAGCCGATCCTGGTTGGCAGCGATCCGTGGGACACCGAATTCCTTTGGCAGCAGATGTATCGGCGCACCATGGCATTCGGCCGCAAAGGCGTGGCGATGACAGCCATTTCATGCGGTGGACATCGCGCTCTGGGACCTGCTTGGCAAAGACGCGAAGCAGCCCGTGTATCGCCTTCTCGGCGGCCGCACCAAGGAACGCATCCCTGTCTACGCGAGCCGTCTCTACGCCATGCCCATTGATGAACTGCGTGCCGAGGCCCAGCACTATAAGGACCAGGGTTACACGGCCATGAAACTGCGCTTCGGCTGGGGACCGATGGATGGCCGCGAAGGCATGATGAAGAATGTCGAACTCGTCCGGAACGTCCGCGAAGTCATTGGAGAGGGTATCGATCTGATGACGGACGCTTACATGGGATGGACGCTGGATTATGCCAAGCGCATGCTTCCGCTGCTTGAGCCGTTTGGCATCCGTTGGCTTGAAGAGCCCGTGATTCCTGACGACACACGGGGCTATCGGGAACTGAAGAAATACGGACGAGTCCCGATCGCCGGGGGAGAGCATGAATTCACCATCTTCGGATTCCGTTCTCTGCTGGAAGACGATGCGCTTGACTACATTCAGTTCGATACGAATCGCGTAGGCGGCATCAGCCAGGCGCGCAAGATTTCTGCTCTCGCCGAGTCGTTTCAGATTCCCGTGGTGCCGCACGCAGGCCAGATGCACAACTATCACGTCGTGATGGCCAGTCTGAACTCGCCGATTGCCGAGTTCTTCCCGCAAGGTCGATGTCGAGGTGGGGAATGAGCTCTTCTGGTACATCTTCGATGGAGAGCCGGTTCCCGTCGATGGCTATATCGATCTCGATGAGAACAAACCCGGACTGGGACTTACCGTAAATGAAGAGTCTCTCAAGCGATTCGCTGTGATCGGATAGGAGTGCTGTGGCTACCCATCTGGTTCAAATATCGGACGGCGCCAACCTGCGCGTGGCAATGGTCGATGAGCCGCATCTGCGATGTCTGACAAATGTCTCGTCAACGTATGACCTTGCACAACAATGTCTCCGTGACAACGTATCGATGGAGAAATACATTCGCGAAACTGCCAACGGCGAGACACTCCTTTACGACGATGTCTGCCTTGGGGGTTCACCGTGGAAATTGCTCGCGCCCATCCATGTCCCGGATGAACCATCGCGGCTCTTGATCTCGGGCACCGGGTTGACGCACCTGGGAAGTGCGCGTGAGCGCCAGGCCATGCATCTCGCCGGTGACATCAAAAAGCCGGAAGAGGCAATCACGGACAGCATGCGCATGTTTCAGTGGGGTGTTGAGAATGGGCGTCCACCGGAGGGAGAGGTTGGAATCGCACCGGAGTGGTTCTACAAGGGAGATGGCTCGAGCCTGCGTGCGCCCTATGAGGCTCTCGAGGTTCCGTTTCATGCAGAAGATGGCGGTGAAGAGGCCGAACTTGCCGGGGTCTACATTGTTGGCCAGGATGGCGAGCCGTATCGCATTGGCATCGCCCAGGGCAATGAATTCTCCGACCACAAATTTGAGAAACGGAACTATCTGAACCTGGCGGGCTCGAAACTCCGCGCGTGCAGTCTTGGTCCTGAACTGGTCATTGGCGCGGCGTTTACAGATGTCCCCGGCAGGGTTCGCATCCTGCGTGCGGGTGCAGTTCTGTGGGAAAGGGAGATCGCCAGCGGCGAACAGAACATGTGTCACAGCCTGGCGAATCTTGAGCATCATCACTTCAAATTCGCTGGGCACCGCCGCCCTGGCTGCGTTCATGTTCATTTCTTTGGTGCTGACGCGCTTTCCTTCGGCTCGGGAATCGTTCTTACGGACGGCGATGTGATGGAAGTCAAGTTTGAGGGCTTCGGCCGGGCTCTGCGCAACCCGGTCCATGCAGAGACACAATCAAACCAGCTCTGTCGCGTGCGGTCGCTCGCATAAGCTCTCTGTTGGGAGGAGGCATGGAAAAACTATCGGTAGCGTTGCTCGGCGTGGGAACAATGGGCGTCGGGATGGCTCGCAATCTGCTCAGAGCAGGGTTCCCGCTCGCGGTTTACAATCGCACGCGCGCAAAGGCGGAGCCGCTCGCCGCACACGGAGCGCGCATCGCCTCTACTCCGTCCGATGCTGCCTCAGGTGCACACGTCATCCTCTCGATGCTTGCCGATGACACCGCATCGCGCGAGGCGTGGACGGGTGAAGATGGCGCGCTGCAGACTGCATCCAAAGGAACGATCCTCATCGAGTCGAGCACGTTGAGTCCGGAGTGGATAGGCGAACTTGCTGCGCTGGCTGAATCGCGTGGGCTTGAGTTCCTCGACGCGCCGGTAACAGGTAGCCGTGTTCAGGCCGAAGAAGGACAGCTGACCTTTCTTGTCGGCGGTTCGGAACCGACCCTCGACAAGGCTGCAACGGTACTGAAGGCCATGAGCAAGGAAGTCGTTTACCTGGGACCGACCGGCAGCGGCGCGAAGATGAAGCTGTTGAATAACTTTCTTTGCGGCGTCCAGGTTGCCTCACTTGCAGAGGGTCTTGCGTGGCTTGAGCGGAGCGGACTTGAACGGGAAAAGGCGCTTCGGATCCTGAAAAACGGGGCTCCCGGAAGTCCTCTGCTTGGGGCGATCTCGACACGGATGGTCAATCGCGACTACACGGTCAACTTTTTGCTCAAGCTGATGGCAAAGGATCTGGCGTATGCCCACGCCGAGGCAGAAAGAATTGGCGTCAACCTGACGACCGCAACGAATGCGCGCCGGATCTTTGAACGCGCTGCTGCGGAAGGACATGCTGAGGAAGACATGTCCGCCGTTGTTGAAGTACTGCGAATGACCTCTTCAGAGTAGAGTGCGCAGGCGGCGAGATGATCTCGATTGTGCCGATGGGCTTCGAGGAAGCGGAGAGTTTCGGTCGGCCTACACTCAACATGGAGGAAAAAGATGGAGAAATGCATGGCGCGAATTGTGCAGGGAATTGTCTCGTGGGCTGGGTTGCTTTTTCTTGGCTTGTTCATGCAATTTGCGGTCGCTCAGGATACGGCGAATCTCCCCTATATGAATCAGAGTTTGTCGCCGGAGCAGCGGGCAGTTGACCTGGTGCATCGCATGACTCTTGCTGAGAAGGCGTCGCAAATGCAGAACAATTCTGCGGCAATCCCTCGCCGGAATAGCGGGTTTCCGATTCTACCAAAGTAGCTCCCGTCACCATTGAGGCGGGCGCTTGCAGCAAAGAGCATGGCGTGACGGCTGGTGATGCCCGGCTGGATTCTTCACCAGCAGCAGACTGCCTTAATTTGAAATAGTCGATCCGGCGAAGGTCTTGGTGAAAGAGGATTCACTTATGAGATGCAGCAAGTCTGAAGCGTTGCTTTTCACGACATTGGGTGTCCTGTTCCTGCTCGTAGGAACGGGTGCCGATGCACAGCAGACGCCCGCTCCGGCCCCGCCGCCGATGCCGGCGATGCAGGTTACGCCAAACACAAACCTGGTTTCACCGGAAGTACATCCGGAAGGGACTGTCACATTTCGTGTCTGGGCGCCGGATGCCAAGGACTTGAAGTTGATTTCCGAAGGCGAGGAGTCGGTTCCCGGCGCCGTCCCGGATCATGTAATGGCTGCGATGAAGGGTGTGCCGATGACCAGGGCCGAAGACGGCATCTGGTCGATCACGGTCGGACCATATCCTGCCGGAGCCTATCGATACACTTTCAGCGTTGATGGCGTGAGCGCTACAGATCCCAAGAACGCCGCGTCGAGTGAATCGCTGTCTACGGTCCGAAGCTTGTTTGTGATTCCAGGCAACTTTGCAGATGCAAAGGATGTGCCGCATGGCGAAGTGGCCACCGTTTACTACCAGTCCAGGACGCTCGGCAGGATGCGGCGCATGCATATCTACTTCCCGCCCGGATATGAACAGAGCAAAGCTTCATTCCCGGTTTTCTATCTCCTGCACGGGGGAGGGGACTGCGATGACTCGTGGATTTCGGTAGGCCGCGCCAACTTCATCCTCGACAACCTGATTGCGGCCGGCCAGGCGAAACCCATGATCGTCGTCATGCCGGCAGGCCATGTAAGCACCCACATGGATATGCGATCCATGGGAGCGGATGTAGCTTCCGATCCCTTTTCCAACGATCTCCTGAACGACGTCATTCCTTACGTAGAACAACATTACCGTGTTGTTGCCGACGCACAGCATCGTGCGCTTGCTGGACTGTCCATGGGAGGAATTCAGACGCTGAATATATCTCTCACTCACCCCGGCTTCTTCTCTTATCTGGGTGTATTCAGTTCGGGTTGGTTTGGGCCGATGCGAGGGCAGTTTGAGCAGACAAACCTCGCGACGTTGCAAAGCCCGGACAAGAACAACGTCAAACTCTTCTGGTTCGCGGCAGGCAAGTACGACATAGCACTACCCAATACCGGACCCACAATTGACCTGGTGAAGAAGTACGGGTACAGTCCGGAGTTTCACCAGAGCGAAGGATTCCACGCATGGAATAACTGGCGTGATTATCTCCACGAATTCGCGCCCCGGCTCTTCCAGTGACTTATTCGACGAGATTGATCGCCCTGGGTTCAATGCGAACCCATTTGACCGGCTGTTGCGGCCTGGTTTCGATGATTCCGGGCGAACTCTCTTGCATCTGGGCGGGGAACGCGCCCAATTCATTGCCCCGGGTGGATGAGCGCCTATCCCGGCAGAATTCGAAAATGGCATTCAGCCCGAATTGCCCGAAACCCAGTCGGAACCCGTACGAACGACACCTCCGTCATTGAAAAACGGCCCTCCCTCAAGAGAAATCTCGGTTTTGCTCCACGGCGCTTCTCGATCCCACTTCGGGGGCCTCTCTCCTCGGCTTTTCCCCATTTTTGACATTCGCGGACCCTGGTACTGGAAGTAATGCCAGTTCCCCCGAATCGCCTGGCAGCCTAAACTTGCTGCGCATGAGGGCTTCTGAGAAGCGCCGCTCCCTGAGCAGGGGGAACCGATGAGATGGGTATCCTGAGCAATTTCAAAATTCGCACCAAGATCCTTTTCGCGCTATTGCCTCTGGCAGTGATGGTGATCGCGGCCACACTGTTTTCCTCGTTCGAAATGAAGAGCATCGATGTCCGTTACAGCGGCATGCTCGACAAGGACGTCAAGGCTCTCCAAAGCCTCACAACGGCGCAATCGCTGAATAACCGGTTCGCACGGCTTTTGTACAAGGAGATCGCCGAGCCTGATATCGACCAGATGCGCGTGATCGATGCCGAACTTGACCAGACGGTCACTGAGTTTCACGGGGTACTGCAGGAGGCGCGGCGCAGAAGTCCGGATCGGGCCGCGCAGATCGACGAGATCTCCACTCTCTTTGACAAGCTGGAGTCCGACTCGCGGCCGGTGAGGATCGCAACACAAAGCCAGGAGAACGAAAAGGCCGTGCACCGGATGCGCGAAGTCGTCGATCCGGAATGGTTTAGCACGCGGAAAACCCTCATCGACCTGGAAGGTTCACTTCAGGCGCGAGTTGACCAGATGTCCGAAGAGCTCACCGCGAGAACGCACAGGGCGATTCTCTTCACCTGGCTCGTGATCGGGCTCGGTCTGCTCGTTTCGTTTGGTGTTGCCGCACTGATCGTCCAGGTTGAAGTGGTCAGGGTCGTACTGTCATTTCGAAATATGATCCTGGGCGTTGCGCAGGGAAACCTGAACCAGCCGATCACAAATCTCACCCGCCCCAACGAGATCGGAGAAATGAGCCGGGCGCTCGATGCGCTGCAAAGCGCGGCCCGCGAGCGCGAGACTCAGGCATGGGTAAAGTCTGAAACGTCGACCACAGTTGAAAGGTTGCAGGGCGCGAGCGACTTCGGCACGTTTGCATCGGTTCTGCTTTCGCGCGTCTCCGAGTGCATGGGGTTGCTGCACGGGGCGCTGTACATCGCCGATGAGGGTCGTACCCGCCTCACCCGCGTGGGTTGTTTCGCGGCTGACGTAGCTGCTGAGCCACGCGAATTCGCCCTGGGCGAGGGTCTCGTGGGTCAGGCGGCAAGTGAACGCCGTGTGCTCACATTTGTGCCCAACGACGGAGAGACGCTGAAAGTCTCAGCCGGCCTGGGTGGCGTAACGGCAGGACAGTTGCTCTTCTTTCCCGTTCTGCACCACGACATTCTGGTTGGCGTGCTGGAACTTGCGATTCTGTCACCGATCTCGGATCGCCAGAGGGCTCTCCTCGAAACGATGATCCCCTCCGTTGCCATGACCGCCGAGATCCTGTCGGCCAATATCAAGACCAGAAAACTCCTTGAACAAACAAGATCGCAGGCGGAGGCAGTGGCCGCGGCTGAGGAGCTATCGCGTCTGATTCTCAGTTCTGTTGCTGAAGGGATTTGGGGCATGAATCCGGAGGGAGTGACCACGTTTGTGAACACGGCGGCGGCGAGGATGCTGGGGTACACGCCAGAGGAACTCGTTGGTCAGCCGATGCACGCACTCGTCCACTACGCGAATGCAGACGGCATTCGATTTCCACGTGAAGAATGCAAAATGTACCTGACGGCCCGAGATGGCCAGAGCCGGGTGGTTTCGGACGAAGTTCTATGGCGGAAAGACGGCTCGTGCCTCCCGGTCGAATACTCCACAACGCCGATTCGCAAAGGCGATACCATCGCGGGAACCGTCATTGCATTTCGCGACATTACTGAGCGTCTTCAGGCAGAGGCGGAGCTGCGAGCAGCGAAAGAAACAGCAGAAGCAGCCACTCGGGCGAAGTCAGACTTCCTCGCAAACATGAGCCACGAGATTCGCACGCCGATGAATGCCATTCTCGGCATGACGCACCTGGCATTGAAGACTGATCTCACACCAAAGCAGACGGACTACCTGACAAAGGTGAAGTCGGCCGCTCAGTCCCTGCTCGGAATCATCAACGACATTCTCGACTTTTCCAAGATTGAAGCCGGCAAGCTTGACATTGAGCAAACCGAGTTTGAACTTGAAAGCGTGCTCGAGAATCTTTCGAACATCGTGGGACAAAAGGCGCAAGACAAGAATCTTGAATTCCTGATAGCCGCACAACACGATATCCAACAGCACTTAATGGGCGATCCGCTTCGTCTGGGCCAGATTCTCATCAACCTGGTCAATAACGCAATCAAGTTCACAGACCGGGGTGAAGTATTGGTGACTGCTGCAACGGAGGAGCAGATTGCGGATCGCGTGAAGCTGAAGTTCGCGGTACGCGATTCCGGGATCGGCATGACCTCGGAACAGAGTGCGCGCCTGTTCCAGGCCTTCTCGCAGGCCGATACTTCAACAACCCGTAAATACGGCGGCACGGGACTAGGTCTGTCAATAAGCAAACGCCTCGTTGAAATGATGAACGGAGAGATCTGGGTTGAGAGTCAGCCCGGAGTCGGCAGCACGTTCTACTTCACAGCGTGGTTCGGAATCGGAATCGGAGAGAAACGGAAGCGGTTCATTCCGGACCTCGCCGGCATACGCGCGCTCGTCGTGGACGACAACGCACAGGCGCGCGAGATCTTGACCGAAGCGCTGCGGGCTTTTGCTCTGCGCGCTGAGTCGGTTGCTTCGGGGGAAGACGCAATCCGCGAGATTGTCAGCGCCGACGCGCAAGATCCATACAAGCTTGTCCTGATGGACTGGCACATGCCGCACATGGATGGACTGGAGGCGAGCAGGATCATCAAGCGGCACGAACGGCTGCACAATATTCCGAAGATCGTGATGGTGACGGCGTTTGGCCGTGAGGATATTCGCGCGCACGCAGAGGAGATTGGAATCGAGGGCTTCCTGTTGAAGCCGGTGAATTCGTCCCTCTTGTACGACACTCTGATGGATCTGTTTGGCATCGTGACGCTTGCCGAACGCTCGCCGCGTGAAATCCGCAATAAGAAACAGGAGCACGATGCAACGGGGATTCGCGTTCTGCTTGTAGAAGACAACGAAATGAACCAGCAGGTTGCGTCGGAACTGCTTGAGAGCGCCGGCGCGGTTGTGACGGTTGCAAATCATGGCGGCGAAGCAGTCAAGATGCTTACCACGGAAGATCGTGGCGCCAGCTTCGATGTGGTCCTGATGGACATCCAGATGCCGGAGATGGATGGGATGACTGCAACCCGGCTTCTGCGCAAAGACGCGCGACTGCAGAAACTGCCGATTATCGCGATGACCGCACACGCACTGGTTGAGGAGCGTCAACGCTGCCTTGATGCGGGCATGAACGACCACATCTCCAAGCCCATCGATCCGGATGATTTGTTTAAGACGCTCTTGCGGTGGGCCACTCCAAAGGCCAGGGCGGGCGACGAGTCTCGAAGGATCACAACCGAAGCAAGGGATGAGATCGCGTTGCCGCCTATCCAGGGCGTTAATATCGCTGAAGGCCTCAATCGCGTGGCCGGCAACCGGCGGCTCTATCGCGACCTGCTCACACAATTCGCGGCAAAACAGGCCGATGCGGCGACGCAGATTGCGGCAGCACTCGCCAATGGCGACCACCAGATTGCGGAGCGCATTGCGCATACGGTGAAAGGCGTTGCCGGCAACCTTGGGATCATGCAAGTGCATTCGTCGGCCAGGGATCTGGAGAAGGCAATCCGCGATTCGGAGGACTCGACATCGAAGATCCTGGATCGGTTTGCCGGCTGCATGCAGTCCCAGGTTGCGGCCATTCGCGACGCTCTTGGGGCCGAAGCCGATTCTGAACCGCAGTCAAACAATGCTGCGTCATTCGATGCGGCGCGAGCCGCTCGTGTAGTCAGTCGTCTCAAGGAGGCGCTCGAAGCAAGCGACGGAGATGCAATTGAGATGCTTCCGGAACTGCAGGATGCCCTGGCAGGGACAGCCGGGAAGGAAGATCTGATCGCGCTGCAGGAAGCTATGAATGATTTCGATTTTGAGACTGCGCTCGTGAAGCTCAGCGCAATCGCGCAAGTGTGTGAACAGAATGGGAAATCAAATGGATGAGAAAAACCAGAAGCAAACTGTCCTCGTAGTGGATGATGCACCTTCCAACATCCAGGTCGTGAACTCGATTCTGAAAGATACCTACAAGGTGCGCATTGCGACCAACGGCGCGAAGGCGCTCGAGTTGGCGAAAGCGACTCCACCGCCCGATCTCATCCTGCTCGACGTGATGATGCCCGGCATGGATGGCTACGAGGTGTGTACTCAGCTGAAGGCAGATCCCGGAACGAAGGATATTCCAGTCATCTTTCTAACCGGCCAGACTGAGACCGCCGATGAGACACGCGGGTTTGAGGTGGGCGCGGTCGACTATATTCACAAACCGTTTTCACCGGCTGTGGTTCAGGCAAGGGTGCAGACACATCTCGTACTGCGCGGTATGCGCGAGCAGCTTGCGCAGCAGCTTTTTACGATTCAAAAGGAAATGGAAACGGCGCGCCAGATTCAGCTCTCGATTCTCCCCCGGGAGATTCCGGAGATTGAAGGACTCGACATCGCTGCACGCTACATACCGATGACCTCGGTCGCCGGTGACTTCTACGACTTTCTCGTCGTCGACAAAAAGCACGTTGGAATTCTCATAGCCGACGTGTCCGGTCACGGAATGCCCGCGGCTCTCATTGCTTCGATGTTGAAGATCGCGCTTGCTGCCCAAACCCACAATGCTGCCAATCCCGCCGAATTGCTCCTGGGGCTCAACCGGGCGCTGTGCGGCAAGTTCCAGCACCACTACGTGACGGCAGCATATGTTTACGTCGACATGGAAAAGCGAACCATTACTTACGCGGGCGCCGGACATCCGCCGCTGCTAATGTGGAACGGATCTGGAGAGGGTGTAAGGGATGTTCTGGAGAACGGCCTGTTCCTTGGCAAATTCGACATTGCCACCTATTCTGCCGTGGAACTGCCGCTTGCCCCCGGCGACTGGTGCTTGCTATACACGGATGGAATTCCCGAAACCTGCAATGCGGCCGATATTCAATATGGCGACGACCGTTTCCGGAAGTTCCTTGCTGCTGAAGGGACCGGTTCGGCAAATCAGCTCGCGCTTCGGTTGTTGGATGACGTCGCACAATGGTCGGCACGTGGCCCGAGTGAGGATCTCGACGACGACATAACGATGGTTGCTCTGCACGTAAAGGTCTAGAAGGCCGAGCCTTTCGCGGAGCTTCGTCCTGTGCGGCGACTCGCAGGTGCCCAAACTGCCAGCGACGCCTATCTCCGGTGCGGTCGAGTATCGCCGGCCCCGAAGCGAGGCCCAGAAAAAAGGAAGGACGATGAACCTCGTCCTTCCTTTGATGTGAATCTGCGGAATCCGAAAGGCTTCTATTCTCTGAACCCCATCTGCGCCAGCGCCTGGAGGTTCTCCTCGTTGGTTTGCGGCTGTCCGCTCGGCGGGATGTACAAGGTCGAGATGGAGATAAACTCGGCTCTGGGCAGGTCGCGGAGTGCCACACGCTCGATCAGCGCACGGCTGGTTGGAAGCTCCGGTGCGTGATACAGGAACACCTCGTGCTCCGGCCCGTAGAACTTCATGAGGTAACCTGCGAGCACTTCGAGCCGCGGCCGCACGCCCGTGTTTGGGAGATTCCACTGTTCTTCTCCGAGCACGCTGACCTGCCACAGCAGCAGGCCGGCGCACGGATCGAAACAATACTTGTAGTACAGGAAACGCGTCGCCTCGAAGCTCTGCAGTCCGGCGCGCCCAATGTCGAGGCCGAGATCGGCAAACAGGCTGTCCTCAGTGGAGATTGCGGGCAGCATCCGGGCGCGTCTGCCGGTGGCGCGGGCGCGGCGAATCGACTCCCACGCCGGGTACGAAAGCACGCCCGGATGGCCGTAGAAGGCGACGCAGAGATCGCCGGCCGATTCCAACTCGTCCAGAATTTTGGCGATCATGGTTTCGTAGATCTCGATGCGCGGCTTGCCGGTCTGGTACAGGTGCCCAAGGGACTCAGCGGCCGGATTCAGCTTGTGGATGCAAGCCTCGGAGACGGGATCGGCGACCAGGTACAGGACCCGGTTTGCCTGTTCGATCGCCAACCGCGTTTCGACCGTCATGTGCACGCCGGCGCGCATGCCCATTCCAACCACGGTAAGCCCCTTCGCGGACCATACTCCGCAGGGGTCCTGGTCCACGGCCCGGAGGAGACCCAGCTCGGCCAGCATCGCATCCTGCGTCAGATCGAGCTCATGGTCGATGGGCTCAACCTGCACCGCTTCGTGCGCGCCAACAGAGTGCTTCGGCGGCGGCATCTCCTCCGGCGTTGCCGGGGGTGGCATCTCTTCTGGCATCGCCGGGGGCGGCATCTCCTCCGGCATTGCCGGCGGGATCTTATTGGGCCTGGGCGGGGGCGTCATCATTTCGGGTTTGGCCCCCACTTCGACCTCTTCCGTTGACAAGTGTGCGGCGTTCGCTTGCTCCGCGAAAACTGCTTGGCGGAGGGCGACAGGGTCGCCGGCAAGGAGCGCTCGCTGGTCTTCCGCGGTGACGCTCAATCTGCTCATGGTCTCGTGAGGCGACCGCCGAAACGCAGACATTAGTTCAGTGTCCGTGGCCAGTGCGGCCAGAAACTCTAGAAGCTTCATTGAATTACCTCCGGGGTGGTCGGATTATGATTTGCGGCTGCCGGTGCCGTCAATCTTTTTCTAGCGCAGGCGAAAGCCTTTCCACAGTCATGCTGATCGGTGGAAGCAGGTTTCGATGCCAGAACCTGACTGGGAGAGTGGCAAACTGAGCGCACGAAGGTGACAAGCCAAAAGCCCGCCCCACAATTGCTGGCCTGCCCCTTGTTGTTCTGCCTACAATGAGGGAGCTTCTTATGCGCTTGAAGGTTCCCCGGAGGCACATGCTTTCTAGACTCATCGGCCTGTTACGGATTGGCCCGCGATGGGCAGGGTGCGTGCTGCCGGTAATGCTCACCCTGGCTGCCGTGCTCCCCGCGCAGTCAACCATCGCGCTCGGCAACGCGACGGCGGAACTGACCGGGCCGTGGAAGTTTCATACCGGAGACAATCCCAACTGGGCACAGCCGGATTTCGACGACTCCGCGTGGAGCACAATCGACCTGACGCCGCCGCAGGGCTCGTACGACCCCTACATCGGCAACAGCGGATTTGTCGCGGGCTGGACGGCGCGCGGCTATCCGGGCTATTCCGGGTTTGCGTGGTACCGTTTGCGCGTGAATCTACGGGACCCGGTGCAGGGCGGGCTTGCGCTCAAGATGCCCCACAATGTGGATGACGCCTACCAGGTGTACGTGAACGGCCTTTTCATCGGAGAGTTTGGGCGATTCTCCGGCAAGGATGTGACGAGTTACATTGCGCAGCCGCGCGCCTTCGCGCTGCCTGCGGGCATCGGCAGTGGGGCGCTCACGATAGCCGTCCGCATGTGGATGGATGCGCATACACCACTCATCGAGACCGCGGCCGGCGGCATGCACGGGCCGCCCGTACTTGGGCAGACGCAGGCCGTGATGGCCATGCAACGTCTGGACTGGGACGTTCTCTCCCGCTCAGACACCAGCGAATTCCTCGAAGCGGCGATCCTGTTGCTGGCCATTGGGGTGGCGTTCTCGCTGTACGCGCTGGACCGCACCGAATCTGCCTACCTGTGGCTCGGCGTCAACTGCATCGCGATTCTGCTGGTAATTTGCGTGCGCCACATGGCCTACCATAGCACCTGGATTTCGGCCATGCAGGCCGTATTCCTGCGCGACGTGATTCTGCTTCCGGCCCAGATGGCGTTATGGATATTCTTCTGGGCCTGCTGGTTCCGGCTCAATGGGAGGAAGAGCCTGCGCCGTACGGTTTGGGTACTTGTGGCATTGTTGGCGCTGGGGACGGCGCTCGAGCGTGCGCCTCTCTATGGCCGACTGCTGCCTGTCCAAGATCTGATCTGGGTTCCGCCGTTCGTCCTGGCGCTCAAGCTCCTTCTGGGTGCTGCGTTGGTGTGGGTAACGTATCGCGGTGTTCTGAAAAACCGGACCGAAGGGCTGCTGGCTTTGCCCGCGGTAGTGCTGATCGGTGTGGCTCAGTATCAGTTCGAACTTCAGTTGTTTCATGCGCCGATCTTGTTCTTCGCTTTTGGGTACACCGTTACCGCCAGCCAGATTGCAACGGCGCTGTCGCTGGGCATCGTTACCGTGTTGCTGTTGCGCCGGTTTCTTCAAGCACAGCGCGTGCGCGAGCAATGGAGGCTGGAGATTGAGCAGGCGCGCCAGGTTCAGCAGGTGCTCATCCCCGAGACCATCCCTTCCATCCCCGGCTTTGCTCTGGAAAGCGAGTACCGGCCCTCCCAGCAGGTGGGCGGTGACTTTTTCCAGATCATTCCTGGAGCAGATGGATCCATCCTGGCCATCATCGGCGACGTGAGCGGAAAAGGCCTGAGCGCGGCCATGTTGGTCTCGCTCATCGTGGGCGCAGTGCGAACGCTGGCCAAGTTTACGCGCGATCCGGTAGAGGTCCTGCAAGGGGTTAACGAACGGCTATGTGGACGGCTGAAGAACCAGTTCGCCACGTGTCTGGCTCTGCACATAGCGCCTGACGGCAAAACAACAATCGCCAGCGCCGGTCACCTTCCGCCGTTCTTGAACGGATGCGAGCTGGCTCTGGCTGGGAGCATTCCACTGGGCATTGTCGAATGCGCGCCGATCGAGAAGCACACCCTGGTTCTGGAACCGGGCGACCGGCTACTTCTGCTTACTGACGGCATTGTGGAGGCACAGAACAAGCAGCGCGAGCTTTTCGGCTTTGTCCGCCTCGGCGAGCTCGCCCTCCAGGACTGCTCTTCGGTCGGGATTGCCGCCGCCGCGCAGGAGTTCGGGCAGGAGGATGACATTACCGTGCTGCGCATTCAGAGGATTGGAATCGATGCGCATGCGGCTCTTCGGGCCCGGGAAAAGACCGAACCGCTGGCGGGAGCATTGGAATACTCCTGAGCCACGCCAAAGATCTGCTCCTTCGCTCGCTTCGCGAAGTGCAGAACCATTCTCGCCGCGTGATGGTTGAGGGAGAGAGGATTTGAACCTCCGACCCCCTGGTCCCGAACCGGATTTCGCAACTTATTGAAATATATGGCTTTACGTAGATTATAAGTGATTGCTGTTGAACCTGTTACAGGCCGCTCGCTGAAAGCTGTTGAATTTTGCGGTTTCCGAGTGCTTTGACCGCTACAAATTCGACTACAGGAAATATTTCGGTTGTGCCCATATTGGGCACAGTGATATTCTTGTCCCACGTGAGAGTCATCGCCCGCAGCACCTTGCGAGAATTCGTGGAGACGCTGAGGGGCACGAAGAGCCATGCGCCCGTGAAGTCGGCCCTCGATGCCTGGTTCCATGAGGCAGAGGCGGCAAGTTGGAAGCATCCGGCTGAGGTGAAGGCGGCCTACGCCAATGCGAGCATCGTGGGAGATGATCGCGTTGTTTTCAACATCAAGGGCAATTCATTCCGATTGGTAGTTGCGGTGGACTACGCGCGCCAGTTCGTCTTCATCAAATGGATAGGAAGCCACGCAGACTACGATCACATCGATGCGGCGAAGGTGAGCTATGCAGGTAAAACCGATCAGAAATAAACAGGACTATACGGAAGCGCTACGGCGGATCGAGGAGCTTTGGGGTGCGGCGCGGGGTACCGAGGACGGCGATCTCCTCGACGTGCTGGTCACTCTGGTTGAGGTGTACGAGCGCGAGCACTTTCCCATCGATCTGCCTGACCCCATCGAGGCTATCAAGTTCCGCCTGGAGCAGCAGGGAACGGACTACCGCGCCCTGATCGGAGTCATTGGCCAGCGCACACGCGTCTACGAAGTTATGCGCCGCGACCGGCCTCTATCCCTCGCCATGATTCGGAGCCTGAATGCGAAGCTGCGGATTCCTGCCGAGATACTTATTCATCCCGGTAACCTGCGCAAGAAGCGTGTCTCGACAACGGCAACGCGCCTGAAACGGAAGACGGCATAATGTTTTCGTGCAGTTCGTTTGCGAATGGAAACTGATATGCGGTCATCCCAATTCTCCGAGGAAGACAACAGACGCCTCGCGGAGATTCTCCTCCGCTTTCGCCATGAAGGCGCGATGAATCTTGAGGAGGTCGATGGGTTCTTTGCTGCGCTCGTTTGCGCGCCTGTGCTGGTGCCGCCGAGCAGATACTTGCCTGAGATTTTGGGCGACGAACGCAGGGAGCCAATTTGGAAGAGCATCGAGGAAGCACAGAGCTTCTTCGATCTTTTGATGCGCTGCTGGAATAGCGTAGCGACCAGACTGAGTTCCGGCCAGGTCTACATCCCTTTTCTACTGAAGCATTCCGACAGCTTGGTCTACGGAAACGACTGGGCGCGAGGGTTTATGCGTGGCGTCGCACTCGGCGAAGACGATTGGAGCGAACTCTTCCACGATGACAACAAGTTCGGGATGATGATACCGATTCTTGCTCTATACCATGAGCACGACCCAGACCCCGAGATGCGTTCCTATGCCGAGCCCGTGAGTGCGGAACTGCGCGAAAAGCTTCTCGCGGGTTTGTCCGCGAGCGTAATGAAAATACATCGGCACCTTGCTCCGGCCAGAGAGATGAATGCCAACGCGAGTACCGCGAGAGCAGGCTCTACGCAACATTCAAAGACCGGCCGTAACGAATTGTGTCCGTGTGGCTCAGGGAAGAAATACAAGCGCTGCTGTGGAAATGCCACGATTCACTGACTCTGCCGCGACAGCACAGGGACAACAGGTCAGCCAAGATGAGGCCCGCCCTAGCGAATCAGCTAGAAACAACTGGTGCACGAGCAACTATGACAACTGTAGATGAAATTGTGGCGATGCCGACAACCCAAGCATTGCAGAAAAGCCAGTATCCATGCGCCTTTACGCGGTAGAGAACCTGGGCTGTTTCCCGGTGGGTTGAGTCGAATAGTCGTAACAGGTTTGTATCTTGCTGAAATTATTGGTCGGGGAGAGAGGATTTGAACCTCCGACCCCAGCAACCGATTTGCTGCGTTGTTCAGTCGTTTGGGCCGGTGGTGCGTCCAATAGGGCGAAATACCTGGTTTTCGGCAGCAATTGGACCCAAGTTCGACCCAAGTTTTTGTCCAGGCGTTGAGTTGTTTCCGGATTGCACCCCAACCGTCCAGAACCGAAGAACAGACCGCATTCCTCTCAATGAGGGCGTGGGAGTGTTCTAACCATTGAGTGCGGCTCGGGGTCGAAGGTCGCGGCTGCAACCGGAGGTTCAGACGCCTCCTGCCTTTGCTCGGGCTTCGGCTATCCCAGGGAGCTTTAGTCCCTTGAATATCAGCCAAAAACTCAGGGCGAGATCGAAAACTCCCATCCTTGGAATGCCCGATGGAGTGTACCGGGTAAGTCAATGATTTAGTGCTGGAGCCCACTGCGCGAAGGCGGTCGACCGAAAACAGGTGATTTGACGACGACTGGCCGCCTGCTGTGGTTGTTGTCTATATCCGCCCCTGGTGGACGATTTTAGAACGCTTTTGCTTGGGGAGTGGAGAACCGAACGCTGAGGCAGTTGCGCTGTCATGAGTTCCGCCCCGATCCGCATTTCACGGTGTGTTGTCCAACTCAGCGTCACTGCCGAGTGGCTTTGCAGAGCGACCTGGAGGCCCGCCGACAAAGCGCCGCAGTACAGCCCATACCAGAAGAGAGCACAAGACCAGCGTCAGCAGCATCAGTTCGAGAGCGCGTAGGAAGAAGAAGTTGATGAGACCGCGACCCCTTGCGTCAAGGTCCTGGATGGCCTTCTCACTGAAGGCCTTGAATTCGTTCATGACCGCTATTTCCTGACCGCGAAGCTCCTGCAGTGCCGCTTCACGTTCCACGCGGATTTCTGCAGTTGTGGCCAGTCGTTCGGTATGCATCGCATCAATTGTGGCAATTCTCTCCTGCTGCAAGGCATACATGGTTGTCAAGCGCTCTTCCTGAACAAAGGCTTGTGCGGACAATCGTTCGCTATCAACATCCGCCTTAAACGCCTTGCGTGTTTGATCGACAAGTTCGGGCATCTGGTCTATCTTGCCTGACGCCTTCGCAGCGCTATCTGAAAGGACCGCGAAGTCGGACAGAGCCGCGCTAATTTGCGGGTCATGCGTAAAATCCGTGAGCAATAGCTCCGCCTGCCAGCGCGCCTGTTTCGGGAGATAAACGTTGTAGGAATCCAAACGGGCATTGAGGTCGCCAATACCCTCAGCCAGCGTTTTGATTGAGGTCGTCATTCCCAAATCAGATTGTCCAACCTTCTGGATTACATCTGGATCGGCCGATTGACGGCCTAGCAGACTGGCCTGTATGGGATGGGCTTCCGCCCAGACGCCGACTCTCTGACGCAAGTCGGCCACATTGGCAGTCGGCGCGGCAAGCCCGACAAGCCGCTCCATTTCGGCGTCCATGTTCCTGAGCGTCTCGGCGACAACGGGATAGGACTCTCCCAGTTTCTGTTTCAAGGCCGGACGTTCCATATATGCGGTCATCTGAAAAATGAACGCCCAGGTATCGAGCACAGCTGCAACAGGGTCAGTTTTCAGCAATGATGATTGCAGCACCGGAATCGCCTCGGCTTTCCATACCAGTGCTTGTCTCTGAGCGACAGGCGAAGGCGATTCCGAAATTATCCTGTCAGCCGCGACCTCGATCTCCGCCGAATAAAGGGCCAGCAACGATTGATTTCGCGAGCTTAGTTCCGGCGCGGATGATTGCACATTCTTTGTCGACTTTAGCGAAGAGGCTTTTCTGGTGCTGTTCCCCGACCAACACCCAACGGCCAGCAGCACCGAGCCACAAACCGCGCAGCTGAAACATTGAGCAACTCGAATGGATGTCTTGGTGTGATGACGCTGCCGTAACATGGCGTACCCCCATGTCTGAAGACTCCCGTTATCGATAAGTCCTCGATAGAATGCATTACCTCTCGCCGTCCCGAAAGCCGCGATCGCCCGCGGACGTCGAGAACTCTGCAGGCTTCGATCAGATCGACTAAAGAGAAAGTCGCTTGATTGGAATAGCAGCGTTCGCTAAAGCGGGGCATTGGAACTACTGGATCGGAACGGGAAGATCGCCAAGACAAGAATCCGAGCGAATTATATCCCATTCGTTTTCAAGCCGAGCCGTGGGATAATGACCGCGGGTCTCACGGCATTCAGGATGCATGTGGGAAGCCACGTTTAGTCTTCGTTCCACTCTCCGTCAATGAGCGGAAACGGTCGCTCGAATTCAGGACTGGAGTCATCCCGTGAAGAATCTCCTCACATTTGCCTTTGGTCGGATAGTCGCGGGCCTTGTTGTTGTTGCACCGGTTTATCTCGCCTGTTTGCTGCTGCTCAAAGGAATGAAGACACTCTTGGGCCTGATGGCGCCTGTGGCAAAGATGCTTCCAAATTCAGTCCAGGCTGAAAATCTCATTGCTCTCATCCTCGTGTTGGTCATTTGCTTTTTTGTTGGACTCGCGGTTCGCACCCGAATAGGTCGTGCGATCAGAAATCGTTTGGACAGGTCTCTATTTCAGAAGATTCCAGGTTACGCGCTCTTGCGGAGTCTCACGCAACGACTGGCCGGAGAGACGCAAGGCCAAGCCTGGGATGCGGCGCTAATCGAGATTGAGGATGCGCTTGTTCCCGGATTCATCATTGAAGAGCTTGTCGATGGGCGTTTCACAGTCTTTGTTCCTTCGGTGCCCACTCCGATGGCCGGAGCGGTCTACGTTCTCACTGCGGATCGCGTGCATCGTTTGGATGTTCCGTTTACGCAGGCCGTCACGACAATCTCCAAATGGGGTTCGGGTTGCGGGAATCTTGTGGCCGCAATGAACCAGAGAAAGAATCTGACCCCGTCTTAGAAAAAAATGCCAAACCCACGAATGAAAGCGCCCATCAAAAGCCAGAGTGCTTTCCTTTTGCGCGTGCAGGGATGAGAGCGAGCTACAAAATATGTTGTAAGCGCTGCCGGGTGCTATTTTCGACGTCGCTTCGACTTTGGTTTGGCGAGCGTTGAGACGAGTTTCTCGATTTCCGCCATGCGGCTCTTCAATTCTCTAACTTCGTGTGTATCCGATGAGTTTGCACCAGCTTCGCGAGCCTCCGGCGGTTTTTCCGGGACAGCCGAGGGGTCTCGATCCCGAGGCGCCTCTTGATTCGGCCGTGCAGTCTGCATGAAGTCAAAGGGATTCAAAGGGCTGGGTATTGCACGATATGTGCTTTGATACAGATCGAGCATCGTCTTCATGTACTTCAGCGCACTTTCCTGGCTTGCGCGGCCGGACGCAACTACCATTTGACGAAGCAGATCGAGCGGGAAATTGGATTCAGGCGTCTTGGCGTCCTCAACGATAATCTGGGTCAGAATCAGCCGAGTGATGTCTTCGCCAGTAGCGGCATCGAGGACTTGCACGTCGTTACCCTGCTGGAGGAGTTGTGCCACTTCCTCGAGATTCACGTAGCGGCTGTTGGTGGTGTCATAAAGGCGCCGGTTCTCGTACTTCTTAATCACAACGGTCTTCTGCGCCATAATTTTCCAATTTTACCCCTTGACAGCATCCGGGGAGCGGCGCAGCATAGAGTCATGCTGCAATGCAGCATAAAACGCAGCGCAAGGGCGCAGGATGGAGAGCGATATGGATACCAAGGAAACGAAGGGACCGGTGACGGCTGCGGAAGGGACGAAGGTCGATGTAATCGAGTCGATGACCGAGCTTTACACCAACGGCATTGAGCGTCTGGCCGAGGTGCAGAAGAAAGGGCTGGAGATTGCCGTCAAGCACAATGCAGAAGTGGTAAGCACTTGGAAGAAGTTCACGCTACCGATGCCGGGCGTGTTGATGCTGGATCTGGCGACCACTGCTTTTGAGCGGTTTGCAGAGACTCAGAAGGGCGCAATCGATCTTATGGTCGAACAGACCCACACCTTCGCCAAGTTGGTGAAGGAGCGGAAGGTGAAAGCGACGGACACGATGGAGGAAGGCAAGAAGCGGGCCAAGGAAGCAATCGAGCACTCCGTCGCAGCCCAGAAGACCGCGCTTGACTATACGGCCAAGCAGGCCAAGGCAGCTTTCGAGACCGCCAAGCAGCAACTGGGCTATGCCGGAACACCGGCAGGAGCTGCAGCCGATTCGATGGAGCGCGGAATGGACATCGTGCTCGAAGCTCAGAAAGAGCTGCTCGACCTGGTGACGGAACCGACCCTGCACTAGTCCACCAAGCGATAGACCAGACGCGGGGCGGATGGGAGTGCGCTGGGGACTGCGAACTGAGCACGGACCAGCGGCAACCTCCGCCCCGTTCAGGTATATGCTTTGTGTGCAAGTAAGCCGGGGGTTGGACATGGCTGCAGAAAAGGAGTCGACAGCCGTCGATCCATTCGAAGCCTTTCGCAAGATGAGGGACACCTATCTCGAAGGCATGTCGAAGGTGATGATCGATGCGGTGAACACCGAGGAATATGCACAGGCGACCGGTGCCCTGCTCAACAACTATCTGACATTGTCTGCGCCTTTTCGCGAGGCACTGGACAAGGCCATGATTATGGCGCTGGAACAGTTCTCTCTGCCCTCGCGCCAGCAGGTGACGGCCCTGGCGGAACGCTTTACCAACTTTGAGATGCGACTCGATGATCTGGATTCCAAGCTGGATCGGATCGTCGAATTGTCATCTGCCACACGAACACCGTCTGCCGGTGTATCGGCCGCGGGAACGCGGCCCTCTCCGGCAAATGCAAAGTCGCGCCCGGCGAAAAGCAGAAAAACCTAGAGGTCGATATGGCAGGAGCAGTGGTATTGTCCAACGACTGGTCTGTCCTGGATCAGAAGCTCAAAACCTTCAATCGGCTGATGACCACAAAGGCGGCGATCGGGCAGACGCCAAAGGAACTGATTTGGACGCTCAACAAAGCCAAGCTCTACCGGTACATTCCTGTCGTTCCAGCCACGGAGCGATATCCGATACCGCTGATTCTCATCTTCGCGCTAATGAATCGACCTACGATCATGGACCTGCGTCCGGGCCACAGCTTCGTGGAATACATGGTTAGCAAAGGCTATGACGTTTATCTGCTGGATTGGGGAGTTCCCGGGCCGGAAGACAAGAATCTGAAGTTCGACGACTACACGCTCGACTACATGCCGCGAGCGATTCGGAAGATGAAGGCGGTGTCAGGCGCAAAGGAGTTCAGCATGCTGGGCTGGTGCATCGGTGCGATCCTGACCACGATTTACGCAGCATTGCGACCGGAAGATGGATTGCGCAACTTGCTGTTGCTGACCGCCCCGCTGGACTTCTCAGACCGGCAGGGCCTGACGTTTGCGCGCTGGACCGACGAGAAGTACTTCGACGTGGACAAGGTTCTCGCGACATTCGGCAACATGCCGGGCGAGATGATCGATTACGGCGCGAAGGCACTGAAGCCTGTCGAGAACTACCTCACCAACTACGTCAAGCTGTGGGAGAACCTGGACGATCCCCGCGTGGTGGAGGCGTGGCACTCCATGAACACATGGGTCACCGACATCTTTCCGATGGCGGGCGGCGCCTACCGGCAGTTGATCGTGGATCTCTACCGCAACAATCGATTGATGAAAGGCGAACTAAAGATCCGCGGCGAGATCGTCGATTTGAAGCGATTGCGGGCAAGCTTGCTGAACGTGATTGCCGAGGGGGACCATATCACTCCGCCGTGCCAGTCTGAGGCGATCCTGCCAAAGGTGGGCAGTACCGACACAGAGATATACCGCATTCGTGGCGGTCACATCGGCATCATGGCTGGGAGCGCAGCCCACAAGCAGACATGGCCTCACATCGACTCATGGCTTGCGGCCCGCTCCCGCTAACCCGGGTTCTTGACGGCTACATATAGATGCCGCCGTTGACGTTGATCTGCTGTCCGGTGATGTAATCGCCATCGCAGATGAGGAATGCGGCGGCCTTGGCTATCTCCTCAGGCAGCGCCAGGCGGTGCAGTGGGATCTTATCCTTGATCTGTTCCAGACGATCGGGCGGAATCGTGTCCGTCATTTCGGTTGCCGTGAATCCCGGCGCAATCACATTGGCGGTGATGTTGTATTTCGCCAGTTCCAGAGCCAGCACCTTTGTGAATGCGATCAGCCCCCCCTTGCTGGCCGCATAGTTTGCCTGACCGAAGTTGCCCGCCTGACCGACAAAGGAAGCCACGCTGACGATACGGCCGAAGTTCCGCTCGATCATCGACGGCAAGGCGGCGCTGGTGCAGTAGAAGGCACTGTTGAGATTGGTATCAATGACCTCGGTCCAATCGTCGTCGGTCATCTTGCGGATGCTCCGATCGCGCGTGATGCCCGCATTGTTCACGAGAATGTCGATTCGCTCGTAGGTGGCAAGCACATCCTGGACCACCCGTCGTGCGTCTGTGTGCTCTGATATATCGCCCTGGAAGATTTCACTCACACCGCCCATGTGGGCGATCTCTTCTCTGACCTCATCCGCACGAAGGACGTTCGAACGGCAATTGATGGCCACCGTTGCTCCCCGATTGGCGAGTTCCAGTGCGATCGCGCGTCCGATGCCGCGAGAGGCTCCAGTTATGAATGCGACTTTACCGGCCAGAGATTTCGATGCCGGAATGAATACTTCGGGGAAAGTTGCTGTTGCCATTGGAAAACTCCTTTCATCAGTTCCTTTCTCAATTCATGGACTGGAAGATCGCGGCAATACCTTGCCCGCCGCCGATGCACATGGTCACAAGGGCATACTGCCCACCAATTCGGTGCAGCTCGTGAATTGCTTTTACGGTCACGATTGCTCCGGTCGCTCCAAGAGGATGACCGAGAGAAATGCCGCTGCCGTTGGGATTTGTTCTTTCGAAGGGCAGTTCTAACTCGCGCCGTACCGCGAGCACCTGGGCCGCGAAGGCTTCGTTTGCCTCGAAGACATCGATCTTGTCGTTGTTCAGGCCTGTGCGCTCGTAGAGCTTTTTTACTGCCGATACGGGGCCGATTCCCATGACTCCAGGCTCAACGCCCGTCACGGCATAGTCGATCAACTTGGCTATCGGCTTCAGACCCCGCTCTTCAGCCGCACGCTGCTCCATCAAAACCACAGCTGCAGCTCCGTCATTGATGGTGGACGCGTTGCCAGCGGTGATTGTGCCGTCCTTGTCGAATGCCGGTTTGAGCTTGGCGAGGTTCTCCATGGTTGCATCAGTGCGTGGCGATTCGTCGGTATCGAAAAAAGTGCTGCCTTTGCGGCTCTTGAGTTCTACTGGAACGATCTGGCTTTTGAACCTTCCCGTCTCGATCGCGCAGATCGCTCGACGATGACTTTCCACTGCCAATGCGTCCTGGTCCTCGCGGGTGATGCCCCACTTGCGGGCAACGTTCTCCGCCGTCAGGCCCATGTGGATTTCATCGAAAGGATCAGTGAGAGCGGCGACCAACACGTCAACGGCCATGGTGTCGTTCATTCGCGCACCCCAGCGCACCGCGTTCAACCAATAGGGCGCCCGGCTCATTGACTCGGTACCGCCGCCGATGGCCGCGTCTGTGTCTCCGTGCACGATCATCTCGGCGGCTGACAAGATTCCCTGCAGACCGCTGCCGCACATCCGATTCAGCGTGAGTGCGGTCGTCTGCACCGGCAATCCGCCGCGCAACGCTGCCACGCGGGAGAGATACATGTCCTTCGCGTCGGTGTGAATCACGTTGCCGAATACGACACCTCCAATGTCAGAAGTGGCGAGGCCTGAACGCTTTACGCTCTCGCGCACGACATTGGCCGCGAGCTCAGTGGGCGGAATATCCTTCAGAGCGCCGCCGAACTTACCCACTGCCGTCCTCACTGCGCTCAAAACAACAACTTCTCGATTTGTCATAACTCGAGTCCTTTCCCGATGTGGACTGTTTTCGCTGAGCGGCCAAATGGCTGCCGCACTGGTTTGAGCCGTGCATTGGGTACAGAAGTGCCCTTCGTCGCCGTGTTCGATGGCGACAAGCAAACAAAGCTCTCATGGAAGACGAACTCGATTTCAGATACCACACCCGGGGAGCCGGGCAATGTGTGCCCGGCAGTCGAACAAATCACCCTCAGGGTGGTTGTTTTTTGATCTTTCTGGTTACGACCGTTCTTTATTTTTCGGGCATCTATCCCAAAATGCACTGCAGCATTTATTATGCTGCAGTGCAGCGAAAAGAATGGGGGTTGAGGAGATTGGAAATGGAGTTCGCTAAAGTTGCAAGTGAAACGGAGATCGTGCCAACAATGCCTTTCACGCTCGAAGGAAAGACTGCGCTCGTGACCGGCGCCGGCCGAGGAATCGGCAGGGCGATCGCAAAGCGTCTCGTCGGCGCCGGTGCTCGGGTGATGATCAACGACCTTGACGAGAAGATGCTTCTGGAGTCGGAAGCGGAACTGGCGCAACCGGGCCGAGTGAGCCACGTTACCGGAGATCTCACCGATCCGGCAATTCCCGATCTGATCGTGCACGCTACGCTCGCCGAATTTGATTCGATCGACATCATCGTCAACAACGCGGGTTATAGCTGGGACAACGTCATTCAGAAGACGAGCGACGAGCAGTTCCAGGCGATGCTCGACATCCATCTCCTGACGCCGTTTCGGATTCTCCGCGCCGCTTCCGGGTTTATCCGGGAATCTGCCAAGAAGGAGATCGCGGCCTCCCAGCGCGTGATGCGCAAGGTGGTAAACATCACTTCGATCGCCGGCACTGACGGGAACCCCGGTCAAGTCGGTTACTCGGCCGGCAAGGCCGGGATTATCGGCCTGACCAAGACGCTGGCGAAGGAGTGGGGGCGATATAACGTAAACGTGAACGCAGTTGGATTCGGCCTGATCGGAACTCGACTCGTGCAGCCCCTCACAGACGCGGGCGCGAAGATGGAAATGCACGGTCACCAGATTCGGCTTGGAGTTCAACCCAGCCTCTTGGATTCGGTGAAAAGCGCATGCCCGCTCGGTCGGCTTGGAACACCCGAAGAAGCCGCTGGCGCTGTTCTGTTTTTCTGCAGCCCACTATCGGACTACGTGACTGGAGAGGTCTTAATCTGCGGAGGGGGCCTCCACTTCTAGTCAGGCCCCTCCTGGTTCAGCTATTCAGAGACGCGGAGGCACGAATCGTCGAACACATAGCCTTTCAATTCGCGATCATCTATCACTGCGAATTCCACGAGTCTGCAGACTTCTGCCAGATGTTCGAGGCTGAACTCCTGGCCGGAGTCAAATGATGTCAGGCAAGGCTTGCTTTCCGCCTGAGGAGGGATAACGGGTTCTAAGACAGACGAATACTGCACACTGTCACCTCCCGGGGCAATGGGGACTTACTCGGACCAGAACGGGAATCCGAGGAACACATATCAACACGGCGAGAACTTTCGTACCGTGATTGCTGTCACAGTCGATAGTGAGACAGAGACGTTGCTATTTCATGTTTGCCCAATTCTCAGTGCGCTTTCGCTATCTCAGGCTTGACGTGATCAGAATTGATGCAGCGCCGGCCCGTTCTTTTCAAAGGCGCTCTTGTGAATGTCAGGTCCATATCAACGACGAGAGTCGGAACCGAACGTACCAAGGAAGCCGGCATTTCGAAGAATGCGGCGTACTTTCTTGGGAGAAATGGATAGGGCATCTGCGACCCGCGTTATGTTGCGGCCCTCGCGTAACCAGACTTTTGGGATAACGATCTCCGCAAATTCCTCGGTCACCTGCTGAAACGTCTTGTCCCCGACCAGCCCCTCGGACCATCCGCGGAGTGTGTCGTTGATGCCCGATGCCTGCACGATGTGCGATTTCAGCGCAGCCAGGTCGTCCACGAGATGGTCGCTTTCTCCGGCCCCGATCAGGTTGGTCGCTTCGCTCGCGCACTTCTTCGCCAGATCCCACTCCTGAAAGAAGTCGTTTGCGGCTGTCATGCCCTGTGCGAGGTGCTGTCATTTAAGTTGGTCGGCCCGACAAGCCTTGCACTAGTTGATATGAAACCAACGAACGAGCTGACTTAACCGACTCGTGAGTCTGAGCTTCTGCATTCGAATCCCAAGTTGGGATCCGCATCCCATATCAGGGAATGCCAATTCCCAGATACTGGGGTGATAATTCCCTGTTCGGTAAGGCGTCAGTTTCACGATAGATCCGATGGAAGCTCCCACATATCAGATACCTAGAGCCCAGAGCTGCCCCGAGACGTCGGGTAAATTTGATATTTTCCCTGTATTTTTCCCTGTTAGCAGGGAAAACCAATCCGGAGAGAGGTACTCAGCAGACTCCAAGCACCACAATTAAGTAGTCTATTATCAATAATTTACATAGAAGATGCGGACCAGGGGTACCTTTTCGGACAAATTCGCAAGAATTCCCGTTGAAAAGGGACGAGAGAAAATTCTCTCCGGCTCGAGTTTCGCGTTAAATGCCCCGATTTCTCTGTTCGCAAATACCACAGTGCCCTTTCGGAGACAGCTTTTCCCCTTGATTGCGTTGGAGTAGAGCCCTTCTTGCTACGACCATTGGGCAGCACCGGGATCAACACCCGTCCGCGGCGCACCCGCTAATCGTGTTCCCTGTCACATCCTGTGCGATTTTGACGGAAATAGAATCATTGCCCGTTTGGGCTTGATGCATTCTCCGTGGTCTCGGCTGTCAGGGGAATCATTAGCCTCAGGAGCGGCACACATGATGACTGCAACACTTGGGCATCAACTGCAACTAGCCCCGCGTATGGCTCGATTAGGCACCGAAACCGCGTTCGAGGTTCTGAGCAAAGCGAAAGCACTCGAACGGCTGGGCAAAAGCATTATCCATTTGGAGATTGGAGAACCTGATTTTGACACCCCTTCCAACATTGTGGAGGCTGCCGCGGCCGCGCTCCGCGCCGGGTGGACTCACTACGGCCCATCGGCCGGACTGCCTGAGTTGCGTCAAACCATCGCCGATTACGTAAGCCGTAGCCGGAACATCGAGGCTTCTCCCGATGAAGTCGTGGTCGTGCCCGGCGGCAAGCCGATCATCTTCTACGCCATGCTGGCTCTGATTGATCTTGGCGATGAAGTGATTTATCCCAATCCGGGCTTTCCCATCTACGAGTCGATGATCAACTACGTGGGCGGTACCGCCATCCCGATTCCGTTGCGTGAAGAGCGGGATTTCTCAGTCGATCCAGGCGAACTGGAATCGTTGATCACCGATCATACCCGGCTTATCATCCTCAACTCACCACAAAATCCGACGGGTGGAATTCTGCCCCGCAGAGACATCGAGAGAATCGCTCAGGCCATCGGTGATCGCAACATACTGGTTCTGTCGGATGAGATTTATAGCCGCCTGCAATTCGAGGGTGAGCCGTTCTCGATCATGTCCATTCCCGGGATGCAGGACCGTACCATCCTGCTGGACGGCTTCTCGAAGACCTATGCTATGACCGGATGGCGCATGGGATACGGTGTGATGCGGGCGGATCTGGCTGCCCACTTCACTCGGTTGATGACCAATTCCAATTCCTGTACGGCGAGCTTTACCCAGCGCGCAGGCATCGAGGCCATCGCCGGCGATCAAAGCCCGGTGAATCTCATGCGGACGGAATTTGAGCGCCGCAGCCGTTTCTTTGTCGACGGCCTGAATAGTATCCCGGGCTTTTCGTGCCGCATGCCCAAAGGGGCGTTCTACGTTTTCCCCAACATTGAGAAGACCGGCTGGAAATCCAAGCCTTTGGCCGACGCGCTTCTGGACACCGCAGGAGTTGCGGCGCTCTCGGGTACGGCATTCGGACGGTTCGGCGAAGGTTTCCTGCGCTTTAGCGTGGCCAATTCCATGGCGCAGCTGGAGCAAGCTCTGCAGAGGATCGCTGACTGGACAAAACAGAATCTCTGATTTTCGCGCGGGAATGAGCCTGCGAAGATCTTCTCAATCTCATTCTTGCGACAAGCGTGTTCTGCCAAGGAGAAGGCAATGGCTCTTATCGATTCGGCTACGGGAACAGTAATTCGGGAATATACGATCGATCAACTGCAGGAAGCCGCCAACCTGATGCGCGGTTATGACATGGTTGCGCTCTGCGCAGCCGGCTCCGGACACGCCGGAGGCACGCTCTCAATCATGGACATTACCGCAGCGCTGTATCTGCATGTTGCCCGTCACGATCCCGCCAATCCGGCCTGGCCCGATCGTGACCGCATCATTTGGTCTGCGGGCCACAAGGCTCCCAGCCTCTATCTCGGCCTGGCCTTCGCCGGCTTCTGCCCGCTCGACGATATCGTGACTCTGCGCAAATTGGGTTCGCCGTTCCAGGGTCATCCCCACTGGCTCAAGCTTCCCGGCGTAGAAGTTTCCACGGGCTCCCTCGGCCAGGGCCTCAGCGTCTCGGTGGGCATCGCGCTCGCCGCGCGGCTAGATGGCAAAGCCCACAAGGTCTTTTGCCTCATGGGCGACGGGGAACAGCAGGAGGGCCAGGTTTGGGAAGCTGCGATGGAAGCCGGGCACTTCCATCTCGACAACCTCATCGCCGTCATCGACTGCAATCGCCTGCAGATCGACGGCTGGGTCAAGGACGTTATGCAGGTTGAGCCGCTTGCCGACAAGTACACGAGCTTTGGCTGGAAGGTGATGCGCGTCGATGGCCACGATATGCAGGCCCTTGTCGACACGTTCGAAGATGCTCGCGCTGCGAAAAATCAACCTGTCGTCATCCTCGCGGACACCGTCAAGGGCAAAGGCGTCACCTTCATGGAAAACCAAGCCGGGTGGCACGGCAAAGCGCCTAATCGTGAAGAGCTCGCCGCAGCCCTCCGCAACCTCGGCCTCACCGAGCGAATCCCGGTGGAACAATTGCTCGAGAAGGCCAGAAACTACCAGGCAGAAGCTGAACACAAACTCGAAGCCACGATGCCGCACTTCTCACGTAACTACTGGTGGAATGCCAGTGGAATGATGAAGGCCGCGATGGAGCCCACGCGCAAGGGCTTGGGGCAGGCGCTTGCCGCAAACGGAAGCGATGAACGCGTGGTGTGCTTGGGGTTGGACATTTCCGGTTCCATCACCATCAGCGATTTCCATGCGGGGAAGCCGGAACGCGCTGAGCGTTGGTTCAGCATGGGCATCGCCGAGCAGTCTGCGACGGCAGCCGCGGCAGGCATGGCGAGGGAGGGCAAACTCCCCGTCGTCGGCTCCTACGCGACCTTTTCCGCGGCTCGCAATCTCGATCAGATCCGTGTGTCCGTTTGCTATTCCAACCTGAACGTGCTGATCGTGGGGGCTCATGCAGGTGTCTCTGTAGGGCCGGACGGCGCTACCCACCAGGCGCTTGAAGATCTGTTTGCGATGATGGGGTTGCCCAACATGTCGGTCGTTGTGCCTTGCGACGTTGTGGAAGGGCGCAAGGCAACTGCCCATCTATTGTTGCAGCACCAGGGGCCGAAATACATCCGCTTTGCGCGTGAAGCCACGCCGGTTGTCACCACTGAAGCGACCCCTTTCGTTTTTGGCAAAGCCAACCGCATTCGGCTTCGTCGTGAGGCAGCCAGCTTCGTCGAGGCTTTCGAGACCCGGCTCGACGAGGAGTGCATCGATGAGGGCGAGGACCTGAGCATCATCGCCTGCGGGCCCGAGGTGCCGGAGGCTATGCGGGCCGCATGGATCCTCAAGCAGGAGTACGGCTACACCACCCGCATTCTCAACATGCATACGCTCAAACCCATCGACAGTAGAGCCATCATCCGGGCGGCTCTCGAGACGGGCGCCATCGTCACAGCGGAAGAACATCAAATTGGCGCTCTGGCTGGACGAGTCAGCACTGTATTGACAGAGAGCCAGCAGGTCTACGGTCATCCCGTAATGACCGCTGCGATCGGAATTAAGGACAGATTTGGCGATTCAGGAGCGCCCTGGGAACTTGTGAAGGAACTGGAGGTAAGTGCCGAACACATCGCTGTGAAAGCGGCGGAATTGATGGCTCACAAACGAGAGCCAGTAGGCGTCGCGTCTCGAAGAGGCGTGTAACACGCAGAGACAAACTGCAGCATTGGGTTGTTCGTGTCAATTGAGAACAACTCACGGCCGATTGTTTCCCAGGTGTCGTCGACATTGACATAGACGTAGCCGGCATTGCGCATCCCGCTAGCAACCATGGCGTCTGCCGCGGAACGGACATCGGCATCCGTCACCTTCCCCGCGAAATGATTCCAGCTATTCCAGCCCATCGGCGGCGTTGCAGCCAGTTGCGTGGACTGGGCCTTAGCTGCGGGAGAATGCAGACCTGCCAGAACCACACCCGTCAAAATGAAGGCGCACACGTGATACAGCCAATACCGGGTCATGTTGCTCATGTCTCTTTCCTGATCTGAATCTCCTACCCGCGAATGTCAAATGAATGAGAGGTACTCTTTCTACCCGGATATTTCCATGCAACTGGATAAGTTAGTCGCGGCCTTTACCGTGTTCTGCAAAGGAGACAGATCCAAAGCAACGCCAACGCTGTGCAGGCAGCGAGACCAGCACATTGTCTCACCTCGTTGAACGCGCCGCTTTCGTCTCCATTAAGCGCCGAGCGATTCCATCAGCAGATCTGCGGCGACAAGCGCAAATTTTTCGTCGTTGATGTGCACGTCCAGCTCGACCAGCCGGATGGTTGGGCTGAGCGACGCTTTCAAGGCGCGGCGATAGGCGTTGAGCGCCTCTTGTGAGTAGAACGGTCCTCCGATCTTGTCGATGGCGGAAACGCCTTGTAGAGGAATCAGCACGGTCACAGGCCCGCTTGCGCGGTTGAGCTTGCTGGCTGTGATGCGTCCGATCTCCGCACACTCTTCCGGCGTCGTCCGCATCAGAGTGACGGTGGAGTTGTGGACGTACAGGTTGCGGCTGCGAAACTTGGCCGGCACAGTTTCCTCGGGACCGAAATTCACCATGTCGATAGCGCCCGGGCAGACCAACTGAGGAATGCCCTTGCGGCCCGCTGCTTCGAGACGGTGCGGTCCTGCGCTCATGACACCGCCAACCACTTCGTCCGCGAGTTCCGTGGTCGTCATGTCGAGAACGCCTCGAAATGCGCCGTCTTCGATCAACTGTTCCATCGCTCGTCCGCCGGTGCCGGTGGCGTGAAAGACCAGAACCTCGTAGCCTCTCTCCTCGAGGATGTGCCGTGCGGCCGTGACACAAGGTGTGGTGACGCCGAACATGGTGGCCGCAATCGCGGGCTTCTCGTCGAGGGCGCCGGCTGGCTGCAATGCAACCATGCCGCAAATTGCGCCAGCAGCATTGCTGATGATTCGGCGGGAGACGTGATTCAAACCCGCGATGTCGAGCACCGAAGGCATCATGCAAATGTCTGTCGTTCCAACGTAGGGTTTGATATCGCCGGAGGCAAGTGTGGAAACCATCAATTTCGGAAAGCCACATGGGAGCGCACGCATGGCAGCGGTCGCAATTGCGGTGCCGGCAGAACCGCCGAGTGAAACCACTCCATGAATGGCGCCTTGTTCAAAAAGTCGGCCAAGAATCGCCTTCGCCCCGACCGCCATGGCAGTTGACGCTTCGACCTCGGTCTCCCTCCGTTTTGAGCGCGGCGAGATTCTCGTTCGCCGCCGCGGCCACCTCCGCTTGCGAGATGTCGGGCTCAAAGGGTGGATGACCAAGCACACCGACGTCGATCATTATCGTGCGCAGGCCCGCGATCTCAATCCTTTCACGCAGGAAGGAGAATTCTTCGCCCTTGGTGTCGAACGTGCCGATCAGCGCAACGGTCCTGGTAATCATCGGAATCAACTTTTCGTCAGGTCGCCGGGTGCAAGCACCTGGCACTCCGGCATCGCGCGGAGAATTGCTCTCAGGGCCTGGCGGCGAATAGACGGCAATCAGTTTCAAAGGCTCCCAGCCGGTGTTCACCGTGGAGTGGTAGATGTCGGCAGGAATGTGAATCATATCTCCGGCGCCGACGGGCTCCCATTGTTCGCCGTCGATATCGATCATCTGCTTGCCTTGTCCGGAGACTACGTAGAGAATCTCTTCAGTTCCCGGGTGATTGTGCCGCGCGTGGCCTTTTCCAGGTTGCAAGAGCACAACACCCATGGTGAAGCGTTCCGTGCCGGTGACACGCGGTTCGCTTAGCCACTTGATCGTTCCCCATTCAAAGACCTGCGTTTCGACAGCGGCGGGTGTTACGAAACGGCGACCGGCGAACGTAGACATGCTCGCTCCTTTAGTTCGTGTGTGATCTTCAGGTTTTTGAAATTCCTTACCTGCTCCGTAATGGCGCGCTCGGTGGGTAGACGCTCGATGCTCGAGGCGCCAAAGAATCCGCAGATGCCCTTGGTCCGACTGAGGACATACTGAACATCGTCCGGCTCGGCAATCGGGCCGCCATGACAAAGGACCAGAATCTCAGGGCGAATAGAGACGGCTGCTTGCTGGATGGCTTGAATGCGGTCAACCGATTGATCGAGAGTGAGGGCTGTCCTGGCGCCGATGGTTCCTTTTGTTGTCAATCCCATGTGCGCGATCAAAAGGTCTGCGCCTGCTTTTGCCATGGCCTTCGCCTCGTCTTCATTGAATACATATGGGCAGGTGAGCAGGTCCATGTCATGCGCTCGCGCAATCATCTCGACTTCCTGAGCGTATCCCATGCCGGTTTCTTCCAGATTCTCGCGGAATTGACCATCGATCAGCCCCACCGTCGGAAAATTCTGCACTCCGGAAAAGCCGAGTTGTTTCAGATCGCGAAGAAACAGATCCATGACGCGAAAAGGATCGGTTCCACAGACGCCGGCCAGCACCGGTGTCTTGCGAACGATGGGCAGTACTTCGCGGGCCATCTCCATGACGATGGCGTTCGCGTCCCCGTAGGGCATGAGACCAGCCAAAGATCCTCGCCCGGCCATGCGGTAGCGGCCAGAATTGTAGATGATGATGAGGTCCGCTCCTGCGGCTTCGGCGCACTTGGCGGAAATTCCCGTGCCCGCACCAGCGCCGAGGATGGGGGTTCCGGCGGCGCTACTCGCCTGCCATCGCTTCAGACACGCTGATCGGTCCATTATGCCGCTTTCTCCCATTTGCCAGCCTGGATCACGACGCCACTATACGGCTACTGATGGCCAACTCAAAAATGAAATTTTGGACTAGCCGCGATCTTTAATCTGCAAAAGAGAGCAATAGGACAGACTGCGCCTGCAAATGCACAAGGTAAACGGCCTCGAGAAAGGCCAAGCTGGCTGCTGTGCGCATCGGTGCTGAACGAATGCACAGGGGAATGGATCTGTTGTGCGGCGCTCAGCCGTTCGTATAGCCAAGCCAGGATGGGTTCTTGATTGTCCCGTCAAAGTGCGAACTCGTCTTGAAGAGCTCAAACTTGCCGGTCAAGGCCGCTTCCCGTGTCTTCGCCAAAATGGCGTCAACTTGCTGTCGGTCTAAAGGCTTGAAGCTTTCCACAGCCTGGAACGCCTGGTCGAGAATCGCTGGAGAATCGATGCCAGTGATCACTACCGACGCAGGCGAGTTCAGCGCGAAGTGCATGGCCTCCATCGGAGTCACAGTGTTGCTGTCGAGAATGAAATGATCGCCAAATGTTTTCATCCCAAGGATAGCGGTGCCGTGCTCCTGCGCCTTTGGCGCCACCTGATTCAGAAATGACCGGAAATGCGCGTCCATCACATTGATTGGCATCTGAACGGTGTCAAAGTGAAAGTTCTGTTTGCCGGCAATCTCAAACATGCGCAGGAGAACGCTGGGATCCTTGTGACCCGTGAATCCGACGAAGCGAATCTTGCCTGCTTGCTTCGCCTCCTGAACTGCCTCCACCGCGCCGCCCGCAGCGAAGATCGCATCCGGATCATCGAGACGAATCACCTCGTGAAACTGCAGCAGGTCGATCACATCTGTCTGCAGACGTCCAAGTGACTGCTCGATTTGGACCGCGGCAGTCTTTTTGTCTCTTCCATCGATCTTCGTCATCAGGAACACCTTTTGCCTGTAACCGTCGCGAAGTGCCTGGCCCATCCGAATTTCACTGATGCCGCCGTTGTAGTCCCAACAGTTGTCCATGAACGTGATGCCGCGATCGATCGCGGTGCGAAGCAGTCGGATGCTCTCGTTCGGGTCCTGCTGTTTTCCGATATGGTAGCCACCCATTCCGATCGCGGAGACACGCTCGCCCGTGCGACCCAACTCGCGATAGATCATGTTTGGGGACTCAGGACGATGGGTGTCTGCAGAAGATGCGGTCCCCTGGGCTTGCCCTGCCACAGCAGTCGCCGCCCCGGCCATACCAACTGCCGCCGTCTTGAGGAAGTCTCTGCGATCCACAAATGACCTCCTTTTACATAATTTCCTGAGTTGGATGCTGACACGCGCGAAGCGTGAGCCTGGCTCTCTGCTTTTAAAAGGAGCATCCGGCATGGGCGAGATTGTACCATTCACCTCATACGAACACTCTTGATCTTTCGAGCCAGCCTGCTGTGCTTTATTTGCCGGTCAAACCAGAAAAGCCAATCTAATCCGAGGCAAACTTTTCCTCTTTCAAAACACGCTGATACGCCGGCAGCGTCAGGAAGTCAATGAACTTCGACGCCCGGACCAACTCACGCATCAGATCCGCGGCATTTTCATAGGCGGCATAGCGGGCAGCATCCACGGCGATCTTTTGCCGATTGAGTTCGCCAGAAATCATGCTTTCGACGAGTGCAAGGTCCACGACTCTGCCGTCAGCGAGTCTTGCCTTGTGGTGCACCCATTGCCAAAGCTGTGCGCGGCTGATCTCGGCAGTGGCGGCGTCCTCCATCAGATTGAAGAGCGGGACACAGCCGATGCCGCGCAGCCAAGCCTCTAGGTATCCCAAGCCGATGGCTACATTTTGTTTCAATCCGATCTCCGTAATCTCCCCTTCCGGAACCTGGAGGAGATCCTCGGCGCTGGGACTATAGTCGGGCAACTGCTTCGAAATCTGGTTGGGTTGAGGCATCAGTCGGTCGAAGATCTCTAACGCCACGGGCACCAGGCCAGGATGCGCAACCCACGTCCCGTCATGGCCGTCGCCGGCCTCGCGTTCCTTGTCGGCGCGCACCTGCGCGATCGCGTTTTCATTGGCTACCGGGTCAGACTTGATGGGAATGAAGGCCGACATGCCCCCCATCGCATGCACATTGCGCTTATGGCAAGTCTTAATGGCCAGCCTTGAATAGCTGCGCATGAAGTGCGTGGTCATGGTGACCTGGGCGCGGTTGGGCAACACGGCATGGGGGTCGTTGGCGAATTTCTTAATAAAGCTGAAGATGTAATCCCAGCGACCACAGTTCAGCCCAGCGGAGTGATCACGTAGCTCGTAAAGAATCTCGTCCATCTCAAAGCTGGCCAGAATGGTTTCGATGAGCACGGTGCCCTTGATAGTGCCCTGCGGCAAATCAATTTCCTTTTGAGCGCGAATAAAAACGTCGTTCCACAGCCGCGCCTCCAGATGGCCCTCCATCTTGGGCAAGTAGAAGTACGGACCGCTGCTGCGGGCCACCAGTTCCCTGGCATTGTGGTAGAAGTAGAGGCCAAAATCGAAGATGGAGCCCGACATCGGCTGTCCATCTACGAGCACATGCCGCTCCTCCAGATGCCAGCCGCGCGGACGGACGAAGAGAACGGCGGGTTGGTCATTGAGCTTGTACTCCTTTCCTGTAGCTGGGTCGGTATAGGTGATGGTGCGCCGGATGGCATCACGCAGGTTCACTTGGCCGTCGAGCAGGTTATTCCACGTCGGCGTGCTGGAGTCCTCAAAATCGGCCATGAATATTTTCGCGCCAGAATTGAGCGCGTTAATGATCATCTTGCGGTCAACGGGGCCTGTAATCTCCACTCGGCGGTCCAGGATGTCCGCAGGCAGTGGCGCCACGGCCCATGCGGCTTCGCGGATTGCTCTGGTCTCCTCAAGGAACGCGGGCTTTTCACCCGCATCGAGCCTTTTCTGCCGCTCCTGGCGTGCAATGAGAAGCGCTTTGCGGCGCTCATTGAAGGTGCGCTGAAGATCCACGACAAAGGCAACCGCCTCTGGCATGAGGATTTCAGCATAGCGCTCAGTCACCGGAGCAAGAATTTGAACGCCGGGAAGATCGAGGGCAACGGGCATGAGGCTTCTCCCTGTTCGTAAATTTTCCCTGGTAAGAATGATCGCCGGACGCATGCGAGATCAAGATCCTCAGTCTGCCTCTATGCGCGGATCTTTCTTGCCCTGCAGAAGAGCTCCGGTGGAGATGCCACGGATGGATGCGTCCAGCAACTCCACCATATGGAATGCGGGCATGGCCTTCAACCCGCGCTGACGTAGGCCATTCATGAGTTGCAGCAGGCAGCCGGGATTCGCGGAGACGACTGCCTGCGCATCGGTTGAAAGCAGGTTTTCCACCTTGCGGTTGCCAAGTTGGTTGGCTGTCTCGGGCTGCAGCAGGTTATAGACGCCGGCCGAACCGCAGCAGAGAGAGGCCTCGGGGATTTCGGCGACTTCCAGTTCAGGAATTCCGGCCAGCAGGCGCCGCGGCTGCTCGTGGACGCCCTGCGCGTGTTGCAGATGGCAAGCATCGTGATAGGCAACGCGCAACTTGAACGGATGGCGCGGCGCCCGCGGCTCCAGTTCGCATAGAATTTCGGAGATGTCTTTGCATTTGGCGGAGAAGGCCGCGGCGCGCCCGGCCCATGCCGGATCGTCGCGCAGCAGATGGCCGTACTCCTTCATCGTGGAGCCGCAACCGGCGGAGTTGATGACGATGGTGTCCACCTTCGCGGCCTCGAAGGCGGCAATCATCCTCTTCGCCAGAGCAGCGGCATCGGCTTCCAGTCCAGAGTGCAGCATGAGCGCGCCGCAGCAGTGCTGCTCGCGGGGAATGATCACTTCGCAGCCTTCCGCGGCCAGCACGCGCGCGGTGGCGGCGTTCACGTGCGGAAAGAAGACCTGCTGCACGCATCCGCTCAACATGCCGACGCGGCGGCGGGGCGAGTCCGGGGCTGGATGATCGCAGGCAACCTGCTCAAACAGATGGGACGGCACTTCGGGCAGCAGCGCCTCCATGGCGCCAGGCGTCTCGGCAGCAGCTTCTGCAATTCCGGTCGCGCGCACCAGGGACCGCAAGGCCGCATCTTCTGATAGATCGAGCAACGGCAGCGCCAGCAGACGCAGCCGCTCGGGATGCGGGAAGGTGGCGAAGAGCAACCTGCGAAAGAGCGACTCGCTCAGGGTGCGCGGGATGTTACGCTCGATCTGCGCGCGCGTCGGCTCGATGAGCTTGTTGTACTGCACGCCCGAGGGGCAGGCCGTCATGCAGGCCATGCAGCCCAGGCAGTTGTCCATGTGCAGTCGGAAACGGCCGTCGAGCGGGGCCTCACCTTCTGCGGCCTTCTTGATCATGTAGATGCGGCCGCGCGGCGAATCCATCTCTTCGCCCCACAGCACGTACGTGGGGCAGGCGGGCAGGCAGAAGCCGCAGTGCACGCAGTCGTCGATGTACTTCTTCTCCGGCGGATTGTGGGCGTCGAAGTTGGAGGATGCTTTTCTTCGTGGGCGGTGGTGGGCGGCATCGATGTCAGATATTCCCCACAAAACGGCCGGGGTTGAGGATGCGATTCGGGTCGAATCGGCGCTTGATTTCGCGCATCAGCGGCAGTGCGTCGGATTGCAATCCCACACGTCAATTCTTCCGCGCAAACT
>CAVVTY010000013.1:0-188998 GCA_963751225.1 uncultured Acidobacteriaceae bacterium
CCTTGGTGCATACTGGAGTTGCATACTGTAGACTCACTCGCTGAGAGAGTCCAGTATGAAACAGACGCTCATCGCCGTGGCTGAATGTTTGTACCGCAGTCATGATTCAAAGATTTATTATGCACGCGTCCGCCGTGATGGCAAGTTGATAACAAGCTCGCTCAAAACCACATCCCGTGAGACAGCGAATTGGAAACTTGGGCAATTGCTGGAGGATTCATCCAAACTCAAGCCGAACCTGTCGCGGGCAACCTTCGCCGAAGTGGTGGAAGTGTTTCGCAAGGACCGGGTTAGCCACCGGCAGCTGAAGCCCACAGCCGCGAGGATATTGAGTACCGTTTGAAGGCGTTGTTCCGGGAATGGCCCGGGGCCGCTTTGGACCGCACACCGCTGCGGAGCATCACCGTTGGCGACTGTGAGCGATGGTTCGGTCACCGGCAACAGTGCGTGGGGCCGCAACGGCTCAAGAACGAACGCAATTTGCTGCGTGACATCTTCCGGTTTGCAATTCGGGAAGGCTATACGCTGCGGAACCCTGCCGATCATTTACCCAAAGTACGCGTGCCGCGATCGCAAGTCGTGCCGCCAACAAAAGCTGAATTCAATCGGCTGATCGGCGAGTTGCGCCGGCGCAAGAATTTCGATGCCGAAGAATTCGTGGAACTGCTGGCGTATTCGGGACTGCGCTTGTCAGAAGCGGCGGCCTTGCGCTCGTGCCGCGTTAGTTTCGACGCGGCCCGGTTTCGCGTGGCGGGCAAAGGTCGAGCAGCTGAGGAATATGACGAGGTGCCACTGTTCCCATCGCTGCGGGAGTTGTTGGTGCGCATCCGCGAGCGTCGGGGAACGGTATTGCGACGGCGCGTCCCTGACGAACCGTACGGGCAATGTCGCAATGACCTGGCAAGTGCAGCGCGCGCCTGGCGCTGCGCGCGCGTGACCCACCACAGCCTGCGGCGAAGTTGGCCTGTAGCGATAGCCTCTGGAAACGGGGGCGGATTTCAAGGCGATTGCAGGCTGGCTGCGCCACAAGGACGGTGGGATATTGGTCGCCAAGACCTACGGTCATTTGCGCGCCGACCATAGCGATGAACTGGCGCGCAAGATGGTCTTTGCTGCAAAACAGGACTAACGGCTCTGTTTTGAATAGGCTTGGGCAAATGCCCGTTTAGCCAGCGGATAAGTTCCGTACGCGCCAACAGCACCTTGCGGATCCCTGGCCGTTTGCGCAGCTCCCCGATCCGAATGAGTTTCTCAATCGAGGCAACACTGAGCCGCAGAAACTCCGCGGCTTCTGTCTTTGTGAACGCTTCCTGGTGGGCAGTTCCTAGCGATTTGGAAATGATGTCGCGAATAACTTGCTCAAGCTTCTGGTAATCCATCTGCGGGAGAGGGTCGTTGACCGGCGCCGTGGGGTTATTCGCGGCCAACTCGCGCAAGACTTCCTCGACGCTTTCCGAGTGGACTTCATAGCCCTTTTGGGCGGCTGCTGCAAACTGGGAGGGAGTTGGCTGCGCGATATTCTTCAGGGTTCGTTCGATAACGCCCCGCTCCATTTCGGTACGTTTCGGACTGATATGAAGCGAACCAATGTGTTTCTTATCGTCTTCGTCGAACTCATTCCCCTCACAGCGAGTGCCTTCCACAACTTGCTGAAGGCAGTACTCGCAACGATAAACCTGCTGCTTGAGGTGTGACCGGAACCATTTTGAAAGATCTGAGCTCATCGAACACGAATTGCAGCATGATGTCGACGCGTACGTTCTTCCGTCCAAGTTCAAGTCGTCTCATCGTTCGGGCCTGAAACACCACCGGCTTAGTCCCTTTTTTCAGACGGCTGCGTGGTGGGGATTTAACGAGCCAAGCAAGAATTTCCTGAGAATGATCAGGGAAGAGTATGCCAATCGCTAAAGTAATCTCGTTGCGGACTGAGTCTTTCTGTTGCCATCGCAGCCTGAGCGAGTGACGGACGAAATGAAAACACTCGGCGAACACATAAGAGATCTTCGGGAAAAGAAGGACATTTCAGTCAGAGAACTAGCGCGACAACTGAGGGTATCGGCACCCTTCCTTTCCGACGTGGAGCTAGGTCGTCGTCACCCATCAGATGAGATCATGCGACGGCTGGCGGATCGCCTCGACACGACTGTTGAAGAACTGCAGAAATACGATGCGCGGCCTCCGGTGCAAGAGTTAAAACGCATTGCCGCCAGCGATCCTGCGATGGGTTTCGCGCTGCGCCGCGTGGTAGACGAGGGCGTGACCTCAAAAGAGCTCTTGGATTTTTTGAATCGGTACGAGAAGAAGAAGAAATGAGAACGTATCGACCGAGATCAGGCGGCAAGTTCGCCGAGCAGCCTTTCTACAATGCTTCGGATTTCGAGTCGATTTGTATCGAGGCGCTGACGAGGGTTGCGCTGTTTCCCGGGTCGCCTTCGCCGGTCAGAATCGATCGCTTTATCGAGAAGCAGTTTCAGATACAGCCAACCTACGCGCCCCTTCCTCAAGGTATTCTCGGATTCACACGATTCGGCCCAAAGGGCGTTGAAGAGATAGTTGTTTCCCAAGCATTCGACGAGGAAGGTTCTACGGTTGCCGAGCGCAGATTGAGGACCACGCTCGCCCACGAAGGCGGCCACGGCCTCCTTCATGCACATCTTTTCGCGCTCGGTGAGCGGCCTGACTCGCTCTTCGCCGGAGAACTTGCCCCTGATGCCCCGAAAATCTTGTGCAGGGACGAGGGATCGTATCGCTGGTGGGAATACCAGGCAAACCAAGCGATGGGAGTGCTCCTTCTCCCCCAGTCGCTTGTGGAAAAGGCGATCGAAGGAGCGGTCGAAGCCCGAGGGCTTCTCGGCGTGAAGGTCCTTCCCTCAACGAAGCGCGACGCGGCCATCCGCCTCATTGCAGATACGTTCGACGTGAACCCAGTCGTGGCGCGGTATCGGCTGGACGCCCTTTATCCTCCCTCGGCCGACCAGCAGTTGACGCTCTAATTTTTTTGCCTATAATGTAACCTATGACAGCTTACGAAAGCTGTTGAGCTTGCAGGGAATCAACATACGTCATATCGATGAAAACGCGCCGCAAAAAATCGGACTCCGAAGCCGCCCAAACGGTCACTCCGCCGGTGTGGCTGGCCCGGCGGGTGCCCTCCCTCACCCGCCTCATTCTCTTCGTTTCGGCGGGCGGGCGCTGCGAGTTCGATGGCTGCAACAAGTATCTCCTCGCCCATCCTGTGACGTTGACCGAGGGTAATTTCGCGGAGGTGGCGCATATCGTTGCCTTCCAGGTGGGCGGTCCCCGAGGACGGAGCGAAGCACGTCCCTTAGATGTTCATCGAGCCGAGAACCTGATGCTCTTATGCGCCGCGTGCCACAAAGAAATCGACGATCACCCCGAGCAGTATTCCGTGACGGCGCTCCGCGCATTCAAGGAGAAGCACGAGCGCCACATTCGGCACATGACCTCGCTCCGTCCGGAGCATCGGACCTCTGTCCTCATGATCACGGCGAACATTGGGGACCAGAGCCCGTTCACTTCCTTCGATCAGGTGATCGAGGCCCTCGCTCCGATTTATCCCGTTTCGAGGCCAGGAAAGATCATCGATCTTACCTCCATTCCGATTCACGATGCCGCGTCGCTCGAAACCGCACGCGAGGCAATCCGACGCGGTCTCGCTCAGCTCTACGATACGGGCGGCGAAGTCCAGGATGTGAAGCATCTGTCGATCTTCGCGCTCGGCCCCATCCCCCTGCTCGTCGATCTCGGTGCGCGGCTCAGCAACAAGATCAAAACCGACCTCTTCCAGCGGCATCGCGACACCGAGGATTGGACGTGGAAACGATCAGGACCTCGCGTCATCTATACCACCGGCATCGTGCGCGAGGGAACGGACCCGTCGCGTGCGGCGCTCATCGTGTCGCTGAGCGGCAAGATTCGCGTCGGTAACCTTCCTTCAACGATCGACAAGACGTTCACGGTGTACGAACTCACCTTGAAAGATGCGACCCCGAACGCTGCATTCCTGCGGACCCGCGCTGATCTTGAGGAGTTCCGCACGGCCTATCAGGCGCTCCTCGGATCGATCCTCGACACCCAAGGCATCGTGAAAGAGCTTCATTTCTTTCCGGCCGTGCCCGCGCCGATCGCGATCCTCTGCGGCCGGGACCTCATGCCGAAGGTCCATCCGGGCCTTCTCGTGTACGACTTCGACAAACAAAAGGGCGGTTTCACATTTCAACTCAAGGTGAATGCACATGGACGCGAATGACTATCTCAATCGCGTACTGTCCGCACAGAACTTGGGCGAGGATAGTACGGAGCTTAACGAACTGCAAACCCGCCGCGCCGAGGTGGAGAAGCTCCTTTGCGCGAGCTTCGGATCTCAACCGATCATCCGCTACGGCGGATCAAAGGCGAAAGGCACGCTCATCAAGGAGTATTACGACCTCGATATCGTCTGCTATATTCCGTCGGAGAGCGACGTCGCGGGCAAGACGATTGCCGAGATATACGAGAACGTCCGCAAGTGCCTTGCCGCGAAGTACTATGTGGAGCCGAAGACCTCGGCGATCCGGCTCAAGGGGAACTCTACGACCGACTACATGCGCGATTTTCACATCGACGTGGTGCCGGGACGGTTTACCGACGAATCCAAAACGGATTGCTTCATCTATCAAAAATCCGCAGAGAAATGCCGCCTGAAGACCAGTCTCGATGTGCATATCGCGCATGTGAAGGGCAGCGGCGTCATCGATGCAATCCGCCTGCTCAAGCTCTGGAAAGCGCGCAAGAGCCTTGGCGTGAAGCAGTTCGTGTTCGAGCTCCTCATCATCGACCTGCTCAAAGGGATGAGGTCGAAGCCGATTTCCGATCAGCTTGTGCATGTGTGGCGCATGATCTCTGACCATGCCGATCCGATCCATGTGGAGGACCCGGCAAATCCGAGCGGCAACGACCTCAGCGATGTGATGGCAGTCTTATGGCCGGTGCTCCGCGCTGCGGCAACGGACACCTTGAACACGATTCGGTGGTCGGGCTGGGAGGCGGTGTTCGGCCAAGTTGCGGCCACGACATCATTCACCATTGCAGAGAAGGCACAACGAGCGGCGGCGTCGGTGAACACGCCAAACATGCCGTGGTGCCCGAGAGGATGAAGAAGCCCTGGCACGAGAGGAGCCCTGGCTTATTTCGCGCTATGGAAAAGGATGTCCCGGCGAAATACCCAGAACTTCGTGTCGTGCTGGAGCAAAGCACCGTTCATATTCGCGGGAGCTTCCCGGTCATGGATGATGCGGAGGTTCTCGATCGTTTCCAGATTGACATTGCGCTCCCTTCCGATTTTCCGGACTCCACTCCCGTCCTTCGTGAGATAGGCGGTAGAATCCCATGGCACGCGGATCGACATGTGAATCAGGCCGATGGCGAAGCGTGTCCGATTGTGCCTGAAGAATGGCTCATGTGGCCGGAACACGAATCGATACTCGCCTTCCTCGGTGGACCTGTAAGGAATTTCTTTCTTGGTCAGGTGCTCGTGGAGGCGGGGCGTCCGTGGCCCTTTGGCGAACGGACACATGGTGTACCAGGGCTCTTTGAATCGTATGGGGAGATGGTAGGGGCTTCGGACCGACAGACCATATTGCGCTTTCTCGACTGCTTGAGCAGGGAAAACATGAAGGGACACTGGAGCTGTCCGTGTGGCTGCGGAAAGCGTCTGCGGAATTGTCATTGGGACGATCTCAGAATGCTTCGCAAGAAGATTCCTCCGCTGGTGGCACGCCATGCGTTGGAGAGGCTCGCGGGATTCTCAGTTCAATTGGGAAGCAATTGCACAAGTTAGTTGATTGAGGTGTGCCTGTGCGAACCGCAACCCCGCCATAAATGAACTTGCCCATGTACTTGCGTCTGCGCGTTTCCGGATCACGGCCGATGTAGATGCGGACCAGCCAGATTCTGGCTCCGTGGCGAATGATCTGGCCAGTCTTGCGGGCCATATTCCCTTCTAAGGCGAAAAATGCGGCACACATGTGGCACACGTGGCCGATGCTTAGGATTGGTTTAATGGGTGGATCAGGGAACTGGAGACTGACGGGGGTTCAGCAGCACCAGCTGTTTGCCGCCGACTCCGGCCAGGGAATATCAAAGCCGCCAAGCATATGCTTATGAAGTAGCTGCGCACAGGTCCAGGGAGATGCTGGGCGCACGTATAAGGATGGGCGAACTATTCACGTGGAGCGATGCGGCCGGGGCCAGGGATCTAAGCTAGGGACGCACAGTTCTGGTTTTGTGAAGACGATGTTTCCCGCCCTAAGAGTTGGTCGCGACGGACCTTCGTAAAGAGATTTCTGGTGCCCAAGAAGATTGCCTTCCCGGGCATCACTTTGGTTAGCCGGAGGCTGCGAGTCTGATGAATCTTGGCGGATCTGCGGGCCACGGACCTGTCAAATGAACTCCACCCAGAAGACAGGGCTTAGGCCTCACACTCGGTTACTCTCGTCGATGAGCCAGGGCAGTATCACAACTCGTCCAGAACGCCTTCCGGTGCGTGACAAAAGGGTGCCAGAGGGTTTTGGCCGATGAAACCGAATGGATGATCCGAGCTCAATCTCGGCCCCCTCCTTTCGACCTCGCGCTAACCCAAGAAACGAGCCTTGGCGAAAGCGGCCTGAAGACCGTGCTATAGCGATTTCAGCTTGCTATAGTTTTTCGCGGGAATTTGGGCTACTAATGAGAATTCCTGCGACAAATGCGACGCATGAGAATCCTATCAACTTATTTATTATCTTATGTTTGTCTTTGGATTGAAGAATATAATGGAATCTCTGGCGGAGAGAGGGGGATTCGCCGCATTCAAGTTCTGGTACAACTGATGTTTTTTGCTGAAGTTGCAGATTGACCTAATGCAACGTTCAACAGTTGCGAAATCGCAACGTTAGATTTCAGAAGAGCGAAAGTCGTTCAACTTTCCTTACTGGCCCCATCTCCTTCGGACGAGATGGTTGCAGAGCAGCCGTCACCCGGGACAATAACTTTCTTCCGCTTTCGGTGGTATGTAGTCGTTTGATCCGCGAGTTTTCCGTTGCACGCTCTTGTGTCAGCAGGCCTGCCGAGACGAGCGATTTAACCAACTTGCTCACGACGTCCTTCGGAAGGTTTGTTGTTTCCAAGATTTCCTTCTGCGTTCCCCCACCGGTTTTGTTAGCAGCATCCAGAATGAAGACCACCCGGCCGGCGTTGCCAGCAACGGTTTGGGCGTCTAATACGCTGTCCACAAGGATTGATTGCGCAGCAAACTTCCTGGCTTGATTTGTTGCCATTTCGCAACGATAGCTGAAGAAGATCGAAATGGCTAACAAGTGCTGTTGATCCAGTCAGTTGCTATTTAGCAACTGATTGCGCCAGCGCCAGCCTGGCCTGTTCCCCCAGCGGCCGAGAGCCCACTTCCTCCAGTTCGACTTCCATCCTTCTCTGCAAGTTCTCTTCGAGCCTTTGATAGATGCCCTGAGTAGCCCAGAGTGGAAGATGCGCACGAAGATGCGCGCACTGCGCAGCACATGCATGGAGAACTGGTGATGTCTAACGTTTTAGAGATTCAACCCGCAATGCGACCGAGCTTCTCTGCGGTCAAGGTCGACCATGGGATGCGGTGGGGCCAATACGAACCGTTTGTGGATGAGCACGTGGTAGCGGACTTCCTGGGAATAAAGCCGCGCCGGGTTCTTGAGATGGCACGCAGAAGGCTCCTACCAGCGCACCCGCTGGGAGGGTGCCGCAAGATCTGGCGATTCCGCATCTCGGAGATTGACGCACACTTCATTCTTCGCAACGAGAAGCAGGGCCCTGTTACGATCGCCTTGGCAGTTCCCGTTACCCGGGAAAGGAAGCACAGTGGGTAAAGGGACGGTAAGCAAAAAACAACGTGCACAAGGATTGACCTGGATCTACCGGTTTCAAACCACGCGTGCTCTGGACGGCAAGACGGTTGAGAACACCAAGGTAGTCGGCTTGGTGAAGGACATCGGAACGTCAGAAGCTTCAGCGTGGAGAGAAGTCGGTCGATTGGGTCTCGACAAGAACATTGACCGGGTGAACGGATGCCGGTCGACATTTCGTGAGTTGGCGGAGCACTTCCGCCAGCACGAATTGAAAAAGAAATCCGGCATCGGCGTGAAGGCAGAGGAGACAGTTGCCACCACCGAACTGCTTCTCGACAAGTGGGTTCTGCCAAGGTGGGGCGACTGCAAGGCCGCAGATATCAAGCCGCTGCAGGTTGAGGCCTGGTTCGAAGCGCTGACTTCGCAGCCGCATGGACGAAGAAGAATGCTCCTTTCAGTTGGGCAACAGTTTCGAAGTTGAAGTCGATCATGTCTCAGGTCTTCAAACACGCACAGCGCCATGAATTGATCGATGCGACCATCGACAGTGATGGTCGCCCGACCAATCCTCGTGGTGTTGGCGCGGGCAGAATCCGGCTCTCGCTACGAGGCGGTGGTTGTTTCACCTGAGCAGATGATCGTCATCTTGAACGAACTCGATTCACCTGAGACGCGCCTGGAATGGACTCTGGCTCTCGTTCATGCATCGACAGCCCTCCGACCCGAAGAAGCCTTCGGATTGAAGTGGCGAGATATTGATTGGCTGAACGGACAGATCAAAATCTGTCGTGGGTGGTCAAAGGGGAAAGAGACTCCGGGCAAGACCGAGGGAAGCATGACGCAGGTGGCGATGCACCCAGCTCTGGCGCAGGCTCTTAGGCGTGGCGCCAGGAATCGCGTCTACAGCCGCGATGATGACTGGGTCTTCGCTTCCGACAGATCGAAGGGGAAGACTCCTCGATCCGCTGGTGTTGCCGGCCAGGACTATCTGCGTCCGGCAGCAGTCAAGGCCGGTGCGATACCTGAGGGATACGAGGGGAGATTCGGATGGCACAATCTTCGCCATTCATTGGCGACGTTTTTCGCGGCCAATGAAGTGAATCTTGCCGGTCATCCAGAGCATCTTGCGCCATTCAAGACCTTCAACGACTGCTTTGTACACGCACCGGGTCAATGCCGCACAGATGGCGGCACAAGCGAAGTTCCTCGAAGCAATCAAGATAACTTCGGTTGCTGTTTAGGCTATTTGGGTTGGATCTTGGGTTGGAAGAGTGAGCGGTGGCAATTGAGAATCCGCTAAGTCGTTGAAGTATTTGGTGGACCTGATCGGGATCGAACCGATGACCTCTTCCATGCCATGGAAGCGCGCTCCCAGCTGCGCCACAGGCCCACTTGCTGCAGGGATGCAACTCCTCTATTGTCTCTGCTTACACGGGTTTCGTCAATTGACGCCCGAAAGCTCCCATGTCTTCGATTTTTGAGTGCACCAGGCTCCAATGATCGGGCAAAATGCACTGAAGGAAAATCGCCGACGGAAGGCACGAATTAACTTTTGCACTGATTCTGGCGGGAGATGAGCGATGCAAGCTGCCGTTGTCAACACCCTGGGCCAGCCGCCCAAGTACCAGGCCTTTCCCGATCCGACGCCCGCTGAAGGTGAAGTGATCATCCAGGTTCGAGCTGCGGGCCTGCACCCAATCGTTAAAGCCTTGGCCAGCGGCACGCACTATGCAGGCAGGGGAGAAGTACCGGCCGTTCCGGGCGTGGACGGCGCAGGCATTCTACCGGACGGACGCCGGGTCTACTTCACCTTTGCGCGAAAGCCATGGGGCTCCATGAGCGAACGCACTGTGGCTCCGGTCGCCAGATGCCTGCCCCTTCCCGACGCAATCGACGACGCCCAGGCCGCAGCGATTGTAAATCCGGGAATGTCGGCGTGGCTCTCGCTCAAGGATCGCGTCGCAGTTACCGAGGGCGAAGCGGTCCTGATTCTCGGCGCAACCGGCGTGGCAGGCCAACTCGCGATTCAGATTGCCCGACAACTGGGAGCAAGGCGCGTCGTTGCCGCGGGCAGGAATGTCGAGGCTCTATCTGCGCTCCATATCGATGCAATCATACCGCTCAACCAGTCTGAAGACGCCGTTCGCGAGGCATTTGCAGTCGAAGCCGCAAACGGAATTGATGCGGTGATCGATTATCTCTGGGGAAGGCCGACGGAACTGCTGCTTGAGGCTCTCTCCAGAACCTTTAACCCGAACTCCTCCCGGACGATTCGCTTGGTGGAGGTCGGTGAGAGCGCCGGAAGGACGATAAACCTGCCGGGCGCCACTCTGCGCAGCATTGACTTGAAGATGATGGGGAGCGGATTCGGCTCGGTTCCCCTCCAGAAGGTATTTGATGCTATTCCAACCCTCTTCTCAATGGCCGCTGCGGGCGCTTTTCGCGTTGCCGTGGAACCGGTACCGCTGGCGCAGGTTGAAGAGGCCTGGAACCGCCCCGAGCAGGGACGCCGGATCGTATTCACCGTCTGACAGGCGTTCAATCCAAAGGATTCGGCGGAATTACATGCGTGACCGGGAACACTTTGGGTATGTCCCGGTGTCTAAGACAATAGGGCACGCGGGGCATTCGGTTCCGAATTGGCCAAGTGTTCCGTTTCCCGCGGACCCGGCAGTCTCGATTTACCAGCGGCGATGGGTTGCTGTTGGATTGGGTGACCGCAACAATCCGGCATTTTAGCCGGAGGCGCAGTTTTGGAAATGCCAACTGTACCGTTGTTGCGATAACGTGGGAGGACACTGAGTTGCAGGCGGACCTCACCATGGGCAATCTTGCCAGCGCGCTTACACTCCAATCGGAGGAAGCGGCTCTAATCGCGGAACTCCAGGCAGGCTCAGAAGAAGCCTTTGCCTGGCTGATCGCGCACTATCATCAGCCGATCTACTCGCTGCTGGCACGAACACTGCACGATCGCGCCGACGCTGCCGACCTTACCCAGGAAGTCTTCGTAAAGGTCTTCCGGGGAGTAGGAAGGTTTCACGGCGAGTCGTCATTACGTACCTGGATTTATCGGATCGCTTTGCATGAGGCTTCCAACCAGCGTCGCTGGTGGATGCGCCACAAGCTGCAGGAGATCCCGATTGAGCAGGAGATGGCAGAAGGCTCTTCCGGAACGCCGATCAAACTGAAGGAGATGCTGGTTGACCCGGGAGAGTCGCCGTTCGACGTGGCAGTACACGCTGAAACCCGGACTCGGGTGGAGACCGCACTGAGCCTGGTGCCTGAACCATTTCGTACCACGCTTATCCTTCGTGACATTGAAGGATTCGTCTACGAAGAAGTCGCCGAAATCCAGGGAGTGAATATCGGGACCGTCAAATCAAGGCTGGTTCGCGGTCGTGCCTGCCTGAAGACTATATTGACGAACTCTCGACCGGGCGAAGTTGCCTCGTCGACTGCCGGATTTCAAGTGCCCCTTGGTGAGGAGGCGAGATGAGCGGCTGCAATTCGATTCAAGCAAAGTTCTCTGAATACCTTGACGGCCGGCTGACCGGACATGAAATGCATCGCATTGCCGCCCACCTCGAGATGTGCCATGTTTGCGCGGGCGAATGGTCCGAACTCGAACAGATGCAGACGACACTGGCCCAGCTTGGACCTGTCCCGGAACCCGAGGGCCTCTTGCTCCGTATCCGCGTGGCTGTTAGCCAGGAGCGTGCGCGCAGCCGCAAGGGACTCCTGCAAAACCTCCAACTGGTCTGGAGCAATACTGTCGGCCCGTTCCTGTTGCAGGCCGCGGCGGGCTTTGCCAGCGCGGTTCTCCTGCTGGGAACGGTGACTCTGCTTGTGGGCATGGTCACCCGCCCTGAAGTTGCGCAAGCTCATGATGAGCCATTGGGAATGGCGACAGCGCCGCGCTTCATGTATCTCTCGGGCGCTGCCAACAGCAACAACCAGATGGCCGACGTTCTCGGTCCGGTCGTTGTTGAGGCATATATCAACGATATGGGCGAGGTCTATGACTACCGCATCGTCTCCGGCCCAGTTGACGACGCGACGCGTTCGCAAGTGGAAAACCTGTTGCTGTGGAGCCACTTCGAGCCCGCTCGATTCTTCGGTCAACCCGTTCGTGGCCTGGCCGTGCTCTCCTTCTCCGGTGTTTCTGTTCGCGGCTGACTTTCCTTTCCATCAGCTCTCGCATTTGACCCTCCCGGCGCGTCTAACCGATGCATCCTGAAGCCAGACTAACCAAAACAGGCGACTTAAGCATCTTTCTTTCCAGCGGAAAATTTCTCGGGAACTCGCCTGCTGAAGTTGTCCGGTCCGAAAATGCCGTAGACTTCAGCTAGGGTCTTTTTGCATGTCGTTCAGAACGCTTCGATCGCTCTCTGCCGCTGGTGGTGCTGTTTTGTGGTTTGTCACGGCAGGAATCTCTCCCGCCCCAGGGCACACGCAATCCTCCGCAGGCAAGAGCCCGCAGAGCTCATCCTCTCAAGGTGCTCTTCCACGAGAAAAGGCGCCCTCATTGGTCGACCCGGCAGGCCCGACCATATCTCTCGTGAGTTCGGAACCTGTATTCATCATGGCGGCCGCTCTCAACGCATGTGGCTACGACGAGGGCCTTGACGAGAGCGCGCCGGTGCGTGTGCGTGTGCGCGACGAGATCAACCGGTCACTCGCCAAGAGCGAGGACGCTCGAGCCAAGAGAGACAAGGTCTGCCTCTACATTGCTCAGCACCGGCTGACCGGTTCGGTCGGAGACATCTCGCAGTACATTTCACTCGCGCTCTATTTGAGTCCGCCTCCGGAACTTGAAACGACGGTCGACCTGCCCGAGATGCCGCCGGACTCAACGCAGGTAGTGGAAATCGCGCCGCTGCTTCGGGACTTTGTCGCCGCCGTGGATCTGCATGGAATATGGCTCGCGGTACATCGCACGTATGACGAGGAGACGGATCGCCTCCATGACTCGCTTTCAAAGATGATCGTGGCCACCAATCTATATCTGAAGATGCCGGCTTCCACTTACGATGGCCGTCGCTTTGTGGTGGTCATTGAGCCCATGCTTTCTCCCAGCATGGTGAATGCGCGCGTCTACGGCACCGACTACGTAGTTGTTGTCTCTCCCGTCAACGGGAAGCTTCGCATCAACGATGTGCGGCACATATATCTGCACTATGTGATTGAGCCGCTGCTCTTTTCTCGCTCCAATGCCATTGACCGGATGCAGCCGATCTTGAAGGAGATCCACGATGCGCCTCTCGAGTTCCGCTACCGGTCCGACACGGTTGCATTGACCGTCGAGTGTCTTATCAAGGCGATCGAAGCGCGAATCATCGACACCGGGATTCCTGAATACAAGATTCCCGCAGGAGTGCAGCGGTCCGATCTGCCTCATTATGAGCACGAGAGACAACTCTACCAACAGAAAGTCGATGCAGTGCGCCTTGCCGCCGTGCACCACGACATGACGCAGGGCTTTGTGCTCACGCAGTACTTTTACGAGCAGCTGCTGGAATTTGAGAAAAATCCCGCGGGTCTCGGCGACACCATTGGTGAGATGGTCTATGGCATGGACGTCGCTCAACAGGTCCATCGCGCAAGAGACATTGAATTTGACAAGCAGGCTGACAGCGACGTGCTGCAGCGCAGCAAGCCGCGGACCCTCACCGGCCTGGATCTCGCCGAAGCCAGGCTTTCGGCAGGCGACGTGGCAACGGCAAGTGCGATGGCTCGGCAAGCGCTTGCCGTTCATTCTGATTCGCTCGAGTCTGTCTCTCAGGAAGCGTACGCCGACTTCATTCTGGCGCGTGCGGCTGCAATGACCGGTCATCCCGACGAGGCGGTCGATCGATTCCAGAAGACGCTGGCTACCTCCAAGGAACCGCGCTTGCTTGCCTGGTCGCATATCTATCTCGGGCGGATGCTGGACCTCGATTGCAAGAGGGACCAAGCCATATCGGAATACCAGCTGGCACTTGCAGTCCGGGACGGCGCACAGGACACACGCCTGGCTGCTGAGCGAGGTGTAAAGGCGGCTTACACCGTCAAGGGGCATAGCTGCGAAGACGACGACGATGCTGACGCACCGGCCACAAAGGCGAAGCCGGCCGAAGCCCCATCAGCCAAAGCCGGGACTCAAAAGCCGCAATAATCAAAACGGCTTCATCGCGACGCGGCAGGTGCGTCTAAGGAATAATCAGGTGATTGGGAGAAGTCTTCAGACCGGTTCCGTTATTCGAAGACCAAATGGAGCGATGGCCCCCGTATTCTCTCGAACGGAGGGATAAGTGGAAGCAGTACAGACCGAACTCGAAGCTGCACTCGGGCACGCTTTTGCAAAACCGGAGCTTCTGGTATGCGCTTTGACACACCGGTCGCTGGTGAACCAGCAGGCACTCGAGCTCGGACCGGAAGCGTCAGCCGCGACAAGCGATAACGAACGCCTGGAGTTTCTTGGCGATGCCGTGCTGGGCCTGGTTGTCGGTGAGGCATTGTTCCTGCTTCACCCCGAGTGGCATGAAGGCGAGCTGACTCGAGTGCGTGCGCAATTGGTGAGCAGGCAGCACATGGCGAGGGTCGCAACTGCCGTCGGCCTGGGTGAGCACATTCGCCTCAGCCGCGGCGAGGACCGGAGCGGCTTGCGACGCAAGAGCACCGTGCTCTCGAATACGATGGAGGCCGTCATCGGCGCTCTCTTCCTCGACGGCGGTCTCGAGCCGGTAAGGGCCTTTGCCCGCCGCTTTGTCATGGGCGACACCGTTGAGCAACTCGCAAGGGAGTTGCGTTCAGGCGCGGCTCTGGGCAACTATAAGTCGGCGTTGCAGGAGCGCCTGCAGGCCGAACGTGCCGGAGCTCCGGTGTACAAAGTGAAGAGCGAGAGCGGTCCCGATCACCGCAAGCGTTTTCTTGTGGAGGTCCGACTGAAGCCGGCGGAGGGCGAGCCAGGAATACCGCTGGCCCGGGGCACAGGCAGCACCAAGAAGCATGCCGAGCAGAATGCTGCGCGTCGCGCGCTGGCCCGGATGTCCAACGTGGAAACTGCGGCCGGAAGTTTGATGGAGGAAGAGAAATCGGCATGAGTACCCCCACTCAAGTCGCCGCCACTGCTTCGCAATCCCGCGCGTCGTGGCTGCTGCACCACAGGCCCACGTTGCTCGAGGCCCTGGCTTCACTGCTGGGGACCGTGGTGGTCGCGCTGTTCCTCCTCACGTTTGTTGTTCAGCCATTTCTCATTCCGTCAGAAAGCATGGAGCACACCCTGCTCGTCGGCGACTTTCTGCTTGTGAACAAGCAGGTCTACGCGCCGGCAGGCAACTTCACTCATCACATCCTGCCCTATCGCCAGGTTCAGCGCGGTGACGTCGTCGTCTTCCACTATCCGGAGGACCCGAAGCGCTATCTCGTCAAGCGCGTCGTGGGACTGCCCGGAGACCGTTTACGAATCGAGGATGGCAGGGTCACCCTCAATGGCGAATTGCTGTCAGAGCCGTATGTTTCCTTCGAGCCTGCCCCGCCCAATCCGTTTCGCGACAGCTTCCCGGCCAAGATCTACACAGATCCAGCGGTCGACCCTGCGTGGTGGAAGCAGATGCAGAGCCTGACGCACGACGGAGAACTGACCGTCCCGGAAGGCAAGTACTTCATGCTCGGTGACAACCGCAACCATAGCTACGATTCGCGCTCCTGGGGGCTTGTCTCCAGGCAGGCAATCGTAGCTCGCCCATTGGTCATCTACTTCTCGCTGACCCGGCCGTCTTCCACTGATGTGCAGCAGGCCGCAGATGATAAACTCGGACACGACAGGGAACTCTCGGCACGATTGATCGGGTTCGCACGCTGGAAGCGCATCTTCCGCGTCGTTCACTGATGCCGATACCCTTCGATTAGCCGCCAGCCATCTGGGCAATGAGCGACAGGATGACCAAGACCAACACGCCACCTCTGAAGACGCAATCTGAGACCGAATCTCCTGCCGAACAGAAGCCAGTAGAAGAAACCCCATTTGAAGCGGCCGCCAGCATTTGTTCGGTGCTCGTGGTGGGCCTGTTCATCCTCACTTTCCTTGCGCAGAACTTCGTCATTCCTTCCGGTTCAATGGAAAAGACTCTCCTTATCGGAGACCACCTTGTTGTAGATCGAATCACCCTGGCTCCCCCGACGAAGCTGGATGCCTCTCGTCCACTACCGAGAGCCGAAGCGCGGCGACATCGTGGTCTTCATCAAGCCCGGGGAACTCGATGCAGAAGGCAAGCCTACAATTATGTTCCTGGTCAAGCGGCTTGTTGGCGTTCCCGGCGACCACATTCACCTGCGCAACGGGGTGCCGATCATCAATGGGGTTGCCCAGAGCGAGCCGCACTCGGAGCCTACGACATCTGAAAACTACCAGGAATTCCTCGACGAATTTCCGTCAGTGGCGCCCTATCCCACGCCCGGCGGGGCAACGGAGCGCTGGGCGGTCGATTTCCCGAGCCACGTCGAAAACGGTGACCTTGTCGTTCCTCCGGGCAAGTACTTCATGATGGGCGACAACCGACACGATAGCCTCGACTCGCGCTACTGGGGCTTCGTGCCACGCGAGAATATCGTGGGCCGGCCGCTCTTCAATTACTGGTCATTCAACACGCCGGAACGCCAGTATGAGTTAACGGGGATCGGCAACAACATCGCGTGGATCGGCCACATCGCGTTGCATTTCTTCACAGAAACACGTTGGAGCCGCACCTTCCACCTGGTTCGTTAGTTTCGGTTACCGGCTCCGGACTCTGCATGGCCAATTACCATAGGGACGCATGACGGAAGAAGCGCAAGGCTCTCGAAAAAGGCGATCGAAGCTTTGGGTGATCCCGGCGGCTCTTGCTGTCGTCGTTGCGGTGATCGTAGTTCCGCCGTTGGTCAGCATAAGCCGGTATCAGGGACGGATTACCCACGCTATGTCGGCCTCGCTGGGGCGGCCCGTGCGCCTCTCATCGGTAGAGTTGCGCTTGTTACCGCGGCCGGGCTTTGTTCTTACCGATCTCACGGTCGATGAAGATCCCGCCTACGGTGTCGAGCCTGTTCTCCATGCCAACACCGTCCGGGCAGCCATCCGGCTCCTCCCCCTGTGGCGCGGCCGTCTCGAAATCAGTCGCATCAGCGTTGATGAGGCCAGCTTGAATCTGGTGAGGGCCTCGGATGGTCGCTGGAACCTCGACCCATTCTTCCGCAACGCCGCCGGATCTCAATCCGCCGGCACCACGCAACAGAGTTCGATTGCGCTCCCCTATCTTGAAGCGACGAACTCTCGCGTCAACATCAAGCGGGGCTACGAGAAACTCCCGTATTCTCTCATCGACGCAGACCTCTCTTTCTGGCAGGAGAATCCCGGTGACTGGCGTGTCAGGCTGCGTGGGCAGCCAGCCCGCACTGACGTGAGCCTCGACCTTGGCGACACAGGCATTTTGCGACTGGAAGCAAGCCTGCAGCGTGGGCCTCAGCTTCGGCAGATGCCGCTACACCTTGACCTGGAGTGGCGTGAGGCGCAGCTTGGCCAGCTCAGCAGACTCCTCATTGGCTCTGATCCGGGATGGCGCGGCGACCTGACCGGGGAATTGCACCTGGATGGGACAGCCGACTCGGCGCAAGTCACCTCACGTCTGCGCGCCGTCGGAGTGCATCGTGCCGAATTTGCCCCTGCGGCGCCGCTCGACTTCGATGCTAATTGCAGCTTTGTCTACCATTACCCCTTGCGCAACATCGAGAAGCTCGTGTGTGATTCGCCACTTGGCAACGGGCATCTGCGAATCAATGGCAACCTCCCCGCCAATGGCCAGCTCATGCTCTCGCTTGATCTTCAGCGAATTCCCACACAGGCCGTGCTCGACGCGCTGCGCACCGTCCGCAACAGATTCGGCGCAGGCCTGGATGCCAGTGGAACGATCAGCGGACAGCTGGTCTACGACGCGAGCGCGGTCAAAGCCACCCCGCTCGCTTCATCGGCGCCCCGTCGCCATTCTTCAGGGACTTCCGCTTTGAAGGAAAAAACTCCCATCCCGGGTCCAATGTCCGGAAGCATCACCGTGGATGCATTGCGGATGAGCGGATCGACTCTCAGCCAGCCCGTTCTGATTCCAAAGATCGTCTTCGAGCCATCGTCCACGCCAACATCACCCGGCGAATCTCTCGTGTCTTCCTTCAACATTCCGGCAGGTGGAGCAACACCGCTTATTGTCGTCCTTCGCGTTGCGTCGTCAGATTACGACCTGACAATCCACGGCCCGGGCGCCGTTTCGCGGGTGAGGGAACTGGCCCGCGCTGCAGGCCTCCCCGATGCCGATGCGCTCAATGCCATCGCAGGGGAGCCCGTCACGCTTGATCTGGCTATTTCTGGTCCCTGGATCCCCGCTCCCGAGGAATTGCTAAGCGCAACATCGCCCGTGACTCTCGATGCCAATTCCGTGGGCTCTCCGTCGGCCGCTCCTGCAAATCCGCTCTCTGACCGCTTGACCGGCACCGTAACCCTCCACAACGCCAATTGGAAATCAGACGTTCTTGCAACTGCCGTCCAGATCTCGCAGGCAACCTTGCATCTCGGAGGCAAGGACCTTCGTTGGGACCCAGTTGCGTTTTCTTACGGGCCGATCAAGGGCACAGCGGAGTTGCAGATTCCGGCCTCCTGCGAGATTCCTGCTCAGTGCTCGCCCCATCTCGACATCCGATTCTCTTCACTCGATTCTGCGGCGCTGCAGACAGCGCTGCTCGGAGCGCGTAAATCAGGCACACTCATTTCCACGGTCATCCAGCGCCTCTCGCCGTCGTCCGTTGCCCTATGGCCGGACTTTGAGGGTACTGTGAGTGCCGACTCCCTCATCATCGGCCCGGTAACACTTCAAGACGCGGTCATTGCCTTGAGAGTGCATCCAACAGGCGCCGATCTTACCAGCATCGACGCAGATTTGCTCGGAGGTGAGATCCACGGCACCGGTTCGCTGGGAAACAGCAACAAACCCGCATACTCCATTGATGCACAATTCCACAAGGTCAGCCCCGCCGCTGTCTGCCAACTTCTCAGCCTGCAATGCAAGGGCACCAGCATGGATGGGAACGGAAATGTTGATCTTTCCGGGTTAACTGGCGCAGATATGGCGTCCAGCGCAAAAGGGCAATTACATTTTGACTGGCGGCAGGGCGCCATTGTCAATCGGGCCGGCGGCTCCTCTGCCGCGCTTCCTCCCGTGCTCGCGAAATTCGACCACTGGACCGGCGAAGGGAGCATCGCCAACGGCGTTCTGACGATTCAGAAGAGCCTCATCCAGCAAGGTTCGCGCGCATCCACTTCCGACGCCATAATCAAGCTCGCCAATCCGCCCGTGGTCACGTTCGCCACGCCTAAGCCAGCCACCGCTTCAAAACGATAGCGCCGACCACCCCGGTCCTATGGCGGTACAGATAGCCTGAAACGGCTCCCTGAGCTGTGGAGGCGCTCATAAAATGAATGCATGGCTTCCATTACCCCTTCCCCCGTCGAGATTCGCTGCAAGGGCGTTCTCTTCGACATGGATGGCATCCTCATCTCATCGATCGGCTCGGTAGAGCGCAGTTGGACCAGGTGGGCGCAGATGCGCGGAGTCGATCCGGAATATGCCTGCTCGATTGCGCACGGCTGCAGGGCAATTGAAACCATTGCAAAGCTGCGTCCGGATCTCGATAGCAAGGCTGAGTTGCGTATTGTCGAAGACATCGAGATTGCTGACGGCGACGATCTGACAGTGTTGCCCGGCGTACTTGAACTGCTCGCCGCTTTGCCCGCCAATCGCTGGACCGTCGTCACCAGCGCGACAGAACGCCTGGCCCGCATGCGTCTCGCACAGGCCGGGCTTCCGGTTCCGCCGCGCCTGGTCACCGCCGAGAGCGTCACCCTGGGCAAGCCCGACCCCGCGCCTTACCGTGCAGGTGCAGCGTTGCTCGGCTTCGCGCCGCAGGATTGCGTTGTCTTTGAAGATGCGGCGCCCGGCGCCAGAGCCGGTCGCGCTGCAGGTTGCATCGTGATCGCTACGACATTTTCGCATCCAGTCGAGTCACTGGAAGCCGCGCACTATCTCATCGAAGACGTCACCGGAGTCGAGGTCAAGAAACTCGTAGGTGACAGGGGTCTTTTGCTCAACTTCACTCCCCTGGCCGAGTAGCCCCTTACTCGTTCGCCTCGATGCGCCGACCATGCAGGTCCTGCAATGGCCGCGAGTTCATCTTGAAAATCGTCTGAAACATGCGCAACTGATCCAGGCTCATGCTGAGTTCGTTCTCGAACATGAACCACCGCACACCCTCGGTACACGGCGGCGTTGTAATCGAGCCCATATACGTCCAGTACCCGCGATCAACCGGCAGAAAGCCGCCTGGATTGACCATTTCTGTTACGGCTTCAGTCGCTCCTTTCGCTTTCGGCAGATGCGGCCACAGCATCGCCATCACTGCGTTGGGAGTACCCCTTTCCTGCGCGAATCGCACCGCAATCTCTGCCAGCTTGCCGTCCGAGCTTTTGTGCACCAGGTGCACCACCATGTCCGTCAGCTTTCCGTCCACCGCCTCTTCGCTGGGAGTGTGAAAGTGGAACTGCAGCAGGTCATAGCGGGTGCCGCCGGCAACGATGTAGCTCCCCGGCTTCACCAGGGCCAGAATTGTGTGCCCGTTATTTTCAAGGGTCACCGATCCCGCGATGTAGTGAAACTCAATCGGCTGAAGCGCCTTGTTCAAATGCGCGCCTCGAATGTTGACAGGCGATTGCTCGTGTCCCTTTGAACATGCCGAGAATGCCGGGTCCAGCTTTCCCCATACAAGCGGTCCCCGGCCATCCGTGTATTCCCAGGGAGTATTGGACGGGATTACATCCGTGGGGGTGGTCTGCGCATAGGCCACCGTAGCCGTAGTGAGCAAAAGTGCGGCACAAGCAAAAAAACGCATCACGTTCTCCTGATTGATCCTGGCATCAACAGCCAGAATTCTATTGCATTGAATGCCTGCAACAAAAAGGTGGGACCCCGGTTTGAGGTCCCACCTGCATTATTAAGGTTGTTTTCTCGTTACTTCGCCTTCGACGTCGCAGTCACACCGGCTTGCTCGGCGAGCGTGGCAGCCTTGTCGGTAGCTTCCCAGGTGAACTCCGGCTCGGTGCGCCCGAAGTGCCCGTAGGCTGCGGTTTGCTGGTAGATCGGCCTGCGCAGGTTCAGACTTTCGATGATGCCCTTGGGGGTGAGCGAGAAGTTCTTGCGAATGAGCTCCGTCAGCTTGGCCGCACTGATCTTGCCTGTGCCGAATGTGTCCACCAGGACGCTCACCGGCTCAGCGACGCCGATGGCATATGCCAACTGCACTTCAGCCTTGTCCGCCAGCCCCGCTGCTACGATGTTCTTCGCAATGTAGCGCGCCACATACGCTGCCGAGCGGTCAACCTTGGTCGGGTCCTTTCCGCTGAAAGCGCCGCCGCCGTGACGACCCGCGCCACCGTAGGTGTCCACGATGATCTTGCGGCCCGTCAGTCCCGTGTCACCCATCGGGCCGCCAATCACAAACCTACCCGTCGGGTTGATGTGGTACTTCGTGTGCTCGTCGAGCCATGCGGAGGGAAGCACTGCCTGGATCACGTGCTTGAGAACGTCAGCATGGAGCTCGTCGTTCGAAATCGTTTCCGCGTGCTGGCTGCTGATGACCACCGCGTCAATGCGCGCAGGCTTCCCGTTCTCGTCGTACTCTACCGTCACCTGGCTCTTGCCATCGGGGCGAAGGTATGGCAACCTTCCGCTCTTGCGGACGTGGCTGAGCTGGCGCGTAAGCTTGTGCGCCAGCGAGATCGGCGCCGGCATCAGTTCGGGCGTTTCGTTTGATGCAAAGCCGAACATCATGCCCTGATCGCCCGCGCCGCCTGTGTCAACGCCCTGCGCAATATCTCCGGACTGCTTGTTGATTGACGAGATCACGGCGCAGGTATTCGAGTCGAATCCATACAGAGCGTTGTCATAGCCGATGGACGCGACCACGCCGCGCACGAGGCTCTGAAAGTCTACGTATGCTTTGGTGGTGATTTCGCCTGCGATCACAACAAGACCTGTTGCGGTCAGCGTCTCTGCGGCAACGCGGCTATATGGATCCTGTTCGAGGCACGCGTCCAGTATCGCGTCGGACACCTGGTCGGCAATCTTATCCGGATGGCCTTCCGTGACGGACTCAGAGGTAAACAAAAAACGATCGCTCAAGTTCGCATTCCTCCCCATTGAAGGGATTCAAGGTATTTGCCTGCCGCGATGATTAACGGGCGCAGAGGGAACTAAACAATTCCACACCTGCATCGGAGAGACAAGCCGCACCGAAAGGCGTCGACCCCCGGCACACCTTTCTATGGTAATTGCGGGGAGGGTTGCGAGGCAAAGTTCATCAGCGAACAGCGACTTCCAGCAGCCAGTGGCAGTTTGGCGCAGGTAAACAGTCGAGACGAAGTCCAGAACGGCGCAGGAACGGTGATTGGGTGGGGGAAATGCAAAGAACGCGCTGCAGATGAACCAGAATCCAGCCGGTAATCAGTGCTTCAACATTGTCGCTGCGTGCGTGATGGCCGTATTGGCTTTTGTTGCAGCAGGGTGAAGCGGCAAAAGCGTATCCCACCAGCCGGCATGCATACCGTAATAACGCACCGTGAGGTAGCTCGCTGCCACGGCCACTGCCAGCAGAACGACGGCGCCAATCCAGCGCAAGCGCTGTCCCATCGCTTCGCGGCGTTCCATGCGCTCTTTGCCAACGTTGGAAGCGAACTCTGCCCAACCCTGGCCCTCTTCGTCTACGGCTTGACCGGCCGCGAAAGAAGCCTTGAGAAAGCGCTCCGTCCAGTCGCGTTGGTCCAATCCGATGGCTCCCGGCATATCCGCGCACGATGCCCTTGCTCAGAATGCCGCCCGGCAACTGGCGAAAGCGGTCCTGCTCCAGCGCGACCAGGTGGCGTTGGCAAATCTTGGTTACAGCGGTGATCTGCTCTAGCGCAATTCCGCGAGACAGCCGCTGCGATCGAAGCTCTTCCCCAAAAGTACTCATTTGGTAACCAGTTCCGAAATCATAGCCCCGCAGTTTTCCACAGGCAAGTTACTTATGGCATGGCACGGGTCTACTACTAGTATGCCCTTTTCTTATCACTAGATGGAAGCCCTCTTTGTGCTTCACATCACACTATTTTGATGGTGGCGGAGTCCGACGCTCGCCGCGGGGTGAGGAAAAGTATCGTAGGCGAGGAACCCAGACAGTCAACAGAGGTTCTGAGCGGCTGTTACCCTGAATAGAACGGCCATTCACCTTCTTTTGTGCCGCGGAGCGCTGATTAGTAATGAATAAGCTCGTGATTGCCAACATCTTGCACCGCCCGCTGCGCTCGCTGATCAGCATCACCGCGGTAGCCATTGAAGTCATTATGATTCTGTCGATTGTCGGCATTTTCATGGGCATGCTCAACGACCAGAAGCAGCGAACCAATGGAATCGGCGCCGATCTGATTCTCTGGCCTTCAAACGCCAGCTATATGAATGGTGTCGGCGGCGCCCCCATGCCTGCAAAGAATGCCGAAGCCCTGCGACAGCTGCCCCACGTGGTTGTCGCCTCTCCGGTCATCCAGCACCTCACCACAAAGGGCAGCATCGAAATAATCTACGGAATCGACTACCCGACATTCGACGGGCTCAAGCCATTTGTCTTCAGGGAGGGCGGTCCTTTCCAAAAGCCTTACGACGCCATCATTGACGATATCCTTGCCAGCTCCAACAAGGCATACCACGTGGGCGGCGATATCACCATCATGGACCACACCTTCCGGATCTCAGGAATCGTTGAGCATGGCAAAGGTGGCCGCAAGCTCATCCCGATTCAGACGATGGGCGAGCTGATCGGCGCTGAAGGGAAAGCATCGGTCTTTTACATCAAGTGTGACGACCCTTCAAATCGGGATGAGGTTATAAGGGAAATTCACGCAACCAGGGGACTCGAAGATTCGCCTGTTCAGACGATCGACGAGTGGCTCCTGACGATGACCCCCGATAAGCTCCCTGGATTCAACATTGCTATTCGCGTCATTACGGGAATCGCAGTCATTGTTGGCTTTCTTGTGATCTTTCAGTCTATGTACACAGCGGTGCTCGAGCGCACGCGCGAAATTGGAATCCTAAAGTCACTCGGATCTTCCAAGCTGACCATCGTCAGCGTCGTCCTTCGCGAAACAGCAATGATGGCCGTCGTCGGCGTGATCCTCGGCATCGGGGGCACATACGCTGTGAGATTACTGTTGCTCCGCGTTTTCCCAACGCAGCACTTTGAGATCACGGCGCACTGGCTGATGCAGGGCGCAATCATCGCATTCATCGGAGCCCTTTTTGGCGCGCTCTATCCCGCGTGGATGGCAGCGCGCAAAGATCCGATCGACGCCTTGGCATACGAATAGCCTCAGGCTTTTTCGTGACAACTTGGCCGGATAATTCGTCATCTGATGGGTTGCGTGCACCGCCGAGCCGCAATGCCCACAATTCGATCTGCTTATTGGAGCTATACTTTCAATATCATTCATTACATTCCTCCCCCACACGATTCGTGGAGATAGCACTTTGACCATGATCTCAAAGCGCTGGACATTTGCTGCCTGGATTGTCGTTGTCGCCGGCTTTGCCATTTTGCATGCCCTCAATCTGAGCGCTGATTTTCCAAACCTCACCCCCTGGCACGTCGACTGGGCCAAATACACCGACGAGGGCTGGTACTCCAACGCCGCGATTCGTGCTCATCTCTTTGGCAATTGGTATATGCCCGGGGACTTCAATCCCGCGCCTGCCGTTCCTCTTTGGCCCTTTCTCGAGTGGATCCTCTTCTTCTTCACGGGAGTGACCATTCAGGCAGCACGCGGCCTTGCCGTTGCATTCTTCTTTGCTAATCTGCTGCTGAGCTACGCGCTTCTTCGCACCCGAAGCTCGCGCTGGACGGCGCTGTTTGCGTTGACCCTGATGGTCACCAGCCCTTTTCTGTACTGTTTCAGTCGCCTTGCAATCCTCGAGCCGATGCTGACCACTCTCACGCTGGCAGCCTTGAATATCACAGTCAGGCTGCCCCGCCTGCGCCACCCGATAGTTGCATCGATCGGTATCGGATTCCTCTTCACCCTGATGATGCTGACCAAGACGACTGCAGTTTTCCTGCTGCCCGCCATCGGGTGCGCCATGCTTCTCGCCTTCTGGCGCGATCGAGCCAGCGCTTTTCTCTGCGCCGCCGCATCCCTGGCAACATTCTCATGCACCTTTGGACTGTGGATAGGACTTGTCACGATATTCCAGCTTCGCGCTGACTACAAGTACCTCTTCTTCATCAATACCTATGCGAAGCCGACTGAGGTCTACTGGCCTCTGTTGAGCTTTTGGTGGTCTATTCGCGGGAGCATGTGGGTGGACCATATTCTGATCCCCCTCACCGCGCTGCTCATTCTGGTCGTGATTGTGGCTGCAACTACGCTTGCCAATCGCGACAACTGGGCCCGCCGTCTGCTGCTCGATCCGGTCTTTGGATCAACCGTCGTCGCGGCCCTCGGCTACCTGCTTTTCATGACTTATCAGAACCATCCGCAACCCCGCTATTTCGCGGTCATTGCGGTGTTCAGTTTTCTCGCGGTGGCCGTGGCAGCCGAAGCGCTTTTGAAGCAAACCGGCCACATACGAACTCTGGGTCGCGCCGCGCTGGCAATCGCTGCACTTGCGGCAGCCCTCAATGGTGTCTGGACGCTGAATTACGCAGCGCATCCTGAATACACCTTTGTTACCGCTGCACGGGAGCTCGCGAACTATATCGACGAGCACCCGAACGGAAACCGCCTCCTCGTCTCGATCAGCGGCGACGAGATCAGTCTCGTGACCCATCTGCCCGCGCTCTGCGATGATTTCGGGACGCCGACACCAACCTATCCCGATCTTGCGACAAAGCTGGCTCTCTATAAACCGGGCTGGTGGGCCACATGGAACGACATCGATCCGGGCACCCTCGAAGATATCCACACGCACTATTCTCTCGAACAGGTGGCCACCTTCCGCGCATTCGATGATCCCGAGCGCGACAAGCTTGTCCTGTTCAAGCTGCACCCGCTGCCCAATGGAGAGGTGCGTGAGTTTAGAGGCCAGAATCTCGCAGTCGCGCTGCCGGGCGACAAGATCGATATCCCGATCGAGTAGGTGAGAGCGAGCCAGGGACTCAACACGTTGAGCACTCGAATTCGTTGTCCTGGCTTCGAGCTTCAGAACGGTACCCTGAGTGTGCCGATGAAGGCGTGGTTGTACTGATGGTAGTGGGAAGCAGCGATCTGAAATCCTGCGCCCGCGACAAACGCAATGCGCTTGTGAATGGGAAATCGGCCAAGATGAGCCCGGTGTCACGAAGGTCTGCTTCTTGCCGTCGTTGGCTCCGCCATCCCAAAATGTCGAGTTGATCTCCGCTTCAGGCCAGAGTCTCTTCATCGCGTGGTATTGAAACGCCGTGTTCGAAACGATCGTGTGACCGAGTTCGTTGACGCTGTCCACCGGAAACGTGCCACCGAGCGTTGCCTGCACGTCGAATTTGCCCCATCCCTTTCCACCCGCAAGTGTCGGCGCTACCACTGCGCTGATAGAGCCGTTCTTGTGCGATCCGGTCGGCACGCTGCCGCTGAGAAAAGCCGTCAATATGGCATTTCCGCCCTCTTCATTCCGTGAAAGGACGCGGTATTTGAGGGTGAAGGATGCATCGCCCCAGCCGTCCTTCGTCGCGGGGTTTTCATGGAGAAGGTAAGGCGGCAGGTTGATGAGAAGTTCGGTGTTGTGCGTGGGGATCAGTTCCAGACCCTTGCCGCCATCCAGGTTGGTCACGTTGCCTGTGCGCGTCAACTGGTGGAATACGTCGAACCGAAACTCCTGCTCCAGCCGCGGAGTCACGGTTGCCACCGGCGTTACCCAATGCGGCTGTGCGGCTTGTGTGACAGACACACGGGCCATCCACCTTTCCGTCCATCCTTAGGGGGCGGTGCACCGTTCTGTGTCCAGCTCAAGCTGCCTGAAAGCAAAAGGAGGGAGGGAAGAGCAGCTATGTGCAGTTTCAATGACCTTTCCCGAGATCGGAACGTATTTGTATCGATATTATGCAGGAACCGACCTAATTCGTGTATGAATAAATAGAACCGTGCTTGACTGCCACAGGGTAAGAGATGGTCAGTCGTGAGCCCTCCCCCGATTGCTCACGGCCTCCCGATCATCACCTCTGTGGCTTTGATCAGCGCCACCGCGGGCTCGCCGGCCTTCAGGCCCAGTTCCCGGACAGCGTCCGCTGTAATGATGGCGGTAATTCGCTGGTCCCCCACTGCGAGCACCACCTTGGCAAGCAGCCCGTCCACAGTGACTTCCACGATCGATCCAAGCAGCTGGTTCCGCCCGCTGATCTTTGCCACCGAGGGGTGAGCTGCCCCGGAAGGGAGGAACTCGGCCAACGCACTCAAAGGAATGCGATGGTGTCCTCCCGGTGTTTTCACCGTCCGAATGCGGCCTGCCAGAATCCAGTGCTTGACTGCGGGATAGCTGATGCCCAGTTTCTCCGCAGCCTGGCGTGGCGTCAGAAGCGTCGACGAAGTCATGCAGTATTGTTAGACTCCCCGGCTCAATCTGTACAGGGGATCGTTCAAATACGTATAGTTATGCGCGAAATCCTTTTCGGGAGAATACGCAAGAACCCTGTGACTGCAATCACTCGACAGCCTTGAACACGGATGATAGCCTTCCGGGTGGCTTTCAGCCGGGGTCCTCGCGGACCGTTGTTCGTCCGAAGGGTGCGCTGCCGGCATGGTTGGGTCGCGTTTCCGCACATGTTCGTGATCGGCAACAAAAATTAACTCGGGAGGACTTGTGACAGCACAGGCTTGGGTCTACTTCTTTCTGGCCGGGAGCGCCTTTTCGCTCTTTGTGGCCTTTTTCTTTGCACGCCAGGTGATTCGCTTGGACCAGGAGATGCCGGAATTGCTGAAACTCGCTTCAGCAATCAAGGAACGAGCCGAAGCGATTCTCAAGCGCCAATACAAGGCCGTTGCGGCCCTGCTGGGCCTGCTGCTTCCCACGTTTGCCTACGGGCAGGAACATGGGGGCGGAGGGGAAGCCAACCTGGTGCTGCCGGATTTGACGACCGTGAATTTCTTCGGCATGAACGGACATGCCCTTCTGATGATCGGATTGCTGTTCTGCGTCGGCGGCCTGTTGTTCGGCCTGGCGATCTACGTGCAGTTGAAAAACCTGCCGGTTCATCGCACGATGCGCGAAATCTCCGAACTGATCTATGAGACGTGCAAAACATATCTGGTGACGCAGGGCAAGTTCATTCTTCTGCTCTGGGCTTTCATCGCGGTCGTTATCTCCCTGTACTTCGGCTGGCTGGCGCCGGTGCCGAACAAACCGATCTGGGTTACGCTACCGATCATTTTGGGGTTCAGTCTGGTCGGCATCGCGGGCAGCTACGGGGTAGCGTGGTTCGGAATTCGCGTAAACACCTTTGCCAATTCGCGGACGGCATTCGCAGGATTGCGCGGCAAACCGTATCCATGCTTTGCAATTCCGCTGAAGGCAGGCATGAGCATCGGCATGGCGCTGATCTCGGTCGAGCTGCTCATCATGCTGTGCATCCTTCTGTTCGTCCCGCGCGATTATGCGGGCCCATGCTTCATCGGCTTCGCCATTGGCGAAAGCCTGGGCGCCGCGGCCCTGCGTATTGCCGGCGGCATCTTCACCAAGATCGCCGACATCGGCTCCGACCTGATGAAGATCGTGTTCAAGATCAAGGAAGACGATGCTCGCAACCCGGGAGTCATCGCAGACTGTACGGGTGACAACGCGGGCGACTCCGTCGGCCCCAGCGCCGACGGCTTTGAAACCTACGGCGTCACCGGCGTGGCCTTGATCACTTTCATTTTGCTGGCCGTCAAGGAACCCACGACGCAAGCGCAACTGCTGGTATGGATCTTCGTCATGCGCGTAGCCATGCTGGTCTCCAGCTCGGGTGCATACTTCCTGAATGGCCTGATCGCCAAGGCGAAATACGCGAACTCCGACGAAATGGACTTTGAGGCGCCATTGACCTCGCTGGTATGGATCACGTCCATCGTTTCCATCATCCTCACCTTCATCGTCTCCTACCTGATGATCCCCACGCTCGGTGACGGAACGCTCTGGTGGAAGCTGGCTTCCATCATCTCCTGTGGAACCCTGGCCGGCGCGGTCATACCCGAACTGGTCAAGGTCTTCACTTCAACCAACTCCGGCCATGTGAAAGAAGTTGTCAAATCGGCGCAGGAAGGCGGAGCTTCCCTGGGGATCTTGTCGGGATTCGTGGCCGGCAATATGTCGGCCTACTGGCTGGGACTTAGCATGGTCGCGCTCATGGCACTGGGCTATTACTTCAGTACGGGCACATCCATGGCGGTCCTGATGCTTGCTCCCCCCGTATTCGCGTTTGGCCTCGTCGCGTTCGGCTTCCTTGGCATGGGTCCGGTCACGATTGCCGTGGACTCCTACGGGCCGGTAACCGACAATGCTCAATCCGTCTACGAGTTGTCGCTGATCGAAACGGTTCCCGGCATCGAAGCGGAGTTGAAGAAGGACTACAACTTCGACGTGAGGTTCGAACGCGCAAAACACCTGCTGGAAGCCAACGATGGAGCCGGCAATACATTCAAGGCTACGGCCAAGCCGGTGCTGATCGGCACAGCCGTGGTGGGGGCAACCACGATGACGTTCTCGATCATCATGGCCCTTACCCGCGGGCTGACCATTAACGTCGAGAAACTCTCTTTGCTGCACGCGCCGTTCATGCTCGGGTTGATTTGCGGTGGGGCAGTGATCTACTGGTTCACAGGCGCTTCCACTCAGGCGGTCACCACCGGCGCGTACCGCGCGGTCGAGTTCATCAAGAGGAACATCCATCTGGAAGGTGCGGAGAAGGCATCCGTCACGGACAGCAAGAAGGTGGTGGAAATCTGCACCAAGTACGCGCAGAAGGGAATGTTCAACATCTTTCTCGCCGTCTTCTTCGCTACACTTGCCTTCGCGTTCATTGAGCCGTTTCTGTTTATCGGCTATCTGTTTTCGATTGCCATCTTCGGCCTGTATCAGGCGATCTTCATGGCCAATGCCGGCGCCGCATGGGACAATGCGAAGAAAATCGTCGAGGTCGTACTGAAACAGAAAGGGACGCCTCTGCACGACGCGACCGTGATCGGGGACACCGTCGGCGATCCGTTCAAAGATACCTCCTCGGTGGCAATGAATCCGATCATCAAGTTCACCACTTTGTTCGGATTGCTTGCAGTGGAGCTTGCGGTGACGCTCACCGCGAACAATGCAATGCTCACGCATGTGCTGGCGGTTGCATTCTTCCTGGTCTCGGTGTTCTTCGTGCGGAAATCGTTCTACGGAATGAGGATTGAGACCAAGGGGAGCAACTGATTCCAGTCTCGTAAATCGAAGAAGACGTCGCCTGAAAATGGGCGACGTCTTCAGTGCACAACAGAGCAGCACCCGCTGATCAAGCTGCCCGGCACTTCGTGATCGCACTCAGTTTCCTTTGGCGCGATTACAAACAGCTTGGCCGTCCCTTCCTGGGTTGGAATGGCCAGGATTACAACTAGGCAATAATTTTTCTGGGTGGACGACCCGGAAACGAAACGGCCCCCGCATTAATGCGTGGGCTGTTTTGTTCGCGCCAGAATAGGATTTTGGGGTGCTAGAATTACGCCGATTTCAAACATCAGCTTGTGGCATATCGAAATGATCGCGGCGCCTTGTGCTGCGTCGATCAGGGGAAGTGGCCTAATGAAGATCTGTTTTCGCATGCAGGTAGTTTTGAGTCTTTCTTTGTTGTTCTCGCCTTTGACGCTAACCGCTCAGAAATTTCAGGAGCCGACCAGGGACGAGCTGCAGATGACTTCGGACGCGAAGTTTCCCGGGGTCTCCGCTATCTTCCTTTATCGCGAGAGTTCCACTGACAACTTCAATCACTTCGTCAGCGAATACGCGCGCATCAAGGTGCTGACGGAGCTCGGCAAGGAATGGGCAACCGTTGAGGTGCCTTACTCGGGTTCTGGCGCTCCACCGCGTATCGAAGGCCGCACGATCCACGCTGACGGCACCGTCATTCCGCTGATCGGGAAAGCCGAAGACCTGCTCGTCATGAAGAACACCGAGCGCCACTGGAATGCGCGGGTCTTTACTTTGCCAAGCGTTGAAGTAGGCAGCATCCTCGAGTACCGTTGGACGCTTCCGAATAGCGAAGGGAATGTCGGTGGCGTCGCCAATGACATGCAGGGCTTCATGAATTCCGCGTTGGCCGGTGCCATTCCCTACTGGGACGTGCAAGCAACCATTCCCATCCGCAAGGAGCATTTCTATTACAACCCGCTTGGCGATCTCGAGAGGAATGTAATTGGGAACCAGAGCGTTATCCACTACAACTCAAAAGGCGAGATTGCCAATTACCTGCTTTTCTCTGCGCGTCTGCCCTCGGGAGCACATCTCCAGCCCAGCCCGAACAGAGATTATGTGCTCGACCTTCAGGATGTGCCGGCAATCCGCCACGAGACGAATGCGCCACCGGCGGAGAGCCGCGTTTACGGAGTGCGTTTCTACTACAGCCCTTACCTCGCCGGGGATGTCTTCTGGGCGAACGAAGGAAAGCTCTGGGCCAAGGAGATCGATCACGCTGCCGAGCCGTCTGACGAATTGCGCGCAGCTTCAGCGCAGATCACGGCCGGAGCCACGACCGACGACGAGAAGGCCCGAAAGCTCTACGACGCAGTTCAGGCTCTCGACAATACCGCCTTTTCCCGCCAGCGCGGCGAGGCAGAACGGGCTCAACTGGGGCTGCGACGTGACGTCCGTGGGGCAGGCCAGGTCTGGAGCGAAAAAAGCGGGACCCGCAATGAAGTCGCAACACTCTATCTGGCATTGGCGCGTGCCGCGGGCCTTCAGGCTAGTGCGATGAGCATTGCCGATCGCCGGGAGCGCATCTTCGATCCCGGGTATCTCTCTCTCGACCAGCTCACCGTCACGCTTGTGGTTCTTCACATCAACGGCGCGGAAGTGTTCCTTGATCCGGGGGAGAAGTTCCTCCCCTATGGCCAACTCCGCTGGTCCCATATGCTCTGTGGCGGCTTGCTTGAGACTGCCGATGGTGTCAGCCACTCCGCCCTCACTCCAGCCAACCTTACCAAGGATGCCATCAGCGCACACGCTGCGGACTTGATTGTTGACGCGCAGGGAGCAATCGGCGGCACGGTCAAAATCGTCATGAACGGCCCCGAAGCCCTCCGCTGGCGCCAGCTCAACCTCACTGCTGACAACACTGAAGTTCAGAGGCAACTGAACGAATCCCTGCCGAGTCTGCTCCCGCAGGGAATCATCGGAGAGATTTCGAACATTCAAGGTCTCACCACTTCCGCAGGGTATGTTTCAGTCACTGTGAAAGTCTCGGGTCGTCTCGGCACGGTTACTGGAAAGCGCATTATGCTTCCGGCTTTCTTCTTCTCGTCTGGCGCTCATGAGCAATTTCTCGCAGAAGAGAAGCGCGAGGCCCCCATCGACCTGCGCTACGCCGAGCAAGTCATCGATGACTTGGTCTATCATCTGCCCTCCGGATATACCGTGGAGAGCGCTCCTCAAGCTGTCCAGTTGCCCTGGCCGGATCGCGCGGCACTTGTCATCAAGACGCAGCCCGGCTCCGGGGTCATCGACATCAAGCACATCTTCGCGCGCGCATTTGTGCTGCTCGACCCGAAGGAGTATCCAACTCTTCGCGACTACTACCAGAAGATGGCCGCGACAAATCAGCAGCAGGTCATCCTTTCGCCCGGTAGCCGCCGCAACAGGAAACTGAGATCAATTCGCCGGACTAACAGATTTGGAAGGCTGGTAACCGGGAGCTGGCAACCAAAGCCTTGCAGCTTCTGCCGTTGCCGCCCCTCACCATCGAAGTTCGCTTCATCCAGCCATCGCTTCGAATGCTTTCCTTCGCGCCGGCCATTCGCTGTCAAGCATCGAGAACCATGCGGTGTCGCGGTTCTGGCCCTTCACCACCATGTGCTGTCTGAAGATGCCTTCGAAGGTGAACCCCAGGCGCAACGCAGCGCGCCGCGAGGGCTCATTCTTCGCGTTGCACTTCCACTCGTAGCGCCGATACCCAAGGTCCTCAAACACATGCTGTCGCCATCAGGAACATGGCCTCGGTCGCCGCGGTTGTGCGCTGCAAGGATGGCGCGAGCAGAATGTTGCCGACCTCGATCACCCCGTTGGCGGGATCCATGCGCATGTAGCTTGCGTAGCCCTCGGCCTTGCCGCTGGCTCGCGGCACGATTGCCAGAAAGAGGGCGCTTGTGGCCGCCTGCTTTACTTCAACAGCCTGCCTGAATTCCGCCTCGCTCGCATACGGACCATCCGGAAGCCAGTCCCACACCTCGTCGTGGCCGCAGACAGCCCTCCAGAGGTCAGCAGCGTGCCTTGCAGCGTTCAATGGCTCCAGCGACACGTATTCGCCGAGCCAGCTTTTGAGGCGGAGGGCAGTGCAACAGGCTTCCAATCGAGCTAAATCCAGCTTAGAGTCGATCACGAAGACCAGCCTACCAGTTCGATCGGCTGATGTACCTAATCGGAGTACGCCGTCAATGAAAGGTCAGCCTGAGCCGCAATGTAATCTCCTCATTTCGCACATCAAGAGGCCTGATTTCCACCGATTTCTGCGCCTTGCCTGACCCCTCCGCGGGGAATACGCTTGTTCTTGAGAGACTTAGGGCCGCAGAGCCCGCGACTGCACTAGTTTTTGGGGCATTTTGCATCTCCGAACTCCGCATCCTGCAAGGCGATTTGAGCTTTCCACAGCCCAAACCGCCGTATTTAGACATCGGATGCGGTAAATGACCAAGGAATACAAGATGTTGTGGTTTGCGGTTGACAGGCCCCAAGGACAGCGGTATTTTTTCATCTGCGGCTGTAAACGGGCTGTAATGTCGTGACTCCCGTGCAGACCGCCGCTCGTCACAAAACTCAGGTTCCGAGGAAAAGCCCCGTTTCCCGCAGCTTGCAGCACTTTTTATCCCCGCCCCACATGAGTGTCGCATCAGGCTCAATTGGGACAGGTATTCACAAATTTTGCCGATGGAGAGAATCGATGAACGAGGCCAACCTTCAAACTTCTGCTGCGGCCCTGCAGGCTTCCTACAGCCAGGGCGGACTGTCCTTCTCACGCCGTTTCTCAACCGAGGGCGTCTCGCCCTACGACGAGGTGCAGTGGGAGCGTCGCACCGCTCTGATCGCCGACAGCAAGGGAAACACGATCTTCGAGCAGAAGGATGTTGAGGTGCCGATGGACTGGTCCATGACGGCGACCAACATCGTGGCCTCCAAGTATCTCCACGGGCAGATCGGCACCCCGGAGCGTGAAACGGGCGTCCGCCAGCTTGTCGCAGCGTGTTGCTGAGACCATTCGCGACTGGGGTATCGCCGGCGGCTACTTCGCCTCAGACCAGGACGCGGCCACCTTCCACGACGAGCTCGCGCATATGCTGCTGACGCAGAAAGTGGCCTTCAACTCGCCGGTGTGGTTCAACGTCGGCTGCGATCGCCTTGAGCCATTCGCGGCAGGTCAGAACTGGCACTGGGATCCGATGACGGGCGGCGTGGTGCACGCGGCAACGGGCTACAAGAATCCGCAGTGCTCGGCCTGCTTCATCAACTCCGTTGAGGACTCGATGGAAGGCATCATGGACCTCGCCCGCACCGAGGCCCTGCTCTTCAAGTACGGCTCAGGCACGGGCACCAACTTCAGCTCGTTGCGGTCCAGCAGGGAGCATGTGACGGGCGGCGGCACAGCCAGCGGTCCGCTCAGCTTCATGCGCGGCCTCGACGCCTTTGCCGGCGTCATCAAGAGCGGCGGCAAGACGCGTCGCGCGGCCAAGATGGCGATTCTGAACGTCGAACATCCTGACATCGTCGACTTCATCGAGTGCAAGGCGAAGGAAGAGGCAAAGGCTCACACGCTCATCCGCAATGGCTACGACGGCTCCGGCCCTGACTCCGAAGCTTTCTCGTCCATCTTCTTCCAGAACGCCAACAACTCCGTGCGCGTCAGCGACGAGTTCATGCACGCCTACGAGACTGATGGCGAGTTCAGCACCCAGACCGTCAGGGATCACAAGCCGGTGAAGAGCTACAAGGCGCGCGACATCATGCGCAAGATCGCTGAAGCCACATGGCTTTGCGGCGATCCCGGCCTGCAGTTCGATACCACCATCAACAAGTGGCACACCAGCAAGAACATCGGCGCGCATCAACGCATCCAATCCCTGCTCGGAGTACATGTTCCTCGACAACTCCGCGTGCAACCTGGCCAGCTTCAACCTGATGAAGTTCGTCAGCCCGTCGGGCGTGTTCAACATCCCCGCCTACCGTCACGCCATCTCCGTCATCATCACGGCCATGGAGATCCTCGTCGACAACTCCGGCTATCCCACCGAGTCCATCGCGCGGAACTCGCACGACTATCGCCCGCTGGGTCTCGGCTACGCCAACCTCGGCGCGCTGCTGATGGCCTTCGGCCTGCCTTACGATTCCACGGCGGGACGCGATCTGGCTGCGGCCCTCACCGCGATCATGTGCGGTCAGGCCTATCTGCAGTCGGCCGTCGTCGCCGCAAACTGCCCTCCGCTCGCCTCGGCCACTCCGCTCACCACCAGCATCGAGCGCCAGGGCGGCGCATGCCCCGGCTTCTACGTCAATCGCGAGCCGTTCCTCGACGTCATCCGCATGCATCGCGCCGAAGTCAACAACATCGGCAAGTCGCGCCTGAGCGGCGAGCCCTTCATCGTGCCGCAGCTCGAGGCCCTCATTGACGCCAGCCGCGAGTGCTGGGACATGGCTCTCGTCTACGGCGAACGCTACGGCTATCGCAACTCGCAGACCACTGTTCTCGCTCCCACCGGCACCATCGGCTTCATGATGGATTGCGACACCACCGGCATTGAGCCTGACCTCGCGCTCGTCAAGTACAAGAAGCTGGTTGGCGGCGGCATGATCAAGATCGTCAACAACACGGTTCCCGCCGCGCTCTTCAAGCTCGGCTACGACAACGATCAGGTCGACGCCATCGTCAGCTACATCGACGCCACGGGCACCATCGAAGGTGCGCCCGGCATCAAGCCCGAGCATCTCGGCTGTCTTCGATTGCAGCTTCAAGCCCGCCAAGGGCACGCGCTCCATTCACTACATGGGCCACATCAAGATGATGGCTGCCACGCAGCCGTTCCTCTCGGGCGCCATCTCGAAGACCGTCAACCTGCCGCAGGACGCCACGGTCGAAGAAGTTGCCGAAGCCTATGCCGAAAGCTGGCGCCAGGGCATCAAGGCCGTAGCCATCTATCGCGACGGCTCCAAGGGAGTGCAGCCGCTGAACACCAGCATGGAGACCAAGCGCGAGCCCTCGGCGCTCGACGCCGCCGGCCAGCGCGTGATGGCGCAGCTTGCCGCCGGTCAGCCTGCCGCTGAGGCCGATCTGAAGACCCTCGAAGCCAAGATCAGCGAGAAGACTCGAAGTCACCGCCAAGCAGGTCGTTGCTGCGGCCTCTGCATTCCAGCGCACACTCGACGAGATCGCGAAGTCGGCGTCCGTTCCCGCGGCAGCCGCTCCGCTTGGCCTGAGCATCGAAGCCAGCGTCGCTGCAACAGGATCTGAATGCGCCTCCTCGCGCCGTGCGTCATCGCCTGCAGGAAGAGCGCGCGTCGATCACCCACAAGTTCTCCATTGCCGGCCACGAAGGCTACATCACCGTCGGCCTCTATCCGAACGGTCAGCCCGGCGAAATCTTCATCAGGATGGCCAAGGAGGGTTCGACTGTCTCGGGCCTGATGGACGCCTTCGCCACCTCGATTTCGCTCGCTCTGCAGCACGGCGTGCCGCTCCGTGTGCTCTGCGAGAAGTTCGCTCACACCCGCTTCGAGCCCTCCGGCTGGACCGGCAACGAGCAGATCGGCTATGCCAAGAGCCTGATGGATTACATCTTCCGCTGGCTCAACCTGCGCTTCCTCTCCGGCGAGCAGTTGACGCTGTTCGCGGGACTGGCGCCGCAGGCTGCACCGCTGCCCGAGTCCCCAACTCTGCTTCCTGAGCCCGAGGAATTGGAGGAATCCGGCTCCCACGATCAGCTCTCACGCCTCGCCGATGAAGTTGCGCGCCGTCTTGGCCAGACTGGAATGGGCAGCACGTCGGCTCCCGGCGGCGCCATTGCGCCGGATGTGCAGGCATCTGCCGCGCCAAGTGCCGCACCCAGCCACGGCCCAACGCTGAAGGATCGCGGTATCTACCACGCGTCCGACGCCATGCGCAGCCTCTACGAGATGGGCGATGCACCGAGCTGCTCAACCTGCGGCGCCATCATGGTCCGCAATGGCAGCTGCTATCGCTGCATGAGCTGCGGCTCGACGAGCGGTTGCTCTTAACGTAGACTCATCCAGCCAAATGAAATAGCAGTAACAAATACGAAGAAACAAAAAATGGGAGCAGCCTGGCGCTGCTCCCATTTTGTTGTACGCCGTGCATGATTGACAGCTTGGAGGTGCAAGTCCTCTTCACATCCTGATGGGGGAGAAGTGATAGCGAAGCGCAAGGGCGTCATCGTGAGGTGGGTCTGAAGGAAGCGTGGAGCAAAGACGCGAGGCGATGGACAAGAACCGGATATGAGGCCTACGGCGCCGGGCGAGCTGGCAATCGGACCGGCAAAGCCCTCAACCATCAAGGGCGCTGGTGGTAAATTCGGCGGTTGCGCGTTGAAGGCGGTCAGTCTTATCGTGGGAGATCTGTCCTGTGTCTCGGATACGTGACTGAGAGTATCGTAAGGTGCTTTGACCGCATGGCAGAAGTCAGCAGAGGGCGTAGTAGTCACGAAAATGGCGAAGGCCCGAACGATAGGAAGGAGAAGTAGTGCTGGGGTCTCGATGCGGACATTGCACTAGCCATCCCGCTTCGGCGGGCCTCCGTGGGCAGGCCGCGAGTGAAGCTTGCACCCGATGCTGACGTGAGAAGTGAAGCCCACACGGCGACTCCCAACGGCGAACCTCCAACCGCTTTCTCATCATCACTGACGCCGCTGACGACGCGTCGTCGCTTACGGTGGCAATGAACTGGCGGGGCGGCCCGATGAAATGAGCTGGTCTCAAGCGAAGAGACTCTCACCTTCCGCGTAGTTCATCAGCCAGGGTTCCACGATCTGAATCAAATAAGCCCTTGATCTCGGGGCCCCCGAATTGATCGGCCAGCTGCCTGAAAGGAATCCCTTGCTTGTCTCTGGCGTATCTTAGACCAGGAAAGCGCTTGAGAAATCGCGAAACCCAATCGACATCCTTACGCCTGATCGCAAAGGCAAAATCGTCAAGCTCAACTCCCAGGAACCCGCCCATTTCGCGCAGGTACTCGATTGCCCAGCCGGTGGGAGTTGCGCCGAATTTATCATCGATAGCGTTAATCTCTGCCCCATATTGAACCAGGAGTTGGACGACGGTGCAGTGTCCATCAAACGCGGCGTAGTGAAGCGCCGTTGCGCCCAGCTCATCCTTCGTGTTGATGAGTTCCGGATGACTCTGAAGCACGATTCTGACGTCTTCCACTGCGCCTTGCTTTGCCGCCTCAATAAGTTGCGTGAGTTCACTCATTCAGTACCTCGCCTGGCAATCGCAATGAGTCATGAGCATAGCAAAGGTTGCCTGTAAAAAAGGTGGATGCGCTATCAACATCCTCTGTCCGGCAACCGTCAAAATTCTTGACAGCAAATCTGAACGGGTGCAATCTCGTGCTCAGCACAATCGATTGAGCATCGGAATTTCCTGCATCGAGCCCGTAAAGACGTTTCGAGTCGAGTTCAGACAGCATCTGGGAGCGGAACAACGTGTCGAAAGCGCCAATAAAGCCAGTCACGCTTAAGGAACTCGCACACCTTCTTGCTCTCTCTCCTGCCACGGTCTCGCGCGTGCTTAACGGTCAGGCATCCGCTTTCCGCATAGCAGAGCAAACACAGAGTCGTGTCCTGCACGCGGCGGCGCTCTACGGATATACAGCCAATGCAGTTGCACGCAGCCTTCGCCAGAAGCGTACCTTCACTGCCGGCGTAATCGTACCGGAGATCAGCGAAGGATATTCGACTGCCGTGCTCAGCGGAATCGAAGATGAGCTGTCGAAAGACGGCTTCTTCTACATTGTCGTGAGTCATCGGCACCGTCCTGAACTGCTCGAAGGCTATCCCAGGATGCTGATCTCGCGTTCCATTGAGGGGATCATCGCGGTCGATTCCTCCATTGACTGCGAGTTGCCGGTCCCGATTGTCTCTGTTTCCGGACATCAGCTCCGCGATGGCGTCATCAATATCGAGCTGGACCACGATAAGGCAGCAGAGCTTGCCCTCTCCCATCTCCGGTCTCTGGGTCACACGAACATCGCGTTCATCAAGGGTCAGCCATTCAGCTCCGACACGAATTGCCGTTGGCTGGCAATCGTCGAAGTGGCAAAGAACCTGAACATCCCAATCGACCCGCGACTGGTTGTCCAGTTGCAGAGCACAGAACCTGGCCCTGAGCCAGGCACCGAGGTCACACGCCAACTGATTCAGACGGGCTTGCCTTTCACCGCCATCTTTGCCTTCAACGATCTCTCTGCCATGGGAGCAATTCTGGCGCTTCGCGAGGCAGGGCTTCGCGTTCCGCAGGAAGTTTCAGTGCTCGGCTTCGACGATGTGCTGGCCGCGTCGACAAACAACCCTCCACTCACCACCATCCATCAGCCGCTGCGCGCGATGGGCCGGGCGGCTGCGAGCACGCTGCTGGGACTCATCCGGGACGAGGTCCCCCGGCCGCGCCCGGAGGTCATCACGGTTCATCCCAAGCTCGTTGTGCGCGAGTCAACCGGCCTTGCTCGCTCGACCCGGGAGGTCGATCAGCTTTGGCATTTGCACGCATCGTAGACCGTGCGGTAACGAGGGCCCAATTCCGGCCCCGAATACAACAACTCCGCGCGAAACCACTTCGCTTTTGCCTTCCACTCTTTCAATAGCTCCGGCAGGCCGTTATCCTGTTTCGCATATGCAGGAGCGCAACCCCGGCCACGTTCTTCGCTGGTTGTTTGACTCCCGTTACGGCGCACCCAACCGCCTGATTCCGCGGTGGATCTTTCTGCGCGCGCTCGCCGCCATCTACTTCTCCGCCTTCTATTCCTTGCTCTTTCAGATCAAGGGGCTTATCGGTCCGCGAGGTATTTTGCCGGCACACGACTATCTGGCCGCCGTTGCACGTGCGTTTCCGTCCTCATGCTTCTGGTACGCGCCTTCTGTCTTTTGGATCTCAAGCGGCTCGCACATGCTGATGGCCGTAACATGGCTCGGCATCGCCGCATCCATAATGGCGTTCCTCAACCTGTGGCCTCGACTTGCTTTCCTCGTCTGCTTCGTTTGCTTTCTCGCTTTCGTCTCCTCGTCGGGTGACTTCTCCAGCTACCAGTCCGATGGCATGTTGCTCGAAGCCGGCTTTATCTGCCTGTTCTTCGCGCCACCCGGACTAAAACCCGGCTGGGGCGCAAGCGATCCTCCTTCGCGTGCGAGCCTCTTTCTTCTGCAGTGGGAGTGGTTTCGCATTTATTTCGAATCAGGCATGGTCAAGCTCATCAGCGGCGATCAACAATGGCGCCACCTCACGGCGATGGACGAGTATTACCAGAATGGCCCGCTGCCCACCTGGATCGGTTGGTACGTCGAGCACCTGCCGCACTGGTTCCACGCCGCTTCGGCTGCAGGCACTCTCGTGCTTGAGCTCGTCCTAGTCTTCTTGCTCTTCTTCCCGCGTCGCGTGCGCCTCATTTGCTTCCTTATCGTGACTCCCTGGGAAATTGTGGTCATTCTCACCGCCAACTACACCTTTCTGAACTATCTCGTCCTCTCGCTCGGTTTCCTTCTGTTGGACGACAAGACTCTCCGCCGCTTTGTGCCCATGCGTTATCGCCGGCAAACGATTCAGCAGCCAATCGAAACCGCTCCGCAAGAGGATGTGTCCACTCCAACAGAGGCTCGCGATGATTCAGACTCTCACCCGCAACCGTCTTCACTCGCGAAGATCCGCCGAAGACTGTCCGCACATATCCGCGCCATTGGCTTCGCCGTCGCGGCCATCATGCTCTCGTGGATCTTCTACAACACGACTGCCGAGATGATCGGCATTCCGTTTCGCCGCGTTCCGCTGCCGGCCGCTCCCATTGCCGCCCTCGATCCCTTTCGCATCTCAAATCAGTATGGCCTCTTTGCCGTGATGACGAACGGCCGCTACGAAATCGAGTTCCAGGGCTCGAACGACGGCAATAACTGGATTGCTTATCCCTTCCGGAACAAGCCACAGGCTCTGAACGAAGCACCGCGCATCTACGCGCCCTATCAGCCACGTTTCGAGTGGAATCTCTGGTTCGCTTCGCTCAGCGATTGGCACCTGAATGAGTTCGTTCCCTTCACCGAAGAGCGCCTGCTCTCAGGCGAGCCCGATGTTCTGGCACTCTTCAGGAGCAATCCCTTTCCCTCGTCGCCTCCCCGTTATGTGCGCGCCGTGCTGTGGCGATACTGGTTTACGTCGATGGAAGAGAAGCGAACCACCGGCAACTGGTGGCGTCGTCGGTTTCTCGGCATTTATGCTCCTGAATTGACCCTCATGTCCGACGGCAGGCTCATCGTGGTTCAATGGCCTGACGAGCTTCCACTCCATAACTGATAGCTCGAGGACGATAGATGACACGCGCCAACGTGATCGGCTCAGGCCCAAACGGACTCTCCGCAGGCATCGTCCTCGCCCAGGCCGGTCTTGACGTTGAAGTCTATGAAGCCGAAGCCGAACCCGGCGGTAGCGCTCGCACACTACCCCTTACACTGCCCGGATTTCTGCATGATTTCGGCTCCGCTGTTCATCCCATGGCGGCAGCCTCGCCTTTCTTTGCGTCGCAGCCATTGGCGGATCTCGGCCTGCACTGGATTCACGGAGATTCGCCCCTTGCCCATCCGCTCGATGATGGCTCCGCCGTTTTGCTCGAGCGCAATCTCGAAGACATGGACCGCGAACTCGGCGCCGATGCGCAATCATGGCGCCGTCTGATCAGCCCGATCGTCGATCACTGGAAGCAGTTCGCGGAGGATGCCCTCGGCCCCGTTGTCCGATTTCCTCATCATCCTTTTCTCATGGCGCGCTTCGGTCTCGCGGCCTTTCAACCTGCGGCGCGCCTCGCCGCTCGAAACTTCAGCGGACATCGCGCTCGTGCGCTCTTCGCCGGCCTCGCTGGCCATTCTTTCCTGAGTTTTGACCAGCCGCTCACCTCGGCAGTGGCGCTGGTACTCGGCGCTGCCGCTCACGCGGTCGGGTGGCCCATCCCACGCGGAGGCGCGCAATCTATCACGCAGGCGCTCATCGCCCGTTTCCAGAACCTCGGCGGAAAGCTGCACACCTCAAGTCGCGTCGATGCGGCCGTTTTTCGAGGCATGCAGAGTGATAAGTCGCTTTCATTCTTTGACACGAGCCCCCGCCAACTGGTCACGATTGCGGCCGACTGCGTACCCGCGCGCAGACGCCGGGCACTGCTTGAGTTCCAGCCCGGCCCCGGCGCATTCAAAGTCGACTTCGCCCTCTCGGAGCCGGTACCGTGGGCCGCACCAGAATGCAACCGGGCCATCAGTGTCCATCTAGGCGGTTCGTTTGAGGAGATCGCCGCCTCGGAGGATGACGTCGCCCGCGGCCGTCACGCCGAACAGCCCTTCGTTCTCGTAGCTCAGCCGTCCCTTTTCGATCGAGCCCGCGCGCCGCACGGCCGGCATGTGCTCTGGGCCTATTGTCACGTGCCAAACGGCTCCATCGTTGACATGACTGCGCGTATAGAGGCGCAAATCGAGCGCTTCGCTCCCGGCTTCCGCGACTGCATCCTCGCGAAGAAAGTTTTGTCACCTGCTGTGCTCGAATCGATGAACGCAAACCTCCTGGGCGGCGACATCAGCGGCGGTGCGATGACCATGGGCCAGTTCCTCTTTCGCCCGACCATGCACAATTACTCCACTGGAAATCCCAATCTGTATATTTGCTCCTCATCCACTCCGCCCGGCGGGGGCGTGCACGGCATGTGCGGCTTTAATGCGGCAACTCTTGCCCTCCGCCGAAATGCACGCCCCTAGCGCCATCAAGCACGAGCACACCGGCAAACGAACCTTTGCGCCGCTTTTGAAGACCCGGGCAAAAGCCCCTACTTGATTTCTATTTCATCAAGCTGGAATTGAAATTTCCCTGGTTCCTGAACCCGGATAAATCCAACTCCGGTTAAATCGCCGCCATCGGTTTCAAAAGCAGAGAAGGGAAATGTGTACTGCTTCCATTCTGGACCTGCAGTAAACGTCGCCATTGCGGGGGCCTCTCCGCTCTGTCCCGAGCGCGCCTCGGTCAGGACAAGAATCGTGTATGGCTTGCCGTCCCCTTTGGCCCAGAAACTGATCGTCCTCTTCTTCGACAGATTCACAGGCTGCATCGGCGCAGCTCCGGGTGAATACAGCGCACCTGCGAACGGGAACGGTCCACCCGGCACCACCTCTCCCGTCACCTGCATCGCGCCCTTGGTGCTCGCCGCGCCAGGCTGTACCACGTTGATCGCGGAGGTGGACTTCCCGCCATTCATCGCATCGCTGGCGCCGATCCAAGATCCGTAGGTCGCTGCGATCTTTCCATCGTCGAAATTGCTCACCATGTTCGACTCGGAACCGGTGGGCGTTGGCGCTGTTGCCACCGGCTTGCCCGTCTCGCCGTGCGTGCCCGCAACCGTCAGCTTCACCGTCTGCGTCTTGTCAGAACTTGGTCCGACCATCAGGTCAAATTCGCCCGGTTCAACAACGCGATGCATGTCTGCGTCGAGAATCGAGAGCATCTCGGGCGTTACTGTGAACTCGACGGTCCGCCTTTCTCCCGGTTTCAGCGTGACTCGCTCGAACGCCCTTAGCTGCATCACCGGCTGCGTCACGGACGCAACGCGTTGGTGGATGTAAAGCTGGGGAACTTCGTCACCTTCGCGGGTGCCAGTGTTGGTCACGTCCACGCTCACCTTGGCCGTGCCTCCCTGCAGAATCTGCTCTGGCTCAACTTTGAGGTTGTCAATCTGGAACGTTGTGTAGCTCAACCCATAGCCAAACGCATAAAGTGGCTTGCCGCGTTGAGAACTCATAGCTGCGGTTCGCCGAGGGCTTGTGGTTGTAGTAGTCGGGCAGCGCGCCAACCGTATGCGGGAAAGTGATCGGCAGCTTGCCTCCCGGATTCGCATCGCCGAAGATCACATCGGCGGCGCCCGTTCCGCCTTCTTCGCCCAGGTACCATCCCTCGAGAATTGCCGACACCTTCTCCGCAATGTAGTTAATTGAGAGCGGCCGCCCGTTGATCAACAGCACCACCACCGGCTTGCCGGTTTCCACTACGGCCTTCACCAGGTCATTCTGCGCGCCTAACAGGTCCAACGAATCCCGGTCCCCACGGTGGTTCTCCGCCCAGGCCTCGCGATTGGTGCTTTCATTCTCACCAACAACCAGAATCGCAACGTCAGATTTCTTCGCGACATCAACAGCAGCCTGAATAGAAGCGGTCTGCGTCTTCGGATCTACAAGCTCCACATCACTCGCCCACCATCCTCTGAACCCCTGTGGCGCGGTCGTGATCTTGCACCCTTCCGCGTAGAGAACCCTTGCCTTGTCGCCGACCTTTGCGCGGATACCATCTAGCACGCTCACGCCGTATCCAGGATCGCGGCTGTATCCGCCCAGATGAACATCCGCGGCATTTGGTCCGATCACCGCAATCGTCTTTAGCTTTGCCAGATCCAGCGGCAGGAGATTCTTGTCGTTCTTCAGCAGCACAATTGTCTTTCGCGCCGCTTCAATCGCCAGCTTCCGATGCTCCGGACTGTTGTTTATTCGCTCTGCGTAGTCTGGGTCGACATAGGGATCGTCAAAAAGACCAAGCCGGAACTTCGTCTCCAGCACGCGCGCGACGGCGCGGTCCACCTGGCTTATCGGAACTGTGCCCTTCTTCACCAGGTCCACGAGCCGGGAGTACACCGGGTTCTCCGAGACATCGAAATCCACTCCTGCCGCCAGTCCCTGTCGCGCTGCGTCCGCCATGTCGTAGGCCACATGATGCGTCGTCACCAGCATCTGTAAGCCGTCGTCATCCGACGACACATAACCGTCAAAGCCCCACTCCCCACGCAGCACGTTGTCCAGAAGCCAATGGTTCACGTGCGAAGGCACCCCGTCGATCTCGTTATACGACGCCATCACACTGCCCACGTGCGCTTCCTGAACTGCAGCCTGGAACGGGACCAGGAAGTTTTCACGGATGACTCGCTCTGAAATGTTTCCCGGAGCGGTGTTCGTTCCGCCTTCCGGCTGCCCGTGCACAGCGAAATGCTTTGCCGTCGCCAGCACATGATGTTGCCCAATCCGGTAGGAATCTCCCTGCAGTCCCTCAATTGCCGCGACGCCCATCCGCGATACGAGATATGGATCTTCGCCGTACGTTTCTTCTGTTCGTCCCCATCGTGGATCGCGCGCAATGTCGAGCACGGGAGAGAACACCTGGTTGTTGCCACGTGACCCCGCCTCATCGCCGATCGCCACAAAGATCCGCTTTACCAGCACCGGATCCCATGTACTTGCCAGGCCCAAAGCTTGCGGAAAGCTCGTGCTTCCATACTCCATATATCCATGCAGGGCTTCCCCCGGAAACATCACAGGAATCCCCAGCCGGGTCTTCTCGAGCTGATATCGCTGGACCGCATTGCGCAAAATTGCCGCATTGCGTGGGGTGAACTTGATCTCCGGTCCCCACTCCGCCACGAGCGTCTTCCGCGCCGTTTCCGCCGTGAACGTGCCCGTTGGGTCGATGACGTCAACCTTGTACTGCCATCCCCAGTTGAGCTGATCTACTTTCTCTTCCAAGGTCATGCGTGGCAGCAAATCGGCCACCCGGTCCTGAATCGGAAGGCTCGCATCCTTATAGCGTGGGGTGGCGGGTTCACCAGCGTGCTTGTCCTGTCCACTTGCCGTAATCGTGATGAACACAAGACTCAGCAGAATGCACGATCCAAGGTACCCCGAAATACTGCGCAAGGAATCTCTCATAGCTATTGCAGAAATCTGCGATCCTTTCAGAGTAAACGGCGTGTAATTTTATCTGAACTACGCAATGTGGGTATGTGAGGTTCAACAAAGACACATCCCCTGGTACTGAGACGGCACCGGACAATCGGATCTCTGGAGCGCAGCAGGTCTGCGAGAATAGAATCACTTCCCGGTCACTGGATCGGTATAAAGGGTGGAAGCGGACCATGCGTCGCGCTGTGCTCATCTACAATCCCGCCTCAGGCCAACAGTCTGCGCGCCGCGCATCCTACATCGGAAGTGCGCTCGATGTGCTTCGCAAAGCTGGCGTCGAGGCTGAAGCTCTGGAAACGCATGCCCCAGGCAGCGCCAAATTACTGGCGCAGATGGCCATCCGCCAGGGTTACGACGCCATCCTCGCCTGCGGGGGCGACGGCACCGTCCATGAAGTTCTGCAGTCGGTCGTGGGCACTGAAGTCGCGTTGGGAGTCGTGCCCCTCGGCACCGCCAATGCGCTTGCGCAGAACCTTGGTCTTGGCCGATCTCCGGTAAACGCGGTGCGCGCCTTGCTGGACGCGAGCCCCGTGGAAATCCCCGTTGGCAGAATCTTCTTCCATTCTGACAACGGCGCTAAGAGTTGGCGCTACTTCACCGTCGCGGCCGGGGTTGGCGCCGACGCTTTGCTCATGTCGAGCATGGACCCGGCGATGAAGCGCCGTTACGGCTACGCTCTTTACGTCCTTGAGGCTTTCCGTATCTGGGCCACCAACCCCTTCCCGCTGTTTGACGCATCGTTCTCAATCAATGGAGACGCGCAGCCGCGCGTAGAGCATGTCTCGCAGCTTCTGGCCGTTCGCATTCGCTCATTCGGTGGCGTTCTCGGCACCCTCGCTCCCGGGGCGACGCTGCACAAGAGCTCTCTCAGTCTTGTCGCCTTCAAGACGCGCAGCCGCATCGACTACCTCCGCTTCCTGCTGGCAACGGTCTTCGGCCGCCAGTCATTCGACCACACAATCGAGCTGATCGACGCCGACGCTGTCGAGTGCCGCCCCGCTAACGGCTCTTCGACCAACTTACTCGTCGAAGCGGATGGAGAGGTGCTTGGCTCCTTGCCGGCGAGACTGGAAGTCGCACGGGAGACGGTTCATCTCCTCGTGCCCCCGCACGCCAAGCCATAATCGGGACAACCATTCTCTGAGAGAGGCTCTCTTCATGAACAAAGGTGCACTGCTCTTCAGCATCACGCTCGCGGCAACATCCATCAGCCTTCTAGCCCAGCAACCGGCATGGCCGCCCGCACCCGGCCATCTCACCTTGCCTCTGTGGCCCAGTGGAGCGCCCGGTGCACCCGCCAATCCCCCCGCGGAACTGAACACCACCACCTCAAGTGACCACATCGTCGCCGGCCGTCCGGTCTTTCGCCTCGGCAACGTCTCCAGCCCGACGCTCACCCTCTATTCGCCGCAAGGAAAGAACTCCGGCGCTGCCGTTGTCGTCTTTCCCGGTGGAGGCTATCGGATCCTTGCCATCGACCTCGAAGGCACTGAGGTCTGCGACTGGCTCAACTCCACCGGCATTACCTGTGTCCTTGTGAAATATCGCGTTCCTGACACCGGCCCGTATCCCAAGTCTCCCGCGGCCCTGCAGGACGCGCAGCGCGCCCTCGGAATCGTGCGCCAGCATGCCATTGATTGGAAAATCGATCCTAACCGGATCGGTGTTCTTGGTTTTTCTGCCGGAGCGCATCTCTCCGCAGCTCTCAGTACCCACTTCGAACAGCGCCTCTACGATCCCGTCGATGATGCCGACAAGCTAAGTTGCCGTCCGGACTTCGCCGTCATCGTCTATCCCGGCTACCTTGCTCTATCCGAGCAGGGAATGGCCCCCAATCCCGAAATCCACCCGACAGAGAAGACGCCGCCCACCTTCATCGTGCAGGCGGAGGACGATCCGGTACACGTGGAAAACGCGACCGTTTACTTTCTCCAGTTGAAGAACGCCAAGGTTCCCGCCGAACTCCACATCTACGCCCAGGGCGGACATGGCTACGGACTGCGTCGCACCGAGTTGCCGGTCACAACATGGCCTCAAAGCGTTCAAGCCTGGCTGCGCACCATCAAGGTTTTACCTGAAAATTAGCCATTACAATCATCTCCATGCTCGTCGCCGTGCTCACCGTCTCCGACCGTTGTTCGCAGGGCCAGGCCACTGATACCGCCGGCCCTGCCGTCGTTGCACTTCTCCAGGAGCAGTGGCCCGCGGCAACCATCCACTCCGGTCTCGTGCCCGATGAGGAGGCCCAGATTGCCACCTATCTCGAGCAGCAGAGCGAAAGAGGTGCTTCCCTCATACTCACCGTTGGCGGCACTGGACTGGGCCCCCGCGACCGCACCCCTGAGGCGACGCTTCGCGTACTAGATCGGCAGGCTCCCGGACTTTCTGAGGCAATGCGCTCGAAGGGCTCCGAGAGCAATCCGTATGCGTGGCTCAGCCGTGGCGTTGCCGGGCTCCGGGGAAGCACGCTCATTGTCAATTTGCCTGGCAGCCTCCCTGGAGCAATGGAGAGCCTTGCCTCCATCCTCTCGCTCCTTCGCCACGCGCTTGAGGTCGCCTCAGGCAGCCAACGTCATACTTAGGCGGATTGCAGTAAAAGATAGAAAACGCTTTCCCAAAGGGATAGAATAGTCCCGATTGTGACCGAACCAGCCCGAAACAGCACAAATCGCCGCCGTGCCGCTGCCATCAGCATTCGCGATGTCGCTAAACGCGCAGGCGTCTCCATCGCCACCGTTTCCCGCACCGTGAATCACATTTCGACGGTCAACGAAGATCTTGCGGCTCGCGTCTGGAAAGCCGTCGAGGAAGTCGGCTATTTTCCCAACACTCAGGCGCGCGCGCTCGTCTCCGGCCGCAGTCGAATGCTCGGCCTCATCGTCTCTGAGATCACAAATCCGTTCTTCCCTGAACTCGTCCAGGAGTTCGAAAATATCGCGGTAACACAAGGCTACGAGGTGCTCATCGGATCGACGAACTACGACCCAGTCCGCACTGAGGCGCTCATCCGCCGCATGCTCCAACGCAACGTGGACGGCGTGGCCGTCATGACCTTCGGCATCGAAGAAGAACTTGTGCAGAAACTCGTCGAGCGGGAATTTCCACTGGTATTCGTCGATGCCGGTCCGAACCTGCCAAACATCCGCATCCTTAAGGTGGACTATAGCGAAGGCATCCGCCAGGCTGTCCAGCACCTCGCAGCACTCGGTCATCGCGAAATTGCGTTCTTCAGTGGACCGTTGCATCTGCGTTCCGCTCTTGCGCGTCGCGATGCATTCCGCAAATCCATGGCCGAACTCGGGCTGACCGTTCCAATGGAGAACATGATCGAAGGCAAGCACACCATGGAGGGCGGAATCGCAGCCACAGAGAGGTTCTTGACGCTTGACCCGCTGCCCACCGCGATCATCTGCTCCAACGACATGACTGCCATCGGCGTTCTTCATGGATTGCACCGCACCACCCACAAAGTTCCTGAAGATATCTCCGTCGTCGGCTTCGACGATATTCATCTGGCGCAATTCATGCTTCCGCCACTCACCACAGTGCAGATGTCCTGCGCTCATTTGGCCGCGGCCGCCATCGAGGCTTTGCGTGCAGGTATTGAGCCAGACAATCCCATCGCCAACCGCAAGGAATGGCAAATTCCAACCCGTCTGGTCGTGCGCCAATCCTCTTGTTATCCGCGAGGTAGCCTGCCTGCCCTTGCCAAGGCGGGACCACGAAATCGCCGGGCCGGGGATAAACGGTGATCCGTGTTTTTCCATTCGGTTCAACTCCCTATGCGGGAAGCCTGTAACTTGCCTCCCCCCAAAGGCGTCTAATAATCGGTGTTGAGCTTTCCCAGCTCGAGGTCGCCATGTTGATTCGCAAGCCATCCGACATTCCCTCATCGGAAATCACTTCTCAGGGCGCATATGCGGAGTTTTTTGATCGCCGCCGCTTTCTGCGCACCGCCGCTGCGGTCGGCGCCGCCGTACTCGGCGCGGACCGTCTGGCCGAAATCGTCTCACCCCGCATTGGCGCTCACGCCGGGACAAAGCTGGAGACGGTGAAGAGCCCCCTCACCACAACCGGTGAGCAGCTCACCAGCCTCGAAGACATTACTCACTACAACAACTATTACGAGTTCGGCGTGGAGAAGAATCAACCATCAGAGAACGCTGGTGGTCTGCCAACACGCCCATGGACCATCAAGGTCGACGGCAAAGTCAAAAAGCCTCTCACCTTCGACATCGACGCTTTGCTCAAACTGCGTCCGCTCGAGGACCGCGTCTACCGTCATCGCTGCGTCGAAGCATGGAGCATGGTGATTCCATGGATTGGTTATTCGCTCTCGGAATTCATCAAGCAGTGCGATCCTCTGCCCAGCGCCAAGTTCGTTCAGTTCCTCTCCTACTACGACAAGCACGTCGAAAAATGGGCGTCACAAACGACGATCTTCTGGCCGTACTCTGAAGGTCTGCGCATGGATGAGGCCATGAACCCGCTCGCGATGCTCACCTTTGGCCTCTACGGCGATGTGCTCCCCAACCAGAACGGCGCGCCCATCCGCATCGTCATCCCTTGGAAATACGGCTTCAAATCGGCCAAATCCATCGTCGCTGTTCGCTTCCTTGACAAGATGCCGCCGACCACATGGAACGAGCAGAACCCGAACGAATACGGCTTCTACTCAAATGTCAATCCCAACGTCGACCATCCTCGCTGGAGTCAGAAGACTGAGCGTCGCATCGGTCTCCCCTTCTACGCACAACGCCACCCGACACTCATGTTCAATGGATACGGCGACCAGGTAGCATCGCTGTACAACGGAATGGATCTGAAAAAGAATTTTTAGGTCCTGTACGAAATTGGGTGCCCCACCCTCGCGATCCGCCGCGGCGGATTTTTGTCGCTCGGGTGGGAAACCACAAACCCAACCAGCTGATTTGCTGACCCGCTAATTTGCTAACTCGCTAACCATGACACGTTCGACCCTGATCACACTCAAGACGCTCACTTGGATAGCTTGCCTCTCGCCGTTCGCTTTCCTTGTCTACCAGGCCATCACCAACACCCTGGGCCCCGATCCCACCGCTACGATCGCCCTCACCACCGGCTATAACGCTCTGCTTCTGCTGATTCTCTCGCTCGCGATCACGCCGCTTCGCAGTCTCTCGCCGCGTCTGAGCTGGCTGATCAAATTCCGCCGTTTGCTCGGCCTGTTTGCCTTCTTTTACGCCTCGGTGCATCTCGCCACCTACGTTGCGCTCTACGCCAATTTCGACTTCAACGTCTTCAGGACCGACATCACCAAGCGCCGCTTCATCATCATGGGATTCTCCGCCTGGCTGCTGCTCCTCCCGCTTGCGGCCACATCGACCACGTGGTCCATTCGCAAGCTCGGAGGCAAGCGCTGGAATCGCCTGCACAGTCTCGTCTACATCGCGGCAATCTGCGGAATCGTGCACTACTGGTGGCAGGTCAAGCCTGGCGTGCTCGCCCCAATGCGCCTCACAATTGTTCTGTTCGTCTTGCTTCTCGCGCGACCTGTGCTCGCGCATCATTCAAAAGCGCAAGGCCCGGGCAGTCACGGCCTGAATCGGCAACTTCGCCGCTGTGTCCTTCGAGCATTACTGTGTCTGCGGAGTGGATCTTCTCGCACCTGTTGTTTCTCCGGCGGAAGCGTAACAGCGCACGTCATGTCTGCGATGTCGTCCTGTACATCAACCCGAATCTCCCTGTCTGCATAGTTGCGGGTTATCGTCGGCTTCGAATCAGTCGGCTGCAGTCCGCTGATGGCTTTCACATCGGGACTCACGGCACTTCCTCTCTGAACTCCGTGAACAGAAGGATGAAACCATCCTCCGGCACGTAGTCGAAGACAAACCCTCCATCGTCGAATACCATCAACTTCCCGGGCCGGTGTTCGCGGTCGTCGGCATAGAGCAACCGAACCGTCCCGCGAGCTCAGCGACATGTCCCGTAGCGATCGCCGTCGACGGTGCCGGACACAGAATGCAATCCTGAAAGCGGAATCGATCGATGTTCACATCGCTTGTTCACCTCGCCCGGTTGCAACTTGATGATCTCCGCATTCTTGAAGCGGTACGTGTTCGCCCAGGCACCAGCTTGCCGGCGTTTCATTGTCGTAGGACGGGAACTGCGCGCAGACCTTGTACTCTCCCGGCAGGCAGATCAGAAATGCTTGTACTGCCCGTGATTGTCGCTCCGGGAATGAAAAACCCATGGGTTCGCCTCCATCACTCCCACACCTCGTCCATGTCTTCTCGTCGACTCTGCGCAGCAGATCAAAATGCATGCTGCTGGCCGGCGTTCCATCTTCGTAGGTGACGGTTCCAGTGATCTCGGCTGCGCGGTCCATCGACAGACAAACCGCAATCTCGCGGTGTGCTCTTACCGATACCGCCACCATGTGATCCTTTCAACTGTTCGATTGCATCCGCCTGACGAGCCTTGTCATCCGTTAAGCTCCTCGAGACGCTTGGACAGTTCAGGCTGGCGACCGGATCGACGTAGCCCGGCATCCAGGCAAAGACGTAGTAAGTCGCCCGGCGAGACTCGCATCGATCCGGAACCGTCCTTCGAGATCGGTGATCGCCGGTGTTTGACGACTTGAGGGGAACGTCGGAGGTATAGCTATCACCCGGTTGTGGAACGGCCGTAAGGTCACGGTGGCAAACCGGGCGGGCTTCCCGGTATCGGAACAAAGCACGACGTGCCTGCGACTGAACCCGTATTGGGAGTTGGTCGGCTCCGCCGGCCGTTTGAGTCGCTGCAGCCAACCGGACAGACACAAGCACGCAAACAATCCAGCGAGAAGACCAAAGCCAACTACAGACTGCTTCAGGGAAGACGCGACTGTAACTCCGTTGCGAGCGCCGGCCTCGTGACACAGCTGCTTGTCAGATCATCAACGCGTCAGGGAATTGTCAAAATCAAACATCGTCTGCGCCACCGGCTGAAGCTCTTCCGGTGCAGCGGTGTCGGCCCCAGCCGGTCCAGCGCAGCCAGATGTTCGCGCGAACAATATCCCTTGTGCCGCGCCAGTCCATACCCCGGAAACACCGCGTCCAGCTCCACGAGCAGCGCGTCGCGATGCACCTTGGCCAGCACGCTCGCCGCAGCAATCGAAAGACTCTTTGCGTCGCCTTGAATGACAGCCTGCTGCGGACAGGGCCAGTCGATCTTGTCGCGCCCATCGATCAGCAGATAATCCGGCGTCGGTGCAAGCTGCTCCACTGCCATGCGCATCGCCAACAGAGAGGCCCTCAGGATGTTGATCCGGTCGATTGTCTCCACATCGACCGCTGCAATCGCAAAGGCAAGAGCCTTCGCACGAATCTCCGAGTCGAGTTCGTTTCGTTTCTTCTCGGTCAATAGCTTTGAGTCGGTGAGTCCTTCGAAGACGACAGCCCGCGGGCAGAATGACGGCGGCAGCAACTACGGGACCGAACATCGGACCGCGCCCCACCTCATCGCACCCGGCAATGCGCACGAAGCCGAACCTTCTTGCTGCTTTCTCCAGCCTCCAACCGCACACCGGGACCGTTGCCATGCCCTCAGTATAAGAACCAACTCACCTCTCGCTCGCTCCGCATCAAAAGAACCCTGCGGAAAACCCGCCCGGATCCGTTTCGAGCCGGGGCGCTCATTCCATGACCCCCAACGGCGGGCATCGATGGGAAATCAAGAATGATCCAACCACCAAGACCGCAGCTAAAGGCTGGAAGCTAAGAGCTAGCGGCTAAGAAAAAACCCCGGCGGGAAGCCGGGGTCGGTTGGTCCTGAAGAGGGAAGCGCTTTACGCCTTTGCTGCGACGCGGTCCACTTCCTTCAGACGGGCGGCCTTGCCGCGCAGTCCGCGAATGTAGAACAGCTTCGAGCGGCGCACCTTGTAGCTGCGAACCTTCTCAATCTTGTCGATGACCTTGGAGTTGAACGGGAAGATACGCTCCACGCCCTGACCAAAGCTCATCTTGCGTACGGTAAACGTGCCCTGAGGCCCACGATTCACCGAAATGACCAGGCCCTCAAAGGCCTGCAAACGTTCCTTATCGCCTTCCTTGATCTTCACTTGCACGCGAATCTGGTCGCCGGGCACAAACTCGGGGAGATCGGTGCGCTTCAGCTTGTCGGCCAGGCGCTGCATTACGGGATGGATAGACATGGTTTCTTCCTGCTGTTGAACTCAGAACCTTGATTTTAACAGAGAAACGGCCCAAAAGCCTAATCCCCGAAGGGCCTGATTCCCGAAAGCCCGACCGAGGAACCGTTTCAGTGACGCCGCCAGGCGAAGCTCCACTGAAACGATGAGCGGATGGTCTCACAACCAGCCCCACGCAGGCGTAAATTCCGGCATTGATCACCGAGGACCAGTACCAAGTGATCGCGAAATGGCGCCCCAGGAAGGCCACCGGGGCGGTGAGCGGCAATAGGGCCGTATGGCCCAGATAATGCAATACAGCCGCCTGACTCGGGTATTGACCGTTGCTCGGGCCGAGACTGTAAAAAACCAGAGCCCAGACCAGTGCCACGTGCCCACCCGCTCAGTGCCCAAAAACAGATTCTCCGCAACGTAGGCGCCTCCGGTTTCCGTCATTTCACGTACGCACACCAGTCTAATGCCGGTGCGATCTATAACGGCAAGCTGTCGGGCTTGCGTTATAGTTCCACCATGGACCCGAAACGCGAACTCCTCCGACACACCGTAGCCAGTCTCGCCTACCGTGCCGCCCGCGCCGTCAACGGTGCCCCCGACTCCTTTGCTGAATTTGATATCTCCGGGCGCAAGCCCGCCGAGATCCTCGCCCACATGGGCGACCTCTTCGACTGGGCTTTGAGCTCGGTGAAGGGAAGTGAACGCTGGCACAATTCGAAGCCGCTTGCGTGGACTGCCGAAACAGAACGCTTCTTCGCTGCCCTCAAAGCCTTTGACGACTACCTCGCTTCATCCGAGATTCTCCATGCGTCCGTAGACCGCCTCTTCCAGGGACCGATTGCCGACGCCCTCACGCACGTTGGCCAGCTCGCCATGCTTCGTCGCCTCGCCGGCTGTCCCACCTGCGGTGAGAATTTCTATGTCGCGAAGGTAGCCGTGGGCCAGGTAAGCGCTGAGCAACCTCCGGCCGTCGAGCCATTTCGCTGACCGGATCCAGGCGCAAGATCACAATTACCGGACGAACGGAATGTAGGCCTTTGTCGAAGCCTTGAAGCGCGCGAACTCATCGCCAAATCGCCCGGCCAGCAGCCCTTCCTCTGCGCGCACCCGAATCTCCGTCCCGATTACGTAGAACACAATCCCGCCAATCAACATCGGCCACCAGGCATGTGCGAGGCCCGTCTCCAACAGCATGCCGAACATCGATGCGTAAATCGGATGCCGCAACCATCGATACGGCCCCGTCGTGATCAACTCGTGATCCTCGCTCAGCGCGGCCTCGAAGCGCCATTGTTTGTCCAGGTGCCGCGTGGCCATCCACACCAACACTACCGCCGGTGGCCCAACGATCATCGAGGCAATCAGCGACGCCGGCGACTTCTCAAATCCAACCGGCCGCACAAATGCCCATTCACATGCGTAACCGAGCATCACCAGCAGAATTCCGGCTCGGGACGCCGGAGCGCGCACCGCCTTCTTCTTCCCTGCAGCACTCTTCTGTGGCTTGATGAAGGCCAGCGACCACGCAATCCAGCAAACCCCGAGAACCACGTACGCGGCAATCTGCAGCGTTCCAATTCGATTCATTCTTAACCTCTGCGAATTGCATCGAGGATCATCCGGTCTTCTGGGCTCAGTACAGCGCGCTCCAGCAGATCAGGCCGATTCGCCAGCGTCTTTCGCAGCTGCTGTTCGCGTCGCCACTTGCGAATCTGTTGATGGTCTCCGTTCAGCAACACGTCCGGCGCGCGCAACCCGCCAAACTCTGCCGGCCGCGTGTAGTGCGGATAGTCCAGTAAGTCCGCCGGCACCATGCTGCGACCGCGGTACACCCTCTTCGTCCGCGCTGATCTCCGCATCGGCGACGCCGAAGCTCTCAAATTCACCTGACGCTTCGTTGCCCAGCACTCCCGGCACCAGCCGCATCACCGAATCCACTACCACAGCAGCAGCCAGTTCGCCTCCGCTTAAAACATAGTCGCCAATCGACAGCTCCGCATCGCAATAAAGCTGGTTGATCCGCTCGTCCACGCCTTCATACCGGCCGCAGATCAGCACAACGCGATCCAACCCGGAAAGCTCCCGCGCTACCGCCTGCGTAAACCGGCACCCCTGCGCTGACAGCAAAATCACCCGCGTCTTGGCGGTGTTCACCGCGTTGTCATCCTGAGCGACCGCGACGTCACTGAACGGAGGGAGCCCCGAAGAAACCTGCATTTCTCAGCGTTCTGGGCAACCGGCTTCGACCGCCATCGGTGGGACCCGCTTCGCGCCCAATCCCCAGCGACTCCAGCGCCCTCGCCAGCGGCTCCGGCTTCAGCACCATCCCTTCGCCGCCGCCAAATGGCCGATCATCTACGGTCCGGTGCCGGTCATGCGTGAACGCACGCAGGTCATGCGCTGTTACTGACACGAGACCCTCCGCCTGCGCGCGACGCACGATCCCGTGTTCGAAGATGCCGGTGAAGAACCCCGGGAAAATCGTGATGATCTCAAACCGCATAGCCGTTACCCCGATGATATAAGCTGGGCGCCCCGGTCCTGCGACGCCGCTGATTTTCTGACAGGGATGGGCCCGCACGAAACCCACCGACACCGCGCGATGGTTCGGAACTGTGCTCTAATGTTGCGCAACACCATGCCCGACATTGAATCGCTTCTAACACGTTGGCAATCCGCCGGCGTCCTCGATGCCGACGCCGCACCCGCATCCGCGCGCACGAGGCAGAGCCAGCGCCAAAGACCGTCCCGGCCTCACATGGCAAGGGCGTCATCGCCCTCATCCTCGGCGCCATCCTGCTCGCCAGCGGCGTCGTCCTCTTCGTCTCCGCCCATTGGGACCAGCTCGGCCCCGGCGGCGCTATCTCGCTCGTCATGCGCCATGGTCGCCGTCTTTCACCTCGCCGGCGCCATCGCGCGCCAGAAATATCATGCCCTCTCCACCGCGCTCCACGCCGTCGGAACCATCTCGACCGGCGCGGCCATCGCGCTCGTCGGCCAGATCTTCAACATTCAGGAGCACTGGCCCGCCGCCATTCTTCTCTGGGCGATCGCCGCGCTCGCCGGCTGGATGCTGCTCCGCGACCAGGCGCAGCAGACCCTCACGCTTCTGCTCGTTCCCGCATGGCTCATCTGCGAGTGGAGCTATCGCGCATGAACAACCACATCGGCGTCAGCGTCTACATCGGCCGATTCCTCTTCGTCTGGGCCATTCTCTACCTCACCTTCTTCTCGGCTCGCAGCGCCGCGTCGTGCAGGGAATTCTCTTCGCTGTCTCGGCCATCGTTGGCCGGTCGCCGGCATCGTGATGCATGCTCGACGGCTGGCAGTCGTGGTCAGGCAATCAGACCTTCCTCCCCTTCCACACGCGCGTCTGGGGCTGGATCGCGATCGCGGCATTCCCGCTTCTCTTCTCGCTCTTCCGGCCACAAGGGCCTCGTTCCCATCGCCGCCGCCATCGCCTTTGCCTCGCACTGCCTTGGTGCATCGCACATTGGACGAACGTTACCTCATGCACCACGCTTACGGCTCTGGACTCGCACCGATCCCAACCTCGCTGCCTATGCGCTCGTCGCCGCCTTCTGCGTCTTCCTCATCTGGTGGGGCGTGCGCCAGGCCAGTCGCGGCACTCGTCAACCTCGGCATCGTCGGCTTCGGCGCAACCGTCGCGTGGTTCTACTTCAGTGACATCTTCGACAAGATGGACCGCTCGCTCGGCCTCATCGGCCTCGGCATTCTCTTTCTCGCCGGCGGATGGGCGCTCGAGAAGACGCCGCCGCAGCCTCGCTCGCGCAAATGGCGCAGTCCGCCCGCGCCAATCGCAGGAGGCGCAATGAAGATCGTCGAAGGCTCTCCATCGCGCTTGCTCGTCATTCAGTTGGTCGATCGTCTCATCCGTCGCCGCCAAATATCTCTACCAGCGCGGCACCTGCCCGCGCGTCTGGACCCGCGCCGCAGCCTATCGATCCCGAACTCCTCATGCGCGGCCGCTACCTCAGTCTCCAGCTCACCGTCGACGGATGCCAAAGCACCTTGCCTTCCGCGAAGCACGCCAGCTTCCCGCGCGACATCAACGGCGTCCGCCAGCCGGGACCCTATGTCATTCGTGCTGCGGCGGACACGTCGAGTTTCCAGGCCAGGCTGAAGGTCGAAGACAACAAGCTCCTCGCGATCCGCATCGAGGATGCCGAAGAGTCCACGTCGGCGACAACACGTGTCAGCATGGCCCGGCGCGCCCGTGCGATCAGATGCGCCTCACGCGAACCCGTCGACTTCTACATCCCAGAGCACGCCATCGACCCAACCCGCTCAAGCCCGGCCAGGAACTCTGGATCGAAGTGACCGTCCCGCCCAAAGGCCCGCCGCGCCCACTCCAGCTCGCTCTCAAAGACAATGGCGCCTGGAAGCCGCTGGCTTTCAATAGGGATCAGGTCACCAGGCCAGCTGGCTTGGCTACTCGTTCAGATCGACCAGCCCCTCAGGCAGCGCCATCTCCACCCGCTTCGCCTCCAGATCCACCTTCCGCAGATAGCTCTTCGCGAACGGAATCAGAATCTCGTTCTCTGGATTCCGCTGACTCGCTGACCCGCTGACTCGCTGACCTGCTGAACTCCCGCGCACCACAAGCATCGCCACCGGCCCCGCCGTCCGATCCACGTCCTCGATCTCGCCGACCGTCACCGGTTCAGCGCCCGCCACATCCACCAGCGTGCACCCGATCAGGTCGCCGATGTAGACCTCGTCTTCCTCAAGCGCTGCACGCTCTTCGCCAGCGGAATCGCCACCATCATCCCCGCCAGCTCCTCCGCCGCCGAGATCGAATCCACTCCTGCAAAGTGCAGCACCACGCCGCCCTTGTGCAGCCAGTGGTTTACCAGCTCCACCTCGCGCGGAGACACACTCGTCGACGGCGTGCGCATGTGCCGCCGTCCGCAGTTGCACCCTCGGCGAGCAGCCACAACCGCCGCCGCTCTGCAAATTTTTCAGGAAAATCGGTGAGAATTTCGGCGAAGACCTCGCCCTTACGCCCCTGTGTGCGCCGGATGCGCGCAAGCCACACCCATTGCTCCGCCGCGGTCATCAGCTTCTCCAGCGGTCCGTCGCTCCAGGAGTTTGGAGTCAACAACTCCGAGCGACAATCCTTGATATGCGGGGCAAATCTTCCGCCACCGGCTATCCACTCATCCCATCCGACTCTGCGATCCGCTCGGTGAGTGGCTGCTCTTCAGGTGACTAAGCCTCGTCGTCCTCTTCCAGGATGTCGAGCGTGTAGCGATGGTGCAGCTTCATGCTCACCGCTCCCAGAATGGTGCGCACTGAGCGGGCCGTGCGCCCCTGCTTGCCGATCACCTTGCCCACGTCGCCGGGCGCAACCCGTAGCTTGAGAACGGTGTTCTCGTCCCGGTCCACAGACTGCACTTCTACTGCATCCGGTTCATCCACCAGGGCCCGCGCAATCTCGCGGACCAACTCATCTACTGCCACCATCTCTACCTTGGGTCATGCACGTGCCTCTGACCGCACAGCGCGTTTCAATGCCGCAATGTCGCTCTCTTCGGCTTTTGCGGAATCCGGAATTTGCCCGGTTTCCACGACCCTGCGAGCCACAAAGATCAGATTTGAAACACGCTCTAAACATCCAACGAGAAACAACTTGGACCGGTGCGCGAATAGTATCAGCACACTCGGACATCAAGTCAGATAAATCCTGTGCGGGCCTCTGAGATAACTTTTGCGCGGCGGGTGATTTGCCGCGCATGCGATCGAAGGCGCACTTCCGTTGATTGTCAGGAAAAGCCTAGGCTACGGCAGGCTCTGCAGGAACGGCGGGTGCCGGAGTCTTCGCAACCAGCTTGGCCACGATCGGGGAAAGCTGCGCGCCCACGCCGCGCCAATAGGCGATGCGCTCGTGCTTCAGGTCGACTGAGGCCGGGTTGGTGCGGGGATTGTAGGTGCCGACGACCTCGATCGAACGGCCGTTGCGGGCGCGGTCCTTCTCAATGACCACGACACGATAATAGGGCTGCTTGGGGGCGCCAACACGCGCCAAACGAATCATCACCACGGCGATACTGTTCCTTTCAAATTCCTGTGCTCTGTTGCGTTCTCTTGGGAGTCTCGCTCTCCCGGCGCAGAGGGCGCTCGGTCGCTGAAACAGGTCAAACCGCGGATTCCCCAGGACAACAAAATGTGGCCTCGAAATCCGGGTCCCCATGGACCTGTCATCGTCCAGGGGTGGAAGACACAACACCTAAGTATCGCCGAAACAGGGCCTTTGAGGCAAGTTTTCTGGCCCTTCCGGAACGTTCCAAAGGTTTTGCCCGACGGCCTTCTCTTCCTGCCGAATCTCACAGTCCCGCGTCATACTTGTTGCAATGCTCCAAATCGACGCAGGTGTCTGGAGCCGGTAAAGCTATGTGGCCAATCCTCCTGAAGAAACCCCTCGATCCCAAAAAATTGCCCGTCGCCGATAAGTGGCAAGTTTCCAAAGGCGAACGCGCCGGCAAACCGATGATCCTGCGCACCCACGCTGGTTATCGTGACTTCTGCGGCGTTACTGGATACGACCACCAGGTCGGCATCGCCGTCCCTTTGCACGATGCAGACGCGCTTGGCCTTCCCAGGGCCGATGAAAACGAAGAACTCAACGTCCTGGAAGACGCAATCTGCAAGCTCCTCGAGCCTCAAGAATGAGTCGCTGTTCGTGGCCACCATTACCTGCGGCGGCATCCGCGAGTTTGTGCTTTACACCGGTAACCCCGACGCGGTAAAGCGCAAGTTCAAGCTGCTTCAGGACCGCACTTTCAGCCACAGGATTCACCTGAAGATTCAGCCGGACAAGGACTGGCACGTCTACGCGAAATTGCTTTAGCGATACCAGTTCGCGCGCGTCAGCGGCATAGCGCTTCTTCCTCTATCCGGCCGGCTCAGCAACACCTGGTGCACCGCTACGTCACCCCGGCGGAATGCCGCTGCGCATCCCGCCGTGTAAAGCAGCCAGATTCGGTACTTCGCCTTTGAAACTTGCTGCATCAGAGAATCCGCATTCTTTTGCAGCCCAACCACCCACTGGCGCAAGGTCAGCTCGTAGTGTTCGCGCAGATTCTCCACATCCCGTACCTCCAGCCCCTGGGCCTCCGCCACGCTCAGCGTTTCTGAAAGCGTCACCAGCTTTCCGTCTGGAAATACATGGCGTCGCATAAACGAGCTCTCCCGAACCGGCACCGTCGCCGTCCTTGCTATCCCGTGATTCAGAAACAATCCCCCTGGCCGCAACAGTCTCTTCACAATTCCGAAATACATCGGCAGGTTCTTCAGCCCTACATGCTCGAACATTCCCACGCTTGCGATCTTGTCGTAGGTCCCTTCTCCAGCCAGATCTCTATAGTCACGCAATTCCACTGAGCAGTGAGCCTCTGCGTCAGACAACGCAATCCTGCGTCTTCCCACCTCAACTTGTTCCCGGCTCAGAGTGATTCCCTCGGCTCGCGCATGCCATTTTTCCGCCGCGCGCAGCACCAGGCTTCCCCACCCGCACCCGATATCCAGAAAGCGCTCTCCTTGCTGCAAACCCAGCTTCCGGCAGATCAGATCGAGCTTCCGCTCCTGCGCTGCTTCAAGCGAGTCTCCGCAGTCATGGAAGTACGCGCACGAATACACCATTGACCGCCCGAGCCACGGCTCGAAGAATTCCGCAGGCAGGTCATAGTGATAGGCAATCGAGAGTCGATCCCTGTTCCTGGAGTTCACCGCGCCTTGTTTCAGCCATTGCTGCAGTCCGAGTGCGGCGCCGCCCAGATTCTTCAGCACTCGCAAGTGCAATCCCTTGGGTCGGTTGAACAGGTGCTCCGTCACTTCGAAAACTGAGAAGAGGTCGCCTTCCACATCCAGATCGCCTCGAACGAATGCCTCTCCCAACGACACCTCGTTGGGACGCGCAATCAACGTGCTCAGTGCATCCGGAGTGGTGATAGCAATCGTGCAGGCGGCTCTTTCGCTTGCCGATGAAGACCACTGCCATCCATCCCAAAACCGGATCGCGAAAGCAGTCCCTCGATATTGCTGGAAGACACTGCGCAGGATCGCCGCCCTTTGTGCCTGAACAGAATCCACCATGTGGCCTGACGTCCCTTCCCACTCGAGATGAAAGGATCGATCCATCGTCTGCCCAACGGTTCTTTGGCTAAAGAGAATACTCCTCGTTCAAGCTCAGGCAAATGGCTATTTGAACGGGAGGCGATTCTGGCCGCGATTCCGAAATCTTTTCCCGGCTTCTTCAGATCGGTTTCGTAATTCGACAAACTAGTCTATAATGCAGACTAGTTTGCGAGGTGCAGGATGAACCTTTCGCTCCCGTCCGCAGGAACCAACCCCTCTGTCGTCGCCAGGCGCCTGATGCAGCAAGCTCATAATCGCGACGGACTGCCTGAGATATTCGTCGGAATTGGACTCTTGATCGGCTCAGGAATGAGTTGGTCCGACCTTTTGCCTCATCGCTCACTGGAACGTCAGATAACCTTGTGCGCCTCAATCCTGGGCGTGATGGCTTGTTGCCTCTTCGCGGGGCCCCTTCTGAAGTGGTTGCGCAACCGCTATCTGTTTGAAAGGGTTGGCTATGTCCAACTGAGAACAGACGGGCGAAAGACAGGGGTCGCCGTCCTTGTGGCAATCGCCGTCGCCGCGGCGGTGGCTCTGGCTGCGCTTGCAACGCACTCTGCCGAGCCCATGAAATGGCTGATCGCTGTGTGCGGGCTGATGATTGGGATGTTCCAGGTCATCGTCGTTCGCACAACCCGTTTCATCGTCAACGGTTCAATCGCCGTCATCGCAGGCTTTTCGCTCGCCTGGTCGAGCCTCTCGTTTGCAATGAGCTTGGCCATCTTCTTCGATCTCGTGGGAGCCTTGGAGTTCATCACGGGCGGCGTCGTGCTTCTTCGCTTCCTGCGGCAACCGGTTCAGGAAGGCGAGTGAGATGAACAAGGCGATCCAGAACCTGAGTGGGATCGACCGGGTAATTCACGAGCCCGCGCGCCTGATGATCGTCGCGATTCTGGATGCCGCAGAAGAGGCCGATTTCCAGTATTTGCATCAGACCACAGGCCTGACCAAGGGCAATCTCTCTGTCCATCTGTCCAAACTCGAAGAGGCCGGCTACGTGGAAATTCAAAAGACCTTTCGCGGGAAATATCCGCTCACCATCTGCAGGCTTACAAGCCGAGGAACGGAAGGCCTCAAGGAATATCGCAAGACAATGAGAGCCGCGCTCTGAGATGCATCCCGCGAGGATGTACTACCTCGCCGGATACAGAAACCTCAGCATTGGTCTCACGCGCGCCGCCCAGCTAGCCTCGTCATGCGTTCCGCCATGGACCTTTTCAAAGTACATGGTCTCTCCCGGACGCCATCCATTCGCCTTCAGTCTCCGCGCCAGGTGCTCCACGTCGCGCAACGTGCGATGTCCCTCGCGGTCTCCCACGTCCAGCCACAATCGCGGCCGTTCCCAGATCTGCGGCGCGCGTTCATTCAGATAGCCAAGAATGCTCTTATGGTTCCACCAGACACTGGGCGAAAGCAGCGCCAGCTTCCCGAAGACCTCCGGGTGTCGCAACGCGATATACAGCGTTACCAGCCCTCCCAGGGACGAGCCGCCCATCCCCGTCGCATCCCGATCCTGCCGCACACGATATTGGCTTGCAATCCACGGCATAAGCTCCCGTGTCACCAGGTCGCCGTACGCATCAGCCTCACCTCCGCCCATCTGCCGATTGTGCTCGTGCGTGTATTCGGCCATGCGGCGGTCGCCTGTGTTGTAGATCCCGACAATCACCAGCGGCTCAACCTCGCCCGCCTCAATCGCGTCATCCGCCTGCTCACGCATCTGCCATGTTCTTCCCTGTACAAACGAAGTGCGCCCATCGAACAGATTCTGCCCGTCGTGCAGATAAAGCACCGGGTACATCCGTTCCGGCTCTGCTTCGTACCCCGGCGGAAGATAAACAATCAGGTCTCGCGGATCGGGCAGATATCGGCTTGCAAATGCCTTATGCAGACGCAGCCTCGGATGCGGCGGCGTCGCCTCCAAATCCGGCAACAACCCTTCGCCAACCATCCCGTTTGTCTGTGATTCCAGATCCAACCCCGCGATTCCTCGCCTCTACATTTGATCGCTCTCACCAGTCGCACTTCTCGGCCGGTCAAGATTCAAATTTAAATGTGCCCGTGGCTGTTACAGTATCAAGGAAACCAGCGTCTCTCCAATTCTCGGAACTTGATCCTGTGGTACCCAGAGCCTGTCCTGAGCTGGTCGAAGGATCTCGATTCTGAGACTGGGAAGCATGGACCGGAAACCGAAGAACGAGGCCAGAGTCCGATCGCATGAATCGCGAGTACCACAAGTGGCATTCCGACCGTCTTGGCCGCCAGATGGAGCTGATCATCTTCGGCCATGCAGGACTTCCCGTGCTCGTCTTCCCAACCTCCGGCGGGCGATTCTACGAGTTTGAAGATCGGGGCATGATCGCTGCCGTCTCCGGCCGCATCGAACAGGGCGATCTGCAGTTCTTCTGCGTCGATTCGATCGACATGGAAAGCTGGTACAACCGCAACGTTCCGCCCCGCTGGCGCGTCGCCCGCCACGTCCAGTACGAGGACTACCTCATCCACGAGGTCGTGCCCCTCGTCCGTCGCCTCAACCACGACTCACACTTCGTCTCACTCGGTTGCAGCTTCGGCGGATATCACGCCACGAATCTCGCCCTCCGCCACCCCGACATTTTCACCGGTCTGCTGACCATGTCAGGTGCATTTGACCTTACCAACTTCCTGGGCGGCTACTACGACCAGGACTGTTACTTCAACCTTCCCACGCACTATCTTCCCAATCTCGCTGATCCTTGGTACTTTGACCACTACCATCGCAACACCTACATCCTTGCCACCGGTTGGGATGATCAATGCCTCGGTCAGAATCAGAACCTCGACCGTATCATGAGTTCCAAGGGAATTCCCCACAAGCTCTACACGTGGGAAACCTCGAACTCCCATGACTGGCCCACATGGCAGCGCATGATTCAGAAGTACCTCTAGAGACCGCGCAAGGCTCCAGAATCAACCAGCACTTAAACTCATTAAATCAGGAGGTTAAATTGAATGATCTAAACCCATACGCGAAGTTTCTGGATGGCCGTCCTCTCGCGACAATCCTCTCCTCAACGTCGCACGAGATTGCCAACCAGCTCCAGATCATCGGCCCTGACGAGGCCGGTACATCCCCTGCACCCGGCAAGTGGTCCCCCGCCGAAATCGTCTGCCATCTCGCCGACTGCGAGATCGCCTTTGCTTTCCGCCTTCGCCAGACTCTCGCCGAAGACAACCACACGATTCAGCCCTTTGACCAGGAAAAATGGGCCGAGCCTTATTCCGGTATCCCCGCGAAAGACGCCTTCACGGCCTTCACCGCGTTGCGCCAATGGAACCTGCTCCTGATCTCCAGGACTTCCCCCTCCGCGGCTTCCAAGCCGGTTACCCACCCCGAACGCGGCGTCATGACCTTCCAGACAATCGTTGAAACCATGGCCGGCCACGATCTTAACCACCTCGCCCAACTCAAGCGTATTGCTTCGAATCGCTGATCCGCTGTCTCTTCGCGAAGTCGCACAGCATGTCGGAATGAATGTTCAGACCGAGGTTGGTCAGGTTGTAAAAGTGCTCGCTCGCAACGAGCCACACAATATCGCAGATGGCCCGCTCTGAGTAATGCTGCCGCAGCTTTTGAAATGTCTCCGGCGCTACAGCCTTTTCCCTCGTCAACTCCGTTACATAGTCCAGCGCAGCTCGCTCCGCATCAGAAAACAACGGGCTGCTTCGGTACTGTTCCAGTGCATCGAATTTGGCCTCATTGAATGATTTCTTGATCACGAACGATCGCCCGATATCGATGCAGAAAAGACAAACGTTGATGTGAGCCACCTGTTCGCGAATCAGGTACGCGGTCTCAATCGGAAGCTCCAGTTTTCTATCCAGTTGCGAAATCTTCGAAGCGAACATGCCGAATCCAATCGGCATGCGCGAGTAAACAACCTTCACCGGAGTTGGAACCTTGCCGAATTGTCTCTTCGACATCGCGTAGACAACTTTTTTGAACAGGCCCTGAGGTTTCTCTATCGGGGGAAGAAATGTATCCATGGAATCACTCCCTTTTGCTTTTTCGCTCTGAACTTCAGATGCGGATACGCACCCTTAGGGAGCATTCCTCTCGGCCCTGCCAGCCCCGCCCGGCGTCGCGGTCTCGCCATCCCTTGCATTCCTTTACACATTTCCTGCAAGAATCTCCTCCTCCCACGTTCCAGAGACAGTAGCGCCTTCCCGGAAACACTTTCATTCCTCCGGGGTCCAGCGCTCTGGCAACCTGTGTTTCGCTCCGTCGCCGTCTCTCGTAGTCCCAAACGTCAACCCGCCAAGGAGGATCGATGCGACTCTGGCTCACCACTCTCTGCCTCGCAATCTCCACAATCTCCATCTCAGCCGAAATCGCGCCAACCCAGAGCGCAAAGCCCAGGCAGCCGGTTGCAACCGCCACCATTCCACCCGTGATCAAAGATCTTCCCGTTCGCAAGGTGGTTCTCTATAAAAATGGCGTCGGATACTTCGAACATGCCGGCGTCGTCACGGGCAACCAGCGCGTCGCCATCGACTTCACCTCGCCACAACTTAACGACGTCCTCCAGTCGCTCACGATCCTCGACGACGCAGGCGGACGCATCGCCGGCGTCAACTACAACTCCACCACCCCGCTCGCGGAGCAGCTTAAGATCTCTCTCCCTCGGCATGGGAGACGATCCCACCTCCACTGAGCTTTTCCAGGCCCTGCGCGGCCAGCGCGTCGAGGTCACCGGCGGCCCCGGCACTCCCATCATTGGCCGTCTCATGTCCATCGAGTCGCGCACCGAAAAACCCCGCCTAGCCGACAGCACAACCGTCATCGAGAAGTTTTACCTCACGATCGTTGCAGCCTCCGGCTCGGTCCGTGTCATCGAACTCACCCCCACACTCAGCGTCCGCCCCGTCGATCGCGGTCTCCAGGGCCAGCTCGACCGTTATCTCGAGTTGCTCTCCACCACGCACTCCAGCGGTCTGCGTCACCTCACGCTCGACGCCCTCGGCCAGGGACAGCGCCAGCTTCGCGTCAGCTATATCAGCGAGGTTCCGGTATGGAAGGTCACCTATCGCATGGTCTTTCCCCGTGAATCCAACGGTAAAGCGACCCTTCAGGGCTGGGCCGTCGTCGATAACACCGTGGGCGCGGACTGGGACAATGTGCAACTCGCCCTGGTTGCCGGCGCGCCGCAGAGCTTCATCCAGCCGCTCTCGCAGCCGCTCTACAGCCGCCGTCCTGAGATTCCGATCGCCACCGAGGCGCAGACCACGCCGCAGACCCACGAAGCCGCTGAAGAGCTGAAAGATTTTGACAAGGCGGAGTTGGCAGCCAAGGTCGCAGCACAAAAAAGTGCTTTTGGAGAGATGAAGAAAGAGAATTACCCCGCGTCAGCTGCCGCCAGGGCCGACAGAAGTATGACTGGAGCACCTCTCGGCAACGGTCTTGTCGCAGGGTATGGCGGCAACGCAGGTGGAGGCGTCTACCGCGCAACCGACGCAATCTCGGAAGGCGACGTCACCACCAGCGCCTTCGATGACTTCTTCGAATACGCTCTCGCCCAACCCGTAACCATTCACAAAAACGAGTCCGCGATGGTCCCCATCCTCCAGCAGGAACTCCCCGCCGAACACGTCACCCTCTGGAGCGAGCAGCCAGCGCAGCGCTCTTCGCGCCGTCTGGCTTGAAAACAAGTCTAGGCCTCACGCTCGACTCCGGCAGCTTTTCCATCTTTGAGAGCGGTGAATTTGCGGGTGAGGGCCTACTCGACCCCATCCATCCGGGCGAAAAGCGCCTTCTCTCCTACGCCGCCGATCAGGCCATGCGCGTCAAAATCACCGATCGCAAGGGCGACCGTACGCTCCACCACGTCGAGATCCATAAAGGCATCATCGTCGAAACCCACATGGACGTGGCATCGGTGACCTACTCCGCAACCAACTCCGCCGACCTTGATCGCACGCTCCTGCTCGAGCATCCTCGCCGGAACAACGGCTGGTCGCTCGATGATGAAGTCACAGCGGCTGAAACCGCGCCCAATCTCTATCGCTTTCGTCTTCCCGTCCCTGCCCACTCCACCGCGAAGCTCGAAGTCCGCGAACGTGGCCCAGAGCACACGCGCGTTGTCCTCGATCCGAACCAGGACTACACAGCTTACCTTATTGAACTCGTCAAGCGCGTTCCCGATGCCGAAGTCCAGTTGCGTCCCGTTATCGACGCGGAGGTCCGTCTCGCCGATCTCCAGCACCAGATCGAGCAATCAAAGAAACTCGAGGAAACCGCGGCGGCAGACGAAGCGCGCGTGCGCGAGAACCTGGCCGCGCTCAAAGGCAACGACGCAGCCCGCCGCTTTGTCGAGGAACTGAATCAGGCCGAAGACCGCCTGCAGGCCGAACGAAAACACACCGTCGACCTCGAACAGCAGAAGTCCGTAGCCGTCGACCGGCTCAACGCGCTCATCTCCACCCTCAGCTTTGACTGGGACGTCGCTGCAAAAAGCTAGCCGGGCACAAACCAGAGATTTGGTCCCGGAGCCTGCCCTGAGCTTGTCGAAGGATCTCGATTCTGAGACCTGAGACCGAACTACTTCGGTTTGCCGCCAGCCTGCTTCTTGCCCGATCCGCCTTTCATCGGGGCGGGCTCCTGCTGATCTCCCTTGTGGTGCCGATTGTGGTGCGCAACGGCCTTTGCGATTTCTTCAGGCGTCAGCTTGCTGTGATCCTCTGAGTGCAGCACATCACTTTTTATCGCGGAGTCGGAAATGTTCTCTTCCATTCAATCCTCCTTGGCCGGAGGCTACATCCGTAATCTGCTTCCCGGTCGCAGACGAGCTCCCGCCATTGCGGGTGCAGCGGTTCCGCAGTTGCTTTGTCTGGAACCTTTCCAGTGGCCTACTTAAGAAGCCACCTTTCATGCAAGCTCGAAGCAGCCACATGAACTGCGTAATCGCTCCAGAGCTGGTTCACCGCGTATCAGCGTTAGATGCCGTTCTGGGCGACACAACCCTCTCGCTGTCACCCATCTTGGAACTGCACTTTCCAGCCGTTCCCATCCATCAAGCATAGTCCTCTTAGCTTCCAGGAAACAGCCCACCCTCGCCAATCGAGCGAACGTCGATTCGTCCGCCACCACCTTGAGTTGGTTGCATAAATCGGGTCTTGAAAGGGCACGACTTCAGTCGTGCCGCAAAAGCCGCATAATACCTGGGGCTTTAGCCCCCGAGGGATGCTCTGCACTCGCCGGGCAGCATTTGCACAGCCGACTCCACAATCTGCAAGTCTATAGCCGGGCGCTAGCACTTGCCTTCATGGCAAACTCAATCACTTTTGCCGTCTTCTCCTCGTCGTCTCCTGACGAGATCATCAAGTCATACAGGTGCGGGTTGTTCCATTCCTTTCCGAACCGTAGCCGCAGATAATGCGCCCGCTCCGTATCGACCGTATGCATCCGCTGCTCGATGTTTGCTCCCGGCTCCAGACGCGACCGGAGCCTGTGCACCTTCACTCGAAACGGCGCATACACAAACACGTGAAACACATCTGCCTTGGCCTGCAGAACGCACTGCGCTCCACGACCAACAATCACGCAGTTTCCATCCGCATAGGCGTGCTCGATAATCTGCTTTGTCAGCTCCGTCATCACGTCCGGATCGAAGCAATTCTCTTCTTTGAGCGCCACACCTGCCGCCATCGCCGCGCCGCGCATCGCCTGACGATTTATGCGCTGCAGCCAGCCTTCCACATGCTCGTCAAACCGGTTCACCACGTTTGGTTCCACATGCGCCGCGCAAGCGATCTCGTCGATCAGTGCGCCGTCCAGCAGTCTCCACCCCAGGCGATCCGCGATCGTCTTCGCAATCCGTCCGCCCCCGCTGCCAAACTCTCGGGTGACAGTCAAAACCCGGTAGTCCATATGTCCCTCCGCGCTCATGACAGCTAAATAATCTACACCTTGCCGATTCTCACTTCGGTGGCGTGCAACACACTGCACCGCCAACATCGCCAATCGGACCCGTTTCAACGCAAATTACCCAGATTCAGTCGTTTGATGTTCGGTGGACGAAATCGGTCGCGCTTTTCCCGCCCCGCTGTGCAGGATCACCCGTAAACTCCCAAAACGACACGCCCAGCCGGCGCCTACCGTACACTGTTGACGGAAAATTAGCGGCGCTTCGGGTCATGCGCGAGATTCCCGCTCATTTCGCCAGGAGGATCGAATGAAGAAGATCGGCGTTTTGTTCGGCATGGAAAACAGCTTTCCCGGCGCCCTCGTCGAGCACATCAATGCCCGCAACGTCGACGGCATCACCGCCGAGTTCGTCGAAACCGGCGCCGTGCACCTTGACAAGCCTGCAAAATACGCGGTCATCGTCGATCGAATCTCGCACGACATCCCCTTCTATCGCGCCTACCTGAAGCACGCGGCCCTGAACGGCACTGTCATCATCAACAACCCCTTCTGGTGGTCCGCCGACGACAAGTTCTTCAACTACACGCTTGCCGCCAAACTCGGTGTCGCCGTCCCGCCCACCGTCATTCTTCCCCACAAGAAGCATCCCGAAGGAACCACCGACCGCTCCATGCGCAACCTCGAGTACCCGCTCAACTGGGACTCGGTATTCGCCTACGTCGGTGAACACGGCTTCATGAAGCCCGTCAACGGCGGCGGATGGCGCGACGTCTACCACATCCACAATCGCCTGGAGTTCTTCGAGGCCTACGATCAGTCGCGCGATCTGTGCATGATGTATCAGAAAGCAGTCGAGTTTAACGAGTACTTCCGCTGCTATGTCGTGGGCCAGAGCAAGGTCCACATCATGCCTTACAACCCGCGCAATCCGCACCACGAGCGCTATATCCAGAACCCGCCCGAGTACGACAAAAAGCTGCTGGCCCGCGTCGAAAAGGACGCGCTTAAGCTCTGCCGCGCTCTCGGATACGACCTCAACACCGTCGAGTTCGCTGTCGAAAATGGCATCCCCTACGCCATTGACTTTATGAACCCCGCGCCCGACGCCGATCTCAACTCCGTCGGCAAAGACAACTTCGACTGGATCGTGCGCGAAGTCGCCGACCTCGCCATCGCCAAATGCAAATCCGCGCCCCAGCTACCTGATCTCCGCTGGTCCGCCTTCCTCACCGGCCCAGGCACTGCGCCCGCGAAGAAACCCGCCGCGAAGAAAGCGCCGGCACAACCAACCTCAGCGAGGAAGCAAGCTGCAAAGAAATCGAAACAGCCTGCGTCGAGTCAAGATTGAGAATTGTCGTCCTGAGCTGAGCGTGTTTGGGGCCCCACAGACGGAGTCTGTGGGGTAAGCGTAGCGAAGGACCTGCTTTTGGAAGGCCCTGACCAGATCAACGAACTTGATCCAGAAGCCGTGATCCTCTTTCGCCCTCGAATCACAACAATGAACGGAGAACTGCTGAGTTCACGCAACCTTCCGAAACGTAAGGTTGTACCGATACGGCCCCGTCAACGGATGATGTCCCGGCTTGAGCGGCTGCACGCCATGAAAGCGCATCCGCGAAGGTCCTCCCCACACGATCACATCCCCATGCTCCAGCAGGATCCTCTTCACTGTATCGGAGCGCTGAATACCGCCGAAAAGAAACACGCATTCAAGCCCCAGCGAAATAGAGACGATAGGCTGATTCAGATCGCACTCGTGCCGATCCTGGTGAAGCCCGAGCTTTGTCCCCGCCTGGTACCGGTTGATATGGCACGTATCAGGCCGGAATTGCGGAAACCCTGAACGCACCGCGCACCGAATCGAAAAATCGAAAAGCACCCTCGGGATCGGTGGCCACAATCGCGAACCGTTTGGGCTGTGCGGATCCCATCTCCGCCGGAAGGCCTCAGGCGTCCCACAGTCAGACACCATCACCGACATCGGCAGCCCGCTCGGAGTCGTCGCGTGGTGCAGCGGCGCTGCGCCAAGAATGGTTTGAACGGCAGCGAAAAACTCCGCATCCTGCGTCAGCGCCAGTCCCCGCATCAACACCGCGCCGGGATAGATCTCCTCGTGCGTCGGCTCCAGGCAGAGTTGTGAAAAGAGACCCATGATACGGCTGGATTTTATCGTAAAGGCGAACAAAAGGCGAATCTATTCCAATTCCCCCAAAATGCGGCCACCCTGCCCAGACTGCTCACTTCCTGGTCCCTGGCCCTTTGTTCCTCTCCCGTCGCGCAGAAGCGCTCGCACTTCCTCATCGCTTGTCGGCTCGAACTCGCGATAGAAAAGGCTCACCGCATCAAAAACTTCCGGCATCACCGGGCACACAACTTCGTCCGCTTCCTGCGCGAGCTCTTCGCACGTGCCTCGCGCCCCCACTGGAACCGCAACGACTACGCGTCGCGCCCGTGCCTTCACCGCTTTGATCGCCGCCCTCATGCTCGCACCCGTGGCCAGGCCGTCATCCACCAGGATCGCCGAGCGTCCCTCAATCTCCACCGGCTTTCGCCCTTCGCGGTAAAGGTATTCAAGCCGTGCAATCGATTCCTTCTCGTGTTCAATCATCAGCTCAAGCATCTGCGCGGAAACGTGAAACGACCGCACCACGTCTTCGTTGAACACCACCTCTCCGCCGCTCGCGATCGCGCCCATCGCCAGCTCTTCCTGCCCCGGCGCCCCCAGCTTGCGCACAACGAGAATGTCCAGCGGAAGGCTGCATGCCTGCGCGACTTCAAAAGCCACCGGCATTCCCCCTCGCACCAGTCCAAGAACGACGCCATCCTCCAACCCGGACAATTCCAGCACAGCCTTTGCCAGAATCCGCCCGGCGTCCCTGCGATCGTGAAATGCTCTTTCACTCACGCGCCGCATTCTATGCCTTTCCGCGTTCTTTGGATCTAGCGAGTTGCCTGTCGTTCTTCTGCGGATCGAGCGACGCCCGTACAGGCGTGCGAAGCCGGTCGACTCCCCACTTCAATGCGCCTCCTGAAGCCACTCCCTACTCCCTAAACCCTGACCTCTGAACCCTGACCTTGGCATACAATTTCCCCAAGCAGTCCCGAGGTCATTGCATGCGGCCATCCTTCTCTCTCGGCATTGAAGAGGAATACCAGACCATCGACCCGGTCACGCGCGACCTGCGCTCACACATCCAGACCGAGATGCTCGCGCAGGGCAAGATGCGCCTTCAGGAGCGCGTCAAGGCTGAGATGCACACCTCGGTCGTCGAAGTCGGCACCCGCATCTGCCGCAATATCGACGAGGCGCGCGAAGATATCTACGAGCTTCGCCGCGAAATGATCAAGCTCGCTCGCGAACATAATCTGGAACTCGTCGCCGGCGCCACGCATCCCTTTGCCGACTGGCGCACCCAGGAGATCTATCCCGACCCGCGTTATCACCAGGTCGTCAAGGATCTCCAGCTCGTCGCGCGCGCCAACCTCATCTTCGGCCTTCACGTCCACGTCGGCATCGAAGACCGCGAAGCCGCCATCCGCATCATGAACTCGATGCGCTACTTTCTGCCGCACATCATGGCGCTCGCCACCAACTCGCCCTTCTGGCTCGGCCTGAACACCGGCTACAAGGGCTACCGCGCCAAGGTCTTCGAAAACTTTCCCCGCACCGGCATTCCTGACGCCTTCTCCAGCTACTCCGAGTTCGAGAACTACGTCAGCCTGCTGGTCCGCACCAACTGCATCGACAACGCCAAGAAGATCTGGTGGGACATCCGCCCGCATCCGTTCTTCAATACCGTCGAAGTCCGCGCCTGCGATATCCCTCTGCGCGCCGAAGAAACCGTCGCCATCGCCGCGCTCATCCAGGCCACGGCGGCCTACCTCTACCGCCTCCACGCGGCCAATCAGGACTTCCGCCACTACTCGCGTCCTCTGCTGATGGAAAACAAATTCCGCGCCGTTCGCTACGGCCTCGACGGCAAGCTCATCGACTTCGGCCGCCAGCAGGAAGTTCCCGAGCGCGATCTGATCGAGGAGTACCTTGTCCTCATCGACAGGGAAGTGGACGAACTCGGCAGCCGCGACGCCATCGACGGCGTCCGCAAGATCCTGCAGACCGGCACCGGCGCCGACCGCCAGCTCAAAGTCTTCGAAGAGACCAAAGGCGACCTCAAAGCCGTCGTCGACTACATGGCCCAGGAAACCTCCGCCGGCCTCTGACCGCAAGTGCTAAGTTGCATAACCTTGAGCGCACCAATGAAATCTGTCATCCTGAGCGACCACAGCGAAGCGACGGGAGTCGAAGGATCTGAGGTGCCTCTTGCCGGCACTGCGTATTTTCACGCGAACCGGATACATTGGAGGAAAGCGCGAGGTAGAAGTATGCACTTCGGCGCATTGCGAGGATGTGCGGCCTTGTTATTTGTTGCCCTTTTCTTCTGCACATTGACGTTTTCCCAGCAACCCGACCCCGCCACCATCATCCAGCACATCGATTCCGCCAACCACGCTCGCTACGACAACGTTCTCGGATTTACCGTAACCGAACATTACTCCGTCTTCCGAGGCAAAGACCAGACGCACCCCACCGCGGAGATGACTGTAAAGACAACCTACAAGAAAGGCGTTGGCAAGACATACGTTGTCCTCTCGCAATCCGGCTCTGACCTCATCCAGAGATTCGCCTTGCGCCCTCTCCTCGACAACGAGAAGGCCATCAACGACCCCGCCACCGTCGAGAAATCCTGGTTCACCTCTGCGAACTACCAGATGCAAGTGAAGCCCGGCGTAATCCAGACAATCGACGGCCGTAACTGCATCGCCCTCGCCATCACTCCGAACCGCAAGGCTCCCAACATGATCGAGGGCACGCTTTGGGTCGATGCAAACGATAATTCAAACGTTGAAGTCGAGGGAGTCGCCTCTCGCAGCCCATCGGTTTTTGCAGGAACAACGAAGATGATGCGCCGCTACGCCAACATCAGTGGTTACGCAATGGCCACGCACGCACGCGCCGAATCAAACAGCTTCTTCCTCGGCCGTACCGTCGTCATCATCGACTACTCCGACTACCAGCTCGAACTCCGCCCCGCCCACTAGCTGTTGTTGATCCACAAGATCTGGGTGCCCCAAGCCTGTCCTGAGCTGGTCGAAGGATCTCGATTTTGAGACCTGGGAAAACAACAACCTCAACCCTGCCCCTGTGTCGCGATCGCCGAAATTTCCCGGTGCTCCCAACCGCCTCGCGTGAAATCCGGCACCTCCACCGGCGCGCTCCCGCGATTCACTGACGCGACGCTAAGCGGTCCCACGGCGGACCACGCCGCAGCATCATATACATCCATGTCCGGCGGCAATCCTTGCCTGATGCACTCGAGCAACCGGTAGATCATGATGAAGTCCATCCCGCCGTGTCCGCCGACCTTCTGCGCTCTCTCGCCTTCCTCTTTCCACAAAGGATGCTCGTACCGCTTCCACGCGTCGATTGATCCCCACGCCTCGTCCTTATTCATTCCATCGAAGTAGATGCGCGGCGGATAGTCCTCAAAGACCCCCTTCGTCCCCGCGATCATGTTGATCCGGCTGTACGGATGTGGCGTTGAAACGCCGTGTTTAACGGTGATGGTCAACCCATTCACCGTCTTGATCAGCGAAGTATTCAAGTCGCCGGTCACATAGCGCTCCGACCATCGCGGATCGTCGTCCTTCAGGTTGTCCTTTCGATACCGATCGAGACCACGCTGCGGCGCACTCATCGATACCAGGTAGTCAAATCGATCGCCACGCTGGATGCCCATGTAGTTCGCCACAGGTCCGAGCCCATGCGTCGGATAAAGGTTGCCATCGGCCTTTGTGTGTTCCGCGCGTCGCCACAGGCCTTCGCCTGCATTTGAAAACAGCTCGCTGCGCAGATCGTGCAGGTAGGCGCCCTCTCCATACAGCAGTTCGCCAAACTCGCCTCCGTGAATCATGCGCAGGATCAACGTCTCGTTGTAGCCGTAGCAGCAGTTTTCGAGCATCACGCAATGCCTGCGTGTCTCCTCTGACGCTCTGACGATCTTCCAGCAATCCTCGACCGTCGTTACCGCTGGCACTTCGACGAACACGTCTTTCCCGTGCGCCACTGCGGCCAACGCCATCTCCGCATGCCAGTTCCATGGCGTCGCAACGATCACCAGGTCTACGTCGTTCCTCGCCACCAGTGCCTGGTAGTGGTGCTCTCCGTCTGTGAAGAGTTCCGGCTTCTTCTGGCCCGCTGCCACGACTAGTCCGGCAGCGTGTTCCGCTTTCTCCTTCACAATGTCGCACAGCGCAACTACCTGGGCGTTGGCCGCCAGCAGATTCCCCAGCAGGGAAGCGCCGCGTCCTCCCGTGCCGATCATTGCCACGCGCGGCTCCCGCTTCTCAAACGGAATTCCGATCATGTTGCGCCGCTGCGCGTTGTCGTCAGCCAGGCCAAGATGCCCAGCGTTCAGCATCACCGCGCTTGCCGCTCCCATTTGCATGAACCTGCGGCGCGTCCACGTGCCCAGCATCGAATCTTTCTCATCCAAGCTCATTTGTCCCCCCTGTTGATACCTGGATACCGATTCTCGCAAAAGAAAAGCCCCGGACCCAAGTCCAGGGCGTTTCCAGCCTCATTTTCCTGTGCCTACACCCATTCCCCCTGCCGCATCAGCGGCTCTTCTGAGCCGCTTGCCGCAATGCCGTCGATGTCCAGCTTGTCTGATCCGATCATCCAGTCCACATGGATCAGGCTGTCGTTTGCGCCCTTGGCCGCAAGCTGCTCCGGCGTTAGCTTCTCTCCGTCGCGCAGGCACGAAGTGTAAGCCTGCCCCAACGCAATATGCGACGCGGCATTTTCGTCAAACAGCGTGTTCAGGAAGGTCATTCCGCTATGGGCAATTGGCGACGAGTGCGGCACCAGCGCCACCTCGCCCAGCCTCCGCGCACCCTCATCCGTATCGATCAGTTTCTGCAGCACTTCCTGTCCGCGGCTTGCGCGTGCCTCAACAATGCGGCCCTTCTCGAACCGGCATTGAATGCCCTCGATCATCGTTCCCTGGTGCGACAGCGGCTTCGTTGAGGTGACCGTTCCATCGGCGCGATCCTTGTGTGGCGTCGTGAACACCTCTTCCGTCGGCATGTTGGGAATGCAATACAGTCCATTTCCCGCCGTGGTTCCTCCGCCCATCCAGAGATGATCGTCCGCGAGCCCCAGTCGAAAATCTGTCCCTGGCCCACGATAGTGCAGCGCCGCATAGCGCTTCTCATTCAGAAAAGCCGCACGTCTTTGCAGGTCGGCATCATGCTTCTTCCATGCGCTCACGGGATCATCCAAATCGATCCGCGTCGTCGCAAAGATCGCATCCCACAGCTTGGCCATGGCTTCATCCGGCGCAGCATCCGGGAACATCTGTGCCGCCCACGCCGGAGTTGCGCACGCCACGATCGTCCAGTTGATCTCATGCCGCGTAATCAGTTCGAGCGCAGGCCGGTATGCCTGTGAAACCGCCCGATTCGCACGTCCCACCTTTTCCGGGTCCTCGTTCGACAACAATGCAGGGTTCCCGCCCGCTATCGCCAGCCGTGCCGCCCCACTTTTGAACGCCGCGCCCATTCCGTCGTAGAGCCACTTCGCAGCCTTGTCGAAGCTCTCATCCCGTGCCAGCCGATACCGCATCAGCGTCGCATCATCGTCACTGTAAAGCGTCGTCACCAGCGAAGCGCCGGCCTTGTACGCCTGTTCTGTGATCTTGCGTGCCAGTGGCAGCGCGTCCAATGAAGCGGTCATCACCAGTTCTTGCCCAACCGCCAGTCCAAGCCCCACCTTCACCGCAACTTCGGCCAGCAGGTCAAGCTTCTGCTCATGCGTTCGCTGTTCCACAACCATCGCCGTCTCAGTCATGTCTCGTTTCCTCTATGGGCCCGCGCACACTGAGCCGCAGTGGCCATCATCGCCTGGCCCATGTCATGATTCTAGGGGCTCAATTGGCTTTTCAGACAGTTGAAACCGGAGGTAAGCGCCTCGGCGAGCGCAGACACCCCGTCCGCGCACGGCGAGGCGTCGAGAGCATCGATTATGTTTCGATCCTGAGGCTCCCGCCAATCGGCAGAAACACTGAAAACGCAGTCCAGCTCTTGCCGGGAACCACAGAGCTGCGCACGTGAATGCTGCCCTTGTGCTTCTCCAGAATGGAATTGGTTACCCAAAGTCCCAATCCCGTCCCCACATCCTTCTTCGTGGTGAAGAACGGCTCATACAGCTTTTTGCGCAGCTCTTGCGGAATACCCGGCCCCGTATCCGCAACCGTCAGCCGGACTCCGGCTCTCTCGGAACCACTCCGTTCCTTCGCTGAGGAAACACGAATCCGGATGCGCCCGCCGTCTTTGACGGCATCGATGCTGTTATTCAGCAGATTCGCGAACAGTTGCCGAATCTCGCCGGCGATCGCTCGAATCGTTGGATTCTGTCGAATCTCGGTTTCAATCCGGATCGCCTTGTTGCGCGCCCGCGCAGAAAAGACTGAGACCAGCGGGCTGACCAGCTCTCCCAGGGTCACCAAACTTGCACCTTTGTTCTCACGATAGAATCCCAGAGTTTGCTTCGTAAGCAGCGCGACTCTTGCGAGCTCATGCTGTGCTTGATCCAGGAATCGTTGCTTGTCCTGCTCGAGCGGACTGTTCTGCGCCAGAAAGATGAGATTCGTCACGGCTTCCAGAGGATTGTTGATCTCGTGCGCAATGGTCGCGGCCAGGCGGCCCACGGACGCCAACCTCTCTGAAACATGCAGCGCCCTCTCCACCTTTCTGCTCTGGGTGATATCTCGCGAGATGCTCGCCACACCCACGATCCTTCCCCTGTCATCTCTCACAGGAGACACCGTAAACGATACTTCCATCTCCTCGCCGCTCTTACGGCGGCGCAGCGTCTCGAAGTGCTGCGTTCTCTCTCCGCGAGCCACCGCCGACATGATGCGGTCCTCGTCCACAAGTCCCTCGGGTGGAATGATCTTTTTGACCGACTGCCCGATCATCTCCTCGCTTGAATAGCCGAACATTCGTTCTGCGCCCGGATTCCAGCAGGTCACAATCCCGTCAAGGTCCTTGCCGATAATCGCATCGTCCGACGACTCCACAATTGCCGCCAGCCTCTGCGAAGCAGAAAACGCCGCCTCGAGCCTTCCTCGACTCTCTTCGAGCTCCCGCTCCTTCACTTGCTGGGTCTCTTCCCAGCGCTTCCGTTCCGTGATGTCGATAACCACGCCGAAATAGCACGATTCGCCCTTCATCCTTCCGCCCTTGCTGCAGAAGTAGCGAAGGCCATTCTGTGGATGCTGATAGCGGTACTCAAACTCCTGGACGCCCGTCCTTTCGGTTTCTTCCATTCCAAACTGAACCTTCGGCAGGTCCGCCGGATACACCCGCGATGTCCACAATCTGTAGATCTGCTCTTCTGTCATCGTGGGCGAAGTGCCGAACATTCGATGCAACTGCGCGGAAAGCATCCTCGTGCTCTTGACGGGGTTCCACTCCCACGTGCCGATGTGTGCAGCCTCCTGTGCAAGGCGCAACCGCTCTTCGCTCGCCTCCACTTCCAGCCGGCTTACCACCTGGTCGGTGATATCGACTGCATGGAGAAAGACTCCCTTCACCTGGTGCGATCCACTGAAAACAGGTTGAGCGACAAAATCGAAGTAGCGGTCCTTGAGTCGCCCCGTCTCTCCTTGGGGCAATCTGATTTTGTACTCCCTGTCGCGATAGGGAAAGCCCGTCCGATAGACACGTTCAAGCAACTCAACCACACCCGTCCCGTCGAGTTCCGGCAAGCTCTCTCGGATGGTTATGCCGCGAAGATCTTCCGCGTTGACGCGGCCCGCGGCGCGCACGAGCAGATCATTGACGTAGCCCCAGCGAAGGTCGGCCCCACTCAGATAACCAATCGCCGCTGGTGCTTGCGCCACCAGGTCACGCAATCGTGGAATTTCGGGTTCGCCGCACTCGGGCGAGTTCGCCAAGGGGCGAACTACGTGGCTACGGATTGTTGCCATTTAGGAATTGTCTCCGGCTGTCATCGATCAGCGCAGTCACCGTGTCTTGCGACTCTTCACTGGCTTCTTTCAATGGTCAGTTGTCCAGCTGTGCGCGAACAATTTCGCAGCGGTCATACACTTCAGCCGGAAATAGCATCTGGACGAGTTTTAGAGAGCTGCATTAAGAGCGTTGCCCCATACGTTCAATATGACGATTAATTAGATAGCAGAACTCTCGTTTGGCGTTGCCTGTGTGGGCTCTCTTCGCACGCATACAACCCGCCCCACCCGAGCGCCCTATACTTGGGGACGCTTCACAAGCGCACTAGCGGTCTTTTGCCACCCTGCTCCCGGAATTCCTCTTCATCCCCTTTACGGCTTCGTTCCGAGCGCAGTCGACGGTACGGTTACTGAGCCAATCCGTCCGGAGTTCCCATCGACAACGATCACGCGCAGCGACCCGCGATCGAGCTTGGCTTCCAGCCGTTCGTCAAACGTCAGCCCCTCGTTGATTGCCTTCTGATAAGTCGTCTGCTTCAGGCGCAGCCCCACGGTTTTCCCAGAGACTGCGGCGCGCAAACCCTCTTCATCGCGCCTCACCATGAAAATGTCCAGCTTGCCCGTCCACAAGGAGTTCTGCTGGGCCAGATCAAGGTCAGTTCCGGCAACTGTAATTCGAAGCGCATTCCCGGCGGCATCCGTTACGGGCCTCGCCTTCACGGCGATTTCGCTGACATCAGCAGGTTGCCACACGGCCTGTTTGAACCGGTCCTTGAGCGTCGCCGGTTCTTTGTCGTATTGGTAGCCGGTGCGATAGCGAAGCGTCACATCGTGCCGTCCCACAAGTTTCACCGTGAGCAGGTGATATTGCCCGTCAGCGGGCTGTCTGGGCGAAAAGCCAAGCAGATACGTTGCGTGACCGTCCGCGACCACTCCATTCAGTTGCCCCACCATGTTGTTCGACCGGCGCAGCGCACGGCCTCCCGTGGCTTCAGCAACCTCGCGAAAAACCCCCTGGATCGGGTGAATGTCCTGCTGCATCTGGGATGCCAATCGCCCCGCCGACGCGATATTGCGGCCCTGTATATACGGATTCATGTCCTTACCGGCTGTCGCCTCGGGCCCTTCCTGCTGGAGTTCGTTTCCAAGCGGCATCTGGAATGTGGGAGTCAACTCCACGTTGCGTGCACCGAGCTCCGGGGTCACTACCGCCCCTTCCAGCTTCGAGGCATCAAGTGGATAGATGCTCACATGAGCATTGTTCATTGCTTCCTGTGTCCTCAACGCCACGGGCTCAATGTACTTGCTGCCCTTCTCAATCGTGATCGAGAGCTTGTTCCAATCGGCCAGCGCATTGTCGCTCGTCACCCAGACAAGGCTCTTGTGCCCTGGGATTGCCGCCAGATGACGCGCCACATCCACCAGGATCGACAACGCATTCGGCCCGGGGTTGCTGCCCATCTCGCGCATCTTCGGATCCAGCGCCTCTGACTGCGTAAACGTGTCCATCGTGTAGTTCCCATTCACGCTCAGCATGTCTTCAGGACTGTGCACGGTTTCAAACGTCTGCCGATTGCGCGTCTCCTCATCATTCGCGTTGCCCACGTCTTGCGGGCTCGGCTTCCAATGCTGCAGTCGCGCGATCAGCATCGAATGATCCGTCGAGGGTTCCTCTAGCACCTCAAAGCGGTGATACCGGCTCACGTAGAGTGCAACACGCTCGTTTGGCGGTAGAGTATGCAGAAAATGAATCGTCTGCTGCCGGGCATCCACCAGGTCCGGATAAGACAGATTGCTGGCATCGACCAGTAACACAAACGTGTTTCCGTGGTTGGCCGCCGTGTCCGTTGCCGCGTGATTTGAAAACTCCACAAGCGTCGGCGCAGCCGCATTCGATGCCGGGGCAGGGGACTGGCCCGCCAGATCCACATCCGCCTGGCTGAATGAGCGAACGTCCTGCTTGACCCCGTTGTCGTAGACTTCGAAATCTCCCTGCTTGAGATTCGCGATGGGCTGCCCCTTCTTGTCCAGCGCAACCACGTTTACGTCCACCAGCCGTGTGTTGACGCGCAGCGTATATCCGCTCGCCTGCGCGCCTCCTGCCGGCGCCGCCTGGGTTGCTTGCTCCGTCGGAGGAGTCGCCACACCTGGTAATCCCGTCGCTGCTCTTGTGCTGATTTCGGCATTCTCATCAGCGGTTGTCGTCGCATCAATCACCGGCTTGCTTCCCGCCGCATCGGCAACCTTTGCTTGAGACGTGTCCGAAAGCACCTCCTCGGTGGGGCCCGCCTCTTCAGGTTGCGCACCCGAAAGCGTCGCATCCGGAGCGACACCTGCGGCACGCTCCTCGTTGGCCGAAAGCACACGCGTCTCCGCCCGGAACAGGTGATACTGCTCGAACACAACGTGGTTCAGCATCATCTGCGTCGGGCCCATCGTTGGCCAGTCGCGTCCCTCTGAATCCTTCACATTGCGTAGTGTCTCGGCCACCGAGATCGAAACGCTATTGGAAGGACAGGTATAAGTCATTCCTCCCAGTTCCTGCGGCCCATATTCCACCGCGATTGCCGCACGCGAAATCGGATCATCCGCGCCAAGATCCGCTTCGAGCGTCAGTCGAAGGACGGTCCCGTTCGCCGGATCCACTGCGATCAGCCCGTGGTAAGCGCTCATCTCGTGAAAGTCATTGCTCTCCAGTCCATACGACGTCGCAACGCAGCAATAACGTACCTCGTAGTGCGACTTCTCTTTCGGCACCGAATAACGAAACACTGCCATCGGCCCACCTGCACCCTGCTCCCAGCGTCCCCATTCAAGCTTGTTCTGCGCGGCATCCAGAAGAACCAGCCCGAGAATCGGACCGAATGCACCCCAGGTCCGCAGTCCTTGGTCCGGCGTCACCGGCTTGTCTACCTTCACCGGCCCCGGCTCAGTGATCTCCTCGCCATCGCGATACATCACCGTCGCCCTCGAAATCCTTACGGCGTGCAGCGAGCCGCCGCCATCCGCAGAGGCCGCGTCGCCGCTTCCCGGTGCATCTTGAAAATGTGTCACAGCTCGGGTCGCGTAGAATCGCGGTAGCTGCGGAATGGCCTTCGTCACATAAGTGGCAGCAAGCCCCATGATCCTGCGCTGTTCGGCGAGATCCGGAGCGGCTGTTGCAGGGATCTCCGCCGCCGGCGGCTCAAGAAAGGCCGACCGGTCCGCGAGCCCCAGCAGTGCCCGCTGCGATCGCGCACCCGCCATCCCCGCACGCCACCGCGCCAACCGCGCTGATGTGAGCCGTTCCGTCAGTCGAAGATCTGAAAGCTTTTCCGCCAGATCGTTGTCGGGCATGCCCTGCGCTTCAGTCAGAATGCGCTCGAGCTGCTCCACCGTCACCCGCTGCGCAGCGCGTCCTGGCAGCGCCAGTGCGAGAGCAATCGCAAAAAGGGCACAAGTGCGCCTCATGTAGTCCTCCGGAAGGTCCCCTGCGCTCCTTATACTTGTGCGGGTAATCTTTTTCGCCGTTCGACCCCGCCTGTAGCGGTAAGTCCTGGCCCCGCCAACTCCGTCCACAGCCCCGCATCTCTTGATGCACGCAATTCTATGCTTATTTGCGTGCTTCTTACACCTTAAAGAGAACGACCACCAGGACTCCGCAGCCCGCATCCTTTGGTGCTGCGTCTCTCTGGGCAGTCAAGAAGGTACGACCGGCATGACCATCCTCGGTAACCCGTTCCCATTACCGCTGTTTGAGTTGCAAATCTGACCGAACAAGTGGCTGGAACCTCGGTAAGAATCGATTCCGGTTCAACGTGATAATTCACATCGGTTTCTGTCCACCGGGTAATGGTGTATTCCTTCGCCCGCGCCCATTTCGCCGGCAGCTGGCTGAATCGTTGTCATAGCCGTCAATCAACAGCCGCACCGTCTGCTCGAACGACTTCTGCGTGAAATGGATTGGAGGGACGCCTCGACCCGCATCTCCTTGTAGTTCGTCGTGAGCATGGCGTGACCGAATCCGAGCGCGAACAGCGCCTCTATCAATCGGGTCGCATCCTTCTCGCCAATCCCGTGAACAACAAAAAATCGAAACGGTGTTGCGACGTGGGTTGCAATCGCGCAGACTCCGCTTCCACGATGCTTCCGATCCTTGTACTTGGCTGCTGCCAGATCTGCCATATTCCGGGAGCGCCATGCAGCGCCTCTGCGAGGCTAGTTTCCCGGTCCAACGAATAGGCACCTCTCGCCGGTCAACGTTTAAAATGGCGCGGTGAGTGATCTGGTCAAAGCTGCCAAGCGCTTCGCAATTGGCAATCACCAGCGGATAACCGCCTACCGCAATCCCGCGCTGCAGAGTTTCGAATTGCATCTCAAATCCGTGGCGCAGATCGTGTCTTTAGTCAGCCAGGAAGAGGAAACCATTGCGGCGGCCTGGCTGCACGATATTGTCGAAGATACAAGCGTCACAATCGACGACCTGGAGCGGATGCTTGGCAAAAAGGTGGCCAAACTCGTTGGCGAACTCACAATCGCCGGTCACCCTGCACCTGGTAATCGTGCAAAGCACTTCGCGCTTGAGAAGGAGCACTTCGCCAGCATCTCCGCCGCGGCAAAGACGGTCAAACTCGCTGACCTCATCGATACAGGCCGCGACTTGTACAAAAACGATCGCGCATCGTTCGTTGCATATGCCGCAGAGGCAAAGGACCTCGTTCAGGTTCTTGACGGAGGCGACGCGCGTCTTCTTGCCAGGCTGAATCGCGACCTCGCCAAGTTTGCTTCGGCCGCGCTCCCCGTGGCGTCGGTGGCAACAGACGTTCCCTTGCGCACAGTTGCATTCCCCGTCGGCATCCTGCGAGTGCTCGAGAGCGCATTCACCGCCCAGGATATTGCCGAACCACTGGTTTCTTTCGATTCCAACTGCGCAGCGGCGGAAGTCCTCGAGGCGATGATGGTGGCGGGGGTTGAAGTCGCTGGCCTTCACAAGAAAGGAATCCTGTGCGGATACGTAGAGGCCGCAAGTCTCTGCGAAGGAAGTTGCGATTCAAATCGGCGGGAGTTTGTGTCAAGTCAAATGGTGGCGTCCGAAAGCTCAATCAGAGAAGTGATCGAGGTTCTGACCCGCCATGATTGGTGTTTCGTGTCTGCGCATGGGAATGTGGTAGGAGCGATCTCGCGGATTGATGTACAAAAGCCCCCGGTTCGCATGTGGCTCTTCGGGATCCTCACCGTCGCTGAATTGGAGAGCACAGAACGAATTCGGCGAAAATGGCTGGACGAAAGTTGGAGCAGGCTCTTGTCACCGCAGAGGGTCGAGAAGGCCAGGCAGTTACTCACTGAACGCCAACGCCGCAAAGAGAAGTGCCAACTAATCGATTGTCTTCAGTTGGCCGACAAGATAGAGATCCTCACGTCCGATCCGTCTGAACTCGCCGCTCTCGGATTTCCAACTACAGGCGCGGCGCGGCGTGTCGGCAAACAGATCGAAAGTCTGCGCAACAGCTTGGCCCACTCCCAGAGTTTTGTTCATCAGGATTGGCCGCAAGTCGTCCGATTGGCCAGACGCATCCATCAGATGGTAGAGGAGTCGTGAACGACACATAATCGACATCCGTCGCCTTCCACCCGCAGAAGCGAAGTCATCCATCTTTCTGGGCGGATTCCGCCGTGTCTTCACTGAAAAAAGTGCAACCTTGCCCACCTGTATTTTTTGCCAGCAGACGCGTGGCGCAGAATGGTCTAACGTTTCGTTCCGGGGAAGTGCGTCTCTTCCATCTTCGAACCCGAAGATTGTAGCTTCCGGAGTTTGAAATCGATTTGGATGGACTGCACTCCTCTCGGACGAAGACAGGGGGACGGCTCCATGTACATGGAGAGAATGGGCGCAACGTTCCGATCTCTGATCGCGATTCTCTGCTCTGTTCTGCTTTTGCCCGGCGAGACTCTCGCATTTCAGTCCCCGGCATCTCAGGCGCCTGCCTCTGCGCCGGCGCCTCAGGCTGCAAAGATACCAGCTGAGCAACTCGATTCCCTGGTAGCACCCGTTGCGCTGTATCCCGACCCGTTGCTTGCCCAAACACTCGCCGCATCCACCTATCCCCTCGAAGTGATTCAGCTTCAGCAGTGGCTCGAGAAGAATAAGAGTCTCAAGGACAAAGCACTGTCCGACGCCGTGGCGAAACAACCCTGGGACCCAAGCGTCCAGGCGCTGGCAGCCTTGCCCGATGTGGTGGACCGTCTGGCAAACGACCTTCAGTGGACCACGGATTTAGGAAACGCGTTCCTTGCACAGCAGAGCGATGTCATGGATGCCGTTCAGCGGATGCGCAAGAAGGCCCAGGACAAAGGAAATCTGAAGTCGACCGAGCAACAGAAGGTCGAAACCCAGGTCGTCGAAAACAAGAGCGTCATCGTTGTCGAACAGGCTAATCCGCAGGTCGTGTACGTGCCTACGTATGATCCCGTGGTCGTTTATGGCCCCGCCTACTACCCATATCCTCCGATTTACTATCCCCCGCCCGGTTACTACGCGGCCGGGGTGGCCATCTCTTTCGGTGTCGGCGTTACGATGGGAGCATTTTGGAGCGGCGGTTGGTGTTGTGGATGCGGTTGGGGAGGCAACGACATCACCATCAACCGCAACAACAATTTCAATCGCAACTCCAACATCAACCGTCCCTCGCAACTTCCATCCGGAGGAGGCAATCGGGGAAACATCGGTGGAGCGGGCGGAGTTGGTGGCGTGGGAGGAGCTGGCGGCGTGGGCGGAGTTGGAGGAGTTGGCGGTCCAGGAGGTGTCGGCGGTCCGGGCGGAGTCGGCAACCGCCCCTCGCAACTACCAGCCGGAGGGAGCGGAGTCGGCAATCGCCCATCGCAGTTGCCTGCCGGCGGTGGCGGAGGCGGCGATCGATGGCAACATAACCCTCAACACCGCGGTGGCGCACCGTACCGGGACCGGGCAACTGCGGACAGGTTCGGGGGTACGACGCGCGGTGATTCGCTAGCCAACCGTCAGGCAAGCGCCCGTCAACAGCTTGGCCGCCAGGGTGGCAATGTTGCCGGCAACCGGGGAGGCGGACCTGGTTTGAGCAATCGATCCAGCGGCGCTGGACTTGGCAATAGTGCAGGTGGAGGCGGTCTCGGCAACCGGACCGGCGCAGGTGGAGCGGATCGCATTGGAAGCCAGGATCTCTCCCGAAGCGGCGGTGGAAACCGGGATGCCTTCGGCGGAGGCTCACGGGGATACAACGGATCGAGCGCGCGCAACAGCAGCAGTCGCGGATCCTCCAGCATGTCGTCTCGCGGTGGTGGAGGATTCAGTCGCGGCGGCGGAGGAAGAGGTGGAGGAGGGCGCAGGTGAGCGCGATGGCGCGAGGAAGTGTTCACGGGAGCACTGCTATGGATTCGAGAATGACCTTTCCGAATCGAATTCGCTTTGTGAATCCTTTGATTGCTGGCGCAGTGGCCTGTGCGTGTCTGTGCATGTCGGTCCTCCTTGCAGCGCAGCAGACTCCAACGGCAAAAGCTTCCGCACCCACCCCCGCGCGCCTCTGCAGTCAAAACCTTCGAAAGTCCCCAGCAGGCTGCGGATTCACTGATCGACGCAGCGGACAAGTTTGACCAACCTGCGCTCGTTCGGCTTTTTGGACCCGGCGGCGAGGACATCGTGTTCAGCGGCGAATTCGCGCAGGACAGAAAACACGCCGCTGATTTCGTCGCCGAGGCTCGCGAAAAGAAGAGCGTTTCCATGGATTCAAAAACCGGAAACCGCGCATTCCTCCTCGTCGGCAATGAGGATTGGCCCTTCCCTGTGCCGATTGTGAAAAGCGGTGACAAGTGGTCCTTCGACGCCAAAGCCGGCCGGCAGGAACTCCTCTATCGCCGCATTGGCGCCAATGAACTCGACGCCATTGCGATCTGCCACGGCTACGTCGAAGCACAATATGATTACGCTTTTCGCAAGCGCCAGGGCTACGACGTGAACCAGTATGCCCAGCGAATCATCAGCACTCCCGGCACTCAGGACGGCTTGGCCTGGCAAAACTCAGACGGCACATGGTCAGGTCCCATCGGCGAAAAGATTGCCCGCGCAATTGAACAGGGCTACACCATCGGCGCAGACCCGTACCACGGCTATTTCTTCAAGATTCTGAAGGGGCAGGGTCCCGATGCGCCGCTCGGCGAAATGGACTACGTGGTGAAGGGTGTCATGATTGGAGGCTTTGCCCTTGTAGCTGCGCCTGCCGAGTATGCCGTGACCGGCGTTAGAACCTTCATCGTTAGCCAGGATGGCGTTGTATACGAAAAGGATCTGGGGCCGAAAACCATCGACGCGTTCGAGAAGATGGAGCGTTTCAACCCCGATAAGTCGTGGGCTCCGGTGCAGGAAGCGGAAGAATAGAAATGAGGCCGTGCCCTCCTTTGATGTTGCCGTGCTTTCAGTTACCCGGCTTCTGCTGTGCCGCCAGTCGATTCGCCGGAATTACCTGGTCTCCAAGCTTGATCACCACCTGGTTCGTGTTGCCGCTCTGATCCGGCATAAATGTGATGATTGTCGGCGTATCGTTGCAGTAGAACTCCGTGTCCGACACCGCAATCAGTCCATACGGCACAGGCTGTCCCTGGCCACCGAATGCGTACAGCTTCCCGTCGTGCATTGTGATCTGCAACGTCAGCGGCCCAACCTGGTAGTCGCCAACATACTTGGCCAGCTTCTCCGGCGCCGGGTGCACGATCGGCCGCGCAACCGGCAATTCATACTTCTGGCCAAACATGATCGCCGCAAGATCCTTGCTCACCGAAAAATTGTTCGCCGTCTCAATGTTCCACAAAATAATCAGCACTTCATCATCATCGGGAAACCGCGTGAACTGCGACACGAATCCATTCACCCAGCCGCCGTGGCCCACGTATTTGTGGCCGAATTCATCGCCAAGCATCCACCCGTACCCGTATTCCGCCTCCATTGGAAACGGCGGTGGCGCCGTCCAATGTCCGTACGCGGTCCAGGCCTTTGCCATGAGCGCAGGGCTGAACAGCTTGCCCGCCTTCAGCGCCCGGTCAAGCCCGTACATGTCATCCACAGTCGACCGCAACGCACCGGCCGCCGCAGGATGCGCGGGGTCGCCATATGCGGCATTCACAATCGTCTCGCCGTCAAACCTGTATCCGCTCGCGCGCTCGTGCACCACGTCCGACGCATGATCGTAAGCCGTATGCGTCATGCCCGCCGGCTTCAGAATGTTCTCGTTCAGGTACTCCTCGTAGCTCTTTCCGCTGACCTTCTCAATCACTCTGCCCAGCAAAATGTACCCGGAGTTGCTGTAATGCAACACCTCCCCGGGCTTATTCACCAGAGGCTTGTCCGCAGACTCCTTCAGCGCGTTTTCCACGTGTCGGCTGTCGCCGAAGTCCCTGTACGACTTCGTGCTCGTGAAGTCCGGAATACCTGACTTGTGGCAGAGAAGGTCGTGAATCGTGATGGCATTCCAGCCTTCCGGCATCTCCGGCACATACTTCGCCACCGGATCGCTCACCTTCAGCAGCCCCTTCTCCTCCAGTTGCAGAACGGCGAGTCCCGTAAACGACTTCGTGATTGACCCGATGCGAAACACCATCTCCGGCGAATTCGGGACATTCAGCTCGTAGTTCGCCATCCCGTAGCCCTTCCGCAACAGGATCTTGTCGCCCTTCGCAATCAGAACCGCGCCTGAAAACCTTCCCTGCCTGGCCCATGTCGACAGGTATTGATCGGCCTTCTCGCCCACGTCCTGTCCCCAGGCGCTGCTCGTCATCCCCTGCAAAAGCGCGCCCGCCGCGCTGAGCACAACCACTACACTCCCAATAAGTCGGAACGCTCTACGCATCTCTTCCTCCAGCGGTATCAACCCGTCGCTCGCACGCAGGCTCAAACCCTTGCTTTGCCTAACTACGGCGCAAACAGCAACACCGTTCCTTCTCTTCTCATTGCGAACATCCCTCTGTGCCCGCGGTCACACTGGCAGGTGACGACGCCGCCTCAATCCATTACCCTGAATAGACACACCGCATTCCCCTGACGGAGCACCTTTTCGCCGCATGTCTCAAGCCGCCTCGCACCTGCTGTCGCTCGCCTACCCCGCTGAATTCATCCCCGGCGCCCGCTCCGCCGTCACCACCTGCCTCCGCATCGCGCCGTACGAGAAGGTCACGCTCATCACTGACCGCGTCACCGAGCCCATCGCCGCCTCCATCGCCGCCCAGCTCGACGAACTCGGCTGTCGATGGAACGCCTTCATCCTTGAAGATCTCGCTCCGCGCCCTCTCGCCGACATGCCCGCTGCCGTCCTCGGCGACATGGAAACCTCGCAGGTCTCCATCTTCGCCGTGCAGGTCCAGCCCAACGAACTCCACTCCCGCATGCAGATGACCGACGTCGTCAACCGCCGCCGCATGCGCCACGCGCACATGGTCAACATCACGCCTGAAATCATGTGCACCGGCATGCGCGCCGACTTCGATCTCGTCGACCGCTCTCGCAACAGGTTCTCGACCGCGTCCGCCGCGCCACCCGCATCCGCGCCACCACCGCCGCCGGAACCGACATCACCGCCGACATGAACCCCGGCTACAAATGGTTCAAGACCTCCGGCATCATCTCGCCTGACAAGTGGGGCAATCTCCCCGGCGGCGAGTGCTTCACCGCACCCGGCGAAGTCAACGGCACCTTTGTCGTCGACGGCGTCGTCGGCGACTGGCTCTGCGCCCGCTACGGCCTCCTTGCCTCCACGCCCCTCACCATCCAGATCGCCGCCAACCGCATCGTCTCCTGCTCCAGCGCCAACAAGCAGCTCGAATCCGACTTCTGGGCCTACACCCACACCGACGAAAACTCCGACCGCGTCGGCGAATTCGCCATCGGCACCAACCTCGGCGTCGACCGCGTCATCGGCAACATCCTCCAGGACGAAAAATTCCCCGGCATCCACATCGCCTTCGGCAACCCCTACGGCGAACACACCGGCGCCCCCTGGAGCTCCGGCACCCACATCGACGTCGTAGGACTTCGCTTCAACATCTGGCTGGAATCCCCCACCGGCCCCAACGGCGAAAACGTAACCGAACAAATCATGCGCGACGGCCACTTCCTCATCGCCGCGTGACGATTTCCACTGCGGAGGGAGCAGGGGCCTTCAGGCCCCTGAAAAGCCAACGTTCATTTCTCTTGGAGTGGCCATCCCGAGCGAAGCCGAGGGATCTGCATCTGGCCTTTCCTTGTCATCCTGAACAGAGCGCTCTTCTCAGCGGAGTAAAGGATCTGCTTTTGTCTTTCGTTCTTGACGTCCACTCGCACACCCAAGAATTTTTCATCTCGGGTACCCCTGCACTTCGTCACATGTCGCTTGCCAAAGATGATCTAGTGGAGTAAGCATCCTTTAGGTAGATTATCTTTGGGAGCAACAATCAGGATGCCAAAACGAGGAGCACCACCGCTCGAAGCCGACCTGCTCCAGGGCACACTTGACCTGCTGATCCTGCAGACCTTGGTCTTGGGACCCGCGCACGGACACACCATCGCCTATGCCATCGAACACCGTTCAGACGAAGTGCTGCAGATCGAGCATGGCTCTCTCTATCCCGCGCTCCATCGATTGGAAAACCGAGGCTGGATCAGTTCTTCCTGGGGCCCGTCAGAAAATAATCGCAAGGCGCGTTTCTATCGGCTCACTGCGGCCGGCCGACGACAACTCTCTCGGCAAACAAGTCGTTGGGAGAAGCTTGTGCATGCGGTGAATAGCGTACTCAGACCGGCAGAGGAGTAGATGATGCGATGGACCCGCTTCTTTCGCCGCAGTGTCCTTGACAAAGAGTCCGCTCGCGAACTCGAATCCTACTTGCAGACCGAGACCCAGGAAAACATTGAGCGTGGCTTGTCCCCTGAGGAAGCGCGCCGCGCTGCTCATTTAAAGCTTGGAAGCGTCACGCAGATTCTCGAGAAGATTCACCGCCAGAACAGCTTCGGTCAGCTTGAAACTTTCCGGCACGATGCGCTCTTCGGGCTGCGCATGCTGGCCAAGCATCCCGGCTTCGCGATCGTTGCAATCCTCACGCTGGCCGTCGGCATCGGTGCAAATACCGCCATCTTCAGCGCGGTAAATGCTGCGTTGATTCGGCCCTTGCCCTATCCAAATGCGAACCGCCTCGTAATGGTGTGGGAATCACGCATGCCCGACGGCGAGCGGCAGAATGTCACTTCGCCTGCAACCTTTCTCAACTGGCAGGAAAACAATACCGTCTTCGATCTGGTGGCGGCTTTCTACAATGGCGCTTCGGTGTTGACCGGTGGGGAAACTCCAGAGCAAGTTGCCATGGCCGCCGTCACTCCCAATCTCTTTGCAATGTTGGGTGTCAACGCGGCGATGGGCAGAATATTCGTGCCCTCTCAGGATGGAACTCCCGGAGCGGATCAAGTTGCAGTCCTCAGCTTCGAGCTGTGGCAACGCCGCTATGGTTCAAATCCAAATGTGCTTGGCAGCAAGATCATGATGGACGACAAGCCGTTAACGGTGGTCGGCGTGATGCCGCGCGGCTTTCAGTTCTTCGTCAAACAGGGATCGTTCTCGCAGAAGAAGCCCGAGATCTGGATTCCATTGACATTCGCGCCGAAGGACCGCGGCCGCCATGGAAGATTTCTGCAGGCCCTCGGCTTGCTGCGTCCAGGAGTCACGCTGCCCCAGGCGCAGGGTGCCATGCTGGCCCTGGCTTCCAAATTGGAGGCGCAGGATCCAGCCTCCATGAAGAACTGGAGCGTCAATCTTGTCCCTTTGCGCACGCAACTGGTGGGAGACATCGCGCCCGGCCTGCGACTCCTTCTCGCGGCAGTTGGACTGGTGTTGCTGATCGCCTGCGCAAATGTCGCTACACTCTCCCTCGCGCGAGCAACCGCGCGCAAACACGAAATTGCGATCCGGATGGCATTAGGCGCCGCCACCGCAAGAGTGGTGCGCCAGATCCTCACTGAAAGCTGCCTCCTCGCACTCTTGGGTGGTGCGGCAGGTTTAGCGCTCGGATCGGCATGCCTTCGCGTTCTCAAGCTGCTCGCTCCCGCCAATCTCATCCCACTTGAAGCCATACATCTTGATCTGCGAGTGCTCGGTTTTACCACCATCGTCACTCTCCTCACCGGCCTGCTCTTCGGAACAATGCCGGCAATCGAGGCCGTGCGCACTTCGCCACGAGAGCCGCTACAGGAAGGCGCAACTGCAGCCGGTGGCAGTGCGCGTCGAGGCCGCGCCCGCAGCGTGCTCGTCGTCACTGAGATCGCCCTGGCACTCATCCTGCTGATGGGTGGAGGTCTTCTCATCCGCAGCTTCCAGCGCCTCATGGCCGTCGATCCGGGCTTTCAGTCGCGGGGCGTTCTCACGGCGTGGGTACAACTGCCCAACGCGAAATACGAGAAGGATGGGCAGAAGAACCAGTTCTTTGCCCAACTCTGCAGGGGCTTCGCCAGATACCAGGTGTGCGCTCTGCCAGCGCGGATGCCTTCCTGCCGTTCACCGGGATCGTTGCGGCAACCGGCGTCGACGTCGAAGGTCGCCCAAAGCTCCCAGAGGCGCAACAACCTGTGGTCGATGTCGCGCTGGTTGAGCCAGGCTTCTTTGAAACAATGGGAATCCCTCTGCTCAAGGGTCGCGTGTTCACTGAGGGCGAAGGAGTGGAGACCTCCCACAAGGTTGTGATCAGCCAATCGATGGCCACGCAGTTGTGGCCAAACGAAGACCCAATCGGAAAACACGTCACAATCCATATGAAGAGGCAGAACCAGCCCAGCGAGGTCATTGGAGTGGTGGGAGACGTCAAACATGCCGGGCTGGCCGCGGGCGCTCATCCGACCGCTTATTGGCCCTATCCCGAGCTGTCGTTCCCATTTATGACCCTCGTGATTCGAACCGACGGCAACCCGGCGGCGCTCGCCCCCGCCGTGCGACAGACCGTGTTGAATCTGGACAAGAACCAGCCAATTGCTGACGTGCTCCCAATGGATTCTCTGCTGTCCGTTTCAGTGGCTCGCACCCGCTTCGCAACCCAGGTGATGACCGCGTTTGCCGCGATGGCTCTCCTCCTCGCAGTGACTGGAATCTACTCGCTTGTCTCCTACGACGTCGAGGAGCGCACGCGCGAGATCGGAATTCGGATGGCACTGGGTGCACGCCGGAGAAGTGTTGTCGGCCTGATCCTGATGAAGGGCATAACGCTCATCTGCTTCGGGATCGCTCTGGGAACACTGGCCTCGCTTGCCCTTACACGATTAATGACGAGTATCCTGTTCGGCACGCGAGCATACGACCCAGCCACATTTGTCTTTGTCGCGCTGCTGCTCGCATGCGTCGCACTCTCTGCCGGCTACCTCGCCGTCCGCCGTATCCTCAAAATCGAACCAATGAACGTTTTGCGTTGCGAATAGGCCGAAAGTTGCAACTCGCTTCCCGCCACGCCGTGCCTTTTGCAAGATGATTTCAATCAGCCTGCAACCTTATTATTCAAATGAGGCTCGAAGTGATTGTGAAAGTGTGTCGACCAGGCTTTCCCTGATGCCGCAGCCGGCGCGGTCGATTCCCAGAACAATCGAGTAGCTCTTCCCCGGAGGGTTCGAATGACGTGTTTCACGGGCTTCGGAAACCTTGCTGACAAACGTCCGTTCTTCACGGGTGATTTCAACGGAGACGGTAAGAGCGAGATCCTGTTCCACTATCCCGGCGACCATAACTGGTGGCTTGGCACCTTCAGCGGAAATCAACTGAATTGGGCGTTGGTCGGCAATACGGCAGGCTTTGGCAATATCGCCGACGGGCGGCCAATCTGGACAGGCGATTTCACCGGCACTGGCAGCACAGACATCCTGTTCTACTTTCCGGGTGATCACAACTGGTGGCTGGGCCAATTCGGCGCGAACGGCCAGTTGACCTGGAGCCTTGCCGGCAATACCGCTGGCTTTGGCCAGGTATGGGACGGGCGGCCCTTCTGGATCGGCGACTTCACCGGCGACGGCAAGGCCGATGTTCTCTTTCACTTTCCCGGCGACCATAACTGGTGGGTCGGCTCGTTCAGTGGAAATCAATTGAACTGGCACCTGGCAGGCAATACCTCGGGCTTTGGCAATGTTGCCGACGGACGCCCGATTTGGACCGCCGATTTCACCGGCACCGGCACGGTCGACGTGCTGTTCTATTTTCCGGGCGATAAGAACTGGTGGCTGGGCCAATTCGGCGCGAACGGCCAGTTGACTTGGAGCCTTGCCGGCAATACCGCTGGCTTTGGCCAGATATGGGATGGACGGCCTTTCTGGATCGGCGACTTCACCGGCGATGGCAAGGCTGACGTTCTCTTTCACTTTCCCGGCGACCATAACTGGTGGGTCGGCTCGTTCAGTGGAAATCAATTGAACTGGCACCTGGCAGGCAATACCTCGGGCTTTGGCAATGTTGCCGACGGACGCCCGATTTGGACCGCCGATTTCACCGGCACTGGCACCGTCGATGTGCTGTTCTATTTTCCAGGCGATAAGAACTGGTGGCTTGGCCAGTTCGGCGCGAACGGCCAGTTGACCTGGAGCCTTGCCGGCAATACCGCTGGCTTTGGCCAGGTATGGGACGGACGGCCTTTCTGGATCAGCGACTTTAATGGTGGTGGCAAAGCAGACGTGCTGTTTTATTTTCCGGGGGACGGCAACTGGTGGATTGGGTCCTTCAACGCCAACCAACTCGCCTGGAATTTCGCCGGCAATACCGGTCGGCCTGGAAGCCAGCGAATCACGGTCCACTTCAAGTCGCTCTTGCAGCTTACGCAAGCCCGCCTCAACTACCTCGCTGATCAATACGCGGCAATGGAAGAACTCTACGCAGGCGGTGGCAACATCGCAGTCTTTCGAGGCACGACGGAAGACTTGAGCGGCAATGCGGCCTTGACAACCCTGCAGAATCTAAACGTCGGGACGTGTGTCTTAGGCTCAACAACAACTGATCAGACCACCTTGTTCGCAAATCGTAACAACGCGGGAAGCAATGACATCGTCGTGTACCTCGTGAGTACGCTCACAGGCGGCGCCGGCAACTTCGTCGGATGCGCCTCGCACCCTGCGAGTGAACCAGGCTGCGCCATCGTGGAAGTGGATACTGCCCGCTGGTTGACCTCCCACGAAGTGGGCCATGTGCTCGGGCTCCTTCATGTTAGTGACACTGACCGGTTAATGAATCCAACCATCGGATGGACCAATCTTCCACCTGACCTGATTTCAAGCGAATTTAAGACGATGCTGGACAGCAGCCTCAGCATTCCATGCTGAGCGAGAACGAGGATTTCAATGACCGTTGCAGAATTGCGCGCCAAGCTGAGCATGATCGAACCCACTGAGTCGATGTACTCCGGGATCACGCCTTCCGATATGCCTGCGCTCGATCAACTTCTCGCGGACAAGGAACCGTGGATGGCGGCCAGGGCCACATTCGCGTTGAGCCGCATAGGCTCCGTTGATGCAGTTCAGGTCCTTGCGAAAGCTGCGACCGACGAACGCCCGCAGGTGCGGGTGGCAGTTGCCGCAGCCGTTGGACAGACTGCAGTCGTGCTTCCCGACAGTGCCGTCTCCCACTTGTTGCAGGATGCCGACCCTGGAGTTCGCAAGTTCGCCACCCAGGCGGTGAAGAAAGAAAACGGACCGGACCCTCACACCATCCTCAGGCGCATTGCCGCCGAAGATGCCGTTCCCATCGTGCGGGAGCACGCCACCGAGGCCCTCAGAAAGCTGCGATAACGTGACGATCCGGAAGAGTCGTGCAGGTCTCAATCCCGGAGTCCTGCTCACTCGTTCTTCTACCCCCAGCCTCACACATCGAGCCGATTGGAGGCAGCAACTCGCCCGTACCAAGGCCCCGAATCCTTGATCGTGCGCTTCTGGTTGCGAAAGTCCGTATAGATCAACCCATAGCGCTCGGTATAACCCTCCGCCCATTGGAAGTTGTCGAGCAGCGTCCAGGCATGAAAGGCGCGAACCCGGGCTCCATCGGCGATCGCGCGAGCCAGTTCCGCGAGCACTTCGCGATACCACTGGATGCGGCGCCCGTCTGGTATGCGGCCGTTTTCTTCTTCATCGGGTCCATCGAGATACCCGCAGCCGCTCTCGGTAATTTCGATGATCGGGTGGTTGTACTCCTTTGAAATCTGAGTGACCAGGTCATACATGCCGCGCGGCCATACTTCCAAACCGGCGTCGGTAAGCGGACCCTCCGTGGGCATCGCGGCGCGGAAGCGTGTGTAAGGATCGCGCCCGCCCGGTGAATTGTTCTCAATCTCAGTGCCGCTGAATTTGCCTCCGCCGAGAAATTGCTCCTTGCTCGCATCCGAGACGATGCGTCGCGTGTAGAAATGAAAGCCCACCCAGTCCAGCGGCGCATAGAGGAGCTTTTCGTCGCCCGCCTTGAAGCCCATCAGCTCATAGGGCGGTTCTCCGACGAAAGCCTTCGGGTAACGGCCATGCATGGCCGCCTCCAGAAAGAAGACATTGTTCATGGCGTGGTATCGGGCGGCGGCTGCGCGATCGTCGTCTGAGTCAGTCTTCGGGTATGCGGGGGCCATCTCATACGCGCTCCCCACCGTTGCCTTGGGAGAGGCTGCTTTCACCGCGCGGTGCGCCTCCCCCTGGGCAAGCGCCAGTGTGTGCGCCGCTTTCAGAAAGTCGTTGAAGCTGGTTCGGCAAGGGGGGAAAGCGCCTGCAGCATAACCCATGAAGGCTATCGCCCAAGGCATGTTAAAGGGTGCCCAGACTGTGATTCGATCGCCGAGATGCTTCGCGAGAATGCCGGCATAGTCTGCGAAGTAGCCGGCCAGATCCCGGTTCGGCCAGCCGCCCCGATCCTCGAGCGCCTGTGGAAGATCCCAGTGGTACATGGTGCACCACGGCCGGATGCCGGCCTCGAGCAACGCATCGACGAAGCGGCTGTAGTGATCCACCCCCTTCATGTTCGGGGCGCCGGTTCCGGTAGGCTGAATGCGTGGCCATGAGATGGAAAAACGCTGGCTCTTCTGGTTGAGGCGTTTGGCCAATGCGATGTCCTGCGGATAGAGGTGGTACTGATCGCAGGCAACGTCCCCCGTCACGCCTCCCCTTACTTTCCCGGGTGTATGCGTGAATCTGTCCCATATGGATTCGCCCTTGCCGTCCTCATTCCATGCGCCTTCACCTGGTAGGAGGCCGTGGCGGTGCCCCAAAGAAAGCCTTCGGGAAAACGCGCCTTCTGTATCAACGAATCGGCCACCGACCCGGGAACCTGCTCTGCGGAGTGTGGCACAGCGCCGTAGCTGGACCGGCGATGAAGCACCACGCCTGCCGCTGCGGCCAGGGAACGAGTTGCAAATTGGCGACGGTCCATAGTCTTTCCTTTCAAACACCTGTCAGGATACTACCCAGGCGTGAACAGTAAGAGCCGGCGAACCGCGACACATCCTGCTCTAGTAAGCAGAGTGAAGGGACCTGCTTCTGGATTTGGCTCGCGCTTCCGGTGCCCCAAAGATTTGTCATCCTGAACGGAGCGTCCCTCACAGCGGAGTGAAGGACCTGCTTTTGGATTTGTCATCCTCGGCGACAAGAGCTCCCGAGGAGCGGTCTAGCCATCCGGGAGCCGATCCGGGTTATGGCTTACCTTTCACTCCCGACCGTGCGTTCTTCGGCGTTGCCGGAGGCACGTAGTGAAAGCGGATAAGGTAATGTTCTCGCCCCGGCCGTGCTTCGCGATTTTCAGCAGGTCCAGCACCCCGAGAAATCCTGACTCCCGCGCCAGTTCCGGAGTGATATCCGGAAACCCGATCTGCTCGATCGAGTCCACTTCGATCTCGCCTTCTTCCATGCGGTAGCGCGCGCCCGCCTTTACCTGCGGCCGCATCCAGATGCGCACGCTGCACGTGATCTCCCCGCGACGAACCCCCTCGCGAAGGCGCTTCGGTAACACCATGCGGAGATTCTGACTTCTGCGGCAATTACTCGCTGGGGTCGGCTGGAAGGCCTCTGGCAGAAGTTACAATTGCGGACGCAGCTTCAAGGTTGCTCCAGGCCAAGGTCGTGCAGAACAGGCGCGTGCTCTGGGTCCAGCGATTCCGGCTTGGACAGAGGGAAGGCTGCTCGGCTGATGCACCTTACCCGGCACCTCGACCGCTATAGATCCGGATTGCCGCTAAGACGCCGCTGAATCGACGCAAGTCAGAGACCGGAGGCTGGAGAGCTGAAAGCTGAGCTGAAGCTGGAAGCTAGAAGCTAGGAGCTGTTTTTCGCCCCTAACTCCTTTCCTGAGAGGAATCTGCGGCTAAGTCCAATGCTGAGAGGAATTTGGCGTCATACCTATCCTGTAACCCAATGAAAATAAGGAACTTCTCTACAGAGATAGGGGAGGGGGGGAGGGGGCAATTAGTACCATTATGTGGTACGCAGCGAACACCCTTCACAGCCAGTCGAATTCACGGTCCATGTTCCGAATGTAATTGGTTGACGCATGGGCTCTAAAATCTCCTTCATGAAAACGAAACCATCGAGTTCTTCCGCGCTGATCGGTGCAGCTTTCGTAGGTCTTGCCATCGGCGCAACCGCAGTCGGATTCCTCGCCATCGGAGCCATCGCCATCGGCACTCTCGCAATCCGCAAAGGGCGGATCGATGAGCTGACGATTGGGAACCTCAAAGTGGGCAACCTGTCAGTCGAGAGCTCCTCATCTGAATTGCCTGGTTAGCGGGACAGGCGGCGTCCGGATGCGAGAGCGAAGAGTCGATCTCTGTCGCTTATCATCCAAAGATAGCGATGACGACGACAACACCAAGTACCAACCTTCGCAAGCTCGGCAACTCCGACCTCCACCTCACCCCCATCGGATTCGGCGCATGGGCCATCGGCGGCGGAAACTGGGAATTCGCATGGGGCCCCCAGGACGACAACGAATCCATCGCCGCCATCCATCGCGCCCTCGATCTCGGTGTCAACTGGATTGACACCGCGGCCATCTACGGCCTCGGCCACTCTGAAGAAATCGTCGGCCGCGCGCTCAAGTCCTCCAGCCATAAGCCGCTCGTCTTCACCAAGTGTTCCATGCGCTGGCACGCCGACCGCACCATCTGGCGCTCTCTCAGGGCCGCATCGCTCGCTGAAGAGATCGAAGGCTCTCTCCGCCGCCTCGCCGTCGACACCATCGACCTCTACCAGATCCACTGGCCCAATCCGGAAACTGAAATTGAAGAAGGCTGGGAAACGCTCGCGCGTTTTCGAGGAGCAGGGAAAGGTGCGCTGGATCGGCGTCTCCAACTTCAACGTCGAACAGATGAAGCGCGCGCAGAAGATCGCGCCCATCACCAGTCTTCAGCCGCCATACTCCATGCTGCGCCGCGCCATTGAAGAAGAGATCCTGCCGTTCGCGCAGGCCAACAACATCGGCGTCATCAATTACTCGCCGATGGTCTCCGGCCTGCTCACCGGCAAGATGACTGCCGAGCGCGTAGCTGCGTTTCCTGCCGACGACTGGCGCCGCCGCGCTGTCGAGTTCAACGAGCCACGCCTCAGCCGCAATCTGCGCCTGGTTGAGCTGCTGCGCGAGATCGGCAACGCCCATAGCGTTAGCCCCGGTGTTGTCGCCGTCGCCTGGACGCTCGCATCATCCCGCCATCACTGCGGCAATCGTTGGCGGCCGCAGCGCTCAAGCAAGTTGAAGGCCTCGCGCCGGCACTCACTTTCCGCATCAGCGAAGAAGAATACTCGCGGATCAACGCGTTTCTTGCGAGCCAATCCGGTCTAGCGCAACTCGCTGCGCACTACGCAAAAGCAAAAACCCCGGCCGAAGCCGGGGTTTTCGTCAATTATCAAGCTCGCACTACATCGCTGCAACAAAATCCGGAACCAGGACTGCGGCATTCTCCTGCAGCAACTGCGTCATGCGTGCCGCCATTCCGGTATACATTGAAGCCGCGCGGAATGCATTCACGCGAACACCTTCGCTTGCGTGGCTGAAGGCGTACTGTGCCAGTGCCATCAGTACGCAGACCCGAATCTGCATTGCGTCGCTGCGCAGCGTCTCGACCAGCACGCGGTCAACGTTCTCGCAATGCCTCGTCGCGTAGTCAGCCATCTCCAGCATCACTTTGGCGTTTTGGTACATCACCCAGAGCCCGTGTGGACCTTGCATGCGCGTCCAGGTATCTTCGGGAGTGGCACTCAGTCCCTCCTTCCAGAGGAACTGATCACTGAGTTCTCGCGCACTCCATTCAGGTCTGAGTCTCGCAAGCAGCGACTCCCACGACTGATTGTTGCGACGACGGACCCCAGCTCTCCACCGACCAAAGTACAGGGCAACCAAAGCAACGGCAGCGATTTGAAGCAGCGGGAAGATCATCGATAGCCCTCAGTCCGGACCATGGTAACCGTTACCGACCAACTCTAGAGCCCGGACGTAATTTCCCTGTCCCTACCACTACTACCAGAAAACTCGAGAGTTGTGCCAATCTTTTTCTCTATTCACCCCAACTTTTCCCGATTTGGGTAATCTAGAGAACTGGTCACATGAGTAACGTAAGGTAACTTCACTCGTCCGTAAATGCCACTTTTGGGTCCTCGAATGCCCCTTCGGGCGCACATAGATCTCGGGAGAAAGTCCCTGAAATGTTCACGTTTGGGAAGAACTGCACTCTCGAGCCCCGTGCGGAGCAGGCTCTCCGACCCTCAGCGCTTTCCGGCCTTCTCCTCTTTCGAGTCGGCCGAGTGGGTCATTGCAATCCTGGTACTGCGCGCGTTCCCGGCCACAGCAAGAAGAAAGCTCTGCATCTGTGGTGTGAATTCCCGTCTCTCCGGCACCTCTTGCGCGAAGCAAACACACCAGTAAATCATAGAGCAGATGTAAGTTGCACTCGCCATCTGATCCAGAACGTGGTATTGCGAATTCAACGCCGTACTCCCCACCATCTGGCTTGTGTGAAGCAGGGAAGCGGAAAGAGCGGCAAGCGAATAGATGCCGAATCCGGTCGCGATCTGCAGTTCGCGGTCCCGCCATCCAATTGAAAGCAACTGACTGAACCCAGCCAAAGCAAGGAAAAAGAGAATCCGCAAGACAGAAAGCGTCAGGCCGAGGTGAATTTGTACTCGGCTTTCATCTGGCTAAGTTGTTCAAATCCGGGAGACTTTGCGAAAGGCCAGATTGCAGCCGATACCAACACTATTAGGAGTCCAATACCAGGTATGACCCAACGTGGAAGAGCAGCGCGCATCGGACGCAGGACGGATGTTGACAGCTCGACAAGCACGGCAAACACGAAGATTGCATCGATAACGGTCGCGATCAGTGTAGATCACGAGGTCCGGGTGGGGGTGAAGCCTCGTCGGAGGAAACAGACGAACCAGCAAGTATTGCCCCGCGTCTGAAACCAGGCTCCAAATCAGATAGGCAGAAAAGATAGGAAGAGTGCGATAGAGCTTCCTGAGATAGCGCCAGCATCACAACTGCAGCTTCTGCAATAAGTCCAGCAAGGAATAGTTTGGTATCCAGGGTCACATCAGCCTCCCGCCAGATTCTTATCGACAGAAGAATGTACTGAGTTTATCAGCGCCAGACCCTGGATTCCCAAAGATGTGCCTAGACCTTAACCCCCCGGCGAGCTACGACTGATTCTTCGGCGCAGGCGGCACGATAATCGGCGAACTTGCGCTCAACTGATTCTGTGGCGCGGGCGGCACAATGATCGGCGAACTCACGCTGAACTGATTCTCGGCGCAGGCGGCACGATGATCGGCGAACTTGCGCCCGACTGATTCTCGGCGCGGGCGGCACAATGATCGGCGAACTTGCGCTGAACTGATTCTGCGGCGCAGGCGGCACGATGATCGGCGAACTTGCGCTCAACTGATTCTGTGGCGCGGGCGGCACAATGATCGGCGAACTTGCGCCCAACTGATTCTCGGCGCTGGAGGAACAATGATAGGAGAACTGGCAAAGGCGACGTTAACTGCAAACGCACCTAACAATACGACACCGCAAGCTTTCAACGAAGTCATTTAAGACACCCCATGGATGTACAACTTTAAGTACAGGAAAGACTAACCCAAAAGGTGCAAATACGTACAACAAAAGTACTGAAAAAATGGAAAATTTTTCCAGATAACGTTTTCTCAGTCATATATGTCCGATAATCGGTAAACATTTACACAGCCAGGAACTGTCGCATGCTCACTTCTTCCGGGTTTCTGGCGGGGCAGCCTGGTAAATAAGCCTCTTTACCTTGCGCGGTTGCAATTGTGTCGCAGTTTTTCCGGGGAGCGATAAACTGCTTTGGATGAGGAGGTTCTGTGATTCGTGCACTCCGTCGAACCTTCAATGATCAGTTCACTTCAGAGCGCTACGCTGAGCTGCTGGGTCTTCTTGAACAGCGATGCGGCACGAGGATCGCGTTCCGCGTCGCTGAGACACCAGTCTTCATTCCTGCCTCATTGCTTCGTACGCTCGCGAGCGAAGGTTCGAACCTCCTCGATCTCCTCATCGCAGATTCGTCGTACATGGCCGCGGCGCGTCAGGCCATCCCGCCAGGCTATTGCGTTCCCAATGAAGATGCTCACCCGCACTTCCTGACTGCGGACTTCGCGCTGGTGCGCAATGAAAGCGGCGAACTGGTGCCCAAGCTTGTCGAAATACAGGCGTTTCCATCTGTCTTTGGCTATCAGGCAGTGCTTTGCTCGGCCTATCGCGACGCCTTCAATCTGCCTGACGCACTCAACGCCTACCTGGGCGACCTCAACGAAGACACTTATTGGGAGTTGCTTCGGCGGACCGTTCTCGGCGATCATTCTCCCGAAAATGTGGTTCTCACTGAGGTCGATCCCGAGCACCAGAAAACGTTGCCCGACTTCCGAGTAACCGCGGATCGGCTCGGCATTGCCGTCGTCGATATTTCGGCAGTTCAACCCGTCGGCAACAAGCTGCACTATCGAAATGCGGCTGGTCAGCTCGTTCCCATCCATCGCATCTACAATCGTGCAATCGCCGATGAACTGATCGCCCGCAACGTGCGCCTTCCCTTCGATCTCACTCATTCCTGGGATGTTGAATGGGCCGGTCACCCCAATTGGTATTTCTTGATCAGCAAGTTCTCGATACCCTGGCTTTCGCGGCTCAGAAGCTACGTCCCATCTTGTGCCGCCAGCCGTCTTCCTCGACGAGTTCCTTGAAGGGACCGGGGCGTCAGCGTCTTGCTGAGCGCAGGCGTGCCGCTCCCGCCGGAGCGGGGGGCGGAGACTCGCTACAGCGAGATCTCTCCTCAAGCCGCTGTTTTCATTCGCAGGAAAGGGAATAAAGTTCGAGCCCACACGCTCGCGGCTTGAAGCCATCCCCCACGAACACCGACGCGACTACCTCATCCAGCAGCGTATGCGATTTCGAGCCCACCATTGACACGCCATTTGGCATGACCCAGGCGGAAATTCGCATTCTTTATCTCTGGCCCGATCGACGGAGAACTGACTCCCGCCCTTTCACTGGTTCGTCTTGGACGAGGCAAGATGATGGGCGTCGATCACAACAAGAATCAGGAATGGGTGGGTGGATCGGCGGCTTTTTATATCCGCGCCGCAGGGTTTCAGATCCGCGAACTAATCTCTGATGCAAGTTCCTGCAGCAGAGTTACCTGAACGATTACTAGAGAAAAACTTTCGTGCTCTAGGTCTTACTAGCTAGAAGTTGTATACATGGCAGTGAATAGCCCGGAGGCGGAAAAGGAAATCCATGATGGAAATAACGAAGTCAAACTCTTCTCCGAGCCAGTGAGAAAGATAACTCGGCTCCTTCTTGAAAGAGGTCAGATGCGCGGTGCGTTTTCCGCTCTCGCTGCCGGTCGAGCTGACGGACGACAAACTGCACGAGCTTCCCGGCGTTACGCGCAATGTTTCTGCCAATGGCGTCCTTTTTGAACTTGAACGGTCCCCTCAATGTCGGAGAGGATATCGAGTTTTCATTGCGGATGCCCGGTAGTGTGCTGGGCACTCCCCAGGATGTGTTAGTTCACTGTCGCGGACGTGTGGTACGCTGCTCCATAAGCCAAAGTCACTATCAGGCTGCTGCCACGATCGATGAGTATCGATTTCGTGGAGCAGTAAGCCCGATTTGGCGGCGATAGCAGCCACCCCTATGGAACTTCTTCGACGAAACACCCGACGGCGAGATATCTAGACGCACCGGTCAAGCCGGGTACGATCCGCATCATCCTCGCGGACTCTCAGGCCATCTACCGAGTCGGAATTCGCAAGATCTTTGCGCTCGAAGACGACATTCGCGTTGTGGCGCAGGCCGACTCGCTCGAGAATCTGCGCGCAGCAATCGAACGCCACCCCACCGACGTTGTCCTCCTCGAAGGCGGACTTCTTGCCGGCACCGCCAATGCGATTCCCGAGCTACTGCGCATCGCTCCCGACGTAAAGCTGATCGTCCAGGCCGTCGCCAGCGACGAGAGCCAGACGGTCGAGCTCTATCGTCGCGGCGTCCGTGGCATCATCTCCCGCTCCATCTCGCCCGATTTGCTTGTCCGTTGCGTGCGCCGTATCGCCACCGGCGAGACCTGGATCGACAACCAGGCAGTGAACTGGGTCATCGATGCCTATCGCGCGCAGGCCGCGGCGCTCGTCAGCCCGCGCACACAGCCCAGGCTTATCGCCCAAGGAAACGGCGATCATCACCTGCATCACGCAGGGCAAGCGCAATAAGGAGATCGCGTTCCAGCTCGGCACCACCGAGCAGGTCATCAAGAACTATCTGCGCAAGATCTACGACAAGCTGGGTGTCTCCGATCGGCTTGAGCTCGCCCTCTATTGCCTGCACAACAAGATCATCAAAGCCGATGCCGACGAAGTGGCCGTCGCCCAGAAGATCGTCGCTCGCTAAAGAACCAGAACCCAATCTTCAGTGAGGCCGCACGCAGATGCTTTCCGTCTGTGCGCGGCGGTTTTGCGCGTCACTTGTGATTCAATGTTTCCGGTAAAACTGTGCAGGCCTTTCAGCTCCCGCCTCGCCGATGCAGCCCACTGGGCCTCGCGTGCTACAGCGATTCCGTAGTTGGAGTTTCTGGAGCCATTCAGGCCAGTGGGCGTCTTCCTTGAGGAAAAGCCAACTTCCGGAAATGCTGAAAACAGCTATGTGGACAGCGGAACCGCTCTGACACAGCTCTCGCGTGCCCGCTCCAGCAGTCGAATCAGTTCACCCAACTCCGCCTTTGTGAGGTGCCCGAGCAGATCCTTGGGATTTTGTTGAATCTCAGGATCCATCTGGCTTAACAGCTCAAGTCCAGATGTTGAGATCTGTGTCCACACCACTCGACGGTCACGCTTGTCACGCTGTTGGCGGATCAGCTTCATCGCCTTCAGGCGCGCAAGCAGGCGCGTGATATCCGGCACTTCGGTGATCATGCGCTCGCCGATAGCGGAGCAGGTCAGCCCTTGGGTCTGTGCTCCGCGCAGAATCCTCAGCACGTTGTATTGCGTCGAGGTCACGCCGCGGCTGCGGATTCTGCGTTGAAAAGCGCGGTGAATACAATCCGACGTCCGCAGAAGGTTCAGGAACGCCTCCTCTTCTACGCTGGAAAAGGGGCGCTCCTGTCCAATCTCACGTTTCAAGCCCGCCATCGAATTCCCCTCCATTCCGACCCTCTTGCACGGGAATGAAGTTCCCCGAAACGCCTGCATCCCCGGCGTGCAATTACTGCTTGGCGACATCCAGGTCGATGGTGAGTGGTATTTCATCGCCGACCATCGCTGCCGGATACTTGGTCCCGATGCCGAAAGCCGTGCGACTGATAGTCGTCGTCGCGGAGAACCCGGCGTGCGGTTTGTGGTCCATTCCCGGCACGGGACCGGTAGGCCCCTCCACATCCAGCGTTACGGGCTTTGTGACTCCGTGAAGGGTCAGATTGCCGGTTACGGTCAATTTGCTACCATTCTTCGCCACGCTCGTACTCGTAAATGTCGCGGTAGGAAACTGTGCAACGTCAAACAGGTTGGCGCTTTTCAAATCAGCGTCGCGGCCGCTGACTCCGGTGTCGATGGTACTCACATCGATCGTGACATCGACTGAAGACTTGGTGATGTCTGCGTCGTTCCAGAGAATCTTCCCTCCAATATTGCCGAAATGTCCGCGGACCTTGGAAAGGCCCATGTGAAGAACGGTGAAATCGACCCCGCTGTGCGCCTTGTCAGGGGCCCAGGTTGAAGTTTGGGCAATGGCCACGGGAGCGGCCAGCGCCAGAATTCCAATTGCAGATACCAAACGCTTCATCGATTGATCCTTTCAATGGTCGGGCCAGGTGGCCGGTGGTCTGATCGGCAAAGGTACTGGACCCCTGCTCTTCTTTTGGCGCGGGGAAGACAAGTGCGCCGGGGAAAATTGAGACTGCTTACTCAATCAGACGCGCATCGGGCACTATTCGTTGCAACAAATAATTCAGCGCCAGCCATCATGCCCCGCCCGGGACCGTCGGTCAGCGGTTTGGGCTGTTGGCGACAACTGAGGATAGGCCTCGCCTTGCATTTCTGGACACAAGCGACTTAAGGGGAGTAACGGCCGATCGATGCTTTCCCACAGGAATGCCGGAGCGTTGTTGCCGCTATTGCGTAAATTAGGCCTGCACACAGTTGACGGCCCAGAGACTGACCAGAACCCCTTCCTGTTGACATCCGACCCGAAGGCGCGCATACTCCTGTCGTATGCCGACCCGAAAGGAAGAATCCGAACGCATCGCGCTGTTGCAAGGCACCCTGGACCTGCTCATTCTGAAGGTGCTCCAGCTCGTCCCTGTCCACGGGCAAGGCATTGCCCGCGCCATTCTCCGCCAGTCTGACGAGGCTTTCTTTGTCGATCACGGCTCCCTCTACCTCGCCTTGCAGCGGCTGGAGGACAACGGCCTCATTACTGCCGAATGGGGCGTGTCGGAGAACAATCGCAAGGCGCGCTTCTACACGCTCACGCGGCAGGGCCGCGAGCAGCTGACCGCCAAGACAACGCAATGGAATCGCCTCGCCCGTGCGATGGCGCTCGTTCTTCAGCCAAATGCTGAGGGGGTGTAAATGTCGAGCCGCAAGTCCTCACGCCGCTCCGCAGACGACTTCGTCGAAGAGATCCGCTCCCACCTTGCACTCGAAGCGGACGAACTCGAAGCCTCCGGGGTGGCCAAAGAGGAGGCCGAGCGGCGCGCCCGGGCATCCTTCGGCAGCGTGGCCGCCGCCCGCGAACGTTTCAATCTGCGCGGCCGCATACTGTGGCTCGACGACTTACTGCGCGACGTCCGGTTCGGCATCCGTATGTTGCTCCGCAACCCTGCTCAGAGCATCGTCGCCGTGCTCACCCTGGCGATCGGGATCGGCGCCTGCGCCACTGCGTTCACCTGGATCAACGGCATCCTGCTCCAGCCGCTGAGCGGCGTGGCCGACCCCATGCGTCTGGTCACCCTCGAATCCCTGACGCCCAACGGCGCCATGGTGCCCAATTCGTACCCGGACTTCCGCGACTTCCGCGATCATCTTCGCAGTGTCGACGTGGCGGTCTTCCGTCCCGCCGCCTTCAGCGTCGGCCCCGAAGGCCATGGGGAGCGCATCTGGGGCGAGATGGTCAGCGGCAATTACTTTGCGGTCCTCGGCGTGCAGCCTGAAATGGGCCGCATGTTCCAATCCGCCGAAGTTCCCGACGCTCCCGGCAAATCGCCCTTGGCGATCCTGAGCGACCGCTACTGGCGCTCGCACTACGGTGCAGATCCATCCATTGTTGGCAAGACGATCCGCGTGAACCAGCATGAGCTGACCATCGTGGGCGTGGCCGCGCCGGAGTTCCATGGCTCGATCACCGCGATGGCCTTCGATATCTGGGTTCCGTACATGGAACAGTCCGCGCTCAATGGCGTACCTCTCTGGATGCTCCGCGACCGACACGATCGCAACATGCTGGGCATTGCGCGTCTCAAGCCCGGAGTAACGTTTGAGCAAGCCCGCCAGGAAGTGAAAGCGCTTGGCGAGCGGATGGCGTTAGCCAACGCCGACGTAAGCGAGGGCATGAGCGCCACACTGCTGCCGCTTTGGAAGTCTCCACACGGACCGCAGGGCTTGCTCGTCGGCCCGCTGCGCATCCTCATGGGCGTGTGCGTGCTTCTGCTTCTCATCGTCTGTGCCAACGTGGCCAACCTTCTGCTTGCCCGCGCAACCATGCGCGAGCCCGAATTCGCCGCTCGTCTCGCCCTGGGCGCCAGCCGCCTTCGCCTCGCGCGACAGGTTCTCACAGAAACGCTCCTGCTCGCGCTCGCAGGCGCGGGCCTCGGCCTTGCCGCAACTCCGTGGCTCAGCCATGCGCTCCATCTGCTGCTGCCACCCGGCAACATCCGGCAAATGGTCTTCATGGATACCCGTCTCGACTTCGCCGTGCTCGCCTTTACTGCAGGCGCGGCCGTGCTGGCGGCGCTCGTCTCCGGCCTCATTCCGGCGCTGCGCGTGAGCCATCTCAACCTCACGTCTCGCCTCAACGCCAGCGGCCGCAACAGTCAGGCCGGCCGCAGCCGTGCCGGCTCAACCTTCGTCGCCTGCGAGGTCGCACTCGCTCTCGTCACCCTTGTCGGCGCGGGCCTCTTCCTGCGCGGCTTCCGCCAGACCCTGAATCTCAATCCCGGCTTCAACCCCGACCACGTTCTGCTCAATCAGTTCTACCTCTCCACCAACGGTTACACGCTCGCGCAGCGCAAAGAGTTTTGCCGCCGTCTGGAAGAGCGCATGCTCAGCGCTCCGGGCGTCACCGATGTGGCCTTCTCTGACGGCATCCCGCTCGGCTTTGAGCCAAGCTGGTGGGAGGAACTCGAGATCGAGGGCTACGCGCGCCACGTGAACGAGAATATGAACATCTTCCGCAACGTGATCTCGCCCGGCTACCTGCCGCTGATGCGGATCCCGATAGTGGAGGGCCGCAACTTCACGGACCAGGACAACGAAAACGCCCAGGAACGGGTGATGATCGTCAACCAGGCGTTCGCGCGCCGCTTCTTCCCTGCGAGCGACCCGATCGGCAAGAAGGTGCACGGGTGGGGAAGGTGGTTCCGCATTGTCGGCGTCGCCGCAGACAGCAAATATCACTACCTGGGCGAACCCGGGACGCCCTACTTCTACGTATCCTTCCGGCAGGTCTACCGCGAGGACATGAACCTAGCGTTCTACGTGCGCACGCAAGGCAATCCAGAGAACATTTTGCCGATTCTGCGCACGCAAACGCGCGACCTCGATCCCAACGTGACCGTGTTTGACGCCGCGCAGCTGCGCGAGTTCATCGGCGCATCGCTTTATCCTCAGAAAGTTCTTGCAAGCCTGATGAGCGTGCTCAGCGGGCTGGCACTGCTGCTCGCCGCTGTCGGCCTCTACAGTGTTATGGCCTATTCGGTGGCGCAGCGCACCCAGGAGATCGGCGTGCGGATGGCTCTGGGCGCCGCGCCCCGCCACGTGATGCGCCTGGTGGTGCGCCAGGGGCTGGCGATGACCAGCCTGGGATTGGCGGCCGGCCTGGCGCTCGCGTTCGCGCTGGCTCGCAGCGTGGCCAGCGTCTCGTTCACCAACTCCGCGATGGGCTCGAGCGCCATCCTCATGGGCGACTCTTCCACAGATCCGCTGGTCTACTTGGCGGCCGCGCTGTTCCTCTCTGTCGTCGCCGTGATTGCCGCACTGCTCCCCGCGCGCCGCGCCGCATCCATCGAGCCCATGAAGGCACTTCGGGCAGAGTAGTTCAGCAAAGAGCCAGGAATCGTTACGCCTTGTCCAGCAGTATTCCAGGCGGGGATGGCAGGCTGTTTTAAGACCAACTATCGGTCCTGATAAACAGGCCATGGCGTCAGTCATCCCCCGGCTTCAATAGAAGGGTTCTCGACGATTGGTACATCGCCGAGCCACTCATCAACCCTGCGTTGGCGCATTCACAATTCCGGGCGCATGACTGGCCATTCAGTAACCGCAAAACCCACTCCCTGTTTGCGGATCATTCCCTCTTCTCGGAGCACAATAGAAATGGCCATGAGCACACCCATGCGTGATCGGCTTAACCGCCGGATCGGGGTCCCGACCTCTTTGGATTACTGTGGTGGCTTGCGGTGGATGCCCATCAATTGAGCAGATTGCAGTCAAAGGGGTGTCAAAACGCGCCAATTTGCGCTCGCTAAGGTTGCCAAAACGCGACAAAATGTGACCAAAAATGACCACACATATCAGCTAAACAGTTGCATTTGAATGAATTATGATCATAATCCCCGAATAACCAATTGTCATCCTGAGCGGAGCGGCTTGGGGCCCCACAGAGGCAGTCTGTGGGGTGGCGAAGCCGGGGGAAGCCGAAGGATCTGCATTTGAGCATGCCGACGGATCCTGGCTCCGATAGTGCGGCGGAATCCCTGACCCCTGGCCCCTGGCCCCTGACCCCTGACCCCTGACTTGACCATTGAAAGTCAGAACCTGAGAGCTGGAAGCTAGCGGCTAGTAGCTGATTTCCGCTCCTAACTCCTTTGCTGAGAGGAATCTGCGGCTAAGTCTAATGCTGAGAGGAATTTGGCGACATACCCCTATCGTAACTCAATGAAAATAAGGAACTTCTTTACAGAGATAGGGGAGGGGGGGTGAGATACCACAATGTGGTACACCGCGTTGAAGGTTCAAGAAGCTGAAACCTGGAAGGCTGAGAGCGGAAACTGATGCTGCCCTTAACGCTCTTTCGGCAGCCCGTAGTCCGATTTGGCTACGCTCTTGAGCGCGTCGTCGGAACTGCCCATCAAATCGAAAAAGACGACGTCATTCTGCCCCTTATGCAGCCATGAACCAGGCGTGAAAAGGGTGAATTGCGGTCCAATGGACCAGAACCGTCCTAGAGGTCGGCCATTGATCCACGCTTCTCCTTTGTGAACCGAATGCGTGTCGATGAACGTGTCCGCGACTTCAGGAACGTTCAATCCGACTCGATAGAAGCACGGCCCATCGCAGGTCCCGGAAAGGAAATGCAGTCCTTCGATCTTGTCCATCGGAAGCGAGTAGATCTTCCAGCTCTTTGGCTCATTGCCGCCAATCCTCACCGACTCTGTGATGCCTTTCCGCTCACCTCGAAGGACCGTAGTGAAATTGACTCGACCGGTATTCTCGACCAGTATGTCCAGCGTCCGTGCGCTCTTATCGATCGGCAGGTTCATGCGCGAAGTATCGAGCCTTCGATCAAGGCTCCCGACCAACTTCTGATTCACGTAGACTTGCGCGTAATCGTGAAGACCGCCGATCGCCAGCTCGCCTCCGTCTCCCGCCGCAAGCTCAGTGCGATAGAGAATGTAGCCATAAGCCTGGTCCAGGTCTTCCATCGTCAGCAGTGTCGCGGATTCCACTGGCCTTGGCAGGTTGTTCCACAAGGACGCAGTCTCCATGTGCGTTGAAAACAAAAACTCGCGCGCTGGCGAAGGTGGAGGAACGTCAGGCAGGGATTTTCCACTAACGCGCGCAATGGCGTCGCGCATTGCATAGAACTTCTTTGTTGGCTGGCCACTCTCGTTCAGTGGCGCGTCGTAGTCGTAGCTCGTGGTGTCCGGCTCGTAGTTCTTTCCGTCGCTGTTGGCGCCGTTCATCCAGCCAAAGCTGGTGCCTCCATGAAACATGTACATGCTCACGGAGTAGCCACTGCGAAGCATCCATTCCAGCTCCGCCGCTTCGCGTGCCGGGTCAGTCGTGTGATGTTTCTCTCCCCAGTGATCGAACCAGCCCGCCCAGTATTCTCCGCTCATGAAGGGACCATTCGGTCGAATTGATTTCAACGCGGCAAAGGTTTTCTTCGCTTCGCCCGATCCAAAGTTGATGACCGCCGGCAGCTCAGGCAGTGAACCCTTCGGAATCTGCTCCACTCCATCAGCCGTGTAGAGCACGTCCGCTGCCATGCCGTTTTGCTCGAGCGATTTCTTGACCGCCTCCATGTAGGCGTGATCGTCGCCAAAAGAACCGTATTCGTTTTCAACCTGGATCGCGATGATCGGGCCGCCATTGCGAAGCAGAAGAGGTGAAATCTCCTTTCCGAGCCGCGCAAACCAGCGATTCATCGCAGCAAGATATTTCGGATCGGAGCTGCGCAGCACCATTGAGCGGTCTTTGAGAAGCCAGAAAGGGTAGCCTCCAAGATCCCATTCGGCGCAGACATAAGGACCGGGCCGCAGAATCACATTCAACCCTTCCTGTTGTGCCTCGCGGATATACTGCGCGACGTCGTTCTGCCCGCTGAAGTCATACGCACCCGGTCGCGGCTCATGGACGTTCCAGAAAACGTACGTCGTGATGGTATTGAGGCCCATTGCGCGCGCTTTGCGAAAGCGATCGCGCCAGTACGCACGCGGAACTCTTGGATAGTGCATTTCGCCGGAGATCACTTGATACGGCTTGCCGTCCAGCAGGAACTGGCTTCCAGACACGGTGAAGGTGTGTGGAGAAGTCGCGGTTGTTTGCGCTGGGATGCCGCTGAATGCTGGAATCAGAATGCAGAAGGCCAGTGCGAATCGAAAAAGAACCCGTGTCATTGCATCAATCCCCACGCTGGCTGAAACCGACCGCCAATCAGACCAGGTTGTCCGAAACATCCGCCGTGCGGCCGGCCAATCGTCAACACAGAATGGATTGCATTACTTCCACTCGCGCCACAGTGCAACGCCACCCAGCAGGCCGGCCTCGTTGGACACAATCTCGATGTTTGGGCCGGGAGTGAATTCAATCTTCTTGGTGTTGCCGCCACCGAGATAGAGATGATCCCAGTTGAATAGTTTTGCGGTCTGTTCGATCGCCTCTAGCAGCAGCTTGTTCCACCGCTTCTTGCCGTACTTGTCGAGTCCGCGGCGGCCCAGGAAGTCCTCGTACTCCCTTCCCTTGCGCCAGGGGTGATGAGCGAGTTCAAGACCAGGACACAGGCGCCCGTTTGTAAACAGAGAGGAGCCCAGACCAGTTCCGAGGGTGAGAGCGAGCTCCACGCCGTCACCTTTGATGGCGCCGTAGCCTTGAACGGCGGCATCATTCGCCACGCGCACCGGCTTTTTCCATCGCTTCTCGAGCTCAGCCTGCAGCGGGAATCCGACCCACGCAGGATGCATATTGGCGGCCGTCCACGTTGTCCCGCGTTTGATAACGCCGGGAAAGCCAACCGATACGCGATCAAATGCGGAGACCATTCCGCGCAATTCTTCAAGCGCCACGAGCACCAGATCGGGCGTAGGCACCGCGGGCGTCACCACGCGCTGTCGCTCGCTGACAGGTTTGCCGGCATTGTCGAGCAGCATCGCTTTAAGGCCGGAGCCGCCAATGTCAATGCACATCGTAGTCGGGTTGGAGGATTTCGGAGAAGCGCCGCGGAGAGGTGTTGTGGCCTTGAAGGTTGGAGTCGTCATCAGCAGGAATTGTACTGCCTGCGGCCTGCCTTGCGATGGGCCTCGCAGGACTGTTTTTGGTTGCTTGCGCCTGCCGCCCGTCGGTCCTGCTCTTAGACCGCACTTGAACGCAGAAGAGCTATGCAGATGGCTGAGCCGATGACGACCTCCAGTCTCTGTCTTGCTGTTCACCGTCCATGGCAGCCCAGCCCGCTAAACTGAGAACTGTCTTCCATGCCTGTCTACTGCGAAGTCGCGCTGCCTGTGCCGCTGGATCGCACTTTTACCTATGCAATCGGCGGGGACCAACAGCCGGCACGCGGCTCGCGAGTGATTGTGCCGTTTCGCAATGAGAAGCTCATCGGCATCGTAACGGTCGCGAATGGAACGGCGCCGACCGACTTCGAGGCTGCGGGAGCTTGAGGCGGTGTTGGACGACGAGCCAATTCTCAGCGAGCATCTCCTGGAACTTGCGGAGTGGATTGCGCAGTACTATCTCGCACCGTTGGGTGAGGTGCTGCGGGGAATGCTCCCTCTGATGGCTGAAGTCCGCCGGACCGTCTACTACCAGATCACAGATCTTGGGAGAGATGTCTATGCGCGGAGCATCGACGGCGATTCACAGCTGCGCGCTACTCGCAAAAGTCGGCCGAAACGCCATGAATCGGTATCTGGAGAAGAGCAGGATATCGAGCGTCGCGTACTCGCGCGGTTGATTTCAGGTGATCGGGTGAAAGTCTCGACCCTGCGCACCGCCACATCTGCTTCGCTCCAAGTACTGATGGCACTTGTGCGCAGGAAATGGATTGCGCGCGAGACTGTCGCGACTGAGCGCGACGCGCGCCGTACCGAGCGTTTCGTTGTGCTCATTCCAGACACACGTCTGCCCAGGCTGAGCGAGAATCAGCAGGCGCTTCTCGCGGCGCTCTCCGCGCGCGGCGGCGAAATGTCGCTGGCGGAGCTTCGCTCCAAAGACCTTCCATCGTCGACTTTGCAGACGCTGGTGCGCCGCGGCCTGGTGAGGATCGACGAGCGTGCCGCGGCCTTTCGTCTGGGCGGAATTGAAGCTCCGCTTCGCCCACAGTTGTTGAACGAGTCGCAGACCGATGCGCTTGCTTCGATCGTGAGAGCGCTTGGAGGCTTCAGGGCGTTCCTTCTTCATGGTGTGACGGGATCAGGGAAGACCGCGGTGTATCTAGCTGCAATGCAACGCGCACTCGATCGAGGCCAGGCCTCAATACTGCTGGTGCCGGAAATCGGGCTCACGCCGCAGATGGCCGGACTCCTCGATGCCGCATTCGGAGCGCGCGTAGCGCTTCTTCATTCGGCACTCACGCCTGAAGAACGCTCGGAGCAATGGAGGCGTATTCATCGCGGTGAAGCACCGATCGTGGTTGGTACACGCTCCGCGATCTTCGCACCGGTTCCGAACCTCGGGCTGATTCTTGTCGACGAAGAGCATGACCAGAGCTACAAGCAGGAAGAGACTCCCCGTTACAACGCAAGAGATGTTGCCGTGATGCGTGCGAAGCTGGCGGGCGCGGTTGTGGTGCTCGGCTCTGCGACTCCCTCGCTCGAGAGCTGGCAGAACTCAACGCAAGGCAAGTACACACGGATCGAGATGAACGATCGCGTGCAGAATCGACCGTTGCCTGAAGTTGAACTCGTGGATATGCGCCAGGAGTTTCAGGAGACCGGGCAGGAGCAGCTCTTTTCGCGCGCCTCTGGTTGATCAGACACGGCAAGCACTTGAGCGTGGCGAACAGGCACTCATTCTGCTCAATCGGCGCGGATACTCTTTCGCCGTGATCTGCCGCGCCTGCGGGCAAAAGCTCGAGTGCCAGAACTGTGCAATTGCCCTTACGCACCACAAGCCGCCCGCAGACGAGGCAGGCCTGGCTCGTGCCGGTCAGCGGCTTGAGTGTCACTATTGCGGCTTCAGGCGCATCGTGCCCGCGCGCTGTCCGCAGTGCGACAGCGAACACCTCTATTACCTGGGTGCCGGTTCACAGCAGGGCGAGGAGCGTCTCGCAGAAATTTTTCCCGGCGCACGTATCGGCCGCATGGATCGCGACACGGTTCGCGGCAGGCATGACCTTGAGCATTTGCTCGCCCGGCTTCACTCGGGGGAAATCAATCTGCTTGTCGGCACACAGATGATTGCAAAGGGTCACGACATCCACGGCGTCACGCTCGTTGGAGTCGTGGGCTGCGACCACGCACTATCCATGCCGGATTTCCGGGCGGCCGAGCGCGTCTTTCAACTCATGACGCAGGTTTCAGGGCGCGCAGGGCGTGGTGAACTCTCGGGTCGAGTTGTGGTTCAGACTTACTATCCAGATCACTATGCGATTCTCGCGGCTACGAAGCACGATTTTGCCGGATTTGCAGAACGCGAGTTGAAATATCGCCGCTGGATGCACTATCCGCCGTTTGGAGTGTTAGCCAACGTACTCATCCAATCCGAGAAGCTGGAAGATGCGGCTGGTTGGTCGGCGACTTTCGGCAGATGGTTCCAACACGCTGCGCCGGATGGGGTTCGCGTGCTGGGTCCCTGTACCGCGCCAATCGCGCGCATCAAGAGTGTTTACCGCTTCCACCTGATTCTGAAAGCCAATTCCAGGAAGTCGCTAAATTCGGCGTTGCGCGCTGCGCTCGCGCACTCCGATGCAGAAGGAATCCCACGCAGAAACGTCGTCATCGACGTGGATGCGCAAAGACTGATGTGAAAACGGTTATGCCTGCTAGATGGGAAAGCGTATGGGCGTGATCAGCTCTTTGGCGCAGTACCTGGCGCGGCGCCTTCGGTGAGCGTGTGCAACTCCTTGCCAGGCTTGAACCGCACAGCCTTTCCCGGTGTAATGCTCACCTCAGTTCCGGTACGGGGATTGCGCCCGATGCCCGTCTTGCGAGCTCGAACGCTGAATACGCCGAATCCACGCAATTCGATGCGCTCGCCGGCTGCCAAAGCCTCTTTGAGGCCTTCAAACACGGTGTCAACCGCCGCCTCGGCCTTCGTGCGGGGCAGGCCTGTGCGCTCGATCACATGATGGACGATGTCTTGTTTAATCAAAGCGGTCACCTCGCTGGCGCGACTGTTCTCGACTGTACCACGCTCTACCGGATTGATGGTATAGGTTTTGCGTCAATTGTGGAAATGACGGCGGACCTCTTTCGACAACTTCGGAAGACGAAGGCCAAGGTTGATCTGGGTGGTGAGTCCCTGTCCCTGACCGACTCGGCAAGCTGCTCGACGGCCCCACTGCACGCGAAGGGGTCAATTCTGGTTGCTGCTTATCGGGAGAAGGGGCCTTCTCCGGCCTTTCAACGCCGCCCTCCTCAAGACGGCAGATCGCTCCGGTTTGATCACGACTCAATGGGGATCCCCTCCCCTATCTCTGCGAGGAAATTCCTTATATTCAGCAACTTACGAAGAGGGTGCGGCGCCAAATTCCTCTGATCATTGGACTTAGCCGCAGATTCCTCTCAGCAAAGGAGTTACGGCTGTTCTTCGACGTTCTCGTCATTTAGCTCACACCGTAATGCGGTATAAGCTGGCGATTCAATCGAGAGGGAATGGTCTTCCCCCACCCTTTCGCGGGTTGGACGGAACATACGTCCCGCGCGCAATACATTGTGCTTTGCCGGTCGGTGTGCATAGAAAGATTGTGCGCCGAGAGAGGGAAATGATCTGCAAACTGCGCTGCTGAAGATGCGGTGAGGCAGCCGCTTTCTTAGCGAACTTTAAGATTGGAAAGGACTGGCCCTATGACTTTGGAGATAGGCAACGGAGCTTAACTTCAGGTCAAAGTCTACGCAAATCAGTCACTTTGCAAGATACTGTTCTCAGAGGTGCTCGCCGGGACCGGCAAAACGTGTTCCCAGGAAAGGCAAGTGCCAGAATCAGCAGGGGATAGTTCTGCAGAGGCGAGAAGACCGCCTCGCGAACTCCACCCCGGCGTTAAGCCGAGACAGCAAGGCAAACGCACTCAGCCCGCTGGATCGCCGAAGACTCATCTAGCAAGGGAGTATCGATGTCTGCAATTTATAATCCTGTTCCTATCCGGGTCGGCGTGGTCGCCAATGAGCCAATGCGGCTCGAAGGCCTTATCAGCATTTTTGACAGCTGTCCCAAAGCTGGGGAATTACCTCTGGTTCCGATTGTCGGAACGCTTGAAGAACATCTTGCAGATTCGACGATCGAATATCTTGTCATCGATTGGAGTTCGTCCACGAAGAGGCTCGGGGTACTGGAGGGGCTGCGACGGAAGCGACCCAATCTCCGAATGGTTGTGATCGGCCCCATCAGCAACGATGACATCGTCATCGAGACAATCATTGCAGGCGCGCGCGCTTATCTTGATCTGGGAGCCGGGCCCCGCATGGTGAGGGAGGCGCTCGAAGTGGTCATCTCGGGCTCGATCTGGGCCCCTCGCAAGCTGCTCTCGAAGCTCATTGACCGGCTTCTTTCCGGGGAGGAAGCGAGCCTGACGAGTACACGTCCACACCTGACTACTCGTGAAGACCAGGTGCTGAAGCTGCTTCTGCTGGCGCGCTCAAATCGCGAGATCGCATTGGAACTGGGAATCGAGGAGCGGACCGTAAAGGCCCACGTTGGCAAACTGATGCGCAAGATAGGGGCGGAAAACCGCATCGAGCTGTCCATGCGCGCATTGCATGGGTCGTACACGCCTGCCGAGGGATCGATGGCAGAGTCGATGGCCTGAGATCTACGGGAAGCCAATCGGCAGGCCCTTCCTGAAAAATGGGCTGAATTCGACGCTCAAGTTGCGAGGCAGCGAGCCAATCCAGTCAGTGGGCGGCCGAGCCGGTGGCATTACCCAGGGTATCCAGTGAATTGATTACTTAAATAGCGGGACCTTGGTACTGTTGTGTAATTTCGGCACATTACCGAAAATGTCTCTTAGAAACAACGCAGATCTGGGGAAAGGAGTTCCCAGGCGCCATGTTTAGCGTGATGCCTGTGAACTCCTCTTTTTTTGGTCTGTGGGCGCCTCACAAACGCGCGCTTTCTTCCTGTATTCGCTGCGCTCTTCCTCCCGCATAAAAGTCAACACAGAGAGAGCTCTGGAGCCAGCCAGAGATTCCAGTCTTCGTTGGACACGCGTGCGGATAAAGTTCGTTCTCTCCTTGTTGCGATTCCCGTTGATTGGTCGGATACCGGAACCACGATTTCCGGATTCGCACCGATGTGGCCTGAGGTTCGATTGCGATAGGCTGAAGCATGATGCTGTTTCGCGATCCGGGTCCTACGCTCCCCCGATTTACTCCGCGACTTCAGGGCTATCGTCGTGTCATTGATTAACAACCACCCGCGCTTTCAAGGACCGCGGATATCGAAAGGACTTATTGATGAAGAAGAGTATTACTTCCTTATGTCTCACTATCATGATGACCTGTTCCGCATTTGCAGCTTCGTCCCATACGGATTTGCAGGACCGCATTGACTCGGCGAAGACGGTGCTGGACCAGGTCATGGGCGCCAAGGATCGCACGATTCCGATGAACATCCTTGAGCAGGCAACCTGCGTTGCGGTTGTCCCGAGCATGATCAAGGGTGCATTTGTTTTTGGTGCGCAGTACGGTCAGGGCGTGGTGACTTGCCGCACAGGACACGGGTGGAGCGCGCCGGTCTTCATTCGCATGGCGGGCGGGTCGTGGGGATTTCAGATTGGAGGGCAGGCGACGGACCTGGTGCTGGTGGCTGTGAACGACCGCGGAATGCAGGCCCTGCTGAAGAACAAATTCAAGATCGGCGGAGACGCTTCAGCAGCTGCCGGGCCGGTGGGGCGCGCAGGCCAGGCCGCTACAGACTGGAAGATGAACGCGGAGTTGCTGAGCTATTCGCGCAACAAGGGGCTGTTTGCAGGCATCAGCCTCGACGGGACCAGCGTTTCGCAGAACTCGGACGACACCGAAATCTACTTTGGTGCTCCGCAGCAGTTTGAGAATGTTCTGAAGGGAAACGTGCCGGTGCCGACGGGTGCTGTTCCGTTTGTTCGTACCGTCGCGGAGCACTTTGCAGCAGCGAAGCACGGCAAGTAACTTATTCTGAGTTGACGATGCATCGATAAGAGGCGGTCCTTGAAGGCCGCCTTTTTGTTTGCACAACTCTGCGCTGGCCTGATCTCAACGACGCGAACTGAGCCGGGACCGATTACACTTGTTCTTGCTCTTCAAGATGCAGGAATCATTAGAATACTGGCTCGTTCTGGCCGTGGCGCGCATTCTGGGATGGATGCCACGGGGCATAGCGCGCTGGTTTGCCAGCGGGCTGACATGGGCTGTTTATCACGGGCTTGGCCGCCTGCGCCGCGTGGGCCAACGGAATCTCGAACTGGCGTTGCCTGAACTCCCAGCAATCGAACGCGACAAGATTCTGCGCGGCGTGTATCGCCATCTTGGCTGGCAACTGGTCGAGTTTTGCCGCATGCCGCGCTACACCGCGGAAAACACGAAGAGCTGGATTCGCACAGAAGGGCCGGAGCACTATCTCGCGGCGCAAGCGCGCGGGAAGGGCGTCCTGGTGCTGACCGGACACCTTGGCGCGTGGGAGCTTTCGAGTTTTTATCACTCGCTGATGGGTCATCCGATGGGACTGGTGATCCGGCGGCTCGACAATCGCAAGCTCGATGATTTCGTGAATGGACATTCGTTGCCTGCATGGCAATCGGGTGCTGCACAAGGACGACTTTGCGCGGGGGTTGCTGACGGCGATGCGCGCCGGCGATACGGTTGGCATTCTGATGGACACGAACATGACTCCTCCCCAAGGCGAGTTTGTGCGGTTCTTCGGGCTCCAGGCGTGCACGGCGTCGGGACTGGCGCGCGTGGCACTGAAGACAGGAGCAGCGGTGTTGCCGGGCTTCATGGTGTGGGAGCCGGCCGAGCGGAAGTACGTGTTGCACTTCGGACCGGAACTTCGCTTTACGCGGAGCGATGATCCAGGCGCAGACGTGCTTGCGCTGACACAACAGTGCAACGACGTGCTCGAGTCGTGGATTCGGCGGTATCCGGATCAGTGGCTGTGGATCCACAGGCGCTGGAAGACGCGTCCGCCGGGGGAGACGCCGCTGTACTGAAACGCGGCCGCAGCGATCCCAAGACTCGTACCATATAGTGGTATTTAGATCCAGACCCCCCTCCCTATCTCTGCAAGGAAATTCCTTGTTTTCATAAGGTTACGGATGGGGTGTTACGCCAAATTCCTCTCAGCATTGGACTTAGCCGCAGATTCCTCTCGGAAAAAGGGTTACGGGTTGTTTTGAGTGCGATTTTTGGAACTTATGTCGCATTGCGGTATCGACGTGACCGCATGGATAGGCAACTCGTGGCTTAACTGGGTGCATCTGCAGTTTCCATTTTGCGCTGAAGGAAGGGAATTCTCTGCAAGGAAAGGCGGAGTGGGCGGAGCTCGCTGGGGGGGCAAATGACGGGTTGCGGTTCATAGTTTCCCACCCATGCCGCGATAAAACTGCGCCATGGATGGGGCACCCGGGGTGATTGTTAGGGACTAGGTTCCGACATGGGGTTCGTAGTTTCCTGTCTCGGCTTCGTCAAGGATGACCCACCGATCTCAGTTTGCCGATGCGGCCGTGGGGGCCGACGACAAAGGGAAGCGAGAGAGCGTTCCAGTTTTTGTCGGCGTCGGGAGGTTCGTGGAGGGCCGGGTCGGGGTGAAGGGCTTGCCAGTTGCGGCCGTCGTCGGTGGAGACGTCAGTGCCGTTGGGGCCGACGGTGATCCAGGCTTTGGTCTGCGCGTCGTAGGCAATGGCGGAGCGGTAACCGTGGGGCATTTTGCTCGAAGCAGTCCAATGGAGGCCCATGTCTTTCGTCCAAGCAGCGGTACCTTTGGCTTCGTCGGGCTTTGTGTAGTCTCCACCCACGGCGATGCCCTCTTTCAGGTCTCGGAATGCCAGCGAAAAGATTCCAGATGAATCGGTACCACCTGTCATCGGAACCGAAATTCTCTTGCACGGCCCCGATCCGCTGCCGCTGATTAAGAGTGGAGATAAAAATACGCCTGAACCTGGTTTGCCACCGGCCCCAAGGATGTATCTGCGTGATCCGAAGACAAACAGGGATGTGTTGCTGGCGGCGAAGGCGGCCTGGCCTTCAGGGGCAGCGCAACCTGCATCATCGATAAACCACCCATGCCCCAGGATCATCACCTCGGTTTGGAAGCGTCCTTTGACGGGATCACCGATGAGCACGCCTGTTTGGCTGTCCCCGATCGCAAAGCCAAAATCGCCGTGCTGAAATGCGACCGCGTCCCAGAAGCCTTCTTTGTCTGAGTTGGTGGTTTGAAGTTTCCAGGAGTGGCAGCCGTCGGTGGTTTTGTAGAGGCGGGAGAGGTCTCCTTTGCCGGAGGACATGACGATGGCGGTGTTGGCGTCGAAGGCCTGGATGCCGCGGAAGTCGAGATGCTCGGCGCCGGGAGGGACGGCGCACGGCTGCCAGAGGTAGCCGCCGTCTTCGGTGCGGAGGACGGTGCCGTTGGTGCCGGAGGCCCAGGCGACGCCGCCGCCGACGTTGTGGATGCCGCGGAGGTCGGCGGTGGTGTGGGAATCCTGCATCTCCCACTGGGCGTGAGTGGTGATCGACGCCGCGAGGATCATCCAGAGCAACAAGATTTGTCGCATGGAACAAGTGTGCGGGAGTGGGGTTAGAGTGGGCAAGGCGGAGTGAAGGTTCGTTGTTTCCCACCCATGCGACAACAACAAGGACGTCGCATGGATGGGGCACCCGGCGCCGGTTTCGTGGAGTTGTTTCCCACGTCTCTGACGAGACATGGGCACCCGGTGCTTGTGATGGGACGAAGTTTCGGTTTGGGGTTCGTTGTATCCCACCCATGCGACAACAACAAAGACGTCGCATGGATGGGGCACCCGGCGCCGGTTTCGTGGAGTTGTTTCCCACGTCTCTGACGAGACATGGGGCACCCAGTGCTTGTGATGGGACGAAGTTTCGGGTTGGGGTTCCTGGTATCCCACCCATGCGACAACAACAAAGACGTCGCATGGATGGGGCACCCGGCGGGAGTGGGGTGGGGAGGGGCAAGGCGGAGTGAGGGTTCGTTGTTTCCCACGTCTCTGACGAGACATGGGGCATCCAGTTTCGTGGAATGGTCGCTCGGAAGGACATCAGATATTTTGGCCACGGGGCAGAAGGCGTTACTCTGCGAATGGAGTCATCCTATGACTATTGGAGAACTGCTGGACCGTCTGGGCGGGAACATGGTTCAGGGCGATCGTGAATGGATCGTGGAGAGCGTCAACACCTGTGACAGGGCCAGTGCGTTCGACCTGGCGTTTGCAGATTCAGCGATCACGGTTACGGAGGCGCTTTCAGGCCACGCCGGGGCGGTGGTGCTTCAACCCGGAGCTGCAGCTTCGTATCCGCAAGGCAAGGTGGTCATCGAGACGGAGCAGCCGCGGCTGTGGTTTGCGCGAGCGGCGAGACTGCTGGCGAATCCGCTGACGCCGAGCGGCATTGCCCATTCGGCGGTGGTTGCGCAAGATGCCGTAATTGCGCCGGGTGTGATTGTGGGTGCGTGCGCGGTGGTGGCTTCGCATGTCCAAATCGGAGGTTTCACGCGCATCGAGGCGGGCGCCGTGGTTTGCGAGAATGTGAAGATCGGCGAACAATGTCACATTCATCCACGCGTTGTGATTTACCCGGGCACCACGATCGGAGACCGCGTGGTGGTGCATGCCGGCGCGGTTCTGGGGGCGGACGGATTTGGATATGTGCGCGATAACACGACTGGCGCATATACGCAGTTTCCGCAGCAGGGCACGCTGGTGATTGAAGACGATGTGGAGATCGGCGCCAACTCGACTATCGACCGCGGAGCGCTGGCCGAAACGCGCATTCGGCGCGGCACGAAGATCGATAATCTCGTCCACATCGGGCACAACTGCGACGTTGGTGAGGATGTGATTCTCGTGGCGCTGACCGGAATTTCCGGATCATGCACGGTGGGCAACGGCGCTGTGATCGCGGGGCAGGTTGGTCTTGGCGAACACGTGCACGTGGGCCCCGGAGTGATTTTAGGCGGTCAATCCGGCGTGTTTAGTGGTAAAACCATCACGAACGAGGGTCACAAGCCGGGCACCGTGATGTGGGGGACCCCAGCCCGTCCGCTCAGGCAGGTTCTGCGTGAGCAAGCGGTTCTGTCCCGGCTTTCCCGCCGCGAAAAAGGCCCCGACAAGCATAGCGATTTGCCTGGATGACTTGATGTGTGAAGGAGGCGACTGATGATCCGTCGCGCAATTCCCCTGCTGCACGTGTCGAATGCTGCCTCGGCTGCGGAGTTTTACTCGAACGGCCTAGGCTTTCAACTTGAGTTTGCGCACCGGCCTGAAGGTGTGGAGACAGATCCGTGCTACATGGGAATGTCCCGTGACGATGTTTGGATTAACCTGTCCTCTTTCAGCGGGGATGGAGTTGCAGGCGGTGTTGTAAACCTGATGGTGGACAGCGTCGATAACCTCTATGACGAGTTCATGGCAAAGCATGTCGACGTCGACACGCCGCCCGTAGATCAGTCGTGGGGAAGCCGGGAAATGTATGTGAAGGATACGGACGGAAACTGCCTGCGATTTATTGCGTGAGGCTTGCGCATCGCAGTTGTGTGGACGAAATTGACACAAGCAGATCCCTCGCGGGGCTAAAGCCCACTGAACGGCGATATTTCGTAGGGCCTCAAGCGTGCAGCGCTCGGGATGACAGATCCAGCAAAGCCGGAATAAGCAATCTTTCAAAGCAGATTACGCAACAAGTTCCAAATCTCGCTGAGAGGAATATCCATTTGCCGGTCATCGTAGTTGGAGGAAGCAACAAGAGCGTCGGCAAGACTTCGCTGATCTGCGGCATTATCGCTGCGTTTCCGGGGTTCCGCTGGATCGTCGTGAAGGTCACCAGCCATAACTACGGTGCGATAGGGCATGTGTGGGAGGAGCCGGCACCGGGAGCATTGGAAGAGGGACAGGAAACCGACACGGCGCGCTTTCTTGCCGCCGGCGCTCAGCGCGCGCTGCTTGTGAGCGCATCAGAATCAACGCTTCCCTTGCACGAAATGGAAACGGCGCTTGCCGGAGAGCGAAACGTCATCTTCGAGTCGAATCGGATTACGGAGGAGATACGCCCGGACATCCGTCTCGCGATCATGAGCGGAAGTGAGACGGGCTTCAAATTGAGCTTTTTTCCGTTTCTCAGCACTGCGGATGCGGTGATCGCTCCGCCAGGCGCGGAAATCGTGTTGCCGGATGCGGTGGCAAGGATTCCGGTATTTCGGCTTGAGTCGCCTAACGAGATCTCGCCCGAGTTGCTGGAATGGCTGCGGAATCGACTGGCGACGGGGTAGTTGTTCGTCTTGTCAGGATTTATCTTTATCGGTTTCGAACGGCTCGACCTTCACTGAACCATCACGCTGCTTGACCAGCATCTGGACCTTGCCTTCGGCAGCGTCGAGCTCTTTCTTGCAGGCGGCAGAGAGGCCGACACCTTCCTCGAAGAGCTTGAGTGAATCTTCGAGGCTCAGATCGCCCTTTTCGAGCTGATCGACGATGGTTTCGAGCTTTTTGAGCGATTCTTCGAACGATGGCATTGCCTACTCCGTGGCGACTGCGCTTTGAGGCAGCACGCTGGCGATAACTTCGGCGGCGGCGATATAGCGTCCGAAGGGTGCGCTGACCTGAACACCCTGCACGAGCGGACGCACAGCCTCGAGCATCTCCTGGGCGATGAGAATTCCTTCTTTGCGCGCGGCGTCGGGCGAACCGGCCTGCGCCATGCGGAGCATGATCTCTTCAGGCATGGAGACGCGGAGGTCGTTCTTCATGAACTCAGCGTTGCGCAGGCTGGTGAGGGGCCAGATTCCGGCAATGACGGGGATCCGAAAGCTTTCGATACGCTTGAGGAACTCCTCGAGCAGACGCAGATCAAAGACTGGTTGCGTGATCGCGTATTCCGCGCCGGCTTCAACCTTGTAGGCGAAGCGCCGCAGTTCGTGCTCGATGTCAGGCACTCCGGGGTTTGCGGCCACTCCGATGGTGAAGTTGGTGGTAGCGCCGATCGAGTTGTTGCCGATATCCATGCCGTGATTGAGGCGGCGGACGATGTTCACGAGGCCGATTGCGTCGACGTCGAAGACCGCGGTGGCATCGGGGTAGTTGCCGAGCTTGGGCGGGTCCCCGGTCAGGCAGAGGATGTTTTTGAGTCCGATGGATGATGCGCCGAGAAGGTCTGACTGGATGCTTAATACGTTACGGTCGCGGCACGTGTAATGCAGGATCGTCTCGATGCCGGTGTGCTGCTGGATCTGGATGCAGAGGCTCTGCGCACTCATGCGGGCCGACGCACGCGGCGAGTCGGGGACGTTGATAGCGTGTACGCCCAGTTGAGTCAGGAGGCGAGCGCCTTCAATTTCGCGCGTGCAATCAATGCCACGCGGCGGCACGATCTCGACAAGTGTGACGAAGGATCCCTGCTCGACGAGAGAGCCGATTCGCGAACGCTGGCCGAGCGGGGAGGGCGGCGTCTCAGTGGACAGCTCTTCGGTTGCACCGGATGCCGTCACGCGGGCCTGCGCGTCGATGGCGCGCATTGCGGAGCGCATGGCGCGAATGTGGTTCGGCGTGGTGCCGCAACAGCCGCCCACGATCTGGGCACCTGCGGCGATCGCCTTGCGCGCAAAGCTTGCCATGTACTCAGGCGAGCAAAGGTAGATGTTGCGGCCCTCGATCTCACGCGGCATGCCCGCATTGGGCATCGCGGCCAGGGGCAAGGTGGTGGCGGCGCGCATTGCCTCAATGGCGGTGAGAACAGTAGAGGGGCCGGTAGAGCAATTCACGCCTATGGCGCCTGCGCCCCACTCGGTGAGGAGGGTGGCGGCGTGTTGGGGCGATGAGCCGTCGAGACAGTTACTTTCATCGTCGACCGTGACCATCACGAGCACGGGAAGATCGGGAGCAGCTTCGCGCGCGGCCAGGAGGGCTTCGCGCGCCTCGTTCAATGCCGGCATCGTCTCGATAACGAGGAGATCCACACCGGCTTCAGCCTGGGCTCGAATCTGCTCGGCGAAGGCGAATCGAGCCTCGTCGAGCCCGGTCTTGCCGAGCGGTTCAAGCCTCACGCCCAAGGGACCGATCGAGCCGCCGACCCAAGCGGTGCCAGCCTGCTTCTCCTTCAGGTGAGCGACGGCCTGCTTGGCCAGCTTCACTCCCGCTGCGTTGATCTCGGCTACCTTGGCGCTGAGGCCGTGGCGAGTAAGCCGGAAGCGGTTTGCGCCGAAGGTGTTGGTCTCAAGGATCTCAGCGCCCGCCTGGAGGTATTCCTCATGAATGGAGAGGATCATGCCGGGGTCAGAGAGATTCAGCTCATCGAAACACCGGTTGATGAAGACGCCTCGAGCATAGAGGACCGTGCCCATGGCGCCATCGGCGAGAACCGGACGGTTGGCGAAAATGTCTGCAAATTGAGTCATTCAACTGTCATGCTAACGCATCACCGGTCAAATTGGGTCGGCGGCGAGCGGTGGATGGACTGCTGGCCTCCGCGTCGGGGAAGCCGGGTTGCTTTGTTATACTTCGAGAGTCAAAAGCTATGCAGGAACCGACCATGCGATGAGTGTTTTCATCCGGTCAGGAGTGCGGTAACCGCCAGTCAAGTGACCATGCTGCGGCTGCAGCCGCGAACAGAACCCGCGGCCAGACCGCGCGATCCATCGAGGTAAGGGATTTTGAAGAAGAGAAGTCTTTGGTTGAGCGCCGCCGGGGCCCTGGTGGTTGCAATTGTGCTGGCAGGTTGTGGTACCACGACGTATTTTGCGGGACGCGTTCTGCCGCCAAGCGGACTGACGAACCGCGTACTGATCGCAGTTCAGAACCCGACGCCGTCGAACCGCGGCGCGCTGATCTTCGTGGACGCGTTTTACGACATCCGCAGCAGCTATAACAACAAGATACCGGGATTCAGTATCACTGGCTTCTCGGGTGCTCTCCCGAGCACCATCCAGAACATGCCCGAAGAACAGCTCGGAGCAGTTTATGGCTCCGGGGATGGGTCGTTCACGCTCGTGGACTACGCCAAAGAGAACTCGACGGGCACGACGAAGGGGCTGAACGGGACTTCATCCAGCATCTTCATCACGCGGAACAAGTCATTCATATTTGCAGCAAGCCAGACCGCACATGTGCTCACGATTATTGACCAGACAAACGGTGGCGAATACGCTCTCAGCCTGCCGGGTCTGTATCGTGTGAGTGTCAATCCCGGAGGCTCGTCCGCACTGGTCTTCGCGCAGAACTCCGACTACGCCTACTACACACGCAAGCTGACAGCCGCAGAGGGGATTGCCTATTCCGGTGGATCGAGCACGTGGCCGAAAGCGGCAGTGGATTGCGAACCGCACAACGCGCCCGGCTGGTGTCTCTTCCAGGCGCAAAGCCCCGATGCGACCGACGCGACAGGTAACGCGTATGGAACGCCGCTGATCTTCGATCGTCCGATCAAGGCCGTTTTCTCGCCGGATGGCAGCACGGCTTATGTGCTCAACTGCGGCGCAGGAGTGCGGTGGCTCGGCCTCCTCAGTGTCGCTAATGCCGGTGTCGCCGACGATCTTCCTGGCAGGGCAGCACTCGGGCTCGCTTCCAACAAATCTGGCCCTTCACGCCACCTGCGCGACAGTCGGCGGTGCGAGCTCGTGCACGCTTCCCATTCCCGGAGGCGCCAGTAACGCGTTGATCTCGAGCTCGACCATGTATGTGGCTGGACAGCAACTGCAACCTGACGGTCTCTTTGCCGGCAATCTCACGGTTGTGAATCTTGCGGCGACAGCTTCGAGCACTGCCACGGCATCAAACCCCGTCGCAATCAGCGATGGCGCTGCAGGCGCGCCAAGCCGAATGCTGCTCGCGGACGACAATACGCTGTGGGTGGGCATGACGAAATGCACGAGCGGCGAACGCTACGCGACGGGCAAGCCATATGGGTGCCTGACGATGTTCAACACGAGCACAAACTCCGTCACGCTGATAGAACCGTATCTTGGGGACCTGACCGGCATCGCAGCGGTGACCGGCCTGCACAAGGTATACGTGGCCCAGGGCGGGCAAGTGTATATCTACTACACCGTGGATGGCTCGTCGATCAACAATCAGTACGTGACGGTGACTGCCACGGCATCGGATGTGGCCTTTATGGATGCCCACACAGACGGCAACAACACCGTCTACTGATCCAGCATGATCTCGAATGCAGGCACGGATGCTCCGCTACCAGCCGATGTGCTGGCCATCGCAGCGCACCGCGACGATGTGGAACAGACCTGCGGTGGGACCCTGCTGCGCATGGCGGCGCGCGGACTGCGGACTGCAATCCTCGACCTTACCCGCGGCGAGGCCGGGTCGCGCGGCACTGCCGAAGATCGTGCACGCGAAGCCGCCGAAGCGGCGCGACTGCTTGGCGTGAGCTGGCGTGGCGCGCTCGATCTGCCTGACGGCGCGATCGAGAACACGCTGGAGAATCGAAAGAAGATTGTCAGCATCCTGCGACAGGTGCGCCCGCGAGTCGTGATCCTGCCCTATTGGCAGGCTCGCCATCCTGATCACGCAATCGCAGCAACGCTTGGATATGAAGCGTGTTTCCTGTCGGGTCTGGCAAAGATCGAGACGGGCAGCGCGCCCCACCGGCCATTCAAAATTGTGTACGCCAGCCTGTACGCCGATGTGCGTCCCAGCTTCGTGGTCGACATCACCCCATTCATCGAGCAGCGCCACGCAGCATTGATGGCATACAAGTCGCAGTATGCAAATCAGCCAGCCGGCGGCGGGCTGTTCGTTCCTGAAGAAGAGATTCGCGAACGAACCTATGCCGAGGCGCGTCACTACGGTCTGCTCGCCGGCGTGCGCTACGGCGAGCCTTTCGTGCAGAAAGAGGTTGGACTCGTGGACGATCTGACACTGCTGCCCGTGCAGTCGATTTGAGAGCAGGGAAGCCCGGACGGGGGCTGATCACCCAGGGATAGATCCTTATCTTCCATATGGATGGGGATGAGCTGCATATATAAATCCTTCTTATACAAATCAGAAACAGAATAACTTTGCCTTATGCGCAGCCATTGGTCACACTGGAGCGATGGAGGTCGATGTGACGACACAGACCTGGGACCCGCAGGCCTACCAGCAGAATGGTGCATTTGTACACGGACTCGCAGGCGGCGTGCTTGAATGGCTCGACGCCAAGCCGGGCGAGTATATTCTCGATCTCGGCTGCGGCGACGGCCAACTGAGCAGGCGCATCGTTGCTGCCGGAGCGAATGTTCTTGGGGTGGATGCTTCAAAAGAGATGATCGCCGCGGCACGCGAGCGGTGGATCGAAGTGGAGCACGCCGACGCCGAGTCGCTCCCGTTCAGCGACGGGGTTTTCGATGCGGTCTTCTCCAATGCCGCACTTCACTGGATGCGCAATCAGGATGCGATGCTGGACGAGGTTCACCGTGTTCTGAAACCCGGCAGCCGATTTGTGGCGGAGATGGGCGGGCATGGCAATATTGCAGCAATTCGCGTTGCGCTGACCGCGGTGCTGGAGCGTTATGGCTTTGGCGATCGCGAGGACGGAGTGAACTATTACCCCACGCCGGAGAGCTACACCCGGCGCCTGGAGCGGCATGGCTTCAAGGTTGAACAGATGTCCCTGATTCCGCGTCCTACGCCACTGCCGGAGGGAGGCATGTGCGCGTGGCTGCGAACGTTTCGACGGGGCGTGCTGGAAAGCGTGCCGGAGGCGCTGCGAGAAAGGGTTGTGGAAGAGACAGCTGCGCTGCTTGAGCCGTCCTTGCGCGACGAGGAAGGGGACTGGGTGGCGGACTACGTGCGACTTCGGTTCATTGCGAGAGCCTGAGCCCGTCCCCGATCAGTTGACAAACCACATACGGCCACCGACGGCAACGAGCGTGATTGCAAAAACGCGGCGGAGCCATATCTCCGAGATGTGCTGCGCGCCGGCCGCGCCGAAGAACCCGCCCACGAGAAAGCCCACCGCAAGCAGCGCTGCTATGCGGATGTCGGCGTTGCCCTTGCGGTAATACTCCATGAAAGCGAGGATGCCGACGGGCGCAAGCAGCGCGCCGAGCGACGTGCCTTGCGCCTTGTGCTGGCTCATGCCCGTAAGCCATATGAGAGCGGGGACGAACATGATGCCGCCGCCAATACCCACGATGCCAGAAAGAACTCCAACGATCAGCCCGACCAGCAGCATCAACCACGTCATGGATCCTCCATCGGGACCGGATGACGATACTCGCCGGACCCTCGCCTTTCAGCGTAAATCATTGCAGCGAGACGGAACGTTCGTAAGTTGTGACCACATGCGATGAGATAAGTGATGAAGCTAACTTAGAAAGATAATTTCAAAAAGCAACCTGAATAGCTTGCGTTTCAGATTGACTTATGGCACAGTACTAACTGTGCAGGAGAACGCCCGATGAATCGCATAACGAACATTTCGATGCGTAGGCTGGAATGGCTCGATAAGAGCCACACCGGTCGCCGGGCGTACTTCGTCAATTTCCGATAACGCCTTCGGCGTCCAAATCCTGCGCATATCTGACAACCAATGATCTTGGCCCGGGTGGCGAAGAAGTCAGGTTCATCGAACTGACTCGAATAAAGCACCTGTCTTCGTTTATTCCCTCGGGTAAGTTGCTTTCGAGCCTATTGCCCGGATTGCTTCTCGCGCAGTAAGTAGCAGTTGCTGCGGACGGGGAAGTTATGTCTTCAACATGACGCACGAACTAAGTAACGCCGGTGGCGAAAGAGGAGAGATACTTCTCGCCAAGGGCACGCAGGGTTGAGAACCCTGCCGGAAGAGTTCACTTTGCGGGGCGGGGGCGTAGTCCCGAAGCAAGAGGCACCGTAAAGCGGAAATTCCGCGCCCAGCTTTCCTCGCTTGTTCCCCGGCGGAATTCTTTGTGCGTGTGTCGTGAACCATTGACCCTGGCCGGTGGCGCAGGTAACGGATACTTCATTCTTAATGAGGAGGACGCGGGTTCGAATCCCGCCCGGGAGCATTCCCGGTAGCTCAGTTGGCAGAGCACCAGTGATCCGCAGCCGCTTTTTCCCCGGTCAATCAACCTCCGGCTCAGCCGGTTAGAAACGAAATTGTGATGGGCAAGTTGAACGTGAAGAACGGAACTCCGGTGGGAACTGAGCACCTGTGCCGCAGTTGCACGCACGGTCAGTTCACGACCGGTTACCGCGAATCCGATTTGATGGTGATCTGCACCAACCCGAGTCCTGCTCGTGTTGTTCCGTTCTCTGTGTACGAGTGCACGGAGTACTGGGATCGCAATCGTCCGGGCTGGGAGCAGATGGAGAAGCTGGCCATCGACTTCAGTGAGGGCCACAGGAAGCCGACGCAGGGCTTTCGTGGCAGCGGATTCGCGCGTGTCCCCGTAGTTGTCGAAGACGACGAAGAGGACGATAGGAAAGAGGTCGCGCGAGGTTAGCGCGGACTCAATAGGCTGCCGGTGGCGCAGGGCACGTATTCATCGACGGCGAGAACGCCGCTTGAGAAAGCGGAGGAGCAGGTTCGATGCCTGCCGCCAGGCTTCGGCCTGGTGGAGTTCCAAAAAGGACCGTGCCCGTCTATTCCCCGGCAGAGAGTTATGATTCTTTGTTCCCGTGAAAGGAGGCGCATCCATGCGCCTAAACGTTCAGAAGTACCACAAGAGCCTACGTGTGCGCACCGACGGGTTGCGCACGCACGAGGGAGCGCCGGCCTGTGCCATCGCGCCCGGGCTGGCACTCCGTCGCTCAGTACTCTCCTGTATGTTGTGGGAGGGCGAGTTCTACGAGGACGGCGTGCAGATTGCCGGACGCATTCGCGAACTTGTGCCGCAGGTAGCTGCCGAGCGTGTAGCTGCGCTGGCCGTCGAGGCTCGGGAACGCATGAAGCTGCGCCACGCACCACTGTTGCTGGTGCGTGAGATGGCTCGACTTGCCACGCATCGCGCCCTTGTGGCCGAGACGCTGGCTCGCGTGATTCAGCGTGCCGATGAGCTTTCAGAGTTCGTCGCCATCTACTGGGCGGAAGGACGTCAGCCGCTTTCTGCGCAGGTGAAGAAGGGCCTGGCCGCTGCGTTCTGCAAGTTCGACGAGTATGCACTGGGCAAATACGACCGCGCTGGAGCAGTCCGTCTGCGCGATGTGCTCTTCCTGTCGCACGCTTGTCCCGTGGATGAGGTGCAGGCTGCACTTTGGAAGCGGCTTGCAGCCAACGAACTCGCAACTCCCGACACCTGGGAAGTTGCGCTTTCAGAGGCGGGTCGCGCCGAGACAGGAACTGAGGGCGCGGACAAGCGGAAGGTATGGGAACGCCGGTCTCAGGTCGCGAAGCCCATGAACCCCGGCTTATCGCCTGGTTTCATCCTTTTCGATCAGGCCTTCATTCGGGTTTTTAAAACACGGTTCTCCAATTCGTGTGGGTCAACTTCAAAGCCCTGCGAGTTGGTTTCCTTTTGAGGAAAAGCCACACTGGGGTCGAAGATCGAACTCGACGCGAATTGGAGAACCGGTTTGGGCACTCAATCCGCTTCCAGCGTCCGGGTTCTGAAGAGCAGGCCAGCCAGGATTCCTCCCAGGCTTGGAACCAGAAGGAACAGCCATAACTGCGCCAATGCCTTGCCACCTACAAAAAGTGCCGGTCCGAGGCTGCGCGCCGGATTGACACTGACTCCTGTGATGCGGATTCCGAAGATGTGGATGACTACGAGGGTGATCCCGATAGCCAATCCCGCAAAGCCTGCCGGGGCTGCCTTCTGTGTCGAGCCCAGAATCACGACTACGAAGATGAACGTTGCGACGAGTTCAAACAGGATTGCGGATGTTACGTTGAATTCACCCTGGTAGCCAGGACCCCAGCCGTCCTGCCCCAGGCCGCTGACGGCGATGTTGTAACCTCCACCGACTCCACTGATGATGACGGAGAGCACGAAGGCGGCGAGAATGGCTCCGACGAACTGTCCGACCCAGTAGCCGATCATGTCGCCGGTCTTCATGCGTCCGGCGGTCCAAACACCAAGGCTTACGGCTGGATTGATGTGGCACCCGGAGATGGGGCCAATGCCATAGGCGGCGCCGATGAGCGCAAGGCCAAACGCAAAGGCGATTCCCAAGACTCCCACCTTATCGCCTGCAACCACGGCTGTTCCGCAGCCAAAGAGCACCAGAATGAAGGTGCCCACCAATTCTGCCAGATATTTCTTCATCACTCCTCCTGTTTTTGGTTCATTGCGACTCGCAGTCCGAGTCCACCGGGGGTTGTGTGCTTCCTGAATCGAAGGGAAAAAACGGCTTCCGGCACTGCGAATGGCGTGAGGAAGCCGGAATAGCGTGCACAATCTACGTTAGATGCGCGCACGAAGTCTGGCAGAGACAGATTCGACAGTCAAGCACATTTGCAGCCTGGTACTGGGGGTGCGGGCGCTTCGCCAAATTCATCAAACGTTTGCAATTTCTTTGCCTGGCTGCATTAGTCTGTTAACGATTCCGAGCGGCCATTCGCATTCTGAAATTCAACGGCCGCAGGCGAGAGGCAATCCGGTTGAGCCAAACCGTATTTGTACTGGAAGACGACACCGACATCTCGCGGCTGGTGCAGCATCATCTTGAGGCCGCAGGCTTTTCACCCCGGCTTTTTCACACCCCAACCAACGTGATTCCGGATGCGGAGCGGCAGCCGCCGGCTCTCTTTCTGCTGGACATCATGGTTCCGGGCGGAGATGGGCTTGATGTGTGCCGGAGGCTGCGAGCTCACCCCGGGCTTTCGACGGTTCCGATCATCTTTCTGACGGCGCGGGCCGGAGAGAACGATCGCGTGCTGGGCCTGGAACTCGGCGCGGACGACTACATTACCAAGCCGTTTGCGACGCGGGAGCTGGTGGCGCGGGTGAAGGCCGTGCTGCGCCGGTTTGAGCGGCCGACGACGCCCTCGGTGATCAGCTTTGAAGAAGTGATCATCGACGCGAATGCGATGCAGCTGAAGGTGCGCGGCGAGCTGACGACGACGACGGCGACGGAGTTCCGACTGCTCGATTATCTGGCGCGGCATCCGGGGCGCGTTTTCAGCCGCGATCATCTGCTGGACTCGGTGTGGGGCGATGCGCGTTTTGTGACGCCGCGTTCGGTGGATGTCTATGTGCGTCGCATCCGTGAGAAAATCGAGGTCGATCCGGAGAATCCGCGCTATCTTAAGACCGTGCGCGGCGCCGGGTATCGCTTCGAGATTCCCAAGGGCGAGTGAGGCTTCTTTTCAAATCTGGCACCTTTGGACCGGGCGGTGCATGGAACCCGGGTTGTTGACGGGTTCCGCAGCAGCCAAATCGCCCTTCATCCGGGACTTTGAAACAGGCTGAGTCGCATCAGGACACCAATCAGACCGGAGCCGGCTGGGAGCAATCTTCATTGACCCGCAAAGTATTCACCAAACTGATGGCGCTGTTTGTGCTTCTGCTCGTCTTCCAGACGCTGATGATGGAGCTGATTCTCCGCCACATGATGGAGCGCACCGCGGGCGAAATGCTGCATCGCGTCGCTCGCGAGGCGCTCTGGGCCGGTCTGCTTGCGCTGCTCGTGGCACTGCCTCTTGCGGCGTGGGCTGCGAGCCGTGTTACTGTGCGGCTGCAGCGCGTGGTGGCGTTTGCACGGCGCATTGCGCAGGGCGATCTGAGCGCGCGTCTTGACTCGGTCCGGTGGCGACGAACTTGGCAGCCATGGAAGCTGCGCTGAACCAGACCGCCGAGCGGCTGGGCCAGAATTTTGCTGAGATCGAAAGCCGACGGCACGAACTGGCGACGATGCTCGATTCGATGCAGGAGGCAGTGGTTGCGGTGACTGCGGAGGGGCAGGTGCGCTGGTCGAACGCCGTGATGCAAGCGCATGGCCGGAACGGAGATCCGCGTTGGACGGCCGCTGGTGCATTCGGTGCGCGATCCGGAACTGCTGGCATGCGTGCGCGGCGCTCTTGAGACCGGTGAAGTGCGTTCGGGGCGCGCCAGTTCGCTTGCGCCTGGCCGAATATTCGAGATCAACGCGGCACCTCTGCCCAGCGGAGGCGCGCTTGCCGTGCTGCATGACGTGACGCGCATTGAGGCGGCGGAGAAATCGCGGCGCGAATTCGTTGCCAACGTGAGCCATGAATTGCGAACGCCGCTGACTTCGATCCAGGGATACGTGGAGACGCTGATCGAGGACCCCAATCCGAATCCGCAGACCACGCAGGAGTTTCTGCAGGTCATTCTCAAGAACGCGACCCGCATGAACCGGCTGACAGAGGATCTGCTGGCGCTGGCCGGAGTGGAGAGCCCCGACTACAAACTGGCGGCGCGACCAATGCGCGCGAGCGAACTGGTGCACGACGCGATCGATTCGCTCGGCGGGCTGGTTGTCGATTCAGAAGTGGATCTGCAGTCGGCGGGAGCGCCGGACGCACTGGTGATGGTCGATCCCGATGCGATGAACCAGGTTTTCGGGAACCTGATTGAGAATGCCGTGAAGTACGGCAAGTCGGGTAAGCGCGTTCTGGTTGGCGCGCGACAGGCCGGCGGCGAGGTTGAGTTCTTTGTGCAGGACTTCGGCCCGGGCATCGGCTCAGAACACATCGCGCGAATCTTCGAGCGCTTCTATCGCGTCGACAAGGCTCGGTCACGGGAGGCCGGCGGCACAGGGCTGGGCCTGGCGATCGTCAAGCAAATCGTGCAGGCCCACGGGGGACAGATCCGCGCCGAAAGCGAACTCGGCTCCGGGACGACCTTCGTTTTCGCCTTTCCGCAAATTGCGGAGAAGCAGCTCGATGTTGAGCACCGCCTCGCCCATGGCGGTGAAGAGCGAAGGTTAAAGAACTGTTAAATGCAAGAATTCCAAAAACCTTGCGCTTAATTCAAATGCCCGTAACATTGCCGTTGGAGAATTGGAAACGGCAGGACCCTGCCTGGAGCTATCCGTGAAGAAGACCTTGATTGCCGTAGGTTTGTTGGTTTTGGCCCTGAGCACCGCTCAGGCCCAGAGGTTGACAGCAGCCGGAGCAACATTCCCGTATCCGATTTATTCCAAGTGGTTCAACGAGTACAGTGCCGCGCATCCCGGCGTGGAGATCAACTATCAGTCCATCGGTTCCGGCGGCGGAATCGCACAGGTGACGAAGGGCACAGTGGACTTCGGCGCCTCCGACATGCCGATGACCGATGAAATGCTGGCGTCCTCTCCGGTCAAACTGATCCATTTTCCCACTGTGCTCGGCGCGGTTGTGCCGGTCATTCAATGTTCCCGGCGTGAGCGACCTCAGATTCAGCGGCGACGTGCTCGCTGACATTTTTCTGGGCAAGATCACCAACTGGAACGACGCCCGTATCGCCAAGGACAATCCCGGCGTGAAGCTGCCTGACCAGAAGATCATCGTAGTGCATCGCTCTGACGGCTCCGGCACCACATTCATCTGGACCGACTACCTGAGCAAGGTGAGCAAGGAGTGGGCCGGCGGACCGGGCAAGGGGACTTCGGTCGCATGGCCGGTGGGGGTTGGCGGCAAAGGCAATGAGAACGTGGCTGGCCTGGTGCGCCAGTTGCCTGGCGCCATCGGCTACGTCGAGCTGATCTATGCGCTGCAGAACCACATCAGCTTTGGCGCGGTCAAGAATCGCGGCCGGCAACTATATCAAGGCCTCGATCGAAGGCGTTACCGAGGCTGGCGCGAGCATCAAGGAGATGCCTGCCGACTTCCGCGTCTCCATCACCAATGCACCCGGAGCGAATGCATATCCCATCTCCAGCTTCACCTACCTGTTGATTCCGGTGAAGGGCACCAATCAGGCCAATCGCACGGTGCTCAAGGACCTGCTGAGCTGGATCGTCAAGTCAGGCCAGGGTGAAGTCTCCTCGCTCTCCTATGCTCCGCTGCCGGAGAGCGTCCAAGAAAAGGAACTGAAGGCAATCTACGCGCTGCAGTAGATCCATCCAGTGCGGGACGACGGCGTCCCGCACTTCCAATCAGCATCGCCGCGGGTCCCGGATCCTCAGGAGTAGAATGCAGCGCTGAGATTCTCTCGGAGTTCAAGGGACCCGTCTGATGCGCGTTCGATCTGTTCTTCCTGTCTGCTGCGTGCTTCTTCTTTTCGTATTCTGCCAGCCAGCTTTCTCACAAACTGCTTCACTCCATACGATTCTGTTGATCCCATCATCGGCACCGATGGCGGCGGCAACACGTTTCCCGGAGCGTCGCTGCCCTTCGGGATGGTGCAGTGGAGTCCCGACACGAATACTGATGCGTGGTATCACCACAGCGAGAATCAGCTTTATGGATTCAGCCTCACGCACATCAGCGGCGCGGGCTGCCCGCTCTATGGCGACTTTGCGGTGCTGCCGACGACCGAGACGTTAACGGCGAGTCCGGGGGCACATCTTGCGCCGATCGCATTTGATCGTCGCGACGAGCAGGCTCATCCCGGCTACTATGCGGTGACCTTGTCGAACGGAGTTCGCGTCGAGCTGACCGTGACGGAACGCGCCGGCATTGCGCGATTCATCTATCCGGACGGCGTTCCCATGCGCATTCTGGTCAATGCGGGAAGCAGCGCGAACTCGATTCCGGGCAAAGACGACAAGCCGCACGACCACGATGCGTTCGGCAATCACATCGAGATCAAGCCCGACGGCAGCTTTTCCGGTTGGGTGAGCGCGGGACGATTCTGCTCGTCTGACTCGCATTACAAGCTGTATGTTGCCGGCCGATTCAACAAGACGTCACAAGTCGGCTGTCGCTCTGGCAGGATGATGCGCTTCTTCGCAGCCAAATCGGCGCAAGGCAAGCACACCGGCGCATGGCTCGACTTCGGCGAAGGAGCGGGAAATTCTTCTGAAGGTGGGCATATCGTTTGTGAGCGAAGCCGGGTGCACGAGCAAACCTGGACAAGGAGATTCCGGGGTGGGACTTTGAAGGTGTTCACTCAGAAGGCGCGCGCAACCTGGTCCGATCTGCTGAATCGCTTCGCGGTGGATGGTGGTACGGCGGATCAGCGCAAGATCTTCTACACCGGCGTGTATCACTCGTTTCTCTCGCCGAATTTATTCAGCGACGAAGATGGGCAGTACATCGGCTTCGACGGCAAGACGCATTCAGTGTCTGAAACAAAGCAGAAGGCGCAGTACGCCAATTTCTCCGACTGGGACATCTATCGCAACACGGTGCAGTTGCAGGCGCTCTTCGATCCGCAGCGCGAGATCGGACATGATGCAGTCGCTGGTGAACGATGCGGTGCAGAGCGGATGGTATCCGCGCTGGCCGGCGGCAAACGACGTGACCTACGTGATGGGCGGCGATTCTCCGGTGGCGCTGGTGTCATCGTCGTGGGCGTTCGGCGCGCGCAGCTTCGATGTCGAGACTGCACTCGAAGTACATGGTCAAGGCCGGCACGCAGCCAGGGAAGGGCCCGCACGATGGCGAGGAGCGCCCATTCCTTGCTGAGTATCTGAAGAACGGCTACGCGCCGATCGACAAGGACCACATTGCGGCTTCGCGCACGCTTGAGTATGCGAGCGATGATTTCGCGATCGCGCAATTCGCGCGCAACACGGGGCACGATGCCGAGTACAAAGCCTTCCTCAAGCAGTCAGAGAACTGGAAGAATCTGCTCGATCCCGAGACGCACTGGATTCGCCCGCGATCGAGCGATGGCAGGTGGATGCCGGATTTCGATACGGAGCGATCTCTTCCCAAGCGCGTTGGATGGCCGGGGACGACGCGACCAGGAGGGCTTCGAGGAAGGGAATACGTGGCAATACTCGTTCATGGTGCCGTTCGATTACCCCGCGCTCTTTGCAGCGATGGGAGGCGAATACGTCGTTGAGCCGAGGCTCGACAGATTCTTCACCGGGCTGCGCTGCTGGGGCAAACCGTGTTTCAACATCGAGAACGAGCCTGACTTTGTCACTCCCTATGCTTATGTGTTTCTGGGGAAGCCGTGGAAGACGCAGGAAGTGGTGACGCGCATTGCGAAGGAGACATTCAAGGCCGACATCCGATGGTATTCCTGGCAATGACGATCTGGGCGCGACTTCGGGCGTGTATGTGTGGAATGCGCTTGGTCTCTATCCCGCAGTACCCGGCGTAGGCGGCCTGGTGCTGGGCGCTCCCATGTTCGACAAGGCGACACTGCGTCTTGCAGGGGATCGCACCCTTGTGATTTCAAGAAGCGGGAGCGGAGTCTATGTGGACGGCGCATTGCTCGATGGCGTGCCCTACGCGAGCTCGTGGCTGCCGCTTGAAAAGATCCATGCCGGAACCACGCATCTGGAATTCAAGATGAGCACGCAGCCGAACAAGGAGCGGGGCAGCGCGGCGAAGGACAGGCCGCCGCTGTTTCGGTGAGATTCCTGGTTTCCCACTCATGCCGCGATGAAACTGCGTCATGAATGGGGCACCCCGGGTTCTTTAGCCCTGGATGTTTTCGTCGATCAGACGGTCGACGAGCGGGATCAGCTTTTCTCCGGTGCGGGGCAGCACAAACACCTTGCCTGCCGCATCCCAGTCGAGCTTGAAGCTGGTGGAAAGAGCGGAGATCCAGATTTGCCGCACGGGAGTGTTTGGCGTGACTACGAACTTTCCCGCAGGCTCTTCAAAGACGATGTTCAGTACGCCGTTCTGTTCTTCGACTTCAAATCCTGCCTCGTCTTCTTCCTCGCGCACGATCAGATGTTTCTTCAGTGCGTCGAGCGCGCTTTCAGCCTGCCGGCGAAAATCCAGTTCTTCCAACATGGCCCCAGTTTAACAACCTGGCCGCGCAAGTTGCGACCGCGCGGAGCCGATCACGCCCTTTGCGGATAGGGAATAGCAGCCCGCGCATTGTTGAGAGCGACGGCCCACCAATGTAGCCGGGCGAGCATCGCGCCCATCGATCGCTCGAGGTGTGTCCGCTGCGCAATCCGCGCGACCAGCTCGCAGAGCAGGGGCCAGGGCCGAGATTGCTCGATCCCGAAGGCTGCGGATGCAGATGAGCCAACGTGCGAGATTGGGGCTCAAGTCAGGGCAAGCTCCGCCGATTGGATGTGACAGGGGAATCTTTCAGAGAGGCCGTGACATGGAGATCAGCCCCATTGACGGGGTTTGCGGTGTCTCGCTTTTGAAGCCGAAGGAGCACGGCTTCATGCCTCCGGTCCTGGCGGTGGACGACTCCGCCCGGACCGAAGACGACACGTATGAAGCCAACGGCGAAGGTGCGGATTGCGGGCCCGAAGAGGAGAAGTCCCGCCAAGACCCGGATTCCAAGTTGGGCGCAGGTGAGGAAACGGAATCCATGCCGGTTAATGCGGGTTCGGTGGTGAACGTCTTTGCGTGATCGACGCCTGCCTACGTGATGAATTTGCATGAGTGCAGGACGGCAATGAAGGGCGACTCGCCGGCGTTTCACGCAACATGAGTGCTCGACAACAATCCAAGGCCGAGGTCATTTGAAATTCAGGTTGAGCGTGAGGCCGCCGACGTTGAGATGATCGGGTTCGCTGACGTTGTTCTGTCGAAGATAGTAAGTCTGCAGCATCAGCTTGTGTCCGAATGGCCATTCGATCCCGGCCGTGTACTGCTCGCTGGGACCATTCTCCTTTAGCGCCGTCGTAAAAGAACTCCGCCGATGCGTAGGGGCTGAAGTGGAATTGCCCGACAAGGATGTCGTACAGCGCATGCGCTTCGTTTCGATATCGAGTGGAGTAGCCGCTGTTGCGCCAGCGGAATTCGACCCTGTTGCGGTCTGACAAGAGAAGCCCGGAGAGCGGGCGGAATCCTGACGCAAGTTGAAGAGTCAGGCGATTCTCATCGCTTTTGGTTCCCGATTGAAAGGTCTGCAGCCGTTCATATCCGCCGGCCAGAACAAAGGTGTGTTCTCTGTCGGAATCGACATTTTCGGGATGCGGCCTCCGGATGGGTTTCAACTGACGTCCAAGTCCGAATCCCGCGTTCAATTGCTGATATTCGTTTTCCTCCCCTTTCTTCAATCCAGCAAAGGCGAGCCCACGCCACCTGTCATGCACCCGGAACTTCACGTTGAGGATGGGCCAGAACTCAGATGCTGTTTGGGTCTGTGCAAAGGCAGGAGCTGGAATCGTCAAGATTGACGAGATGCATACGAGGAATATCAGCCGGGTTTTGCCGACTTTTGAAAGGGTCATCTTCTTCCTCGACTGATCGGAACCAATAAAACACGGCGATCGATGTTTCTGAACCTGTCGCTTCTGACAGCCCTCGGAATTGCGGTTCAGAGTTCGGGCCGAGTCATACCATCGTAACTATAAGAAAAAAGAACAGTTAATAATTTTGCAGGAGAGAGAATTTCAAGGATCTTGCGTTCGGAAGGAATCTAAGTTAGTTTTACTAACTAGTTAGTTAAATATGACAGAGCAGCCCATTCACGCTTCCTCCGACCGGTCAGCCGAAACCCGAGCTCGCATTCTGGATGCGGCGCTTCACGAGTTCAGCGGCAACGGACTTGCGGGGGCGCGGATGGACCGGATTGCTGCCGCGGCATCCGTGAACAAGGCGCTGATCTACTACTACTTCGACAGCAAGGAGAATCTGTATACCGCCGCGCTCGAGATGATTTCCGCGAAGATTCGCGACCGCTCGATGGCTGTTTTCCTGCGCGAGGCCTCGCCAGGTGAGCGCTTACTGCGAACCGCACTCGACCACTTTGACCGCATCCTGGCGCAAGGCGAGTTTCAGAGCCTGATGCAGCAGGAGATGATGCGGCTCCGTCGCGGCGAGTCGGAGACTTTTTCAATTCTCATCAAGCGGGTTTTTGCGCCGCTGCAGGCCATGTATCAGGCCACGGTGCGCGAGGGCATTGCATCGGGTGAGCTGATCAACGTTGACTGGATGCAGATTCACCTTGCCGCGCTCGGAGCCAACGTCTTTTACTTCCTCAGTGCGCCGGTGTGGGAGATGCTTTTGCCCTACGACCCGCTTTCGGCAGATGCACTGGTTGCCCGCCGCAGGGCGGTGGTGGAGTTTCTGGGCCAGGCTGTATTTACTGACCGCAATCATGGAGCCGAGGTTGCAGCACGCGTGCTGGCGGACACGCCGATGCCGGAGCTGGCGAGATCGGCTGAGTTTTTGGAGAGGCAATGAACGCGAGAAATAGAGTCTTCATGATTCTGGGCCTGCTGACGCTGGGCTCGTTTATCTGGTATATGGTCACCGCGCGTCCTTCCGGCGATCTCAAGCTCATCGGTACCGTTGATGCGAACGAAGTGCTGGTGAGCGCCAAGATTCCGGGGCGGATTCAGACGCTCAACATCCTCGAAGGACAGGCCGTCAAAACGGGCGAGCTGATTGCAGTGATTGAAAGCGAAGACCTGCAGGCCGCGCACAAGGCAGCCCAGGCGACAGTCGCCAGTCAGCAATCGAAGCTCAACGAGACGGTTGAGACCGAGCGGCAGACGCGCGGAGAAACGAGCAATGGGACGATCAATGCCGAGGCCCAGGTGCGCGCCGCACATGCCGCGCGACTGCAGGCTCAAGCGATGCTGGAGCATCAGCAGGCGGATACGACTCGCATTGTGGCGCTGGCCAAGCAGGGAATCATGAGCGCGCAGGCTCGCGACGAGGCGATCACCAGTTTGCAGGCAGCCGAGGCGGCGGCGCAGACAGCAAAAGAGAACGTTGCCGCGGCGGAAGCCTCGCTCAAGCAGGCGCAGGCTCACGAGCTGCTTGCGGATGTCAACGCGCACACCGTCGAGTCGACTCGCAGTCTTGTGGCAAACGCGCGCGCTCTCGCCGATCAAGCTGGAGCTGAACTGGGTTACACGCAGGTGCTCGCGCCGGTAACCGGCAAGGTGAACGTACTCGCTTCAAGGGAGGGCGAGGTGCTGGCCGCGGGTGGCACGATCGCCACCATCATGGACCTGACACAGACATGGGTCTACGCACCATTGCCTGAAACGCAGGCCGACGCGGTTCAACTGGGTGACAGCCTCAAAGTGGTGATGCCCAGCGGCGCTACGGTGCAGGGCAAAGTCATCGCGAAGTCAGCGGAGGCCGATTTCGCAACGCAACGCGACATCAACGGCGGACGCAAGCGCGACATCAGGACTGTTCGCCTCAAGCTCCTTATCGACAATCCCGAAGAGAGGTTTGTCCCGGGAATGACGGCTGAGGTTTACATCCCGAAAAGCAAGCTGGTGAAGCAATGAGCACGTCCGCTCAACACAGTCCGGCAATCAACGGCAACGGTAAGAACACTGCGCCGGCCGCGATTGTTGTGGAGAACATCGTGAAGCGATACGGAGACTTCGAAGCGGTCAAGGGCGTGAGCTTTTCGGTGGCCGATGGCGAGATTTTCGGATTGCTCGGACCCAACGGCGCAGGCAAGAGCACGCTGATTCGCATGATGACGACGCTGATCCCTGTTACCAGCGGCAAGGCGATTGTCGGCGGCCACGACGTTACGAGGGACCACAACGAAGTGCGCCGCATGATCGGCGTGATTCCCCAGGCGCTGACGAGCGACCAGGACCTGACCGTCGAAGAGAATCTGAGCATTTACGCGAAGCTTTACAGTGTTCCACGCGTGCAGCGCGAAAAGAACATCGCGGAGGTGCTCCAAGCGGTCGATCTTGCCAAGTGGCGCACCGCGCAGACAAAGACTCTCTCAGGAGGAATGCGCAGGCGACTCGAGATAGCACGGGGACTTGTGCACGATCCGCGCATCTTCTTTCTCGACGAGCCTACGACGGGCCTTGATCCCGTCTCGCGCATCGCCGTGTGGGAGATGCTGAACAACCTGAAGAAGACGCGCAATCTCACGATGCTTTTGACCACGCACTATATGGAAGAAGCCGACCGGCTATGTGATCGCATTGCGATTGTCGATCACGGGAAGCTGGTGGCACTCGGTACACCGGTTGAACTCAAGCAGAGCGTACCAGGGTCCAACGTGGTTGAGGTGCAGTTCAATCGCGAGGATCCTGAATGGCAGTCCCGTCTCGAGGGACTCCCGAATGTTACCGAGGTGCAGTCGCAGTCTGCGGGAGTCTATCGCGTTCTCACCTCGAACGGCTCACAGACGACGACACAACTGGTTGAGATGGCGAACTCGCTGGGCGAATCGCTCACTTCGCTCTCGGTGCAGAACACAACGCTCGACGATGTCTTCGTTCACTACACAGGCCGGCAACTTCGCGACGAGCAGGTCAAGGCCGTCTTCCAGATGCCGCCGCGCCCGGGAGCACAGCCATGAACAGATTCCTTGCTATCGTCGAGCGCGAGATGCGGAAGTTCTTCCGCTCGCCGGTTCTGATGATCATGTCGATGATGCTGCCGCTGGTGCAACTGATCATTCTCGGCAATGCATTCGGCGGCAAGATCCGCGGCGCCAAGGTTGCAGTGGTGGACTACGATCGAGGACCGCAGGCGGTGAAGGTGCACGAGGCCTTCGATTCGATTGCGGTGAACATTGCCACCTTCACGACGGTTCCCTACGACGACGAAAACACGGCCCGCGAGGATGTGCGCACGGGGAAGGTGGATGCCGCGGTCATCATTCCAGCGCAATACTCCCGCCGCGTCTATGCGCAGGATGCGCCGCGCATCGGCCTTGTCGTCGACAACTCCGACCAGTTTCTCAGTTCGTCGCTTGAGGGTGAAATGCAGTCGCTGGTGGACGCTCTCAATCAGCCAGTAATTGAGCAGCGGGTGGTGAAGAATATCGCGCTGGAGATCGTGGAACTCTACCCCTATGTGGAGTACATGAAGTATCTGCTGTCAGGATCCGTCGCCCTTGCGATGTATATCTCCGTCATGATCGGCGGGGGAATGCTCTACATCGACGACAAGGCTCGCGGTGTTCACGAGGGCTATCTCGTCACTCCGATCAGCAAGCTTGAGCTGGTCATGGGACTGAATGCCGCAGGTGCGATCAAGGCGGTGCTCTCGGGAATCTGCCTGACTGTCATCGGCTCACTGATGGCGGGCCTCGGTGTGATCTTTCATCCCGCCGCGCTGCTCCTGCTTTTCCTGCTCATTCTTGGGACCTCGATCGCATTCAACGGCATGATGTTCCTGATGATGGTGCGGGTGGACGATCCGCTTGTGCCGCGCGCCATGTTCGGCGTTCTTAACACGCTGCTGTTTTTCCCGTCGGGCGCGATCTACCCCATTGCGGCATTTCCAAAATGGCTCCGCGCAATCGCCCTCGTTGATCCGTTCACGTACGCGATTCATGGATTCAAAGCGATCCTGCTCAAGGACGGCGGGTTTGCGGCGATTCAGCACGATTTGATTTTTCTGTTTGTCTTCGGCATTGGCACGCTGCTGATTGCAACGCCGCTGTTCAAGCGCACGCTTTAGGGCTGGTTGCATCGATGCATTTTGAGAGGACCAAACCGTATCCCTCAGGGGCTAAAGCCCCTGAGGGACTCGGACTTTACGGCACGGCTGAAGCCGTGCCCTTTCAAAACTCAACTTTACGGCACGGCTGAAGCCGTGCCCTTTCAACACTCATTTGTGCAACCGGTTCCAGGGTTACTGACGAACGAGTTTCCGGCCGGCAAGAAAGTTAGTCCGGAATGCAAAGAGGCGGTCCACTCCTTGTGGGAGGGTGGGCCGCCTCGGCGCGTCAGGGGAAGCCATGTGCCGGAGCTATGCCCGGCTTGCGCAGCGCATGGGACACTTCTACACTCCACGCCAGGCATTTCCATGCAGGAGGAAAGCGCCATGAACTGGACTGAGTTTTTGACAAGCGAAGCTGAGACAACCTACGCAACAGCCATCCACCTCATTGACAAGGTCGTTCCCGAGCGTCTTGGCTGGAAGCCCGGCACCGGCTCGAACTGGATGACGGTGGGGCAGCTTCTCAGGCACATTTCGAACGGGTGCGGGGCGGGCTGCAACGGACTCGTAACTGGAGACTGGGGTCTGCCTGCCGGCCAGAGTATCGATGACATACCGCCCGAGGAAATGATTCCTCCGGCGGAGAAGCTTCCAACTGTGAAGAGCGTGGACGAAGCCAAGGCCCTTCTTCTTGAGGATAAAGAACTGACTTACCGCATGATTCGCGAAGCGGGGGAGGACGCACTGGCGCATCGCGAATTCGCCATGCCGTGGGAGCCTGACAAGGGATATGTTCTTGGTCGCCAGCTCTATAAGATGATCCAGCATCTCGACCGTCATAAGAGCCAGCTTTTCTATTACCTGAAGCTGCAAGACATCCCACTGAATACCACCGACCTGTGGGGTTAACGGAAGGTCCGGTTCGATCCCGGGTCGCGCTTCATGAACCGCGGCGCTCTCGGTCCTGGCCAAGAACTGCTCGATTGCCCGAGACTTCGTGAACTCCACTCTGTGGACGTGGCTAGAGCTTTGCCAACTCAACTCGGCGATTCTTTGCGCGACCTTCGTCGGTCGAGTTGTCCTCGACCGGCTTCGTATCGCCGAATCCCTTTGCGATCAGGCGATCTGTCGCGACCCCGTGATTTACGAGCCACGCCTTTACGGCCTGGGCCCTCTTCTCGCTGAGCGCCTGGTTGGCCGCCGCCGCTCCCACATTGTCAGTGTGGCCCTCAACGCGAAGCTTCAGATCAACATTGTCCTGCATCAGCTTGGCGATCTCGCTCAGCGTTGACTCTGAGGAGGGCTGCAGCGTTGCCTTGCCTGTATCGAACAGGATTCCGTAGACCGCGACGTGGCCGCTCTTATCGAGTTCATCCTTGAGGGATGAGGCGTCGGCGGTGACCTCCTGCTTCATCTCCTGCTCGGTCACAATGGTCTGGTAGTAGTAGCTTCCGCTGTTTTCGATGACCACCCAGGTCTTTCCCTTGTTCGCTGAAATGTAACCCGGCGAGTTCTCGTAGACGATATGGAATCCGCCGTTGCGAAGCGCCGTTTCGAGGTTGCGGAACACCTGAATCTCGCTTACTCCTTCGCGGGTGTTGTAGTTCAGAGCGTGATACTCACCCTCTACATGTTTTTTGGGCGCGTCGTCCTTGGCGCTTACGGTGATGTCGAATTGCTCGTACTCCTTGTTGTCGCAATTCGAAAGGACGCTTCCTGCCATGCGGGTGACCAGCGGAGAGTCCTTGCAGCCCTCGGCGTCTTCCTGGGCTTTCAAGTGCAGCGTGCAGAGCGGCAGAGCGGCAAACAGCATCATCAGGGGAAGCTTTCTCACGGGTGTCCTTTCGTTTGCGGATAGGTGTCTGCCCGGCGACGTCCGTCGCTTCTGGATCAGCAGGAATCTCTCCGGGGCAAGAGCAGATTTTCCGATTTCAGGGCCACTGTCAACAGAAAAGGTGGCTGGTCTGCGCATCTTCGCGTGAGTTTCTGAAGCCGATTTTCACGAGGCTGAAAGGAGAGGCGAGGTCGCGAAAAATTGAAGCCAGCCCATACTCGCTTCGGCGTACAATTGCGCACCCGGGAAATCCCCGAGCAGCACCCGGCGAATGAAAAGGAGAGAGGTCGATTCATGATTGGAGATCAAATCGGAGAAACCAAAGGCAAGCGCCTTGTCCGGCGCGTTGTTTCTGTCAACCCTCCCACTGCCGAGGTCTCTTTTGAAGACTCGGGCACCATACTCGGTATCGCCACTACAGGAATGGGGACCTATACCTCGGTCGTGGCCCCCGATGGCTCCCTCCACGGCACAGGGCAGGGAATGGAAATGACAGCCGACGGTGACACCGCCACCTGGACCGGCACGGGTGTGGGGAAGTTCGGCCCGGGGGGCTCAGTGAGCTACCGCGGCATGCTCTTCTTCCGTTCCGCATCGCCAAAGTTTGCGCGCATCAACAATGGCTGCGCTGCGTTCGAATACGATATCGACAGCGCGGGCAACACCATCAGCAAGATGTGGGAATGGAAATAGGCTTGTATTCCGGATTTCCCGCCATGGCAGATCGCAGCGGGAAATCCGGATTTCCTGCGTTCCTGTGACGCCAAATTGCAATGCCTCAACTGCGACTCCGACACGCGCGGTGACAAGGGGAGTCCGCCTGTTCGATGTCAGGGAATGTCAGTAGCCAAGCGGCGGATCTTACTGGTGAAAGTTGTGAAAGCCGTGCGTACCGATCAGCATCATCAAAAAGAGAGTGAAGTTGTAAGAGGCGTGAGTGAGGGTCGAGGCGGCCAGTGAGCGGGTCTTGAGGCGGATTCCACTGAGCACCATGCCCATGCTCCACAGCATCACGAGCACGCCTTTCGCGTTGCCGGTCTGGCTTGCGTGAAGGAGGGCGAAGAAGACGCTGGTAATCGCGGCGCCGAAGATCATGGCAGGGAGGGACCACCGCGGATGCTGATCGGGGAGTAGAGCAGGCGGCGCGGTTCGGGTGATCTTCTCCCGGGTCCAGTCGAAGGCCGTGCATGCTGAGGGCAAGGAGGAAGCCGCGGAAAAGAATCTCCTCGCAGAGAGGCGCAGCAGTTACGCCGAATGCGAACATGAGCCACGCGGCCTGGGGCGAGTTCAGCATCTGCTGAATCGGCGTGTTGCGCGGCAGATGCAGCACCGACTGAAGTGCCAGGGCCACTCCGGCGCAACCCACGCCCAGTCCAAAGAGACGCCAGCGAAGACGGATCGCGGATGCGCCGCTCCACTGAAGGCCCTCCAATACTCTCCTGCGCCAAAGCAAGGGAAATACCGCTGCTCCCGGGAGAAACGCAATCAGATACAGGAGGCCCATGATGCCGATGTTGTAGAACATGCTTTCCTGCACCTGGTCGGGGGTGGACACCCCGAAGAGATGAAAGTGCACCGCAACCAGGGCGAGTATTACCGAACAGATCGTCCCGGCCAGCAACAGCAGCAGAAGCAGGAGAACGTGTCCGAAATGCGGAATGCGGACCGGGCGTGGGGGCTCCGTTGCGACTGGGGGAAGGACTGCCCCTTGGAGCCCTGGTGAGGCTGGAATGCCCGGTTCAGGTAACCCGGGATGCGGCTCGGTGGATGGTGGTTCTTTTGCAAGGTTTTCGACCTGCACAACGGCTTCGATCGGCGTTTCGCCTCCGGTTCCGACCGCAGGGCGCTGGTCCATCGGGTTTTCAGCGTCTGTCATTCATCCTCATTGATCAGTTGGCTGCGCCTATTGTAGCGGCGGTTATCGACTTCTGCTCTCCTGCTTCCGGCGGGTCAGGCCCGGCAGGACATGGCCCCTGGGGCGGGGCGCGGCTCCGACTCGTGAACTGCCTGGTCCCCGTCCCAAAAGTAACGTAACGGGTCCGGGAAGTTGTGCGCCATCAGGAGCTCGGGAACCCCGCTTGCGGTACGATGGGGGAGCAAATCACCCGATCGCCCTCTGTCAGGTTGAGATACCAATGTCTCGTGTGAACGTGGCTCCTGCAATTCCGAACAAAGTTACCTCGATCGATCCCAACAGCGGAAAAGCCCCCCAGATGAGCTGGGAGGAAGAAGAGTTGATGGCTTACGAGCCCAAACGGGCCAAGGCCGTGGAGGAGAAGTCAAAGGCAGACGCAAGGATCGAACTGCTCGCACGGCAGCTCCCCCTGCAGTGGAAGGCGCTTCGCGAAATCCTGGCGATTCGTTGCGAGAGCATGAATGACAGGGCAGGGCGTACGGTCCTGCGCGCTGTTTCCCCGAACCTTGACAGCCTGGAGATCAGCCGCGAAGACAATTTGAAGATCGAGGTGCAATTCAGCTCTGCGACCAAGAGGATCAAGTTCATTGGGAAGGCGCTCGGCTACGATCGGGAATACGAACTGATGGTCGTCGCGTTTAACGGAGTTGACACGACGGCCTGGTACTCCCCGACAACGCTGAGCACAGAGCAGCCGGACGATCTGGCAAAGCTCATGCTTTCAATCCTGCTCCGGGCGGATCAATAGCTGGGAGCAAGGATGGGCGACGTGTTTCCCCAGCCCAACCGTAGCCCCTACAATAGAACCGGTCTCATAAACCAGGTTCCTCGACTTGCCGGCTTCAAGGGACCCATCTTTTTGTTGGGTTCCAACCCCGCTGGTCTGGGCGCAAGGGAATCTGTGAGGCCGGATGCAGTCCCTGACTTCAATTACGAGGACCCCCATGCCGCTCTCCGGAGAAGCTATCCGCCTGATGAACTACATTGACGACGTCGCCGTGACCTTGCGCCGGATCCTTGCCCTCCTCCCGACACTCACCCCCGAGGAGCGCGCCCGCATCGCCGAGCATCTGCAGCATTCGCGGCCCAACGCAAACGACGTGGCTCAGGCTCTAGCCAGCAAATAAGCCGCGATCGCGATATGAAAGTAGCCATTATCGGAGCTGGCCCCCTGGGTCGCTGGCTGGCCCTAGCGGCAGCGCGTGCAGGTTGTACGGTACTGCTTGAGGACGTGATGCCAGCCAACTTGCACCACGCGCAGGAGTATCTCCGGCAGCAGTTGGGACCTGCGGTGCTGAGCGGGGAATCGGGAGCGAATGTAAGCTTCGTGGATACGATAGAAGAGGCTGTACGCGATGCCGATCTCGCGATCGACTGCGTTCCTGACGAGTTGGAGTCGAAGCTCGAGATCTTCTGGCTCCTTGACCGCATGGCCCCGCCGCGCACAGTGCTAGCCACGCCGACCACGCGTCTGTCGATAACGGATCTGGCCGCCTGCACTTACCGCGCCGCGCAATGCGTCGCTATCGCAGTGGACGCGCGCGACCTGCCGGTCAGGGGCTTTGGTACCGGAACAGAACAAGAGCCGGCCGCGGAACTTCTTCTCCGCACGACTCCGAAGACAACGCCAGAGACGATAAAGCTGGTGGGTGAATTCTGGGAGCTAATTGGCTTCAATCCACGCTTCGAGCCCGACCCGGCAGCATAGCTTATTGAGCCAGGATGGACTCGTAGTATTTCACATACCGGGGAAGCACCAGCGTAGCGCAAAAGCGCTTCTGGGCGTCCTTCCGCGCAGAGTCGCGCATGGCCTCGAAACGTGCCCGGTCCTTGAGCAGCGCGATAGCTCCGGCAGCCATCTCGTTTACTTCTCCGACGGGAAAGAGCAGGCCGGTAACGCCATCCTCAAGCAGTTCCGGGACGCCGCCAACCCGGGTTGCAATGGAGGGCACCTTGCATGCCATCGCCTCGAGCGCCGCGAGTCCAAAGGACTCCAGTGCGCTGGGCATCAGCATCAGGTCAGCAAGAGGCAGAAGCTCGTTGACTCTTTCCTGTTTCCCGAGGAAATGAACCCTGTCATTGATCTTCAGGTCGTGCGCGAGCCACTCGGCTGCTGAGCGATCAGGCCCGTCGCCCACCAGAATCAGCTGCGCCGGTACTTCGCGCGCGACCAGCGAAAAGACCTTGACCACATCCACAACGCGCTTGACCGGCCTGAAATTCGAGAGATGAATCAGGATTGCCTCACCCGGTCGCGCAAACTTTGCGCGCGCCGCGGCACGAACCTTTTCATCAACGATCGGGGTATATACGTCGCAGTTCACGAAATTGGGAACGACTTCGATCGCGCGAGTTACGCCGAAATCTTCGATGGTCTTGTCTCGCAAATAATTGGATATGCTTGTGACCCCATCACTCTCCTGAATGGAATAGCGCGTTATGGGAAGGTAGCTGCGGTCGAGGCCGACGAGCGTAATGTCGGTGCCATGCAGCGTGGTCACAAAAGGCAGCCTGCGCCCGCGTGCCGCGAGCATCTGCCGCGCGAGGAGCGCACTGACTGAGTGGGGAATGGCGTAGTGCACGTGGAGCAGATCGAGATCGCAAAACTCCGCGACCTCAGCCATGCGCGAGGCCAGGGCCAGGTCGTACGGGGGAAACTCAAACAGCGGATAGCTCGAAACGGGGACTTCGTGATAGAAGATGCCGTCGTCACGTCCGCTGAGCCGAAAGGGCTGCGAGTAGGAGATGAAGTGAACCTCGTGCCCGGATGCAGCGAGCTCGATGCCCAGTTCCGTGGCTACAACGCCCGAGCCGCCATATGTGGGATAACATGTGATCCCGATGCGCATAGTTTCCGCCCGTTCCGCTTGTCGACGAAGAAGGGTTCAGACGCCTGAGACTTTGACGTTTCGATCAGTGCCGAAGATGCAGAAGCTCACATCAACTTTTCGAGGCCGCCTCGAGTGCCGGATTCAGTTGCGCAAACGAGATGAACTCAACGCCACGAATCTCCCGCAGGGCCATCAGCGCATTTCGCTCGATCTCACGGGAGGCCAGCAGGCGGGTATTGGCGCGCTCAAGGTCAGCGTCGCGATAACCCGGATGCGAGACGAGCTCGAATGTGCCTTCGGGCATCGCAGAGAGGATCGTTTTGAGACCGGCGATGTTGAGCGATCCAGTCGCCAACACTCCCACTGAGCCGTCGGTAGTTGTGAACCCCTCCTCGGCGACGATGCGTTTGAACGCCGGTTCGAGTCTCCGAAGGAGTATCACCTGCGCACGACGCAGCTCGGGAGCGTCAGGGGTGGCGTTGATGCTCCATAAAGGCTCAAAAGGGTTGCGAACCGCGAAGATTCCCGCCTTGCGGCGGCGCGCAGCACGGGCCGGAGCACGCCGGGGAACATATGCATGTGCTTGTGGGTATCGATGTGCGTCAGTCGCAAGCCACAACTCTGCAGCAGAGCGATCTGGGCTGCGGTCTCGGCTTCAACTTCCCGTGCACGGATGCGCATGGTCAGGAGCCGCTTCAGAAATGCTCCTGACGTGGGATGGAAGATTCCCGTCTTCATCGTCCACGAGACTCGGTATTTCACTTGAATCGAGAGCCGGCGTCCCGTCGACAAGCACAACATGGCAGCCCGCGCCGAGCGACGGGCTGTTCCGGGCTATCTCAGCCGCTTCGTTCGTTGCCGCCGCCTTCGCCATCAAAGTCGCGCTGGTCAGCACCCGGGCCGCGCACAGCTCGACGATGGCGCGGTTCACGCCGGCGGTCAGACCGAAGTCATCTGCGTTTACAATGAGGCGGGTCACGGCCTTTAGATTATCAACTCCACCTCGATGATCCTCAAGAGGCGACTGTTAAGAGCTTCACTGCTAGAATGAATGCAGGTCATCCATGGCCACCCACCGCCGTGGGCGGTTAGCTCAGCTGGTTAGAGCGCCTGCCTTACAAGCAGGAAGTCGGGGGTTCGAGTCCCTCACTGCCCACCAAAATTCAGAAAACCTTAGATGGAGATATGATCCTCACCCGCAGCTGACTTTGGGGTGAGGAATGGGGGCTTATGTGGGGGTGCGCCAGGGCTTTTCTTTGGAACGGGTGACCTAAATCACATTCGAGGTACAGAGACGCAGAAGACGAAAGCGTGACAGCGCGTCTTCATCCTGTGCTGTGTCCTATTACTATTCCCCGCCAAGAGTGATTACTTTAGCTCACCCCAGGACACCCACATTCGTTGTAAACTGCTTCTCATTTTACGTACGGAAAATGTCCTACAATGAACGCACTCAGCCCCGAGCTTTGCATCGAGAATATCTCCCCGTGTCTCGCCTCAGGAGCCAGCGCAGATGAAGATCCTTGGTATCAGCGGCCTGGAAAGATCGGTCCCGTTCAAAAAGGCCCACTGGCCTGGCCTCGACGAGCGTGAATACCGGATTGCCCAGGGGACGGATGCGGCGGCAGCACTCGTTGTTGATGGCCGGCTGGTCGCTGCTGCCGAGCAGGAGCGCTTCTCCAGAGAGAAGCACACCGGAAACTTCCCGGTCGATGCCATTCGGTTTTGCCTTGCTGAAGGTGGGCTCTCAATCGACGACATCGATGAACTGGCTCACGGATTCGACTACGAGCCGTATCGACCGCTTTTCAGCATGGAAGATTTCTCGCGCCAGCGATTCGACGACGTGTTTTCGCGTGAAGCACTCGTTCGACAAGTCCAACGGGAGTTCCCCGGTTATCCGGCAGATCGCGTTCACCAAGTGAACCATCATCTCGCGCATGCCGCCAGTGCTGCTCACACATCCGGATGGGACAGTTGCCTGGTGATTGTGAATGACGCAATGGGCGAGGTAGACAGTTTGAGCATCTACCGATTCGAGGAGGGGAAGCTCGAAAGGATTCAGACGATCGGGGCCAACGACTCCATCGGCATACTCTATTCCCTCGTTACGCTCCATCTTGGCTTCGACTTCAACTCCGACGAATACAAGATCATGGGGCTGGCTCCATACGGAGACCCTGCACGCTTTCGGAGCTTCTTTGAGAAAGAAGTCGAGCTTAGGCCGGACGGCACGATTCGAATTCCGCTTCTCAAGCTGAATCGTACGAGGGACGAACGAGAGTTTTACTCTGCCAGCCGTGCCTATCTCGACGAACATCTTGTCCGGCACAGGACAGCCAATCAGTCTGTGGCCTCGGTCCACGAAGACATTGCGGCTGCACTGCAGGTGTGCCTGGAACGCGTTGTGATGCATGTGTGCGAATACTTCGGCCGACAGACGGGCCTGAGGCGACTGGCTCTGGCCGGAGGAGTTGCACTGAACTGTACGGCCAATGGCAAGCTCATGCGCTCCGAATTGTTTGAGGAAGTTTTCGTTCAGCCCGTAGCCGGGGACGACGGCTCGGCTCTTGGTGCGGCACTCTATCGCACCTCGCTCTCCCAACCTATTCGGAATGAGCGATTTCCCGCTCCGCTTTTTGGTCCGAAATACTGCGAGTGCGACGTAGTGGAAGCTTTGAGCCACTTCGGAGGAAAAATTCAGTGGAAGAACCTCGGTTCCCTGGATGCAGCCTGTGCGTGTGCGGCGCAGCTAATCGCCGATGGCCGCGTCATCGCATGGCAACGGGGTCGCATGGAGTACGGACCGCGCGCGCTTGGGAACCGCAGCATACTTGCCGATCCGCGCCGCCCCGAGATGCGTGACCGCATCAATGCGATGGTCAAAAAACGCGAGGCGTTTCGACCCTTTGCGCCTGCATGCTCTGTGGAAGAAGCACACCGCTGGTTCGAAGTTTCTCCGGGTACGGAACTGCCGTACATGATCAGCGTTGTCGATGTGCGTCCCGATGTTCGGGCGCAGCTTCCCGCAATCACCCACGTGAATGGATCTGCACGGCTCCAGACTGTCTCTGAGCGTGATAATCCCGACTTTCACGCGCTTCTTCTCGCCGTGGGCAAGAGCACGGGAGCCCAGATGGTTCTCAACACCAGCTTCAACGTCAAGGGTCAGCCGATCGTGAATACCCCACAAGAAGCCATTGAGACTTTTCTGGGTACAGGAATCGAGAGTCTGTTTCTGGAGAACTTCTATGTCACCCGCGCCTCTGCATGACCGGGGTCCCGGATCCGTGTCTATTCCCGGCAGCACGATTGCTCGGCTGTTCTCAGACCAGTGCGCGCGCACGCCGGATGCCACTGCTGTCATCTTCGGAAATCGGCAGCTGAGTTACCGGGAACTTGATGAGCTTTCCGATCGCCTAGCGTTCAAGTTGCAGAGCCTGGGCGTCAAGCCAGACACGCTGGTTGGCGTTGGATTGGAGCGTTCCGAACTCCTGGTCACGTGCATTCTCTCCGTGCTCAAGGCTGGTGGCGCCTATGTTCCGTTGGATCCGGCATATCCGGAAGATCGGCTTGCATGGATGATCGAAGATTCGAAGATGCCCGTGCTATTGACGACCTCGACAGCAAGGTTTCATCTGCCCACCGATCGGATCGGTATTCCGGTCATCGAGGTCGATACTGCGGGTCAATTCCCCGGGGATGGCCAGCACAAAGACTTTGAAGATGATGGAAGCAATCTCGCCTATGTCATTTACACGTCAGGCTCGACCGGAAGGCCCAAGGGAGTCATGGTCGAGACCCGGAACGTAATCAACTTCTTCAACGGAATGGATCTTGCTATTGGATCCGATCCTGGAGTCTGGCTGGCAGTTACGAGCATGTGCTTCGACATTTCCGTGCTGGAACTGCTGTGGACACTTACGCGCGGATTCACCGTGGTGATCCACAGCAACGATTCCGGGTCGTCGATTGCAGACGAGATCGAGCGCAACCAAATCACTCACCTCCAGATGACCCCGTCGCTGGCGCGGATGCTGACTCTCGACAAGCGTTCACTTGCGTCACTGCGTCCACTTCGCAAGATTCTCCTGGGCGGTGAAGCAGTTCCTCCCGCGCTCGTGACCCGTCTCCGCGCGGTCGTCACCGGCGAGATCTACAACATGTACGGCCCGACGGAGACCACAGTCTGGTCAACCTGCCATCCAGTTGGAGACGTCCAAACAACGGTTCCCATCGGGCGTCCCATCCTGAATACGCAGGTCTATCTTCTGGATTCGAGCCTCACCGAAGTTCCGACGGGACAAGTGGGAGAACTCTGGATCGGAGGAGAGGGCGTGGCACGGGGCTATTGGAATCGACCGGATGCCACCGCGGACAAGTTCCGCATGCTTCCAGTTGCGTTACAAAGCCTCGTTTATCGCACCGGCGACCTGGGGCGTTGTCTTCCAGATGGATCGCTGGAATTCCTTGGCCGCGTCGACTACCAGATAAAGCTTCGCGGCCACCGCATTGAACCCGGTGAGATTGAGTACCTACTTGAGCGCTGCACGGGCGTGCGCCAGGCAGTTGTTCTGATTCGCGAGGGCCGCGAAGGCGATCAACGACTAATCGCATATGTGGTACCGGAGGGAAGAGACAATCCGGATGTTCAGGTGCTGAATTCCAGGCTGAGGGCAAAGCTGCCGGACTTCATGATTCCGACGACCTACCAATTCGTCCCGGCGTTTCCGCTGACCGACAACGGCAAGATCGACAGGAAGGCATTGTTGAAGATGCCGCTCCTCCAAGATGCCTCCCGTTCGGTGCGGCCTGCTTTCGAAGCCGGGGACTCACTCATGCGGACAGTTGCCGACATCTGGGCAGATGCGCTTGGCCTGCCCGCAGTCGGACTGAATGAAAACTTCTTCGACCTTGGCGCACATTCTCTGACCCTCGCCGAAGTGCACGGAAAACTTCAGGAGGCACTCGGTCGTGAGATACCCCTGGTCGACCTCTTTCAGTTCTCGACCATCAGCTCGCTTGTTGCCCATCTCGGGAAATCCGATTCGTCCGTGAGTGATAGTTCGACCCGTGCGGAGCTCCGCCGGTCACGCGCAGGGGCCAGGACTGGGTCATGAAACAGGATGCAATTGCAATCATCGGAATGTCAGGACGCTTTCCCGGTGCTGCGACTGTCGAACAATTCTGGGAGAATCTGCGCGATGGCGTCGAGTCAATTCGCGATTGCTCTGACTCAGAACTCACCGCAGCCGGCGCAACCCGGGAGGAACTGGCCGACTCGAGGTATGTGAAGCGGGCGGCAATTCTGGACGGCTTCGATCTATTTGACGCCTCGCTGTTTGGATTCAGTCCTCGTGATGCGTCGATCATGGACCCGCAGCACAGACAATTCCTGGAATGTGCTTGGGAGGCATTTGAAGACGCAGGTCATCCGCCCAAGTCCTTCGATGGATCGATTGGGGTGTTCGCCGGATCAGGCATGAACACCTACCTGTTAAACAATCTCCTCGCAAACCGCAAGCTTGTGGAAAGCGCAGGACTGTTTCAGCTCAAGCAGACAGGCAACGACAAGGATGTGCTCGCGACGCGCGTGTCTTATGAATTTGATTTGCGCGGACCGAGCATCAACGTACAAACCGCCTGCTCCACATCGCTGGTCGCGGTACATCTCGCCTGCCAGAGCCTGCTGAACTATGAGTGTGATATGGCCCTGGCGGGAGGTGTCACCATCGAGGTTCCGCATGGGCTTGGCTATGTCTATCGAGATGGAGAGATTCTTTCTCGCGATGGCCACTGTCGATCATTTGACGCGGAATCAACAGGCACTGTCTTCTCCGGCGGTGCCGGCATTGTTGTCCTGCGGCGACTTGAAGACGCGCTGAAATCGCGCGACCACATCCGCGCGGTCATCCTTGGAAGTGCGATCAATAATGATGGTGCACGCAAGGTTGGCTTTCTCGCTCCGAGCGTGGAGGGTCAAGCCGAAGTCATTGCAGAAGCGATCGAATTTGCAGGAGTGAGCGCTAGAGATATCACGTACGTGGAGGCGCACGGCACCGGAACGGTCGTTGGCGACCCTATCGAAGTGCGAGCCCTGACGCAGGCCTTCCGGCGTTTCAGCCAGGACGCGGGTTATTGCAGGCTGGGGTCTGTCAAATCCAATATCGGGCATGCCGATGCCGCGTCTGGCGTTGCTGGCCTCATCAAGACCGTCCTTGCCCTGGAGCATGAACAGCTTCCTCCGACTCTCCATTTTCAACGGCCCAATCCGCACATCGAGTTTCATTCAAGCCCGTTCCTCGTCAATGAAAAGCTAAAGGATTGGCCGCGCATCGGCGCTCCGAGACGTGCAGGCGTCACGTCGTTGGGAATCGGCGGCACCAATGCTCACGTTGTGCTGGTAGAGGCTCCTGAGAACCTGCCTGCCCGGACGCCAAAGCCGCACCAATTGCTGACGGTTTCCGCGCATACCGAAGCTTCAGCAGATCGCGCACTTCTGCGGCTCGCCGATCATCTCCAAGGTCATCCGGAACTAGCTCTCGCTGACATCGCATTCACCTGCCAGTCCGGCCGGTCGGCTTTCGCTCATCGTCGCGCCATTGTCGTCGAGGACTCGCGTGAGGCGATCAGTGCTTTTAGCTTGGGCAAAGGGAAAGGCCGCATCTCGGGCACAGCATCTCAAACCGCGCCCGGAATTGTCTTCATGTTCTCAGGGCAGGGCGCGCAGCACGTGAACATGGGGCACGGGCTTTACGAATCGGAGCCCGTCGTTCGAGAGACATTGGATCTGTGCGCCTCTATTCTTAAGAGCAGGGCCAATATCGATCTTCTGCGCGAAATCTATCCGGATGAGCGGACGAACAACGAGTCCCCGGAGCGCCTCAACCAAACCTGGCTAACGCAACCGGCCCTCTTCGCGCTTGAATATTCCCTTGCACGGTGGTGGATTTCCCTTGGTGTACAGCCCTCCGCGATGGTCGGGCACAGTGTCGGTGAATACGTTGCAGCTTGCTTGGCCGGCGTCTTCTCACTCGAAGATGCTCTTTCTGTCATCGCACTTCGTGGCCGTCTGATCTATGACCTGCCGCCCGGAGCGATGCTGGCCGTACCTCTGGCGCCCGACCAGCTGAATATCAATGATTCGCTGTCGATTGCAGCAGTGAATGGCCCCGCGATGTGCGTTGTTTCGGGCGACTATAGTGCTATCGAGGCGTACCGCAAGGGTCTCGAGCAAAAATCGGTCGCCTGCAGGCGTCTTCGCACGTCGCATGCGTTCCACTCCTCCATGATGGATCCGATACTCGCCGAGTTCGAGCAGCGGCTTGCCGCCGTTCGGCTCCATCCGCCCAGCATTCCTTATGTATCGAATGTGAGCGGAACGTGGATTACCTCAGAAGAAGCAACCAGCCCGGCCTACTGGGCACGGCACATCCGCCACACAGTCCGATTTGCCGAGTGTCTCCGAACCTTGACCGCGGATCGAAACCGGGTCGTAGTGGAATGCGGGCCGGGGAGCACACTAACGGCCCTGGCGCTGCAACAGAATTCGGAATCCGTCAAAGCATTGTCAACCTTGCCGCATCCGCAAGATAAGATCCCCGATACACGGCACGCTTTGCAGACACTGGGTGAACTTTGGGTGGCGGGGGTCAATGTCGACTGGAACGGACTTCACGTGCCGGGGTCCGTCCAGCGAGTATCGCTCCCCACATACTCGTTTGATCACAAGCGATTCTGGATTGATGCAGACCGAACCGAAGGTCGTCGACCGACGGAACCGACAACCAGCGCCATTGGCGAGCATCCAGTTGCGAGAACATACAAACGCGCTTGGCGAAAAGCGGCACTGGATAAGATCGGATCAGGCGATTCTTCCCAAGGCTGCGTCGTCTTCCGTGATTCCCTTGGCATTGGCGAGCGTGTGATTGCGCGCCTCTCGGCGCTCGGGCATCGCGTAGTTTCAGTGGAACCGGGCACACGCTTCAACGCTGGCAACGGGAAATACAAAATCCGCCCCTCAGTGCGAGAAGACTACGACGCCTTGCTCTCGGACTTTGCACGGACCGGTTTTTCGCCAAGGAAGATACTCCATCTCTGGTCTTTCTGTGGGGCCGCCGACGAGAGGTCCCTGGAAGAAACGCTCAGCCTGAGCTTCTTCAGTCCCCTGTTTCTCGCTCAGGCCCTGGGATCCGCTGACATTTCAGGAACTGACCTGGTGCTTACCTCAAACTGCCTCCATCAGGTTGAGGATGAGCCGACAATCGAACCCGCGCGCGCTGTACTGTTAGGTCCTGCCCGCGTGATTTCGAAGGAGCTTCCTGGCATCCGTTGCAGAGCCGTCGATTTCGGCTTCCCAAACGGAACGCCCGGAGATTGTGCCGAGGCGCTGATCGCAGAACTGCGGAGCTCGGGAAGTGGCATCACTACGGCTTATCGCAAAGGCGAACGCTACCTCGAAGGGATTGAAGAATTCGATCTGGCGGGCGCGCCAGCAGCGAATCGCCTTGAAAAGGACGGCGTATATCTGATCACCGGAGGACTAGGGGGAATCGGGCTGGAGGTTGCGCGCCAACTTGCGCGGCAGTTCAAAGCTCACCTGATCCTCGTGGGCCGATCGGCGATTCCGCCAGAATCCGAGTGGGCAAGCCTGGTTAATCAGGGAAACCTATTGGGCAGGGAGAAAGACCGGATTGCCAAACTCATCGAGATTCGTGCGTCCGCGACCGATCTGGTTATAGAACAGGCTGACGTGACGAACGAAACGCAGATGCGCGATGTTGTCAGGCGTTCCCTCGAACGATTTGGCCGCATTGACGGAGCTTTCCACGCTGCCGGCGTGCTTGAGGATGGTCCTCTCATGCTCAAGGATGCCGAGGCCGCCATGCGAGTGCTCCGGCCCAAGGTGCACGGGACTGTGGTCTTGGAGAAAGCTCTTGCTCAAGTGCAGCTCAAGTGCTTTGTGCTCTTTTCGTCGATCAGCACAATCTCGGCTCCAGCGGGTCAGGTTGACTACGTGGCAGCCAACGCGTTTCTTGACGCGTTCGCCTACAGCCGCAGAGGGCCAGTGACTGCTGTGGATTGGGATGCATGGCGGGGGACAGGAATGGCGGATCGGACTACGTCCATTCACCCGTTGCTTGACAAACGCCTGGTCGACACGCCGGAAGAAATCACCTATTCAACCGGGTTTTCGACGGAAGAACATTGGGTGCTTCGCGAACACAGGCTCAAACAGGGTTCAGCCGTCTTTCCGGGTACGGGATACCTCGAAATGGCAGCCGGAGCGTTGCCGTCGTATATCTCGCCCGGCCCCATCGAATTCACCGGAGTCAATTTCCTTGCGCCGCTTTCGTTGCAGGAAAGTGAGCTCGCAGAGTTACGCATCCAGCTGCGGCGGGAAGGGGTCGATCAGGGAAAGCCGTTGCTCTTCCACTTCTCGGTCTCCACGCGGAACGTGGAGCATTGCAATGGGCTGCTGTCGCGCTGTTCCGAACCCTCTGCTTCGCGGGCAAGTCTGTCGGCGATCAGGGAAAGATGTGGGCGGAGCGTCCTGAATTTCGACGAGCAGCATCGAACGCGCCAGGAAAACCATTTTCTCTTCGGCCCGCGCTGGCGGTGTCTCAAGCGCCTTTACATCGGCGAAAACGAAGGACTTGCGGAACTGGAGATGGACGAAGCGTCCAGTCCCGACTTCTCGGCATTTCGGATGTATCCAGCATTGCTCGATATGGCCACCGGGTGTTCCCTTTATTCGCGCGAGGATTACGAGTCATCCGGGAACCTTTATCTGCCGATGTCCTATCGCAGGCTTCGCTCCTATCGTCCTCTCACCAAGAAGCTCTACAGCCATTTCCGTCTTAGGAACGGAGAGGAAGCCAGCAAGGAAGTACTGAGCTTTGACATCACACTGCTTGGTGGAGACGGACAGATGCTTGCCGATATTGACGGCTTCGCAATGCGTCGCATTGGAGAAGTCGCAAAGGTCATTTATCAAGAAACTCGGCAAGCAGGCTCTTCGTCAATCGATTTCGAGCGACCAAACAGTAGTGCGGGAATTGCTCCAGAGGATGGCGTGAAGATTCTCGATCAATTACTCCGTCATCAAACACCCCCATCTTTAATCGTCGCCTCGAAATCTCTCGATCAGCGTTCGGAAACCTCCGCGGTTTCAGAACAGGAGCACGTTGAATCCAGGGTGACGGCCGAATCGATCGAGGACACGCTTGCGGGGTGGTTTGAAGAACTTCTCGGCGCCTCTGGCGTTTCTGTGGATGACGATTTTTTCGCTCTCGGCGGGCATTCGCTCACCGGCGTTCGGCTCTTCGCAAAGATTCGCAATACGTACAAGGTAGATCTAGAGCTCTCTGCGCTGTTTGGAATGCGGACTGTACGTGGTCTCGCGGAAGCAATACGTGAAAAGAGAGCACCAGTTCGGATTCCTGTCAGTACATCAAGTTGTCTGGTTCCCATCCAGCCAAACGGGTCGAAACCCCCATTGATCTTCATTCACGCAGTCGGGGGCGAAGTACTTTTCTACGAGCCACTGGCGAGAATTATGGGGCCGGATCAACCTATCTGGGCGATGCGTTCGCCCCTGGTGTTTCATCACGAGCAGATGGATACCAGCATTGAGGATCTCGCAGCCATTTACGTGAAAGAGATTCTGGATCTGCTTCCCTCGGGACCTTACCTTCTCGGCGGCCATTCGTTTGGAGGATTCGTGGCCTTCGAGATGGCCCAACAGCTTCTGGCGAAAGGAAGAGAAACTGCGTTAGTGGCCGTCATCGACGCCGTTGTACCCGGCAGCCACCAGCACATCGATCGATCCGGGCAGTTAACGGAGCTTGTTCGCAAGGTTCGCGGCGGGGGCATGACTTACCTGATGCAAAAGGCAGCGCTCAAGCGGGAATACCTTTCCCAAAAAATCGTTCATCGCACCCGGATCCTGATGTCCTCGGCTTATCACCTGGCAAAAAAACAACTGCCTCTCGAACTCAGGTATGCGGAGATTGAAGAAGCCCATTTCCGCGCGTTGGAGCGATACTCAGTTCGCACATATTCGGGGAGAATCACGCTGCTCCGCGCCGTCGACCGCGGAGCCAACGGGGTTCTAAGCATCAGCGAACGGGACGATCCAAAGTTGGGATGGGGAGCGATCGCAAATGGAGGACTCGACATTCTGGACGTGCAGGCCGATCACAGCAACATCCTCGTCGAGCCTCAAGTCGGCGGAGTTGCACAGGCAATCAATGCTGCCCTTGCCGCATTGGAAACCAGATCGGCTGTTCCTGCCCGAACTGCCTAGTCGGCGCTGTTCCCGGACGCATTTCCATGAGCGCAACCGGCGCTGTGCACCCTTCGTCGACGACAATTGCAATGCGGTGGCGATCGTGCTCGATTAAGCAAAATTTCCAGAGCGATGAATCCTCGCCCGAATCCGGATCAGATTCGAGGATTATTCCGTTTTCGTCATTGAAGAGAATCGAAAAGCTCTGGAGCGGGATCGACAGACCCTTGCCTTTTGCCTTCACATAGGCTTCCTTCAGTGTCCAGAGATCAAGCGCGCGCCCCGGTCTGTCTGATTCGTCGATAGAACGAAACTGATCGAGTTCAGACGTTGAAAACACATCCTCTGCAATCTCAAGAATCGAATGGGCTCTTTGAAACGGCTCCACATCCAACCCGATTTCCCCAGTTTGACTCGTGGCGCAGACCGCAATGGAAACACAATGGGACAAATTGAAGTTCACGCCGCATGGCGGATCCGGGCTTGGCTTGCCAAACGCGTTCTTCTTGAAACGCCATTGCGACGGCGCTTTCGTGCAGCGGCTTGATAGGTCTCTCCGCACTAGTGCATGGGCGGCGAGGTACTCGCGCTGATGCTCCGCGAATCGAAACGAATCCAGTCGGGCTCGTTCCTCGGCATCGAGCATGGAAAGACATTCGCGTGCAAATTCCGGATCTAGGAGATCATCGGGATAGGCGAACCAAAGTGAGATCGTGTTCGACTGGTCGGGCTTCCCGTTCGGATCTTGCACTTTGCACCTTTCCACCCATCCTGCACCAGATCTGAGCAGGACCGTGTTTCTACAGAGTAGATGAATGGTGGGACGGGAGGGGATCGAACCGCCGCCGTGTGTTCAGGGCGTTAATAGCCGGTATTCCAAAATACTCTTATCATGCTCGATGGCATCGGATGGTAAACCGTGTGATACCACGATTGAGCATTCTTGAGCGGGAATCTGGGTTCGAGTCCATCGGGCCCACCAAGACCGTCGCTGCTGTCCAATGTGTCGTGATCGCCGCAAAGGTGTAGAGTGATGGCTATGAGCCTCTACTGTGCGGTCGGCAACCCCGAAGCGGACATCTCCCTTGAACAAGCTTCTGATCTTCTGGCGGAGAGTCTGAGCAAGCTGGGACCACGCAATCGGGTGCTGGCTGTGCCGCCGGACATTACGAGGCTTCACTCGCAGGCAGGCGCGCTGACGTGCGCTGCGCATCGTATTCTTGGCGACAGACTCAAGGCCGTGCTGCCCGCGATCGGCACTCATTCGCCCGTGACTCCGGGCCAGATGGACCACATGTTTCCAGGCGTTCCGCACGAGCTGTTCCACGTGCACAACTGGCGTACGGATATTGAGACGCTGGGCGAGATTCCCAGCGAGTTCATTCGCGAGCAGTCGGAAGGGAAGCTCAACTTTGCGTGGCCGGCGCAGGTGAACCGGCTCATCTCGCGGGGCGATTTCGACCTGATCCTTTCCATTGGCCAGGTGGTGCCGCATGAAGTGATCGGCATGGCCAACTACAACAAGAACATTCTGGTTGGGACGGGCGGGAGACAGGGAATCAATCTGAGCCACTATCTAGGCGCTGTGTTTGGCATGGAGCGCATCATGGGCCGGGCTGACAATCCGGTGCGCGCGGTTCTGAATTGTGCTTCGGACAGATTTCTGCGCCATCTGCCGATTGTGTATGTGCAGACCGTGGTCGGGCGGCGGGGCGACGGAGGGCTGGCGCTGCGCGGGGTGTTTATCGGGGATGACGCGGAGTGCTTCTATCGCGCCGCGGAACTTAGTTTGAAGGTCAACTTCGAGTTAGTTGAGCAGCCGATCAAAAAAGCGGTGGTGTATCTCGACCCGCATGAGTTCCACTCGACGTGGCTGGGGAACAAGGCTGTTTACCGCACGCGCATGGCGCTGGCTGACGGAGCGGAACTGATCATCCTGGCGCCGGGGGTCAGAGAGTTTGGCGAGGACAAATGCATTGACGGTCTGATTCGGAAGTATGGCTATCGCGGGACGCCGGCGACGCTGGCTGCGGTGGAGGCGAACAAAGACATTGCCGCGGAACTGGGCGCGGCGGCACATCTGATCCATGGATCTTCAGAAGGGCGATTTACCATAACGTGGTGCCCGGCCAAACTGAGCAGAGAAGAGATTGAGGGCGTGGGGTTCCAGTACGGCAATTACGCAGAAATGTCAGAGCAGTACAATCCGGACAAGTTATCCGCATGGTCATAACAACTTAGACGGCGAAGATATCTTCTTTATTGGAAATCCCGGGCTGGGGCTCTGGGCGCATGAGTCACGGCTGGGAGAGGCGAAGCCGGAAGTTGTAGGCTCGGCAACACCGTGACGTGACCGGTTTGGGGGCTCGCTTTCCTGGGTCTCATAAGCGGGGCCTTCGACAGGCTCAGGACAGGCTCTCCACCCCACGGACGAAGACCTGTTCGTGGGGACCCGGGTTTTGGGGCACCCGGCACTTCTAACACAGACCTACTCATCCCAGCATGATCGCGATCAGTGAGGCACATGTTAACCCACTCATGCGCAAAATACGCGCATGAATGGGCCACCCAGATTGTGTGTGAGCGGCCCACCCGCCCGCAGAAAATATGGATCCCCATCGTGTGTGAATCCCAGGTCTCAAAATCGAGACCTGGGGCACCCAGATCATCGGTTAATTACACAACCCCCAGTTCGCGCAGCAGAAAGGCGAAGTCGAAGGCGATCTCCTTGAGGTAGTCGTAGCGGCCGCTGGCGCCGCCGTGGCCTGCTTTCATGTTGGTCACGAGGAGCAGGGGATTGGTGTCAGTCTTCAGCGTGCGCAGTTTTGCTACATACTTTGCGGGTTCCCAGTACATCACCTGGCTGTCGTGCAGAGATGTCTTGACTAACATCGCGGGATAACTTCCGGGCTTCAAGTTATCGTACGGCGAGTAACTGAGCATGTATTTGAAGTAAGTCTCATTATTCGGGTCGCCCCACTCCTCGTACTCGGGAACGGTGAGGGGAAGGGAGGCGTCGAGCATGGTGTTCATTACGTCGACAAAAGGCACGTGAGACAGAACGGCGCGGAAGAGGTTGGGCCGCATGTTGGTAACAGCGCCCGTCAGCAGGCCGCCGGCGGATCCGCCTTCAATGGCAACGCGCGCGGGGTCTCCGTAGCCGGCGACTGTCAGGTGTTCAACTGCGGCGATGAAGTCGGTGAAGGTGTTGCGTTTCACAAGCATCTTTCCTGCGTCGTGCCAGGGCTTGCCGAGATCTCCGCCGCCTCGAATGTGGGCGTAGGCCATGACGACGCCGCGATCGAGGAGGCTGAGTCGGTTGGAGCCGAATCCGAGCGGGAGCGAGTACCCGTAGGAACCGTAGCCGTAGACGTAGAGCGGATTTGCACTGTGCGTGCGGCGGTCCTTTCTGTAGACAATTGAGATTGGGATAGAAACGCCGTCCGGCGCCGTTGCGTGGATGCGTTCGCTGGCGTAGAGGGTGCGGTCGAAACCGCCGGGTACCTCGAGTTGCTTGAGCAGCGCGGAGTCTCGCGTCGTAATGTCGTACTCAAAGACGGAGCTGGGAGTGACGAGCGACTGGTAGCCGTAGCGGAACTTCGTAGTCTCGAAGATGCGGTTGACATGGGGTGATGCGCTGTATGCAGGCTCGGGAAATGTGATCTCGCCAGTGCGCTCGGCCTCGGGGCCAATGCCGGTAAATTGCCAGAGGCGAAGCTGCGGAAGACCATCCTCGCGCTCACAGGCGACAAAGAACCCAGCGAACAGGTCGACATCTTCGAGCATGACGCTGTCGCGATGCGGAATGCGCTCAGTCCAGTTCTCACGAGCGGCGGCATCGACGGGCGCTGTGACGAGGCGAAAGTTGCGGCCGCGGTCATTGGTGCGAATGAACCAGAGGCCGTTGCGGTGGTCAACGGAGTATTCGTGTTCATCTTCGCGCGGGCAGATCATCTTGAACTGGCCTGCCGGCTCGTTTGCCGCGAGCCACTGGCATTCAGTCGTGGTGTGGCTGGAGGATTCGAGGATGATGAATTTGCCGTCGCGGGTGCGTCCGGCGCCGATGTTGAAGCGCTCGTCGTCATCCTGATAGACCAGCACGTCGCTGGTATGGTCCGTGCCGCGGGTGTGACGCCAGAACTGGAACTGGCGCTTCTGCTCCTCATCCTCGACGGAGTAGAACAGCGTGGTGTTGTCTGCGGCCCAGACGACCGAGCCTACGCGCTCGACTTCTCCGGCGAGAATCTCGCCGGTTTCGAGGTCCTTGATGTGGAGGGTGTATTGGCGGAAGCCGGTGGTGTCAGTGGTGTAGGCGAGCCAGCGCCCGTCGTCGGTGATGTCGGTGGCGCCGACGGCGAAGAAGGCATGGCCCTCGGCAAGGAGATTGCCGTCGAGAATGACGTTCTCATCGCCCTCAGGCCCTGCGGGGGTGCCGCTCTTCCGGCAGAAGATGGCGTACTGCTTGCCTTCCTCCGTGCGCGAGTAGTACCACCAGTCGCCGTCGCGGAAGGGAACGGTGATGTCAGTCTGCTTGATGTGGCTGAGCATTTCTGTGTAGAGCTGGTCGCGCAGGGTGGCGAGATCGGCGGTCAACGCCTCGGCGTAGGCGTTCTCGGCCTCGAGGTAAGCGGTTACGTCGGGGTTCTCCTTGTCGCGAAGCCAGGCGTAGTCGTCGGTGAGAGTTGTGCCGTGCAGAACGGTCTCTTTGTGTTCCTTGCGGGCGACAGGCGGGGAAAGAGCGATGTCTTGAGTCATGTCGTTACCAGTGTATTGCGGTCGAACGCTGGGGATCAGAGCGTCTCATCGACCAAGGCCAGTCAATGAGGGCCCCGGGAATCGAGATCCTTTGAAAGACGGATGGAAGTGTTTCCGGACGCTATGACCTGATCGGAATATTCTGACCATTCCTGTAAGGAGATTACTTTCTTCAATAGATTGCGAGAAGCGTGTCGGGTCAAGGTACTATTGGCATTGGGCTTAGCCCGAGGGTCCTCTCCGGCAAAGGGGGACTGGGACCCGATCCGGATAAGCGACTGTCGATGGCAAATCCAGGGTGGACTTCAAGCTGGCAGATTTGTAGAAAGGACAAGAGGAGACAAATGCAGGTCCCTCGAATCCCTCCGCTTTGCCTCGGTCGCTCGGTCGAAAATCACGGTAAGCGATTGAAATGCAGGTTCCTCGACTCGTCCGCTGTGTGCGGACTCGCTCGGAATGACCGTGGGTATGAATTTCATGAGCTTTAGTGGGCCATAACGCCCATCCGCATTCGGGAGGACCGCAGTTTTGAAGATGCGGATTGCCCGGGACAACTTCTTTAGTGACACCATTTCCTAGAGACGAGAGGCGCAAGGGATTTACGCGCGTACTTACGCGCGTGCGCATCTGGCTGAGCGCAGCTGACCTTATTCCTGTGGGGGACTTACTTTCCGTATAGTTTGGCGGCGTTGGTGATTCCTGGTTGGGCAGCGGCCAGATCCTGAGGGTTCATGACTGGGCGGAGGGAGAGCTTTGCGTTGAATGCGAGAAACCATGGTTCGCAGATTGCCGGAATCTGCGAAGAGTCCTTCATGTCGAATACGATAGAGCCCGACCGGTTGCCGTGGTCGTCAGCCATGAAATACGACGCCTCGGGCTTGAGATCGGCGAGGATCTTTTCGATGGTGGTGCCCAGGGTTCCGGCCTTTGCAGCGGCATTTCCGGTTTCGACGGGGATCGACACTCTCAGCAACATGCGCATACGTTCTTCCTCCTTCAGGGAAGGGATCACGAGTACAGAAGGGTGCGATGGGTTGTCAAGGATGAAATGTGCAGGATGCATCGAAGTCCGGCGGTGATCAGGGTTCATGGTTTCCCACGCATGCCGCGGTGAGACTGTGTCATGCATGGGCACCACTGGGTTCGTGGCTGGGCTTATATGCCATCAGGGTTCATGGTTTCCCACGCATGCCGCGGTGAGACTGCGTCATGCATGGGGCACCCTCGGGTTCGTAGCTGGGCTCACATCGCTATCTGGTTCATGGTCTCCCACGCGTGCCACGATGAGGCTGTGTCATGCATGGGGCACCCGGGTGCACGGGTTGATTCCAACGGAACCGCGGGATGGGGGCTTGCGTACAATTGGTAGCGATGGAAGGCTTTCACCGCGCACGTTCGTTTGTTCTCCGGCTCCTGCTGGCCGCGCTGGTTCTGGTTCCTCTTCGGGGCCGTGGCTGAGCGGGTTCAGGACCTTCCCAAACCCACCGATTACGTCAGCGACTTTGCCAACGTGCTTTCGCCCCAGGCGGTAGAGCGCCTGGATCGCATCTGCGCGGAGCTGGACCACTCAAAGGCCGATGCGCAGATCGCTGTTGTCACCGTGCACAACCTCGATGGTGAAGACGCGGCGGAGTATGCAATTGCGCTTGAAGACAAGTGGAAGATGGGCAAGAAGGGGTCGGATCGCGGAGCGCTGGTGCTGCTGGCGGTTGACGACCATAAATACCGGATCGACGTTGGCTACGGGCTCGAAGGGATTCTGAACGACGCCAAGATTGGCGACATTGGCCGCGCCATGGTGCCTTATCTTCGCTCCCAGGACTACGACAGTGCTGTGACGCTGGCCGTTGGCCGCGTGGCACAGGTGATTGCGACGGATGCCGGGATTTCGCTGAATGAGGCGCCGTTGGCGCCGCAGAGGCACCAGCCAAGCGGTGGTTCGGCGCTGGCTAAACTCATTCCGTTCCTGATTCTGTTTCTCCTGTTCGGCGGTTTCGGATTTCTGCGGCTGCTGTTTGGCGCTGGACTGCTGTCAAGTGCGCTGGGCGGACGCAGGTATTCTGGCGGCCCGTTTATCGGAGGCGGGGGCTGGGGCGGTGGAGGATTTGGCGGAGGCAGGTGGCGGCTGGTGGTGGCGGATTTGGAGGATTTGGCGGTGGAGGCTTCGGGGGCGGGGGGGCCGGTGGAGACTGGTGAGATGCAGCCAGCTGGCATCTAGCCGCCAGCTATCCCAGGTCTCAAAATCGAGACCTGGGGCACCCAAGTTCGGGAATTCGAAAGACTGATTTCACGATGTTTTCATTGGTGCCTCGATTGAGGGGCCGGAGGAGAAGAGGACCGTATGAGTAAGGGACTTTTGGTTGTGCTTGGAATCGTGGGCGTGCTGGTGCTGGCTGCCTTGATGATCGGCGGGAGCTTCATCAGCGCCAAGAACCAGATGGTGGCCAAGGACCAGGAAGTAAAGGCGAGGTGGTCCGAGGTGGATGTGCAACTGGAGCGGCGCGCCGACCTGATTCCCAACCTTGTGGAGACCGTGAAGGGATTCACGAAGGAAGAAAGCACCGTTTTTGGTGACATTGCCAATGCCCGCGCCGGATTGCTGAATGCACGGGGTCCTGAGGCAAAAATTGCCGCAAACGGCCAGCTGGATTCCGCGTTCGGGAGGCTACTGGCGCTCACTGAGAACTATCCGCAACTGCGGTCGAGCGAGCAGTTCATGCGGCTGCAAGACGAACTGGCGGGTACCGAGAACCGCATCAGCGTTGCGCGCAAGCGGTATAACGATGCGCTGCAGGGTTACAACACCTTCATCCTGCAGTTCCCGAACAGCATCTGGGCGGGGTTGGCGGGATTCCATGAGAACACTGCATACTTCACCGCAACCGCCGAAAAGAAGGAAGTTCCGAACGTGAAGTTCTGAAGGCAGCTATCAGCTTTCAGCTTTCCCAGGTCCCAGACGCGGGATCCTTCGACAAGCTCAGGACAGGCTCTGGGGCACCCAACTTTGTAAATGGGACTAAAGCGGGTGTAATCGAATTCAGGTAAGGAAAAGGGCCATTCCGTTGGGAATGGCCCTTTGAATTCTCCGGGCGTGCGGGGGCCCGGGAAGCTATTTGTAGGAAGCGATGGCGCTGGCTTCGTCGTCGTAGATGTCGAAGACGGTGTAGAGCTTGGTGAGCTGCAGAACGTCCTTGACCTTTTTGGTCAGGTTGAGCAGCTTGAGAGCCGCGCCCTGGTTCTTGGCCGTGGTGTAGGCGCCCACCAGTTCGCCCAGACCCGAGCTATCGATGTAGTTCACATCGCCCAGGTTCAGCAGGATGTTTTTTGATCCTTTGCTGATCAGGTCGCGAATGGCCTCGCGCAATTGCACACTGCCTTCGCCCAGAGTGATCCGCCCGCTGAGGTCCAGGACGGTAACGCCGTCCAATTCACGGGAAGCAATAGAAAGTGCCACGGAAATTCCTCCTTTTTGCGTCACTACAAGTTATAGCATCTCTTCGCCGCGCTGCAAGGGTGCGAAGCGACTGACGCGGCCAAGACTCTGTTTGAAACCGATCGAGTGCTTCCTTCGGCGTTTCCGCCGATGCGAGCGTTATGAGATGCCTCAGTGTTTTTGATCCGCCGGCGCCAGATGTTTGACCAGCGTCAATTCAGTTCCGGGCTGAAGTTGTCGAAAGTGGACCTCATCCATGAAAGAGCGAATGAGGAAGATGCCGCGGCCGGTGCCGCGCAGGAGATTTTCAGGTGCGAGCGGATCGGGAAGGGTTTCCGGATCCACACCCTTTGCCCTGATCGGCGATGGTAAAGATCAGCGATTTGCCGTTGTTTTCAAAGCTGGCGGTGATCTTGTTTTGCAGGGTCGTAGTCGTTGCCGTGCAGCACGGCATTGACGGCGGCTTCGCGCACGGCCATGGTGATGCGAAAGCGCTCTTCCTCGTCCACGCCGGCTTCGTCGGCCAGCTTGTCTGCGGCGGCTTCAACCTCGCTGACGCTCTCCATCGTGGAACTCAACGAGAAACTTAAACGTCCTGGTTTCGGATTGATCACAGGCTTCGTCTCCGCCTCTTCCGGAATGGTAAAGCCACGCTTAACCGCCAGAGAAACCTAACTCGCAGTGTTCCTTGCTGAAGCGCATCGTGTCAAGATTTGCTTTCGATCAGGAGCAAAGCATCCTATCCCGGTGTCTATGTTTGCAGGGGGGACAAGGAAAGGTGAAAGCACGTTGGAGTGCGTTGGTTCTTGGCTTGGCTACCTTACAAGTTCTCGCTGCGGCTAACGAGCCCGGATTGAAGAAGCCTGTAAGCCTTGCACATCTGGATTTGTCGACCGAGGTTGCGGCCACAACGGAGGAGGGGGCTCCGGCTGCGTTGCGAATCATACTGAAGAATGTGGGCAAAGTCACCGTGGATATGCCGGTGCTGAGAAGGTCTTGTCATCCGGATAACGGCGTCCAGATTCAAAGTTTCTGGACGGCCGCAGATGGGCGATCTGGTGGCGGCGCCGGAGGTGGATGTGGAACAGACCATCAACCCGCATTAAGAGAGCGAGTGAAGAGGCAATGGGTCCGGCTCAGGCCGGGCGAGTTCATGACAATAACCGAAGCCATCCGGGAATTGGGTTATCCCGCTGAAGGGGGCACGATAGAGTACTGGGTTGAGTACACGCCACCGGATGCGACTCAACAAGAAATCGAGGATTTGTTGCAGTCTGGATTCGTAGTTCCAACGGAAAGGCTGGAGACTCAGCACCGGAGTCTCATCCAGCGATGATCGCGCGCTAACGACGAGGCTGCATTTTTGGATCAATGCGTTACCGAACAAGATTCATCCCGGGCTGAGATGCCCTTCAAGGTACTACACTCTCAACATGCAGCAGCAGGCCACATCAAGGGTGAGTTTGACGGCACTGCTGGGGACCGTGGTGACGGACGCCGCAGGGGCAGGTGCGCGGAAAGCTCAAGGATGTTGCGGTGGCCACCGGCCCCGATGCGGGCAAGGTTGCAGGGCTGGTGCTGAAGACGCGCAGTGGCTTGTCGCTGGTGCCATCGCAGGATGTGAGGGAGACGCCGGCGGGCACGCTGGAGCTGACTCTCACCCGATGCGCTGGTGCCGCTGAACGATCAGGGCAACTACCTCTACCTGTCGCAGGACCTGGTTGACCGGCAGATCATCGACATCCACGGACGCAAGGTGGTGCGCGTGAACGACGTGGATCTGGAATGGACGGGGCAGGGCTCGGCGCACCTGCTGCGCGTGGCCGAGGTTGAGGTCGGGCTGCGCGGGGCGTTTCGGCGCGTCTTCAAAGGCGTGCTGCCGCGCGCGTCGCTCGAGATGCTTTCGCGGAAGTTCAAGGATCGCGGGATTCCCTGGCAGTTTGTTGATGTGATCGAGGTGGATCCGGCGCGGCGTGTGAAGCTGCGCATCGAGTATGAGCGGCTGGCGGAGATGCACCCGTCGGACCTGGCGGACATTCTGGAGGACCTGGCGCCGGCGGAGCGCGAGGCGGTGTTTACTTCGCTGGATGAGGAAGTGGCCGCGGAGACGCTGGAAGAGGTCGATCCGAAGCTGCAGAAGTCGCTGCTGGAGAAGCTGGACGAAGAAAAGATCGCCGACATTGTCGAGGAGATGGATCCGGGCGCGGCGGCCGATCTGCTGGCCGAGCTGTCGGAGGAGCAATCGGACGCGATTCTCGAGGAGATGGAGCCGGAGGAGCGGCAGGAGGTTGCAGAACTGCTGGAGTTCGATGAGGACTCCGCCGCGGGCTGCATGACGACGGACTTTGTGTATCTCGGCATGAATGCGACCGTGTCGCAGGTGGGCACGGCGCTGCGCAGCTTCGACGGCGATCCTGAGAGCGTGACGGAGATTTACCTGCTGGATGAAAAGCGCGTGCTGCGTGGATCGGTTCCGCTGGCGCGGCTGGTGATGGCGCAGCCGGATACGCGTCTGCAGGTGCTGGCCGAGCCGCGTGTTCTCTCGTGCCCGGCCGATATGCACCAGAACGAACTGGCGGAGATGTTCGACAAGTACAACCTGCATGCGCTGCCGGTGGTCGACGCACAGGGACGCATGGTGGGCGTGGTGCAGGCGGACCACGTGATCAGTTTCCTGCGCGAAAAGTTGTAGTACGTGGCTGAGATCCTGTTACTCTTCGATTTCAATTCAGTGAAGACCGGTTCTCTGTCGCTTTCCGACTGAGGGACGACTTTTCAGTTCTATGCCTTCAGCACGGATCGGGATGTGAGTCAGGATCGGAGAAGGAATGGCGCCCAAGATCAAGGGCATTGTGCCAACGCCCATGCCGATGCCGGAGCATCTGAAAGAGAGGGGCGACTACGTTGAGCGAAGGCTTCCGCCGCTGATCGTGGTGTTTGTCGTGCTGTGCTTCTGGCGCGCATTTTTCTTTATGCTTGGCGCATCGATCCTGGGGATTGCGCCGGATTCGAAGGCGGCCCATGTTCGCGAAACCTACTTCAATCCTCGACTGCCGCACATCTCGGCCGAGTTCGATCTTCCATTGTTGCCGCGGTTCTCTACGCGGTCGATCGGATGGGGGTGGCTGTCGCCGCGACTGGCAGATTCGCTGGGTCACGATGTTCCTCAGGGCGACGGCCGCGCGCACAATTGCTGCTGCTTCTTTGCGGCAAACAGCTGCAGGGAATCCCGACAACGCGGACGGACAGCCAGCATGCGGCGCTTGTGGTCAGCGATGCTCAACTTGTTTGATCTGCGCTTACCTGGCGTTTTATCCGGGGATGGACCAGGTGTTCAAGGAGACGCCCTGAGGTGATAAGGAGCCTTGTTTGAGGCACGGTGTACTTCCGGTTCCAGATCGCTGATAAATCACCGAGAGATTTCGACGGAATCTGTGAAACAATTCAGGTATGCTCCAACTCCCTCGGATTATTCAGGGAGGGATGGGCGTTGGCGTGTCGAACTGGCGCCTCGCGCAAACCGTCTCCCGGCTCGGTCAGCTCGGTGTGGTCTCAGGGACCGCGATTGACCAGGTGCTCGTTCGCCGCCTTACGGATGGCGACAAGGGCGGCGACATGCGCCGGGGGATCGAGGCTTTTCCCTTCCCGGAGATGGCGAGGCGGATCTGGCAGGAGTACTTTATTCCGGGCGGGAAACCGGCGGGAACACCTTATCCGACCGTGCCGATGCACCAGCGGCTCGATCCGCGCAAGCTGATTGAATTGTTGATGGTGAGCAATTTTGTTGAAGTGTTTCTTGCACGCGAAGGACACTGGAACTCAGTTGGTGTGAATTTCCTCGAAAAGGTTCAGTTACCGCACCTGGCATCTATTTACGGTGCGATGCTGGCAGGAGTGGGCTACGTTCTGATGGGGGCAGGCATTCCGATTCATATTCCCGGAGTTCTCGACAATCTGGCAGCTGGAAAGCCGGCGGAGTACAAGCTGGCGGTGACAGGAGCGGCGCAGGGGCAGGATACGCAGATGCGATTTGACCCGCGCGATTACGCAGAAGGGCCGCTTGCCCGATCTGAAGCGTCCGCGCTTTCTGGCCATCATTTCCTCGAATACGCTGGCGACAACGATGCTGCGCAGGGCGACCGGGCGGGTGGATGGATTTGTGATTGAGGGTCCCACGGCGGGAGGGCACAACGCACCTCCGCGCGGCAAGCTTCAACTGACTGAGGCCGGAGAGCCTATCTATGGCGAGCGTGACCGGGTGGACATTGCGGAGCTTCGCGAACTGGGTGTGCCATTCTGGCTGGCGGGCGGATACGGACGTTCCGGCAAAGTCCGCGAGGCGCTCGAAATGGGCGCTGCGGGCGTGCAGGTGGGAACCGCGTTTGCATTCAGCGAAGAGTCAGGTCTGCGCAAGGATCTAAAGAAGGCCCTGCTGACACAGGCCACAACTGGCTCCGCAAAGGTGTTCACCGATCCGCTGGCTTCGCCGACCGGGTTTCCGTTCAAAGTGGCGCAACTTCATGGCTCGTATTCCGATGAGGGCGTGGCGACAGCCAGAACGCGGGTTTGCGATCTCGGCTATTTGCGTGAGCCGTACGCGATGGCTGAAGACAAGATCGGCTATCGCTGTTCCGCCGAGCCCGTGGCCAACTACCTGGCCAAGGGGGGCAAGCTGGAAGATACGGTTGGACGCAAGTGCCTTTGCAACGCTCTGCTCGCGAACATCGGACACCCACAGACACGCAAAGACGACTCTGCCGAGCCACCGCTCGTCACGGTTGGAGACGACCTTAATTTCATTGCGGAGTTTTTGAAGGACGGGCGAGAGAGCTACTCTGCCGCGGAAGTGGTGGCGTCGCTGCTGAGCGAGGTTGAGCCGGCCGCTGTCCCGGTTGAGAAGGCTGAAGTTGAAGTGGTCTCCGCCTCGGCCCTGACCACGGCCTGATAAAGAACCTGCCGCCGGGGAAAATCAGGCATCGTTGTCTTCTTCTGCGTCTTCGTCCGCGAGGAGTTCTCCAAGACGGTCCAGGCCGAGCTCCCAATGGGAACGGTGGTCCTTTATCCATTTTTCAAGCCGCGAGAAACCTTTCGGTTCGATGCGGCAGGTGCGAACCCGGCCCAACTTTTCTGTGTGGACGAGTTCGCACTCCTCCAGTAGCTGCAGATGCTGCGCAACCGCCGTCAGGGTGATGCCCAGCGGCTCGGCCAACCGCGAGACGGACATGGGCCCGCAACTGAGACGGTCGAGAATTGCGCGCCGCGTGGGATCGCCGAGCGCGTGGAAGAGACGGTCGATTTGCGGTTGCGACGTGGGCATCGCGTCGAGTCTCCCGGGTCAAAGCATTGCTGGCTGTTTCAACCCAATCCGATTGAAGTCCAACCTGTGGGGGCCTAGGTATTAACCAGCTTCTGCGGCACGGTTGAAGCCGTGCCCTTTCAAAACCTCATTGCTCGCGCGGGACGACTGAAGCCGTTCCCTTTCAAAACCTGATCGCTTCTTGGGGACGACTGAAGCTGCGTTCTTTCACAACCCCGTTTTGTTCACTCGTTCCAGCTTGCGAGTTCATTCTGCAGGCGATCGAGAAGGGTGCGCCAGCCTGCTTCGAGCATCTGGGAGCCTTCCTTCCACTCAATGAACGCTCCCTGATGGGTGAGGATCAAGTCTGTGCCGGTCCCTGCAGGCAGAAACTCGAACGTCGCCAGCATCATGACGATGGGCTTTCCGTTCAGAGACATCTTCGAGGTCATCACAATATGCTTCTGGGGCACGATGTCCTGATAGGTGCTTTCGTTCGCAATCTCGGAGCCCGCAATGGGGTGGCCTTCCTTGAACCGGTACCGGAACCGTTCGCTGCCGCCCACGCGAAACTCCATTTCGAACTCCTGAATCTCGTGGTCGCCTTCGGCGTACCAGCGCCGCTTGCGGGAAGGTTGCGCAAAAGCGGCAAATACGCGCTCCGGTGGTTGGGGATAGTTGCGCTCGATGACGAATGTGCTGTGCACGACGGATTGCTCTGCCATGGGAACCTCCATGCTCTTCAACTATTACTGAAGCAACAACTTCAGTATTGAGCAAGTCGGGATAATTGTCAAGTGGAGACTTCAGTATTCTGGGGAAGAAGAGTGGCATCGCGGGAGTTTGCTTTTCCGGATCTCAAACACACTAGCGCCGAGGACCGGTCGCTGGGAACCCTGGTCAGAATCGAGACCCAGGGATCCCAGCCCAGTGGCAGTTGAGAGGGGAAACGAAGGAATCGAGGAACGACAGATTGGGGACAGTTCAGTGCACGACGGTTGTTACGGTTCCAATGCCGATTGTGACGGATGTTGAAGTCCTGCAAATCTTTGATTGTTCGTGGCCCTAGCGCTGTCGTGTGATCGATCGTGCAAAATCACGGGCTTCAGGCTGGGGTTAACAAAACTCTTCACGGTCATCTTGACTTCCGTCGACAAAAATGCGAGCACGGGGTCCTTCGACTCGTCCGCCACGGCGGACTCGCTCAGGATGACAGATTAGTCAGAAGAATTGATGTTCGATCTGCCTTTCCCAGGTGTAGCTCACGAATCGAAGACCTGGCGGCTGATTTTGCCAAACGATCATCGTGGGAATTGCTGTCGGCTTATGGGCCAGAGGCTTGGCACGACTACTTTGGGGACACGGGCCTCGGGGTCGGGCATCTTTGGGAACTCGGCGTGGGGCTCGGTCTGGTACCAGTAGGCGACGTGAGTAGAAGTTGTCGGCGCGGTCGTTGGCGTGGCCGTGCTCGATGGTGACCTTGATGGACTTTGTCGAAGGTGATGGGGCTCTCGGTGTGCCAGCGGTAGAGGCAGTAGCGGCCGCCGATGCGCTCGGGATCGACGATGTAGGGCGCGCCCTGGCGCAGGTTGGCGAAGGCGTTGGCCGTAGAAATCCCATGCGCCGTTGTAGTAGTCCTCAGTGCCGGTGCCGTTGATGGTGGGCGCGGTGTCGCCGTCGATGAAGATCATGTCGTCGCCTTCGCCGAACCAGCCGTCTGGATTCTGCACGACGGCGTGCGTGACGCCGACGAAGTGGCCCTTGCCGGTGGCTTCGAGGAAGACGTAGTTGTCTTCGCCGTTGAGGTTCTTGCCGCTGGTGATCTGCCGACTTTCTTGCAGGGCGCGGCCTGGCGATACTGCGCGTGGAAGCGGCCGAGGCCTTGGCAGGCAATTGCGGGACGGTTGTGTAGTCGATGGCGAAGTAGAGATTGTCGGTGCGGATCTTGCCTTCGTTGGTGACGGTGATCTTTGCGGCGGAGGCAAACGGCATCTGGAAGTAAGCAGTTCAGCGCCTTCATGGGCGCGACGGACGAGCAGCGCCGACTGGTAGGTGTAGTACTCGCCGAGGCCGAGGCCGAAGAAGTCGCCGATGGGCGACTCGATGGAGGGCGACGACTCGCCGTCCCACCAGGCGCGCAGGACGAGGTTCTTGAGGTGCATGCGGTCGGTGGAGTTGATGGTGAACCAGATGTGCGTGATCGACGCCGGTGCCCTTCACGTCGAGCAGCGTGGCGGTCTGCGCCGGGTTCGACGGGCACGGAGTCGTCGTTGCCGCCGGTGCGATCCCAACTGGACGCGCGGCGGCACTTGTAGTCGCGCAGGCGGGCCATGGCGAAGAGCGCATCGGGGATGACTGGCGACGGCGCCGGAGGCGGAGCGGCCACGCCTTCCGCTGAGGGCGTCGCGCCTGACGCATGAGCCGCATTCATTCCAAGCAGCGCGCCGGCTGCGGCCATGGTGCCAAGCAGCTTGCGCCGGGTGGAGGGTCGGCGGGTTCGGACGTGTGGGAAAGATGAGGCGGGTTCGCTGGATCGGATGGATGCATGGTGCCGTTCCTTCTTTGAGAGCGATGTGCGCCGGAGCGCAAAGGACTCTCCACTATAGCAGGCGAGCCGGCAACGGAGATTCGTGCAGGTCGGCGAAAAGCAAATGCAGATCCTTCGGCTCCCCCCGGCTTCGCCACCCGAAGATGATGGATCATTCGATGGGGCCCCAGGCATGCTCCGCTCAGGATGGCAAGTCCAGGATTGATCACAGGACACGGGGCTGGAAAGGCTGGCAGCTCAGCAGCAGTGCAAAATGGAATTCATAAAGCGCGATTTGTGGGCTGCAGGATTCGCCAAGCGGGCGTGTCGTTTGTTATGGTCGTGGAGGCAATAAAAATGAATCCACCATAGGAACGCGCGAGAATGTTGAGGCGTTGGCGAATCCGGATACTGCTGTTTTTGGCCGTTCTCGGCCCCGGATTCATTACGGCCAACGTCGACAACGACTCCGGCGGCATTCTCACCTACTCCCAGGCAGGCGCGCAGTACGGCTACAGCCTGCTCTGGACGATCATTCCCATCACCATAGCTTTGATCGTGGTCCAGGAGATGTGCGCCCGTATGGGCGTCGTCACTGGCAAGGGGCTTAGCGATCTTATTCGCGAGGAATTCGGCCTCCGGCTCACCTTCGTGCTGATGGTGCTGCTGGTGGTCGTGAATTACACCAACGTGGTGACGGAATTCATCGGAATCGCAGGATCGTTGCACCTGTTCCACGTGACAAAGTTCATCTCAGTGCCACTTTGCGCGGCGCTGGTCTGGTTCCTGGTAGTACGCGGAAGCTATAAGAGCACTGAGAAGATCTTTTTGATCGCCTCGGTCGTTTACATCGCATACATTTTTGCAGGCGTGCTTTCGCAGCCCAGCTGGAGCCAGGCGCTGCATGCAACGATTCGGTTGCCTGAAAAGTCGGTGTGGCGTGAAAAGGCCTATATCTACATGGCCATCGGCATCGTTGGCACGACGATCGCTCCGTGGATGCAGTTCTATTTGCAGTCTTCGATCGTGGAGAAAGGAATTCGCGTCAAGGACTATGCTGCCTCCAGGCTTGATGTCATTGTTGGCAGCTTCTTCACTGACTTCGTTGCATGGTTCATCATCGTCGCCTGCGCGGCAACCCTCTTTGTGCATGGCATGGGGGCAATCCAGGTGGCCGCGGACGCGGCTGAGGCCATGCGCCCGCTGGCAGGCGATTATGCCTTCATCCTGTTTGCATTTGGACTGTTCAACGCATCGCTTTTCGCCGCCTCGATCCTGCCGCTTTCCACGTCGTATACCGTTTGCGAGGGCCTCGGTTTGGAATCGGGTGTGGACAAGAACTTCGAAGAGGCGCCGGTTTTCTACTGGCTCTACACCTTCCTGATCGTGGGCGGCGGTGCGACTGTTCTGATGCTGCCGGATGCGCAATTGATTAACTTCGCAATCCTGTCGCAAGTGCTCAATGGTGTCCTGCTTCCTGTGGTCATTATTCTGATGCTAATGCTGATCAACCGAACCGACCTGATGGGCGAGCACAAGAACACGCGGCTGTGGAACGTGATCGCGTGGAGCACCAGCATCATCGTGATCGGCATGACGCTGGTGATGTTGTGGGGAATGATTCCCGGTCATTGAATTTCTTGAGAAGCTGTTCTAGCTCTGGTGCTGCGATTCAGTCGATGCATCGAATGATGAGGAGTTGGCAGATGAGTACGGTTCTGGTCACGGGTGGTTCGGGCTTTATTGGGAGTCATTGCATTCTGCAACTTCTTGCCGCGGGTCACGAAGTGCGGACAACAGTGCGCAATCCAGGGCGCGAGGCCGACGTGCGCGCCTTGCTGAAGAGTAGCGGAGCCAGCCCCGATGGCCGACTGTCCTTTTCTGTCGCGGATCTCACGAGCGACGCGGGTTGGGCGGAAGCTGCCAAGGGTTGCGACTATGTGCTTCACGTGGCATCGCCGTTTCCCAACACGGTTCCCAAGGACGAAAACGAGCTGATTGTCCCGGCTCGCGAAGGCGCGCTGCGCGTGCTGCGAGCTTCTCGCGGTGCAGGAGTCAAGCGCGTTGTTCTCACGTCCTCGTTCGCCGCAATCGGTTATGGACACGCCCCACAGACCACACCCTTCAACGAAGCTGACTGGACCGATCCTAATGGCAGCGATGTGATGCCCTATACCAAGTCAAAGACGCTCGCTGAGCGCGCGGCATGGGACTTTATCGGACGAGAGGGCGGAGGGCTTGAATTGTCCGTCGTGAATCCTGTTGGAGTGTTTGGACCCGTGCTCGGCGCCGATTATGCGACTTCGATTCTGCTGGTGCAGCGGTTAATGGATGGTGCGCTGCCTGGCCTGCCGCGGATGTGCTTCGGTGTGGTGGACGTGCGTGACGTGGCCGACATGCACTTGAGAGCGATGACGCATCCTGCGGCGAAGGGCGAACGCTTCCTCGCGGTCGCGGGCGACTTTTTGTGGATTGTGGAGATTGCAAAAATTCTCAAGGCCCGGCTGGGTGAGGCCGCGCGACGAGTCCCGACACGGCAACTGCCGGACTGGCTTGTTCGCCTTGCAGCGTTGCGCGATCCGGCGGTGAAGCAGATCGTTCCCGAGCTCGGAAAATGGAAGAATGCGACAAACGAGAAGGCGCGGAGGGTGCTTGGGTGGTCTCCGCGATCGAGCGAAGAGGCAGTGGCAGCAACGGCGGAGAGCCTGGTGCGGTTGGGGTTGCTGAAGGAGAGCGCGAAGCAGTCGTGAGCTGGACAATGCTGTTCAACTTACCGCTGGGCAGCGGGCCAAAGTAACGGTTCCCGCCCTTGACTTCGTCAAGGATCTGGGACCCAGCAATACGGAGGAAAAGCAATCGCAGATCCTTCGACTCCCTTCACTGCGTTCAGGTCGCTCAGGATGACAGATCACGCAAATGGTCATCATTTTCCAGGTCTCAAAATCGGGATCCTTCGGCAAGCTCAGAACAGGCTCTGGGAACCCAACTCTTGCGGTGATGCAGAGGAAGGACAACCGTAGATCCTTCGACTCCCTTCTACTTCGCTGCGCTCAGTGTTCGGTCAGGATGACAAAGAACAGCCAGTGTCAGAGGAGCTTGCCTGCGGCAAGATCACGAATGAGACCGCGGTCCGCAGCCAGGAAGTCATATTCCAGCAGATCTTCGAGCTTTACCCACTTCAACTGGTGGAAGATTTTGTTTTCGAGCTCGCCCTCGAATGCGTGGACTGCGTAGAACTGCAGGTCTACTGCCCCCCCATGACGGTAGTTGTGGCGAACATGGGTGACGCGCGCCCCAATAACGGCAGTGATGCCCAACTCCTCGTGGAGCTCGCGGCTGAGCGCCTGTTCCGGACTTTCGCCGGGCTCAATTTTTCCCCCGGGAAATTCCCATTGGAGGGCCATTGGCTGGTCGGGCCGTCGCTGGCAAATCAGCACTTCGCCGTTGCGAACGAGAAGCCCTGCCACGACGAACCGAAGAGCTGGTCCGACAGGGCGCGAATTGGAACTCGGCTGCGCGTCTTCCACGCTACCAGTGTAAATGCCCTGGAATAGAGCAAAGCGACCAGACCAGGAAACTCACTTTTGAGGCTAGAGAACAAAGCGGAGGTCTTATTCCATCTGGCGGAAAAGGCGGCGCTTATTCCCCTTCGACTGCGGCCTCAGTTCCTTCGGCGGCCTTCGGCCTGAAATAGCCCCATCCGCGCTTTGCAGCGACTTCGAGCAAAGCGGGCGAGGGGTTCACCGGGAAGGCACGAACCGCGATTTCAAGCATGGCGAGGTCGTGAATGGAGTTGCCGAATACCGCGTCGGGGCGCGGCCGGCCTGCGCGCTGAAGAGCGGTGGCTTTGGCTTCGTCCGTAGGCACGTCAATCAGGTCGCCAGTGATGATTCCGTTCTTCACCACCACATCGGCCGCGAGGACACGCGCTTCGGGAATGCCGAAGTCTCGAACGCCTTCAGAGACGACCCATTTGTTTGTTGAGCTGACTGCCCACAACTCCGTGCCAGCATGCCGCAGTGCTGCCACGATTGCGGTCATCTCGGGGAAGAGGCGTGCTCGCACGAATTCATTGAAATACTTCGCTGCCGCCGCACGCAGTTCCTCTTCGTGCAGGCCGGCGTACATCTGGACCATCTCGCCGCAAATTTGCAGCTCGCTAATGGTTCCCGCCAAGTACGCTCGATACCTGGTATCGATCCAGTCACTGGTGGAACGCGAGACCAGCCCCTGTTCAAGCGACCAGATCATGAAGCCGTAGCCGGAGTCACCGCTCCATAGCGTTCCATCGCAATCGAGCACCGCAACCTTCGGATTGCCTTCCAGGGCCCGCCGTTCGAATTCCAGAGCGGTCCATTTCGTCGCTTCAATCTGCGCTGCTGACACGCGGCTTTAACCTTCCTGTACAGGTATTCAATTCCTATTTTCATCGACCGGGCGCCGTTTTGCACGGGAGGATAGAATGATTGGTTACATCTGGAGATACCGTGCAGTCCAAGGGCCTTTATCGTATTTTCTTTCTTTTGATGTTCCTCGTTGCGGTTTTTGGAACGGCAACACAATCCAAAGCACAATTCTCTGGTCCCCCAGCGAGTGCTTCGTCGATTCCGGAATCGGAGCGCATGCAGCCGGCGGAATTGGTGAAGTTGCTCAAGAGTCGCGAAGCTGAGAGGCCGCTTGTTTTTCAGGTTGGGTCGCGCATGATGTTTGGCCAAGCGCACATACCGGGCTCGGCATTTGCAGGTCCGGGATCACAACCTGCGGGGTTGAAGTTGCTCGAGAGCAAGCTGGCGTCGACGGCGAAGGGCAGGCTCATCGTCGTCTACTGCGGCTGCTGTCCGTGGACGCGGTGCCCGAATATTGGCCCTGCGTACAAGCGTCTGCGTGAGCTTGGGTTCACCAACGTGAAAGCGCTGTACATTGCCGACAATTTCGGAGACGACTGGGTTGCAAAGGGCTTTCCGGTTGTGCAGGGCCAGTAGCGATGCGCTTGCTTACGTCAGCCATTCTTGTTGCGCTGGTCTTTCCAAATGCACCGCAGGGACCTGCTCGGCAGCCTTCGCTGATTGACAGGCAGGCGCCACGTTTCGTCCGGCCTGACGTGAACGGAAAGCGGATCGACCTCGAGGACTATCGAGGCAAGGTCGTGTTGCTCAACTTCTGGGCTACATGGTGCGCTCCCTGCCGCGTCGAACTTCCAAGATTCTCTTCCTGGCAAGGCCGGTACGGTCAGGATGGCCTGCAGGTCATCGCCGTATCAATGGACGATGACTCAGCGTCAGTTATCAAAGCCGTGAGTAGACTTCAACTCAACTTTCCTGTGCTCATGGGCAATGAGAAGTTGGGGAACGAATACGGCGGGGTGTTGGGACTTCCGATCACGTACCTGATTGGCCGCAATGGGAAAGTCGCTGCCCGCTATGCGGGGAGACTGATCTGGACCAGATAGAGAGCAAAGTGCGAGAGCTTCTTTCGCAGAGATGAAGCTTGATGCAGTTCATCCAACGCGGGTTGTCCAAGAATCCGCTTCGAGAACACTTACTTTCGTCCTACCCACTGCATCCAATGCTGAGTACGAATTGAGGCTCCAGAAAGAGAGGGCCTTGATCCAGTTCTATTGACTGGTTACGCGCTGAAAGCGGCCCGACCGCACCTGCAAGGAATGTGCGGAGACAATCGCACGCTCAAGCTGCAATGTGAATAGAAGAATTGGGCCAATATTTATTGTGCTTTCCCTCGGTCTGGCATTGAGAGTTTCAGCCTTGTTTGCACAAGCGCCGATCGATCCAAATCTGCCCGAAGCGCCTTTGCCAGAGGATCGATCGCTTTTGGTGCCCGGCTATGAAGTCGTGCCGAACGGGAAGACTCCTGTTCCGCCGCTCAGCGCAAAGCAGAAGTTCCAGATCGCAGCCCATAAGACGTTGTCAAAGTTCTCACTAACCGCCGGCACGACCAGTGATCCCCAACTCATTGTGTTAACAGTCTTGATTCCCTTGATGAACGAGGTTCGGTAACTCCTCGAAGGTAACTATCGGCCATGTTGCCACGCCGATAATCGAGCCTGTGGATGTTCAAGGGAATTTCCCGCTTTTGAAGGATTACCGGGCCTATCTGCGCGTGGAGAAGGGGCTGCGTCCTCTTACCTGCGAAGCCTACGACGGTGACCTGAAGACGTTTGCAGAATTCCTAGAGAAGCGCCAGGGGGTTCTGCTGACGGCTGCCCAGGAGGATGTAGCGGCATTCCTGGAACATCTTCGCATCCATTCGATCGACTCCCGTTCAATGGCACGAAAGTTGAGTTGCCTGCGGGGATTTTACAAGTGGCTCTTGCTTGACCGTCGGATTCACCACGATCCGACCGTCAACATCGAATCACCAAAGGCGTGGAGGGTGCTGCCGAAGGCACTGGCCGAGCCAGAGGTCGCCGAGATGCTGGAGCGCGCAGCGATGAACGCTTCGCATCCGCAAGCGCAGGCAACGGCACTGCGCGACTCCGCCATTCTTGAGCTGCTCTATGCAGGCGGCCTGCGCGTTTCCGAGGTCACGGCACTCTCTACCGGGGATCTATCGCTGGACGCGGGTCGCGTTCACGTGCGCGGGAAGGGCGACAAGGAACGCATCGTTCCTCTGGGTAACAGCGCCGTCAAAGCAATCGAAGCATATCTGCGCGAAGGGCGGCCGCACCTGGCGCGCATCAGCACCCGCAAAAGGACAACGAATGCGCGTCACGATGCCACGCGCCTATTTCTTTCTTTGCGCGGTATGCCCCTGACACGCCAGTGGGTATGGCATCTCGTCAAAATTAGCAACAATGCTGCCAGTCCTCATCGTCTTCGTCACAGCTGTGCGACGCACATGGTAGAGCATGGCGCTGATTTGCGCAGTGTCCAGGTCATGCTTGGACACGCCGATATCTCTACGACTCAGGTCTATACCCATCTTGCGCTCGGTAGGCTAAAAGCCGTTCACCGCGAACATCATCCCCGCGGCAAATCGCGCCAGGAGGCCAGCGACGCGCCTGAGGCAGCGCCCAACGACCGGTCTTCAGCGCGAGTCGTTTCCATAACGAGCGGGAAAGGCCGTAAGGAGAATTCGAGAGCTGTAGAACCAGAGAAAGAGAAGGAGCCCGCGTGAACGATTCAGTTACCGCAGCGAGCACGCCACTCAGCCCACTTGTCGATGGTTATCTAAGCGTGCTCGCGAACGAGCGCGGCTCATCCAAACATACCCTTCGGGCATACGATCGTGAGTTACGTGCATTCGCAGCATATATCGCCGAGTGTCACGCTGCTCTCCAGTCCGCTGAGAGGATCGAACACACACATATCCGTGCATATCTTGGCACACTCCTTGAACGCGGGCTTTCAAAAGCGTCAACGGCCCGAGCACTCGCGGCGATCCGAAGCTGGTTCAAATGGCTGGCGCGCGCGGGCCACGTTCAGCAGAATGTCGCTTCACTTGTCGCGACGCCGAAGCTTCCGAAGCATCTGCCGCGCGTGCCATCGATCGAGCAGATGAACCGGGTTGTCGACTCAGTGGACGAAGAGACCGCCAGTTGGCCTGCGCGTGACAAAGCAATCCTTGAGCTGCTGTATGGCTGCGGCATTCGCAACGCCGAACTCACCGGCCTGAATGTCAACGATATTCATTGGGCCAACGAATCGATCCTCGTTCGCGGGAAAGGCAACAAGCATCGCTACGTTCCTCTAGGTGATGCAGCGGCATTGGCACTTCGTGCTTACCTGGCGGAGCGTTCCGCGCGGCTGGCTGCGAGGGGAAAGCTGAATGGGCACTCGACGCCGGCTTTGATGATCAGCCTGCAGTTGCGCGGCCTGGGCAAGCCCGGTGGCGATGCGCGACTGACCACCCGCAGCGTCGGGCGGATCGTGAAGCGTATCGCGATTCAGCG
>CAVVTY010000014.1:0-398587 GCA_963751225.1 uncultured Acidobacteriaceae bacterium
TGTTTGTCTGCGCGCTAAAGTGGCCAGTTGCGATCAGGCCTGCGAAAAGGATGGATGCTAAACGAAGAGACTTGCTGGGGAGCATTTGCGCCGCGGCCTCCCGGCTCGGGCTGGTAAAGAATACATGGCAAGGAGCATGGTTTCACAGAGCCTGGACGCGCGGCAACAAGGGTTAAATCTTTGCAAAGAAAGTCAAAACCTCTTCGGGCACAAGGAGTTCATTGCATGGTGGCGCTCGCACGGCTATATCTCGATCTTGACAGGCCATGTCTTCCATATGTCGGCGCAGTAGTCGCGAATGGAGCGGTCCGACGAGAACTTGCCGATGCGCGCAACATTGAGGATGGACATGCGGGTCCAGTGGTTGCGATTCCGGTAGGCCGCACCAACTGTGTCCTGACAATCAATGTAGGATTGGTAGTCGGCGAGGAGCATGTACTCGTCGCGGGTGAGTAGCGACTGGACGAGGGGCTCAAAGAGGGCGCGGTCGCCGTGAGAGAACTCGCCGCCGGCCAGTGCGTCGAGAATCTCGCGCAGGTTGGCATTCGATTCGTAAAAGGTACGCGGATTGTATCCCTCGGCTTTCTTTTGCTCGACCTCCTGTGCGGTGAGCCCGAAGAGGAAGAAGTTGTCGGCGCCCACTTCCTCACGGATTTCGATGTTGGCGCCATCAAGGGTGCCGATGGTAAGCGCGCCGTTCATGGCGAACTTCATATTGCCTGTTCCCGAAGCTTCCTTGCCGGCGAGCGAGATCTGCTCGGAAAGGTCGGCGGCGGGGTAGACCCGTTGGCCGCGCGTTACGTTGAAGTCGGGCAGAAAAACGATCTTGAGCCTGTCATGGACGAGCGGGTCACCATGGATAACCGCGGCGACGGAGTGGATGAGCTTGATGATCAGCTTGGCCATGTGATAGGCGGGCGCGGCCTTGCCTCCGAAGACGAAGGTGCGGGGCGTGATCTCGACGTTTGGGTTGTGCTGGATGCGCTTGTAGAGTGTGAGGATATGCAGGACCTTGAGGTGTTGACGCTTGTACTCGTGCAGGCGCTTGACGAGCACGTCGAACATTGACTCGGGATCAACTACCATGCCGAGGTTACTGTGTATGTAGTTGGCAAGCTGTTGCTTGTTGTGGAGCTTGATTTCGTGCCACTCCCGGGCAAGCTCCGGATCGTCGACCATCGATTCCAGACGGCGCAGCTTCTCCAGATCGTGAATCCATCCGTTACCAAGGCGTTTGGTGAGCAGTGAGGCGAGGCGAGGATTGCTCAGGACCATCCAGCGTCGCGGCGTAACTCCATTCGTCTTGTTGCTGAACTTCTCCGGAGTCAGTTCGAAGAAGTCTCGCAAAACGTTGGTCTTGAGCAGCTCGGTGTGCAACTCGGCTACTCCGTTGACGGCATGGCTGCCCACAACGGCAAGATGCGCCATACGCACATACCGCTCTCCGTTTTCGTCAATCAGGGAGAGCCGGCGCACCCGGTCTTCGTCCCCAGGGAACTTGGCGCGCACTGCGTCCAGGTGGCGGCGGTTGATCTCGTCGATAATCTCAAGGTGACGCGGCAGAAGCGAGCCGAAGAGACCGAGCGGCCAGTGCTCCAGGGCTTCCGGCAGTAGCGTGTGATTGGTGTAGGAGAGTGCGTGCGTCGTCACATTCCACGCCGTGTCCCAGTCGACGGCGTTCTCGTCTACCAAAAGACGCATCATCTCGGCAACGGCGATGGCAGGATGGGTGTCGTTCATCTGGATCGCGAAAGAGCGATGCAGATCGGCGAGCGGGCGGTCGGCGTTCTTTTGTATGTGAAGAATGTGTTGCAGCGAGCACGATACGAAGAAGAATTGCTGGGCCAGCCGCAACTGCTTGCCCTGAATTTCTTCATCGTTGGGGTAGAGGATCTTGGAGATGTTCTCAGAAGAGACTTTGTCCGCGACCGCTCCAAAGAAATCCCCGGTGTTGAAGGTACCGAAATCGAAAGATTCGACTGCCTGCGCCGACCATAAGCGCATGGTGTTGGCAGTGTTGGTGCGGTATCCGAGAATCGGAGTGTCGTTGGGGATGCCGCGCACAACCTTTTCGGGAATCCAGCGCACGCGGAGTTGGCCGTTGGCGTCATGGTACCGCTCCGTGTGGCCGCCCATCTTGACTTCAAAGGCATCTTCGGGCCGCTCCAGCGCCCAGGGGTTGCCGAGCCGCAGCCACTTGTCGGTCGTCTCGACCTGCCAGCCGTCGCGAATCTCCTGATCGAAGATGCCGTATTCGTAGCGGATACCGTAACCAATCGCAGGAATGTCCAGCGTGGCCATGGAATCCATGAAGCAGGAAGCCAGCCGCCCGAGTCCACCATTGCCGAGGCCGGGCTCTTCCTCCTGTTCAATCAGAGTGTTGAGATCGAGGCCCAGTTTGCGCATCGCCTCCTCAGCTTCGTCGTAGATTCCGAGGTTGATGAGATTGTTGGCGAGGTGAGGCCCTGTGAGGAACTCGGCCGAGAGGTAGCAGACCACGCGCACATCCTGGGCCCTGTAGTTGAGGACAGTCTGTATCCAGCGCTCGACCAAACGATCCCGCACGGAGTGCGCCAGGGCCATGTACAGGTCATTGACCGTTGCTCGCTCGCGGGACCTGCCCTGAACGAAGAACAGATTGTCCAAGAAGGAATTCGCCAGGGCATCGACGCCGGAAGCCGTCCTTTGACTCTTCAGTGAGCCTTCCGGGGGGAGAGCTGGGAATGAAGAAATCGTCATGGTCTACCTCTTTATTTGCGGACACCGGTGTTGGCCGCCGGGCGATGTCCCAACGATACGTCCAGGTCCGCATGATGAGGTGAAAAGTGTGTCAAAACGCGCTCGAGCGGCCGTGAACTGATGCAAGGGCGCAAGCTGTTTTGAAGCCTCGATGGCGGGTTGGCAATATTAAAGACGTCAATGATCGCTCAGGTTACTCTGTTCGACCCGTACTTTCAAGCGAGGTCGGATACTTGATGTTGGCCAACTTCGGCGCCGGGATCAGGTCTTTGGCCAAGGGCTTGCAGTGGACTCTGACAAGCTCCTCCACAAAGAGAATCCGCCGGCCGGTCTTGAGCGTGGATTCTCTCCACTATCCTTACAGGGCTCTTGTGGCCAAAAACCGCTCCATGAACTTGGTGTCGAACTCGCCTGCGCGAAAATCCTCATCCGCAACGATCGCCTGGTGCAGCGACACCGAAGTATCGATTCCCTGCACGATGAACTGGCTCAGGGCGCGCTCCATGCGAGCGATGGCCTCGGAACGATCGACGCCGTGGGTAATCAACTTCGCGATCAGCGAGTCGTAGTATGGCGGAACTACGCCTTCAGAGTATTGAGCCGTGTCTACGCGGACGCCGTTTCCGCCCGGCACGTTGAATGCGGTGATCTTGCCGGCTGACGGCGTGAACTTCTGCGGATGCTCGGCATTGATGCGGCACTCGATGGCATGGCCTCGAATTTCCAGCTTGTGTGGCAGGATATCGCTAAGCCTCTCGCCTGATGCGATGCGCAACTGCGCCTTGACCAGGTCAACCCCCGTGATTGCTTCCGTTACCGGGTGCTCCACCTGGATGCGCGTATTCATCTCGATGAAATGAAGGTGGCGATCCTCGTCCATCAGGAACTCGACCGTACCGGCATTCTGATAACCGATGTCAGAGAGGCAGCGGCAGAGCGTCTTGGCAATCTCCTCACGCATCTTCGGCGTCACCTGAAGCGATGGCGCTTCTTCGATGAGCTTCTGGTGGCGGCGCTGAATTGAACACTCGCGCTCAAAGAGCGACACGACATGGCCGTGCTCGTCGGCAAGAATCTGAAACTCGATATGCCGCGGCTGCTCGATGAATTTCTCCATGTAAAGCTCGCCGTTGCCAAAAGCATTCGCCGCCTCAGTAAACGCCGCATGAAACAAATTCGGCAGATCTTCATCCTTGCGTACGATGCGCATTCCGCGACCGCCGCCGCCGGCCTTGGCCTTGAGAATGACGGGATAGCCGACCTTTTGTGCCCACTTCTGCGCCTCTTCGGCAGTGAAGATCACACCATCGGAACCCGGCAGGATGGGGACCTTTGCAGCCTTCATCGCCTGGCGCGCCTTTTCCTTTTCGCCCATGAGACGAGTGACCTCAGGCGGAGGCCCGATGAACTTGATGTTCGAAGCGCGGCAGACCTCGGCGAAGTTTGCATTTTCGCTCAGAAGGCCGTAACCCGGATGAATTGCGTCGACATTGGCGATCTCCGCGGCGGATATGACCGCCGGGACATTCAGGTAACTATCGGCGGGACGCGGCGGGCCGATGCAGATTGCTTCGTCTGCGAATCGAACATGCAGCGAGTTGCGGTCGGCTTCACTGTAGACAGCGACGGTGCGAATGCCGAGTTCACGGCACGCGTTGAGCACGCGCAGTGCGATTTCACCGCGATTAGCAACCAAAACCTTACGAAACATTCAGACCCTTTAATGAAGCGGAGCTAGTTTGGGATGCAAGACCAAAAAACAGCTCTTGACGCGTTATCCCAATCGGATGGAGAAGAGCGGCTGCCCGAATTCGATTGCCTGCCCGTTCGTGACCAGGCACTTAACGATCTCGCCCGAGGCGTCAGCTTCGATCTCGTTCATCAGCTTCATGGCTTCGACGATGCCGACGACCTGCCCTTTTTCAACATGGTCTCCCGGGGAGACAAAAGACGCAGCACCAGGCGACGGCGATCCGTAGAAGGTGCCGACAATGGGCGACTTGACAATATGCAGTCCCGCGTCAGGATCCCCTGCAGGCGCAATTGCCGCGGGCTCGCCAGCTGCTGTCAACGGAGAAGCTGCCGGGGTTGGCGCCGGTGCACTGGCTACGAGGCGTGCCAGATCTGACAGGCCGGCTTGAGAAGCCTGCTGCTGCGCAAACTTGAGGCGGATCTTCAGATCGCCGCGATCCAGATCGAATTCGGCGACCTGATGCTGCTTCAGGAACTCAATCAGCTCCTGCAGATCCTTCATGTCCTGTGGTTTCATTCTTTCCTTGACTTGCCCGTGTCTACGGGAGTTTTAGCTCAGAGCTCAATCAGTGCTTTGGGGGCTGGAGTGAGCACTCGACCCCCATTTCGCGTGACCGCCACCATGTCTTCGATGCGAATTCCAAACTTGCCTGGCCAATATACCCCGGGCTCAATGGTAACAATCATGCCGGGCTGCAGCCTCGTTTTCTGTTCTGCGCCCACTCGCGGCGCTTCGTGAATTTCCAATCCAACACCGTGCCCCGTGGAATGCGAGAATGCATCAGCCATTCCGGCCTTGCGCAACACACTCCGCGCTGCCTCGTCCACTTCCCCGCAACTGATGCCTGCACTTACTGCGGCAACCGCGGTTTCCTGTGCCTCCAGCACGGCCTCGTATGCTTTTCGCTCTTCCCTCTGCGGTTTTCCCAGAAACACCGTGCGGGTCATATCCGAGCAATAACCATTGTGGATTATACCGAAGTCGAGCGTCAGGAACCCCCTGCGCGGAATCTGGGTGGAGGTGGCTCGGCCATGCGGCAAAGCAGACCGCACGCCGGAGGCAACGATGGTCTCGAACGACATGCCTTCAGCGCCACGCTGGCGCGCCTGATACTCAAGCTCGGCGGCAACTTCCGTTTCGGTGATTCCGGGCCGAATGACGCCCAGGATGTGTTCGAAGAGACTACATCCCAGGAGCGCCGCTTCCGACATTAATGCAAGCTCATCGTCGTCCTTCAGAAGACGGAGTTGTTCCACCAGCGGCGCCGCCAATTCAGACAGGAATGTGCGGCGAAGCTTCGAAGGCAGGGAGGAACGCAAGCGAGCCAACTCAGCAACGCTTGTCCGCGCAGGATCGAATCCTGCAAATGTGACGCCGGGCTGCGCGGCCAGCCACTGCACAGCTGAAGTGGCCGGTGATGTGGGTACAATTTCCACCTTCGCTGCCTGCACCTCTTCGGCTGCCTGCGCCTTGTAGCGGCCGTCCGTAAAGAGTCGCGCGGCTCGACGCGTCACCGCGAGCGCGGCGCTCGATCCGGTGAAGCCGGAGAGATAGCGGAGATCCGGGAGATGCGTGACAAGAAGGCCGGAGAGTCCTGCGCGAGTCATCCGGCGACGCAACTGACCAATACGACGTACGTGGTCCATCTAGGAAGGATAAAGCAGAGAGAGGGAACCGGGGATCAGCGTTTATCGCGGGCTGCTCACTGCCCTTACATCGCTGAGCGCGGCGGCTTCTTCTGATCGGGATTCACGTCCGCGGCCTGCATCTCCGATTGGCGGTCCATCCACTCATCAAGACGCGACCGCTTGAAGCGCCAGCGATTGCCGAGCTTGAATGCCGGGATGAAGCCCTCAGACGCGTATTTGTATAACGTATCGGGCGAAATGCCGAGGTAGTCAGAGGCCTGGCGGATGTCCATGACTTCGCGGACTTCAGGAACGAGGAGGTTGCTTCGTGCAGCGGCGTTGCGCATGGTGCTACCCCAGACGGGATTCCGGTTCGAGGGCCGGTGGTCCTGTTTATATCGCTGTTTTCGCCTGCTTTCAAGGGGTTTTCTGGGATATTTCCATAGATTTAACGTGCTTATAGCCCCCAGATCCCTGCACTGGCTGCGGTAGTCCCGCGAGACCCCACGTGGTTGGGTCAGTGGAGCGTGGCTGCCCCACCCCTTGGGTCATTGCGGCATATGGTGCGAGATTCAGCAGAGGGTCTGTCTGAGGCGAGCGAAACTGCGCCAGCGATGAAGGAGACCTGGCGGGGGATGACCGGGTGAAGCCGCTTGAACGACGGGGTCGGGTTCAGCGGCCATCTTTGTCTGGAGACAGATACTCCTGACCCATTTCGACTGGCCAGCGGGGTCGTCGAAATGGGTCAGGAGATATCTGCAAATTGCTTCCCGAGAGGCTTAAGCAACAGCCAGGCCGAGAATGCTGTCGATCCGTCTCTGGATCGGGTCAGCCGGCGCGGGAGCTTCAAGACGGGGAGCAGCAGCAGCCGGCACGGGAGCCTGCGCGGGCGCAGGAACATACTCCGCGCTGCGTTGTGCCGGTTCATAGGAGAGGGGCGCAGGCGCCGCTTCCCTTTCAATGCTCGGATTGGCTGCTTCCAGCAACGGCTTGAGCGCTTCGAGAACCTTCTCGACCCGATCCTTGCGGATATGTAGCTGCTCAACTTCACGGAAGACTTCGTTGAGTTCTGCGCTCGCCGTTAGGAATGCGGCGCGATAGGAATTGTCGTGACCCCGCTCGAACATGTTTTTCTCCTACACGGGAGTATCTGCGAGGTGATCTCGAAAGGGCATTGCACAAAGGGTGTAGAACGGTACCTTCGTGACGTGTGCTTCGAGTTGGCGGGCAGAGATTGAGGTCAAGGACGCCAAACGCCTGCCCGAATTAATCCGGCCGCCTCCTCCATGGATCCCATCAAACTGGAACGCCGCCGAATAGCCGGCGGCGTCCTCCGTATTCCCGGCGTGGTCCTTGTTCAGTTCTGATCCTCGCGACGGTGGAGCGTTGGCCTGTCGTCGGTGTTCGAAGTATCACCTGGCTGGGTCGTCTGGTCGTCTCCGGTGGTGCTGGCGCGCCGCAGAGAGGGCCGGTTCTTATCCTTGGTATCGACAAGACGCCGCTTGTTTTCGATTCGGGCGAGGCGTGCCTTCACATCGTCGAACTCGGAGGTCGTAACGGTGTATTCATCCCGCGCCGGCAAGATGCGGGCAATCTCCTCCTGTGAGTGGAGAATGCGGTCGGGTGTTTGCGGATGGTCAGAAAACGCCTTGGCGACCATGCCGGGTTTGCGCTTCTCGAGTGCCTGCACTTTCTCAAAGAAACTGATGAAAGCCTGGGGATCGTATCCTGCGCGGTACATGTATTCGATGCCGAGGAAATCGGCCTGGGCCTCGAAGTCACGGGAGAACTTCAGGAATGTAATGGGTATGGCGAATTGCAAGGCTTCGTAAATTCCGTAGCCGGTCCAGCTGTAGCCCGTCATCATGATCAGAGGGAATCGATCCGAGCTGCACGTAGTTCATGCGTGTCATTTCGCGCGCAGCGTGGTGGGCGCAAACATGTGCTGTTTCATGAGCCATCACTCCGGCGAGTTCCGCCTCTTCATCAGCGTTGAGAATCAGGCCGGAGTTTACGTAGAAAAATCCTCCCGGCAACGCCATCGCGTTGACTTCGTCGGAATCGATCACCTTGATGGTGAACGGGACCTTGCAATCAGAGTTCTTGACGATGTTCTGGCCGATGCGGTTCACGTACTCCGTTACAACCGGATCGGTGATAAAGCGTGTGCTCTTTTCAATCTCAGCGGCATACCCCTTGCCCATCTTGATCTCGGAGTCGGTGGAATACCAGTTCCCCATTCCCCGTCCGCCAATATCACGATTTCCGACGGCGCTCACGTCATCCACGCTGCCCGGCTTGACATTGACTTTCTGGCTGCCGACCTCGACGACTTTATCAGGATTGACGGTAGTCCCCGCGGGCACATCACCAGCTACAGGTGTCGTTCCGGGCTCTGGGCAGGGGACGGTGGAGGGTTTCGACTGTGTGTCCTTCGAATGCTTGTCTTTCTTTGCGGATTTGTCGCTCGGCGGGGCCACGCAATCGCCGGACTGCGCCGGCGCTGAAGCCGAGTCCTTCGTCGGCGGAGCGGCAGGTGTGTCGCCCTGGACCGGGGTCGTTCCCGGGGTCGGTTGGGCAGAAGGTGCAGGCGCGGTCGTCTGGGTTGTAGAGGGGGGCGTCCCTGATGGGTCAGACTGCGGCGTGGACTGTGCCCAAACCACCGTTGCCATGACCAATACCAAACTTGAGAGCATGCCTGCCCTGAAACTACTGGTAGCCGTCATAACTCACCTCTCGACTCGCCTGGCACCTCTCCTTGGAGATACCCAAAAACCGCGACTGTGCCGCTCCGCTCAAACTGTTAGACGCTAGTATGGGACTCCCGGAGAGCATAGTAAAGAAATTCAATCGAAAGCTGGTTCGCCCTATCGGCTCTATAAGGCTCTGCCTCTGTGTCGTGGACCCTTGAAGCCGAGACAAATCTGGGACAAACGAGACCTTTCACTTGGAGCGGGGTGCCTAGTGAATTAGAGTGGAGAGCACGTAAATACTTGGAGGCATTGTGCGTCGGGCGTTCAGGTGGGTGGTCTTATTCTTCGCCGTCTTTGCGCTGCAGGTCCGGGCCCAGCATCAGCATGTGCCGAATCCCCTGGCCCTCCTTGAACGGCAAAGTCCTCGACCCGCGAGGTCGGGTACGCCAGCCACAAACGGCTCTGCAGAATCGCTGGAAACCGATGCCACAAACCTCGGTTCGCCAATCGTGTTGAGGCGCGGCTGGCGCGTGGGAGTGACCTCTGATCCCGAAGCGGCCAAACCAGACTTCGACGACTCTGGCTGGGCCGTCCGCGAAGCCAGGCACGAATCGATTGCAGATATCTCAGTTCCAGACAGCGACAAGGAGCCCGATTTCAACCTTCAAGGATGCTCGCCGATACGTCTGGTTTCGCGAGCACCTGAAGCTGGCGCCGAACCATGGGCCACTGAGCCTGCTCATTGAACTGCCGGTCACACAGAATGCGCCCATGACACTGGGGGCCTCAGGACCAGGCTTGATGGTATATGTGAACGGGCGGCTGGTTCGGCCAGAGGGGCCTCACGGCGAGGCAACTTACCGCTACCAGCAGATCACCCGTCTCTATAATCTTGGACTGAAGCCCGAAGAAACGTCCGTTACTCTCGCAATCCGCACCCTCTACCTCCCGTTCGGGTACTACGCATACACAAACTTCTTTGTAAATCGCACGATCAGGCTCGGCAATCCCGATGACCTGCAGCGCGAGTGGGATCTGTGGTTCCACTACAGCCTGTTTGAAAGACTTCCGAGGCTGGTTAACGCCATCTTGCTGACGATCCTGGCACTCTTCCTGCTGGTTCTCTATTTCACACAGAAAGGGCACGTTGAATATCTCTGGCTTGCCCTGCACGAACTGATCCAGGCGCCGATGGGATTCGTCGACATGGCGGGAAGCCTGGCGCGGATTGACCAGGTCTGGTATGGCGCGATGGTGCTGCAGTTGATCGCCGTCTCCGCATATCTTTACTTCCGGTTCCTCGTTGCGTTTCTCTCGTTAAAGCGGCGCTGGTATATCCGGCTACTGAACTACTCTGCGCCAATTCTCGCCGGTGTTGGCCCTGGGATGCTTCTATTCGGCAGGCACGGAATCTGGGTTTTGCTGCTGCTTGGCGTGATCTATTTAGGTAGCCTGTTGTGGATCATCGGTTGGTCGATTTTCATCTTCGCCACCCTCATTGCAGCAACCATCAGGCGGAACTTCGAAGCAGGAATGCTCCTGATTCCACTGGTGCTCACGATTGTGGGAATCGCCGAGCCGATCGTAACCGGCGGGATAGGTGAGTTCGGTGGACCCACTTTCCACTCGCCGCTGACTCTGAACGCCGGTCCCATTCCCATTCATTTTGCGGCGATCGCAGACTTCGCGAGTTTAATGGCGATCATCATCATCATTTTCCGGCGCTTCCTCCGGATTCATCACGAGCAGGAACGCGCCAGCGGCGAACTGGCCGCCGCGCGCAGCGTTCAGGAGCTGATGATTCCTCGTGAGAAGGTCGAGACGCCAGGATACGAGATTGACTCAGTCTACAAGCCCGCCAACGAGGTGGGCGGCGACTTCTACCACATCGAATCGACCGGCGATGGCGGAGTCCTCGTTATCCTGGGCGACGTTGCCGGCAAGGGACTTCAGGCGGCGATGAATGTCTCGATGCTGATGGGCGCATTGCGGGGCAAGCCGGAGAGGAGCCCGGCAAAAATCCTTGAGTCACTCAACCGCGTTCTGCTTGGCAGCGAGAGCTTCACGACGTGCCAGGCTGCGTGGTTCGGCCCTGATGGAGAGTTGGTGCTGGCCAATGCAGGACACCTGCCGCCTTACCTGAATTCACAGGAAGTCCGTGTTCCCGGAGACCTGCCTCTCGGCGTCGTCTCAGAAGTCTGCCTATGACGAAGTGCGGCTTTATCTCCATCCCGGCGACCGCATGCTGATGCTCTCAGATGGCGTGGTTGAGGCGAGGCAAACATCAGGAGAGTTGTTTGGCTTTGATCGCGTCCACAACCTGAGCAATCAATCGGCGTTCTACATTGCAGATGCGGCGAAAGCGTTCGGTCAGGAAGATGACATCACTATTTTGACTGTGAGAAGGCTGGAAACGGCAATGGCCGCATAAGAATAGGGCCCGAGTGAGGCGCTCGTCAATCGCCGCGATTCATCGACGATTTGAAGACTCTACACTGCAGTGGTAAGCGTATTCGCCACGGCGGAAAATGTCACACTCACGCCGTGTGCGATGGAGCTCATTCCGGCGACAGTGCCAAGTGCGATCGTCACAAACGTGAGAGCGTACTCAGGCAAATCCTGACCATCTTCGAGAAACAGAAGTGACTTGGAAATCGTGTGCAGTTTGAGGAAGACTTCCTTCATCGTCGTGCTCCTTGTGTCTTCTTTGATAGCACGATTCCGGATGCTCCGGCGAGGAAATCTACGCATCTAAGTTATTTATTTTGTATTGGTTACCAAATCACGATGTTGATAACCAAACGCTGAATCACCGGGGTAACAGGGGCCCGTGACTTAGATGTTATTGCTCGTGGCGGGCATATGACCCGACGGTGTAGTCGAGACGCATTGATTCCGTTGGCACTGCTGCAAACGCGGCCGGGCTATCTTGGAACCAAGGGGATTAATGCATCCCAGCGGTGATGGCATTGGATTACAGCGACGAATGTCTGGTTAACGCCGCTGGCAACGGCGCTCATTCCTGCCACACTGGCCAGCCCGATAACTCCGATCGCGAGAGCGTACTCGGTGAGATTCTGAGCTTCGCACTGAGCGAACAGCCGGTTCACAGATGAAAACAGCTTCAGGAAGAGGCTATGCATTTCTTGTCCCCCTTTTCGCAATGGATTAGCGCTCCCGCGGCTGTCAACTCTGCGCAATCGAACGCCAGGGGGCGTCAAAGCGCCCTGATACCGATTACTACAGCGCAACTGAAAGCCAAGGGGATAGATCCCAGGAGTCGCTGGACTTTCGTTCTTCAGGCCAATCGCCACATTCAAACAGCACTCTGAAGACGTTTGTTCTCTTCCAAGGAAGTTTTACGACGTGAGCGCGCTGAGGGAGACACCTGCCCAAATGCAAAGCCCCACCCTTGCGGATGAGGCCTTCATTCCCCAGCCAGGATGCGGAAGAGCTCTGCCCAACCACGGGTAGCTAGTCGTAGTACTCGAGGCCGAGGTGGGTAATCAGGTCGGCGCCCATGATGTGGCGCAGCGTGTTCTTCAGCTTCATCGACTGGATGAAGAGGTCGTGCTCTGGATAAAGCCCCTCGCGCGTCTGCGGAGACTTCAGGTAGAAGCTCAGCCACTCCTGAATGCCGATCGACTTGAGCTCCGGCGTGCGCTTCGCCAAGATCGAGGAAGAGCACCAGGTCGAGCGCGATGGGCGCAGCAAGAATCGAGTCGCGGCAGAGGAAGTCCACCTTGATCTGCATCGGGTAGCCGAGCCATCCGAAGATGTCGATGTTGTCCCAGCCTTCCTTGTTGTCGCCGCGCGGCGGGTAGTAGTTGATGCGAACCTTGTGGAAGATGTCCTTGTAGAGGTCCGGATAGAGCTCCGGCTGGAAGATGTATTCGAGCGAGCCCAGCTTCGACTCTTCCTTCGTCTTGAAGGACTCCGGATCGTCCAGCACTTCGCCGTCGCGGTTGCCGAGAATGTTCGTCGAGTACCAGCCGGAAACGCCGAGCAGGCGCGCCTTGAAGGCCGGCGCCAGAACCGTCTTCATAAAGGTCTGGCCGGTCTTGAAGTCCTTGCCGCAGATCGGCGCGGAGTTCCTCTTTGAGAGCTCGATCAGCGCCGGCACGTCGACGGTCAGATTCGGCGCGCCGTTGGCGAAGGGCACGCCCTCGCTGAGCGCCGCATACGCGTAGATCTGCGACGGAGCGATCCCGAGATCATTGGCCTCGAGCCCCTTTTCAAAGGCTTCGAGAGTGGCATGAACCGGCGTCGGCTCCAGAAAGATCTCAGTCGATCCGCACCAGATCATGACCACGCGATCCACTGTCTTCTCTGAAGGCCTGGATGTCGGCGCGAACCTGTTCGGCCAGATCGCGCTTGTTCTTCCCTTTCTTCACGTGCGTTCCGTGCAGGCGCTTCACGTAGTACTGGTCGAAGACCGCCGGCAGCGGCTTGATGGTCTCCAGATACGGCTTGAGCTGCTCGAGCGTTTCCTTGTCGAGCACCTTGGCGTGGGCCGCTGACTCGTACACGTTGTCCTCGAAGATGTCCCAGCCGGTGAAGACGATGTCGTTCAGGTCGGCAAGCGGAACAAAATCCTTGATCAGGGGAGAATTGTTGTCAGTGCGCTTGCCGAGCCGGATCGTGCCCATCTGCGTAAGCGAGCCGATGGGCTTGGCAAGGCCGCGGCGAACAGCTTCAACGCCGGCGATCATCGTAGTGGCCACGGCGCCCAGTCCGACGACCATTACGCCCAGCTTGCCCGTTGCGGGCGCGGGCTTTGACGCAGCGGCGGTCTTCGGGCCGCCTTGCTCTTGTGTGCTCATTGTTCTCCTACCCTTCCTTTGATTGCTTGAATCAACTCAATCCAAACTCAATTGTTGTAGGACGAAACAGTGTACGCCCCCAGGGCATGCCTAATCTTCCGCGAGCTCTTGTGCGGCGCCTGCCTGGCGAAAACGGTTGATGTGAGTCCAGACAAACCAGATGATTGCGGCCACGAGAACCAGCTCAACAACCAGGTGAAACCGGTGAAACCATTCCTGAAAGCGCGGATCCGTGTGCCATTTCTCGCCCAGCTTCATGCCGACGTAGGCCAAGCCCGAAGCACCACGGCCACGACCCGATAAATGTGTAGATGTGAAAGCGAAGCTGCGGCATTCTGGCCACGCCCGCGGGAAACGCAATGAATGTCCGAACAACTGGCAGCAATCTGCCGAGCAGAACCGTGATGGTGCCGTACTTCTCGAAGAAGCGCGTCATCCGGTCCAGGTCGTGGTGGCTCATCAGGACCCAGCGCCCGTACCGCTCCACCAGCGGACGTCCACCGGCAGCGCCGATCCAGTACGCCAGCACCGACCCAAGATTGCACCCGATCGCTCCGGCCGTTGCAGCCCAGAAAAGGCTGAATCGCCCCGTGTACACCAGGTAACCCGGCGAACGGCATGATGATTTCGCTGGGAAGCGGAATGCAGGCCGATTCGATCCCCATCAGGGCGACGATGCCTGCATATCCCAATGAGCCGATGACCTGGGTCACAAAGTGGACTAAAAAGGGCAGAATGTGTTCGGTCATGGGCCCCTTCCAGTATATAGGTTGGGAGCGGCGAGGTCCGGGCGGCTCTATCGCTTGAGCCAAAGGAGGTAAAGCCGGTCTGCATCATCCTGCTACGATGAGGGTTGTTTCCATCAAGGCGCGAGGTGGTTCCATTGGCTGATTTTCCCCCTGTTCCGCTCACTCTCGAAGGCTCAAGCGTGCTGCACCAGTTCTTCCGCTTTGACTGGAAGGCGTGGCGGGCCTGCGCGGAGGGCGAACGCGCCCGGATTGCTGCGCGAGGCCATCGCGGCGCTGAAGAAACTGGAGCGCGTGGATGCCGGTGCGCCGGTGCGCGTCGGCGCTTTATTCGCAGCTTGGCCACAAAGGCGACTTGATCCTCGTGCACTTTCGCGATTCGCTCGAAGCGCTCAATCAGGTCGAGCTCGATCTGGCGCAGACGGCGCTCTACGACTTCCTCGAGCCGCGGCACTCGTATGTTTCGGTGGTCGAGCTCGGACTGTACGAGTCGAGCCGGAAGACCTATGAGGCGGCATCGGCGAAGGGATTCGAGATGCACTCCGCCGAGTGGAACGCCGAGGTCGAAGCCTCACTCAAGCGCGGAGCCGAGGCGATGAAGCCGCGTCTCTTCCCTTCCGTGCCCGATGCGAAGTATCTCTGCTTTTATCCCATGGACCGCAAGCGCGGCGAGCAGGTGAACTGGTACACCGTTCCCTTTGCCGAACGCCAGCGCATGATGCACGAGCACGGCATGATCGGCCGGCGCTACGGCGACGTGGTCAACCAGATCATCTCCGGCTCCATCGGCATGGATGACTGGGAGTGGGGCGTCGACCTCTTCGCCGACGATCCGGTCGTGTTCAAGAAGCTGATCTACGAGATGCGCTTCGACGAAGTGAGCGCGGTGTATGCGCTCTTCGGGCAGTTCTTCATCGGCGTGCGGCTGCCCATCGAGAAGCTGGGCGGGTGGCTCGACGGCAAGCTATTGTGAAATCTGGGTGCCCCAGGTCTCGTTTCTGAGACCTGGGATGGAAGAATCTAAACGGTGAATATGCCCATGCCCGTGAAGAAATCATCCCCAAAGAAATCTACTTGGAATTCGCCCCGGGGCGACCTCGCTCCCGACCGCATTGCCGCGATTCTCAAGGCGCTCGACGAAGCTTACCCCGACGCAGTCTGCGCGCTGAGCCATCGCACCCCCTGGGAACTGCTGGTGGCGACGATCCTCTCGGCGCAGTGCACCGACGTGCGCGTGAACATGGTCACGCCGGAGCTCTTTCGCCGATTCCCTACTCCCGCCGCCATGGCAAAGGCTTCCCTTCCCGAGTTGGAAGAACTGATTCGCACCACAGGCTTCTTCCGCAACAAGGCGAAATCGATTCAAGGCGCGGCGAAGAAGATCACTGAGCAATTCGGCGGCAAGGTTCCCGAGACGCTTGCCGAACTGATCACCGTTCCCGGCGCAGCGCGCAAGACAGCCAACGTCGTCCTCGGCGTCAGCTATGGCAAGGCCGAAGGCGTCGTCGTCGACACGCACGTCTTCCGCATCGCGCGTCGCCTCGACCTGACGAAGAGCGAGACCGCCGAGAAGGTCGAGCAGGATCTGATGAAGGTGATACCGCAGGATCATTGGATCAGGTTCTCGCACCAGGTGATTCATCACGGACGCCAGATCTGCATCGCGCGCAAGCCCAAGTGCGACCAATGCAACCTCGAGACGCTGTGCAAGTCGAAGGATAAGACGTGGGAATCGTGATTTAGCCGAGTTAGCCGCGCTGCGCGCATGATAGCGGAGTTAGCGAGTCAGCAAGCCTGCGACAGCCGCAATCAGTCCCGGAATGTCATGCGTCTCTGCTTCTGCCGCGGGCGGCCAGCCGAGCCCCCGAAGCGTCTGGCTGGTGATCGGCCCGATGGAGATCGCAGGCACCCCAGCAAATGGAAAGGCAACTCCCCCGGCGCGCGCCACCTCGGCCAGATGCGTTGCGCTCGAAGAACTGGTAAACGTTGCCGCGTCTATTCGTTTAGAAAGCGCTCCGCGCAATTTCTCCGTCGCGCCTGCGGGAATTGCGTTCTGGTACGCGTCGACAACATCGACATACGCCGAAGCAGCGCGAAGCGCATCCGGAATGACATCGCGCGCAACGGCCGCACGTACGAGCAGCACGCGCTTACCTCTAACCCGGTCACCAAGTGCGCTGACAAGGCTTTCAGCAACGTATACGTTGGGCGTCAACTCTACGGTCAACCCGGCCAGGCGGGCAGCCTCAGCAGTGGCGTTGCCCACGGCGGCAACCTGCGGCGATTTCTCAGCGAAGACGATACCGAAGGCCGCGGCGCGCTCGGCAAGCACGTGAACCGTATTGGCGCTGGTAAGGATCAGCCAGTCATACGTTTCGAGCTTGCGCAACGACGAATCGAGCGCGTCATAACTCGCGGGCGGCTGAATCTCGATCACTGGAACTTCGACGGGCTCAGCCCCGAGTGCGCGAAGGCCATCACTCAGCTTGCCGGCCTGGTGCGCGGCGCGGGTTACAAGCACGCGGCGGCCAGCAAGGGTATGTGTCACGCGGATGCTCCAGCGGGTGGCTGGGTTGCGGCTTCGAGCAGGTCGCCCGCGCCAGACTCAACGAGTTTCTGCGCAGCCAGTCGTCCCAGTGTCTCTGCATCGGACTCTGCACGGCAGGCCTTGTGATAGATGCGGATCGCTTCGCCTGTCACAGGATTGGCGACGACGCCGAAAATCTCAACCTCGGCGTCTGTGTCCTGAGGAAAAGTCTGTTCCTTCGCAGGTCTCAGAATCGAGACCTGGGGCACCCAGCGGCAGTGGATCCCGATGGGGACCTGGCAGCCTCCGCCAAGCGCCGCGAGTGCCGCGCGCTCGGCTGTCACCGCGTAACGCGTGGCAGCATCGTCGAGAAACGCAATCGCAGAAATAGTCGCTGTGTCGCCCTTGCGCGTTTCAATCCCAAGGGACCCCTGACCGGCGGCCGGACAGAAATCCTTTGGCTCAAGCCGTTCGCGAACCCACTCAGTCTTCTCGAGCCGGTCAAGGCCCGCCGCCGCCAGGAGGATTGCGTCAACCTGTCCCTCGGAGAGCTTGCGCAACCGCGTATCGACGTTGCCGCGGAACTCGACCGCTTTGATGTCTGGCCGGATCGCAAGCAATTGCGCCCTGCGGCGCTGGCTGCTGGTTCCGACGACAGCACCCTGCGGCAACTGGGCAAGGCTCGTGTACTTCAGCGAGACAAATACATCGCGCGGATCGACACGCGTCGGCGTCGCGGCCAGCGCAAACGGTTCGGGCAGTTCGGTCGGCAGATCTTTCAGCGAGTGCACAGCGAGATCAACGCGGCCTTCGGCGAGCGCTTCTTCAATCTCCTTGGTGAACATGCCCTTCGAGCCGACCTGCGCAAAGGTCACTTCCTGCAGGCGGTCGCCCGTAGTCTTGATGATCTCAATCTCAACCGTGTGACCCTGTCCCCGTAGTAGCGATGCGATGTGGTTGGCTTGCCAGAGTGCCAGTTGAGAGCCGCGGCTCCCGATACGGAGATTCATTTGCCTCCCACTGCGCTGGTTTCATTTTCACGCGTCGATTCGGTCTTCACGGGTCCGCCAGTGGCAGCATCGGAGGCCGTCACCGTGGCTTGCTCGTCTCTCTCGGCGACGGAAGGCAGCGACCAAGCCTCGCACAACGCATCCACGCGCGTCGAATCATTCTCACGGGCTGCCTGCTTGAGCGCCTGCATGGGTGGATGCAGAAACTTGTTAACGAGCCCGCGCGTCAGCGCTTCAACTGCCGCGATCTGTTCCGCGCTCAGCGAACCCAGCTTCGCATGAATGCGCTTCAGCTCGTTTTGGCGAATCTCTTCCGCCTGTTGCTGCAGGCTCACGATCGCAGGCGCCACGTTTACGGCGCGACGGCGCTGGTGGAAGCGATCCACCTCGGCGGTGATCAGGGTCTCGGCATCGGTGGCTTGCGCGCTGCGCTCGGCCATGTGCGAAGCCGCCACGGCCTGCAGATCGTCGATGTCGTAGACAAAAATTCCTTCCAGCTTGTTCATCGCCGGGTCGACGTCACGCGGCACTGCGATGTCGATGAAGAACATGGGCCGGTTGCGGCGGCGATGCATGAAGGCCTGTCCGTGTTCCGGGCGAAAGATGGGATGCGGCGCTCCGGTGGAGCTGATGATGATGTCGGCTTCAGTGGCGGCATCGTAAAGCTTTTCGAACGGGATCACGCGGCCATCGAAAGGCTCGGCAAGCTGACGTGCGCGCTCGAGGGTACGGTTGGTCACCAGGATCGCCCCTGCGCCCTGTTGCACCAGGTGGCGTGCGGCCAGTTCGCTCATCTTTCCTGCGCCTACGAGGAAGACGGTGCGCCCGTTGAGAGAGCCAAAAATCTTGCGCGCCAGCTCGACCGCGACCGATGCAATGGATACGGAGTTCGAGCCGATGGCCGTTTCAGTCCGAACGCGCTTGGCTGCAGCAAAAGCCGATTGGAGCAGATGTTCCAGGTGTCCGCCAACAGTGCCGCTGGCGCGCGCGACTGCAAATGCATCCTTGACCTGACCCAGAATCTGCGGCTCGCCGACCACCATGGAGTCGAGGCTCGAGGCTACGCGGAACAGATGACGCACAGCCTGCTGATCGCGATGCTCGTAGATATGTGGCGCAAGGACCGCTGGATCGATTCCGAAATGGCTGTGCAGAAAACCGGCGACGTTCGTTTCGGGTGACTCAACCGCGGCCAGCATCTCAACCCGGTTGCAGGTGGAAACGATCATGCACTCGGTCACGCCGGGCAGAGCGGCCAGAGCCCGCGTCGCTTCAGATAGTTCTTCGCGGGAGATGGCAACGCGCTCACGCAGCTCAATTGGCGCGGTCTTGTGATTGATGCCGATGAGGACGATTGACTGTTGGCTCATGGGGCACCGAACCTGTGAACATGGCTGACCAGGTTGGCCGCCCAGACACCGAGCATCACGATCAGCACTGCACCCGACAAATACGCGGCTCTCCTTCCGCGCAGACCGGCGGTACGGCGAAGGAAGAGGAGCAGAACATAGAGTCCCCACATCGCGTAGGAAGCCACGACCTTGGGGTCAACAAAATAGGCGGCGCCAAGGGAGGTCTCCTGGACCAGAACTGCGCCAAGGATCAAACCGACGGTCATGCACGGAAACCCGAAGAGCAGCATGGCGTAGGCGACTCGCTCAAGGGTGTCGAGCGGCGGCAGCCAGTCGAGCGGAGCAAATCGCGACTCTGCTCCTGCCATGAGTTTGGATTTCAGGCGGCGTTCCTGCACGAGATAGAGCACGGAGGCCAGCAGGCTAAATCCGAGCGCGGCGTAGGCCCCCAGCAGCGCGGAGATATGAGCGATCAGCCAGCTTGTGCGCACTCCCTGCGACGGAAAGCTGTAGCCCCTTAGCCCCAGCGAGGGTACAAAAATAAGGAAGAAGGTTACGGGTAAGGCAAAGATTCCAAGAGAGATGGCATCATAAAGCCACCATACAAGGAAGAAGAGGCCGGCGACGAGAAATCCGAGCAGACACTCGGCTTCACGGGCACCCACGGGAACCCAGCGGTGGGCCTGAACCAGCATTTCCACAACCGAAACAAAGTGAAAGAAGAGGGCCATGCCACCCAGATGAACGCACCAACTGCGCCAGCGCTGGGCCGGATAGAACACGGCGGGAAAGATGGCGACACTTGCAGCAGCGTAAAGAACAGCCGCGACTCGAAGCCAGAGAAGATCCATGCCGAACTCAAATCTAAAGCCTTACAGACCAGTATACTTGTGATCCAAATCACTTAAACTGCGCCTGAACCGATTCTGGCGCCATATTCTCCATGCATATGAGGCAATACCTCCCGCACCTTATTAAACGTACGTTCGCGCTGATCCTCTGGGTGGCTGGAGTTGCTGCGGCAATGTCATCCACAGGTCAGCAGGACACGCCCTTTCCAAAGAAGTCAGGGGTGGCGACGGCGGGAGTTCAGCGGCCGATCGAAGACCTTCCCAAGGCTGCCACGTTCACGGTCGAGGGACAGCCGGACTGGATGGCAATGACCGCGGATGCAGTATGGGTGTCGAGCGCCGATGTGAACCGCGTCACTCGCCTGAACGCCCGGACAAACACCGTGGCGACGGTGATCACGGTGAAGAATCCGTGCTCCGGGCTGGTTGCAGACAATGGGAGCTTATGGATCCCCAGTTGCGGTGAACACTCTCTTGTGAAGGTGAATGCGGAAACCGGTGCTGTGCAGGCGACTCTTCCGGTGGGTCCGGCAGATTCGGAGGGCGGAATTGCAGCGGGAGCGGGAAGCATCTGGATGGTAACCGCCGACGGAGAGCTAACAAGAATCGATGCCGTCACGAATCGAGTAACGGCCAAGATTCGGATTCCTACCGGCTCCTTCAATCCCCTGTTCGCGAACGGGTCTGTCTGGGTCAGCTCAAATGCTGCAAATGCGTTGGTGCGCGTGGACCCGGCGACGAACATCGTTGTGAGTTCCACGCCCATTGGGCCGAGGCCACGGTTCCTGACGGCGGGTGCAGGGTCAATATGGGTGTTGAATCAGGGCGATGGCAGCGTATCGCGGGTCGATTCGACGACGGGGATGCTCCTGGCAACCATTCCTGCTGGGATTCCGGGCAAAGGCGGAGAGATTGCGTTTGGAGCAGGCTCGGTATGGGCGACCGTCATCGAGTTCCCGCTGACCCGTATCGATCCTGCATCGAACAGAGTCGTAGCGCAATGGCGTGGAACGGGCGGAGACAGCGTTCGCTTTGGCCACGGGTCGGTGTGGCTCACGGACCTTCTAGGCGGAAAGGTCTGGCGTATTGACGTTCCGGAGCGGTGAGTGTGCCCCGCCCTTCCCAATGGGCCGGAGAGAACGGGGCATGGAGTCGAGTTACTGCTTTGTTGCCGTAAGTGTGTTCGTGCGATCGGTCAGCTTGTTCGTGCTCTCGATCTTCATGGTTTTGCCGGTAACGGTCATCTTGCTGACTTCGACGACCTTTCCGCCCCGCTTGTCAGTCTCTTCGATGGTGTGATCATTGATCTTCTTAAGTGAGACTGTGTCGTAGGTATACGCTCCCTTCGCGGGGTAATCCTGACCATCGAGTTTGGCAGTGAAGCTTTCGCCGGTCGGTGTAGACATGGTCAGTTCGTCGCCGTTGGTTTTGTAGGTGGTGAGGAGCCCGTTATCGCTTTGCGAGACTTTGCTGATCTGCCACTCACCTGACGTGGCATGCACGCCCGATGGCTTGATGCCAACGCGCTTGGCGCGAGCCTCCGCGGTAACGGTCTGATCGCTGTTCATCGGATGACTGGTTGTCTTGACGGTAAGAACCTTGCCATCGGCAGAGACGCTCCGGGTCTGTTCAAAGTCGACTTTTCCGGCTTTCTTCGCTACAAAGGCGAGAGTGTTTGGATCGACTTCTTTCACGCTGATGGTGTCGTAGGACATCCCGCTGACAGCCTGGTCTGTGCCATCGGCCTTCGCATCGAAAGCGGGGTTGCAGCTGACGCAGTGGTACCAACCCTGGCTGAGATAGAAGACATTGGGCTTGGGTGAGAACTTGGCCTGGGCCATGTTTGTCTTCCATGTGCCGTCAAACGAAGATTGGGCAATCGAGACTGCTGGCATCCCTAACGCGGTCGTCAGAAACAGCGCGCCGGCAAGGCTTGCTAACTTCCTGTTCATTTAATCTTTCCTCCTGGGGAATCAGGCTTCGGGTCTTTGGCCTGGGGGTGCGGCTGAGAGATTGGATAGGGCCTGATTGACCGCAGCGATTCTACACGGCAAGGCCAGTCGCGCGGTGCTTTTCTTTTGTTATCGGCTGGCGCAGGCGTAACCTGGCGGATCGCGCAATACACTTCGACCTCGCCGGGCAGCCACGGTAATCTGTAGGGAATCGTGCAGCCCGTTGAAACCCAATCCGCGGCAATTCCGCCGTCGTCCTCCTCCCCTGACGAACCAGTTCTGGAATTGACGCCAAAAGGGGGCACGGCCGGTCAGGCCCTCAAACAAATCGGCGGGCGAGATGACGCCATTTATGCGCCAGTGGTCGGCGGCAAAGCAGGAGAATCCCGATGCGCTGCTGTTCTTCAGGATGGGAGACTTTTACGAGCTGTTCTACGACGATGCTGTTGTTGCCAGCCGGGAATTACAGCTCACTCTTACGGCGCGCGATCGCGAGCGCCAGGTTCCGATGTGCGGTGTGCCTTATCACTCGGTAGAGAGCTACCTGACGCGGCTGCTGCGCCGTGGATTTCAGGATTGCTATCTGCGACCAGATGGAGGACCCGAAGCTTACAAAGAAGATCGTACGGCGCGAAGTGACCCGGGTCTTATCGCCCGGAACGGCACTGGATACGGCGCTTGGGCAGGAACAGAACAATTTTCTCGCCGCGTATTTTGAGACTGGTTCCGCAAAGCAGCCAGTGTGTGCTGTCGCGCTTCTTGATGTTTCGACCGGCGAGTTCAGGACGGCAGAATTCGAAGGACCAAAGGCGCGGCAGGAGGCGGTCGAAGATCTGCTTCTTGCGAGTCCGAGCGAGGTCTTGCTCCCCGCGAGCGCCGAGATACCCGCGGCGCTGGAGCGGGCCGGGGCGCGCACCCGCGTGGACGACTGGATATGGACGCACGATTTTGCTGTTCCTCTTGTTGAACGACAGCTGCAGGTGCGCTCGCTTGAAGGATTCGGCCTTGTCGGCCACGAGGCTGCAGCCATCGCCGCCGGCGCGATTCTGCACTACGTTCGTACAACGCAGAAGAACGAGGCGTTGCACATTGACTCGCTGAAGTTTCAAGAGCACTCAACCGCGCTTGAACTGGATCAGGTCACGGTACGAAACCTGGAGCTTGTCGAGCCTCTCTTTGCGGGACAGGATGACAGGGCGACCCTCTTTCATACGCTCGATTCCTGCCAGACGCCGATGGGCAAACGGATGCTGCGCGCTACAATCCTGCGGCCCCTCATGGATGCGAAAGAAATCGAGGCGCGGTATGAGGCCGTGGCCGAGGCGCACGGTGACCTGTTGAAGCGAGAAGAAGTACGTCGAGCATTCAGCGGAATCCTGGATCTGGAGCGATTGCTTGCGCGACTGTCACTGGACTCCGCAGGTCCGCGCGACGTGCGCGCGATGGCAGCGAGTCTGGCGCGGCTCCCCGGGTTGAAGGCCGCGATTCAGGCGATGGACGCACCGCTGTGGCGCGAGATTGCCAACCGGCTCGACGCGCTCGATGATGTGACCGCGCGAATTGCGGCAACGTTGGTGGCGGAACCTCCGTTGACCATGGTGGATGGTGGCGCGATCGCTTCGGGAGTAGATGCGGAACTTGACGATCTGCGCACGGTTTCCACATCAGGCCGGCAGTCGATTGCGGCCATCGAGGAACGCGAGCGCGCACGGACTGGCATCGGCTCGCTGAAAGTCCGCTATAACTCGGTCTTCGGGTACTACATCGAGATCACGAAATCCAATCTCGCCATGGCCCCCGCCGATTACGAGAGAAAACAGACCCTCGTAAATGCGGAGCGGTTCACGACCCCCGAGCTGAAGGAATACGAAGTCAAGATTCTTACGGCCCACGATCGCTGTATCGAAATCGAAAAGCGGATCTTTGCAGACCTTCGAAAGAACGTCCTGGAGGCGGCCGGCAGAATCAAGCGCACGTCTGCCGCAGTCGCAGAGGCGGATCTGCTTGCGAACTTCGCACAACTGGCGTCAATCCATCGCTATGTGCGTCCGCAGCTGACGGATGAACCGGTGCTGGAAGCCGTGGCGGCGCGGCATCCCGTGATTGAGCAGTGGATGGAGGAGACCCGCGAAGGCCGATTCGTTCCGAACGACATTTATCTGAGCGCCACCGACGAAGGACCCAGCCTTCTCCTGATCACTGGACCGAATATGGGCGGCAAGAGCACGTATCTCCGGCAGGCGGCGATGCTGGTGCTGATGGCGCAGATGGGCAGCTTTGTGCCGGCGGATAGCCTGCGGCTTGGTCTTGCGGATCGTATCTACACGCGCATCGGCGCAAGCGACAACGTGGCGCGCGGCCGGTCGACGTTCATGGTGGAAATGACAGAGACGGCGACGATCCTGAATACAGCGACAAAGCGGTCGCTGATACTGCTGGACGAAATGGGACGCGGGACGGCAACCTTCGATGGATTGAGCCTTGCATGGGCAACAGTTGAGTTTCTTCATGCAGAAACGGGCGCACGAACGCTCTTTGCCACGCACTATCACGAGCTGACCATGCTGGCGGAAAAACTGGCACGTGTGCGGAATCTTCGCGTGGGTGTAAAGGAGTCGGCAGGCGGAATTGTCTTCCTGCACAATATCGAGCCGGGAGCGGCGAGCAAGAGCTACGGTATTGAGGTGGCGCGCCTGGCGGGATTGCCCTCTGTTGTCATCGAGCGAGCAAAGCGCGTTCTGCGCCAGCATGAGAAGCAGGAGCGGTTTGCGGCGGCCAATGTGCAAGAGGCGCAGCCCGAGCCGGTGCAGCTTACGATCTTTACTCCGCTCTCGCAGCGGATTGTTGATCGTATTGAGGCTGTTGATGTGAACGCGCTCACGCCGTTACAGGCCCTGAATCTGCTGGAGGAGTTGCAGCAGGAGTTGAAGGAGAACAAAGATTAGGAAATCCAGACAGAGATCGGCGCTTCAATCAGTCGCCGGGGGGCTTGAATGATTTCGACGGTACGAGAAGCTGCGGGGAGTTTGCTGGTGGTTGGACTCGCGGGAACAGAGCTGACCGGGCTCGAGCGTGCGTGGCTCAAGCTGGTGCGGCCGGGCGGAATCATCTTGTTTCGACGAAATATCCGCGACGCGAAGCAGACACGCATACTGTTGGATGAAGCGACGGCGCTGTGCGCGCCGCATTCCGTTCGTTGCGTTGATGTGGAAGGCGGAACTGTGAACCGGCTTCGAGACGCGCTGGCGCCCTTGCCGTCGGCACAGGCGGTTGCAATGGCGATGCGGGCGCCGAGGTCCACGGCAGTCCTGGCGCGCGAACATGGGGACCTGGTTGCGCGGGGCGTCCTGGCATTTGGATTCAACACGACGCTTGCACCGGTTGTGGACCTGGCATTGCCGGAGTCGGCGCAGGTGCTTGGGACCCGCCCGCCGGCGTCGAACCCCACCGATGTGGTTGACTATGCGCGGGCGTTTCTGGCAGGCCTGGCGGATCATGACGTGGTCGGCTGTGGAAAGCATTTTCCGGGACTGGGCGGCGCTGCAAGCGATACTCACTTCGTTACTCCCGAGATCGGGCGCGGATGGCAGCAGATATGGGATGAAGATCTCGTTCCCTATCGCGAATTGCATGGCGCGATGCCGATGATCATGATGAATCACGCTGCGTATCCAGATACTCCCGGGAAGAATGACCCGGCAAGTGCTTCTCCGTTCTGGATCACAGAGGTGCTGCGGAAGCGCATAGGTTACAGGGGAATCATTCTCTCAGACGATCTCGAGATGGGTGGCATTCTCAAGTTCCTTCCAGTGGAGGAAGCTGCGATTGCAGCAATTCGCGCGGGCACTGACCTGCTCGAGATCTGCCACAGCGCGGAGTTGATCCTGCGAACTTATGAGGCTCTTGTCTCTGAGGGAGAACGTTCAGGGACATTCGAGAGACTCCTGATGGCGGGAGCCCGTGAAGCGTCAAGCAAGCGCGCACGCCTGTATCCAAATGGCGCGGCGCCTGCACTTTCTCTCGATGAGTATGAAGCGCTGCAAAAGGAGACATTGCAGTTTCAGGAAAACGTGATGGCGTTGGCCTCGGGCGTTGAAGCGTCAGACCCCAGAAGAGAGTCGCCGGCGGAGATATCGTGAAGGCAAGAACGATGATCGTTGCCGGAGTGATGAGTGGAACATCAGCAGACGGGATCGATGTGGCCGTGGCCCAGATCGCACCGGGCACACGGAAGCCGGCGCTGCGGCTGTTGGCGCATGAAGGTTTTCGCTTCCCTGCCGCACTACGGAGCGCAGTGTTGGCGGCGATGAATGCCAAGTCCACATCCACTGCGGAATTGGCGCGCTTGAACTGGCGCCTGGGACTCGCCTACGCGGAGGCTGTGAAGGCGACCATTTCGCGACACAAAATGAAACTGGATTTGATCGGATGCCACGGGCAGACCCTGTATCACCAGATGCGACCGGCGGCCTATGCGGGCAGGAGCTTTGCGTGCACATGGCAGGCGGGAGAGGCAGCGGTCATTGCGCAGATGCTCGGTGTGCCGGTTGCTTCGAATTTCAGGCCGGCAGACATCGTGGCGGGAGGCCAGGGAGCTCCACTTGTGCCGCTGCTGGATTATGTGCTTTTTGCGGATGCGCGGCGTGGGCGAGTTCTGCAGAACATCGGCGGAATCGCGAACCTGACGGCGATTCCCGCTGGTGCAAAGGCAGACGCTGTTACAGCATTCGATACAGGCCCGGGCAATATGGTGATCGATGCGCTAACGCAGAGGCTCTTCAATCGCCCCTACGATCGGAACGGATCGATCGCCGCGCAGGGAGTGGTGCTCGAGTTGGTGCTCGGGAAAATGCTTCGCAATCCTTATTTCAACCTGAAGCCGCCGCGAACAGCGGGTCGCGAGCAGTTTGGGCGCGAGTACGCCGGGGAGTTCCTCGCCGCATGCAAACGCATCAGCAGGAACCCCGCGGATGCTGTGGCAACGGCGACGGCATTTACGGCGGAGACGATTGCGCGAAGCTATAAACGGTTCGTGCATCCGCAGATGAAGGACCGTGGTGTGGACTACATCGTCTCAGGCGGGGGTGCGCGGAATGCAACGCTGATGGCTATGCTTGCGGCGCGGCTTGAGCCATTGGGCTGCGAGATCGCTGCGAGTGAGGAATTCGGTCTGCCTGCAGAGGCAAAAGAGGCGGCTGCATTTGCGCTGCTCGCGTGGCACACGTGGCACAAGCTGCCCGGGAACGTTCCATCGGCGACAGGGGCAAGGCGCGGCGTGGTTCTCGGCCAGGTTACGTATGCATAGGCTCGTCCTGTTCGCAGCGCTCATAACTCTCATTGGCTGCGGATCCTCGCAGCGAGATCCTCGCACTGTCGTGTTTTTGATTGAGAGCAGCCCCGCGAATCTCGATCCGCGTATTGGCACGGACGGCCAGTCCGAACACATTGACGAACTTCTCTTCGACGGGCTGGTGCAAAAGGATGCGAACTTCAGCTTTGCGCCAGCGCTGGCGGAGCGCTGGGAACTGCGGGATCCGCTGACCCTCGTGTTTCATCTGCGCGACGGCGTGCGGTTCCACGATGGACGTCCAATGACCGCACAGGACGTTGTGTGGAGCATCGAATCGATGCGCAACGGAACGGTAATCTCGCCCAAAGCAGCAACGTACGCATCGGTTGCCAATGTGGAAGCGCCGGACGCGCGGACAGTGATTTTGCACCTGAAACAGCCGGACGCCTTTCTCCTCACCAATCTGGCGACGGGCGCAATCGGCATCGTGCCCGAAGGGAGCGGCAGCGACTTCTGGCGGCATCCGGTAGGCACCGGGCCTTTCAGGTTCGTGAGCCAGCAGATCGATCAGGACGTGGTGATCGAGCGCAATCCAATGAGTTGGCAATCGACGCCAAAGCTCGAACGCGTGAGATTTGCCGTAGTTCCTGATGCGATCACGGAATCTCTGGAGCTCGAGAAGGGCTCGGGAGACGTTGCCGTCAATTCCCTGCCGATGGACGCGCTTCCAGTCCTGGAAAAGCGGCCGAACTTGAAAATCGAGGACACGCCCGGAACGCAGGTTCAGTACCTGGCATTCAACCTGACGGACCCCCTGCTCAGGGATGCGCGTGTGCGGCAGGCGATCTCGTGTGCGATTGATCGGAGTCTGATTATCCAGACTTTGATGCGCGGCCATGCTCAACCGGCACAGAGCCTGCTTCCTGCAAACCACTGGGCCTGGTCGGCGGACACGGTGCGCTTCGACTATGACCCTTTGCGCGCTGCGCGGCTTCTGGACGAATCGGGCCATCCGCCCGGTCCCGATGGAGTGCGATTTCATGTGACGATGAAGACCAGCAACGTGGAGGATGTTCGAATGCTCGCAGCCGTGCTGCAGCAGCAGTTGGCGAAGGTTGGCATTGCGCTCGACATTCGCACCTTTGAATTTGCAACCTTTTATTCCGATGTGACGCGCGGCGCATTTCAGATGTATTCGCTTCGTTGGATTGGCGGCAACGAACAGCCGGACATCTTCAGCTACGCATTCTCAACCGCGCGTTTCTCGCCAAAAGGTGCGAATCGCGGGCATTACTCCAATCCAATACTCGACCGGCTGCTTGACGATGCTGCCTCAAGCAGCGACACCACCCGCCGCCGCGTCGATTACGTAGAAGCGCAAAAGATCCTTGCGCAGGATCTTCCGGCGATCAACCTCTGGTACCGCGACACAGTGGTGGTGCACAATCGGCGGTTGACCAACGTAGTGCCGAACGCATCGGGGAGCTTTGCATTTCTTGAGAAGGCTGAGCTGGCGAAATAATCCGGCATCGTTGCGGCTCGCGCTTCTGGATGATCTTCGAAGCACCCTTCTCGTTATCTGAGACCAATTGGCAGCGCACGGCGTTCCTTAAGAAATCCTTAAGGTGCAAGGGCAGATAAGCCCCTTCGCTGGCAGTGTCTTGCGTGAGTTTGCTAAAGATGTCCTCAAAGCAACCTCAATCGCTCTGGTTCCATCAACCTTTTGGGCTATTCAATCGTCTACCGAAACAGATAACGGTTACAGGGCAACCTGATGGCAGCACGCGGAGAAAGAAAGCATGAGGAGCAAGATTATCAATCGGGCCGCTGTTTCGATCGCGCCACTCGTGGTGTTGATCCTGATTGCGCTTGGCGGCGACGCAGGTTATGGTCAGACCGCAACCCGGTATCTCGGAACCATTACCGCCATTGCCGGCGACACCCTCACCGTAAAAACGGATGCAGGAGAAACGCACCAGGTACAGATTCCCGCGTCGGCGAGCCTGAAGCGCATTGCGCCGGGGCAGAAGGATCTGAGCACTGCGGAGACAATTCAGTTTAAGGACCTTGCGACCGGGGACCGGGTGCTCGTAAAGCTTGATCCGGATGCAACAGGAACAACGCCCCAGGCTCTGCAGATTGTTGCCGTAAAGCAGGCCGACGTTGCGATGAAGCAGCAGAAAGATCGCGAGGAGTGGCAGCGCAATGGTGTCGGTGGCCTTGTGAAGAGCGTTGATGCCGCCGCGAACGTGGTTACGCTGACCAGCGGCGCCGGGCCAACAGCCAAGACCGTAACAGTTCACATTGCCCCGAATACCATGCTGAAGCGCTATGCGCCAGGTTCAGTGCGGTTTGATGAAGCTCAGCCGGCGCCACTGAGTGCAATTCAGACGGGGGATCAGCTGCGCGCACGCGGCCAAAAGAATCCTGAGGGAACAGAGATCCAGGCGGAAGAAGTGGTTTCGGGAAGCTTCCGCAATATCTCGGGAACGGTGACGTCAATCGATGCGGCTGCTTCGACACTCACCGTCAAAGACTTGATCACGAAGAAGTCGGTCACGATTCACGCAGGCGCAGAAACGCAGATGAAGCGGCTGCCGGACATGATGGCAAGAATGATCGCCGCGCGGCTGAAGGGCACGACGAGCGCACGGGCTGACGCGGGTGCGGCAGCAGGAGCAGGAAGCGCCGGTGCACAGCCGCAAAACGGCTCGGGCGGTCCGCAGCAACGCGCATGGAGCGGCGCGGCAGGCGCAGGTTCAGGCACCGGACAATGGCAGGGACGTGCGCCGGGTAACGGCGGAGGCGACATGCAACAGGTCCTCAATCGCGCGCCTGCAATTCAACTTGGTGATTTGCAGAAGGGCGAGGCCGTAATGATTGTCTCGACCCAGGGCGCAACAGACGTCACAGCAATCACGCTTCTCGCGGGCGTTGAGCCGTTGCTTGAGGCTCCCGCGGCCAGCCAGGACCTCCTCTCAAATTGGAGCATGGGGACGGGTGGAGCAGAAGCAGCGGCCCAGTAAGCGCACATAGGAATTCATAAGAAACAAGCGAGGGATTCGTGTATTCAAGACATTTTTGCCTTCTCCATTTTTTGATAGGCCTGGCGTTGGCCCTGGCCAGCGTCTATGCGCGAGGACAGTCGGCCACTTCTCCTGTGCAGACTTCCCCTATGCCGAGCGCGGCCCAGGCTGCCGTTGCAACCGCGGCGACGATTCATGGACACATCGCAGATCAGACAGGCGCGTTAATTCCTGGCGCGAAGGTCACGATTGAATCTGCTGCTGGACAAACTGTAAAGACTGCAACCGCCGATGCGAGCGGTTCATACACGGTTGGCGGACTGCCGGCAGGCAGCTACATCGTTCACGCCGAATTCGATGGATTTGCTCCATTCCAATCGCAGCCGATTGCGGTAACAGCCGGCCAGGTGAAGCGTGTCGACATTGCCATGGCGGTTGAGACCGAGCAACAAAGTATCGTCGTCACCGATGAATCGCCCGCGGTCAGCGTCGAGGCATCAGCCAATGCCAACGCGATCGTTTTAAAAGACAAGGATCTCGATGCCCTGTCGGATGATCCGGATGAGTTGTCGAGTGAGCTTTCGGCGCTCGCGGGTCCCTCAGCCGGCCCAAATGGCGGCCAGATCTATATTGATGGATTTAGCGGCGGGCAACTACCTCCAAAGTCGGCAATTCGTGAGATACGCATCAACCAGAATCCTTTCTCGGCGGAGTTTGACCGCCTCGGATATGGGCGCATCGAGATCCTCACCAAGCCCGGCTCCGACAAACTGCACGGACAGTTCTTCATTCAGGGGAACGGCAGCAATCTAAACACCAGCAGCCCGTTCGCAACCAGTGTGCCCTACTACAACCGCATTCAGTACAACGGCACAATCAACGGAGCATTGAGCAAGAACGCGTCATTCTTCCTGAGCGTTGAGCAACGCGACAATCACGATCAGCAGGTGTACAACTACTATCCCGCGGTGCTGGATCCAGTAACGAACACCTACTCGCTTTCCACGGATCGCATCAGCGGAACACAGGAGAATCCGCACAATCACATCAACGTATCGCCGCGGATCGATCTGCAACTCGGATCGAAAGACACGCTGACCTTGCGTTACCAGTTCTATTACGACTCGGAGTCCGGCGACATCGGTTCCCAGCAGCTTCCGACGCAGTCACTCCAGTCGAATTCGACCGAGCATACCCTTCAGGTCAGCGACTCGCACATTATCAACGACCATATGGTGAATGAGACGCGCTTCGAGTACCGTCGAATACTCCAGTCTGGCATCCCCGGTAAACACCGATCCGACGCTGATCGTGAGCGGCAACTTCACGGGTGGCGGCGCTTCGGCCCAGTTTTCCAACGATCACCAGGACCACTTCGAACTGCAGAACTATACGACCATGAGTCTTGGGCGTCATGCAGTGAAGTTTGGCGGATGGTTGCGCGACAACCGCGATGCAAACTCGTCGTATGGAAATCGAAATGGCACCTTGGTGTTCAACGACGCGGGATACATCAAGGCGCTCAATGCTCTGGCTGCCGGCCAGAACCTGAACACCATCGGCACAAGTTCGGCCACTTCTGACGGGTTATCGAGCCTGACGGTCTCAGCGGGTCAGGCGAACTTCCAGGTCAACGTTGTCGATGGCGCGCTTTTCGTGCAGGACGACTGGAAATTCAATCCGAGGCTCACACTTTCCGGCGGCATGCGCTGGGAAACGCAGAACCAGATCGCAGATCACAACGACTGGGCCCCGCGCGTCGCGATGGCTTACGCGCTCGATGCAAAGCACGGCAAGCCCGCAAAGACGGTACTGCGCGCCGGCTTTGGGATGTTCTATGACCGCTTCAATGTGAACAATGTGATGACGGCAACACGACAGGGCCTGAATTCGAATCAGGTGCAGATAACATCGCATTCGCCAACCTGCCTGAATGGAACAAGCCTGACCGAGGTCGATTTCTCGGGATGCCTGCCTCCTGCGCCGTACGCGCCCACGCCTCAAAGCACGATCGTGCAGATTTCGCCCAACTTCCATGCGCCTTACACCGAGCAGATCGGAGCGAGCATCGAGCGGCAGCTGACCAAGACGGTCACGACAACGGCAACCTATCTGCACTCGTATGGCGTGCACCAGTTGGTGACGCGCAATGCCAATGCCTACTTGCCGGGCACGTACGTAGTGGGCGCGGAGACCCAGCCCACAAGCCGGCCTGTTTCGGCGCTCGGCATCGTGAATGAGTTCTATCCCGAGGCCGTGTTCAAACAGAATCAGATGATCCTGAACGTCAATGCGCGGATCTCTCCAAAGTTCAGCCTGTTCGGCTTTTACAATCTTTCCTTTGCCAATACGAATTCCAGTTCGAACGGACGCGGCGCCGGTTATGCCTCCAACTCCTATAACCTCAACCAGGATTACGGTCGCGCGAGCTTCGTGGCACGCAATATGGTCTTCCTGATGGGCAATTACACGGGGCCATGGCAGATTCGCTTCAATCCATTCCTGATCGCGAATGCGGGACGCCCGTACAACGTCGTCTCGCCTCTGGATCTGACCGGCGACAACTACATGAATGGACGGCCGTCGTACGCTGATGCCTCGAACTGCACCGCAGATCAGACGCAATACGTGCAGACGAGCTATGGTTGCCTCAACACGATTCCGGCCGCTGGGGAGTCACTTCTGCCGATGAATCTCGGCACAGGACCGGCTGCAGTGGCGTTCAACCTGCGTGTGAGCCGCTCGTTTGGTATTGGGCCGAAGACAGAAACCGCCGGACCAAACCCCGGAATGGGCCCCGGCGGACCTCCTCCGGGTGGTGGTCGTGGCGGACCCGGGGGCGGCGGGCCAGGCGGAGGGCTTGGGCCCGGAGGCCTTGGCGGCGCACCGGGTGGACGTGGCGGACCGGGTGGTATGTTTGGCGGTGCCGGCACCGGACACAAGTACTCGCTGAATTTCAGCGCGCAAGCACTGAATCTCTTCAACAACATCGACTACGGAACACCAGTGGGAACGGTTGGATCGCCGAACTTTGGACGGTCGACCTCTCTGGCAGGTGGACCGTTCTCAAACGGCGTAGCGGCGCGGCGCATCTTTCTGCAGGCGGTGTTCTCGTTCTAGCTTGATAGGTCGCTGTGAAGAGGCCGGGCGTCTTGCCCGGCCTCTCTGTCTGAAGCGAAACTCAGTGTGCAGCAGTGACCGTGGCTGCCTGAGGCGCGGCAGCAAAGGCATCCGTGAGTGACATAACCTTTAATTGCGACTTCAGCGCATCGAGGGAGACTTTTGTGTCCGCAGTAATCTCAACGGTCTCGCCGGGAAGGATGTCAAAGTAGTTGTCGGACAGCTTGACGTCGAGATTGCCGAAAGAAATATAGACGCTGCGCGCAAGCACTGGTGACTTCACGCGGATCGAATACTGGCCGGGTTTCTGCTGGACGTCTGTCGTCAGAGCCGCAGGAGTGAGGTGAACTTCCTTGACCGGCGCAATATATGTGAGATTCTGCGAGATTGTCTCTGGAATCTGCGGACAGCGTTGCCACGACAAAGACGCGCGAAGTATCTGTGGCCCCTGCATCGGCCAGCTTCTTCAGCGGCCAGTCGATTTGGACCTCGCTGGCAAGGGCGGGTGACCGTGACGGGGCGATTCTCTTCGAGCAGCACCTTCCCATCAAAGTCCATCAGTCGAACACGGAGCGTCGCAGGCTGCGGTGCGGTCTTGTCTGACACGACGTAGACCTTGACTGACCCATTCTCAACATGCGGAGAGACGAGGATCGGCGCATAGAAGCGGCGTGCGTAGTACTGCAGCGCCTTCCAGCGTCCGAAGTAATCGATGCTTGACCAGGACGCGACGGGCCAGCAGTCGTTCAACTGCCAGAAGATGGATCCCATCGTCTCAGGCCGGCTGCGGCGAAAATGTTCTGCGCCGATCTTGATGCCCTCGGCCTGCAGCACCTGGCTAACGTAGAGGAAGCTCGGAAAATCCTTCGGTTCGGGATAGTCCCTGAGCAGGTAGTCGTGAATGATTGAGTTGCCCTCGTTGTTCTTCTGATGCGCAAGCATCACCGGCGTAAAAATGTTAGCGCGGTCTGCAGGCTCGGTGAAGGACTCGATTGTCTTCATCTCCGGGAAAGACTGGAAGCCGTACTCGGTGACAAAACGCGCATGATGCGTCTCGTAGGTTGAGAACGGAACGCGCCCATGCCACACGTCCCAGATATGTGCGTCGCCGCTCTGGTAGTGATCGTTGAGGGCTTCGTAGTCGGCGCTGGGAGAGCTGGGCCAGTACGGCACTTCGGGTTCGAGGCGTGCGACCACGCGCGGAAGAATGCCGCTGAACTCCGTAAGGTAGTCCTGCCACATCTGGTAGCGCACATCGGCGGGCAAGCCGGGACGAGGAGCCCAGCTCATTGCCGCTTCGGTCTCATTGTTGCCGCACCACAGCACGATGCTGGGGTGATTGCGCAGACGCATCACCTGGTCTGCAGCCTCGGCTTCGATGTTGAGCTTGAAGTCGTACGTGCCGGGCTGCCAGTCGTTGCCGAACATGAAGTCCTGCCAGACCATGATGCCCAGTTCGTCGCAGATCTGGTAGAACTCGTCAGTCTCGTAGTAGCCGCCGCCCCAGTGACGGATCATGTTCATGTTCGCGTCGCGCGCAGACTCGAGTATTCGGCGGTAATCGGCGGTCGTCACGCGGTTCGGAAAGCTGTCGAAGGGAATGACGTCAGCTCCCTTGGCAAAGACTGGAATTCCGTTCACTACAAGTTCAAAGGAGCGGCCCCACTTGTCGGGTTGCCGGCGCAGAACGATGGAGCGAAGGCCGGTCTTGATCCTGCGTTCATCGCTGACTGGCGATTTCGGTTGCGAACCTGAAGTGACCTGCGCAACAAACTGATACAGCGTCTGATCACCGTAGCCGGCCGGATACCAGAGCCTGGGCTCGCGCACTTCCAGCGGCACGGTGACAGTGTTCGAGCCGGCGTGGAGATTCAAGGTCTCGACAATCGTAACGGGCTTGCCGGTGTTGCCGAACTGCACGCTGATCCGGGCGGGACCATCATGCGCAGCTTCGATTTGAAACTCGCCGTCGAGATGGGCAACCTCCTTGCTCACGTCGCGCTGCCGGATGGCAAAGTCGGCAATGCGAACCTTGTCCCAAGCTTCAAGGCGCACAGGGCGCCAGATGCCGCTGGTGACGAAGGTCGGTCCCCAGTCCCATCCATACTCGTAGGCCGCCTTGCGCGTGTAGGTCTTCGGCGCGGTCTTCGTTTTCGGCTGCCACGGATCGAGAGCGGCCACGTCAGCGGCGGCCTTGATCGGCGACGGAAAGACAACGCGCAGCTCGTTCTTGCCGGTGTGCAGTCGCAACTTCGCGGGAAGGCGCCACACACGGAACATGTTGTCCGCAGAGAGGACCTGCACCCCGTTCAAGTAGACCTGAGACGCAGCGTCGAGACCATCGAAGACGAGATCGACGTTCGAGCGGGCAATGATCGCGGGTGGGACATCGAAGCTGAGGCGATACTCCCAGCTTTCATTCTGGATCCACTGCAGCTTCGATTCGTTGTCCCGATAGAACGGGTCGGGAATCTTCTTGTTCGCCAGAAGGTCGAGATGAACGTCGCCGGGAACGGTCGCAGGGAGCCAGCCCGCGTCAGCTCCTTGCCCGGCCGTGACCTGGCGGAACTGCCATCCGTGATCCAGAATCATGGTCGCATTCTGTGACGCTGCACTTTGTGCGACAGCTGAAGGAGGGTTTATTTCGATAAGGGCCACGATGATGGCGCAGCACAGAAAAGCCAACCGAAAATGAGTCCGCATGATCTTCCTCGTCAGACGCACCTCACGTCACATTCGTGTCACTGCAGAAGTGCCTGAGAATCCGCTGATCAGGGTACCACGCAGGTGCCGGCCGGATTTCGACCGGCTGTTCAGTAGCACCAGCCGCTCGACTTCGGTTGATCTGAGATCAACACTTCGAATCTTCCGGTGGCGTCCTTCGGAGGCGCATCTTCAGTGCGCATCCGAGGCCCCCTCGATGATGTAAGTTGCGCTGTCCCGTTCTTGAATGTCCATACAGGATGCGCACAGAACCCTGTACCCTCCACTGTTTGCTCGCCTGTGCTGATCTCCAGGTCCGGTTCGCCAGTGACAGGATGCGGATCTGTTCCATGCTCTGTAGCGGGAGGTTCGCGCCACGGAATCAACCACGATTCGGAACCTCTCTGTCTGACAGACAAAGTCGATCTGCTGCTCGTTCGCCACAGCGGAATGCACTCGCAGACCGAAGATTTACAATCTGAATTGCGTAGCCAAGCTTCGTGGCATTGACCCAGACTTCACCGTTCCCATACATGACGCCCTCGTCCTCTGCAAAATATCTCCTCCACCTTCTGGTCGAGGATTGCCTTTCGCACAGCGGCCGGAAAGACTTCCTGAAAATGAGATTGAAGCGCGGCAGGATCGTCCAGCGAGAATTTCCCGGTCTCTGAATTGATCCGCAATGGAAACTGGACGAGAAAGGCCATCGCCACTGCATCCTGCTTCGAAAGGGCCGCACGCAGTTCGCGATCAAAGTCGAGAAAGCTCTTGGCATCCTTGGCGCCAAGGATAGCGAGGTCACAGGAGTTGCCGAGTTTCGTGTTCTGACAAAACGCTGTGCTCGCAACGAGCAGCAGAAACGACGCGAGTTGGAGCGCAATCGTCTTCACTTGGCCTCTCGCGATTATATCGATTGCTGTGAGGCGCACTGAATCAGTCTTTGACGCGTGCGCGCATCCATCGGCGGAAGAGTGTATCGAGGGCGATCGCTCCGGGTCCGAGAATCAGAATCAGACAGCGCCGCAAACCAATAGGTGTATGGTGTTGCGCCGTAGAAGTCCTCCGGCTTCGAGAAGATGTGTGAGAAGTTGACGCGGTCGTCGGGAACGCTGAGGTAGGCCATTGTCATGTTGACGAAAAGCACCAGAGAGGTGAGCCTCGAGGCGATGCCGAGCACCAAGAGAATTCCGCCAACGAATTCCACCAGCGCGACAAGCGTCGCAGTTGCGCCGGGCGCGGGCAGATTGAGCGAAGCAAAGAACTGGGTCACCTTATCGATATGCGTCAGCTTGCCCCAGCCGTCCTGGGCAAACTGCCAACCCCAATAAAGACGAATCGCCAGAAGAAGCGGACTACGCAGGCGATTGAGAAGCGATACAAATGCCTCATATGTGACTTCCACCTTCGTGACGAGATTGATCATGACTCCCTTTCCCGATCTATCGTTGGCTCGCTCAAATCAGCCGCGCGCCCTTGAACACGGTTACCATCGAGCCGTCGGCGAGAAAGGCCGAATCGGGCTTGCGCATCACTGCCTGGCCGAGTTCCGCTCCGTAGTAGCGCCACGCGTCTCCTGAAACGCGCGCGCTTGCTTCCCTCACCCGCCACTGCGGGTGCTGCACCTCGTACTCGATGGTGCCACGCGCACGATGCGGGGCGTATCCCCAGTAATGCTCGGTGATGAACTGGCTGAGTGATCCGTCTGCAGGCAGAAAGGCCGCACCCAATGTCTCAGCGCGCATCGAGCATTGGCCGGCGTCCGATCCCCATGAATACTCCGCCTCCACAACGTCACGATCGAGCCGGTAGTGAATGCGATGTGCCATCGGCACGCAGGAATATTTCTCCCCATACGCGTTGCGGGCGACGATAACGACGGCGTACTTCGGTACAAGTTCGCGAATGAAGACGACTCCACGTTTCTCGCCATGCCTTACGTAGAAACGGAGGTTGACTTCCTCAAAGGAGCTATGGAACGGGACTTTGATACCAGAGATGCGCGTGTTGTTGAACTCGAATCCGACAAGGCTTATATAGGTCTTTCCGTCGTACGCGTCGAGTTCTGTGCCCGCGGGAACGTACGACTGCAGAAGTGCGGGGTCTACCGCGTAGTTGAGCATGAGCAGGTCATTCCACTCGGCAGTCAAAAACGCTCGCTGCTGTGCCATCGTTGTCACATCTCTGGGACACGCGAACCGGGGCCCGGGTTACAGCGAAAAACTCATTCAGGTGGTTAAGTCCTTCAGTGCGCCTGGATACTTGCAGGTTCAGGCGTGCAGATCCATCCAAGTTCAGCCCACGTGGCAAACCATTCGCGAACGAGCATAGGCCGGCGTGAACTTGGCGTACGCGAACTCGTGATGCCGGCCTCGATGGCCTGCGCAAGCGGAAGACCCTGGCGAATTGCGATGAGCGTCTGGAACTCTTCGTGCTTGATCCGCAGATAGTACACCGAGAGATCAACACGATGCGCGGCAAGCCATGTTGGACGGCGGCGCATCGCGGGCAGTTTCACCGCTGCCTGCGATCCGTCATCGTGTTGCACTCCTGCTTCGCTGGTCTGGCGCTTCTCGGCCTTGTGAAGAGCCAGCACAAGGTCGTCAACCGGATAATCGAGCTCTAAAAGCTGCAGATGAGGCTGAAGTGCGAGCCGGGAATCACCGTCCAAGGATGCTATCTGTTCGAGGGTGAGCGGATCGCGCTCGCCGTTGTCGAATGACTCCACAAAGGCCCACTCCATTCGCGCCACATCCACCGCCATGCGATGGCGGCGGCCAGCAAATTGAGGGTTCGCCCTGAGCCACTCCACCAACTTTGACCCGAGGTTACGCAGTGAAAAGGAACGGCTGGGATGCGCGGTCAGGTATGCGACAGACAAGGCATCGAATGCGCGCGGACCTACAACTGCGCGCAGCGCCGGAAAATCCTCAGCCAGCGCACCCAGCACGCGGAACCAATATTGACGGTTGTAGATTTCGAGGCGCTCAAACGAGCTGAGCTGGCTGTTGGGAGCAATAAATGATGAGGCCACTTGTTCCGTGGAGCGACCGTCGGGAGTTGTACTGCGCATCTCCTCGTCAGCGGTGAGGGGCATCATCACGGCGGCGGCCATTTCGCGTTGCAGTTGCGCCAGGCTCATTGGCTGAGGACTCATTACACGGCCTCCGCAAGTTCGCTGGAATGGCGGCGAAGATAGCGCTCAGCCTTCTTCGCTTCAGCGTGGACTTCTTCGAAGCTTGGAATATGGTCGTCCCACTCCAGCAAGGTGGGTGTATAGCCGCAGCGCTCAATAGCACGCGCGTAGAGGTCCCAGACGGGGTTGATCACCGGGTGATCGTGCGTGTCGAGGATGTATTTCTCATAGCGCGAGTGTCCTGCTATGTGGATCTGCGCGACGCGATGCGCCGGCACCGCATCGACATACTTCATGGGATCAAATTCGTGGTTCACCGATGAAACGTAGATATTGTTGACGTCGAGCAGAATGCCGCAGTCGGCGCGCTCCACAACTTCAGTCAGGAACTCCCACTCGGTCATCTGCGAGCCGGTGAATGCGGCGTAGGAGCTCACATTCTCAACTGCCACCGGAATCTCGAGAAAGTCCTGCACCATGCGCACGCGCTTGACTGTGCGATCGATTGCCTCCCACGTATAAGGCAGGGGGAGAAGGTCGTGGGTGTATGTGCCGTCGACACTTCCCCAACAGAGGTGATCGCTGAGCCACGGCGTCCCCGTTCGGCGCACCAACTGCTTGAGGCGACGCAGGTGCTCTGGATCAGGCTCCGTGACCGAGCCGAAGTACATCGAGACGCCATGCTGTACCGCGCGATAGCGTTCCAGTATCCGGTCGAGCATGGCGAGCGGGCGGCCGCCATCAATCATGTAATTCTCAGAGATGATCTCAAACCAGTCGACGACCGGCTTCCGCGAGAAGATGTGTTCATAGTGCGGAATGCGCAGACCGATGCCGATTCCGTGATCCTGAAAGGCGTTGAAACGATTACCAGGCATGGGTGCACCCCGGCGGAAGCAGAGCATTCGAGTTCTTGATCATGGGGAAGCTGATATGACCTCTCGTGGTGGTTTGCTTCGGCGCCCCAAATACTACTACGGGACGCCAGACGGGCTTTCAGCGGCTGGCATTTCCAATTCTGAAGTCGGAAATGGGAGCATGGTCGATTCTCCTGATGCTCTGCTTGGTTTTCGCATCTTCCAATACCGGATACAGGAGAGGGTGAGAAGATCGTGCGGTGCGGCGGGAGACGCCAAGGCACCAACCTGCCGCACCAGCGCCCGGGGGACCACTCAGGCCAGATGTGGCTTGGATCCGTCGGTGGCGCAGCCGCCCTTGCCTTTGCAGCTGTTCTTGCCCTTGCAGCCGTTGTCGCTCGACTTGCATCCACCTTGACCCTTGCAGTCATTTTTGCCCTTACAGGAGTGCTTTGTAGTGTCCTGGGCCGTGTAGCGCAGGCCGGCCTTGGCTGCTTTTACCGTGGTGGTGCTTTTCGTGGAGCTCTGTGCTTGTGCAGCAACCGCGGTTCCGCCGATCAGACCGGAGAGAGCAGCCGTCAGGAGAAGTGCATTCAACTGGTTTTTCATGTGTGATAGACCTCGCTTGGGGTTTTGGGCGGGGGAAGCCGCCGGTTGTCGCTCAGCGACGCAGACCCTTGTTCGGCGCCGCAAAGAGTGTGGCACGCACTCTTGGAGTGCGGACATGCGCGAAAGGTTACAGGGAAAGGGTGGCGGGTGAAAACGAAATTCTTCGCTCCGGCCCTTTCGCTAAGTGAACGGGTATGGGCACGATTCGGATTGGTCTCTTTTGCGAATTCCTGGTCCGTCCTGCCCTCTTAGTTCGGCAACCAAGGGGAAAGTTACTGATTCGTAATGCGACGCATTCGGCTGGACACGGTTATTAAGTGCCGGCGCCTGCTAGGTTTAATCTTCGGTTTGATCACCGCCCGCGCATCGCCCGATCAATCTGCTCATGGCCCTGTATCAACTCGGATCTGCGACGGTAAAAACCTCGACCAATCCTGAAAGATGCGGGAAACTGCTTGTGAGTTACCCTGAATCTGCCCTCACTTCTCGTCGCGACAATACCGGCAAACGGAGTCTTCGAGTGAATACAAAGAAGTGGAATGCTCTGGGTGGCGCCAGTCTCGCCCTGGCCTTTCTGCAGAGTCTTTGCACGGCCGTATTGACGATCAGCGGCATTCGCGTGGCGATTGGCCTTTCTGCGCTGGCAGCAGCGGGCGGCATCTACGCCCCAGCAACGGGATTTCATCAGGACGCAATTCGAATTCCAATGCTCGTCCTCGCAGCGGCGGGGGCGATTGTGAATCTGCTGGTGCTTGCCTGGATCCGCCGCCTGCGCAGTTTGCCGTCGGCTCAATGGCGGCGTCGCGAGATCAGCATGAAGGAGCGGCGCTCAGAGCGACTGCAGGTGGCGCTGGCCGTTATCACACTCATTCTCGTCGGTCTGGAGACATGGACGCATCCCATGATTCATCGGCCCGGCCCTTCTCCGGGAACGAGAACCTCAGCCAACTGAGGTGGGCTCATTCTTCAGTCCCGAGCTTGTTTGGGTTCTCACGGTCACGCACGTCCAAGCTCACAGGGGATCACCGCCCAGCAGTTCCCTGTCGATCCGCTCGTGGAGACGCTCGCCGAATCCGGCAGGGCAGCTCGAAGACCCGTTCGTCCGCCACAAGGATAACGACGTTTCGGGTTGAGTCGAGCACGGCAGAGCAGATTTCGCAGGTTTCCAGGTGGCGGTCGATTTCGACGCGCAGCTTCACGTCCACCTCATTGTCGATGTAAGCGGAGATATGCTCCCAGACGTGCTTGCAGTCGATTCTCATGCGCGTCCCCCGAACCAGCGCCTCTTCCTCGGGGCAAATCCCTTCAGCCGAGGGGCCAACTCATGCTGCAGCATGGTGCGTGCCCGGTGCAAGCGCACCTTGACTGCGCCCTCACTGATCCCCAACGCTGCCGCGGTTTCTCGGGTCTCCATTTCTTCGATGTCCCTCAACAGCACAACGTTACGGTAAATCCCAGGTAAGGCATCAATTGCCCGGCGGATGATGGCGGCAAGCTCCTTTTGCTCGAGAGCATCGCCGGGAATCTCCCTCCAGCTCGTCAGGATTGCCGGTGTGAAGTCGCCTGGCTGATCGTCTGTTTCGGCATCGAGCGAGTCTTCGCGGCGGGTGTTGATCCTGCGCAACCGGCCGAGGCCCTCGTTGCGCGCGATCGAAAGCACCCAGGTGCGAAACTGCGACTCGCCCCTGAAATTGCAGAGATTCTGATAGACCTTGAGAACGGTTTCCTGGGCGGCGTCTTCAGCGTCAGCTTCGTTTTTGAGAAGTGACAACAGCAGGAAGTAAATCGCCCGCTCGCATGGCCGGATGAGGTCGTGAAAGAGCTGTTTTTCGCCCGCAAGAATGCGGCGAATTAAGTCCGCCTCGCGTACTGGATCGGATACTGTCATTGAGCTCATTTGGGGCGCTTGAGCGTTGAATGAAGACAGCTTACAGACACCCTATCATGCCGCTTGTGCGGCTCCTGAGGCGGCACTCAATCGAAAGTATGAAGATAAGTTTTTAGTTCTCAACAAGATTCTTATACAAAAATCACAATCGCCTGTGTACAATTTCGTCGAGGACACCCATGGCCGGAGATATGCAACTCACTTGCAGCGATTGTGGACAGGATTTTACGTTCACCGCTGCCGATCAGCAGTTTTTCCAGGAACGCGGTTATTCGACCCCCAAGCGCTGCAAGCCATGCCGTCAGGCAAAGAAGAGCGAACAAGGTGGGGGAGGCTCCGGTTATCGTCCGGCTCCATCCCACGGCACACCTGTGATTTGTTCCGGCTGCGGCCAGCCAACAACTGTCCCGTTTGAACCACGCGGTGATCGTCCCGTCTTTTGCCGGGACTGCTACCAGGCGCGCAAAGGAAGCGGCGCGGGCGCCGGGCGAGGCAACCGGTATTAGAGTCGAATCGGCCGGGTGCCCGCTTTAGGTATCGGACCGGACCTTCTCTAAGGGACAAAAAATCCAATACATCGAGATTGCGGCCTGCTGGTTCGACTCCAGTCGACTTTCTGTTTCTCGAAAAGCGGCTTTGTGCCTCGCGTTCGAAGAGCCAGGTCACAGCCGATAATCGAGGCAGGCCTGCTGCCTTTCGCCGTTTTCGCAGGACCCGAATTGCATGCACAGCATCTTTTTGACCATGAGAATTCCCTGCCTCGTTACAGCACTCACTGTCGCGGCGATAGCGGCGCCGAGCAGGGACTCGACTGCGCAGGCGCCGGGTTCTCAGGGTGTGGCAAAACAAGGGTCTCAGACCTGCACACTGCGCATTCATGTTGACGGCTTGCGAAACTCTACCGGGGTGGTAGGCTCGGTGATCTTTGCATCGCCGGATGGGTGGCCGGAGGATACGGCTAAATCAGTCCATCATTGGCCAACGGAAATTCCACCTGGCAAACATGAAGCGACGGCAACCTGGGATCTTCCTCCCGGCAATTTCGGCGTTGCGGTCATCCACGACGAAAACAGAAACCGCAAGCTTGACCGAAACTTCATTGGAATCCCAAAAGAGGGCTTCGGCTTCGCAAACAACCCTCATGTGGGACTGAGCGCACCGCCGTTCAACGCGGCAATCGTTCACGTGACCTGCCCGGTGACGGAAATCAACGTACACATGATTTACAAGTAGGGTTACTTTTCGCCTGCAGTGAACTGCGTCCACGGCCCTGCAATCATGTCTTTGAGAATGGGCTTGAGGTAGCCGTACTCAGGGTGCGCCGCGAGAAACGGCGCCGCAAAGAAGTCTTCACCGCAGGGATGCCCCGCCCGCGCAACGAGCGACAGCTTGGCGGCCATGTCGGAATCGGACACTTTGCCCGTGACAGCTCCGCCGGGATAATACGGACCCCAGTCCCACTCAGGCGTGCCCGTTTTGACCGTGTCAACGTGCCCGCAGAGCGAGCGTTCATCGGCGCCGTTCTTGCCGGTGAAACTGTCGTCGTGATCGGCCATGAACTTCTCCGCCATCTCAACGTCGATCTGGCCTTTCGACTCCTTCATTTTCTTTTCCCAGGTAACGCGGCGCGCATTGGGAGAACTCGCGAGATTATCAGGATTGAAGCCGTCGGTTTCTTCCTTGATCAATGCGGGATCACGCGCGAAGTTCGAACTGACGAAGTACCCGTCTTTCGAGCGCCAGAGCGGTGTGTTCTTCAGGCCCAGTTCAAGATATGCAATCTCGCCCGTCTTGCGATCGCCGATGAGCCAGTCATTGGCGTACCCGCCGTTGTTGCCATCCTTGATGATGGCTACGTACTCATCAATCGAACTCGCGTATTGCATCGCCTTGCGTGAGCGCATAAACTCCGGTTTGCCGTCGGGATTCCAGCCGGCAAACTGCGTGATCGTGGTTTCAGTGATCATCAGGCCCGCGTCATTCACGCCGAAGTCATCCTGGCTCGTGATAACGCCGGGGACGCCGTCCATCAGCATGCGATGCCCGTGGGCAGGCTGGATGTCGAAGATGATCGTCCAGCGTTCTCCTTCCGCGTAGCTTGACCAATTGTTGTGGGCGATGACAATCTTGCCGTCTTTGGTATAGGCGCCAGTGGCGATGAAGGCGGAACAGCGGCCCTCGGGGCGGATCTGCGGCGCATTGACGGCGTGTTCGCGCTTGTTGAGCCAGGGAACGTAGTACTGGGGCAATTCGATGCCGCCGTTGAGCGCGACAATATCCCACACATCGAGGCTTGATTCCTCTGGACTGCACGCCCTTCGCAATGCCTTCAAGTTCCTGCTGATACTCGGCGTCGATGCGCGGCCAGAGCATCTTGCGGCTCGCGTTGCGGAAGAACTCCCAGTTGCGCTTGGTTTCGTGTGTGCTCTCCAGCTTGATCACCTTGAGCATGTCTTCGATCTCGGCGGAAAGCAACTGGCCGTGCTGAAAGCCGATCTGTTCCGGGGAGCCCTCAAGATGAACGAAGACCCAGCCGCTGTGATCAACGCGATAGGCGGGAGCAACCGAATCCGTCCGACCCGAGCCAATGGCATTTGTTTCGGCGCGCGTTGCTATTCCGAGAGCAAGTGGAATGACCAGACTTAGCGGCAGGGCTCGTAGAAGAAGGCGGCCCATCGGTGACCTCCAACAATGCGCGAAATTGATTTGAGGATAGCAGCAGAGCTGTGCCGGGCCGAGCTAACCTCGGCCCGCATCGAGCGATCCTAGTGCTTCTTGCCGGCCTTGTGCGCCGGTTTCTTAGCCGCTGGCTTTGATGCTTTGGCCGACGCATGCGACTTTGCGGGCTTTGCATGAGGCACCGGCTTGCCGTGTCCGTGACTCTGCGCCGGCTTGGGCGGCGCCTTCGCATGAGCCTTCACGATATGCTTCACCGTCGTCTTGGCGGTTTTCACGGCTGTCTTGGCGGCAGGCTTTGCAGGATGCACAGCCTTCCTGGCTGGCGCATGGGTGTGCGCCTTCGGCTTCTCCGCTTTGGATTCATGCTTTCCGTTGCTCTTGGCTGAGGCTGGGGCCTTGATCTCCGCCTTGACCTTCGTCTCGGGCGCAGCCTTTGAAGCAGGAACCGGCTTGGACGCCGGTGCCTTGCCATGCTTTGTCTCAGCGTGCACAGCCACGGCCTTCCCCGCGTTCGGTGCTGCGGATTTCTTGGCCGTCACAGGAACTTTTCCTGCGCGCTTGCCACGCACTGTCTCGGCTTCCTCCTCTTCTTCAGCCTCAACTTCTTCCGCTTCAGGTTCCTCGCCGAGTTCACCTTCAATCTCGTCACCCTTGGGTATGCCGATGCCGAGATCCAATTCCTCCTCGTCGCCCCCGCCGATGTCGTCGAGATCTTCCTCCTCGAGACCCTCCTCAGCTTCTTCCTCGTCGTCGAATGAGCGCTCCTTTACCTTGGCTTCAACGCCGCGCTTGGCGCGTGTGCGCTTGATGGTCACTTGCGGCGGCGGAGCAGGCGGTGAATGTGGTTCAAGGAAGGCACGAATCTCCTCGGGCGTATTCAGGCCGCCATCAATCAACTTCAGGAAGACCTGGTGAACAATGTCGTTGTAGGTCGCGAGTTCAGGCGTGATGCGCATCTCCTGCATCAGCGCATGCGGAATCCGCTGACGGGCTTCTGGCCACGTCTTGAGGAAGAGGTCGTACCGCTCCTTGATCGCCTTATCCTTGGTGGTAAATCCGAGCCAGAGAACTGCCTCTGGGTCGTAGGTGGTGAACAGCTTGTAGCTCAACGATGGAGTCGCATTCGCCTTGTTCATCAGGACCTTCGCGAATCCTGCAGCAAGCGCGTCCAGGCTGTTCCATTCCTCCACAAAGCCGGGCCGCAGCATCAGTTTCTTCAGCGCCGACAGGTCCTTGGGCGCCAGCTTCGCGGTCAGCAACTGCATCTGCGCCGCAGACATGTCCGGGTGCACGCCCTGCATCTGCAATTCCACCCGCTTGTCGTGCAGCACCTTCAGCTTCTCTTCGTCCGCCTTGGCGTGAGTCCAGGCCTGGGTACAGGATCTTCATCCAGCCTTCGTCTTCCAGCGCCTGAAGCACCTTCAGCCCATCATCCTCGTGTCCGATCTGCTCCAGTTCCTGGCTGCGATCATGAGCGGAAAGATACTCGATAACGTTTTCTGCCTTTGGCGTTTTCATACCGCTGCTGAGTGCGTGGATCGAGTTCCCAGCCGAGGCGTGCAACATACCGCGTAGCGCGAATCAGCAGTGCCGGCTCTTCGAGAAATCCGTAATTGGAAACCAGGCGAAGGGTGCGCGCCTCAATATCGGCCGCTCCATTCAACGGGTCCATCAGCAGGCCGAAGGAGCCTTCGTTGAGCGAGATCGCCATGGCGTTGACGGTGAAGTCGCGCCGGCGAAGGTCTTCCTGAATCGAGGCCCAGTGGTAGACGGGCTTGCCGGGCTTGGGGTACTCACGCCGGTGGGTGCTGACCACGTCCACGCGAACCGTGCCAGGAAAGCACAGGTAAAGGGAGCGCGACGCGTCGTCTTCGCCCCATGTCTTGCCGCCGAGCTTCTCAATGATTTTCTTCAACTTAAGCGCATTGCCGTGAACCGCTACTTCAAGGTCGCGGACGGCGTGGCCGCTGGTCAGATCGCGGACTGCGTCTCCGGTGAGGAACAGGAGCATCCCGGCTTCGCGGGCGGCCCTCGCGCAAGTGACGCAAAGCGCTCTGTTGATCGGCTCGAGAGCCGGTTCTCAAGAAGGTAAATATAGTCGGGCATTCCGTTCCTGCTTCCGCACTGCAAAAACGCTTCCAAGTCTCTGATGTTGTTACGCTTACGGCGCTCCACGCAGAGAGTCTGCAAAGCAGTACCTTAACACAATTCAAAGCCTCTTGACCAGAGCGTTTAGCATCACTTACGCGACTTTCGATGCGCCCGGACAGCTGCTCCATGCGACAATCCAAGCGATGGGCTCCTCTCGTAAGCCGGTGATTGTGCGGAAGTTCTCCCGTGAGTGGTATGCGGGTTACGCGGGCGCTATCTTCGGCCAGGATGCCCCGGCGCTCGAGGTCCTCGACCTGACCGGAAAGGTGCTGACCATTGCCTGGGACGCGGTTAAGTGGGTCTGCTATGTGCGTGACTTCCCTGCCGGCGAACTGGCCAACCCGGAACGGCTGCTGCAGAAACGGTTTACGGTCCGACCCCGGACCGCTGGCCTCTGGCTGCGGATGACCCTGCACCGACGGAGATGAGCTGGAGGGCCTGGCGGCCAATGACCGCTCTCTGGTCAGCGGCGCCGGCCTGCTGCTCACTCCGCCAGATACCCGCTCGAACACGCAGCGCATCTACGTGCCGCGCCAAGCCATTCAGACCCTGGAGGTTGTCAGCCTGATCGGGGCTACCGGCAGAAAGAAGAAAGTGCAGCCTGCGCAGACACCGGAGCTATTTCCCAGCGGCCCCGACAGTGAGTAGGTCACCATCAGACAGCCCAAAGACCTGCCGGTCGTCTCCTGCTGATTCCGCTACAATTCCTTCGATGAAACTAGGCGAACTGGCACAGCAACTTGGCGCGGAGCTGCGCGGCAACGCGGAGCTGGAAGTTACAGGCGTGAAAGGGATTGAGGAGGCGGGACCGACCGAGGTCACCTTCGTGGCCAATCCCAAATACGGAGGCCTGGCACGCAAAACCAAGGCCGCGGCGGTGCTGGTCGAGCCGGAATTTCCTGAAATCGAAGCCGCCACGCTTCGGATCAAGAACCCCTACTACGCCTTTTCGCGCGCGCTGGGGCTTTTCTACCAGCCGCCGAGCATACCCGCGCCGGCATTCACCCCACGGCAGTCATCGATCCGACAGCGCAGATCGGCGAAGGAGCGCACATCGGCGCCTACGTCGTTGTCGGCGCGAATGTCCGGTTCGGGCCGCACGCCACGCTGCTGCCGCACGTGGTGCTGTATTCGGGCGTGCAGTGCGGCAGCCACTTCTTTGCTCACGCTCATGCGGTCGTGCGCGAGGGTTGCGTGCTCGGCGACCATGTCACCCTTGAAAATGGTGCGATCGTCGGCGCAGACGGCTTCGGATTCGCGAAGAATGATCTGGGCCAGTGGGAGAAGATTCCGCAGTCGGGCCCGGTGCGGCTCGGCGACCGCGTTGACGTTCAGGCCAACGCCTGCATCGACCGCGCAACGGTTGGCGCCACGGAAATCGGCGACGGCAGCAAGGTCGACAACCTTGTCCAGGTAGGACATGGTTCGCGCGTCGGCAAAGATACCCTGATCTGCGCGCAGACCGGCCTGGCCGGCTCCTCGATGATCGGCAACAATGTGATTCTCGCCGGGCAGGCGGGAGTCGCCGGCCACTGCAGCATCGGAGATGGCGTGATACTCACGGCGCAATCGGCAGTCAGCCACGACGTTCCTGCCGGGAAGATGATCTCGGGATCGCCGGGCTTCGATAACCGCGTATGGCTGCGCGCCGTTGCAATCTTTCAGCGCCTGCCGGAATTGCTGAAGCGGCTCGATCGAGCTGGAGAAGAAGCTTGCGGAGCGTGAATCCGGCATCCCGCAGAACGATGGTGAGCCCAGCGCATGAAGAAGCTTCGGATCGCCCCTGTCAAATCACGTCTTAGCAGTCAGCTGGCTGGCTCTCTGTCGTTCTGCTTGGAGGATGCCACTCCTATCGCATCGACGCGACTGTCGAAAACCATACTGGTGGAGCAATTACAGAACTGGAGGTGGATTATCCGAGCGCGGGCTTCGGCGCCAACAGCCTCGCCGCGGACGCGGTGTTCCACTATCGGTTTCAGGTTCGTGGCACCGGCCCGGTCAAAGTGCAATACACCTCGGTCGATGGCCGGCAGGTGCAGATCACCGGTCCCACGCTGCATGAGAAGCAAGAAGGGGGCATCGACATTGTCTTGGCGCCCGACGGCAAGGCTGCGTTTCAAGTGGAACTCAACCCGCCCAACTGAGCGCACCAACACTCAGTCGCAGACTGCCATGAGGAACCCGGACTTAATGCACGACGCTTTGGAACAAAGAAGAATTCAGCAGGTTGTTGAAGTCGTTGTCCGACGCGGCGAAATGAATCGTCAGTTCCCCGGAATTGGAGCTGATGTCTGTGTTGGACAGGGCCGCCTTTTCGGTGTCGTTTCCGCTCATCTTCTTGTAGATGATCGCTGCTGATAAAAGCGACGATACTGTTGCCGCAGCAAACGTGTCGCCCGTTGAGATGGTAAGGTCAAACTTCACTCCGTGCTGGAAGTCCATGCCGTACCACGAAGATTGAAGGCGTTTCCGGACCGATTCGTAATCGGCAACCGAACCGGCTTCGCCCAGCAGCTGCTTCATCATCACTTCGGTTCCCTTTTTATCCAGAACGCTCCATAGCGGCTGGCTGTCCACCGAGCGCATCGCATCCATGATCGTGCCGTTGGTCAGCATTCCGGCGCGTCAGCCCGTCGCGGACATCGAGCGCGGCCTTGACTGCCTCGGGGCCGCCAAAGACCATCGTCGATGGGTCGACGAAGCAAAGAACGAATCCAGTTTTTCCCAGCGGATAAGTACGGTTACCGCGAATCACCTTGGGAACCAGCTTCTGCTTCTTGAAATTGGCCATGATACCGGGGAGATCGAACTGTCCCTGGGCAATGCCAACCGTTTCAAGTTCGTCGCCGGAAGCCGACAGGCGAAAGAGGGCAAACGCAAGCTGATCCACGTCGTGATTGTCGTTCAGTCCGGACTTGCGGAGCGCGTCGTCGAATTGCTTGAGATCCGGCGGCATCACCTTATCGCGCAGTTCCATCGCTGCATTCGAATTCTGCATTGCCCGGTAATCGATCACCACCAGCTGCTGCACTTCATGGGGAATCGCTGCACGGGCGTCACCTGACAACTGCGCTGCGGGGGCCGAACAGCCCCATCGCCAGAACCATGGCGGAAACCGAAACTCCAGCAATAACCTTTAACACTCTCATCCTCCGGGAAGCCCGAATAGGCTCGCCGCTTTATGCGTTTTTATGCGATGCGGGGACGCAGGAAACTTGCAATTCCCGCACCCTCATTTTACCTGTGGTCTACCTCTTGGACGTTTACTTCCTTGGTATTGGTACCGTTACTGTTCTCCGGGCCAAGCCAGCGGCGCAGCAAGACGCCGCTCGAAAACCTTGGTCTCTTCATCGAACTCTCTTAACTGACGCATCCACTCGCTTTCCCGCTCGCAGGCCGACTCGGGGATGAGGCCGATGAGCTCTCCTTCGACGGGCGCGACCTTGTGTCGCAGCGCGAGCCGGGAGACTGCGCTATATACCTGCGAGACAGGCGTGGCGACAAAATCGGTGATGTTCATGGAAAGTTGTGCGCGCCCGTGAGCCAGCACCCCCATGGCTTTCACTCCATGCAGGCCGCCGGATGCCTGAACGAATCTCGCGCGCGATCGCGCGAACAATCGCAACGTCAGCAGAGTCGAAATAGACGTTGTACGCTACCAGAAACTTTCGCGCACCTACGGCACATGCGCCTGCCGTGGGATGCAGCCCGGGGCCGCCAAGATCCGGGCGGCGAGCCGCCTCCTTGCGCACGGCATCGCGCAAGCCCTTCGAACTGCCCCTGCCGCACATTGTCGAGGTTGGCACGATCCGGTCGCGAGGCCGCCGCTTCATAGAAGTAAACCGGTACGCCAAAGCGACGCCAAATCTCCAGCCCCGCCTGCCGCGCCAGCATCACGCATTGTTCCAGCTTGATCCCGGAAATTGGCACGAAAGGAATCACGTCAGCCGCACCGATGCGAGGATGCAGCCCTTCCTGGTTCGTGAGATCGATGAGATCAACTGCTTTCCCCACGCCGCGCACCGCAGACTCCAGAACGGCCTCAGGTGGGCCGGCAATGGTGACGACAGAACGGTTGTGATCTGCGTCCATCGACCAGTCGAGCAGCCGCACACCCTCCACCCGCATCGCGGCCACAATAGCCTCGACACGGCGGGCATCCCTGCCCTCAGAGAAGTTCGGAACGCACTCGACAACCTGTTCTTTCATTTTCCTCTTCTCGCTTGCGGACGTGTTCAGCCCATAGCGCGCAGATTCTCCGCTTATCTCCAGAATGTGTATCCCACCTGAAACTGCAGGCTCGCGTTAACACCCGGATTCTTGTCGCCAAGCGAGGCCGACGAGATGTGCACGGCGTTCACTCCGAGATCGATGGAACGCCTGGAGCGCGTGAAATAGTGAAAGCCAACGCCGCCCTGCGGCGAGAAATTCCACACCGAAGTTCCACCCGGCATAGCCGTGCGGCACCAGGACATCAGGCGGAAATTTGTGCGTGGTGTAGATGAGCCCGCCAGCGCCTGAAACCATGGCTGGAATCGCTGAGCCCTGGTCAGGAAGTTCCAGCGAAAGATCACCGGCGTGATGCTGACTCCGGTAAACGTCCCGCCGCCAACCGGCACGAGGTACGGATCGGAGCGTCGATCCAAAATTCTCGTCATGCGGAGCCGGAGTGTATGCCTGCCAGAATGGCATGATGTTTCCGGCCAGTTCGAACTGGCCGCTCAGGATACCTGCGTGCAGAACACGGCGTCAGAAGCTTGCCCGCTTGCACACCCGCCGCAAAGAAACGATAGTTGGAGCGATCACCGACACCCGTTTCCATAGAACGCAAACGGTCCATACTCCCAGCTTCGCGCCGCTCGAACCTGCGCGACTGTGGCGACTCGGAGCGTCCTTGCCTTCGGCGGCAGACGATGCGTCCGACGATTCAGCATTGACCAGAGTGCGACTTGTCAGAACAATCAGGACAAGCACAGCAAGCTTTGCAGTTCGAATCAACGTTCTTCCCTTCTTGCCAATCGAACTTTCAGAATCCCGCAAAAAGGCCGCCACTTCCGGGCGGCCCTTTCGCTGCCTGCCTCGGAACAGACTCAACCAGCCACATGCTCCATCTGCTCGGCGTCCATGTCGAAGTTCGAGTACACATTCTGCGTGTCGTCGAAATCTTCGAGCGCCTCGAGCAGACGAATCATCTGGTTTGCCGCCTGTCCTTCAAGCTTGGTGTAGGTCGAAGCCAGCATGGTCACCTCGCTCGGAAGCGGTTGCGATACTCGCCGCCTTGACCGCATTGAGACACAGCCTCAAAGGAATGGGGTTCGGTGACGATCTCCCAGACATCGCCTTCGTCGCGCAGGTCTTCGCCGCCATGCTCCAGCACAATGTCCATCAGCTTCTCTTCGGTAGCCGCGGGTTTTCTCGATGTCGATCACGCCCTTCTTCGAGAACATGAAGCGAACCGAGCCGGACTCGCCAAGATTGCCGCCGTTCTTTGAGAAGGCATGGCGAATCTCGCTCACCGTGCGATTGCGATTGTCGGTGAGCACTTCCACGATGATTGCCACGCCGCCGGGCCCGTAGCCCTCAAAGCGTGATCTCTTCGTAGTTGACGCCTTCCAGTTCGCCGGTGCCGCGCTGGATGGCGCGCTTGATGTTTTCCTGCGGCATGTTCTCGGCCTTGGCCGCCAGAATGGCGGTGCGCAGTCGCGGGTTGCCGTCAGGATCTCGCCGCCGCCCTTGGCGGCGATGGTGATTTCCTTGATCAGACGCGTGAAGATCTTGCCGCGCTTGGCATCGAGCGCGCCCTTCTTGTGCTTGATTGTGGCCCATTTCGAATGGCCGGACATGGGAACCTCAATAGACGTGAAAATGCGGGCGCGTAGGCGCACCTGACCATGTGAGTATATCACTGCTACGCTTTGCGATAATCCGGTGGTCCGCGGTCGTGCAATCATTAGGGATCTGCAGTCCACTTCCCCTGCGTTTCCGCGCTCCGGAGTCTGCTTGAAGTCCTTTGTTTCGGCTGTCTTCCTGCTGGGTATTTGCAACTGTGCGGCCCATGCCCAAGGCAACTACGAGATTCAGGTCTACGGCTCTGAGACCGTGGCGCCCCGCACCACCATGGTCGAGCTGCACTCCAACTTCACCGCCGACGGCCAGCGCGACTTCATCGACGGCATCGAGCCCACCAATCACGCCGAGCACGAAACCATCGAAATCACGCAGGGCATCAACGACTGGTCAGAGGTCGGCTTCTACGTCTTTACCAGCGAGCGCAGCGGACACGGGCTCGCAATGGGTCGGCGACCACATCCGCCCCCGCGTCCGCGTGCCCGAATCCTGGCATTGGCCCGTCGGCGTCGAGCCTCTCCACGGAGGTCGGCTATCAGCGCGCCGTCTTCTCGCCCGACACCTGGACGTGGGAGATTCGCCCCATCGTCGACAAGCAGAAGGGCCGCTTGTACTGGGCCATCAACCCCGCGCTCGAACGCACCTGGCACGGACCCGACGTGAATCTCGGCCTCGATTTCGCGCCCGCCGTCAAGGTCAGTTAGGACTTCACAAAAGACATTACCGGCGGCGTCGAATACTACGCCGACTACGGCAGCATCACCGACATCGCCAGCCTCCACGATCAGCAGCAGCAGATCTTCCCCGCCATCGATCTCAACGTCTCGCCCAAATGGGAGATCAACTTCGGCGTAGGCGTCGGCCCAACCGCCGCCACCGATCACTGGATCGTGAAAGGTATCCTCGGCCGTCGCTTCGACTGGGGACGGCGAAAGAACAGGTAGTCCCTCCGCCGACTCAAGCGTTTGCTTTCGCGTAAACCCCTAGCTCACCAGTTCGAACGCGCGAATCTCTTCCTTGCGCACCGTGAGCCGCTCCACCAGATCGGTCCGCACCTCGTAGCCGCGCCCCGGCGTATCCGGAATCACAATCTCGCCCTCGCGCCGACACCGTGACCTCCGGCTCGATGATGTCCTCGGCCCAGTACCGCGCCGACGCCGACACATCGCCCGGCAGCGAAAAGTTCTCCAGCGTCGACAGCGCAATGTTGTGCGCGCGCCCAATGCCCGACTCCAGCATCCCGCCGCACCACACCGGAATCCCGCGCTCCTGCGCCGCGTTGTGCACCGCGATCGCCTCGGAGAATCCGCCCACGCGCCCCAGCTTGATGTTGATGATCTTGCACGACTCCATCTCGATCGCCGCCAGCGCATCGCGCCGGTTGCGGATCGATTCGTCCAGGCAGATCGGCGTGTTCAGCCGCTTCTGCAGCATCGAGTGGTAGTAGAAATCGTCGTGCCACAGCGGCTGCTCGATCATCAGCAGATCGAACTGCGTCGAACGTCACCAGGTGGTCGGCGTCGCGCAGCCGGTACGCCGAGTTGGCATCGCAGCTCAGCGTGATCTCCGGCCAGCGATGCCGCACCTTCTCAAACACCTCAACATCCCAGCCCGGCTTGCACTTCAGCTTGATGCGCTGATAGCCCGCCGCCAGTTCCTTCTCGATGATCTCCATCAGCTCCGGAATCGACGTCTGAATCCCCAGCGAAACGCCGCACGGAATCGTCTCGCGCACGCCGCCGATCAACTGCGAAAGCGACACGCCTTCGCGCTGCGCCTCCAGATCCCAGATGGCATTCTCCAGCGCCGCCTTGGCCATGCGGATTGCCGCGCACCTGGCTGAAAATCCGCGGGCAGTCGCCGCCATGCTCCGGCGAGCTCCGCCGCCAGCATCGGCCCCAGCTCCTTCACAATCACCTGCCAGGCCGTGTCGGTCGATTCGCCGGAGAAATACGGATGCTCGCCCGCCGTGCACTCGCCCCAGCCGATCAGCCCCTCTGACTGGACTTCGGCCAGCAGGATTCTGCGGTTGCGTGGTCACGCCAAAGCTGGTTTCAAAGGGACGAACCAGCGGCAGATGCAGTTCGCGCAGAATGAATTCCATCGATTTTCATAAAGTGTCAGTTCCTTCGGGCATCAGCATATGAAGTGGTGGTACTTCAATTCCCCGGCGCGCTGAATTCGTCTTCAGGTTTCCGGTTGAGTCCAGCGGCCCAGTTCGAAGACTCCATTTCCTTCCGCAGTCCCGGTCGAACGAGACAACGGCTAATCCTCTGGAAAATGCCTGCTTGAAACTTCCGGCGATTCTCCAACTGAACGGCAAGCGCTTGCTCCCGGCCCGCGGCCGAAGCCTTCCATTCGTAGATGGCGGCCGGGACCAGGATTCGTTCTTCGATCTTCGTGCGCGTCTGCGAGGCGGCCTTCCAGGAGCTGCCTGCACCCGTGGGGAATCGAGCTGCCACTCGGCCACCAGACGGTCCGTCGGCAGTCCACCCTGCAGTCGAGATGAGGATACACCATAGAAATTCACAAAATAGCGACGGACAATCGCGCCCAGCTTGTGGATATTCAGATACGCGTTCTTGATCTCCAGCGGATCGAAGGTCCACTCCATGCGCCGGATGCCCCGCGAAAGCGCCTCACGTCGTTGCTCCAGCTTGAGTTGCGCGCCAAGGCCCCGGTTGCGATAGCGGTCGCGCACCGCCAGCATGTGCGAGTGCAGATAGGGCTGCGGATTTCCGTCCGTGGAATTTTCACCGGTCTTCACTCCCGGCAAAGACATGGCGAAGCCCACCAGCGATTCCGGCGTTCCGCTCGGCCGGCGCCGGGCAAGCTCGGTGTCGAACGCGCCGATCACCTGCCCGCCGATCTTCTGCGCCACCAGAAACGCCTTGCGCGGAATCATGTCGCTCTCGTCGTAGCCCCACGTCTCGATCTGCAGCTGAACGCAGGCCTCCAGCTCATCGAACCCCGCGCACGGGCGAATCAGGATCATGGCTGGCGCTCCGGCCCGGCCGCCAGCTTCTGCTTTGCCTCGACCCACAGCGCTTCCAGCTCGTCAGGCGCGAGCTCTTCGAGCGGCCGCACCGACGCCAGCTCCATCTCGCGAAATCGCTGCCGGAACCGCAGATTGCACCCGCGCAGCGCCATCTCCGCATCCACGCCCAGATGCCGGCCCAGATTCACCACGGTGAAGAGCAGATCGCCCAGCTCCGCTTCGACCGCCGGATCGCGGCCGGGATCACCGGGCGGCCCTCCGCCGCGAGGCCTCCGCCTCAAGCTCAGCCGTTTCTTCCGCCAGCTTCGGCAGCAGATCGCGCCAGTTGCGGCCAGTCGAAGCCCGACTTCGCGGCCTTGGCGCCGAGCTTTGCCGCCTCAGCCAGCGCCGGCATCGCGCGCTGCACGGAATCGAGTCTTGACGATTGCTGCGGAGTTCCAGCGGCCTGAACTCAGCTTTGGAGCCTTTTCCGCCGCCTTGATCTCTTCCCAATTGCGCAGCACGGCAGAAGACGAGCCGCCAACGGCCGCATCCACAACGGCCTCGTTTCCCGCCGCCCGCGAAGCCTCTTCGCCAAACACATGAGGATGTCGCCGAATCAGCTTGCGGTTCAGATGGTCGAGCACCTCGGCAATCGTGAAGTGGCCCTCGTTCGCCGCCATCTCTGCGTAGAAGAGCACCTGCAGCAGCAGGTCGCCCGAGTTCCTCGGCCAGATGCGGAAAGTCGCGGCGCTCAATGGCGTCGAAGACCTCGTAGGCTTCTTCGAGGGTGTATTTGCGAATCGTGTCGAAGGATTGTTCGCGGTCCCAGGGGCACCCACCCGGCGCTCGCAGCCGCGCCATGATCGCCACCGACTGCTCAAACAGCGCCGCAGCCCGCGCCGGATCAGTCAGCAAGTTACTGAGCAGGAGCCTGTGCCTTTGCGCTGTCAGGCGGGGATTCCATGTGCACTCATTTTAACCTGAGCGCCTGAGCAGATTGGATTCGGTCTGCGTCACCATCCCCGTATACTCATCCTTCACATGATTCGCATCTTCGCAACAGCATTTGCGACGCTGGTGGGGCTGGCGTTCGGCAGCTTCCTCAACGTGTGCCTCACCCGCTGGCCCGCGGGCGAGAGCATCGTCAAGCCGCGCTCCCACTGCCGAAACTGCAGCCGAACACTGACTTGGTGGGAGAACATTCCACTTGTGAGCTGGCTGGCTTTGCGCGGCCGCTGCCGCACGTGTGGCGCCCGGATCAGTTGGCGTTACCCGTTCGTGGAACTGGCCGTGGGCGCGTCATGGGGCGTAGTCGCCTGGCAAACGATCGGCTATCTCTTTGCATTAACTAATGCGGTTCCGTCTCCCATCCTGTCCTTCAGCCCGCGAGCCCTGATTGAACTGGCCCTGGCTGTGTCCGGCAAAATGGTCTTCACCTGGGTACTGGTCGGTCTGGCCGCTCTTGATGCGGAGCACCTGTGGCTCCCCGACGCGATGACACTGCCGGGCATCGTCCTGGGAATTACGGTGACGCTGCTGCGCGGTGGCTATCTGGTTGGGGATCGCTCGTCAAGCACCACACTCTTGTCGCTCCTTCTCAACGTTGCGTTCATCGATCCTTGCCTCCGCGGCCATCATTCTCTTCATCCGCTGGACTTACTGGCTCATTCGCCGCCGCGAAGGCATGGGCATCGGCGACGCAAAGCTCATGGCCATGCTCGCTGCATGGCTCGGCCTTCCCGGTGCTCTACTCTCCTTCGCACTCGGCGTTGTTCTCGCCTCAATCGCCGCATTCGTTCTGCTCGCCCTTCCCGCCGCGCGGCGAGGAACTCGGAGACATGGGCGGCCACCAAGCTGCCTCTTGGCACTTTCCTCTGCATCGGCGGAATCGTCAGCACCCTCTGGGGACAGCCGATCATCGCAGCGTACCTGCGCTGGGCCGGACTCTAAACAGGTGAAGCACTCTGGGTGCCCCATCCATGCCGCGCTGTTGCGGCATGGGTGGGAAACCACGAACCTCAATCATCCGCTGTCATCCTCAGTACAAACCTCAATCATTTGCCGGGTGCCGGGTGCCTCAGGTCGCGCTTCTGAGGACCTGGGAAGCGAGCACAAATTGCTACTGCTGCGGCTTCCCCGGCTGATTCGCTGACACCGCGGGCGCGTTCGCAATCTCCGGCTGCTTCAGATACTTCTTCGCTTCCTTGCTGTGCTTGCTGTCCGGGTCGTACTCCATCACCTTCAGGTAGTTCGCCTTGGCATTGGCATAGTCGCCAAGCTGCCGCTGCGCTTCGGCCAGTCCCCAATAGACATCGGGGTTCTCCGGATCGAGCACAAGCGCCGATTCGAATCGCGAAAGAGCCGCCTTCCAGTTCTTCTGGTCCAGGTAGTAGGCTCCCACGGTCTCATCTTCCTTCGCCGTCTCCTGGTGCGTCGGCTCTGCCGGCTTCTGGTGCTTGCCCGGCTTCTCGGGCTCCGGAGGAATATTCACATCGTCTCCGCCCTGAAGGCTCGAACTGAATCCGCTATCCGAATCCGAAGAACCGGAAACAGGGTCATCGGGACTCTTGACTGGATCGGTATCGCCGCGCAGCAGGCTTGTCGTTTCGCCACTGCCATTGCCGGCGACTGGAGGGGCCGGCGGTACGGCGGCAGGCTGCGCGGTCGTGGGCACCACCGGAATATTGCTCGTATCCTCCGGGAACGGATTCGCCTCAGTGCCGGGCTTCTGCGCGGGTGCCTGTTGAGCATTGGCAGGCGGCTTGGCCTGCGCGGGCGATTGAGGCGGAGCGGACTGGGCTCCGACTCACCGGCACAACAGCAAGACAGCATCCCAACACAATCTCAATTTGAATTCTTCGCTTCATCCCAATTCTTTTCGTAATCGGCTCGTACATTGCCGACACTTCAATGGTACGATGCGATCCATACAGATCTTCAACTCCCCAGAGGAATGCACCGCACAACTTATGGGCCTCATCATTCGCTCTTCTGCCATTCACGCCGCGGGCTGCTACACCACAACGGCCGTTCGCAAAGGCGCTCGCGTAGCCGAGTACACCGGGCCGCGACTCAGCAAAGAGCAAGCCGACGCCGCGAACGAGGAGTCGCCCATCACCTACCTGTTTGGACTCGGAGATGGGTCGATCGTCATCGACGGCCACTGCACGGCGATGTTCATCAATCACAGTTGCGATCCGAACTGCGAAACGCGTGAAGTCAAAGGGCGCGTGTGGATTACGGCTATCAGGAACATTGCCCCAGGTGAGGAGATTACCTACGACTACTGCCTCTACGATGGCGGAGACGATGCGGCTGTCTGCAACTGTGGCGCAAAGAAGTGCCGCGGAACCATGTACTCGCGCGAAGAGATCCGGCGCCGCAAGGCAGCAGCCAGAAGAGCAGAGAAGGAGCGCAGCAAGACCGGGACCGGCGCTCCTTCCATCAAGGTGCCCGTCGTGATCGAGCAAGAAAGCGCCGCCTGAGAAACGCCTGTTCTGCAACCTGGCCACAGTTCTGCTGCCAACCGTGCTGCCCCGGCGGTAGCATGGAACAGGATGACTACCGAGCCGTCATTTCCGCCCTTGACCGATGAGCAGCTCGAGGTGATGCGTCGCTTCGCTTTGCTCGAGATCGGAGTCGGATGAGATGCGCCGCGCGCTTGAGGGGATCTTCGACATCCACCTCGAGGCGACGGAAGAGGCCGACGGAAGGTTGACCCAGCGCCGTACGGCCCATAACCGCTTTCCCATCCCCGAGCCCGGCATTGTCATCACCCGTGAACACATCTCCAATGCGCTCGAACGCAGGCGCTTCGGCCTCGTCTCCGAGCGCGATCTCGTGCACTGGGCCACGGTCCTGCTGCTCAACGATGCGTACGTCTTCGATCCCGGCGACGAAGACCTCATCGCGGAATGGCTCAACGACATCAGCCTTCATCTCGACGCAAGTTGAAAAGTGTTGGTCGAGATCGAACGACACACTCCGGAGTTTTTCCACGTCCGCGCCGCCCCACCCCGGAACGATACAATCCAACCTAGCTCGTGTTGATCGATCACGGGCTAAGGAGCATCTGCGCGCATGGGTTATCAGGTTCTGGCCCGGAAATATCGTCCGCAGCGGTTTGCCGACGTGGCCGGCCAGGATCACGTCACGCGCACCCTGCTGAATGCGCTCGCCCAGAACCGCATCGCGCACGGCTACATCTTCTCCGGCCATCGCGGCATCGGGAAAACGACCATCGCGCGCATCCTCGCCCAGGCCCTGAACTGCCGCACCGAGGTCGGCTCCGCGCAGCGCCCGACTCCGGAGCCCTGCGGCGTCTGCGACTCCTGCATCGAGATGCGCCAGGGCAACGCCGTCGACGTGATCGAGATCGACGCGGCCACCAACCGCGGCATCGACGAGATTCGCGAACTGCGCGATGCGGCACGCTACTCCCCAGCCCGCGACCGCTACAAGATCTACATCCTCGACGAGGCGCACCAGATCACCGAGGCCGCCTTCAACGCGCTGCTCAAGACCCTTGAAGAGCCGCCGGCGCACGTCATCTTCATGATGGCGACAACGGAGCCCGAGAACATTCCGCAGACCATTCGCTCGCGCTGCCAGCACTTCAGCTTTCACGCGGTCAAGTTCGACGACATCCTCGCGCAGCTCAGGATGATCGCGGCGCAGGAGAACGTCGAAGCCGATGACGCCGCGCTCGCTTTGCTGGCCGAGGCCGGCGACGGCTCGATGCGCGACGCGCTCTCCATCATGGATCAGGCCATCGCGTCGGCGCCCGTTGAAAACGGCCGCCCCGTGCTTGCGGCTGCGCAGATTCGCGAGCTGATGGGCTCTGTGCCCAACACCGTTTTCGAGCGCCTTCTTGAGGCCGTTGCCGCGGGCGAGAGCGCTACGCTGATGGAGCAGCTCAATGAGCTGCTCAACGCCGGACACAGCCCCCAGTCGCTGGCGCGCCAGATGGTTCGCTATCTGCGCAATACCCTGATGGCCAAACTCGGCGGCGAACAGACCGAGCTGCTGCAAATCTCCGGCGACGAACGAGCCCGCGCAGCGCGAACGGCCATGCTCTTCGGTGAAGAGGACCTGACGCGCAATCTGCAGATCGTGCTGCGCACATTTGACGATTTGAATTACCGGCAGGAACAGCGCTTTCATCTCGAGCTTGGACTGCTGAAGCTCGTACACGCACAGCGACTGCTCCCGCTTGAAGAGCTGCTGAGCGGCGTTGCGGGTGGCACTGGAGTGAGAGCCGCCGCTCCTTCTGCTCCAAGGACTTCTTCCGGAGCCGGGAGCCTTTCGCGTTCGGCTACTTCAATGGTGCCGGCGTCCGCTCCGCGTGCAGCATCCAGTGTCTCGCCAGTTCCTGCGCGATCGCCCTTTGGTCCTTCCGCAAGCGCAGCCAAGCGCTGCACCGATTCACGCAGCAGACTGTGCCTCGTCGCAGAGAGTCCTCGGCCTGCGTCCGGTGTTGGAGACGCGCCAATCGATCCTGTCGTCGCGCAGGCCCGCCAAGTCACGCCCTTCCCTGCCGTATCGAGCCAACCCGGCGGATTCGCTGAGCCCCTCACCGAAGGCGCGCTTGCCAAAGCTCCAGCCACCCAGGCCTCGGAAGGGTCAGCGGACGTATCGAGCACTTTGTCAGGCCGTCGTTCAGGCTCTTGCCGCCGCCGGTCACGCCACCGCGTCGCAGCTGCTGAACACCGGCAAGTGGACGCTGGAAGGATCGAGCCTTCGAATCGAAGTACCCGGAATGGGAAAGAAGATGCTCACCTTGACGGTCAATGCCGCCGCCGAGAAGATCATTCGTCAGGAACTGCAGCGGCTCGGAGCGCCTGCGCGGTTCATGGTTGTCCCTGGAGAAGGAAAGGCCGCGTCAGCTGCCGTCGGCACCGCTCCACTCGCAGGCAGCATCCAGGAAGCTGCGCTCGCCAACCCCATGGTGCAGCGCGCGAAGGAGATTTTCAACGCAGAAGTCCGCAGCGTGGTCGATCTGCGCGGGCAAATAGACCAGCGAGCGAGTAGCAGCAGAAGCAGGAGGCGCAATGGTAAATCCGCTCAAGATGGCCGAAATGCTCTCGCAGGCCAACAAGATGCAGGAGGAGATGCAGCGCAAGCTGAGCCAGACCGTTGTCGAGGGCTCAAGCGGCGGCGGCGCCGTGACGGCGACGATGAACGGCAAGAAGGAACTCATCAAGATTCACATCGATCCCGCCGCGGTCGCCAGTCTCAGCGGTCCCAATCCTGACGTGGAAATGCTCGAGGACCTGGTTGTCGCGGCTGTGAATGAGGCAGGTCGCAAGGCCGACGAAGCAATCAAATCCAGCCTCCAGGGCGCACTCGGGAGGACTCAACATCCCGGGACTCGGCTGAAAGACTTTCGAGCCATTGTTGTTGTGAAAGGGGAACACGATGACACTTGAACTGAGTCGCAGAGGCTTCCTGCAGATGGGCATGGCCGCAGGCGCCGCAGCGATCGCGCCGCGTTGGGCCATGGCTCAGGCTGCACCCGCAACGCCAACCGACCGCCTGGCGCAGATGCGCGCGGCAGGAGCGTCCACGCCGATCAAGACAACGAAGCTCTACGACAACGTGTACCTGCTGCAGGGTGCGGGTGGCAACATGGCAGTCCAGACCGGGCCACAGGGCAAGATTCTGATCGACTCAAGCTTCTCCACAGCGGTTCCCCACATCCGCGAGGCCCTCGCCGCGCTCAGCAGCGATCCCGCATTCGCTCTTATCAACACTCACTGGCATATCGATCACACCGACGGCAACGACGGCATGCACTCGGCTGGATTTACCGTCTATGCGCACGAGAAGACCCGTAGGCGGCTCTCCGAGCCCGCGGAGATGAAGCTCTTCGGCATGTCGTTGCCTGCGTCTCCCGCCGGAGCGCTCTGCCCACAATCACCTTTGACAAGTCGCATGCGCGTCTGGCACAACGGCGACTCGCTTGAGCTGGCGCACTTCGATCCCGCACACACTGACACCGACATCTACATCCACTTCCACAAGGCCGACGTGCTTCACCTCGGCGATATCTGGTTCAACGGCATGTATCCCTTCATCGACGAAGGAACAGGCGGCTCGATCGGCGGCATGATTATTGCCGCACAGAGGGCTCTCTCACCTCGCGGGCGACAAAACGAAAATCATTCCCGGCCACGGTCCGCTGGGAACCAAGGCCGAACTCCAGAAATCCTGCGACATGCTTTCAACTGTGCGCGACAAGGTTGCCGCGCTCAAGACAGCCGGCGCCAGCGAGAAGGAAGTCCTCGCAAAGAAGCCTACCGCCGATTTCGACGCTACCTGGGGAAAAGGCAACTTCCCGCCTGACGTGTTCGTGGGCATCGTCTACCGCACCCTCTAGGAGGGCAACCGTGGCACGCTATGCCGAGCCCATGGCCCGGCTGATTGAAGAACTGAAGAAGCTGCCCGGCGTGGGAACCAAGACCGCCCAGCGCTTCGCTTTTCACATCCTGCGATCAAATGACGATGACGCCGCTGCTCTCGCCGAAGCCGTCCGCGGCCTCAAGGCAAGCCTGCGCCTTTGCTCGGTCTGCAACAACGTTACCGACATCGATCCCTGCGCCTACTGCGCCAGCACCACGCGCAATCAGCGCCTGGTCTGCGTCGTTGAAGAGCCCACCAACATCGATGCGGTCGAGCGGACACGCGCATACAGCGGCGTTTACCACGTGCTGCATGGAACGCTTTCTCCGCTTCACGGAGTTGGACCCGATCAGCTTCGCGGCCGCTCACTCGTCGCGCGCGTCGAGCGCGGCGAGGTGGACGAGGTCATCCTCGCCACCAGCCCCACGCTTGAGGGCGAAGCCACCGCAAGCTGGCTCGCAGCCGCCCTGCGCGGCTTCGATGTGCGCATCACTCGGATTGCGATGGGTGTGCCGGCAGGCAGCGACATTGAATACGCCGATGAAGTCACCATGGCGCACGCGCTCGAAGGCCGTCACGAAATGAAGCCCTGAACGCCGTTCACTGTTCCCTGACGGCGCTTAACTGCGCAGCCGGGTCAACAGGTCCTGCGGATGAACAGGCTTGGCGAGAATCTCAAATTCGTAGCCCTGTGCGCGTGCCTTCTCCAGCAGATCGGCTGTTGCAGCCTGACCTGAAAACAGCAGGATCTTGATGCTGCGGCAGCAGCGCGCGAATCTGAATGGCCGCGTCGATTCCGTTCAGGTCTGCCATGATCACGTCGGCGATGAGCATGTCGGGCTCAAATACAGACGCAGTCTCCAGCGCGCTCTCTCCTGAATACACCGCACGAGCCTGGAAGCCGCTCTGGTTCAGAATCATTGCCAGCGTATCGGCAATGACGCGTTCATCGTCTACAACTAGGACCTTGGGCTTAACGTGATTATCGGGCATACACTCCTTGCCGCCGGAAAAGGGGATGGCGCAAAGCCTTTCCTTCAAACGCGCCGATAAGCGAAGCTGAAATGCACCGCTTGCGGTTCTGTCAGCTCGGTAAACACCTTGCTTGTTAGGATAACATCCTCTTGGAGGGAGACTTCCGGCCCGTATGGGCCCGGCCCAGGCGCCTGGTGGTTCCTCGCGTTCAGCAGGATTATCCCGGTAATTCAGAACAACTGTTTGGATTGACGATCAAAGGTCTCAGAAGACGCACTTTCCCGGCGGAATCTGTTCCGATCCGCATGCTTTTGAGGGCAATGCACCCATTCCGGAAAACGGCTCCTAACGCTCCTCCTGCCGGGAATAGCGATTTCGGCTCGACCAGAAACCTGCGATTCATCGAAGCGCAACCAGACGCTCATAGACTCGAAAAGAAACTCACCTGCCGGACAGCCCGGCGAAACCCTACCGGAGACTGATGCATGCAGGAAGCCGAGCTCCAGAACGCTACGCCGGCTCCGGCCGCGATCGCGACCGACGACGCAATCATTCGCGCCGAGCAGATCGAGAAGTACTACGCGCAGCCCAGCCAGAATCGCATCCAGGTGATCTCCCCCACCGACCTGAGCATCGTGCCCGGAGAGATTGTCGCGCTGCTCGGCCCCTCCGGCTCAGGCAAATCCACCATGCTGCGGATGCTATCCGGACTTTCGCGTCCCTCCGCCGGCCAGGTCTACTGGCACGAGAAACCCATCGCCGATACCGAGATCAACGTCTCCATCGTCTTCCAGAGCTTCGCGCTCTTTCCCTGGCTCACCGTGCTTGAAAACGTTGAAGCGCCACTCCAGGCTCGCGGCGTCGATCCCGAAGAGCGCCGCACCCGCAGCATGCACATGCTCGATACCGTCGGCCTCGACGGCTTTGAGGCCGCATACCCCAAGGAACTCTCCGGCGGCATGAAGCAGCGCGTCGGCTTTGCCCGCGCTCTCGTCGTCGAGCCCGAAGTGCTCTTCATGGACGAGCCCTTCTCCGCCCTCGACGTGCTCACGGCCGAAAACCTGCGCAGCGAACTGCTCGAGCTCTGGGCCAAGAAGACCATGCCCACCCAGTGCGTCTTCATCGTGACCCACAACATCGAGGAAGCCGTCCTGCTGGCCGATCGCATCATCGTGCTCGGCCGCAATCCCGGCCACATCCGCACCGATTTTCGCGTCCAGCTTCCGCAGCCGCGCGACCGCAAATCCGAGCCATTCACGCAACTCGTCGACTACATCTACAAGGTGCTCACCCGGCCCGACGTTGCCCCGCCGAGGCGCCCGACCAGCAGGCCGGCCCACCGCGTGCGCGACCAGCGCCAGATGCACTACCAGATGCTGCCCGCATGCCCGTCCCGGCGGCATGGCCGGACTGCTCGAACTGCTGCTCGACAAAGGCGGCCGCGACGACATCTACCGCCTCGCCGACGATCTGGCCTTCGAGATCGACGACCTGCTCCCCATCGTCGATGCCGCGCAGTTGCTCGGCTTCCTCAAGGTCGAAGAAGGCGACGCGGCGATCACCGAAAGCGGCACCGAATTCGCCAACTCCGAAATCCTTCGGCAGAAGGAGCTCTTCCGCGACGCCGCACTCGCAGAACGTGCTGCTGCTCCGCCAGATTCGCCGCGCCCTCGAAGCCAAGAGCGACCACACCGTCCCCGAGGAGTTCTTCCTCGACATGCTCGACGAGCAGTTCAGCGAGGAGGAGTCCCTGCGCCAGATGGAGACCGCCGTCAACTGGGGCCGCTACGCCGAGCTGTTCGACTTCGATGCCGCACGCCGCCGCTTCGTGATGCCCGATGCCCTGGAGGAAGCCGCCGAACCCGGAGGGGACGAGTGAAGCCCCAGCACACCTTTCGCACGCTCTCTGGTCACCGTCCGCACCTGGCCCTTCTTCATCGATCTGGGCGTGGGCGTCTGCGGACTCGCCGTCTTTCTTGGCCGTCATTCACATGGCGCGCTACTGGCTCGGCAACGCCGGTTCCGGTCGTGCCGATCTCCCACTCCGTCAGCGCGCTGCCGCTCTACGCATTCTACTCCATCGTGCGCATCGGCGATCGCGTACCTGCTCAGCCTCGCTCTTCGCCATCGGCTACGGCTATATCGCCGCATACAACACCGCGCGTCGAAGCCTGGATGATCGCCGTGCTCGACATCCTGCAGTCGATCCCGGTGCTCAGCTTTCTGCCGCCTGTTCTGCTGGCCATGATCGCCCTCATTCCCGGTCACCAGCTCGGCATCGAGATGGGCGTGATCCTGCTCATCTTCACCGGGCAGGTGTGGAACCTCGCCTTCAGCTTCTACTCCTCGCTCAAGACCATTCCGCGCGAGATGATCGAGGCCTCGCGCATCTATCGCTTTTCGGCGTGGCAGCGCTTCTGGCAGCTTGAGATGCCCTACGCCGCCATCGGCCTCGTCTGGAACTCCATCGTCTCGGTCGCCGGCGGATGGTTCGCCCTCATCGCTCTGCGAGATGGTTCACGATCGGCAATCGCAACTTCCAGCTTGCCCGGCCTGGGCAGCTACATCCAGATCGGCAACCGACTCCGGCGACATTCGCGCGCTTGTCAGCGGCATCGCCACCGTCGTCCTGATCGTCGTTGCCACCGACCAGCTTGTCTGGCGGCCGCTGATCGCCTGGAGCGACAAGTTCAAATTCGAGCAGGTCGAGTCGGCTGACCGCGTCACGTCGCCGATTCTCGCATTGCTGCAGCGTTCCACCGTTGTCAACCTCGCTTCCTGGCACGCTCTGGGCTCGCGTGCGAAGAGCCGATCTTCCGCCGGCTCGCGCGCGCCCGGGAGCTGCCGCGTCATCCAGCCTCTCGACAAAGAGACGCGCCAGCGGCAGAGGCACCGTGGGCTTCTGGACCTTTTCCGTTGTGCTGGCTATGGCTGTGGCCTGGGCCTTCGCCCAGGCGTTGCTCCTCCTTCGAACTGTCTCTCTGGCTGACCTCCGCATGCTGCTCGAGGGCGCCGCTGCTACCTTTCTCCGCGTCAATGCTTCCCTTCTCATCTCCGCTCTCTGGACGGTGCCCGTCGGTGTCGCGATCGGATTCAACCCAAGGCTGGCGCGCATCGTTCAGCCTGTGGCGCAGGTCTTGGCCTCTGTTCCGGCCACAGCCTTTTACCCTGTGCTTCTTCTGGCTCTCATCCGCATCGGCGGCGGGTGTCGGCATCGGCTCCATCGCCCTCATGCTGCTGGGCACGCAGTGGTACATCCTCTTCAACGTGATTGCCGGCGCCATGTCCATCCCTTCGGACCTGCGCGAAGTCACCGCGCTCTATCGCTTCACCCGCTGGCAGCGCTGGACAAGGCTCATTCTCCCTGGCATCTTCCCCTACCTCATCACCGGCATGGTCACGGCCTCCGGCGGCGCGTGGAACGCCTCGGTTATGGCCGAGTATTCCCATGTAAAGGGCCAGACCCTCGAAACCATCGGCCTCGGCGCACAAATCAGCTCGGCCACCGACAGCGGACGGTTCCCGATCATTCTGCTCGCCACCATCCTCATCTCGCTCATGGTGGTTACCATGAATCGTCTTGTCTGGCGCCGGCTCTACCGGCTGGCTGAAACCCGTTATAAACTTGAGGGCTAATTAGCCGGATCGCGATCGGGGGACGAATGATTCGCGTGGGCTTGGTTGGATTTGGCATGGCGGGGCGCGTTTTCCATGCGCCGCTCATCTCATCCGTCGACGGGCTGGAACTGGCTGCAGTTGTCGAGCGCAACTCAGACAAGGCAGCGGAACGCTACCCCGGAATCACAACGTATCGCTCCGTCGACGAACTTCTTGCCGACGCATCGATCAAGCTGATCGTCGTGGCAACGCCCAACAGCACTCATTTCCCGATCGCCTTGCGCGCGTTGGAAGCCGCCCGAAACGTTGTCGTTGACAAGCCAATGGCACTCAAGTCGGATGAAATCGCCCAGTTGGCCGAGCTCGCTGGAGGCGTCGGACTGCAATGCATTCCGTTTCATAACCGTCGATGGGACAATGATTTTCTGACAGTTATTAAACTGTTAAATGATCGTTCGCTTGGACGGCTCGTCCACTTCGAATCCTGCTTTGACCGCTGGCGCCCGGGACCTGCGTCGCGCGCATGGAAGGAAGACCCGGACGAGGGCGGCCTCCTGCCCGATATTGGAACGCACCTCGTAGATCAGGCGCTCAAACTCTTCGGCGATCCCGCTGCTGTTGGTGCTGAAACGCAACGGGAGCGGCTCGGCGAAGGCGCAAACGACTCCTTCACCGTGCGGCTCCACTACTACACGGGCTTCACCGTTACACTCAGCGCAAATTGTCTGTCGTCTCTTGCGCGGCCGCGCTTCCACATACGCGGCGCAAAGGGCAACTTCTGGAAATGGGGTCTCGACCCGCAGGAAGACGCGCTCAATCAGATCACACGCATCACCAGCACAAACTGGGGCCAGGAGCCCGCAGCCAGCTGGGGTACCACGGCCGTCGATGTCGACGGCGGCATGGTGACACGCCCAGTCACGACGCTTCCCGGCGACTACCGCAACTTCTATGCGGGCGTTCGCGATGCCCTGCTCGGCAAGAACGGCCCGCCAGTGAAAGCCTCCGACGCGTGGCGCGTGTCCAAAGTCCTGGAATGGGCAAAAGAGAGCGCCGTCCAGCAACGCGACATCGAATGCGTCTGGAACGGCGCTCCAGAGTAACTCCCCGTCATCCTGAGACGGCCCAGCAAAAAACTGAGGTCATCCCGAGTGCGGATGGGCGTTATGGCCCACTAAAGCTCATGAAATCCATACCCGCGGTCATTCCGAGCGAGTCAGCGCAGCGGACGAGTCGAGGAACCTGCATTTCAATTGCTTACCGTGATTTTCGACGGAGCGGCCGTAACGAAGTGAAGGGAGTCGAGGGACCTGCATTTCGGTGGTGCGACCTTCCCCCGCCAGCACTACTTCACCGGCAGCACAATCTCCTTCGCGAGCGAGATCTTGCCCTCCAGTTGCGGATCAGCCGACGAACGGCTCACATGAATAGTGAACGACCCTGCATCGGCATGCCACGCCGCGGCCTTCTCGTCATACCACGTGAAGGAGCGCGCATCCAGCGGCACCGTCACATGCTGCGTCCTGCCCGGCTGCAGCATCACGCGCGCAAAGCCCTTCAGCTCCTGCGGTGGCCGGGGGACACTCGGGTGATCTTCGCTTACGTACACCTGCACCACATCAGCTCCTGCAGTTTTGCCTGTATTGGTCACGTCGAAGCTGACCTCGTATGCACCATCACCCTTCCCCGGTTGAACCTTCAGGTTTGAGTATTTGAAGCTGGTGTATGAGAGGCCGTATCCGAACGGAAACAGCGGCTTGGTGCCGTTGTGCTCGTAGCCGCGATAGCCCACAAACACGTCATCCTTGTAAGGAATGCTCAGCGTTCCCGGAGTCGGATAATAAGAGGCATACGACGGGTTGTCCGTGATGTTGCGCTCCCAACTGATCGGCAGCCGTCCAGACGGGTTCACATCGCCAAACACAACCTCCGCCAGTGCAGTTCCACCCTCCTGGCCCGGATACCAGTTCTCCAGAAGCGCTGAAACGTGATCGACCCAGCGTGATGTATCCACGCTACCGCCCGAGGTCACGGTAACGATCGTGTTTGGATTGGCAGCGACGATCTTCTCAATCAATTCGTCCTGTCCCGGAGGCAACCCGAACTCGCGATCGATACCCTCTGTCTCGATCTCAGCGTCATAGCCCACTGCCACGATCACCGCATCGGCCTTCTTCGCCATGTCGATGGCCGACTGCTTTACGAGAGTCCCTTCCTGCGCGATTCCCATCTTGACAGCCTCCCCCGTGAAGGGCGCGGCTTCAAGCAGTTCAAGCACCACTTTGTGCGGTCCCGGCGTAAGCTGCACGACGGCCTGCGTCAGCGCATACTTGGGAATCTCAACGTGATCAATTACCGTCTTGTCGTCGATCAGGAACCGGTACTTTCCCTGCTGCTCGACGAAAGCAACAAAATTCCCCGCAGCGCGGGCAAAGTAGTAGCCGGTCCAGCGGTTGAAGCGTGTTGGCGGCGGGGCGTTCATCATTGCCTGCATTTGCTCCGCCGGCATCGTGCTGATCAGGTCCTGTATGTCGGGATTGTCCAGATTCATCCCGCTAACGTTCGCGGTCATTTCCGTGCGGGTCGCAACCGGTTTGCCCGTAAATTCCCGATTGTCGAAGGTGTCAACCGTCAGTCCGGGAACGAACTTGTCTGGACCCAGCATGAATCCTGAGCGCATCGCCATGGCCCCCAGGGTCGGAATTCCGCGATCGTATAGCACGGTGCCGTTCATCCCCAGGCGATCGCTGATGCCCTGCAGGTCGCTGACATCGGAGTAAACCGGAACCTGTCCGCTCCCACCCGCCGTCGGAACGCCGGGAAATGCACCCGGCCCAATCACCGCAATCGTCTTCACCTTGGCGGGATCGAGCGGCAGGAAATTGTGCTCATTTTTCAGCAGCACAATGCCCTCACGCGCCCCCTGTAAAGCGGCCTTGCGCCCCTGCTGGTTATAGCGCGGAATCGTAATGTCGAGCGGATCGTGATCCATCCAGCCAAAGCGATATCCAACCCGCAAGAGGCGGCGAATCTTGTCGTCGATATCCGATTCCTTGACCTTCCCGTCCTTCACAGCCGGCAACAGCGTCTTCTCATTCATGTACTCGCCGAACGGCATCTCGAGATCCAGCCCGGCGTTTGCCGCGGCTACGCCGTCATGGGTCGCCGTCCAGTCGGACATCATCACGCCGTCAAATCCCCATTGCTGCTTCGCAATCTCCACATTCAGGTGATAATTCTGCGTGGCATGAGCGCCGTTGAGCAGGTTGTAAGAGTCCATGATCGAGCCCACGTGTGCCTTCTTTACAGCAGCTTCAAACGCAGGCAGGTAGATCTCACGCAGAGCCCGTTCGCTCACCACCGAGTCAGACGTGAAACGGAAGTATTCACTGTTGTTGGCGGCGTAGTGCTTGATCGTCGCGCTTACGCCCTGCGACTGCACCCCGTTGATGTAACCCACGGCAATCTCGCCGGCCAGAAACGGATCCTCACCGAAGTACTCAAAGTTCCGCCCGTTCATCGGCGCTTTGTAGATGTTCACGCCCGGGCCAAGCAGGTACCCGATGCCGCGCGATCGTCCGTCGCGCCCGATCTGCGTGCCGACGTTTTCAGCCAGTTCACGGTCCCAGCTCGCCGCGAGTCCGATTCCCGCTGCATATGCCGTTGACGGTGGCGGAATGTGCGCGCCCGACGGCCCATCGCTCATGCGAAAATCAGGAATTCCAAGCCGCTTCACGCCCGCCGACGACATGAGCGTCGCCCCCGAGAGCATATGAATCTTCTCTTCCAGCGTCATCTTTCCGATAAGGTCGTTGATCTTCTTCTCGTCGACACCGCCTTGTGCGCAGACAACTGAAGCCGGGATCGCCAACACCGAGGCCAGGACAATCCCCGTCAGTGCTCGGACGCTGCGTGCCAATCTTCTTTGAGTCACATCGAACATGGAGCCTCCTCACAAACCACCGGCAATTCTAGACGAGCGGTCTGCAGTCTGAATGTGACCAGCCGGCAACGCCTTTTCGCTGATCTGTTGTACTGCTGCATTAGACAACAGGTGATTCAACGAAATATGATGCCCTGTTCACTCCGCAGTCTGATTTTGGGTGCCCTCGATGCGCGCTTCGCTCTTCATCACCTGCTACAACGACACGCTTTTCCCGGAAACTGGCCGTGCCGTTGTCCGCTTGCTTGAGCGTCTCGGCGTCGACATCGAGTTCCGCCCGCAGCAAACCTGCTGCGGCCAGATGCACGCCAACACCGGCTTTCGCTCCGAGGCATTCTCGCAGGCCAGGAACTTTGTGCGCGTCTATCAGGACGCCGAATCGGTCGTTATCCCCTCCTCTTCCTGCGTCGCCATGATGCGCGACCAGTATCCCGGCCTCTTTGCGGAACTCGGTGACGACAAACTGCGCAAGCAGTTCGAGGCGTTGCTGCCTCGCATCTTCGAACTGAGCGAGTTCATCGTCGATCGTCTCGGCTTCGAAGACGTGGGCGCCTACTTCCCGCACCGCGTTACGTATCACGCAAGCTGCCATGGGCTCCGCGGGCTGCACGTCGGCGACCGGCCGCTTCGCCTGCTCAGGAACGTCCGCGGCCTCGAGCTTGCACCGCTTGCCAACCTCGAACGCTGCTGCGGATTTGGAGGCACCTTCTCCATCAAAAACTCCGAAGTCTCCTCCGCCATGCTTGCCGGTAAGCTCCAGGATGTCCTCGCCACGCGCGCGGAGTACTGCACCGCCCTCGACAACAGTTGCCTGATGCACCTTGGTGGAGCGCTGCACCGGCAGTACGCGGCCATGCAGACGATTCACATTGCCGGCATTCTCGCCAGCACTGAAGACTCCCCGGCCGAGGCCAGGCCATGAGCACTGCAATCCCTCCGCCGGTGATGGACCCCCGCATCGCGCCTCCGTTTCCAGAGGCCGCTCTGCCGATTCTGCGCAATACGCAACTTCGCAAGAATGTCGCACACGCAACCGACGTGATTCAGGCGAAACGTGCCCTCCTTGTTGCCGAAAAGTCTGACTGGCAGCAGTTGCGCACAGCGGCCGCCGCCATCCGCGCCTACGCGCTTGAAAATCTCGCCGCCTGCCTCGAAGAGTTCGAATCGCGATGCACGGCTGCGGGCGGCACGGTTCACTGGGCTCGCGACGCCGCAGAGGCCCGCTCCATCATCATCGATATACTTCACGAAGAAAAAGCGACCGAGGTCATCAAGATCAAAACCATGACCTCCGCGGAGATAGAGCTCAACCCCGCGCTCCAGGGCGCCGGCATCTCCCCCGTCGAAACCGACCTCGCCGAGCTGATCCTGCAACTCGGCAACGACGAACCCTCGCACATCGTCGTTCCGGCTCTCCATGTGAGTCGCAGCCAGGTCCGCGAGATCTTCGCGCGCCGTATGGGCCTGAAGGACCTGTCGGACGATCCGCAGGCTCTCACCGCGGCCGCGCGTTCCCATCTCCGCAAAAAGTTCCTTACCGTCCCCACCGCAATCAGCGGCGCGAACTTCCTTGTTGCCGAAACCGGTGCCGTCTCCGTCGTCGAGTCAGAGGGCAACGGCCGCATGTGCCTCACCCTTCCGCGCACCATGATTACTCTCGCGGGCATCGAGAAAGTGATCCCGCGCTTTCAGGACCTCGAAGTAATGCTCCAGGTTCTCGCCCGCTCCGCCACCGGAGAGCGCATGAACCCCTACACGTCTCTCTGGACAGGAGTCATGCCTGGTGACGGACCCCAGCGCTTCCATGTCGTACTGCTCGACAACGGCCGCTCATCGATTCTCGCGCGCCCCAGGGAACGCCAGACGCTGCAATGCATTCGCTGTGCCGCCTGCCTCAACACCTGCCCCGTATACCGCCAGACCGGTGGCCACGCCTATGGTTCAGTCTATGGCGGTCCTATCGGCGCAATCCTCACGCCGCAGCTAATGAAGATGGAGCATGCACAGTCGCTTCCCTATGCCTCGTCGCTGTGTGGGGCCTGCTACGAAGTCTGCCCGGTCAAGATCAACATCCCCGAAGTGCTGATCGATCTGCGCGCACAGGTCGTTAACCAGGAACGCCGGGAGGCAAGGCGCTGGTTCGATCCCATGTTCCTCGGCATGAGGGCTGCGAACTTCGCCTTCGCCAACGCATGGCGCTTTCGCATCGCTCAGTGGCTCGGCCGCTTCGGCCTGAGCCTCCTCACCGGCAAGGACGGCTGGATACATCGCCTGCCCAGCCTTGGTGCGCGATGGACAGTGACCCGAGATTTGCGAGGTCTGCCTGAACAGACATTTCGCGAGTGGTGGGAAACGCGCCGCAAAGGGGGCCAATGATGGGAACGGTCTCCCGGCAGTCCATCCTCGATCGCATTCGCGCCGCCACGCAGGATGCCAAAACCACCGCCTACGCCGACCTTCCGCGCAACTACATTCGTCGCGGCAGCCTTAACCGCGCCGCTACCCTGCAACTGATGATCGAACGCCTTCGCGAATACGGCGCCGAAGTTACTGAAGCAACTCCTGCAGAGTTGCCGTCCGCCGTTGCAGAACAGATTCGCAAAAGGGGCAGGCGCACCTTTATCGTTCCGCCTGGCTTGCAACCCGACTGGCCCATCACCGGCGTCCGTTTCAAGGTCGATCGCGATCTTCCTCACGACGAGATCGAAAGCTGTGACGGAGTCGTCACCGCTGCCTCCGCCGGCATTGCCGACTCGGGAACCATCGCCCTGCATCACTCCGCCGTCGAAGGTCGCCGCGTCATCTCGCTTTTGCCCGACTGGCACCTTTGTATTCTCCGTTCCAGCCAGGTCGTCGAAACGTTGCCTGAGTACTTCGCGCGCTTCCAGCAGCCGCCTTTCCTGGCCACGTACATCTCAGGCCCAAGTGCTACCGCAGACATTGAGATGACCCGCATCAAGGGAGTCCATGGGCCCCGGTTCCTCAGCGTGATTCTTGTCAATGATGAAGATCCGTCCTGAATTCATAATCGGCTGAGGGCGCATCGCTCCCCTCAAATGTAGAATCGTCCTTGGGGCCCCTTACCCAGGAAATCAGCCCAATTCCCCGCTCGGTGGTGCAATATGGCTCACGCTACTGTCGCTTCTCCTACACTCCGCTTCCTTGAAGACCGCTGGGTTCCCGACGTCGCCGCCACGCTCGATGAGCCGGAGTTGCTGCGTTATCGCTCCAACCTGCTCGGATCTGATCTGCGCATCACCAACTTTGCCGGCGGAAACACCAGCTCGAAGATCATGCAGGTGGATCCCCTCACCGGCGAGTCCGTGGAGGTCCTCTGGGTGAAGGGCTCAGGCGGAGATCTGGGCAGCATGAAACGCACCGGCTTCGCCACGCTCTATCAGCAGAAACTCCTCGCTCTTGAGCGCACGTATAAGGGCGTTGACACCGAAGACGACATGGTGGCGATGTATCCGCTGTGCACATTCGGCAACAACCCGGTGGCCGCATCCATTGACACGCCCCTGCACGGCTTTCTTCCCTTTCCCCATGTGGACCACCTTCATCCCGACTGGGGCATTGCACTCGCTGCCTCAGCCAACGGCAAGGTCAAGATGGCCGAGTTCAATCGCGAATTCGGCCACCATCTCGTATGGGTTCCGTGGCAGCGTCCCGGCTTTGAACTGGGCCTGATGCTTCGTAAGGCGGTCCAGGACAATCCTGACTGCGATGGAATCGTACTCGGCGGTCATGGCCTTTTTACCTGGGGACAGACGCAGCGTGAGTGCTACGCGAACACGCTTACCGTCATTGACCAGATCGGCCAGTTCATTGAGCGCCACGGCAAGGCGAAAGGCCCAGCGCGCTTCGGAGGCGAAACCACTCCCTCCCGCTCCCAGCGCAAACAACTTGCAACGGAAATTGCGCCTTTCCTGCGCGGTCGAGTTAGCGCGCAGCATCGCTGGATTGCGAGCTTCAGCGATGCTGACGACGTGATGCAGTTCGTCAACTCTGCGGATGCAAAAGAACTGGCCTACCTCGGCACCAGCTGTCCAGATCACTTCATCCGCACCAAGATCCGCCCGCTCTTTGTGCCATGGCCATCCGGCGCAGGACTCGATGCGCTGAAGGCCCAGATCGAATCCTCGCTCGAGGAGTATCGCGAACAATACCGCACGTACTACCACTACTTCGCCACGCCCGATTCACCCGCACTGCGCGACCCCAATCCAACGGTCGTGCTCATCCCGGGACTCGGCATGTTCAGCTTCGGCAAGAACAAGACCGAGGCGCGAATCACCGGCGAGTTTTACACCAACGCTATCCACGTGATGGAAGGCGCCAGCCTGCTGGCCGAGGGAGAAGTCACTGGAACACTACCGCAATGCGCAGAATCCATGGACCCGGCCAGCTTCAAGGTCTACACCAACTACGTCGCTCTACCGTCCATCGAAGCATTCCGCATTGAATACTGGGCGATGGAGGAAGCCAAGATTCGGCGCCAGCCTCCCGAAAAGGAGCTCAGTCGTCGCATCGCCCTCGTGGTTGGCGGAGCCAGCGGCATTGGTCGCGAAGTAGCTCTGCTTGCCGCCTCTCGCGGAGCGCACGTGATGATCGCCGATCGCGACGAAGCTGCCGCCGCCCGTGTTGCCGACGAATTGAAGAGCGCTACGCAGAGAGAATTCGTGGCCAGCACCGGCGTCGACATTCGCAGCCGCGAGGCAATCGCAAAAGCGTTGCGGGCAACGGTCGCGGCCTTTGGCGGACTGGACATCCTCATCAACACCGCCGCGCTTTTCCCCGCATCCCCTGACGGAGTCGTCTCCGACGCGATGTGGGCCACAACGCTCGATGTCAATGTCACTGCAAACTATGTGCTCGCCGACGAAGCTGCAAAGCTGTTTGCGGACCAGGGCCTCGATGGCTGCATCGTGCTCACCAGTTCCGCCAATGCTGTCGTGGCCAAGCGCGGGAGCGAGGCGTATGACGTGAGCAAGGCCGCAGTCTCGCACCTGGTGCGCGAGTTGGCCGTCTCGCTGTCGCCAAAGGTGCGCGTCAACGCCATCAGTCCCGCGACCGTGGTCAAGGGCTCAACGATGTTCCCGCGTGATCGCGTCCGGGCGTCGCTCACGAAGTACAAGATCCCGTTCGAAGAAAGAATGAGTGACGAGGAACTGCGCGGGCTGCTCGCGTCCTTCTACGCAGAGAGAACGCTCACGCACCAGCCCATCGATCCGGTCGACTGCGCGGAAGCCATCCTCTTTCTGGCCAGCCCGCGCTCGCGCTGCACTTCGGGCCACATCATTCCGGTCGACGGTGGCTTGACCGAAGCCTTCCTGCGCTGAAGGCGGGTACGGCACTGAATTTGTCATCCTGAGCTCCGCACGCTTGGGGCCCCACGAAGTGGGGTACGCGGAGCGAAGGATCTGCTTCTCCAACCTTGATTCTTGGAACATCTCTCGCAGAGAGCAATTGCCGTTTCGGCTACACCAGCTTGCGCAGCTCCGGGTATCGCGCGAAGATGCGCCGTTGATCATCCGCGCTGAGCTGTCCGAGCGGCCGCGGCTTGTCCTGCGGCCGTGTGCCTTTCTGATTCAGCACATTCATCAGGCTCCACTCGCGTTGCAAAGCGTTCGGTTCCTGCGCCTTCAGATCGTATCGCGTGAAGTCGATCGCTTCCCACGCGCCGCCAGCCTTCCAGTTCCGCAGCAGCGCCAGCCTGAAATCGCGATTCATGTACCACTTGATCTCCAGCTCCTTCTCCGAACCGGGTGCACCCGTGCCTTTTGCGTCGAATCGATAATTGAGCCGGCTGATTATCCGCATTGTGCTTCCGCCACTCCAGGCCGAACTCTCCTTCGGTCATCACGCGCGTATCAGGCCATCTCTCCCGCACCGCTCCGAGCCACCACGCAAGATCCTCGTCGTGCCCGATGGAAACTTCCCAAATTCCGGTCACCCACCCGAATCCGTTCAGCCCGTAACCGGAATCGAAGTGCATTGCCGTGGTGTCCATCATTTCTTTCCGGCCAGCTTCACGACCGAGATTGCCAACGGTCTCAATCGGACCGACGCCAAGACGGCTGTTAAATCCACCTGCGAATCCCTCGCGTCGCGCCGTCAGAAAATCGCAGGTCCACCCGTCGAGGCAGACGCAGTCGATGAAGTCCGCCGTACCCTGTGCCGGCTTCAAATAGTGGTCGCGGCTCGGGTAATAGGGATAGCAGATGCCTCCGTCCCCGTCGCCGTTGTCGATTCCGTGCTGGCTCCAGATCTCGCCCTGGCAGACATGGATCCCCTCATCTGTCCGCAAGCAGGCGCTGGTTCTCCGCATCCAGATATCCTGCCACCACGCATTGAGGCCGGTAGCCCCCTCCAACCATCTCGGAAACCATCTTCAGCGCGGTGTGGATGGTCTTCCGATTGTTCTCGCGCGTGTCATACATCGGCGCAAAGTATCCGCCCGGGATAAACGTAATCTCGTCGCCGTAGCGATCGTGGTAGCCGGCCAGCAGCTGCCTCGCCTCTTTGTATTCCGCGCGTGTGTCATGCAGCGCGAGCCAGCTGATCGCCCAGGTCATCCTGCCCCCGGGGCATCCACGTTCAAACGCATCCCGTCTCGATCGAATGCGCTCCGGGCGATTGTCGTTTGCCTCGTCCTCTCCGATCGAGCGCGTGGGAGTCACCTCAATCTGATTCACCCGCACGACGGATACATGCGTAACATATCTTCCGCGCAGCGCGTCTTCAGGGCTGGCGATGCCCATCGCCTCATGCGCGGTCGCGGGAACCGCAAGCCAGCCGGCAGTGCCGATCGCGGTGCCCAGAAACCTTCTCCTGCTCCAGTTTCCTTTCAATGCAATCCCCTTTTTGTCCCTTTGTGTTTCCAAAGCGGCCATCCACCCTTAGCCAGTGCAAGAGCTCAAGAGCGGACTCCGCATTGTCCTTCTTAAGAATTCAACGAATCGTTTCCTGCAACTGTACAAATCCGCACGAAATCGTCGGCGCCCCTGAAATATCGATTTATTCATTACTAAAGTAGTATTCGCAAAAATGAGACAATGTATTAACGTCTCAATAACACTTCATACCTTTCTTGCGATCGGCAGCGTTTGCGCTGTCAGGGCCATTCGAGGAAGCCTGTCCGGACTCAGTCCAGAGCCTGCACGGTTCCCTCCCGATAAGCTTCTCCACCCGCTCCCGATCCGCGATCCGCAGCCACGCTCATCTGTCCCGGTTTCAGCATCATTGCACATTCGCCCCAGGTCCAGTTCTGAGGCGAGAGCGCGTCTCGTTTTCTCGCGCCACGCGCATCCTACTTTCAATTCCACACCACGACCGGGCCGACAGCCTGGTCGATACGATCCAGAACATCCTGCGGCAGCTTCACGCCAACAGCACGTGCATTCTCGGCAATTTGTTCAGGTCTCGAGGCGCCAATGATCGCTGAGGTCACCTCGGATCGGCGCAGCACCCATGCGAGCGACATCTGCGCCATTGTCAGGTTCAGTTCCTCGGCAATCGGTCTGAGTTGTGCAACCGCTTCAAGCAGGTAATCCGAGCGGAAATGCCGCCCCGCTGTCTCCATGAACACGTTCATCTCAGCGTTCGCTGCACGGGTGCCTGGGGGCGGTTGCTCGCCGGGCGCATACTTGCCGGTCAGGACGCCATGCGCCAGCGGAGAAAACGACAGGTTCCCAATACCATGCCGTGCGCATGCAGGAAACACGTCAGCCTCCGGCTTGCGCCAGAGCAACGAGTATTGCGGCTGGCTCGACACGAATGCTGTCAGATCCAGAGATCGCGTTATCTCCACGGCTGCATCGATCTGCTCAGCCGTCCATTCGCTAAAGCCAATGGTTCGCACCTTTCCCGAGCGCACGGCACGGTCCAGGGCTGTCATTGTCTCTTCCAGTGGCGTCTCAACGTCATAGCGATGGCATTGATACAAGTCGATATAGTCTGTCCCGAGCCTCTTGAGCGACCGATTCAACTGCTTTTCGATCTGCGCTCGCGAGAGGCCGCGGTCAGGTTCATCGCCAACGGGGAAGAACAGCTTCGTCGCGAGAAGATACTGGTCCCGCGGAAAAGACGCCAACGCCTCTCCAAGAACCCGCTCCGCCTCTCCAGCGCCATACTGATTTGCCGTATCAAACAGGTTGATCCCCTGGTCCACCGCGGCATGAATGCACCGGATCGCCTGCTCTCGCGCAATGCCGCCGGCAACGGTCAGCCAGGTACCAAAGCTCAGCTCGCTCACCGTCAGCGGACCCAGTCGCCGAAATAGCACCGTGCCTCCCTAGCCCATCACCTGCACGGCGCCCTTGCCGACCAGCTCTTCCACGCGCTCCACCCAGCCGCGGTCCGCCGCCACGCTCATCTCTTCCGGCTCCAGGATCACGGCGTACTCGCCCTTCTTCTCCAGGTGCAGCATCACCTTGCCCGGCCCCGGCGCGGCGTCCGCCGCGCTCTTCAGTTCGGCAAACATCTCTTCCGTCGCGCGATCGAGATTGATGCGGATGCGCACGCCCGTCGGCAGCTTCACCTGCACCTCTTCGAGCGGCTGAATCTGGCTCACCGAAATCTTCGGCGCCGAATCTTCCTCGCCCATCAGCGTCCCGCGAATCAGCACCGGCGCTTCGATCTTCAACTGCGCCGCCAGCCGCTCGTAGTCGCGCGAGAAGCAGATCAGTTCGATCTTTCCGGTCGCGTCTTCGAGCGACGCCTGCGCATAGAGCTTCTGGTCGCGCCTGCTCTTCTGCACGCGCAGCCCATGAATCATGCCCGCCACCTGAATCTCGTCCGCCGGATCGGCCTGCCGTCCCCAGCGCCGCTCCGGCGGCTTGCGCTCCAGCGCCTCGGCCATCGGAGATCACGCCCGTCAGGTTGCGCAGCTTCTCCGCATACTTGTCCAGCGGATGCCCCGAGACAAAGAAGCCCAGCACTTCTTTCTCATTCGCCAGCCGCTCGCCCTCTTCCCAGTCCGGCAACTGCGGCAGGTCGTCGGCGTCGCGCCCGTGCGCCGGCGCCTCGTCGAACAATCCGAACAGACCCGCTCTGCCCTTGCGCCGCATCGCTTCTGCGCCTTCTGCGCGCGCTCCATCGCCTTGTCCACCGCCGCCATACAGCTGCCCGCGCTTGCCCAGCGAATCCAGCGCGCCGGCCTTGATCAGCGACTCGATCACGCGCTTGTTCATCACCCGCAGATCGACCTTCTCGCAGAACTCCCAGAAGCTCTTGAAGTCGCCCGCCCACCTCTCGCGCGCGCCTTCATGATCGACTCGATCGCGTTGCCGCCCGACGTTCTTCACCGCCGCCAGCCCAAACCGGATCGCCTCGCCATGCGGCGTAAACTGCGCACCCGAAACCTGCACATCCGGCGGCTCCACGCGAATGCCCATCTCGCGGCACTCGCCGATGTACTTCACCACGTTCTCCGGCTTCGACGTTTCCGACGTCAGCAGCGCCGCCATAAACTCCACCGGATAGTGCGTCTTCAAATACGCCGTCTGATAGGCCACCAGCGCATACGCCGCCGAGTGCGACTTGTTGAATCCGTAGCCCGAAAACTTCTCCATCTGGTCGAAGATTTCGCCCACCGCCGCCTTCGGATGCCCCAGCTTCGCCGCGCCGCTCATAAAGCGGTCGCGCTGTTCCGCCATCGCCTCGGGATCCTTCTTTCCCATCGCGCGCCGCAGCAGATCCGCCTCGCCCAGCGAGTAGCTCGCCAGCACGTTCGCGATCCGCATCACCTGTTCCTGGTAGACGATCACGCCCAGCGAGTCCTTCAGAATCCCCTCCAGCTCCGGCAGCAGATACTCCACCTTGCGCCGTCCCCACTTGCGCTCGATGAAGTCGTCGATCATGTCCATCGGGCCCGGCCGGTAGAGCGCATTCAACGCCGTCAGGTCCTCCACCGTATCCGGCTTGTAGCGCCGCAGAATGTCGCGCATCCCGCTCGACTCAAACTGAAACACTCCCGACGTCAGCGCCGTGTGAAACACCTGCTTGAACGTCTCCGGATCGTCCAGCGGAATCATCTCGATGTCCAGCTTCTCCCCGCGCGTCTGCTCGATCAGCTTCAGGCAATCGGCAATCACCGTCAGCGTCGTCAGGCCCAGGAAGTCCATCTTCAGCAGGCCCATCTTCTCGACGGCCTTCATGTCGTAGGCCGTCACGATTTCGTCGTTCTTGGTCCGGTTCAGCGGCACCAGCTCCGTCAGCGGCCGCGGCGCAATCACCACCGCCGACGCATGCACGCCCGCGCCGCGCACCAGCCCCTCCAGCTTCTTCGCCGTGTCGATCAGCTCGCGAATCTGCTTGTCGCTGTCGTACGCCTTGCGCAGATCCGGCGACTCCTCCAGCGCCTGTTCGAGCGTCATGCCGATCGTCGCCGGAACCAGCTTCGCAATGCGGTCCACGTCGCCGTACGGCATATCCAGCGCGCGCCCGCAATCCTTGATCGACGCCTTCGCCGCCATCGTGTTGAACGTGATGATCTGCGCCACCTGCTCGCGCCCGTACTTGCGCGTCACATAGTCGATCACCTCGCCGCGCCGGTTCATGCAGAAGTCCACGTCGATATCCGGCATCGACACGCGCTCCGGATTCAGGAACCGCTCGAACAGCAGCACATTCTGCATCGGATCGATGTTCGTGATCTCCATCGCATACGCCACCAGCGACCCCGTCGCCGACCCGCGCCCCGGCCCCACCGGAATTCCATGATCGCGCGCGTACTTGATGAAGTCCCACACGATCAGGAAGTAGCCCGAATACTTCATCTGCTTGATGATGTCGATCTCGAAATTCAGCCGCGCCTCGTACTCATGCGGCGTCGCGCGCCGCACTCCGCGCAGCTCCAGTTGCCGCACCGCCGTCTCCAGCCGCTTCTTCAACCCCTCGCGGCACACCTCCTCAAAGTAGCTGTCGATCGTGTGCCCCTCCGGCACCGCAAACTCCGGAAACGGATTGTCCACCTTGTGCAGCTTCAGGTTGCAGCGCTCGGCAATCTCCATCGTGCGCTGCAGTCACGCCCGGCGAATCCGGAAACAGCCGCGCCATCTCGTCCGCGCTCTTCACAAAAAACTGGTCGCGAGTCGAACCGGAAGCGGTCCGCATCGTGAATCTTCGCGCCCGTCTGCACGCACAGCATCACGTCGTGCGCATGGCGAGTCCTCGCCGCACAGGTAGTGCGAGTCGTTCGTCAGCCACCAGCGGAATGTCCAGCTCCTTCTCCAGCCGGAACAGGTCCGCCTGAATCTTCTTCTCCTGCTCCAGCCCCTGGTCCTGAATCTCGAGGTAGAAATTCCCTCGCCCGAAGATGTCCTGGTACTGCTGCGCCGCGGCCTTGGCCTTCTCGTAGTGGCCCGCCATCAGCTCCTCGCACAGCTCGCCGCTCAGGCAGCCGGAAAATCCGATCAGCCCCTTCGCAGTTCTCCGCCAGATACTTCTTGCTCACGCGCGGCTTGCGATAGAAGCCGTGCAGGCTCGCCTCCGACGTCAGCCGGATCAGGTTGCGGTAGCCCTCTTCGTTCTCCGCCAGCACCAGCAGGTGGTTGTACTGTGTCATTCGGGAGTGTCGGCGCGATGGTCCTCCGCCTTGCACACGTAGAGCTCGCACCCCAGGATCGGCTTGATGCCCTTCGCCTTGGCCGCATCGAAAAAGTGCACCGCCCCGTAGATGTTCCCGTGGTCCGTCATCGCGACAGACTTCTGCCCCAGCGCCGCCACGCGGTCGACCAGCTTGTGGACGTCGCAAGCGCCGTCCAGCAGCGAGTATTCCGTATGCAGATGCAGGTGGGTAAATTCAGCCATGGCTAAAGTTGATTCTAGTCGTCGGTCGTTGCTCGCATTCCACCCAAAGCCGGTTGATATTCGATTGACCTGAGGAAAATCGGTAACCTGCCGTCGCAGAGAACCTCCTGACTCCCTATTTGCCAGCCTGAGCGGAGCGCGGCGGGTAACCCAAAATGGATCAGGTCTGTCGTCCTGAGCGGAGCGACTCGGGCCCCACAGACGATCCATCGTCTGTGGGGAAAGCGAAGCCGAAGGATCTACATTTTTCTTTTGCCCCGCTTCCACACGGCGGGTGGAGATGTCGCCTCCGGCCTCCTGTGCAGTACCGAAGTAAGACCCTGAGCCGCAAGTGGTATGTACAGTCGCGCTTTCCCTGAAGTGAACTGATGCAACTGCAAGTCTCCAAAGGCAGAAGGCCGCGTCGTGACGCTTCCCCTTTTCCGTTTCGCGATGCGGAAAGATAAGCCTGGAGGGAGATCGATGATGACAACAAACTCGCTCGGCGATTCGGTTCGACCTGCAACTGTAACGCTGATGATCACGCCTCATGGAACCGCACAGGCACCCTCGCCATCGAAAGCGGCGGAGCTCCGCGAGGCGTCGTCAAGGCAGGCCACGGGGCAGGAGGACCGCACCTCCCGAACGCGACCGACCAACTACTAGTGTCCTGTCTCTGAAGTTCGCACCATAAATACTGGTGTCATCCTGAGCGTCGTAAGCCGCGTTTTTTGCGGCTTGCGAAGTCGAAGGATCTGCGGTTGCTCTTCGGAAATTATGCCAGGAACTTCAGACTCAGGACACTAGACCGCGACCAGCAGTCTCGCTCTCCTCAGTGCGGCTTAAATGTCTTCCCCGTCTCGATCAATGTCTTGAGCCGCGAGAGAATGCGCGGCCACCCATCCGCACAGAAATCGTAGTTTGGATCATCGTCCGCCCACTCATCGTGCGTCACCACAACCTTCGTTGCCTCGCTTTCCGGCGTCAGTTCCACCGTTGCACGCGAATACTTGTCAGCCTGGGTCGTGGCAAATGTGTATTGCAGCATACGCGGCGGCTCGAAACGCAGAACTTTCCCATGCACATAAGGAATGATCTTCCCATCCTTCCCCGGTCCCAACCACGCAATCTCGCCGCCCGGCCTGAAGTCAGCCTTCAGCTCCGCGTCCATAAAGATCACACGGTTCAACTCGGAAGAGGTGAATCCCTCCCACACCTTCTCCGGTGTGGCGCCAAAGTAAAAGGTGAAGCTCAGCGGTGCTCGATTGTCCATTGATTCCCTCCGTCAACCTCATCGGTCCCATACAGCCACCACTTCCAATCGACCGCTTTCGATAGAACTACCAAACTACGGCAGGTGGCCCATCCTGGATATTTCCACAGATGCGGTGCCCCGTCGTTTGCGTCGCCCAGTCAGTACCCCCGTTTCTCCACATCCCTTCGGCGCTCTGGACAAAACAGCGGAGCGGTGGCTCACTCACCCACAACCTGGGTGCCCCATTCATGTGCGTTGTTTGCGCATGAGTGGGGAAGCGAAAAACCAGCGTCTGGCCACCTTCCCGTCCTTGACGCGCAGCCCGAGTCAGAACCCCCGTTCTCCACCAGCACCACTGTGCCATAGACAAAGCCGCCCCAGCGCGAGACCATCTTGGTAGGAATCTGCCCAAAAGGAACCCTCATGAAGCGAGTCGCAGTCTTCGCGTCAATATCCATGCTGTCTCTGGCTTTCGCATCCTGCACCTTCGCCCGCGCCCAAGATCAGGACGACAAGCACCAGGACAAGCAGAATCATGGTCAGGAAAAGAAGCAACACGATCAGGGCCACGACCAGTACCAGCCGGATCAGTACAAGAATCATGGCCAGGAGAAGAAGCAGGAAAACGAGGACAACCACGCCTACAAGAGCGACAACGGAAATCACTAACGGCCAGATCAAACAGATGGAGCGCTCAGAGCAGCAGATGCACGAGCAGGAAGCCACGCAGCGGCAGGCCTGGCAGCAGCGACGCGCGAATCATTGGGATTACGAGCACCGCGGGTGGCAGCAACGCGGTGGATACCATGGCTACCGGGTCCCCGACGACTATTTCCGTGGCCACTACGGCCACGATCACTGGTTCCGCGTCTACAGCCTTCCCTTCGCGTACGAGGGCGGCAACCCACGATTCCAATACGGCGGCTATTGGTTCACGATGATGGACCCATATCCCGAATACTGGGGCGGCACCTGGTATCAGAACGACGACGTGTACGTGGACTACCATAACGACGGGTACTACCTGTACAACCGCAGATACCCTGGTCGTCCCGGAATTGCGATCAGCATCTCGTTCTAGGCCTTCATCGAGTGCGGCGCAAGGTCCTTCCCTCGGTTCTCCGTTCTCCGACCTTAGAAAGTGGGTGCCCCATGCATGACGCAGTTTCATCGCGTCATGCATGGGAAGCCACGAACGCCAACTCTTATCGTGCTATCCTCTCCACGCCCCTTTCGGCGCCGGAGGTCCTCATGCTCTTCAACCGTTCCGTCCCGCCCTGTACCGTCATCCCCAACCTTTACTATCCCGATCCCGGAGTAGCGGCCGAATGGCTTTCCGCCGCTTTCGGATTCACCGTCCGCCTCCGCATCGCCAACCACCGTATCCAGATGAGAGCGGGAGACGGATGCATCACGGTCGCTGAAGGCAACATAAAACCTGAGCGCTCGCACGTAACTCAGATTCGCGTCGAGGACGCCCTCGCCCACTGCGAGCAAGCCCGCCGCCACGGCGCCATCATCCTCACGGAGCCAAAGGACCACGTTTACGGCGAGCGCCAATACAACGCCCAGGACTTCTTTGGCCACATCTGGGACTTCACCCAGACCATCGCCGACGTCCTCCCCGAAGACTGGGGCGGCACCTCTGTCCACCTCTGAGCAGGGACTGGAATCTTCCGCTCTCGGGATCGCGGCCTTGCAGATTATTGATCCCGACCCGGCGCACAATGGATGTTCCAGTTCTCGGGTCTCTGAAATCGAGCTGGGACTGGAAGCTAGCGAGCTGGGAGCTGTTTGTCGCCCGTAACTCCTTTGCTGAGAGGAATCTGCGGCTAAGTCCAATGATGAGAGGAATTTGGCGACACACCCATGCCGTAACCATGTGAAAATAAGGAACTTCTTTACAGAGATAGGGTAGGGGTACGGACCGGGAGATCTGGCTGCAACTTTGGACCAGCGTTCGAATCCACTGAAACCGCGGAGTCAGATCTGCACTCCTTGGGCTTGTAGCTGGTGGCACTGTGATCTGTGAACTGCGAACGCGAACTGTGAATTGCTTCCCGTAACTCCTTTGCTGAGAGGAATCTGCGGCTAAGTCCAATGCTGAGAGGAATTTGGCGACACACCCGTACCGTAACCATGTGAAAACAAGTAACTTCTGTACAGAGATAGGGGAGGGGATAACCACAGGCGACAAAATTTCCTGAGGCTCTCGGCATCCGCCACTCTCACCTTCATGGGAATGCCGTAAAGAAATCCCGCAGGTCGCTCTCATGAACGGCGTCGCGCATCAGTGGTCCCACGCCGAAGATCTCTTCTAACGTCCGCAGCGTCGAACTGTGGCTGTAATAGTTGTAGTTGGTGTATCCCTTCTTCGCGTTCGGCGACAGGATCAGCATTGGAATCGGCCCGTCTCCCAGATTTGCTTCATCGAACAAAATGAAGATCACGCCGCCATTCCTGTATGCAGCCGAATTCAGAATCGCGGGCACATGTTCGCTCAGCCACACATCGCCTTGCTTGATCTGGTTCTCTCCATTGCACGAGGAATGCATGCTGTGGCACAGGTTTGGCTTGATGAAGTTGTAGTGTGCGGTCGTGTTGTTCTTCAGATCGCTCCACAACTGGCTCATCGGACGCGTGTGCGAAATGCAATACGACGAGTGCCAGTCGTTGTTGTTTGTCACGTCTTTGAAGAACACCATCGGGGTATGCCATTGCCCTAGCGGACAGTCCGTGCCGGCCGTCCACTCGTCATACGATCTCCATGAGATCCCGGCATTTTTCAGCAGCGTCACCAGGTGGAATGTCGTCGACTGGCTGTGCGCCCAGACCGAGCCCACGTCGTAAAGCCCGAAATTCGTCCCTGCCTCGAGCCACAGATAATTCGGCAGGCTTGGATGCAGGTTCGGAGGATTGTAGTACCGGCTCGGATGTGCGCCCATCGGCGCGAGCGTCCTGTTTACATACGGGGCATCGAAATTTCCTTTGATGTTAAGGCCGCCGTCTCCAGTCCAGTTGTGGTTCTCCATCATGATGAGAAACACATTCTTGATGTGATGACCTGCGGTGGATTCGGGCTCGAGCGAAGCCGAATCACTGAAGTGGTGAGAGCTGTTACTGCCGCCGCATGAAACGAAAATTGAAATGCAAAAACAAAGGGCTGTCCAAAGCGCGATTCTTCGCGCGGGCAGGGAAAACTGCATCATGAACTCTCCGGCATAAATTGAATTCGGCGTTCTTTCCGCGGTCTGATGCAGGTTTGAGTGGAAAGGTCTCCCCGAATAGCCGCGATTGGGCCATTTCCTTCCAGCCTCAAAACGCCTCGGGGGCCTGTGCGTGCCAAACCTCAGAATTGCCCCGCGTTTGATCTGCTGGTACTTAAGTGCTATCTCCCGCTGGAAGTTGTATTTACACCCGCTTATCACCCGGATTTTACTGGCTGATGCGAGCCCAGATTGCCCGCAAGTCGTGTTGTTGTGAGCCCTTTTCACCCTTGTCACAACCACGGAAAGCAAATCTAAAGGGAGGTCATTCATGAAGATCCGTTCGTACGAAACTGGAGTTCTCTGCGCAGTCGCCTTTCTCCTCGTTGGGTCCGCGGCTTTCGCACAAACCACAACTCCCAGCAAGACAAAGCCGCAGACATCGTCCGCTGGCACTGCCTCTGACCGTAAATCGGGGAGCGTTATCGTCCTCGACCGCGAAGCATCAAGCGGCATGGCCTCGGGCCGCCGCGAAGCAAGCTCCGGACAGGCTAGTGGCCGCCAGGATCAATTTCCCAAAGCGTCCGGCGCAATCGCCGATCAGGGAGCCGATGGACCGCAAGCGCAATTCAATGCGCGAAACTCGGCGCACGCCACGGAATCAGTAGCCGCGCAATCTGGTTCCGATCAGAAGCACAAGGGCAGCTTGGCCGGCGCGCAGTCCAATCCTCTCTATCAGTCGACCGGCAACTCCGGCACGAATCCCCTTTACGAGTCGAAGGACAAATCAGCCCTCCGAACCAACGGCAACGCCGCTCCCGCCCCTCAGCAATACAAGGACGGCGAAGACGGAACCACGCGGACACGGCCTGGAAACAACAAGCCAGCCGCCAACAAGTAACACCGCTAACAGCGTCAACGAAATTGGCCCAGGTAGCATTCACGCATCCTGGGCCATTCACGTTTCAGCAATCAGCCGAATTCCAGAAATTGGTTACCCGACAACGGGCTCTGCCTGCAGCAGAGAGAAGAGACCGCCGAAGACCTTCTTCAGTTCACCGATGGTCATGTAACCTTTCCGTCCGGCATTGCATTGCAACTGATTGATCGTGGCGTCATCCTCAAAGAGAAGCACATCGCCATACATGTTCGGGCCACCGTTGTTGAACCTGGTTCCCGTGACGATCAGCTTTCGACCCGGAACCAGCTTCCGCACCGTTGGGCTTCCAATGGTGTAAAGGCGGCAGCTTGGCGCCTTTCTGTCGATCTCCAGCCAGGTAGTGAACGTGCCGTTCTGGAAGTAGATCTCGCCCTCGTTCGCCGGCAAGATAACGTCCACGTTGATCATGATGGATGAACCGGCTCCGATGTTTCCCATGGGAGTCATGTCCGGCAAATCCGCACTCTGACCATTTGACCGCAGCGGAACCGTAAGCGAACACGCGATAAGCGTGGTTAAGACAGCCAGGTGGCGAATTGAGCGGATCACCGGGTAACTCCTTTCGGTACAAGGGGAAGTAACTGCGGTGAATTCTAGCATTCAAGCGCAGCGAGCCGGACGAAAAACTACCCCTGTTCTGCGCCTTAGAGGTGACCAAGGTGACCCTGCAATGTAATGGCGCACAAGGCCTCTGGAGCGCCACTTTCCTTGCTCCTCATGAGATTGAGTCGTGCAGCCATTCGATGGAAGCAGTTCACCGGATGCCCACGCGGGCGAGATGTATACTTTCGTCGCCATGGTCAGCCGCAAGATTCTCCTCTCTTTCCTCATCGTTGTTGTTTTTACATTTTCGTCAGAAGCAAATTCACAGCGCGGCTTCGTCCACACATCTGGCGCGGATCTCGTCGACGCTGCCAATCACCGTTTGATGCTGCGCGGCATCAATCTCGGCAACTGGCTCGAACCTGAAGGCTACATGTTCCATTTCGATGGCGGCCCGCAGTCGCCGCGCGAGATCGAAGATCTGACCGTGGAATTGATCGGCCCCGACAAGGCCGCAGCCTTCTGGCGTCAGTGGCGCGAGACCTACATTACCGAAGCCGACATCGACCGCATCAAGAAAGAGGGCTTCAACTCCGTCCGTGTGCCCATTCACTGGAAGCTCTTCGACTCCGACGACGCCGAGGGCTTTCGTCTTCTCGACCGCCTCGTCCAATGGGCCCGCAAAGATGGCATCTACGTCATCATTGACCTGCACTGCGCGCCCGGCGGCCAGACTGGCACCAACATCGACGACAGCGGAGGTTATCCATGGCTCTATTCGAGCCCAGAAGCCCAGACACACACGATCGCGATCTGGCGCCGCATCGCCGCGCATATAAGAACGAGCCGATCGTCCTCGGCTACGATCTTCTCAACGAACCGATCCCTCACTTTCCGCAACTTCAACAGCTACAACAAGGACCTCGAGCCGTTCTATCGCAGGCATCGCGCAGGCAATTCGCCAGGTTGATCGGAATCACGTGCTCATTCTCGGCGGCGCGCAGTGGGACAGCAACTTCAAGGTCTTCGGGCCACCATTCGACTCGAACGTGATGTACACCTTCCACAAATACTGGACCGCGCCTGATGTCACCGTCATCCGCGAGTATCTCGATTTCCGCGACGCTATCACGTGCCAATCTGGCTCGGAGAGTCGGGCGAGAACAAGGACGAGTGGATCGCTGCCTTCACAAAGACGCTGGAAGACAACCGCGTCGGATGGTGCTTCTGGCCGTACAAGAAGATGGACGCAACATCGAGCGCAGTGACCTTCGATCGGCCCGTCCACTGGGATGAGATCGTGAAGTTTGCCGCATTGCCGCCGGGCACGGGCAACGCAGAAAAGCGCATCGCCGCGCGGCCATCGGCTGACGACATTCAAGCGGCCTTCGATGACTTGCTGATCAAAACCAGATTCACCAGCGAACGCGTGAATGCCGGATACATGCAAGGCGCTTGGTCTGACCCCGGATGCACCTTAGGCACTTATATCCAGCCACGCTTGCCGTTGTACACTTACGCCAAGCCTATGCGGACTCGTGTTCTGATTGCCTCCCTTGTGGTCGCTGTTCCGGCCATGCTTGTGCGCACACACTAGCGAAACCAGCTTCCGAAACCTCCTCGAAAATGACGACAAAACTCACGCCTCGAACAGGTCCAGCGCTCCGCCATCGTCATCGACACCCACGCCGATACGCCCCAGCGCTTCGTCGATGAAGACTTCGACCTCGGCGATCCGCTCAACGGCGGCAACTTCAATCTCGAATCCGCGACAAAGGGCAACCTTGGCGCGGAGTTCTTCTCCATCTGGGTCGATCCCGAGCCCAACAAGGGCCAGTTCGCGCGGCGCACACTCATCCTCATCGACTCCGTCAAGCAGCAGGTCGCCAGGCATCCCGACAAGATGATGTTCGTCACGTCGCCCGAGGGCATCGAGCTCGCCCATCGCGAGCACAAGCTGGCCGCGCTCATGGGCATTGAGGGCGGTCACTCCATCGAGGACTCGCTCGCACTGCTGCGCCAGTACTATGCGCTCGGCGTCCGCTACATGACGCTCACCTGGGCCAACTCCAACGGCTGGGCCGACAGCTCCGGCGACATCAACGACACTTCGATCCCGCACACCAAGGAAGGCCTGAGCGAGTTCGGCAAGGACGTTGTCTACGAGATGAACCGGCTGGGCATGATGGTCGACATCTCCCACGTCTCCGACCGCACCTTCTATCGCACGCTCGTCATCACGCGCGCGCCGGTCATCGCGTCGCACTCCGCCGCGCGCGCGCTCTGCGATGCACCGCGCAACATGACCGACGACATGCTGCGCGCAGTCGCCAACTCCGGCGGCCCGACTCCAAGGGCGGCGTGGTTCAGGTGAACTTCTACTCCGGCGTTCATTTCGCAGCAATATCGCGACGCGCAGAAGGCGCACGAGCCCGAAGTCGACAAGGCGGTCCAGGCACTTGAAGGACAAGTACAAGGCGGAAGGCAAAGAAGCTCCGCAAGCTGAGATCGACAAGCTTCAGCGGCAGTACGCCGACCGGATTCCGCGTCCGCCGCTGTCGATGCTCATCGATCACATCGACCACATCGCCAAGGTGGCCGGCGTCGATCACGTCGGCCTCGGCTCCGACTTCGATGGCGTCAACGGCCAGTTGCCGCAGGGCATCGACTCGCCCGCTGACCTGCCCAAGATCACGGCGGCACTGATGGAACGCGGCTACTCCGCCGAAGACTGCCGCAAAATCCTGGGCGGCAATCTGCTGCGCGTCTTTCGCGAGGTGGAGCAGGTCGAGCAAGGAATTGCAGGCTGAGAATCGGCCGCGCATCACGAACAAGCAGCCCTTCGACAAGCCGCAAAAGTAGTGCTCCGAGGTCACGGATCAGTGATCGCGAAACCGGCTGGTTCATCCTTGTATATTGGGCTGAATGAATAAGGTTCTCGTCTTCTTGCTCGCAATCGTCCTTTGTCCATGCCTTCCCTATTTTTGCCGGCTCCTGCTGCCGCTCAGACGTCTTTCTCGTTACGTTTTCCGAGTGATGTCAGCGCACAGCCGCTCGACGGACGGCTGCTGCTTCTGCTTTCAACGGATCCGATCGACGAGCCGCGCAATCAGATCGACGACACGCCGCGCACGCAGATGGTCTTTGGCTTGAACGTCGATGGGTGGCAGCCGGGCAAGCCGGCAGTCGTCGATGCAAGCGCCTGGGGCTATCCAATTCGCAGCCTGAAGGACGTTCCGCCCGGCGAATACTACGTGCAGGCCGTGCTGAACAAGTACGAAACATTCCATCGCAGCGACGGCAAGACGGTAAAGCTGCACATGGACCAGGGCGAGGGACAGCACTGGAACATCTCGCCCGGCAATCTCTATTCAAAGCCGGTGAAGATGAAGATTGCGCCGGGACGGTGCGCCGATTCCGGTTGCACTGACCGAAGGTGATTCCTCCGATTCACGCCGGCGGCGGACACGAAATACATTCGCCACATCCGGATTCAGAGCGCAGGCGCTGACAAAATTCTGGGGCCGGCCGATGTTTCTCAGCGCAGCGGTGCTGGTTCCCGAAGGATTCGACGAACATCCCGATGCGCGCTTTCCGCTGATCATCTTTCACGATCACTTTGTGAGCGATTTCGATGACTTTCGCACCACGCCACCCGATCCGAACCTGAAGCCCGATTACAGCGAGCGCTTTCACCTGGCGGGATACAACCGCATTCAGCAGGAGGAGGCCTACAAGTTCTATCAGAAGTGGATCTCGCCGAATTTTCCGCGCGTCCTCATCGTCAAGATTCAGCATGCAAATCCGTTCTACGACGACTCCTATGCGGTGAACTCGGCCAATGTGGGCCCCTACGGCGACGCCATCGAAAACGAACTGATTCCCGCAATCGAAAAGAAGTTCCGCGGCATCGGAGCAGGGTGGGCGCGGTTTGTGTATGGCGGGTCAACCGGCGGATGGGAATCGCTCGCGGTGCAGGTCTTCTATCCCGACCACTACAACGGCGCCTTCGCAGCCTGTCCTGATCCGGTCGACTTTCACGCGTACACGACGATCAACCTCTACGACGACAAGAATGCGTTCTTCCTCGAAGGCGCGCACAAGCGCGTGCCGCAGCCTGCGATGCGCGACTACCTGGGACGCACACTCTGACCACCGAGGACAACAACGCGTATGAGCTCGCGCTGGGCGATCACGGACGCAGCGGCGAGCAGTTCGACATCTGGCAGGCGGTGTATGGGCCTGTGGGCGACGACGGGTATCCGAAGCCGATCTTCGACAAGGTCACCGGCGAGATCGATCACAGCGTGGCGGAGTACTGGCGGCAGCACTACGACCTGACAGCGATCCTCGAGCGCGATTGGGCGACGCTTGGCCCGAAGCTAGCAGGGCAAGATTCACGTTTATGTCGGCTCAGATGACACCTACTTTCTGAACGATGCCGTTTACGCTGGAGGATTTTCTGAAGTCGACGACGAATCCGCCGTATGGCGGCGAGGTGACCTACGGGCCGCGCGCCGAGCACTGCTGGAACGGCGATCCGACGCTGCCCAATGCGTATTCGCGCCTCCACTACAACACGCAGTACTTGCCCAAGATTCTTGAGCGCATCGAAAAGACAGCGCCGAAGGGAGCGGACCTTACAAGCTGGCGGTATTGACTGCGAGATTTCAGCTACTAGCTTTCAGCCTTCAGCTTTCAGCTTCCATCTTGTGACCGCCTGCCTCCCCCATCTCTGTAACCAAATTCCTTGTTTTCAACGGGTTGCGATAGGGATGTGGCGCCAAATTCCTCTCATCATTGGACTTAGCCGCAGATTCCTCTCGGCAAAGGACTTAGGGGCATGCGTACGGAGCAAAAGCAAAACGCAGATCCTTCGGCTTCGCTTACCCCACAGACGATGAATCGTCTGCGGGGCCCCAAGCCGCTTCGCCTCAGGATGACAAATCATCAGGGCCCACCGGCCGTGGGGAGGCGGGCGAAGGAGAGGTGCAGAGGTGCAGATCCTTCAACTCCGCTAACCCCAAAGGATTTATTGGATTCGAACACTTCCAGCACGGCAGTCGGTTTTGGGCCTGTGACAAATGCCTACCCCCTCCCTATCTCTGCAAATAAATTCCTTGTTTTCAGATGGTTACCGAGATGACCTCGCGCCAAATTCCTCTCAGCATTGGACTTAGCCGCAGATTCCTCTCGGCAAAGGACTTAGGGGCGTGCGTACGGAGCAAAAGCAAAACACAGATCCTTCGGCTTCGCTTACCCCACAGACGATGAATCGTCTGCCGGGCTCCAAACCGCTTCGCCTCAGGATGACAAATCATTCACGCTGCGTCGAAAACCATGGTAAGCGATTGAAATGCAGATTCCTCGACTCGTCCGCTGCGCGGACTCGCTCGGAATGACCGCGGGTATGGATTTCATGAGCTTTAGTGGGCCATAACGCCCATCCGCACTCGGGATGGCCATTCATTTGGATTCGAATACTCCCCCAGTGAACGGGAAACCTGACCCGACCTTCAACTTTCATTGTGCAATAAAAGAGGGGAATTCTGTGCAGGGGTGAGCAGCGCTCATGGGAACCGCCTGCTCGCGTGGAAAACTGCCAGCTTGTCGGAAACACGAACTGGATTCCAGGATCAGCTTGCGCGAGCCGATTCCATCACACCGTAGACCTCCCTGGCTCGGTCCAGCGCGGCCTGGATATTCGGCATGATGTTTTCTCTGCCGACGTGACCGAGGAATCGCGGCTCGAGAAGGAGCTTTGACGGCTGCTGCATCGCTCCGCAGAGCAGCAATGAACGGCCGGAGCCTTGCAGGCGTTTGGCGAAGGACTCGATGGCGTGAATGCCGGTGGCGTCGATCGCCGTCATGTTTCGCAAGCGAAGGATGACGACCTGCGCAAATGCCTCAAGGTTGGCGGTGGCCTCGACGAGTTTTTCCGTGGTCCCAAAGAGGAACGGGCCGTGAATGCGTAGGAGTGTCACATAAGGGGGCACAATGCGGCCATGCAGAGAATGGGGGAGGCCGTCGCGAATGCACTCGTCCGTCACCGCCGAAACGGTTGTGGAGAAAGGCCTGCTTGCTGTAATCGCGTAGGGCGATGACCAACTTGGGGATACTGGGGTTGCTTATCGACATAGAACTCACCCTATTCTACGGGAGCTTGCTTTTGCACAATTGGGCGTCAAGCCAATCGCATGAACGTCAATTGAGGCCGCACCCAGTTCCTCGTTTCCCACATCTCTTCGAGATATGGGGCACCCGGCGGTAACAACTGAAAGTGAGAAAGTAGCTTTCAGTGTTGTAGCGCTTCAGGTGGCTCGGCAAGGGAAGATCTAAGGTATCGTAGACTCGAAGACCTGTGGTTCCGTTCATGCACCCAGGTTGTGGGTGAATGGGCCACCCGCCCGAGCGCAAGTCGACAGTGGCCTCACTTGTGCAATTGCTTGATGTAGATCTTCGCGGCGCGGCCTCGCGCATAGTAGTGTTCTGCGCGGCCTTCATTTTGATACCCAAAACCCTCGTAAATTCGGATTGCCGAGGTGTTTTCAGCGTCTACATGAAGCCAGATATCGACGGCACCTTCAGCGTGTGCCGAGCCCTCAATGCGTCGCAAAAGTTCAGAGCCGATGCCACGGCCACGCATCTCCGGAAGAACCTCGATGGTGGCGATGTAGGCGACAACACCAGCGACCTGCTTCGACCACTCGACGATGGCGAAGCCAAAGAGACAAAAGCTCTCTTCGGCCACCCACGTGGCGGCTCGTGAGTGTTGGACAAGGTAGCGCATATAGCGCCGGCTGAACCTCTGCGGCGGCTGAAAGCACACCTCTTCGATGGCGTAGAGGTCAGCGAAGTCATCGGGCTCAAAAAGACGATAGTGCATTGGCCAGGGCGGTCCCGGAGTTCTGGAAACCGTTCCCAGCATATCGGGTGGATGACCTCCTCTCATGGAGAGCGCTACCCGCCTGCATGGATCCGAACGCAGAAACTGTGGAACCGTTGTGATCGGAAGATCGAAATGGAAGAGCCACCCTCAGTGAGGATGGCTCCCGCAGTGACGATTGTGGCGAAAGTCTAAAAGCCGAGGGAGATCCCCCGGCTCTGCCGGGGTGGCAGTAGCAGTTTGACATTTACGGGAGTCCATCCAAGAAACTCCAGACGTGAGCCGACCAAAGCACACGTGAAGGAGAAACCGGATGGACCGAATTGGAGAGTTTAAGCCACTCGGTATGGGAGTGCAAATACCATGTAGCGTTTATCGCCAAGTGCCGGCGCAAGGCATTGTATGCGCAGCTTCGGCCCCACTTGGGCGAAGTGTTCCGCCGTTTGGCCGAGCAGAAGGAGAGCCGGGTACTGGAAGGACATCTGATGCTGGACCATGTTCATATGCTTGTTTCGATTCCGCCGAAGTATGCGGTGTCGGAGGTGGTGGGATTCATCAAGGGCAAGAGCGCAATCCACCTGGCACGAACCTACGGCGAGCGGAAGCAGAATTTTACGGGGCAGCATTTCTGGGCGCGCGGCTACTTCGTTTCGACCGTAGGGCGTGACGAGGCGCAGATACGCGAGTACATACGCAACCAAGAGGCTGAGGACAAGCGACTGGACCAGCTGAACCTGTGGAAGTAGCCACCGAAAGGTGGCCCCAACAACGTCGGGGCCGCGTTAGCGACCCCGCTCAAGCCGCTTTGAGCGGCTCACACCGTAAAGCCCCCGGCTCTGCCGGGGGATATTTACACCTTAGCTTCAAGGTCTCGAATAACGTCAAAGTGCTTCTGAGTGAGCCGGCGGTTGGTGGCGATTGCCTCCTTGATCGGAATGTCGCCGATTTCGGTTCCCTGCAGAACGGCGATCCGGCCCCACTTCTGATCGTGAACCATCTCGATGGCATGCAGGCCATAACGCTGGGCAAGCAAGCGATCAAACGCCGTGGGAACTCCGCCGCGCTGGGTGTGCCCCAGGTTGACCGAACGAGTCTCGAAGCCCGTTTTCTTCTCGATGAGATTAGCCAGGGCCTCGCCGATCCCCGACAGACGCACATGGCCGAATGAGTCCACTTCCTGCGAGCCGATGACCTGCCCGCCTTCGGGAAGATGGCAGCCTTCGGCCACGACAACAACCCCGTAGTGCTTGCCATGAGCGTAGTTGTACTTGAGGAGGGCACAGACGCGGTCGATGTCGATCGGCTGTTCCGGAACGAGGACCACATGTGCGCCGCCTGCGATTCCCGAAGCATACGCAATCCAGCCGGCGTCGCGCCCCATGACCTCGATAACAACGATGCGATTGTGAGAATCAGCAGTGGTGTGGATGCGGTCGATGGCTTCAGTGGCAATGGTGACCGCGGTGTAGTAGCCAAAGGTCGTGTCGGTGCCGTTGATGTCGTTGTCAATCGTCTTCGGGACGCCAACGCTCGGGACGCCATTTTCGCTCAGGTAGAGCGTCACAGATTGGGTGTCGTCGCCGCCAAGGGCGATAAGGGCGTCAATTTTGTTGAGTTTCAGCACCTGCTGCACCTTCTCAATGCCGCCAGGAATCTTTTTGACGTTGGTGCGCGAGGAATGAAGGATGGTGCCGCCTTTTAACTGGATACCGTCGGTATTTTCCAGGGTCAGCGGGATCCAGTTATTGTCAAGCACCCCGCGCCAGCCGTTGAGGAAGCCGATGAATTCATCGCCGTAAGTCTGAATCCCCTTTTTCACGGCGGCATAGATCACCGCATTGAGGCCGGGGCAGTCGCCGCCACCGGTTAACAAAGCAACTCGCATCTTGAATCTCCTATCGAATTTGCGCGGCAGCTGATGCTCACGCCTGGATTGCGCCCGGGACCAAGGATCGGGCGAGCGGGAAATCGTCGCTCTCGACGCCTTACACAGTATAAGCCGCTCTTGTAAAGAGTATTCGTGACGGTGCTCACTTTGGCGGTCTAATGCGGAGCGAGCCGGTTTGTTGATCGGAACGTAGGGCCGGGATGATTGAATGAAGATATGCCCGGCACCGGAGCCCTGTTGTTGCTAGCTTTCGCCAGCATGGTTGTAGTCGTGCTGCTGGTGTTACTGCAATTGACCCGCTTAGGGTTTCTGGTGCGTTCGACAATTCCCGATCGGCCGCGCCGGCGCGTGTTCATCGCGTGTGTATCTTTTCTCATCACGTTTGCGGGCGTGCGGCTTATTGTGAGCCTTGTGATTCACAATCACGGCCCATTTGAATGGGTGATGGTGAAAGGCCACCACATTCACCACCTTGTGTGGGGAATCATGATCCTGCTGCTTGTGGGATACGGCTGGCTGCTCGATCTGGGCCGCAGCCACTCGCCGCTCTCGATCTTTTTCAGCCGGCTGATGTCTGTGAGCTACGGAGTTGGCGCGGCGCTGACCCTGGATGAGTTTGCGCTCTGGCTGAACCTGGAACCATACGACTACTGGTCGCGCGAAGGACGCATCAGCATTGATGCGATCATCCTGTTTGGCGGCATCCTGGGCGTGGGCGCGTGGGGAGCACCCTTCTTCCGCGGGCTGAAGAGGATGTGGAGCAAGCGCGCGTTGTTCCGAAGAGGATTGGGACGATGGGAATCGCCTATTCGCCGCGTGCGGTTGCTTCGTCCTCGTAAAGCTCGGCGATTACCGCCGCATAACGTCCGTTGATAACGCGCCTCTTGAGCTTCATGGACGGGGTAAGCTCTCCGGAGTCCTGGGACCATTCCTCGGGAACGATTCGAAAGCGCTTGATGGTCTCAAAGTTGGCCAGCCCGCCGTTCACTTCGCGAATGATCTCCTTGAACTGCGCCAGAACGCGCTCGTCTCCCACGAGGGCAGCACGATCTCTGATGCTTATCCCGTGGTGCCGGGCCCAATCTTCGAGTGCGACAAAGTTCGGCGAGATGATGGCGGAGATGAACTTGTGTTTGTCGCCGACGAGCGCGACCTGCGCCACAAGGACGCTGTTCTTCAACTTGTTTTCAATGGGCTGGGGCGCGACAAGCTTCCCGCCGGAGGTCTTCAGAAGTTCCTTCTTGCGATCTGTGATGTAGAGGAAACCGTCTGCGTCGAGATGGGCGATGTCGCCGGTGCGAAACCAGCCTTCACTGTCGAAGCACTCAGAGTTCGCGGTGGGCTTATGCCAATATCCCACAAAGACAGCCGGGCCACGCACAAGAAGTTCTCCGTCTTCCGCGAATTTCAGCTCGACGTTGGAGATCGGCTTGCCTACTGATCCCATACGCTGCGTCACAGGGTTATTCAGGGCGATAACAGGCGAAGTCTCTGTGAGACCATAACCCTCCCATACGGCGATGCCTGCGGCTGCGAACCACTTTGCAGTATCGATGCCAAGGGGCGCGCCACCGGAGACAAAGATGCGCACACGGCCGCCGAAGGCCTCGCGAACCTTGCTGTAGAGGACCTTATTGGCGAGCTCCCACCGGATCGAACCTGGCTGACCACCGCGGTAGACCGTATCTCCATGGCGGGATCCGACTGCGAGGGCCCATGCCAACAGCCGCTTCTTGATGGGCGAGAGGCCGGCTTTCTGTTCGACTGCCTGGTGAATCTTCTCGTAGACCCGGGGTACGCCGACAAACACTGTCGGGCGCACTTCCTTCATCGCTTGCGGAAGCTTGTCGAATGCCGCGCAATAGACGACTTGTGCGCCATGCGAGTACATGACGTAATCGAGCGCGCGTGCCGTAATGTGCGAGAGAGGCAGGAAGGATATGCAAACGTCCGATGCATTAAAGAAGAAGCCGTCTGCCGCGGTGTTCTGATTGGCGGCGATGTTGCCGTGAGTAAGCATCACCCCTTTGGGCTCGCCCGTGGTGCCGGAGGTATAAATCAGGGTGGCAAGATCGGCGGGCGCAACAGAGCGGACCAGGGCATCGAAGACGGGGTCGCGGGTTGCGCCTTGGTCATCGGCGCCGGCCAGCACTTCAGAAAATCCGATTGCGCCGGAAGGGGGCGGCGTGGGGTCCATAATCAGGATCCGTTCCAGCGGCGTCTGGGATCGAACCGCGTTCAACTTCTCAAACTGTTGCCGAGTTGAGACGATTGCAATCCGGCAGCCGGCGTCCCGTACAAGTACGGCGATCTGTTCTCCAGTCAGGGTTGGGTAGATCGGCACATTGACGGTGCCGATGGCGAGGGTTGCAAAGTCGGCAATAGCCCATTCCCATCGGTTTTCGCCGATCAGAGCGATCCGGTCGCCCTTCTGCACTCCCCATCCGAGGAGCGCCGTGGCCACTGCTCGAACGCGATGGTAGATCTGGTCGGAGGATATGGGATTCCATTGACCAAACTCGTCCTGCCAAAGAACCGCGCGCGCATTGCGAGCTGCAGATACCCGGCAAAAAAGATCATTGATGGTGCTGAACGGGGTAATAGATGTCATCTCGAGCGGCGAAGTATCTTTACCAAAGTGGAAATCAGACCAAGGGAAGTGTATCAGCGTGGACCTGGGTTATGAGTCAAACGCTCCCTGCTTGGCCGCGTTTCCCGGCCGGCCCAACGGCGCCCGCCTTTCGATGATCGGATCCCCAAAAGGCAATAAAACTTCGGTTTTGTCCGACCCGGCCGCAATGCACCAAACCTGCGGCACTGTAGGTTAATATTCTCCCATCTATCCGCACCATTGCCGCATTGGAGCTATGCCAAAGAGAACGCCATCTCTCCCTCCCGGGCAGCCGGATCCGGCTCTGCAGCGGAAGCTCTTCTTTGTACAGCAGGGCTGTCTCGCGCTGGTCACAATCAGCGCAATCGTAGTCTTTGCGGCCTGGCTGTCTCCTGCCGTTGCGTTCTACCTCCCGGCGATGGCAACGCAGATGAGCATTCCGATAGCGTTGACGGCGCTGCTTTGCACGTTCAGCCTGGTTCTTTCTGAACCAGGAAGCCATCTTGCACTTCCCCGCTTGAGCCGAGCCATCGCCATGCTCGCGGGCATCCTTTCATTTGCAGTTCTGCTCGAAAACACGCTTCACCTGTTTCCGGCCCTCGATCAGCTTCTGGATTCAGAGCGAGCCAATCCCAACAACCGCGGCCTGGCCCTGCAACCTCCGGTGGCTTTCGCGGTACTCGCCGTAGTGATGGTACTCGTGAGCGGCAGCAGCGCTTTGATGAAGCGCATTGCTGATGTGGCGGTTTCGTGCCTTTGCCTCTTAACGCTCATCCTCGTCACGGAAAACCTTTTCGGGACCGTGGGACTTTTTGGGTTGTTGTCGGGCGACCTTATTTCGCCCCTGGTGCTCTTCTGCCTCTCGCTCCTCACCATTGTCGTGACGCTTCGCCAGGTTGAGCATGGGGTATTTTCGATCTTTTTGGGATGCGGCATCGGGAGCAGGATCGCGCGGGGCTTTGCGCCCGTCCTGCTGGTACTGCCTTTCCTTGGCGAGGTAGTGAGAACGCGTCTCGAACTTCGGCAGATGGTCCCCCCCCAGTACGGCAATGCGACCTTCACCTCGATCATCGCCGCGATTTCCATTCTTCTGTTGCTGTTCCTTGTGTGGCGGATCAACGCGATGGAGAAGGAAATTCACGATTTGACGCTTCGTGACGATTTGACGGGGCTGTACAACATGAGAGGCTTTTATCTTCTGGCTGAACAGACACTGCGCCTGGCACAGCGCGCGCAATTGCCTTTTTCCGTTCTCTTTGTCGACCTTGATGGCTTGAAGCAGATCAACGACCAGATGGGACACAACACCGGGTCAGCTTATCTTGCCGAGACCGGAGAACTGGTGTCGTTTACGTTCAGGGAAGGCGATGTGAAGGGCCGGTTTGGGGGAGATGAGTTTGTTATCGCCGGACAGTTCAGCGTGGTGGGTGTCGAGATTGCGGCCCAGCGCCTGATGAGTGCCGCGGCCGAGCGAAACATCAACGTTCCCAGAAAGTTTCCACTGAGCCTGAGTATCGGATATGTCACTGCGGACTACTATTCGCAGGAGACGCTCAAGGACCTTGTGACCAAGGCTGACCAGGCCATGTACAAGGAGAAACGCCGAAAGAAACTGCAAAGGGTCTGAGCAGCCACCCGGGGCCCAAGTCGGAGCGGTCGTTTCTGACGGGGCGGTCATGCTTCCGGTATCGGCACCGCGCGAAGAAGGCCCATCCTTGTCGCAAACCCGGGCCAGGACACCTGGCTTCGCGATCGGCGCAACACCTTGCAGATTGTGCCAGCTTTACCCGTGCTTCCGTAATGCGGATCCCAGCAGGTAACTGGAATGATTCGCTCTCAGGGGAATGAAAACCGACTTGCATACTTATACACTTTTCTTGTATATTTATGCAGACGCGGCCGCACACTGCGGGCCGCGTTTTTTGATTTTTTACTGAAGCACCATGAAACTGCAAAGGCACAATGCAATTCGCGAATTGATTTCTCATGCCCTGGTTGCTAACCAGGACGAGTTGCGCCGCAAGTTGCGCCGCCGCGGAATTGAGGTGACGCAGGCGACACTGTCGCGCGACATTCATGAATTGCGGCTTTCAAAGGGACCGGGGGGATATTCCCTTCCCAATGGAAATGGGGGGCATGTGGCAAGCGAAGATGATGGCCCCCCTTCGGTTGCAGAGATGATTGAGAGCTTCGGCTTGCAGGTGCAGCATGCCATGAACCAGGTCGTGGTGCGCACCGTAATGGGCGGAGCGCAGCCAGTGGCAGCGGCCCTGGACCGCGAAGGGTGGAGCGAGATGCTTGGCACAATTGCGGGCGACGACACGGTACTTGTAATTTGCCCTGACGCGCGGCGCGCAAGCGATGTGGAGTCCCGGCTGAGGACGATGCTGGAATCATGATGAAGAGTGTCCAAACAGCTGTTGTGGGAGTGACTGGATACGCGGGCGCTGAGCTTGCGCGCCTCCTCCTGCACCATCCCCGGCTTCATGGGATGCCGCCGGTCTTTGCCGGGCGCGTGGATGAAAAGGATGCGGCGCACGGAGTTCCGCTTGGCGAGATTCATCCGCAGCTCGCGAATAGCAATGGAAGAAACGCGCTGAAGCTCGAGCAGTTCTCATGGGAATTGCTGGCGAATCGCGGAGTCGATGTGCTGTTTTTGGCGACCCCGCACGAGCAATCGCGCGAATGGGTTCCGGAGGCTTTGGCGCGCGGTCTGCGCGTTATCGACCTGAGCGGTGCATGGCGATTGATCGATGCACGGAATAGGGCTGTCTATGCCTTTACAGATGAAGGCACGGAGCGGGCCGCGGCAACCCAGGCGCAATCTGTTTACGGGATGCCGGAACTGCACCGCGCAAACATTACCGGCGCGCATCTCGTTGCCAATCCTGGCTGCTATGCCACGTCTGTCATCCTCGCCCTTCGTCCGCTGATTGCGGCGGGCCTGGTTGATGTTGCGCGCGGAGTTGTTGCAGATTCCAAAAGCGGCGTGAGCGGCGCGGGAAAGGCGCCGACAGCCAAGACGCACTACATGCATGCCGCGGACAATCTTTCGGCCTACGGTGTCTTCAGCCATCGCCACACAGGCGAACTGCTGGAGCAGATTGGGATCGACGCCGGCGACATCGTTTTCACACCGCACCTTCTGCCGATTCCCCGCGGGATTCTTTCGACGATTTACGTGCACTTCCGCGAGCCGCAGACAAGAGCGAGCGTTGCAAAGGTGTATCACGAGTTTTTCTCAGGAAGTCCAATGGTGCGGATTTACGAGAGCGGACTCCCGCAGATTCAGTATTCGGTCAGAACAAGCTACGCCGATATCGGATTCCAACTTGCCGCGGACGGGAAGAGGGCAGTCATCGTGAGCTGTCTCGACAACTTATTGAAGGGCGCGTCCGGACAGGCCGTGCAGAACATGAACGTCATGCTCGGCTGGGGCGAAGCGGAGGGGCTCGAATGAGGTATGTCGTCAAATTGGGCGGAGCAGGCCTGGAAACGCCAGCGCTTCTGGATGGCTGCACACGCGCCATCACCGAACTGGTGCGCGACGGACACCAGGTTGCGGTGGTGCACGGCGGCGGAGTGCAGTTGACCCGCATGCTTCAGGCTCTTGGAAAGAAGAGCGAGTTTATCGATGGACTTCGCATCACGGACGCGGAGACACGCAATATCGCGCTGATGGTTTTTGCAGGCAAGGTCAACAAAGGCCTGGTTGCCGCATTGGGCGCATTGGGTCAGCCTGCGGTGGGAATGACCGGGGGCGATGGCCTGCTTTTTCGAGCGCGCAAGAAGCGCACGGCTCCGGACCTGGGGTTTGTGGGCGAGATTGCGTCGAGCGATCCCAGGTGGCTGGATGCAATCTGGAAGTTGAACGGCGTACCCGTGATTTCGTCCGTCGCGCTTGGATTCGACGGCGAGTACTACAACATCAATGCCGATGAGATGGCCGCCGCGTGTGCCGTTGCATGTCGCGCCGACGCGCTTGTTTTTCTTACCGACGTGCCGGGAGTCAAGGGCGCCAATGGCGAGGTGCTGCGATGGCTCAGTATCGACCAGATCGCCGAGATGGCAAAGAGCGCAGTCATCTCCGGCGGAATGCTTCCGAAGCTCAGTGCGTGCCGGGAAGCGCTTTTGAACGGCGTAAAGCGTGTGAGGATCTTGCCCGCGGAGGCTGCCGGTTCCCTTCCCGACCTGTGCAGTTCCCGCGTGGCCCACGGCACCGAAGTGATGGTGGCCTGAGGAGAGATGAGAGTGACGAAACTCGACGAAATTCGCGCAGCTGAATCCAGGCTGCTGCTTCAAACCTACGAAAGGAACCCCATCCTTTTCGTACGTGGCGAGGGAGTGCACGTCATTGACGAGGAAGGTAACAAATACCTTGACCTGTTGAGCGGAATCGGAGTGAACGCGCTCGGCTACGGCCACCCGGCGATCGAGCGCGCCATCGTTCAACAAAGTCGCGCCCTCATTCACACGTCCAACCTCTTTTATCACGAAGGACAGGCGGAACTCGCGCTGCGCCTCACTGAGCGCACTGGCATGGACCGCGTCTTCTTCTCAAACACGGGAACTGAGGCCTGGGAAGGCGCGCTGAAGCTGGCCCGCGCCCATGCCGGATTGCTGCGCAGCGAAGGCAGGAACATCGGCACCAAGTTTCTCGCGCTGGAGCAGAGCTTTCACGGCCGCACATTCGGCTCCATGTCGACGACACACAAGGCGAAGTATCGCGAGCCGTTCGCTCCTGGGATTCCCGGCGTCGAGTTTGTGCTCTTCAATGACGTGGCAGACCTGCGCGCGAAGTTTTCTGAAGATGTTTGCGCAATTCTGGTTGAGTCGATTCAGGGAGAGGGCGGGATCCGACCGCTGTCGCAGGAGTTCTTTGCAGAAGCTCGCACGCTCGCCAGTTCCACCGGGCGCGCTCCTTATTGTGGACGAGATTCAGTCTGGGATGGGCCGCACCGGAAAGTGGTGCGCTTATCAGCACTATGGATCCAGCCAGACATCACTACGCTGGCAAAGCCCCTCGCGGGGGGAATTCCGATGGGAGCGGTGCTCTGCACGGAGGAAGTCGCGCGCGCGATTCATGCAGGCATGCACGGCACGACATTTGGCGGAGGCCCGCTGGCCTGCGCTGTTGCCATTGCAGTGATCGATGCAATTGAAAGCGAAGGCCTGCTTGCCCATGCAACAGAAGTTGGCGATTACTTCCAGGCGCAATTGCGGTCCTTAGCGAAGAAGCACGAGGCGATTATCGACGTGCGCGGCAAAGGCCTGATGATTGCCGCGGAACTTGACTCGGCAGATCTTGCCAAGCTGACGGTTGCCGAGATGTTGAAGCGGCACATTTTGATCAATTGCACCAGCGACACCGTTCTGCGCTTCCTTCCGCCGTACATTCTGGAACGCGAGCACGTTGACGCAGCCATCAAGGCGATGGATGAAATCTTTAGCCAGCACGCGGCCTATGCGGCAACTCAATCGACAGGAGGAAACAATCGTGGCTAGCAGAGCAATCATGGAACGCAAGGGGCCCGCAGTTCCCGTTTACAAAGACGACGACGTTCTTGCCGCGGCTGCACGACTGGCCGGCGAAGACCTGTGCTCCATTGCCGATCTGTCGAGTGGCGAGGTTCGCGCCATTCTCAAGCTCGGACATGAAGTGAAGCGCAATCCGCAGGAATACCGCCACGCTCTTGATGCGAAGCAGATGGTGCTGATGTTTGAAAAGGCCAGCCTGCGCACGCGACTTGCGTTTGAAACGGGGATCAACACCATGGGCGGAAACGCGATTTTCGTTGATCAGACGAGCTCTCCCCTGGGCGAGCGCGAAGCGATTGCCGACATAGCGCGCAATGTTGAGCGCTGGGTCGACGTAATTGTGCTCCGGACCTATGCGCACGACACCATCACCGAGATGGCGGCGAACGCGCGGGTTCCGGTGATCAATGCACTATCTGATTTTGAGCATCCCTGCCAGGCACTTGCCGACTTCATGACGCTGGAGGAGCACTTCGGCTCGGCGGCCGGGCTCAACTTCACCTATGTTGGCGATGGTAACAACGTTTGCCATTCGTTGATGCTGACCGGCGCTCAGTTGGGAACAAACGTGACGATCGCCACCCCACGCGGCTATTCGCCGGATATCGAAATCGTGACCAAGGCAAGGGAGATTGCCGAGGTCAATGGCTGCGAAGTTCGGTTGTTGCAGGACCCGCAGGCCGCAGTTGAAGGAGCGGACGCCGTGTACACCGACGTCTGCGTGAGCATGGGCTTTGAGCACGAGTCGACAAAGCGCGCACCGATTTTCAGGCCCTTCCAGGTGAACGAAGCGTTGATGCAAAAGACGCGCCCCGAGGCAGTGTTCATGCATTGCCTACCCGCGCGGCGAAACGCCGAAGTGACGGACGCTGTGCTTGATGGTCCACAGTCCATTGTCTTTGACCAGGCTGAGAATCGTATGCACGCACAGAAGGCCCTGCTGCTGCTATTGCTTGGCGGACTGTCGAATACGCCGAGCTTTCAATAACAAGGCCCCTTATTCTTTTGAGGTTTTCGCAAGCATGTCCGTAATTCTCGAATCCCTGCCCATCGGCCAGAAGGTCGGCATCGCCTTCTCTGGCGGGCTGGACACCTCCGCCGCCCTGCACTGGATGAAGCAGAAGGGGGCCATCCCCTACGCCTATACAGCCAACCTTGGCCAGCCCGACGAAACCGACTACGAGGCCATCCCGCGCGCGGCCCTTGACTATGGCGCCGAAAAGGCCCGCCTCATCGACTGCCGCGGCCCGCTGGTTCGCGAAGGTATCGCCGCGCTGCAGGCCGGGGCCTTCCACATCACCACCGCCGGCGTCACCTACTTCAACACCACTCCCATCGGCCGCGCGGTCACGGGCACCATGCTGGTGGCCGCCATGAAGGAGGACGATGTCCACATCTGGGGCGACGGCTCCACTTTCAAAGGCAACGACATCGAGCGCTTTTACCGCTACGGACTGCTCGTCAATCCGAGCCTCCAGGTCTACAAGCCCTGGCTTGACGCCGCTTTCATCGACGAATTAGGCGGTCGCGCTGAGATGTCTGCCTTCATGCAGCGCTGCGGCTTCGCGTACAAGATGTCGGCTGAGAAGGCCTACTCCACCGACTCCAACATCCTTGGCGCAACCCACGAAGCCAAAGACCTGGAGCATCTTTCTTCGTCGATCAGGATCGTCGTTCCGATCATGGGGGTGGCCTCCTGGCGCGACGATGTCGAGATCCATCGCGAAGAGGTCGCCGTTCGCTTCGAAGAGGGCTTCCCGGTCGCTCTCAACGGCCAGCAATTCGACGACCCCGTCGCCCTCCTGCTCGAAGCCAACCGCATCGGCGGCCGCCACGGCCTGGGCATGTCCGATCAGATCGAGAATCGCATCATCGAGGCCAAGAGCCGCGGCATCTACGAGGCCCCGGGCCTCGCTCTGCTCTTCATCGCTTACGAGCGTCTCATCACCGGCATCCACAACGAGGACACCATCGAGCAGTACCGCGACAATGGCCGCAAGCTTGGCCGTCTGCTCTATCAGGGTCGTTGGTTCGACTCCCAGGCGATCATGCTCCGCGAATCTGCCCAGCGCTGGGTCGCCAAACCCATCACCGGCGAGGTCACACTCGAGTTGCGCCGCGGCAACGACTACTCGATCCTCAACACCGAGTCGCCCAACCTCACCTTCCACCCCGAGCGCCTCAGCATGGAGAAGACTGAATCCGCCTTCTCTCCGCGCGACCGCATCGGCCAACTCACCATGCGCAATCTGGACATTACCGACACTCGGGAGAAGCTCCTCACCTACGCCAAAGCCGGCCTCCTCACGCTCAGCAAAGGCAGCGAAATGCCCCAGCTCAACAGCGGCAAGGAGAAGAAATAGCATGAGGTACGCTTAAAGCAATGTCGAACGAACAACAATCCGGGAAGATGTGGTCGGGCCGCTTTCGCGAGCCGCTGGATGCGGAGTTCGAGCAGTGGCAGCGCTCGATCGTCTTTGACTGGCGGCTTCTTGAACAGGAGGTAGCTGCCAGCAAGGCGCATGCGTCGGCACTTCGCGCGGCCGGAGTCCTCACCGAAAGTGAGACGGTCGGAGCTGCGCGCAGCGCTCGATGCGATTGCTGCGGAGTATCGGCTCCGAAGACGGCAAGGCGAAGGTGCGCAATCACCCGACCGCCGAAGACATTCATCACTTCGTGGAGCTGTCGCTGGTGGAGCGCGTCGGCTCCCTTGGCCTCAAGCTGCACACCGGGCGCAGCCGCAACGAGCAGATTGCGACTGACCTGCGGCTGTATGTGCGCGGGCAGATCGAGCGCGTTGTTCAATGCGCTGGCGTGCGTGGGCCGCGGCGTTGCTTGAGCAGGCAAGCGCAGCCGGCGATGCGGTGATGCCGAGCTACACGCACCTGCAACGGGCCGAGCCTGTGCTCGTTGCGCACTGGCTGCTGGCTTATGTGGAGATGATTCTTGCGCGACGCGTCGAGGCTGCGCGACTGCTCGGCGCGGCTGAATTACTGCCCTCTGGGTTCGGGCGCAGTGGCCGGAGCAACGCTCGCGCTCGATCGCACCATTGCGGCACGCGAGCTGGGATTCACGGCTCCGACGGCCAATTCGATGGATGCAACCAGCGATCGCGATTTCATTCTCGAGTACCTGCAGGCGCTGACTTTCGTCGGCTTGCATCTGAGCCGCTTTGCTGAAGAGATCACGCTCTTCGCAACGGCGGAGTTCGGTTTTGTCGCGCTGCCCGAAGCATTTTCTACAGGCTCGAGCGCGATGCCGCAGAAGAAGAATCCGGACTTGACCGAGTTGATTCGCGCGAAGGTCGGGCGCATTCACGGAGCTGCGGAAGCGGTTACGCTGCAATTGAAAGGACTGCCGCTGGCCTACAATAAGGACATGCAGGAGACGCAGGAGCCGGCATTTTCAGTGGATTTTGTTCCCCAAATGCTGGCCCTTGTGGCGCGCTTTACTGCCGCCTTGCAATTCAACTTCGCACCGGATGCGCGAGGCCGCGCAGTCGGGCTATCTGAATGCCATGGCCGCTGCGACCTATCTTGTTCACAAAGGCGTTCCCTTCCGCACGGCGCATGAAAAGATCGGCAACGCAGTGCGATTTGCTCTGGAAAAGGGCGTTGAACTTGGCGACCTGAGCCTTGATGAACTGCATCAGTTTGGACAGGAGTTCGACGAGGACTTTTTCTCATCGATCACGCTGAATGCGACGCTCGACTGCCACGACGTGATTGGAGGAACCGCGCGCGAGCGTGTGCGTGCATCGCTATCGGCAGCGGCAGAGCGGGTCACTGCTCTCACGGGAATCCAGGCAGCGGAGGCGGTCCATGCTGGTGCGTAAGGCACGGCTGCCGGATGCCTCAAACGTCTACGACCTGGTGAACTCGCTCTCGGGCGATGGCACTCTGCTGAAGCGCCCCTTTGCTGAGATCTGCGAGAACATTCGCGACTTTACCGTCGCGGAATCCGACGGTGGCGTATTTCTCGGCTGCGGAGCACTCCACCTCTACGGGCCGCATCTCTGCGAAGTGCGCTCGATCGTCGTGAAGCCGGAGGCAAAGGGCCAGGGCGCGGGCGGTCGCATTCTCGGGGCACTCATTGAAGAAGCTGAGGAGCACGGCATTCAGTCAGTGTGTCTGTTCACGCGCATTCCTGACTTCTTTTTCAAGTACGGCTTCAGGACCGTGGAAGACAAGGCCGAACTGCCTGACAAGATCTTCAAAGATTGCCAGAGCTGCCCGCGACTGCACCGCTGCGATGAGGTTGCCATGGTGCGTGGACGCATTCCGCGCATGTCGATTCTCGGACCGCGCATCGAGGCGGAGCAACTGGTTCGGCTCTCCGGCTGAATCAGTTCGGCGACTTTCTGTCATCCACAGATTGGGCAATCCAGACAATGATCGGGACCGCGAAGAACGCCAGGACTATGCGTGTCTTCAGCGTCACCAGCACGGTGGTCGCGATGCTGCCGCAGTAGCCGAGTTCGGCGCAGGTTCTCCAGTTGAGCGCGGAATACGCGGCCAGGAAGCACAGAGCCCCGATCGCCAGCAAAGGGGCCGCTCTTCGCGCACGCCGAACGAGGATGAAAGTCGGAAAGCACAGCGCGGGAAGGATGCAATAGACAGTTGTCAGCACTGGATTCGGGCGGAAGTCTGTCGCGTAAGCCGCGATACACTGCGTAGAGCGAAACACCCGCGCTTAAAACACCGCCGGTGGCCATCAGAGCCCACCACGCAACATTTCGCTAGCGTCATACTTTCTTACCTCCATCGCGAGGATTTCTGCCGGTCCGCAGGATAGCCGCGGCCACTGCCGCCTGTCCGTAACTGAGGCCGCCATCGCCGGGGCTGACGGCGCGATGCTGGAAGACGTGAAAGCCTTCCGCCTCCAAGGCCGGCGCGCAGTAATCGTGCCAGCCGCCGGTTGTGCATGCAGCCGCCGCTAAGCGCAACCTGCTCTATTCCGGTGGCAGTGCGTGCACTCAGCGCTGCCTGGACAAAGCCGTGAGCGATTGCCGCATGGAAGCGCGCAGCGATCTGGGATTGGCTCACGCCGTTGCGGAGATCCTCGATCATGCCTTGCCAGAGCGGCGCCACACTGATGCGAGCGGGGTCACGACGTGACCAGTCTCCGTCGACCAGTTCCAGCTCATACGGTGCGACTGATCCGCGGTCATTCGGCTCGTCAACGGCGATGCCTTCCAACTCAATAGCGGCCTGCGCTTCGTAGTCAACTTCAGACCGGTGCAGAATCACGGCAGCGACAGCATCGAAGAGACGGCCGAGACTTGATGTGAGCGGGGTGTTGATGCGCCGCTCGATCATACGGGACATCAGCGCGGGCCTGCTGGCCAGTTGCCCCAACGAGTTCCCTTGCATCCTCTTCAGAGAAGCCCGCTGCAGTCAGATGCGCAAACGCCATGCGCCATGGCTCTCGTATCGCTGCTTCACCGCCGGGCATGGGCACGTAATCGAGATGCGCGAAGCGATCGAAGCTTTCGAGGCGGCAGATCAGCACTTCCCCGCCCCAGATGCGACCATCGGTGCCGTAGCCGGTGCCGTCGAGCGCCAGTCCGATGACCGGAGCCATCAATCCCGTGTTCGGCCATGCAGCCGGCGATGTGCGCGTGATGATGCTGAACGGCGATCAGCGGCAACTTGTGTTCTTCCGCCCACTGGCTGGCCCACGATGTGGAGAGGTAGCCGGGGTGCAGATCGTGCACGACTACTTCCGGCTCGATCTCAAACGTGTGCATCAGGTGAGCCAGCGACTCCTTGAAGAACTCAAGGCTTGTCAGATTTTCGAGATCGCCGAGGTGCTGGCTCTGGTAGGCGAACTTTCCCCTCGCCAGCGCAAAGACATTCTTGAGATGCCCGCCGACAGCCAGCAATGGCGGGCTCTCCAACGGCAGCGGCACGGCAAGCGGCACAAACCCGCGCGCTCTGCGAATCAGTTGCGGCGCGCCATCGACAACCGCAGCGACCGAGTCGTCGCAGCGCTGAAGGATCTCGCGGTCGTGCATCAGGAAAGCATCGGCAATGCTGCCGAGACGGGCTCGCGCTTCGTCGTTGTCGATGGCAATGGGCTCTTCGCTGAGATTCGCCGAGGTCATCACGAGCGCCTTCACGCGCGCATCGGCAAAGAGCAGATGCTGCAGCGGCGCATACGGAAGAAAGATGCCGAGCCACGGAATCCCCGGCGCGACCGCAGAGGCGATGCCGTTGCCGACGCGTGCGCGCGCCAAGCACGATAGGTCGCGCAGGCGTTTGCAGAAGAGACTCTTCCTCAGACGTCAGTTCACAAAGCGCCCGCGCCGCTTCGAGATCGCGCACCATTACCGCGAGCGGCTTCCCGTAGCGGTGTTTGCGATCGCGCAGGCGCGTGGACGGCCTTCTCGCTGGTTGCATCCACGCTCAGATGAAATCCGCCGATGCCTTTGATGGCCATGATCTCGCCCGCGAGGAGACGGTCGATCGTTTCCTGCACCGGATCGTCAGAGGAGACTGCCTTTCCTTCGGCGGTTTCGAGCCAGCAATGCGGGCCGCAATCCCAGCACGCGTTGGGCTGCGCGTGGAAGCGTCGATTCAGCGGGTCGTCGTACTCTGCCTGGCAGGCAGCGCACATTGGGAACCTCGCCATCGAGGTTTGCGGCCGGTCGTAAGGAATGCGACGGGTGATGGTGAAGCGCGGCCCGCAGTTGGTGCAGTTCAGAAATGGATACCGATAGCGGCGGTCGGCGGGATCGAGCAACTCACGCAGGCAATCGGCGCAGGTCGCTGCATCGGCGGGGATGCCGGTGCTGACGCGTCCGAGGACTTCGCTGGCAACGATGCGGAACCCCCGCTCGCCGGTGATTTCCAAATCGCGCGCAATGATGGAGTCGATTCTGCCGAGGGGCGGCACTTCCAGACGCAGCCGTTCGAGAAACGTCGCGACGTGCGGGGCGGGCCCTTCAACCTCGATGGTTACTCCGTCGGTATCGTTGCCGATGGAACCTGCCAGCCCTTCCTCCGTCGCAAGGCGGTAAACGAACGGCCGAAACCCAACCCCCTGAACCACGCCGCGAACCAGCACTCCACGCCTCTGGAGGATTCCGTTGCGCTCGTCTTCTGGAATTGAGCTTTCAGTCAAACCAATCACGCCTCGTGCCGCAGGGAAAGGATAGCGCACGTCAGCACTGATCCCATTGCACTTGGTACCTCGAACGCGCGATTTAAGGTGGTAACGTAAGATGAGTAGTTTGAATTTCAAGCAGGTCCGGTCTGGAAGTATTCATTGAAACTCAACAGATATCAGTTGAAGACTGCCGCAGGGGCCTTCCTTGCGATTCTTGGATGCTCCCGTTTTCTTGCTCTCCCCCCCGAGCAGCCTGATGCCTCCGCTGTCGTTAAGGGCATCGACGCTTCTGTCAAATCCCGAATCGACAAAATTGCAGGATACACAGTCACCGAGCATTATGCCGTCTTCCGTAGCCACGACGAATCCCATCCGGCGGCGGAGATGATCGTCAAAACGATCTACCGCAAGGGATCCGGAAAGAGCTACACCATCCTTTCGCAAAGTGGATCAGCACTGTTGCGGAGCGAGGTGCTGGGAACTCTGCTCGACAACGAAGAGCGCATGAGCCAGCCCGGGAATGTCGAGACGGCCTTGATCGACTCAGCCAACTACGACATGAAGGTGGCCTCTGATCCGCACAGGGAACTTTCAGGACGCGATTGCCTGGTTGTTTCACTCTTCCCGCGCCGGACCAGCCCCTACCTCTTCAAAGGGACCCTTTGGGTGGATGCGAAGAACTACGCGATTGTCCAACTTGAAGGTACGGCGTCAAAAAGCCCGCTCTTTCTCGCCAGTGCTGCACAGGTGTTGCGTCAATATGACGATGTGAGCGGATTCCCGATGGCAACGCACGCAAAGGCGGTTTCAGACAGTGCCCTGCTCGGCCAAACGGTGGTGAAGATCGACTACACCGACTACCAGGTAGATCTGCTGCAGCCACGCTGAACGGGCGTGCGGTTGGTTCGGCTTCGCTGGAGAGCTCGGGCCCAATTCGAGGCTGGTCAATGCCCGAGCGGCAGAGGCCGGATACGCGGGAAACGCTGTGCCTGCTCTATACTGGGCTTCGTGACTCTCTGGGTAGGCGATTGGAAACTCGACGCTGCTCTTGGCTCCTGCCTTCTCCTGGGGCTGCGTCACGGGTTCGACTACGATCACCTCGCGGCCATATCCGACATTACCGCTGTCCAGCGTAACTGGAAGAGCGGATTGCGGTTGGGAATGACGTACGCATTTGGTCACGCGTTTACAGTTATTGTGCTTGGCGTCGCCGTGCTGCAACTGCACCTGGGCTTGCCGGACGGCCTCGACCACTGGATGGAGCGCCTGATCGGCCTGACGCTGATCGTGCTTGGCATTGGCGTGGTGGCGGGAATCCTGCGAAAAGACGCGCACGGACACAAGCATAGCCGCATCGAAAGCAGGCTGGCGATTGCCATCAATGGCGTGCTGTGGATGGCATGGCGTGTACGGCGACTTTGGAACCCTGAAGCACCCAAGCCGCAACGATTCCAGTGGATGTACACCGGAAAATCGGTGTTCACGATTGGCGTTCTGCACGGTGTGGGCGCTGAAACGCCTAGTCAACTCGCGCTTTTTTTCCTTACCGCAAACCTCGGTGGAACTTCACGCGGAATGCTGGGCCTGGCGGCATTCGCTTTAGGGCTTGTTGCGATGAATGCGCTGATGACCGCGTCGATGGGCGGCGCGTTCAAAGCCAGCGGCCACCATCCGCGCCTTTACCACGTGATTGCGTGGACGGGCGCCGTCTACAGCTGCGGAATCGGGCTGATTTTCCTGTTCGGGATTAGCGATCGGCTGCCTGCGCTCAGCTAAGAGATTCACCTTCCCTCGGCAAGATCCTGATTCCTCGCTGGTTGGTTTTTCACCCCTTGTCTGAATAGCACGCGCCCTCGTGACCGTTGTCACGGCCAATCGTTAGCTCGCCAGCGTAAAACTAGACCAGACAGAGAGCGGAGCGTATAACTGCTCTGCAGTTGAATGTCTGCCTATGGGAGGAAACGTGCCTGTATTCACACCCCCGCCGCTCCCAAGCGACGACAAACGATGGAAGATCGTGAACGGCACCATGCGCAAGAATGGGTTTGCCCGACACGCGCTGATTGAGACCCTCCACACTGTGCAGTCATCGTTCGGCTATCTGGACGACGACGCCATTCGCTTTGTTGCACAATCCCTGCGGGTTCCGCTGAGCCAGGCATATGGAGTGGTGACGTTCTACCACTACTTCAGCCTCAAGCCCCCGGGCGAGCACACCATGACCCTCTGCACCGGGACCGCCTGCTATATCAAGGGCACCGACAAGCTGGTGAGCGCAGCCGAGCAGCACCTCGCGCTCAAGGCCGGCCAAACCACCAAGAACGGCAAAATCAGCCTCATGACAGCCCGCTGCGTTGGCGCTTGCAGCCGCGCGCCGGTGGTGATCTGTGATGGCGAAGTTGCGGGTGAGGTCACCAACGAGCAGATGATCGCTCAACTGGAAAGGTGGGCCGTGGAATGACCATCGAAGAACTGGAACAAATAGCCAAAAGCGTCCACCAGGAAAACGAGAAATACGACTACGAGGTCAACGTCTGCATGGACCTCGCTTGCGCCAGCCAGGGAGCGGCTGCGCTGCGGGATGAACTGGTTAAAGCTGCGGAAGCGTCTGGCAAGAAGGTCCTCATTCGCAAGACCGGATGCATGGGTCCGTGTTCGTCCGGGCCGCTGGTTCGCGTGGATCCCGAAGAAACACTCTACGCGCACGTGAAAGACAAGAATGCGCAGGCCATTATCTCCAGCCTGGGCGACAAGCCGGTTGCAGAGTTGCAGTGCGATTTGAACGAGCACTTTGACAAGCAGGTGCGCGTAGTCCTCGAGAACGCTGGGCATATCGACCCGGAGAAGATCGACGACTATATCTCTCGCGATGGCTACAAGGCTCTCCTGACGGCGCTGACCGAGATGACACCGAATGGCGTGATCCACCGCATTACAGAGAGCGGCCTGCGTGGTCGTGGAGGCGGCGGATATCCCACGGGCTTGAAGTGGGGCACCGTGTCCAAGGCAAGCGGCGAAGTGAAATACGTCGTCTGCAACGGCGACGAAGGCGACCCCGGCGCTTTCATGGATCGCAGCGTGATGGAGGGCGATCCGCATCGCGTGATTGAGGGCATGGCAATTGCGGCATACGCGGTTGGCGCCAGCAAGGGCTTCATCTACGTGCGTGCGGAGTATCCGGTCGCGGTTGCACGCCTGACCACGGCTCTGCGCGAGGCACGACGCCGCGGCCTGTTGGGCAACAACATCTGCAACACCACGTTCAGCTTCGATGTTGAGATTCGTCTTGGAGCCGGAGCCTTCGTCTGCGGAGAAGAGACCGCGCTGCTCGCCTCCATCGAAGGCAGGCGCGGCACACCAAAACCAAGGCCTCCCTACCCGGCTGTCAGCGGCTTGTGGGGCAAGCCGACGCTCATCAATAACGTTGAGACCTATGCCAATGTCGCTCCCATTGTGCGCAACGGCGGCAAGTGGTTCTTCAACATGGGGTCGGAGCGCAGCAAGGGAACGAAGGTCTTCGCGCTTACGGGAAGAATCACCAATACCGGACTGATCGAGGTTCCCCTGGGCATCAAGCTCTGGGAGATCATCGACGTGATCGGTGGCGGCGTCCCGGGCGGCCACAAATTAAAAGCAATTCAGACCGGCGGGCCTTCCGGCGGCTGCATTCCAGCCGACATGCTTGGCCTCGGCGTTAGCTACGACGCCCTGATGGCAGCCGGCTCGATCATGGGCTCGGGCGGCATGATCGTGATGGACGACACCTCGTGCATGGTCAACGTGGCGCGGTTCTTTGTCGAGTTCTGCATGACAGAGTCCTGCGGCAAATGCATTCCGTGCCGCGCGGGGACGGCGCAGATGTTCACGCTGCTCACGCGTATCTGCGAGGGCACGGCAAGCATGGAAGATCTGGAACTTCTGGTGGATCTCTGCGGAACCGTCAAAGAGACGAGCCTGTGCGGATTGGGCCAGACAGCGCCGAACCCGGTACTGAGCACACTCAAGTATTTCAAGAACGAGTACATCGAACACATCGTGCACAAGCGCTGTCCAGCAGGTGTATGCAACATGGCCGGTGCGAGCGTTGTCGAAGGAGCTTCTGTGGAGGTGCCGGCATGAGCGAGGCTGCATTTGAAGTCAAAACTCTCGAGATCGACGGCCACGAAGTCAGCGGTCGCAGAGGACAGACCATTCTTGAAGTGGCTCTGGAAAACGAGATCAACATTCCCACACTCTGCCATCTCGAGGGCCTGAGCGACGTTGGAGCGTGCCGGCTTTGCCTGGTGGAGATCGCCGGCAGCAACAAGCTGTTGCCTGCATGCGTTGCTACGGTGTCAGAAGGCATGGTGGTCAGCACCAACACAGAGCGGCTCCAGAAGCACCGCAAGACAATCCTGGAGCTGCTGATGGCCGAGCGCAATCACATCTGCTCGGTGTGCGTAGCCAACGGTCACTGCGATCTCCAGAAGATGGTGCAGGACCAGGGCGTGACCCATGTTCGCCTGCCCTATCGCAATCCCGCAACTCGGCATGGATGCCTCGCACGAGAGATTCACGCTTGACCGCAACCGGTGCATCCTTTGTACGCGTTGCGTGCGCGTCTGCGCAGAAATCGAAGGCGCGCATATATGGGATGTGAAGGGGCGCGGTATCAACTCCGACATCATTGCGGATCTGAACCAGGACTGGGGCAGCTCCGCCTGCACGCGCTGCGGCAAATGCGTGCAGGTTTGCCCAACCGGTGCGCTTTACGACAAGAGCAAGATCGGATCAGACCACCCCAAGTATCCGGAATCACTGCCGTACCTGAACCTTATGAGGGAGGCGCGATGAGCAAATTGAAACTAGCAACAGTCTGGCTGGACGGGTGTTCGGGATGTCACATGTCGTTCCTCGACATGGATGAACGGCTGATCGAACTGGCGGAACTGGTCGACGTCGTTTACAGCCCGATCGTGGACACGAAGGAATTCCCTGACGAAGTGGATATCGCGCTCGTCGAGGGAGCCGTGGCATCCGTTGATGACGAGAAGAAGATCAAGAAGATCCGCGCCCACTCCAAGATGTTGATTGCGATGGGTGACTGCGCGATTACAGGGAATGTGCCGTCGATGCGTAATCCCATCGGTCCTGAGGTGATTCTTGAACGCGCTTACATTGAGAATGTCACCGCACAGCCACAGATTCCCTGCGTCGTTGTGCCCAAGCTGCTCAAGGTGGTGCGCCCGATTCACGAATTCGTGAAGGTGGACGTATTCCTTCCCGGCTGCCCGCCCTCGGCTGACACGTTTCATACAGCGCTGACAGCGCTGATCACCGGCGAGCCGCTGGACATTCCAGCACTGACCCGCTTTGGAGCCTGAGCCATGAGCCAAACCATTACTATCGATCCTGTAACGCGCCTCGAAGGGCACGGAAAGATCACCATTCAACTCAACGGCCAGGGCGAGGTTGAGGATGCGCACTTTCATGTAACGCAGGTGCGCGGATTCGAAAGATTCTCAGAAGGACGGCCGTTCTACGAGATGCCCAGCCTGATGGCGCGGGTTTGCGGCATCTGCCCGGTGAGCCACCTGATCGCCTCTGCGAGAGCCTGCGAGGCCATCATGTCTGTGCGGATTCCCTACACGGCCGCACAGCTGCGCCGCATGCTCAATCTCGCGCAGATGGTGCAATCGCACGCGCTGAGCTTCTTCCACCTCTCCTCCCCCGACCTGCTCCTGGGCATGGAAGCGGATCCAAAGGTGCGCCACATTTTCGGTGTCGTTGCAGCGCGGCCTGAGCTTGGCCGAGCGGGCATCGCTCTGCGCCGCTTCGGACAGCACATTATCGAGTTGCTCGGCAGCAAGCGGATCCACACGGGATGGGTTGTGCCCGGCGGCGTTACCGAGCCGCTGAGTGCCGCCAAGCGAGACGAGATGCTGGCAATGCTTCCCGAAGCTTACGGAAATATCCGCCTCGCCCTGGATTGGTACAAGAAGATCGCCGATCAATTTCAGGCCCGAGATCGAGGTCTTCGCCAACTTCCCGTCACTCTTCATGGGATTGATTAACGAGGACGAGTCGATTGCCTTCACCGTCGGCGCGCTTAGACTGATCGATTCGACCGGCAACATCATCGAGGATGGCATCGATGCGAACCGGTTTACCGAAGTCATCGGTGAGGCAGTCGAGCCATACAGCTACACCAAGTTCGCTTACTACAAGCCGCTTGGCTATCCAGCGGGGAGCTACCGCGTGGGCCCGCTGGCACGACTCAACATTGCAAAGAGCATGGGCACGCCGTTCGCGGACAAGGAACTGGCAGAATTCAAGCAACTGGCTGACGGGCCCGTGCTGAGTTCCTTCTACTACCATCACGCCCGCCTCGTCGAGATTCTCCATGGAATCGAGAAGATCGAAATGATCCTCAATGATCCGAAGATTCTCGACAAGCACGTGCGTGCAACCGCCGGCGTGAACAGGCTGGAGGGCGCAGGCCAGGCCGAGGCGCCGCGCGGAACGCTCCATCACCACTACAAGGTGGACGATAACGGGCTGATCAAGTGGGCCAACCTTGTGATCGCGACCGGCCAGAACAACAACGCCATGAACAAGGGAGTGCTGCAGGCCGCGCGGCACTATGTGAAGGACGGCAAGTTCACTGAGGGAATCCTCAATCGCGTTGAAGCTGTCGTTCGCACCTTTGACCCGTGCCTGAGCTGCTCGACCCACGCGTTTGGACAGATGCCCCTGGCACTTACCCTGGTTTCGGCAGAGGGCAAGGTTGTGGACCAGGTCGTTCGCTGAGTACGATCAACCGATGAAGTCAATTCCGGCCCGATGCCTCATTCTTGCCTGCGGAAATACGCTGCGCGAGGATGACGGCGTCGGGCCTTGGCTTGCTGCGTGGGCGGAAGAACGATTCGCCGGTGAGCCTGCCGTGCGCGTCGTGAGCCGACAGCAATGGACACCGGAGCTGGCGGAAGATATTGCCGGCGCAGAGTCGGTCGTCTTCATTGACTGCGCGGCTAACGCTCAGCCGGGCTCAGTCCAGCTTGCGCCTGTCGAGCCCGGAGGTGAAGCGCCGGGACTGGCGACGCATCATTTCGGAGCGGCAGAACTGCTCTGCGCTGAGCAAGGATCTGTACGGTTCTGTGCCGCGCACTTCCCTGCTGCTGACGATCGGAGCAGGATCGCTGGAGTTGCGCGAAGGGTTCAGCGAAGCAGTCAACGCCGCGCTGCCTGAAGCGCGACGTCTGCTGGAGGAGACCATCCGGCATCTGATCACCGAGCAGCCCACGTCTCAGCGAATGTAATCTGCAAGTTTCAGGACGTAGGCGTAATTCCCTTTCAAGTTTTCAGGAAGAACAACCTGAAGATTGCTTCCCTCTGCCTTCGCCACGAGTGTCTTCTGGTCCCCGAGCAGTTGAATCGTCACTCCGGTATGCGCATCGAGATCCTGAATCGTCACTGTTTTGGCTTTTGGCGAGCCAAGAATTGTGACATAGAGATCGTTGCCCTTGCGCGTAAAGCGCAGATCGTCTCCTTCGCGCTCTTGCCGAGGGGTGCGATCCACGGCGTGGTGTCGTAGATCGCCTCGCCGTTCTGCTTGAGCCACGCGCCGAGGGCTTTCAGCCGCTCCATCTGGACCGGCGGAATGGTGCCATCCGCTTCCGGACCGACATCAAGCAGCAGATTGCCGTTCTTGCTCACGATATCGACGAGCAACTCGATCAGCTCTCCCGGCGCGATGGTCTCTGCCTCGCCCTCCGCCCGGTTGTATCCGAAGGAACGGCCGAGGCCACGACACTCTTCCCATTTCTTCTCACTGATCTTGTCGAGCTTCTGGTACTCGGGTGAGGTGAAGTCGGAGTGCCTAATGCCGAAGCGGTCGTCAATCACGCCATCGGGAACCGCGTTGTAGTAATCCGCCTCGACCTGCAACGCGTGACCGGTCTTTGGCCAGTCAATGTCATTCCAGAGCAGCGAAGGCTTGTAACGCTCGATCAGTTCGTGTATCTGGGCGAACGCATACTTGCCATACTCTTCGCTCTGCGGCTTCACCGTCTGATAATCCGCCGCCGTCTTGATGGGGCCGGGCACGAATGTCCAGTCGTATCCGCCGGAGTAGTACAGGCCCATGCGCATGCCCTGTTTGCGCACAGCTGTCGTCAGCTCGCCAACGATGTCCCGCTCGGCATGCTGGCGGTCGGCCGGAAGCACCGGGTTCGGCGTTGAACTCGGCCAGAGCGTGAATCCCTCATGATGCTTACTGGTCAGCACCACGTATCGTGCCCCGGCCTCTTTGAAGATCGGCGGCCCACTCATCCGGTTTCCACTTTTTCGACTCGCGATTGAAGGTCGGCGCAAAGTTGTAATAGTTGTAGTCAGCGCCGTAGTGTTGGCGATGGTAAGCCTGAGTCGGCGAACCATCGATGCGTAGTACGTTGTAATACCACTCGGCATACGGGTTGTACTTGATGTAATCCGCGGATGAAAAGTCGTGCTCAGGATGCGTAAGCGGCGCCCATCCCGGCACGGAGTACAAACCCCAGTGGATGAAGATGCCCAGCTTCGCGCCTGCATACCACTGCGGCAGCGGATGCTTGTCCAGCGATTCCAGTGTGGGTTCGTATTTTGCGGATGTCTGCGCAGCGCTCAGGCCGCAGAGTGAAAGCAGAGAAGCAGCAAACATGACGATAAGAGCGTGCCGGCGCGTCATCGGGTCTCCCTTTGGTTCGGTGATTTGGCCAAAAGGAATGATATTCACAACGGCTGGTTCTGCCAACTGACGCGAAGTGGTCACTTACCGCGCCAGCGCCTGGCGCAGACAAGTCAACGGCGGCTGCACCGTAGAAGTGCAACCGCCGTTTTTCCCCCTTGGGAGAAGCACCCACTGTCCGAATGGGCGTTTAGAACGCCGCAACCGTCTGACGCAGACTGTAAGAGCTCAGCGTCTTGATGTAGTTGCCGCGATCAAAAGGCGATGTGTCAGGCACCGAGCGGCGGCTGAGGCAGCCACGCGTCTCCCACAACGACGCATACTCCCTCTTCTCCAGCCAGTACCGCACATCCGACAGCACTCTGCCGATGTGCTCGATCCCGTGGATGTGAAGCGCCGAGCACATCATTGCAACATTTCCACCGGCCATGATGCACCGGATCACGTCCTCGGCGGAATGAACGCCGCCGGTTACAGCCAGATCAATATTGAGATGGCCGTAGAGGATCGCAGCCCAGTGCAAACGAGGCAACAACTCAGAGGGCGTGGAGAAGTGAAGTGAGGGCCGCACCTCCAGTGTCTCGATATCGAAGTCCGGCTGATAGAAGCGGTTGAAGAGAACGATGCCTTTGGCGCCTGCGTCCTCAAGCCGCGACGCAAGGTGCGGCAGGCTTGTGAAGGACTGCGAGAGCTTGACGGCCACCGGAATCTTTACCGCCCGGCATACGCTGTCGACCAGTTCGAGCAGTTGCAGCTCGAGCTCAGACGAAGACTGGCTGCGATCGGTTGCCAGTGCGTAGGTATTCAGCTCGATCGCGTCTGCTCCCGCCTGTTCCGACTCCTGGGCAAACCGCACCCAGCCGCCGGTTGTGGCGCCATTGAGGCTTGCCAGGATCGGTATCTTCACCGCGTCCTTGGTTCTCCGCAGATGGTCCAGATAGACCTCATGCGTCATGCGGTAGTCGTCGAGATCCGGCAGATATCCAAGCGACTCTGCAAAGGACTCAGTGCCGCGCGACAGGTCCTCGTCGAGCGCACGCGATTCAAGGGCCAGCTGCTCTTCAAAGAGCGACGTAAGAACAATGGCCGCCGCACCTGCATCTTCCATGCGGTGAACATTGTCGAGCGATTCAGACAGGGGCGTCGACGAAACAACTATCGGACTGCTCAGCTTGAATCCCAGATAGTTCGTGGAGAGATCAATCATTGTGTTCCTCCGGCAGTTGGGGCTGCCAGTTTCTCTTCAGGCTTCTCTTCGGGCGCGATATGAGGCGTTTCGCCACGGCCCGGCATTGCTGCGCGGGCGGAGTAGACGCGCCACTGGCGCTCGACATCGTCCTGTGCTTCCTTGAGCAATTTCCCGGCCAACTCGGGGTTTTGCCGCGCGAGCATCGTGTAGCGAGCCTCGCGATACGCGTATTCCTTGAGCCGGATTGACGGCGCCCGCGAATCAAGCTGGAAGGGGTTCTTCCCTTCCTCGCGCAGCAGCCGGGTTGTAGCGCATCAGCGGCCAGTACCCGGACTGCACAGCGAGCTTCTGTTGCTCGAGACCGTGCACCAGGTCGTAGCCGTGGGCGATGCAGCTTGAGTACGCGATGATGATTGACGGCCCGTCGTGCGCCTCGGCCTCCTGGAAGGCTTTGACCACATGGCTGTCATTTCCGCCCATGGCGACCTGAGCTACGTAAACGTAACCGTAGCTGACGGCTTCCATGGCGAGATCCTTCTTGCTGTTGCCCTTTCCGCTGGCGGCAAACTTGGCAACTGCGCCGCGCGGGGTGGCCTTTGATGCCTGGCCGCCAGTGTTCGAGTACACCTCTGTATCGAGAACCAGGACATTCACGTTTTTGCCGGAGCCGAGCACATGATCGAGTCCGCCAAAACCGATATCGAACGCCCACCCATCGCCGCCAAGGATCCATACGCTCTTGCGTACGAGAGAATCGGCAATGGCAAGCAGGTTGCGGGCATCGGAGGAATCAATTCCCGACAGCCTGGCGCGCAGTGCCTTGACGCGCTCGCGCTGCGCATCGACCTCGGCTTCGGTCTTCTGCGGAGCACTGATCAGGGCAGCCGCAAGGTCGGGGCCAACCTGAGACGCCATGCGCGTTACCAGCATTTCCGCAAAGGTCTTCTGTTGATCGAGAGCCGTGCGCATGCCGAAACCAAACTCGGCGTTGTCTTCAAATAGCGAGTTTGACCAGGTCGGTCCGCGGCCCGCCGCGTTTTTGCTGTACGGCGTGGTAGGCAGGTTGCCGCCGTAGATCGACGAGCAGCCGGTCGCATTCGCGATATAGAGGCGGTCGCCGAATAACTGGGTCAGAAGCTTGATATAGGGAGTCTCGCCGCAACCGGCGCAGGCCCCGGAGAACTCAAAGAGCGGCTGCAGCAGTTGCAGGTCCTTCACCTGCCCGTGCGAGAGCCGAGTCCGGTCCACTTCTGGCAAATCAAGGAAGAACTCCCAGTTCTCACGCTCCGCCCCGCGCAGCGGCTCCTGCGGCGCCATGTTGATGGCCTTCTTGCTGGCGTCGCTCTTGTTCTTCACCGGGCAGACGTCCACGCAAACCGCGCAGCCCGTGCAATCTTCCGGCGCCACCTGCAGCGTGTAGCGATCCCCTTCCATTCCCTTCCATTTCGGCTTGGCCCATTTGAGTGTTGTCGGCGCCTTGTCGCCGAGTTCGGGGTTGTACACCTTGGCGCGGATAACGGCGTGCGGACATACCATGACGCATTTGCCGCACTGGATGCACAGGTCCTTGTCCCAGACGGGAATGAACTGTGCGATGTTGCGCTTTTCCCATTGGGCTGTGCCCGTGGGGAATGTCCCGCCAGCCGGTATCGCGCTGACCGGGAGCAGGTCGCCGTGTCCAGCGGCAATCTGACCAAGAACATCCCGTACAAACTCCGGCGCCTTGTTCGAAATCGAGGGAATCAGGTCGAAGCCTGACGATGCTGTCTTGGGCAGTTCGACCTTTTCAAGGTGAGCGAGAGCGGCATCGACAGCCGCAAAGTTCTTGGCAACGACAGCCTCGCCACGCTTGCCATAGGTCTTCTGAATGGACTTTTTGATCTGCGCGATGGCCTCTTCCCGCGGCAGTACGCCGCTGATGGCGAAGAAGCAGGTCTGCATGATGGTGTTAATGCGCGTCCCCATCCCCGCGTTGCGCGCCACCGTGTAGCCGTCAATCACGTAGAACTCAATCTTCTTGCGCAGCATCTCTTCCTGCGTCGACTTGGGCAACTTGTCCCACACCTCTGCAGCCGAGTAGGGCGAGTTGAGCAGGAAAACCGCGCCGGGCATGGCTGCCTCAAGCACATCCATCTTCTCGAGGAAGCTGAAGTTGTGGCATGCCACGAAGCTGGCGCGCGTGATCAGATAGGTGGAGCGGATGGGGTTGGGCCCGAAGCGAAGATGCGACGTGGTCATCGAGCCGGATTTTTTGGAGTCGTAAACAAAATAGCCCTGTGCGAAGTTCGGCGTCTGCTCACCAATGATTTTGATGGAGTTCTTGTTTGCGCCGACAGTGCCGTCAGAGCCAAGGCCATAGAAAAGGGCACGCACAGTCTTCGGATCTTCCGTGGAAAACGTTGGGTCGTACGTGAGGCTCGAATGCGAGACGTCATCTTCAATGCCGATAGTGAAGTGATTCTTCGGCGCGGTCTTGCTTAGCTCATCGAAGATTCCCTTGACCATGGCGGGAGTGAATTCCTTCGACGAAAGACCGTAGCGCCCGCCTACAACGGCCGGCATCGCCGCAAATGGAAGCGTTCCGGCATGCTCCGCCAGTACAGTCATCACATCCTGATAGAGCGGCTCACCTGTGGCTCCCGGCTCCTTGCAGCGATCGAGAACAGCAATCGACTTCACCGTCGCAGGAAGCGCGTTGATGAATGCGCTTGCGTCGAACGGCCGATAGAGCCTGACCTTCACGAGCCCAATCTTTTCGCCCTGCTTCACCATCAGATCGACGGCTTCTTCAGCGGCTTCAGCGCCTGAACCCATGATCACAATCACGCGCTCGGCATCGGCCGCGCCGTAATAGTCAAACAGGTGATACGCACGACCCGTCTGCGCTGCGAACCGGTTCATGACGGACTGGACGATGCCCGGAACAGCGGCATGGTAGGGAGTGCAGGCCTCGCGCGCCTGGAAGAAGACGTCAGGGTTCTGCGCCGTCCCGCGAAGGATCGGGCGATCCGGCGTTAGCGCGTTTTGCCGGAACTGGATGACGTACTTGTCATCGAGCAGCGCGCGGATATCCTCGTCGGTGATGGGCAGAATCTTGCCTACTTCGTGCGAAGTGCGGAATCCGTCAAAGAAGTGAATGAAGGGGATGCGGGACTCGAGGGTTGCGATCTGCGCGACGAGGGCAAGGTCGGCCACTTCCTGGACGGAATTTGACGAAAGCATTGCCCAGCCGGTCGAGCGGCAGGCCATTACGTCAGAGTGATCGCCAAAAATCGAGAGTGCATGCGTGGCCAGCGTGCGGGCCGTGACGTGCATTGTGGCCGGGGTCAGCTCACCGGCAATCTTGTACATGTTGGGGATCATCAGGAGCAGGCCCTGTGACGCGGTAAACGTTGTTCCGAACGCCCCGGCCTGCAGCGCACCGTGCAGAGCACCTGCCGCTCCACCCTCACTCTGGAGTTCTTCCACGATAGGCAACGCGCCCCAAATATTTCTCTTGCCTTCCGAACGCCACTGATCGGCCCACTCAGCCATTGGCGACGAGGGGGTAATGGGGTAGATTGCGACGACTTCAGAGAGACGATAGGCAACGGAGGCGGCGGCCTCGTTGCCATCAAGAATCACCATTTTCTGTTTACTCATTCCCTTTGCCTCATAGCGCGGCCTGCGGAGAAAAACCGCTACGAGGAGTCTCTGCTTTGAGGTGCAGAGTCGCTGTGACGCGAAACACAGGGTGGATCAGATATACCGAATGGCGATACGGTGGGCCACATTATGCCGTTGCATAAGTCCTGTCGAAACAGAACAATGAACAAGCCAACTCTCCGTCCCATCCGATTGCGTGTACTCAACTGTTTCAATACCGGCATCATGTAACCAAGCAATGGAAACTTCTTCTGCTGCCACTCACAGGACCGAAGTCACGCGAGACGATCTCGAAAGGCTGATTGCGGCTGTGCGGCGGCAGGTTCCGCTGCCCATCGATGGAATCTTCGGAGCGGACTCCATCAGCTGGAGGATCCATCGCGAATCAGCGTTGTTTCTGGGCGCGGGTCGTGCGGCTCTTCTGCAGCTTGCCCATCCGTGGGTTATGGCCGCGCTCGATCAGCATTCATCGTTGCTCGAGAATCCGATTGCGCGCTTTCACAACACCTTCCGCGTGGTTTTCACCATGATCTTTGGCTCGGCAGATCAGGCGATGCGCGCCTCGCGATCTCTGCACGAGTTGCACACGCGCATACGCGGCGAGATGCCCGCTGCTGTGGCCGGATACGCGGCCGGCTCTGCCTACGAAGCCAACGACGTTCCTGCGTTGCGCTGGGTCTTTGCCACATTGATCGATAGCGCAGCCTACGCCTATGAATGCGTGCTCCCGCCGTTGAGCGATGGGGAGCGAGATGCCTACTACGCCGAAACAAAGACGCTCGCGCAACTCTTTGGCATTCCCATTGACGCGCTTCCGCCGGATTGGCGCGCTTTCAACGCTTACGTTGCCGAAATGTGCCAGTCGCAGGCACTCGGTGTCAGCGATCGGTCGCGAACGATGGCGCATCGCATCCTCACAGGAGCCGGATCCTGGATTCCTATTCCCCGCTGGTACCGTGCGCTTACCGCAGAGTGGCTGCCGCCGCGTTTTCTCGTCGAATTTGATCTGAAACACGGAATCAAGGAAGAGGCATTGGCGCGTCGGGCACAGCGCTGGCTCCCTCGTGTCTACCGCAACCTGCCGGCGGCAGTTCGCTTCGTTGGACCCTATCAGGAGGCGCAGGCGCGACTAGCGCACAGGCCGCCTGGCTTGCTCACGCGGCGGAGCAATAGATTCTGGATCGGCGACACCAGGTTGCCCTTCGGCGCGAGTGAGAGTCCCCGATAAGGATCGTGATCGTCAGGTCGAAGGCAACAGACCTGAAACGAGGGCTTCCCATTCAGCCTCAAGAGTGGGCCTTTGGAACTTAAGTCCCGCGCGGGCGTACCAGTAATCCGCGTTCGAGGAGGCGCCTTCCTTGCGGTGCAGGTACGCGTGAACCGCCATGCCATCAGCGGTCTCCAGTTCATCCACCAGTCCATGCGCACAGGCCCAGTCGCCCTTGGCATCCCACCAGAGCGCCAGCAATGGCGCTCCGAGGCCTTCCGGAGGAGTCTGGCCTGCAACTGATTTGCGGAACTGATCGGTAGTCATGCAGGTGTTCTATCACCTAACCGGGAACTTTGGGAGCCCCAGGGCCGACAATCCCCGATCCCCTGGCCGCTCTCCCGCTTCCGTCAAAAACGGAGCAGATAACTGATCTTGAGGAAGACCTGTCGATCGGTTGACGTACTCGGAGATGTTGTCAGAGCGTACGGCGGTGTTGCAGCCGCGTTGTAGTCCACATTCTGAAACGTGTTCGCGCAGCCCAAATAAACCGCTGTGCCGGGGTGAGACAGATAGATGAACAGGGGAGTGCTGTCGGGCTGCTTCGAGTAGATGGGATGAGAAGGTCGACCCCGATCAGAGCCAGCACTAAGCTGTCTAGATCAACGCACTCAAAGGTGCAATCCCGAAGGATGGAGGCCGACCCGTGAAAAAGCATAGCAATTCTGTGAAGAAGAGTGAATCCCCGATGAAGCGCAGGAACTCGCGAGTGGCGGAGCGACGGGATTCAAGCGAAGTGATGGCAGAGTTGGTTTCACAACTCAGGCAGCGGTTGGAAGTGAAGGGTGTTCCGGTTGTTGAAGTGGGGAGAGATGAGCGCGATGCAGTGCGTCCGAACCTGGATCGTCTGACCGTGGGAGTGGATATTGGAGATCAGTGGAGCAACTACTGCATTTTGGGTTTAGGCGGGGAGACGCTTGCCGAGGGCCAGTTTCGGACGAGGCGGCAAGAAGTTGGAGAGTTCTTTCAAGGCCTGGCGATTTCTCGTGTGGTTATCGAAGTGGGAACGCATTCGGCGTGGGTGCGGGGCGTGATCGCCGGATTTGGACATGAAGTGTTGGTCGCCAATGTGCAACGGATGGAAGGCTCGAAGCGTCGCCGGCGCAAGAACGACCGGATCGATGCCGCTAAACTGGCCAGGCTGGGGCGTGTGGATCCGAAATCGTTGTATCCGATTCAACATCGCCGCACCGAAGTCCGCGAGGACCTGCTGGTAGTTCGAGTTCGCGATTCGCTGGTCGAGTCGCGGACGAAATTAATCAGTACCGTGCGCGGGATGGTAAAGACCATGGGAGCGAGGTTGCCGGGCTGTTCCAGCGTAAGCTTCTCCGAGAAAGCGGCAGACCAGATTCCCCACCAAGTGCGAGAAACGTTGCAACCGTTATTGCGTCTGATTCAGACGTTGAGCGAGGAAATCAAGAGCTACGAGAAACGCATCGAAAAGCTGGGCAGTGAGAAGTACATGGACACGAAATTATTGCGGCAGGTGAATGGAGTAGGCCCCGTCACCTCACTGGCCTATGTGTTGACTCTGGAGACTCCGCAACGATTTAAGAGGAGTCGTGATGTTGGTCCGTATCTGGGATTAGTGCCCCAGCAGGAGGATTCCGGAGACAGCCAGCCGCAGCTGGGCATCAGCAAGGCTGGCGACAGGATGCTACGCAAACTGCTGGTGGGCAGCGCGCACTACATCCTGGGTCCGTTCGGGCCGGACACCGACTTACGACGATTCGGAATGAAACTCTGCCAGCGTGGCGGAAAGAACGCCAAGAAACGAGCATCCGTCGCGGTGGCGCGAAAACTTGCCGTCTTACTGCATCGGCTTTGGTCGAGCGGCGAAGTCTATGAGCCTCTGGGCTACGGAATTCCAAGGACGATAGCCGAACCAGCCACTGCGTAGAAGAAAAACACAAATCCGTTTTGTTCGTTTCGAGACGATCTGCTTCTCGAGAGTTGCTTGACAATAACATCCACCGCCTTGTTCGGACGACTGCGAGTGACCGCCCGATCCTTTAGAGATCGCCGAGTAGATCGGCAGCGTCCCAACAACCCAGGTCCATCATCGTTGTGATGGACCTGGGCTTTAAATCGGACCCCAATATGCACCGGGCCCGCAGTGGCTCATCAGAGTGCGGATAGAAGGCAGGCAACGTGGGTGGCGTCAATACAACCTCGAGAGCAATGGTTGAGGAAACGAATCAGATTATGTCCGTGGGACGACTCCCACTCCAGTATGGAACGAAGCTGAACTGAAAATACGTTCCGCTTCGTTCCCTGATCGAGTGTCGGAAGGTGTTGAACAGTGTCAAGGGTCAAGATGAACGTCCTGACGGACGCCCTTGACACTGTTCAACACCTCTGCCGGAAGGGCTCTGTGTCCAGACTAGAACGGCCGCCACGTCGGCCTTGACTTTTTTGACCTTCTCATAGAAGGCGCTCGAGACAAGCGCGCTGTTGGGCAGCAGCGTTGAACTTCGCGCGAATCAGGTGATTGGTGAAGATGACAACGGAAGGCAATGAAGGAGATGGAAGATGTTCCTTGATGGTGGCCAGCCGCGTGCCGATTGTGACCTGCGACCTCCCCGATCCCTTCTGTCCAGGGTGTTCTTCAATCGCCGGGCTCTTTCGCTCTCGAACCTGCCGCACCCGGGGAAGCCGTCAGCCATGAACCCCAAGGCCGGTTCTCCTCCGTGTGACTTAAATCACATCCTCAAATCGCTCTCGCTGCTACAAATGGATGTGTCATCAGATAACAGCGAAGAAGGTCCAGAGAGGTCGAGAAAGGCAGCGGTGGACAAGAGGCCGACGCCTGGTTTCAGGGAGGTCCAGTCGTGAATCTCTGTGGCGCAGGGTCAACCGCTAGTGATATTTGCGATTCCGACCAAAATGGTCGTATACTGAAATCCGACCAATCCGGTCGGAGTTTTCGTGTGCTGCCGTTCCGGCGCACCAATGGAGTTCGGCAAGTGAGCGCACTGACCGACTTGCGAATTGGCGAGACAGCGATCCTGGTGGCGCTCGATCTGCCCGATTCCGTACAGAACTATCTGATGCATATGGGCTTTGTGCCGGACGCGGTGGTCACCGCGCTGCGCCGTGCTCCAGCCGGCGATCCCACCGTTTATGGCATTGACGGGATGGAGATCGCGCTCCGCCGCGAAACTGCCGAGGCCATTCGAGTCAGAAATGATGCCGGTGAAAAAGCAAGCGGCCCTTTTGATCAAGAATCAGGGGATGTTCGAGAGTTGGCCGAGGCGATCAGATGAGCTCTTGCTGCACCCCCACGGTTCTTGAGCAACCCCCAGCTCCGCTGTCTTCTGGAGGCCTCAGCACGGTTGTGCTGATTGGACCGCCCAACTCCGGCAAATCCACGCTCTTCAATCGACTTACCGGCCTGCGCCAGAAGGTGGCAAACTACCCGGGCGTGACCGTGGAACAGCGCATGGGGTTGATGTCCGGCGTTGGCCGCGACGATCTGACCCTGATCGATTTGCCTGGGGTCTATTCGCTTACTCCATATTCTGAAGACGCTCGCGTATCCGTGGATGTGCTGCGCGGAAGGATGCCCGGCACTCCCAAGCCCGACGCGGTCCTGCTGGTTCTTGATTCTCTGCACCTCACGCGGCAACTGATGCTCGCAGCGCCTGTGCTTGCGCTTGGCTTGCCCACGCTGGTCCTGCTCAACATGGGCGACTTGATGGAATCGCGTGGTGGCGAGATCGATCCTCTGAAGCTGGCCAAAGAACTCGGTGCTCCAGTTGCTCTGATCAGCGCAGTACGCGGCACCGGACTTGAATCCGTGCCACTCTTCCTGAACCAGCACACCGAACGCAAGATTGCTGCGCCGTTGGCTCTTCCCGTGATTGGCAACGCCGCCAGCACCCACACCTGGGCCGCCCAGGTCAGCCGCCGCACCGGCTACCGCGCACCGCTCTCAGCCGAGAACAGCCGGAAGCTCGACAATCTGCTCTTGCACCGCATCTGGGGGCCGCTGCTTTTTCTGGTCGTGGTGGTCGGCGTCTTTGAAGTTGTCTTCTCCATTGGCCAGCCGCTGTCAAACGGATTCGGAGACGTTCTCGCGCGCATGGGTTCGCTGGTCCGTCCGCTGCTACCGGCAGGTTGGCTGCAATCGCTGGTGCTTGACGGCGCATGGAAAGGCATCTCGTCAGTACTCGTATTCCTGCCACAGATTCTGTTGCTGTTCCTGTTTATCGGGATCCTTGAAGACTCGGGCTACCTGTCGCGTGCAGCGCTGATTGCTGATCGGGTGATGCGGACCGTGGGGCTCAATGGAAAGGCATTCATTCCGCTGCTTTCGGCTTACGCATGCGCAGTACCCGCGATCATGGCGACGCGCACGATCGAAAACAAGCGTGACCGCTTTGCCACAATCCTGGTTACGCCGTTCATGACATGTTCAGCAAGGCTGCCGGTGTACATGCTGCTGATCGCCGCGTTCATTCCCAACCGCGTCTTCCTGCACGGATTCCTTGGACTGCAGACGATTGTGATGCTCGGTCTCTATCTTGCTGGCTTCGTGGCGGCCATGACCACGGCGCACCTGCTCAAGAGCTCGATCCTCAAGTCAAGCGAAGCGCCTTTCATTCTCGAACTGCCGCAGTACCGCATGCCTACGATTCGCTCTTTGGCCATGCGCCTCGTCGATCGCGCGCGGGTCTTCCTGCGCCAGGCAGGCACCGTCATTCTCTGCGTCACGCTGGCACTGTGGCTGCTTGCGCACATTCCGCCGGTTCCCCTGCACAACGGCCACTACACTGCACCGGAATTGGCCGACAGCGTGATCGGCAAGCTGGGCCACTTCATCGAGCCCGCGATTGCGCCACTGGGATTCAACTGGAAGGTCGGCATCGGCCTCATCTCCAGCGTGCTTGCCCGCGAGGTGATGGTCAGCACCATGGGCACGCTCTACGGCGCCGATCCTGCGACGCAGACGATGCACCTGCAGACTGCCATGCACCACGACATGACGCTCGGCGGAGCCGTTGCGCTCATGATCTTCTTCGCCTTCGCCATGCAGTGCACTTCGACCATGGCGGTCGTTCGCCGCGAGACGAACAGCTGGAAGTGGCCTGCCACTGCAGTTCGGCTACATGCTGGTGCTGGCCTATGGCGCGGCATTCGTGGTGAACCATGTGGTGACGGCGCTGTTCGGGTGATTCCGCGTTCTGCCGATGCTTATGTTGGGGGGTGCCTGCGCTAGCGATCTGGAACACAAATCTGCAGGGTAGTCCTTACGCCAGAAGATTATGCGGCTAAGTTGTTTTCAGGGCATCCTTCGGATAGTGAACGCACTTGAGCACCATTCCTTCAACAAGATGTTCCAAGTCGTTTTCCAAACTGCTACTCGAAAGATTGATGACATACAAATCAGTCCCTATGCCAAACGCAAGAATGTAGTCGCCATTGATATGGTGGCCCAAAGCGAACCTGTAGCATTCCGTTTCGATCTCATAGGCACCTTCGCTCTCTGATACCACCTCTCGTAGATTCTTCAGATCACTTGATGACCCCATGTAGATGGGCCAAACCCAACCCACACTGCCTCGTCGGATGTAATTTCTGACTGGGTCTAAGGTCGGAGACATTGCGACCGCAGGGTTGGTTAAAGCGAGGTATTCCAACCCTATCTTTCCTAAGAGGCGGCCCATCGTAAAAATGTGCCACGGCGAAAGAACGACTTGAAGATGAGAGTCTGAATGGTCACTCAAGGGAAAGGCATCCTTCTCCATTTCCAGTCGTGTGCTCGCGTCCTCTTCCGCGACCAAGTGAAAACGATCTGTAAGCGTATGACCCGACGCGAAGCTACCTGAGTGCGGAGGACTACTGGAAAAACGAGGCAAGGCTTTTGCTTTTGTGCGAGTCCCGAGAACGGTTCGCCAAAAGCCTATCGGAGTTGATTCCAATGCAGGCTTTTCAACTGCGCTCCCTAGGTAACGCTGACATCCATCGCAAACAACGCCTATAAGAACGTCACAGTCGTTTCCGAGAGATTCTGGAACAATGTGTTCGGTCGTGGAGAATGGCCCATCTCCCTGACAGTATAGACATGACATTTCTATGTCTCCGAGAAGATCGGTTCAAGACAGATGTATATCAGAAACAACATGGGTACCCGCAAGTTGGCTTTCTAGGAAGTTGGTTCTCAAGCTCGATAGCGGAAAGAACGAAACGGCAACTCGCGCATATGAGAAACTAGAAGAGCAGCAGTTCTTGCGGGGCGGCCACTGATTGCGCGCTCCAAAACTCTGAATCAATCAGGATTGATCCGGGCCGCCCGCGCCGTTACCCCGCTGCGGTCCGCTTACAGGAAACATAACGAATGCTCAGTGTCAGCAATGTGACCATGCGCTACGGCGCGAAGATCCTCTTCGAAGACGTGTCCGTCTCCTTTGTCCCCGGCCGTCGCTACGGACTCACCGGCCCCAACGGGTCAGGAAAATCGACTTTTATGAAGATCCTCACCGGCGAGCTCGACGCGCAAAAGGGCAACGTCGTCCGTCCGCGCAAGTTCGGCGTGCTCCGCCAGGATCAGTTTGCATTCGACGCCTATCGCGTGATCGACACGGTCATCATGGGCAACAAGCCGCTCTGGACCGCCCTGGAAGAGCGCGACCGCATCTACGAGAAGCCCGAGCTCTCCGACGCGGACGGTATGCGCCTCGGTGAACTGGAAGGCATCATCGGCGACGAAGACGGCTACACCGCCGAGGCCGATGCAGCCGTGCTGCTTGACGGCCTCGACATCACCGAGGAATTGCACGAGCGCAAGATGAGCGAGTTGCAGGGAGGCCAGAAGGTCCGCGTACTTCTCGCGCAGGCGCTCTTTGGAAAGCCGGAAGCGCTGCTGCTCGACGAGCCGACGAACTACCTCGATCTCGATTCCGTGCACTGGCTGCAGGATTTCCTGAATGAGTACGACGGCACGCTCATCGCCATCTCGCACGACCGGCACTTCCTGAACAGCGTCACCACGCACACCGCCGACATCGATTACCAGACCATCATTACCTACACCGGCGGATACGACGAGATGGTGATGGCGAAGACGCAGATTCGTTCCACGCTGGAGTCGCAGAACGCCCAGCGCGAAAAGAAGATCGCACAGCTGAATGAATTCATTGCACGGTTTGCGGCGGGCACGCGCTCCTCGCAGGTGACCAGCCGGCGCAAGGAAGTGGAACGCCTGCAGACGAACGAACTTGCGCGCTCGAATATTCAGCGTCCGTACATTCGCTTCGACCAGGTGCGACCCAGCGGCAAGCACGTGCTGGAGTTCAAGCATGTGACCAAGCTCTACGACGATCACAAAGTCATCGACGGCTTCACCGCCAACGTTCTCCGCGGAGAAAAGATCTGCCTGATGGGCCGCAACGGCGCGGGCAAAACCACACTGCTCAAGAGCCTGCTGGCCAACTATCCCGGCCTCGCCGAAAAGGACTTCACGCTCGACTCCGGTTCGGTGTTCTGGGGACACGAAGCGCAGATCGGCTACTTCCCGCAGGACGTGGGCTCAACCATCGAGCACGGCCTCACCGTTGCCGAGTGGCTGCATCGCTTTAACCCCGCGGCTCATGTCGAGGAGATTCGTGGGATTCTGGGCCAGATGCTCTTCTCCGGCGAAGAGGGTGAAAAGCAGACCAGGGCTCTCTCCGGCGGCGAACAGGCGCGGCTCGTTTTCTGCAAGCTGATCCTCACCAAGCCCAACATCCTCATCTTCGACGAGCCGACGAACCACCTTGATCTCGAAGCCATCAACGCGCTCAACATCGCGCTGCAGCGCTACGAAGGCACCGTGCTTCTGGTGACGCATGACCACGACCTGATCGACGAAGTGGCGACCCGCCTTTGGAACTTCATGCCCACCGGCATCGAAGACTTCCAAGGGCCTTATGCGGAGTGGAAAGGCAAGCACAACTAGGTCGGAGGTTCCTGGCTTTCTGAAGCTTGCTTCCGTTCAAATTCGGACAGCCTTTCTCGCATTTGAACGATCCAGAGTGCCCAGCCTCACTGGTGTTTGGAACGCCATGTTATTGCGGGTCAGCAACTTGGCTTTCTGATCTTATGGCATCTAACGTGCTTGATGATCGGCACGCGATCGTGTGCGCGGAGGTCTTCATGAGGGTCTTGCTCCAGGATCTTGGGTACGCATTTCGTCAGTTGCGGAAAACACCTGGCTTCGCCATCACCGTCATACTTACCCTCGCACTCGGCATCGGCGCGAACGCTGCGATCTTCACGCTTGTGAACGCCGTCCTCCTGCAGAATCTCCCCGTCGCAGAACCCAAGACCCTGATTCGGATCGGCGACAAGGACGATTGCTGCGTCAACTCCGGCGTACACGAAAGCGGCGACTATTCCCTGTTCTCGACCGAGACCTATCTCCTGCTGAAGAAGAATCTGCCTGAATTCGAGGAGCTGGCCGCCGATGGAGTCCGGCTTCGGCTTACAGGCCTCTGACCGTGCGCCGCGAAGGCCCTCAGAACAGTCGCCCAATCCATGATGGGCGAGTTCGTCTCCGGCAATTACTTCCGCACCTTCGGCCTTCAGCCTGCTGCCGGCCGCTTCTTCACGGACGCCGACGACACCAAGGGCGCCGCTTTCACCGCTGTGATGAGCTATGACACCTGGATGAACGATTACGCCGGCGATCCATCCGTGATCGGAAGCACGTTCCGGATGAATACGCAGCCGGTCACCATCATCGGCGTGGCGCCGAAGGGCTACTTTGGCGATCGCGTCACCAGCACTCCGCCGAAATTCTACTTGCCCTCGAGTCGATGGCAGTTCTGATGAATATTCCCTACCTTCATGATCCGGAGGTCCAGTGGGCTTACATCGTCGGCCGCGTGAAACCCGGCGTTTCTCAATCTGCGCTGCAATCCAAGATCAGCACGCTCGTCCGCCAGCAAGTTCTCAACCTTCAAGATGTTCAATTCTGAGCGCGGCAAGACATTTCTCTGCGCGCACGCACGTTGTCCTCACGCCAGGAGGCGGCGGCATTCAGCAGTTGCAGGAGCAGTACAAGTCTCATCTTCATCTGCTCACCTGGATCGCGGCTCTCGTTCTTCTCGTTGCCTGCGCCAATATCGCCAATCTTCTGCTCGTGCGAGGAATGAACCGGCGCGCGGAGATGTGCGTTCGCACCGCGCTCGGCGCACAGCGCAGCCGCATTATCCGACAACTCCTCACGGAAAGCGTGTTGCTGTCTGTCCTCGGTGGAGTCGCGGGACTCGTTGTCGCATATGGCGGAGCACGCATGCTGCTGACACTGGCCTTTCCGGGTGCGCAGAATGTCCCGATCGATGCTGCTCCCTCGCCGCTCGTCATCGCGTTTGCGTTCGGACTTTCGCTTGTCACCGGCATCCTCTTCGGAGTTGCGCCGGCGTGGATCGCGGCGCAGGCGCAACCAGCCGAAGCACTGCGCTCCGGATCGCGCACCACGGCAACAGGCGCATCTCTCCTGCAGCGCTCTCTCGTGGTTCTGCAGGCTGCGCTCTCGCTTGTTCTCCTCGTCGGCGCCGGCCTCTTCGCCCAGAGCCTGAGCAAATTGCAGAACGCAGACATGCATCTCGACTCCAAGAACCGGTACATCATCCACATCAATCCCCAGGCCGCGGGCTACATGCAAACGCAGGTTGAGGCGCTCTATCGCACAATGGAGGCGCAGTTCCACGCACTCCCCGGCGTGGTGAAGGTCGGCATCGCCACTTACACGCCCATGGAAGACAACAACTGGAGCAACAGCGTTCAGATCCAGGGCGAGCCCGATCCCGACAAGGGCGCGTCGTTGGTGAAAGGCAATGCCGAGTACTTCGATTCCGTCGGCACGCACGTCCTGATGGGACGCGGATTCACGCCGCAGGACACGCTTGCCGCGCCGCCGGTTGCGGTGGTGAACAAGGAGTTCGTCAAGCAATTCTTCAAGCCGGGAACCAATCCGATCGGTCATCGCATGGGCTCGCCCGGCCCGCAGTCCTCCGGCTCGTATGAGATCGTCGGCGTCGTTGACGACACCACTTACACCGCCGTGCAATGGAAAGACCACGCCATGTACTTCGTCCCCATCACCCAGCGCCCGGCAAACACCGACGCACCGATTACCAGCGATATGTCACTGTACGCCGGCGCCATCGTCCTCCAGACCGATCGCCCTGTGAACGACATGGAGAAGCTCGCGCAGAGAGACCTCTCCGGCATCAATCCCAACCTCACCATCGTGAAGTTTCAGACCTTCGACCAGCAGATTGCGGACCGCTTCACGGAGGAACGCATGATCGCGCGTCTGACGGCGCTCTTCGGCGGCCTGGCTCTTCTGCTGGCCACCATCGGCCTGTACGGCGTCACCGCATACACGGTGGTCCGGCGCACTCCCGGAGATCGGCATCCGCATGGCCCTCGGCGCCGAGCGCAGGCGCGTTGTTGGCATGGTGATGCGCGGCGCAATGGTGCAGGCGCTCTTCGGCCTCGTGCATTGGAGCGCCCATCGCCATGCTCTGCGTCCGCTACGTCAAGGCGCAGCTATACGAAATAACGAGCGTGAATTCGAGCGTCATGGTGGGCGCCATTGTTGTCCTTGCGGTCGCCGCTTGCATTGCCGGCCTGATACCTGCCAGCCGCGCCGCGACCATCAATCCGGTGGATGCACTGCGCGTTGAGTAGAGAAGCAGGCCAGATAGAAACAGCCGTCCCCTTTCTCCTTTAGATTTTGCTACCGGCCTAGGCGGCCTGCATCGAGGTGATCTAGAACACAGCAAGGCGCGGCGTTATTGTCCCAGAATTCCCAGGATGGGTTACCGATTAGCCGTCCGCGCCTAAGTGGGCATCTATACATGAGCGGCAAAGAGTCGTAGTTGCACGCAAACGGGCAGTCGATTTCAGTGCGGTAGGTTGAAGCCGTGCCTTCTGGCGCGGAAACTTGGATCGCAGCCGATGGAAGTGGGGACTGTGAAAAACAACACGCGCTCGCGGCTTTCATGGCTCACTCAGCAGTAATACTCTTGCCGTCCTGGGATGGCGCTCGATTCAGTTTCTGTGCACCAGGCAAGCTCGACTGAAATGTCATTCGGGGGCATACAAGGAGCGACTCTGTATGTCCAATCAATCAGTTTCTTTGGTCCTCGCTGTTCTCCTAGCCTCCCTCAACCTTGCATCCGCACAATCCACTCCGCCCCGATTCATCGCACCGATCAGCATCTCACCGGAGCCACAGAACACTGACCTGAATGCAAGCTGGAACGTCTATGACATCGCCGCGGACGATATTGACGGCGATGGCAAGCCTGACCTCGTGATCAGCGTTCAGGACGAAACCAACCTGATCAACCCGCCAAATTTCCTGGAATTTCTGAAGGGGAACGGCAATGGCACATTCATTGTGAAGAAATTCTCGCTTACCACGCCCAACTACCCGTTGTTTGTGCTCCTGGCCGATCTCAACGGCGACGGATACCTCGACCTGGTCACGACCGGATTTGCACCGGCTGAGGTCGATGTCTACCTCGGCAACGGCGATGGTACCTTCAAGAACCCTCAGCGCTACCTTCAGAATCTACCCGTCACGACCCCCGTCATTGCGAACCTCAACAATGATCTGCGTCCTGACATCGCGGTTCTTTCCCAAGGAACGGTTGAGACCCTCATCAACCAGGGAGACGGCACATTCCGCGTCGGGCAGGGCCTCTCGGTATTTCCATCAACCAATAGCTTTGGCGCGTTATTGGGTGCCGCAGATCTCAACGGCGACCGGCATACCGATCTTCTTGTCTCCGACGGTACTCACGCCCGCGTGCTCATCGGTCATGGGGACGGTACTTTCTCTCTGGGAGCTTCGATTACCCTGCCCTCGCACCTGAGCTACGCCAACCATCCGGCCCAGATCACGGATGTAAATCGCGATGGCCGCCCCGACGTTGTGTTCTCGCTTGCCGACAGGGCGCAAGTGCTTCTCGGCAATGGCAACGGCACCTTCCGCGGCACGAGCAATCTCCAGAAACCGCTACGCTATGTCAGCGGAATTGATACGGGCGTGACGGGCGCGCTCAACGTGGCCGCCGGAGACTTCAATCACGACAGAAACCCTGACTTCGTTGTTGGCCCATTCGTCTACCTGGGCAATGGCGACGGCACCTTCAGAATCTCCAAGTTCTATGCCGTGAGCGGCTCGCCCGAGATCGCATACGACGTGAATAACGATGGCAATACCGACCTTATCTGGGTAAATCAGACCGACTGTTGCGGAGGCTACGTCAACGTGGCCCTCGGCTCTAAGGGAGGTCTTTTCAATGCGCCGCTCGAAACAGTCGCGGCAGATCGAAATGTGAATCCGAATACGCCGAGAGATCCCCAGTCCATTGTTTCTGGCGATTTCAATCGTGATGGCATCAGGGATATTGCCGTACGATGCCAGGTCGAAAAGCTCTGTATCTTTCCGGGTACAGGTAAAGGGTACTTCGACCCGCTCACGCTTTATCCGGTCACCTTCAGCGGGGTACTGGCGGTCGGGGATATCAACAATGACGGCTTTCTCGACATTGTGGAGACAAATTACCCGACTTCGGGCTCCGGCAACTATGACGTCGTCGTCCTCCTTGGGAACGGGGACGGTACTTTCAAAGCCGCAGAGAAATACCTTGATCTCAATACGTCGAACGTCGGCGGGTTCGCCTTTCTGCTCGACATCAATAACGATCACAAACTTGATCTCGTAGGCTCATTCGGCGTGGCTCTCGGAAACGGCGATGGTACGTTCCAACCAGCGAAGCCACTTCCTGAAGATCTTTCCATCTATGACATGGCTTGGGGAGATTTCAACCGCGATGGCTTCATCGACCTCGCAGTTTCTTCCCAGGGCATTGGGCACATCCTGCTCGGAGATGGCTCAGGCACTTTCGCCAAAGAAGTGCCGTTCAACCCCTCGACCGGCATGGACGGCCTCGCCGTTGCTGACGTGAACAAGGACGGCATTCCGGACCTGCTCTTCTCCTCATCGAGACCTCTTGGACTCGCGGTGGCGCTGGGCAGGGGAAACGGCACATTCGGAACGCCCGCCATTTACCCCTATTCGGCACACTATTGCTGCTTCGACGGAGACAAAGTAATGGCGGCCGACTTCGACCACGATGGCATCTCCGACGTAATCGTAACCACCTACAGCCACATCGAGTACTTCAAGGGACTGACTGGCGGAACATTCGCCCCCCCGCAAGAATATGCGAACACGCAAAATGCCGATGCTGTGCCGCCATACGATGTGAATCAGTACACGTTTCTTGATATGAACGGAGACGGATATCTGGACATCGCCATAACCGACCAAGTGTTAGGCGTGAGCCGTCTGCTCAACACCGGGCTGCCGGCAAATTGACAGCCGTTGGCCATCTGTTAGAGCTGACAGGAGCCTAAAATCCCATATTGCAGTATATGGGACGCTGTTTTGCATCGTGACGCGGTCAGTGTGAAGCACATCACATCAATGCGATAAATCCCGGCCTAACATTCGAAGCATGACAGCCGTGACCCTCATCCTGGTTGCGCCATGCTCGCTCTTGCTGGGCGCTGTGCTGCAGATCCTGGTTGCCCGCCTGCTTTCCGCTCGGGCCAAAGGAATTCTCGCCGCACTCTGTTGCCTGCCTTCCCTGTTGGCCGTCGCCGCATTAGTGCCTGCTGTTCAGGCTGGTCAAGCCATCGATCTCAATCTTTTGCAATGGGATGGACCGCTTGCGCTTGCGATCCATGTGGACGCCCTCAGTGTGCTTTTTGCGTTGATGGGCGCGGGCATCGGCGGCTTCGTGCTCCTGTATTCGATCGGCTACATGGCGCACGACAAGTCAGCAACCCGCTTTTACGCCACGATGCTGGTCTTCATCGGCGGCTTCATCGGACTGGTCTACAGCGCGAACCTGTTTGTCTTCTATCTCTGCTGGGAACTGGTGGGACTCTGCTCCTTCAGCCTTGTGGGCTTCTGGTATACGAACCGCGAAGCGGTCAATGGCGCGCGTAAGGTCCTGCTGATGACGCACATCGCTGGCTACGGGCTGCTTGCGGCGATCCTGATGATCTACTACCGCACCGGCAGTGCCTTATGGACCGATCCGGCTGTCGCTCGTGCCTTCACGGGCGGAGTCTTTCTTCTGATGCTGGCCGCGCTGGTCGCGAAGTCCGTGCAGTTTCCGCTGCACACATGGATTCCTGAAGCGATGGCCGCGCCAACGCCAGTGAGTGCCCTGCTGCACGCCGCGTGTTACGTGAAAGCAGGCGTTTACCTGGCGGCGCGCATGCACAGCTTTGGCGTGTGGCCGGCTGCATGGGGCGCGAGTCTCATGTGGATTGGCACTGTCACCATGGCGGTGGGCGTGATGTACGCCATGGTGCAGACTGACCTCAAGCGGATGCTCGCCTTTTCTACCGTGAGCCAGATCGGCTACATGATGATGGGCCTCGGCATCGGCACTCCGCTGGCGATTACGGCCGGCTTGCTGCATTGCCTCAATCACGGTTTCTTCAAGGGCGGACTCTTCCTGACGGCAGGCTCGGTGCAGCACGCGGCCGGCACACGCGACATGAATCAGCTTGGCGGGTTGGCGCAAAAGATGCCTCACACCACCCTCTCGTGGCTTATCGGCGTGGGCAGCATGATGGGCATTCCGCTGATGAGCGGATTTGCAAGCAAATGGATGCTCTATGCCGCAGCGTTGCAGGCCGGGTGGGCGGTTCCTGCAATGATCGCCTGGGCCGCCAGTTTGGGCACGGTCTTCCTTGGAGTGAAGGCGACGAGCGCGGTCTTCCTCGGTCCGCAGACCGAGAACACGAAGGACGCACACGAATCCTCGCCATCCATGGTCTGGGGCATGGGGCTGTTGGCGGCGGGGAGCGTCGTGCTCGGCGTTGCTCCTCAGCTTGCTGTCAACTTCCTGCTCAATCCGATTCTCCGCGCTCTGGCGCTTGGCGCGGGCGTCCATGTGACGTGGCTGGGTCTCTCGGCAGACGCGGGCAGCTTCTCAACGACAGGCGGGCTGGTGCTTGCGCTCGTTTCTGTAATCGTGGGTGGCGCAATCTATGCCATTGCCTATGTCGCGCGCCCGGTGGCTGCCACAGCAGGCGGCGGAGCAGCTCTGGCCGGTGCGGGCGGTGGCATCTTTACAGGCGGCGAACCTATCTCGGATCAGGAACGGCTGAGCGCTGGCGACTTCTCCGATATCTTCACGCACAACTGGCGATCCTTCTTCCGCTGGACGAATGTTGACCGAGCGTATCTCGGCCTGTGGAGCGGACTGCAAGCGATCTCGCGCGTGCTCGGCGCGGGTGTTGCGTGGATGGAGCAGCGCGCGGCAATCCTTCTCGTCGTTCTTGCCGCCGCTGTGCTCGCTGGGATTCGCTGGCTTGCGCCGGCAGCCGGAGCGGTAGAGCATGCCGCCGCGATTCGCATGCCTTCGCTTCTGATTGCGGCATGCTCGGTGGCTGCAATCGGGCTGATCTTTGCCGCTCTCGCGCACTCGGTCTGGCGGCGACTTGTTCCGCTGATGCTGCTTGCGAGCGGCTTTGCAATCGCGGGACTTGTCGTGGGTGAAGCATGGGTTCGACTTGGATTGCTCGAGACCGCCGCAGTGCTGACGATCGCGTTGGTGTGGCAGAGCGCGAAAACACAACTGGCAAAGTTGACCTACATCGCTGTTGTCGTTATCTCTGCCGCGTCCCTCGTACTTAGCGACGTCCTGCTGGAGCACGGCCAGGTTGACTGGGCTCGCGCACTTCTTCTCACCAGCATCTGCGTCAAGCTGGCTGCGATTCCACTCTGCTTCTGGCTGATGCGGCTGGCCGATGAGCTCCCGGCGCTTGTTCTCGGCACGATCATTGCCGTCGTCGACATGGCGGCTTTCGGAGAGTCTTACCTGGTCGCGCAGACCTCCCCTGGGTTGTTCACGCCGCAGGCGTTTCTGTTCGGTTTGGCGGCAGCAACCTCGCTGATCGCTGCACTGCTGATGCTCACGCAGCGCAGCCTGAAGCGGTTGCTGGTTCTCTCCACAATTGAAGATGTGGGATTCCTGCTCTTCGGACTTGCTTCCGCAAACGCGCTTGGCACATCAGGCGCGCTTACCGCAGCAGTCACACACGCGGTCGCCAAGGCCCTGCTCTTCGCGTGCCTGAGCGCACCTGAGGCTGCAGGTGAATTAGAAGGCGAGCCGGTCGCGCTTGCCTCGCGCTACCCGGTGAGTGCATTCGGCTTCCTCTTCGGCATGCTTGCCATGCTCGGCGTTCCACCCACGATCGGCTTCGTCGGCCGCTGGAGGCTGTACGAGACCGCGCTGAGCGTTCATCCGATGCTGCTGGCTGCCTTCGCGGTTTCTTCCATCCTCGCGCTGATCGCGTACACTCTGGCTCTCACCCGCGCTTGGTGGGGTCCGCCGCGTGATGCGGACTCTGCTTCGGTCGCGAAGGAGCCGTTCCTGCTCGCAGGCACGATCGTGGTGCTCACGGTGGCTCTGCTGGCCGCTGGAATCTGGCCCAATGCTCTCGCACTGCTGCAAGGGGGGAGACCATGAATCTCTGGAAGCGATTGATGTGCTATTGCCGGCGTCGCAGCCCGTGGATCTTCCATCTGAACTCAGGGAGCTGCAACGGATGCGACATTGAGATCGTGGCCAGCCTCACGCCCCGTTACGACGCTGAACAGCTGGGCGTGCGACTGGAAGGCAGCCCGCGGCACGCCGATATTCTCTGCGTAACCGGGCCCGTCACTAAAAACGCGGTATGCGCCATCAAGACCGTTTACGGACAGGTGTGCGGACCGAAGGCTGTGGTTGCCATCGGCTCGTGCCCGGCCACGACCAACGTCTTCATCGACAGCCGCACCCTTGACGGCCCGCTCGACAAGCACATCCCGGTGGACGTATTTGTTCCCGGATGCCCGCCACGTCCGGATGCAATCGTGCAAGGCATCGCGAAGGCCGCCGAGATTCTGGCCGAGCGCGGCAACAAACAACCGATCCGTTGCGCTGGCCGCCGATCCCGTCGCGATCGAGGTGCACCAATGAACATCACCACTGCCCTCGCCCGCTTGCTTATCTTTCCCGGAATTCTCTTTGCGGTGCCCGCTGCATGGTTCTTCCTCTGGGTGGAACGCAAGGCTGTTGCCCTGATGCAGGGACGCATAGGCCCGCCGTTTATGCAGCCCTTCTACGACTTCGTCAAGCTGCTGGGCAAAGGCACTCCGCAGCGCAGCGGAGTGGCCGGTGCCCTGATGCGCGCGTGGCCTCTGATCGCCGTTTCAACTGCAGCCGGCGCCGTGGGCCTGCTTCCCGTTCTGCCCGCATCGGGCGGTTTCGAGGGCGACCTGATCCTGCTGCTCGCGCTGCTTGAAGTGCCATCGATCTGCATCATCGCCGCGGGGTTCTCTTCGCGTTCTCTCTTCGGCGAAATCGGCTCGGCGCGCGAGGCCGTCCTGAGCGTCTCCTACAACGTCGTCTTTCTGCTGGCCATCGTTTCGATCGCGGCCTCGCAGCACACTTTCCGGCTTGAAGCGCTTGGCGCAGATGCCGGCGTCACCGCTGCGCTGGCTGGGAATCCTGGCGATTCTCATTTGCCTGCCTGCGAAGCTGCACCTGAATCCCTTCTCGCTGCCCAACGCCGAGCAGGAGATCTACTCCGGCCCGATGGTCGAGTACGCCGGACCGGAACTGGCCATGTGGGAACTTTCGCACGGGCTGGAGTGGGTGGCTGCCACGGGCCTTGTGGCAACGCTCGTTGCGCCGCACATCACGCTCTGGTGGCTCGCTGCGATCGTCTTCGTCGCGCTCTCGTTCGGCATCGTGCTGCTGCTCTCCGCGCTTGCCGCGGCCACGGCGCGCCTGGCGATCGACACAACGGTTCGCTTTTACTGGCAATGCACTCTCATCTTCGCGGTTCTGGCCGTCTCGTCCGCTCTCTTCATGAGGCTTAGATCATGAACATTCTCACCATGCTGTGGAAGAACCTCTGGGGCGGCTCACGGACGCTGCGCTTCCCCTCACGACCCAAGGTGACCCAGCGCTATCGCGGCCTGGTGCAATTCGATCCCGAGCTCTGCACGGGCTGCGCCATCTGCAAGTTCCGCTGCACCTCGCGCGCCATCACTTACAGGCGGAAAAGGCGAGTTCACCTGGAGCTACGACCCCGGCCAGTGCACCTTCTGCGGACGCTGCGTTGAAGGCTGCAAGGACTCACGCCTGAGCCAGGAATCGGCCTGCCCGCCTATCTACCTGAACCTTGGCGAGCTGAAGAAGACCTATACGGTGGCCCGCAAGGCGCCAGCGCCGAAGCCCGCAGCGCCGGTCGCGAAGGCCGCCGCACCAGCGGCTACGGTAACGGACCCGCTGAATGCCTCCCGTCCCAGGAGGCGCGCAATGACGGTACTCGAATCGCTTGCCGAAAAACTTGCCTGCAGTCTAGCCAATGATGAACCGCTCAACGAGCCCTGGGTCGAAAAGGGCGGCGTGTTCTGGCTGGATCACGCCGGATCTGAACGTGCGTCGAAGTGGCCCGCGCCATGAATGCGGTGGGCGCACGCTTTATCACCATTACCGCGTATCAGATGCCCGAGCAATGAGGGCTTCCGCCTCGAATACCACTGGGACCTCGGCGGCCGCCTGCTGGGATTCAACTTCCCGCTCGCGGGACAACTCGATCGAGAGCATCTACGACATCTGCGAGGCCGTGGACTGGATTGAGCGCGAGATGCATGAGGGATTCAACATTGACTTTACCGGCCGCGAGTATGAGCCGCTGCTTCTCCGCGAGGGCGAATGTCTGCGGAGTGAACCTGCGTGAGGAGGTTGCAAAATGAGCTACAAGATCCCCATGGGGCCCTATCACCCGGCGCTCGAAGAGCCTTACAAACTCGATCATGATCTGCGAGGGCGAAACCGTCACGACGCGAAGCTGCATATCGGCTTCAACTTCCGCGGCATCGAGCACCTGGCTGAGACGCGCAACTATATCCAGGTGATCGCACTGATGGAGCGCGTCTGCGGGATCTGCTCGAACATCCACACGCTCACGCTTTGCCAGGCCATGGAGAAGCTCACCGGCCTTACGCCGCCGCCGCGCGCGCAGTACATTCGCGTGATCGATGGCAGAGCTGGAGCGGCTGCACTCGCATGTGCTGTGGGCGGGCATCGCTGCCAAGCTCATGGGCTTCAAAACCATGTTCATGACCTGCTTTGAGATTCGCGAGAAGGTGATGGACGTGCTTCAGGCCATCTCCGGCAATCGCGTCAACTACTCGATGAACCGCATCGGCGGCGTCAATCGCGACATCGAGGATCCGCAGGCGATTCTCGCCATGATCGACGCGCTTGAGCGCGAGATGGTCAAGACCGTCATCCCGATCTTCACCACCAGCACCACGGCGCGCTCGCGCTGCGCCGGCATCGGCGTGCTCACCCACGAGAAGGCAGTCTCCTGCGGCGTGGTCGGCCCAGTAGCACGCGCTTCCGGCGTTGCGGCAGGACCTGCGCAAGGACGCGCCCTACGCCGCCTACGGGGAGATGGAGTTCGAAGTCCCCGTCCAGCCCGACGGCGACGTGCGCGCGCGCCTTCTGGTGCGCGCGCTCGAGATCATGGAGAGCTGCAAGATCCTGCGCCAGGCGCTCACCAAGCTGCCTCCCGGCGAACTCGCATCCGGCGGCGACGGCAGCAAGTTCAACTTCATCACCGGCACGGCAACAGCGCGCGTAGAAGCGCCTCGCGGCGAGGTCATGTACAGCGTGTCGTGGAAGGAAGGCTCGCGCAACGCCGAGCCGAGTTCACGTCCGCACGCCGACATTCGTCAACATGCCCTCGGTTCGGTACATGGTGACGGGCGCAAGGCTCGCAGACACGCCGTTGATTCAGGCATCTATCGACCCGTGCTATTCGTGCACTGACCGCTAGACGTAAAGCCTTCGGCTCCCGGCTCTCTTGACAGCGAATCGCAGGTGCACTTGTAATTGAGCTTGTTGGTTGTGGTGATGGAGTTCACCCTGCGGCGGACTTGAGATTCGGTCTGCCGTGCAACCGCTGTCCTCTTTGAATACTCGGACAGATGATGACTCCTGACAGGTATCCTGTCGCGGAGTCATGTCCCGGCGCGATCCCTGGAGAAAAATTGCAATCGGCAGTCATTCGGCATTTGCGTGCCTGATGCCCCGCTCTCATTTCGCAGATATACGAGAGCGCATTGACCTGTAACTTGGAATCTGGGAGGAAGCTTGCAGAAATACCTGCTCATCGCCGTTGGCGGAGCGCTCGGCTCCATCGCCCGCTACTGGGTCGGTTCATCGATTGCCGGGCGCATGGGGATCAAGTTCCCTTACGGAACACTGATCGTCAACCTCACTGCGTGCGTGATCATCGGCTTTTCCATGACCTACCTGAGCAGGCGCGCCGAATTAAGCCCGGCATGGCGATTCCTCGTTCCAGTGGGCTTTATTGGTGCCTACAGCACTTTTTCGACTTATGAGTGGGAGACGCTGACCAACCTTCGCGCAGGGGCCTTTGCCATCGCAACCCTCTATGCAATCGGCAGCCTGATCCTCGGCCTCGTTGCTGTGTGGGGCGGTTCGGTACTGGGAGAACTGGTTCCCGTAGCACAAATCTCAATTAAGCCCGCCGCTTCGCTCTCGTCCGTGAGGCCTGCTTCTTTCCAGTCTTTGCCATGGCCGGCTTGCTCGCGACCTGGTGCGTCCCGGTGCGGCTCCTGTGCCGATGCCCCACTGCCGGACGAAGCTCGGCGCTGACGCGGTGTTCGGCATCAGTTGGACTGTCTTCGTAGCGTGGATCAAGCATCGCAATCACCGTTATCGCTCGATTGCTGTAGTGCCGTGCCCATTGGCTTTGCATCAGCGACTTTTGCACCGAGGTCCAGTATTCGGCGTCAGGCCCGGTGCTTTCGAGCGAGGCAAGTTCAAGTCTCTGACTCCCCGCCTGGTCTGCATTCACCAACTCCAGGAACTTGTCGAAATGAACGAGGTTGATTCCGATCTGGTAGACCATGTGCGCAAGAGCCATCTGCTGCGGGCCAGTGAGGGTGTCGAAGTTTCTGCAATATGCGCGGGCGTTGTAGATCGCCTGTATGGCTGCAATGCGCAACAGTTGCTCTGCATCGTCGTCGCTGATGTCGGGAGGCAGGGTCATGATCTGCTTGCGAAACTTTCTCTTGCTCCACATCGCTTTACGGTGACTGAACTGGTCGAGGATGGCATCGAGGTGCGCGGGCTCCAGTCCTGCTGCCTGCCACAGGTCGGCGGACGAAGGCTCGAGGAACGGATGGGGATTGAGCGGATCGGTCTGCGGGTGTTCTCTGGCCGGGAGATCGAGGCTGAAGCCGGCTCCGATCAGGGGCTTGCCTGTCTTCGGGTCGGGATAGGCGGCCAGAACCCAGCCCTCGTGCCTGCGGTCTCGCAGTGTGTCCATCAGGGTGGCCAGCTCGAACTTCACGTCGGAGTGACGGAAGTCGCGCAGAATTGTGTAGGCTGGCGACGGCTCAGCATCTGACACCGCAGTCGGAGTCTGCTCCGGTGCAGTGGTTGCGAGATTGGGATCCGTCGCAGACGTCGGTGGGATCTGAGCGGCAGCGGCAGCTCCGATCCCTAAAAACGCGATAGCCAAGGCAAAGTTAAAAACGGTTCTCATGCGCAAAGAAATCTCTAAGTACAGCCAGTATTAACTAAAACAATGAACGGAAAGTTGCGCGAGCGCAATGGAGGAAGCAATAAGCGCATGCAAAAGGTAATCGGCCGTCCCGCATGAGGGGAATCCGCCGATTGAACGGGAGGTTCGCCCGCGCGGGTCATCGCAACGGTGAGCAAGCATCAGATTGCAGGAAAGGCGTAGAATCCTCAGTTGCCTGCGAGGAGTGGTCATGCTGAGTCCGGGGAAGGCCCTCAAAGTCGCCGTTTACGTGAGCGAGGGCTCAACGCATCGCGGAGTTCCCGTTTATTCGAGTATTCTCGATTTTCTCTTCTATCGCGGTGTTGCCGGAGCCACAGTGACCAAAGGCATCGCGGGCTTCGGCGCCGATCACCACATGCACTCCTCAAGCACCGTTGAGATTTCCAACCGCCTGCCGCTCAAGATTGAATTCATTGACACGCGCGAAAAGGTCGATGCGCTTCTCGGCAAGCTCGAAGAACTGGCCGGGACCGGACTGATCGAAGTGCAGGAGACGATGGTTGCCAAGCCGGCGCAGCTTTCCAGGTCGAAAGTGCCGATCCCGCCCAGTCATCTCAAGATCGAAGGCAAAGCGCAGATGATGCGCATCTTTCTGAGCGAGGAAGATCGCTGGAAGAACAAGCCACTCTACGAGGCGCTGGTCGAGGCCATGCGCGCCAACGATATTGCGGGCGTCACTGTCTATCGTGGCATTCTCGGCTACGGAGCACACAGGCGGATGCACAAAGACAAGCCTCTCCTCTCTTCGCATCATGGCTCCGTGATGCTCTCTGCCATCGACACAGCGGAAAAGCTGCATGCGATGCTCCCGCTGGTTGAGCAGATGGTCGAAGAGGGACTTGTGGTCTTCTCTGACGTCGATATCATCAAGTATGCCTATCGCGTGTCCGACGAAGCAGCTCAGACAGCGACCGATCTCCGCCCCGATTCACATTGAGTCCGCTATGAAACAGGAATTTACCGCCCGCATGTTACGAATCCACTTCGGCGAAGATGATCGATGGGAGGACAAGCCCCTCCATGAGGTGATTCTGGCCAGGTGCAAGGAACTGGGCATCGCCGAGGTGATTGTCTTTCGCGGTATCGAGGGATACGGATCTGGAAGCCGCGTTCGCCGTTCCGGGTACTGGAGCCGATCGAAGGATGCGCCCATCCAACTCAGCATCGTTGACTCAGCCGAGCAGATCGCCAAACTCATTCCATTCCTCGACAAGATCCTGGAAGAGGGCGTTGTCGCGGCTTCCACGGTCGAAGCGATCCGCTACTCACGCGACCCGGCACCTGCTGAACGCAATCCATAGGCAGAATTGGTGCAGCTGGGAGAATAATCGTCTTCAAATCGCAGGAATGTCTCCCTCGACATGTGACCTAAATCACTGTGGTCTCTAAAGGGAATCCCTAGACTGATACCGAAGTTCAGTCAAAGAGACGAAAGACGCAGGGCTACATGGTCACGACCGAAAAGGAAGACGCCCTCAGCAATCTCCTCGCCGCATACGAAGGCGAAATCAATGCACACGCAAGGTACAAGGCATTTGCTGTCAAAGCGGATGCCGAAGGCCTGCCCAGGGCGGCCAGCCTATTCCGCGCCGCCGCTCGAGCCGAGCAGATTCATGCCGGTAACCATGCTCGGGTCATCCGACACCTGCACGGCGATGCTCGGGCCGAGATTCATCCCTTTCACGTCAGGAACACTCTGGAAAACCTGCGGGCGGCGCTCTTCGGCGAGCAGAATGAAATTGACTCGCTTTACCCCGCATTCCTCCAGCAGGCTCAATCGCGTTTCAACACCATCGCCGCGCGCACCTTCACGTGGGCTATGGAATCCGAAAAGAGCCACGCTAAGCTCTACAGCGATGCGATCAAGGCATTTGAAAACGGAGAGATCACACATTGGACCTTCGCCAATCTCGCGCTCTATGTGTGTACGGTCTGTGGATATACGGCAAAGAGCCAGGAGGCAGATAACTGCCCCGTTTGCAATTTCTTATGGGAGAGATTTGAAGTAATTCGTTAGCGTCTTAGATCCTCGCTTCCCATCGTGATGGATAGACACCAGGGATTGGCAGCCGGGACGTAAATTGCGGCCATCGCATCTAACTTCTTCAGGACGAGGCAAGCCAAGGGGGCAACCCGTGCTCACCTCTGCTGTCACTCCCGAGGAAAAGGTAGTCCTCAGGAATCTCTTTGACCGCACTTGAAGAAGAGCTGAAGGCTCACACCGCGTACAAGGCCTATGCAAAGAAGGCCGATGAGGAAGGCTTGTTCGGGCTTGGCAGTCTGTTCCGCGTCACGGCCCGTGCGGAGCAGATTCACGCGAACAATCATGCGCGCGTTATTCAGGTATCTGGGCGGTGCGGTGGCCTCCGAGATCCCCGAGCCTCGCGTCGATAGCTCGTTCGAGAATCTCAGAACCGCGATGGTAGAAGAGAGATTTGAGACCGACTACCTATATCCCTCATTCCTCAACACCGCGGTTCCACTCTTCGACTCCACCGCCATCCGTTCGTTCCAATGGGCGCTCGATGCAGACAAATCACACGAGCGCCTCTTCAGCGACGCAGTCGCGCGCCTGAATGCCGATGCAGGGGCGCAATGGGCCCACCAGCGACACGACTTTTTTGTGTGCGCCCTCTGCGGATACACGGCGCAAAGTCGCGAAGCGGAGAATTGTCCAGCCTGCAGCCTCATCTGGGAGAGATTCGAGACGATTCAGTAACTTCAGTCTCCCAATTTCAAGTTCCTTAAAGTTCACTGTTCCGACGTGAATGGCGATGCAGGTAGACCTTCGGCATTGAAGAGATTGCACTGTGGACTGTTGGCCCAACCATAGCGCACAAAGACCGGCGACGGCACATCCGGGCTTGTCGCCACGACCGTAGCGCCATCGATCGTTGCTGTTGCGGGTGCAAACTTCCCGTCTGCTCCGGCAACTTCGATTCCGGTGGCTGCGCCTCCCCTGGCGGTTAGGCCCTGCGCGTGGTCGAACCACACTCGAATCGAATTTCCTTCGGGAGTTGCCTGCCGGAACATCGGACCCAAGTACTCCACTGATTCGCCATAGCTGAGAGCCCGCGCCGCTCGCGCAAGGCGCAAACCGACGTCGAGTTTGTCGGTCGGGTGCACGTCAGCCGGGTTGCCGATGTCGATCGTCACAGCCATCGCTGTGTTCCTCATCTCCAGCGTCTTTACCTGCTGTGCGCGGAGGCTGGCCCAGTCTTCAGCCGGAGTCGAGGTGAAGTTTGAAATCTGAACATAGAGAAACGGGAAGTCGCCCACGCCCCACTGGCGGCGCCAGTCCTCGATCAGAGTGCGCATGATGCGGTCGTAAGAGTGAACCCGCGCAAGGGCACTGTTGCTTTCGCCCTGATACCAGATGGCGCCTCGAATGGCCATCGGCGTCAGCGGAGCGATCATGCCGTTCCAGAGCATACCGGGCCCCCAACTGGCGAGTGGCGGGTGCCATGGAAACTGCGGGATCGGCTTTCCCTGTGCCTCGGCCTCGGCGCGCTGCCGTTGCTGATCACGGATTTCGCGTTCAGCATCTGTCGCGCGTTCGAGCATCTTGCCGCGCGCCACAAAAACGGGCGCCAGCGATGCGTCTTCACCCAGCGCAGTGAGTCGCACCCACGACTCGCCCACGGTCCCGCCCCAGGTCGAATCGATTACGCCTACCGGCACGTGTTCCCGCTGCTCAATATCCCGTGCAAAATACCAGGCAACCGCTGAGAAATCTTTCGCCGTATCGGGGCTCGAGACCGTCCAGCCATCCGTATCGGCGTCATCCTGAGGAAAATCCGCCGCCTTCTTTCGAATCATCAGCAGGCGGATGCGAGGATTTGAAGTCTTGGGCAGATCCTGCTCAGCCGTTGAGGCCTGGCGCATCGCGAACTCCATGTTTGACTGGCCAGATGCAACCCAGACATCGCCGACGAGTATGTCGTCAAGCGTGATGGGTTGTTCCGTCGCGACGCCATCCGACCCGCTGCCGGATACCGTCATTTGAAACGGCCCTCCGGCGGTGCCGGGCTTGAGATACAGGCTCCAGCGGCCCAGCGGATTGGCCAGCGTGCTGCGCGTCTCTCCACGAAACGAGACCTTTACCGCTTCGCCCGGCGTGGCCACGCCCCAAACGTGAACGGGCATCTCACGCTGAATGACCATATGACTGCTAAGCACCTTCGGTAGACTCACTTGAGCGGAAAGAAATGGAACAGGCAACAAGACGAGCATGAAGAGCGATCTAAGTTTCAATGGAACCCTCGTAAGTGGATTGTCCCGAAGCGGCGTGGCGGAATCGGCACTCATTCTCCGGAAGGAGAACGTTATCAGTATCGGGAGGAGCTCCGCCAGCGCGGTGGATTGACAGCGTTGGTTCCGTCCCTGCCGCGGCGACGCAACATTCACATAACTTCCGGGTCCAATGGAAAAAGCAAGAGTAAGTCTGGATGACGCAGGTATGCCTGCTGTTTGCGAGACAAATTGAATGCATTACATGAGGTATTTGGATTCCAGGCACCTGACAGAATTGGCAGCTGTCATTTAATCGTTTCTGGAGGATGATTGAGTTTGTTTTGGTCCATACTGGTTTGGGCCCGATAACCGACCCAGGAGTACCGATGCCAGTGATGCGCCCCCGACGCTCAGCCGCATTCGCTCTGCTGGCCTTGGGATTTATATCGCTCTTTTCTCTGAGCTGCAACGCTCAAGCTGCCCTGTTGATGGAGCAGCCTTACGGCTTCTTTGGCACCTTGAACCCCACGGGGCACGATGCAGTCTACTTTGCGCGCATTTGCGCTGAGACTCCCGTGAAGCTGCGCCGCTGCCAGGACAGGCGAGATGGGCTCAGTGATTGCACGATACAGCGATATCTCCGGTTACGACTGGGTGGCCATGCCGCTGATCCCGTACCTGTATTCCGTCGAGGATCCCGAGACAGTCCCCGACCGCGTCGATCGCGACACGGTAAATCGCCTGCGCGATGCGTACCACGAAGAACATTTGATGAGCCTCGGCGAGAACCTGCGAAAGGGCGGCTTTCTGCATGGCGGATGGTCTGAGCTGGTGGGCGTCGCCTATGAAAGAAAGATGTATGCATTCACATTTGTAACGACCGAAGAGCAGGACGACGACTTCATCGCAATGATGAATGATTCATCGAATCGATCCCGCTTCCATCTTCTCTTTAACAACTGCGCGGACTTCTCCCGTGTTGTACTTGATACGTACTTTCCCGGCAAGTTTCACCGGAGCGCATTTCCTGATGCCGGTATGACCACACCAAAACAGATCACATCCAAGCTGCTCAGCTATTCCAAGAACCATCCTGAGATAGAGCTGCAGGTGTACGAGATTCCGCAGATTCCGGGAAATCGGCGGCCGAGCCGATCAAACAGAAACATCTCGGAGGCGTTGATCACAACAGGCTACGTGATACCGATCGCGATTCTGAACCCATGGGTCGCCGGCGGGCTGTTCGTCGACTTTCTGGCGCACCGGAATGCCAATCTCATTCCCAAAGACCACCGGGTTCTGGCTCCTGACAGCCTCTCTGTCTTGACATCCCCAGCCGAGCCCGCGCAGGATTTCGTCAGCGCCAGCACCCAAATTCACAGTACCGTCACGAGCGGCTCTGAGGAGATTCCCCCGACTTCGAGGGACACCACTGGCATGAAGGAGATCCTGGCCACCCATGAGTGAGTCAAAGCAACAAAGTCTGAAAAATCACGCCCGCTTCGACCCCGCTTACCACTTTCTGATCTTCGCCGTACTTCTCGCAAACCTGGTCTATGCGTGCTTTCACCTTTACCGGCAGCCCAGCCTTTCATCAGGCTGGTACATTGTTTTATCGCTGGCTGTGATCATCCCGGTCATGAAATTGCGTACTTATCCGCTCAAGTTGCAGGACCGCATCATCCGGCTTGAGGAGCGCATTCGCCTTCAGGCGCTGGCTCCCGCGGAGTGGCACACGCAAATCTATCGTCTCAGCGAGGACCAGCTGATTGGTCTGCGCTTCGCAAGCGACGACGAGGTGGTTGGGCTTGCCAAAGAGGCCCTGGAAGAAAAGCTGAATCGCAAGCAGATCAAGGAGCGCATCAAGAGCTGGAGAGCCGATAACTGGCGGATTTGAGGAATATCCTTCTCGGCTCCCAACTCTAAGCGGCTTGCATTTCCCTTCTCAAGAACTTGCGGGGCCTTCTGTCTTCGGTTTCAGCTCCTGGGAAGGAACGTCGGCCAACGATTCCGTGTCGAGTTCATGCTCCTCGCGGTAGTGTTCTACCGGCATCTTGCCGTCCCACCAAGCCCAATTCATGGGGTACACATCGGGATCGCCGATGACCTGATAGAAGTGCCACACCACGATCGCCAGCGTGGCCAGAATCGCCTCGTAGTAATGCACGGCTGTGGCAACATCGACCCACCAGCGCGCCAGGAGATTGCCTACCCACACCTTGGCCCAGATCATGATGCCGGTGACTCCCATCAGCGCCGTTCCCCAGACGAGCGCCCAGTACTCCACCTTCTCTCCGTATGAGAAGCGCCCGAACTTCGGCTTGCTCTTGCCGAGACACAAGTGGAAGAGCATTGTGCCGATCGCATCCTTCAGATCCTTTGGTCCTGGAGCGAGATCACGAATCAGCTGCCTGCCTTCTCGCGTTGATGCCAAATAGAAGAGGTGGTAGATCCCGGCACTCATTAAGGCAACGCCCGCCACCCGATGAACCACGCTCCTCAATTTCTCGCTCATCCCAAGAGCCACGGCAATCCACGAGTCTGGGAACTTGAGCGCGAAACCAGTAACAACCAGAATGATGAAGCTGGTGAGAAGCACGAGGTGCTGCCAGCGCTGGTTCGGGGTCATTCGCTCCATCATGGGATTCTGGAGCCTGCGCCGCGCCAATGCCTTGGAGCGCCACACGATGATGTTGTGTACCAGCATCCCGCCTATCACGACGGCAATAAGGAAAAGATAGAACAAGCGCACCCATTGTGTAGCGATCGAGCCAATGTCCTTCGGATGAATGCCATCCGCCAGGTGTACTGGTGTCAGCGTAAACTTTTGCGTCACTCCTTTATGGCATTTGCCGCAGGTTGCCTCAAGATTGGCGCGATGAATGGTTGAACGGGTATCGCTGGACGGAAGGATATTGTGCACGCCGTGGCAGCTTGAACAGTTGGCGGCAACGACAGAACCACCCTCGGATGCAAGCCCGTGATAGCTGTCCATGTAGCTCGAGACACGGTTGCCGGGTACGCCAAATTCGCTTGAAAGGCGTACGCCCTCGTGACAGCGGGCGCAGGTATCCTTCGAAAGATTCTGCTCAGAGACCGGTGAGTTGGGATCGCGGTGAGACTTGATCGAGTGAATGCCGTGACAATCCGTGCAGACCGGGGACAATCCGTTGCCGCGCGCGATGGCCTGCCCATGCGTGCTCTCGTTGAAGGTCTTCGTGATCTCTGAATGGCATTTGCCGCAGGTCGCCGGCACATTGAACTTGTAGATCGGCGATTTCGCGTCGTTGGCCGCGATGATGGCGTGCGAACCGTGACAATCGGTGCAGACAGCGGCCTTCGTCGATCCGTTCTCCGTCGCGCGCCCGTGCACGCTGTCCTGATAGGAGATGAATGGCTGTGCGCTTTCGCCGCTCGACTCCATCAGAAACTTCTGCCCGTGGCACTTGCCGCATGTTAGAGGGATGTTCGCGTGATTCACGGGCGATTCGCCGTCTGCGACTGCGAGAATCTCGTGCGCGTTGCCGTGGCAGTCCTGGCAGGTTGCGGCGGATTTCTTTCCCGCTTTGCTTGCCTCGGCGTGCATGCTGCGTGCGTACGCGTCCTGCGCATCGGCATGACACTCGATGCACGTAATCTTCTTTGGGGGCGTCTCGTGCGCAAGGCCCTTCACGTCCTTATGGCAATCAACGCACGCGAACATTGAGCCGTGGATCGAGTGCTTGAACTTGCCAGCGTCAACGAAGAGACTGACCTTTTGGCCGTTAGCTTCGGTCGCGAGCGTTGTGTCGGAGTGACAGGCGAGACAGTCTTCGTTTTTTGGCTTATGTTCGGCGCGAGCTGTGAGGACCCAGCCAAGCAGAAATAAGGCGAACGCGGAAACCACAATTCTGCTGGAAACTTTCACGCCATTGAGGAAACGCTTCTCAGGAAACACGCGCGGTGACAGGAGTCACAGTCCGATGAGAAATGACCGGGTGCATGCACAATTCTGCACTGGCCCCTATAGGATGAGCCCAATAGATTAATCCGTGCCTGACACGATGCCGGCAATCAATCGAAGTATGCCGTCAGCGTGAGCACAAGAAGCAGGAGCCCGATTGCAATTGCTGTGTAGCCTACTACGCGCGAGAAGTTCACGAACCACGTCGCGGGTGCGTTGCCGATTCTCGCTTCAAGCTTGCCTTCTTTGACCAGCCGCTCATACTCCATCGGCCGCTTGTGCTTGAATTCCTTTTCGCTCTCCACCCCTGTGAAGATCACCATGTCCATCGGAAAGCTGTCGGGGCGCAGGTGTGTGTTCACAAAGTGAATCGAGAAGATAAACAGGATCGCGAGAAGTCCTTCTTCGCTGTGAATTACGAGCGCCGCATTCAGTGCCCAGCCCGGCAGGAAGTGCGCGAAGAATGGCGCGAACCACATTGCGTATCCTGAGAAGCCGATGACAATCATTCCCCAGAACACCGCCCAGTAGTCGAATTTCTCCCAATAGGCATAGCGCTCAAATTGCGGCTTCGGGCCGAGCCCGACGAACCAGCGCAAGTGGCCGAAAAGATCCTTGACGTCCTTCCAGTTCCCCACCATTGAGGTTGCGCCCCAGAAGATTCCCTTTTCCCGCCGATATAATCCGCGCGTGAACACTTCCTTCACGTGAACGAGAAACGCGACGGTTAACACCAGGGCGCAGAATTTGTGAAAGAAAAGGATGGCGCCGAAGCCGCCCACCGCGCCCGCCAGTCCACGCGCCCAGATGCTTTCACTGAAGCGCAGCGGCAGTCCGGTCGCAGCCAGACCGAGAAAAGTCGAAAACAGGACAGCGTGAAGGTAGCGCTGCTCGCGCGTGAAACGCACGAAGAATCTCTCATCTACCGGTGTCGGTGCTGCAGCTTCGACGGGTTCTTGCTCCAACTCAGGCATTGTTTCCTCCTCCTGCCGACTTTCTCCTGACCTGGTCGTATCGAGAACGGATCAGCCACAGAATGGTGTGAATCACGAAGAATGTGAGCACGCTGGCCAAAAGCAGATTCATGAAGAGCCGCACATAGAAGAGGGCCGGATTCAGCTTGCGATCGCGCGCGTTTGCATGGGGCTGGTACTGCACGAAGCTCAGGTTCGCTCCCGCGTGGCATTTGCCGCACGTGGTCACGAGATTGGATTTATGGACGGGCGAACGCGGGTCTGACGCCGGGTAGATCTCGTGGGCGCCGTGGCAGTCCCAGCAGCGTGCCGTTTCCACGTAGCCGCCCAGCGAGCCAAGCTGCGAGTGGAAAGTATCGCGATACGTCGAGAGCTTGTCTTTATGGCACGAGCCGCAAATCGGAGTGGACTGCATCCGAAACGCGGCTTCGGTCGGCTGCAGAATCGCGTGGGCGGTGTGACAGTCGGTGCATACCGGGGCTTTCAGGTTGCCGCTCGCAATTGCGTGCCCGTGCGATCCGCCGCCGAAATCCGCATCGATCTTTGCGTGGCACGTTCCACACGTCTTGGGAATATTCGCCTTGAATGTCGGACTCTTCGGATCGTTGCGGCTCAGAATGTGATGCGACCCATGGCAACTCTGGCAGTTGGCTGCCACAAGCAGTCCTTCCTTGCTCAACGCAAACCCGTGGATCGAGTCGACGTAGTTCGGATAGACGCTGGGGAGACCATGTTTCCTGGCCATTCCGTCATTGCCATGACACTTGCCGCAGGTCTGCGGAACATTCAGCGGATACACCGCCGACCGTGCGTCCGACTTGGGAAAGTATCTCGTGTGCGCTCCCGTGGCAGCTCGTGCAGGGATGGTCCTGCGGCGACGAGTGCACGCTGCCCTGCAGCCCAGCGGATTCGTCGGCGTGGCAGGTCTTGCAATCCACCTTGGCGATGTGGTCGGGATGCGGATACTCCTTGATGTCGGTGTGGCAGCCGTTGCACCCAAGGGCGCCGTGAATGCTTGCGCCGAACTTATCTCCGTCGACGGCGATGCTGTGGCCCGACGCATCCTGCATGGACTTGTCGCCGTGGCAGGCCAGGCATTCAGCCTGCGCGAAGAGAGGACGCGGCTGCGAGCCAATGGAAAGTATCAACGCGAAGACAAAGATTGCACCGGTCGGATGAGCCGACTTGAATCGGCCCGTCAGCGCTTCGTCGAGGCGAATCAGAATTGCGATAAAGAACGCTGTGATTCTCGCGGCTTGTCGTCATGCTGCCGTCTACTTTCCCCACGCCACGTGACGTAATGGCTGGTCAGACATGGCCTCCCCTTGGCGGAATTTCCGCCTGCTCCAATACCTTTTGCGGGGATTGCATCAAGATGAATCCTTTGCGGGAAAGCGCGCAGTGATAGGGGTCACAAACCTGAGGAACAGGTAACAGACCGAATACTTTCCGCGAGGCAGGCGAGCCAGTTCACTCAGTCCTGACCTTGATTCCCCCGCAATTCTCATTCACACTTCCACGGATTCTGAGGACTGTCGTCAACGAGCCGCACAGGCGTATACTGCCGTCGCTTCAAAACCAACGAGGAGCGGGTACCTCTACCCATCGTTAGCGCCGCTACACTTTTCTCACTGGAGGAAAAATGAAAACGCTATCACGTCGTGACATGTTGAAAGCAGGTCTCTTAGCGCCTGCAGCGGTGGCGGCAGCCCAGGGCGCCGGACCGCTGAGCGCCGCAATGCAGCCGATCGACGCGGCGCCCGATCTTTTCGCTGACTACGCACTCCCGGAACCGGCTGAGCCGGGCTTCGGCCGCGAGCGACTCCTCCTCGACTTCGGCTGGCGCTTTCACCTGGGACACGCAGATGATCCTGCGAAGGACTTCGGATTCGGCAGCGGAAGGACCGGGAATTTTCAGAAGACCGGCAACTTTCTTCCCGCTTGCTCAATTGCCTTCGACGACAGCGACTGGAAGAGCGTAGATCTGCCTCACGACTGGGCCATAGAACTTCCATTCCAGAATGACCCCGCACTTCAGAGCAAGGGATTCTATCCTCTGGGCCGCACGTATCCCGCAACGAGCGTCGGCTGGTATCGGCGCGCCTTTGATCTGCCGAAGGAGGATGCCGGCAAGCGCATCACGATCGAATTCGATGGCTCCTATCGCGAATCCCTGGTTGTCTTCAATGGCTTCTACGTCGGCCTTCACAGCGGCGGATACGATCCCTTCAGCTTTGACGTCACTGACTTTGCGAATCCCGGCGGCAGAAATGTCCTGCTGGTGCGCGTGGACGCGACATCGAGCGACGGCTGGTTTTACGAGGGCGCAGGAATTTACCGCCACGTCTGGCTGGTCAAGACGAGCCCTGTCCACGTGAAGAAGTGGGGCACGCTCGTCAAGAGCAAGATTCGCTCCGGCGAGGCAAGTCTTTCCATCCGCACCGAAGTTGAAAATGATGGCAAGGGTGCACAGAATGTGCGCGTCGTCTCGACCGTTCTCGATCCGGGCGGCAAGGAGGTGGCAAGTGGCGCCGCACCTGTGGCATCTGTCCCAGAAGGAGAAGAGCAAACCTACGAGCAGGAACTCGTGGTCAAGCGGCCGCAGCTGTGGTCGCTCGAGGAGCGAAATCTCTACAAGCTCGTGACGGAACTTCGCGTCGGCAGCGCGACCGTCGATCGCTACGAGACCACGTTCGGCATTCGCACCGTCGAGTTCGACGGAGCGAGAGGCTTTCTGCTGAATGGCAACCCCGTCAAGCTCAAGGGCACCTGCAATCACCAGGACCACGCCGGTGTTGGTGCTGCAGTGCCTGACGCTGTGCAGTACTACCGCATCGGAAAACTCCAGGAGATGGGCTGCAACTCCATCCGCACCTCGCACAATCCGCCGACGCCGGAGCTTCTCGACGCCTGCGATCGCATGGGAATCCTGGTTTTCGATGAGACGCGCATGATGTCTTCCAATCCCGAAGGCATGAGTCAGTTTGCGAATCTTGTGAGGCGCGATCGCAATCGGCCCAGCGTCTTCATGTGGTCCATGGGCAATGAAGAGGGACAGGCAAATACCGAGAAGGGGGTGCTGATCCTGGGCGCCATGAAGGCCCTCGCCTATCAACTGGATGGCTCGCGACCGGTCTCGATCGCACCTACGGGAGCCATCGGAACGGGTGGGCTGGCACTTTGCGATGTCTATGGCTACAACTACATGGATCCCGGAGCGGAAGCCTTCCACAAAGCTCACCCTGACAAGCCCGTCATGGGCACTGAAACCGTGAGCGCGGTCGGCACGCGCGGAGTCTACATCACCGATCCTAAAAAGGGCTTCGTCGCCTCCTACGATCCCTACACCACCTCGGGCAGGGCCTCGGCTGAAGGATGGTGGAGCTTCTGCAATGCGCGGCCGTGGCTGTCAGGCGGATTTGTCTGGACAGGCTTTGACTATCGTGGCGAGCCCTCGCCGAACGGCTGGCCCAACATCAGCTCGCAATACGGCATCATCGATACCTGCGGGTTCCCCAAGGATTCGTTCTTCTATTACCAGTCGTGGTGGACCGAGACGCCGGTGCTCCATCTCTTTCCGCACTGGAACTGGCCGGGAATGGAAGGAAAGAAGATCGCGGTGTGGGCCTACTCCAACCTGGACAAGGTGGAACTGCTCGTCAACGGCAAGAGTCTCGGTGTGAAGGATGTCAAAAAGGATTCACACGTCGCCTGGATTGTTGAATACGCTCCGGGAACCATCGAGGCTCGCGGCTACAAGGGCGACAAGGTGACGATGACCGCCAAACGCGAGACCACGGGCGCAGCCGCGCAGTTGGCCATCAAGGCGAACCGCGAAGAGATCCGCGCTGACGGCGAAGACGTGGCCATGTTTGCCGTAGAGGTGCGCGATGCGAAAGGGCGCGTCGTGCCGGTCACGGAAAACGATGTCACATTCCGTGTCTCAGGTGCCGGCAAGCTGATCGGGACCGGCAACGGCGATCCGACCAACCAGCAACCGGACAAGGGCGCCTCGCGGAAGGCATTCTGCGGCCTCTGCATGGGTGTTGTGCAGTCGACAAAGAGCGCGGGCAGCATCACGGTGGAGGTGAGTTCTCCAGGGCTGGGATCCGCGACCGCAACCATCGCGACGAAAGCTGTGACCCTGCGGCCACAGGTCGCGGTCTGGGAGCGCAAGGTTCCATCTGGCTCCGGCGTTACCGGTCTGTGGCGGCCCGCTCCTGTTCCGGAAGGCGGCGACGAGTTGCTCGCGTTCTTCGCCGGCGCTGGTCCCATGATCTTCACTCTCCGGCAGGAGGGCGGCGGCCTAAGCGGAACCGTGGAAGGCAACAACATCAGCTTCACAGGCGGCAACGACGAGCCCGTTCCCATCGAGGAGGGCAAGGTGGACGGCAACCAAGTCAGCTTCAAAGCGGGAAGGAACACCTACGCAGGCACCATGAAGGGTGATCGACTCGAACTCGAGCGGTCGATCTATATGCCGTGGGACCTTCCAAAGCCTCCACCGGAGGATCCGAACCGCCCGGCAATCGGGCCCGCTCCGGATAACACGGATCCGTCATTCAATTTCTCGGGGAGACTGCCGAAGAGCATTCCTCTGGTTCTGCAAAGGGTGCAGCAGTAAGGACACGCAGGGGAGACTGAAGGGATCCTGCAGCGGGAAGTCCTTCTGGCGCTGCAGGGTCCCGAGAATCGTTCCAGAATTCCATTGAGTTCTTCCGGGGACTTATGCGCGGAGGTGATGTGAGTCACATGCCGCGCCGTTCCCATTCAGGGACAATAGGTCCGCTGATTGAGGAACACCCTATGAGCACCGCTACCCTGCCCCAGACCGCCACCATGCTCACCCTCCCGGCTGACGCCATCCGTCAGATTCAATGGCGCTTTGCCGACCGTTTTGACCTGCAGATGCTTGTCCAATCCGCTCGCGGAGTCGCCCGCGGCACGGTCGCGCACATGGTCGCGGCTGGAGAGCGCAACAGTCACGAGTGGACTCCCGCAAAGAACGAGATGCTCGAAGCGTTCGACCGCGCCGGCATCACCGCGGCGTTCATGGAGCCCGAGGAGGGTGGATTCATCTCCGGGCCAAAGAACCTTGCGCTTTCGCTCGCTGCGTTTGAGCTGGCATGGGTTGACGGCGGAGCAGCCACCGCAAGCCTCGCGGGATTTCTCGCCCTCGCGCCGATCCACGAGCGCGGCACCGCGGAACAGGTCAGTCGCTACAAGAGCCTCTCGGCTCCGCCACAGCCAGGTGAAAATCGCAAGCCGTGGCGCGGAGCCTTCGTCCTTACTGAGCCCATTCCCTACGTCGGCGTCGACACCGGCATGCTCAGCGGCAAGGTGCGCGTTGCGGAGTGGAACGACGGCGAGGAGCCCATGCTCCAGGTGGACAAGCGCGGGCGCTTTATCACGAATATCGCGTTCGCAAATTTCGTGACCGCGGCTGTCAACTCCGACGACCCGAAGATCAAGGGCAGCTGCGTCGTGATCCTTGAAGAAACGGACGAGGGCACCTTCGATCACGGCACTCCGACGAAGAAGCTGGTGCATCAGCTCTCTTCGACCGGCGATCCCATCTTCAATCTGAAAGTGCCGGCAAGCCGCATCGTCGGCGGATACACCGTCAAAGACGGCGTGATTGTGCCCAACTACAACCACGCCGAAGTCATCGAAGCGGTATTTCGCCGCACGCGCGTCGCGGTGGGCCTTATGACGGCCGCCAAGCTTCTCTCCGCCGTCGAGCCGGTGATTCGTTACCAGCGCGGCCGGTTCCGTGGAGCCGAAGGCGCAAAGCCCGGCACTGTCCGCTACGAGCAGGGCATCCAGCAGCGTGAGGACGCATTGCATCGGCTGGTCGATGTGTGGGCCACCGGGGAGGCGGCCGCATCGCTCGGCTTTGCCACTGCGCGCCTGTTCGACCAACTGGACCCGATCGAAAAACAAAAGACAACAATTCTTGCCGCGCGCGGAATCGGCGGGGGGCGTAGCGAGTTGAAGGCCCTGCGCGAGAGCGAAATGCGCGCCATCGAATTCCTATCCCTGCGCACAAGCGATCCGCGGCATGCCGAACTTGCAGCGGACCCCCTTGTACAGTTTGTCCTGATGGACGCTGAGGCCAATGTACTGTGCCCTGCCACCAAGCTCTGGAACACGGGACACGGCGCCAACGTGATGCGAGAAGCTGTAAGCCTGATGGGGGGCTATGGCATCACAGAGGACTGCCCCGGATTCCTCGCCAGCAAGTGGATGGACGCACAACTTGAGGCCACGTACGAGGGACCCGAGGCCGTGCAACGCCGCCAGTTGACGGTCACCATGACGTCGGGAGTTTTCCTCGCACAGTTCCGCGCATGGACCGCCGAAATGCGGCGCATCGCTTCGAAGCATCCGAACACCGGCGCATGTACCCTGGCCTCCGCAATGCGCATGTGGCAATGGACCCTCGATTACCTGCAGAGAGCCACCGACGCCGACAGGCAACAAGCTCTATCACGGTCAGCGCCAGGGGGTGACGTTCCCACTGGCTGATGCGCTCTGCTGGCTGCTCGCTTCCCGTTACCAGATCCTCGACGTGCTCGAACTCGAGGCGCGCGGCGCGGCCGATGCGGCAGTCACGGAGGCTTTGCCCGGAACGGTGCAGTTCCTCAGCGACCTTTGCCATACGCAGGCGGCGCAGGCTGCCGGCGAAGTATCGCGCATCTGCGCCGAGCTCGTATTTGGCTACAACGATCATCCGTCTTGGGATGAGGAAGGCTGCAAGTCCTGCTTTGCGCCGGCCGAACTGGATGAGTTGGAAGAAACGATGCCTGGTATTGCGGCCTTCGCCGTCGACGTGGTCGCAGCGGACGGAAGCCACCCGCAGAAGGCCGGCCCATGTGCGGGTTGTGCGGGTTCCTCTGATTTCCTTCACCTGCAGAACAAGCTCTGCAGCTGCCTCAGCGGCTCGCGGCTCGCCAAGGACCGCGCCGCGGACACAGTGAGCAAGGTCATGATTCCTGAGGCGTTGGACTACCCCGCATGAGTGGCAACATGAATCTCGAAGGTCACACTGCTCCCGACATTGAACGTCAGACGATGGAAGTGGACATCGCCTGCGCAGGCTTCGGTCCTGCCACGGGTGGCTTTCTCACCACACTCACACACGCATGGAGCGAAAATCCCGCTGATCCTGCATTTGAGAGTCGCGTTGCGCCGGGCATGCCGCTGCAGGTGGTTTGCTACGAGCGCGCCGACGATATTGCCGCCGGCGTAAGCGGCGTTGTCACGCGCGCAAAGGGCATTCGTGCAAGCTTCCCCGATCTGAACGTCGCCGAGATCCCGATGGCTGCCGAGGTGAGCGGCGAACGTGTGCTGTACCTGCTCGATCCCGTCGGCGCCAGCCGCCGATCCATTCTTCTGCGCTTGGGCGACAGGGCCTTGCGTGCGATCGGTCCGCTCCTGAGAATGCGCGACCATGCATTTGAGTTGCCGTGGACACCGGCATTTCTCCACAAGCAAGGCGGACTGGTCCTCTCCATTGGCCAGTTTAATCAATGGGTGGGCTCGCAGCTCATGGCTTCGGGATTTGTGCAGATCTGGCCGGGGACGCCTGCAAGCGCGCCGCTTTTCGCAAACGGCACTGTAACCGGACTCCGCCTTACCGACCAGGGAGTGGACAAACAGGGAAAGCCCGATAGCGGCTTTATGGCGGGAATGGATGTGCGCGCTCAGCTGACCGTCGTAGGCGATGGGCCTTTCGGCGCGATCGGCCAGTCTCTAGATCAGCAACTCGGAATGCCCGAAGGTCACGCGAAGCGCGAGTGGGCACTGGGCATGAAGATGGTCATCGAGCTGCCGGCCAAAGCGATTGGCCCGGACAGCCCGCTCCAGCCCGGTACTGTCTGGCATACGTTCGGCTATCCGGAACCGGAGATCTTCGGATTCCTCTACGTGCATCCCGATCGGCTGGTCTCGGTCGGTATCTTCGTTCCATCGTGGCTGGGCGATCCATCGCGCACCGTCTACCGCTATCTGCAGCACTACATCCAGCATCCCGCCTTGTGGAAGTACCTGAAGGATGGCACGCTCCGGTCATGGGGCGCCAAGTCGCTTGATGAATCGGGCCGCCACGGCGAGCCGTTCATCTGCGGCGACGGATTTGCGCGCATCGGCGAGGGCTCGGGATCGACGAACATGCTCGCAGGCTCAGGCGTGGACGAAGCCTGGACCACAGGCGTGCAGCTCGCGGAATCCGTGATCGAGTTGTTGCGCGCCGGCCAGCCGTTCACCCGCGGAGACCTCTCGGCCACCTATGAGAAGCGCCGACGCGCCAGTTGGATTGAGCACAACGCACGCGCCGCGGAAAATGCACGCAATGGATTTCATTGCGGGTTCGTTCGCGGCATTGTTGGAATGGCGCTCGCAGGGTTGAGCCGGGGAAGGCTCTCGCTCAAAGCCCAGATTCCGCCGGCGCATCGGCAGATACGGCCAACCCCGTTGCGCAATCAGGCGGACATCAAGCGGCGCGAAGCCGCCATGCTCGCTGTGGAGGATGGCCGCCCACTCCACGACGCGATCATGAGCGCGCGCGGCTGGCCGGAGATTGCATTTGACGGCAGGCTGCTCATCTCCCACCAGGATGCGCTCCTGATGGGTGGCAAGGTGCAGGCTATGCCCGGTTTTGCCGATCACGTCGTCTTTCGCAGCGCGGGTCTCTGCGTAGGCTGCGAAGAGAAAACGTGCATCGCAATGTGTTCCGGCCAGGCCCTCACGCTTGGGCTCGAAGGGGTACCGGCGTTCGAACGCGAAAAATGCGTGCACTGCGGCGGATGCCTGTGGAACTGCGCCAACTCGCCCGATGGCGTGCATAGCAATATCGAGTTCCGAGCCGGCGCGGGAGGGCTGCATTCAGCCGAGAATTAGAAACCGCAAACTAGAAGCTAGGAGCTAGGACCTATGAATCTACATATCGTCGTCTGCGCGGGCATAGTCCCAGACCCGCTGCAGGCACTCGAGCCCGTAACGGGACCAAACGGTCCAGGACTGAAGAATGAAATGCTTCTTCCTGCGGTCCTGGATCCGTGGGCGGCCAGCGCACTCTATGAAGCTGCGCAACTGGCCGCAAAGAATCCCGGCAGCAAAGTCTGGCTGGTTTCACTTGGCCCGAAGGCCAAGCTGCAACAGGTGATGATGACGGTCGCGCAGAAAGTCAGCTTCGAGCTTGTTCCGATCGACGGACCAATCGGCGGCTTCACGGATGCTCACGCAACCGCGGCGGTCCTCGCCGAGGCCATCTCGACTATTCCGGGACTTGATCGCAAGAAGCTGCTCCTTTTCGGCGGATGGGAATCGGCAACGCGCGGTGCGGGCGTGACGCTGCAGATTGTCGGCGAACGTCTCGGCATCGCCGACCAGTTCATGGGCGTCGATCAGATTGACATGCGTGAGGACGGCGCCTTCGAAGTACTGGAACGCGTCGAAGGCGGCAAGCACCAAACATCCGTCTGCGCCGGTACTCCTGCCGTACTGGGCTGGGCCACAGGCAACCTGCCTGAGCCGCGCAACAACCCGCAGGTGGGCATGGCCAATATGCGCACCATCATGCCGGCACTGCAAAAGGCAAAGCCCGCGATCCTCGCGGCCAATGGATTGCGCTACGTCTCAGCCAGCCTGCCCAGCCAGCAGCGCACAACACGCGTGGTCAAAGACATGACCCCCGACGAGATTGCACGCGAAGTTGTCGAATGGATCGGAGCAAAGTAATGACCATGGAATCAATTCTCGTTTTGACACACGCTGATGAAAGCGGCTCCGCTCTCACGAAGACATCTCTCGAAGCCGTCACCGCCGGAAAGAATCTGGCCGAGCGCACCGCCGCATCTCTTGCCATCGGCATCATCGGCGCGGACTGCGCGGCCGCCGGCCAGGTCGCATCGGCCGGGGCACGCATCCTCGCTGTTACCGGAGAAGCCTTCGCGCAGGCGCGCTATGCAAGCGATGCCGCCGCTTGCGAAGCACTCTGCCGTGCGGCCCAGCCAACCATCGTCCTTGTGGCTGCAGGTTCCCGCTTTGCTCGCGTCGCCGCAGGCGTCGCGCATCGCATCGGTGGCTCCATCGACACCCACATTACTTCAATCGGCGCCGACGGCCCCGTAAGCGTTTCGCGCTGGTTCTATCGCCAGCGCATCGAAGCGACGCTGACCCGCGAGTCGCGGCCCTGGTTCCTGCTCCTCGATGCCGGCACGCACGCGCCATTCGTCGGTACACCTGCCGATGCCAACGCAGAGCAGATCGCGGTGTCGCTGCCCGCGGTGCGCACAACTGTCACCGGCATTCATTCGCCCGCGCAGGACGCGCAGACGATCCGGCCCGATGCGCAACTTCTCTTTGTTGCCGGCGCGGGATGGACCAAGAAGCAGCCGGACGGACAGATTCACGCCGCCGAAGCAGGTGACCTGATTCTCGGCTTCCTGCGCAGCACCGGCGCGTCGCTCGGCAGCAGTAAGTCGCTCGTCGACCAGGGCGGCGAAGGGCAACCTGTGCTTCCCTTCCTCACGCACATGAACCAGGTCGGGCAGACAGGCTCGACGCCACGCCATCCCAAAGGCCTCTCAACCTGCTGCCACGGCGAGGAGCCTCATGTCGTCGGCTGGCGCTTCATCGGCGACCGCCGAGCCATCTCTCTCGACCCAAACTGCGGCTGGACCCGCGGCAAGGCCGACGTCGTCTACGTCGCTGATGCATTCAAAGTGATGCAAAAAGTGAACGAATTGCTTTCACAAGCGAAGGCATAGTCCAAGGCTCTTTTTCCTGCCTGCGCGGAGTCGCAAAACACGGCTCCGCGCATTCATTTTTCCCTGATTTGCCTGTGTTAGCGTAGGGATTGGAGTAAGAAAAACAATGTCTTCCATTACATCGTTCATCAAGCATCACTATCGTCATTTCAACGCCGCGGCACTCGTTGACGCTGCAAAGGCCTACAACGCACACCTCGCTTCCGGCGGAAAGATGTTCGTCACCATCGCCGGCGCCATGAGCACCGCCGAGCTTGGCCTTTCGCTCGCTGAGATGATTCGCCAGGACAAGGTCCACGGCATCTGCTGCACCGGCGCCAACCTCGAGGAAGATGTCTTCAATCTCGTTGCGCACGATTTCTACGAGCGCGTTCCCCACTATCGCGATCTGACTCCCGCCGACGAAGCCGCACTGCTCTCGCGCCACATGAACCGCGTCACCGACACCTGCATCCCTGAGATGGAAGCGATGCGCCGCATCGAAAACGAGGTGCTGAAGGAATGGGTCCGCGCCGACCAGGCCGGCGAGCGCTTCTTTCCGCACGAGTTCATGTACAAGATTCTGCTCTCCGGCGATCTGAAGAAGTCCTACCAGATCGATCCGAAGGACAGCTGGCTGCTGGCCGCCGCGGAGAAGAATCTGCCCGATGTTCGTTCCCGGCTGGGAAGACTCGACGCTCGGCAACATGTATGCCGGCCACTGCATCTCCGGCGACGTGAAGAAGGTCCACACGGTTCGCACCGGCATCGAGTACATGATGGAGCTGGCCGAGTGGTACACGAACACGACTGCGAAGACGCCCCTGGGCTTCTTCCAGATCGGCGGCGGCATCGCCGGCGACTTCCCCATCTGCGTGGTGCCGATGCTGCACCAGGATCTGCAGCGCGACAACGTGCCGCTGTGGGCCTACTTCTGCCAGATCTCCGACTCGACGACCAGCTATGGGTCCTACTCGGGCGCTGTTCCGAACGAGAAGATCACCTGGGGCAAGCTCGGCGAGAAGACGCCGAAGTTCATCATCGAGTCGGACGCGTCCATCGTGGCGCCGCTGATCTTCGCCTACGTGCTGGGCTGGTAAAGAAGCAGCTCTCAGCTGTCAGCGTTCAACCTTCAGCCTATCTGACGCAGTTCTGCGTTGTGGCTTCCCATGTCCAGCGCTACGGCGGCCGGACATGGGACCCCTGGTTTCCAACTTTCGACCCCTCTCCCTTCACGCGCTGCGGATCACTCGTGCTTGAAGGCGCGAAGACGAGCTATCGGGAAGCAGACAAACCCGCGCCTCCGAGTGACAAAAGTCACTGCCAAGTCTATCAGTGTGTGGCAAGATGGCGGCCCACAGGAGAACGCCATGTCCGTACCTTCACTAGTCCTCTTGAGCCGCACTCTCTTTGCTTTCATCATCCTCGTCTCCGGTCTCAATGTGGCAACCGGTCAGGCGTCGCAAAGTGCGAACGTGCATCGAGTGCCACAGCAAGGTCACTCCAAACATCGTCTCCGACTGGAAGCTGAGCAAGCACAGCAGCGCAGATGTGGGCTGCGCGACCTGCCATGGAGATGAACACACTTCGGCCGGCGACGTTGCGAAGGTGAAGATCCCCACTCCCGACACCTGTGCGGACTGCCACTCCGACCAGGTTGCACAGTTCAAGAAGGGAAAGCACGCAATGGCGTGGGCAGCGATGAAGGCAATGCCCACCATTCACTGGCAACCCATGGCCATGATCGAAGGAGAGAAGGGTTGCGGCGGTTGCCACAAGATCGGGCTGAAGTCACAGGCTGAAATCGCCCAGTTGAGCCAAGGAGGCGCCACGTTTGGAGCGGCCGCTTGCGACTCCTGCCATACGCGCCACACCTTCTCTGTGGAAGAGGCCCGCCAGCCGCAAGCCTGCGAAAGCTGTCACATGGGCTTCGACCATCCGCAATGGGAGATGTACTCCTCGTCAAAGCACGGTGTCAGGCATGAACTGAAAGACCTGAAGGTTCTGCCGGCAAATGCATCTGCACCAACCTGCCAGACTTGCCACATGCAGGATGGAAATCACGAGGTCCGCACGGCATGGGGTTTCCTTGCCGTCCGCTTGCCGCTTCCGGAGGACAAACAGTGGGCCGCGGATCGGGCCACCATTCTGCAGGCGCTGGGAGTGCTGGACCCTGACGGCAAACCTACCGCGCTTGTAGATACCGTTAAGGCGGCCGACCTGGCTCGTTTGACCCAGGAAGACTGGCAACGTGAACGCGACAAGATGATCAAGACCTGCAATCAATGCCACTCCGGCAACTTCGCACGCCAGCAGCTGCAGCAAGGGGATGATATGGTGCGCAACGCGGACCACCTGATGGCGGAAGCGATCCTGATAGTTGCGGGCCTCTACAAGGATGGAGTTCTGGCGAAGCCTAAGAACTACACTTACGCCTTTCCCAATCTTCTGACGTTCCATGATGCGCCAACCGTGATCGAACAAAAGCTCTTTGTGATGTATCTCGAACACCGCATGAGAACATTTCAAGGGACCTTCCACGCGAGCAACGACTATGCGATGTGGTACGGCTGGAGCGAGATGCAGCGAGACCTGACAGAGATCAAGGAGCTGGCGGAGAATATGCGGAGGAATAGCGCTGCTGCTTCCGCTGCCGCGCCGAAGTAGTGTCAAACCCGGCTGCACTCCTGAACCGGAATGGGCACCTGTTCAACGATTTCAAGCCCGAAGCCTTCGAGCGCCGGAATGTGCATCGGCGTATTCGACAGCAGTCGAATGCGCTGGATGCCGAGATCCGAGAGAATCTGGCCGCCGAGGCCAATCGCCCGCAGAATGCGCCCGGTGCGCGCCTGTGAGCCCTCGCGGCTGCGCAGTTCCTGGTGCAGCACGATGCGGGAACCATCCCCTGTACCAGCACCGGCAGGAATCGCAACACCTCCCCGCTCAAAGGCCGGGGGAGACGCAGGCGCCTTGTCGATTTCAAAGCCGCGTGACGTGTTGTGCAGGTAGAGAATTGCCCCGCAGCCTTCCTCGGCAATCATGCGCATCGACTGATCGAGAACTTCACGGCAGCGGCAATCGGCATCGAATACGTCGCCGGCGGTGCACCGGGTGTGAACGCGCACCAGCACAGCATGCGAGCAAGGTGGACGCGTTGTCCGGCTGTCGCCAGGCACATTCGCCGGTCCATCGTGGACGGCCGGACAGCCTGGGCAAAGATCGCCGCGTACCAGCGCGATGTGACTCTCTCCCCCGTTGACCTCGCTCTCATAGGCGATCATGCGGAACTCGCCATATTTCGTCTGGATGGTGGTTTCTCCCGCCCGGACGATGTAACGTTCGTGGCGGAGCCGATAGCGGATTAACTCTGCCACCGTGAGAATGCGCAGACCATGTTCGGCGCAGAACGGGATCAGGTCGGGAATGCGCGCCATCTCGCCGTCGTCGCGCATGATTTCGCAGATCACGCCCGCAGGTTGCAGGCCCGCCATCCGTGCCAGATCGACCGACGCCTCGGTCTGGCCTGCGCGCACCAGGACCCCGCCGCGACGGGCGCGGAGCGGAAAGATATGGCCGGGACGAACCAGGTCGCTGTAGGTCGATTCGGGCGCAATGGCAACACGGATTGTCTGGGAGCGATCGGCAGCCGATATACCCGTCGTGACGCCCTCACGCGCCTCGATGGTCTCCGTAAACGCCGTACCGAAGCGGGACGAATTCTGTTGCGTCATCGGGAACAGGCGCAGGTAATCTGCTCGTTCCTCGGTCAAAGTCAGACAGATGAGCCCGCGGCCATAGCGCGCCATGAAGTTGATAGCCTCCGGCGTCACATGCTCGGCGGCCAGCGTCAGGTCGCCCTCGTTCTCGCGATCCTCGTCATCGACGACGACCACCATACGTCCGGCGCGAATGTCTGCCAGCGCTCCCGGAACGTCGGTAAAGGGGGGTTCGAATGTGCGTTTGCTTTCAGGCATTGGAAACACCCTATTCTCACCCATTTCATGCGGTAACCGCAAAACCCTTTTGGTTCCAGCAAAAACGCCGCCCAAAGGCGGCGCTTTCGCATTGCTGGCCCAGCAGAAGCTTACAACGTAGACTCGATCTCGAAGCCCCAGGCTTCAAGAAGCGCCTCAGGAATGTACTTCGAATTCTTGTTCCGACGGGCCCACTCCCGCAGACGGGTGGACCGGATGTACTGATCCGGGGTGAGCTTAAACTCCTTCACGATCTGCTCGAAGGAGGTCACAGTGGGGACAACAGGGCCGATGGGCTCAGGCTTGCCCCAATTCGGATTTCCTCTACGTTTTGCCATTTGGTTTTGTTTTCCTCAGATAAGGAGATGATTGGTTCCAACGACTTCGGACGCTGGCTGGGGATCCTCGGTGTCCAGAAGGCGAATCTATGTTTCCTATTTTAGGGATTTTTTCTTCAAAAATCAATAGCAAACAGCTCGAATTTCGCATGTTTTCAGCACATTTTCAATCTCTGCACTAGACACTGTAGGTCACTGCACTACAGTAACTTACCATCTTTATCCCGCCTCTCCCGAGCAGTTTCGTGGCCAATTTGACATACCAAACTGGCGCGATCGGAACCGTCAATGAGCAGGATATCTTTATGTCAACATCTTGGCGGGTCAGGGCTTGCGACACTTTGCTGCTCGCAGCCAGTGTGTCCGAATGTCATGCCGTGGAACTCAAAGTGAGCCGCGATGCCCTCGAGCGCACCCTGAAAACGGCAGCTCTTCAGTGGCTCGGCGGCCGTTATTACCTTAAGGGAGCCCCTCAGTCCCCGTGCTCGGTCTATGCGAAGATGCCAAAGTCTCCTTTGTCCAGGACCGCATTCTGGTTCGGATCGAGACCCATGCCCGGATGGGAAAGTCGATGGGCGGTTCCTGCCTTGGCATCTCCCTCGCGCCCACGGCCGAGGTTTCAGTGGCGCCTTACGACGAGGGCGAAACAATTGGATTCCGCGACGCCCAACTCGTGAAGGTGAGCGACCGGCGCGAGCTCAATTTCCTGCTGGCGCCATTCCTGAGCCATGAGGTCTTTTCGAGCATGAAAGTGGATGCAGCAGACATCTTGCGAAAGGCTCTCGAGGGATCCTCGGCCTCCTCCGGCTACACGGTAACCCTCGAGCGGCTGAAGGTTCATTCGATGCAGATCCAGGGCGATGCGCTAGTGGTGGATGTAGATGGTGACATCAACGTGAAGTAAACATGAGGGGACGTTGTCAGTTCGCCACCTTGATGGCTGCGAGCTTGCGAATCGCCGGCAGATCGCCGGACTTTTGGACGAGAAGGCGAAGGCCAGTTCCCTCAGGGTAGTGGGGAGCGGTCTCAAGCGCTTGCGCCACCGCCTTGGGCAGACGGGCAGCCTTGGCGGCCTTCAGCGCTTTGTCACTAAAGACGAACGAGACCATGAAGCATCCGAAACCTGGTCCGAGATAGACAATGTTGCGGCTCTTCTGTTTAAGGCGCATTGACCATCCGTACTTGTGGACGTAGATCCCTTTCCACTCCTGAGCGGCCACTCCCTCCTCGCTGGCCATCCAGTTGACGAATTCTGACCAGAGCACTGTGGTGTCTCCGAGAGCGGCTGCGAGTTCGGCGTCGCTTGGCCTCTCCGTCTTTCCAAGGAACGCATTCCTGTACTCCATCACTCACCTCGATTCGCGTCGGCATTCTAGCGCGATTTCGAGAGGACGGCAGTGACAAGGTCTGGTTGTGAAGAGAGAACCCAAACAGCAAGCCCAGCGCAAAGCGCTGGGCTTTCTTTCTTACGGTCGGAGAGTGTCTGGCCGCGAACTTGCGACTACCACCATTCCATCAGGCGGGTGGACGTGATCTTGGCGCTGCTCTTCGGCTTTGGCGTGCGGAGCAACAGGACAGGGCACGACGCCAGCTTTACAACCTTTTCCGCAATCGATCCGAAGACCGAGGGGTACCAGCCGGAGCGGCCGTGCGTGGAGATCACAACGTAGTCGATGCCGTCGCGCTCAATCGCTTCAAGGATCGTACCGGCAACGTCGTAGCCGACCTCTACACTGGTCTTGACGTTCAGCCCCTTTCCATCGAGGGACTTCTTTGACGTGGCCAAATGACTCTCGGCCACCTTCTTCGCGGCGTCAACAATCTGGTTGTCGGTCACCGCATCTGGAAGTGCAACGGTCGGAGCTTCGGGGATGACGTTCAGAAGAAAAATTTCAGCATGAAACTTCTCTGCAAGCTCGGTCGCCGCTTCGAGAGCGCTGTGGGAGGACGAGCTGAAATCGATGGGAACAAGGATCTTCGTAGGGAGGGCGCTAATGTTACCTGCTTCGGGCATTCCGGTCTCCTTGCCACGCCACGTCAGAGCGCTGTGGTGGCGGGCTTTGAATTTCGTCCACCAATGATAGCAAGCCCCTCCGGCCCTCCTTTGGTGACCTGCAGCACACCTATGCACTGCCGAATCGCCAGATGTTACCGTAATTTTCTATGAGCTCACCTACAGCGGATCTCCTGGGCGAGATTGGCGTGCCGATGCCGATTCGAGACGTGGCGGCCCGGAACTGGGACGTAATTGTCGTCGGGGCCGGCCATAATGGGCTGGCCTGCGCGGCTTACCTGGCCAAAGCCGGATTGCGGGTTCTGGTTATCGAGAGCCGCCAGCGTGTCGGCGGCGCCTGCACCATCGAGGAGCCGTTTCCGGGTGTGCACATGTCGCCCTGCGCTTATCTCGCCGGCCTGCTGCACCCGCTGGTGGTGGAAGAGCTTGAGCTTCACCGGCGCGGCTTTCAGTGGACGCCGGCAGTCAACGGACTCTTTGTTCCCTTCGTCGATGGATCGAGCATTCAGCTTTGGGATGACGATGAGCAATGCGAAGCCGAGGTTCGCGCCGTCTCTCCGGAAGATGTGGAAGGCTGGAAAGCGATGAATGACGTCATTCGACGCCTGCGAGATGCTTTGCGGCCCCCTGGCGCGGACGACTTCTGGATCGGCGAAGCCCCATCCCGCGATCAGATCGAGGAACGGCTAGGCAAAGATGAAGAGGCCCGGGCTCTGCTGTTCGAATGGTCGATGGCCGAGTTCGTCGAACGCTATCTCAGAAGCGAACGCCTGCAGGTGGCCTACCTGGGCCAGGGCGTGATCGGGACCAATGCCAGCCCCTTCGATCCCGGTACCGCCTCGATTCGATTCCATCACGCCTCAGGTCGTCTTGGAGGAATGCCCGGAATGTGGGGCTACGTGCGCGGAGGAATGGGGATGGTGTCGTTCTACTTCTGTGACGCGGCACGCGAGGCGGGAGCAACCGTGGTGTCAGGAGTGCCGGTGGCCGCCATCGTGCCGGGTGAATGCGTGGTGCTTGAGGGCGGAGAGCGCATTACGGCGCGGACCATCGTGTCGAATGCCGATCCGGTGCAGACGCTTCGCCTGCTCGGTACGGAGGTCCATCCGGATTGGCGCAAGCGCATTGAGCGCGTTCCTATTGAGGGCTGCACGGTGAAACTCAACGTGTATTTGCGCGAACTGCCGAACTTCACTGCACGGCCGGGAACAAACGAACCGCACCACTACGGGCAGATCAATGCGCCATTGACGAAGCAGGAATGGACTGCGGGATTTGCGGCATCCCGCCGCGGCGAACTGCCGGAACATCTTTGGTGCGAACTTTACTTCCAGAGCGTTCACGATCCCACTGTAGTTCCCGAGAGCCGGCACACGATGAGCGTCTTCGCGCAGTATGTGCCGTATCGTTTTGCGCGAGGAAGCTGGGATGAACGCCGAGACGAAGTGCGCCGGCTTGCGTTCAAGTCCTTGTCCCGATTCTGCTCCAATATCGAAACGGCGGTGATCGATGCACAGGTGCTGGGCCCGCCTGACATCGAGCAAAAGGTGGGGCTCACCGGCGGGCACATCTTCCAGGGCGAGTGCCTGCCTCCCTATATGTGGTCCAATCGGCTCGCTGCAAGAACTCCCATGCAGGGTCTCTATCTGTGCGGAGCGTGCACGCATCCGGGTGGAAGCGTTATAGGTATCAACGGGCGCAATGCGGCAATGGCGGTGTTGAAGGATCTAAACAGGATTTGACAGGATAAATACCCCAGCGAGATTTGGCTTTTCGTGTGCGCTCCGGGACTGCTATGCTCCGCCGTACATGCCTGCGGCTTCCACCCTTAAGCGAGCAATCCGGTTTCGCGACCTGGTGCTCTTCTATGTTGTCGTTACCCTGACCGTACGCTGGACTTCGACAGCCGCTGCTGCCGGCCCAAGCATCCTCGTCATCTGGATTGCAGCGCTCACCTGCTTCTTTATGCCGCTGGCGGCGAGCGTGATGGAGCTTTCGTCGCGCTATCCGCAGGAGGGCGGAATCTATGTGTGGACCCGTGAGGCCTTCGGCAGACTTCACAGGCTTCATGACGGCGTGGATGTATTGGATGTGCAACCTGCCCTTCTTCGCAAGCGTTCTCTACTTCGGCGCGGCATCTGCCCTTTTTGCATTCGGCGCTCGCGCACATGCGCTTAGTGCGAATCCTTACTACTTCATGGGATTCGAGGTCTTCTGGCTTGCCGTAATCACAGTGCTGAATATCCGTGGCGTGAATGCGGGAAAGTGGCTGAACAACGTCTGTTCGCTGGGCAGCGTGATCCCGCTCAGTGCTCTGTTCCTCCTGGCGGCGGCTTCATGGTGGCGATTCGGGCTGGCAAACCCGTTTACCGTGCAGAGTCTCACTCCGCACTGTCACTTTCGACAATGCAGTCTTCTGGTCGGGGGTCTTCTTCGCATTCGGCGGCGTTGAAGCGGCCTCCGCCATGGGCGACGAGATTCAGAATCCGCGGCGCATTGATTCCCTGGGCGATTCTCGTGGCGGATGCATTGTCGCGCTCGGCTACATCGGCGGCACAGCGGCGTTGCTGGTTGCGCTGCCAGTCGAGGCGGTAGGCGGGCCGGACGGCTTCGTGAATGGAATTCAGATCCTGAGCGCGCGCCTCGGCCTGGACTGGCTGCTGGTCCCCATCGCACTTCTCGTCGGATTGAATATGGTGGGCTCGGCAGCAGGCAAATCTCTCGTCCACCTCACGATTGCCGTTTGTTGCAGGAATCGATCGCTATCTTCCTCCGGTATTCGGGAAGATTCACCCGCGCTATCGCACGCCGTGGGTAGCGATCGCTGTCGTATGGACTGGCAGGCATCGTGGTGGCCGCGCTTGGGCAGGCGGGAACAACCGTGCGCGGCGCCTACGACGTGCTGGTGAGCATGTGCAGTGATTACGTACTTCTGCCTTATCTGTTTCTGTTTGCCGCGATGATTCGGCTGCAGCGCGAGCCCGCTGGACAGGAGGTGCGCCGCGTGCCCGGCGGAAAACCGGTGGCGATTCTCCTCGGCCTGGTTGGCATCGCCGAGCACCTCGGCAACGATTGTGCTGTCGGTGATCCCCGGTGCCGACGAGACCAGACAAGCCGCTTGCTGTAGCGAAGGTCCTGGGGGGAACCATCGTGCTGGTGGGATTGGGAGTGGCAGTGTTCGCAGCGGAGAGACGCAGAGCGCAAGTGCGGCTCGTCGTGACCCAGGCAGAGTTGCGCGAGGGCTAAAGAGTCACTTCTCGACCCGCAATAAAGACGCGGGGACGCATCGGCGCGGCGATGAAGTAGGCGAGCTCCCGGTAGTCGCTGAATTCATGGATCACAAAGTCTGCCTGTTTGCCGGGTTCAAGTGAACCGACCTCATCACCGAGATCGAGGCTGTATGCGGCATTGATGGTGGCCGCGCTGAGCGCCTCAGCCGGCGAAAGGCCCATCTGCAGGCAGGCCAGCGAAAGCATGAACGGCATCGACGGAACCGGCGACGATCCAGGATTGAAGTCGGTTGCGAGCACGATGCCCAGGCCGGACTCAATCATTCTTCGCGCCGGCGGATAGTTCGTTCGGCGCAGCGCAAAGACCGAGCCGGGCAGCAAAACGGGCTGCACACCGGCAACCCGCAAGCGTTGCAGACGTCTCGTCGGTGACAGTCTCAAGGTGGTCAGCGGTTGCGGCGCTCAGTTCCGCTGCAACATCCGCTCCGGTACCGGGACGAAACTGCTCAGCATGCACGCGAAGCTTCATGCCGTGATCGCGGGCCGATGTCAGCACACGGCGTGTCTCCTTCTCTGTAAAGGCGTGATCATCGCAGAAGGCGTCGCAGAAGCGCGCAAGGCCCGCCTCTGCAACTTCGGGAATGAGTTCCTCGGCGACCCAGCGAACATAATCATCCCGACGATCTGCGAACTCGTGTGGAACGGTGTGCGCAGCCAGTAGCGTGGGAACGATTCGGGCTGGACCTTCTCCGTTCAGTCGTCGGATCACCCTCAGCATCTTCAGCTCTGTTTCTCGATCGAGGCCGTAGCCCGATTTGGCTTCGATGGTGGTCGTCCCTGAGCGAAGCATCCAGTCACGATGACGACGCGCCGCGGCCAGCAACTCCTCCTCAGAAGCTGCGCGTGTAAGAGCGACCGTGCGCAGAATGCCTCCGCCAGCCGCTGCGATCTTCTGATATGTGACGCCTGCAATGCGCTGTTCAAACTCTGCGGCACGGTTACCCGCAAAAACCAGATGTGTGTGCGCATCGACAAAGCCCGGAGTGACACAGCGTTCCTCCGCATCAATGACCTCCACATGGGTCGGAATCTTCGACTTGAGTTCAGGGTACGGGCCAGCAGCGGCAATGCGGCCATCTCCGACGATCAACGCGGCGTCGCGCACGATGCCGAGCTCGCCGAGTTCCGCGCCAACTCGCGGGCGCGCAGGACCTGCGAGGGTCACAAGCTGGCCAATGTTGACGACTGCGATCGTAGCGGCCACGTCACTTCCCTTCCATCGGTATGTGGATGCCACGCTCGCGTGCGGTCTTCTTGCGCCAGTTCGTACCCTGCGTCAGCGTGCCGCGCAACGCCGATTCCCGGATCGTTGTTGAGCACGCGCGCAATCTTGCGCGCCGCCAGCTCAGTCCCATCGGCCACCGTCACCTGCCCCGCGTGCAGCGAGTAGCCCATGCCCACGCCGCCACCGTGATGGAAGCTGACCCACGTCGCGCCCGAAGCTGTGTTGAGCAGCGCATTCAGAATGGGCCAGTCGGCCACGGCGTCGGAGCCGTCGAGCATCTTTTCCGTTTCGCGATAAGGACTGGCCACCGAGCCGGTATCAAGATGGTCGCGTCCGATCGCAATGGGCGCGGAGATTTCTCCTTTGCGCACCAGGTCGTTCATCGCCTCGCCCATCCGTGCCCGCTCGCCGTAGCCGAGCCAGCAGATGCGCGCGGGCAGGCCCTGGAATGCGAACCGTGCCACGCGCCAGGCGCAGCCAGCGGGTGAGAATCTCGTTCTCCGGAAACAGCTCAAGGGCAAGCTCGTCTGTGCGGTCGATGTCTTTGGGATCGCCCGAGAGCGCCACCCACCGGAACGGACCCGCGCCCGTGCAGAAGAGCGGACGAATGTACTCCGGCACAAAGCCGGGAATCAGAAACGCGTCTGCGCAACCCGCGTCGAATGCAAAGCGGCGGATATTGTTTCCGTAATCGAAGGCGACCGCTCCGGCGCGCTGCAGCGCGAGCATGGTGTTGACGTGCACAACCATCGTCGCGGTGGAGCGGCGCACATATTCATCGGGATCGCGGCGGCGCAACTCCGCGGCCTCGGCGAGACTGAGGCCCTGCGGGATGTAGCCATTCAGCGGATCGTGCGCACTGGTCTGGTCGGTGATAACGTCCACCTGCACCCCGCGGCGAACGATCTCGGGCAGCACATCGCCGCAGTTGCCAACCAGTCCAACCGAAAGCGCACGTCCCTCCCGCCGCGCCAGACCGCAAAGCCGCAGCGCCTCGTCGAGGTTTTCCGTGAGCGTGTCGCAATACCGCGTCTCCACACGCCGCAGGATGCGGCTGCGATCCACGTCAATGGCAAGAATGACGCCGCCGTTGAGCGTCACTGAGAGCGGCTGCGCGCCGCCCATGCCGCCCATACCGCCCGTGACCACGAGTTTGCCTTTCAGACTGCCGCCAAAATGGCGCTCGGCCAGCGCGGCAAAGGTCTGAAACGTGCCCTGCAGAATGCCCTGTGTGCCGATGTAGATCCAGCTGCCCGCCGTCATCTGGCCGTACATCATCAGGCCCTTGCGGTCGAGCTCGTTGAAGTGCTCCCAGTTGGCCCATTTGCCTACGAGATTGGAGTTGGCGATGATCACCCGCGGAGCCATCTCGTGCGTGGGAAACACGGCAACAGGCTTGCCGGACTGGACGAGGAGCGTGTCTTCCGGCCCGAGGTGCTCCAGTTCGCGGACGATCGCGTGAAAGCACTCCCAGTTGCGCGCAGCGCGGCCGATTCCGCCATAGACAACGAGGTCAGAGGGGCGCTCGGCGACTTCGGGATCGAGGTTGTTCATCAGGCAGCGCAGCGCGGCTTCCTGTTGCCAGCCCTTGCAGCGCAACTGGTTGCCGCGCGGCGCGCGAATGATGGGAGCTGCGACGGTGCTCATAAACCCTCCTCGAGGCCGGCGATGATGAAACCCGCATTTGATCCGAAAAGCCGCTACACAGGATACTACCCGCGACACATCACGAGTGAATACGAAACCGAAGATGCCGGGGCCTTCGGGCCCTGCCCCCGCCGTCTGACTGATTTATCCTTCTTCCGTGCCCAACACACTCGTTGAATGCGTTCCCAATTTCTCTGAAGGCCGTGACAAGGCCAAAGTCGACGCCATCGTCGAAGCCATGAAGATGCCCGGTGTCTATCTCCTCGACCGCGAGATGGATGCCGACCACAATCGCTGCGTGATCACGCTGGTTGGCGAGCGCGAAGCGATTCAGGAAGCCGCCATTCGCGGCGTCGGCAGGGCCGCCGAGTTGATCGACCTCACGAAGCACGAAGGCGCGCACCCGCGGATGGGTGCCGCCGATGTGGTTCCGTTCATTCCGATCGACGGCGTCACGATCGAAGACTGCGTGGCGATGGCGAAACACGTGGGCGCTGAGATCGCCAGGCGTTTCGACATCCCTGTCTACCTGTATGAAGCAGCGGCGACCAGCCCTGAGCGCCAGAACCTCGAAAACATACGACGCGGGCAGTTCGAGGGAATCCGCGACGAAATTGCTACCGACCCAGCCCGAAAGCCGGACTTCGGCGAGTCCCGCGTGCATCCGACTGCCGGAGCAACGGTGGTTGGCGCGCGCAAGTTCCTCATCGCCTACAACGTCTTTTTGAACACACCTGATGTGGCGATCGCGAAGAAAGTTGCGAAGACCGTGCGCTTTTCCAGCGGCGGACTGCGCTTCGTCAAGGGCGCCGGTTTCCTGGTACGCGGAATGGCCCAGGTGTCAATGAACCTGACCGACTTTGAGCAGACGCCGATCCATCGTGTCTTCGAGTACGTAAAGCGCGAGGCTGCGCGTTACGGAGTGATGCCGGTGTCAAGCGAGATCGTCGGCCTCATCCCGAAGCAGGCGCTTGAACAGGCCGCCGAATGGTTCCTGCAAGTGGAGAACTTCGACTCATCGCTCATTCTGGAGAACCGGCTGGCCGCGGTGATGAGCGGCAAGATGGCCGTCGGCGGCCTTCGCGCCGGCGTCGAGCCCTTCATCGAGCAACTGGCTGCGCCCACCGCGACTCCAGGTGGCGGCAGCGCCGCAGCGGCCAGCGGAGCCATGGCAGCCGGCCTGGCGCACATGGTCGCCGCAATGTCTCGCGGAAAAAAAGCATACCTGCAATACGAGGCGCAACTGAGCGAAGCCATCTCAAGGCTCGCGCAGATTCGCGAGGACCTGAAAGCCGCAATTGACGCCGACGCAGAGTCGTACAACGTAGTGATGAAGGCGTACAAGGCCGCGCGGGAATCCGCTGACGGCGGTCGCGGAGTCAATAGCGCCTTGCGGCAGGCCACCAGCGTGCCTCTTGGAGTGGCAGAGAAGGCCGTCGAGGTGGCGCAGATTGCTGCCGGTCTCAGGCCCGTCACCAATCCGAACATGAGTTCCGACCTGACAACCGCGATTGCGTTGGCAAAGGCCGCGCTTGAGGGCGCGCTCGCAAACGTCGAAATCAACCTCGGCTCAATCAAAGCCGATACTCCAGACGACGAGTCTTTTGTCCGCGAAACGCGCGGTCGCGCGGCGTTGCTCAAGCAACCTGCTTAACCAGACGCCTCCAGGCCTTTCGCGATTCTCGAGCCAAGGCGTTATCCTTGCTGACGACTACAAAACTAGCTCCCTTGAGGTGCTGAGTGCATAGGGTAGGTTGTTTTCTTTTTGCAGTGTTTGGTGTTCTGTTTTTAGCCGCAACGTCACAAGCGAATTCAGCCGCAGAAACCCCACAGAAGCAGGGTTTCGTTCGGCTCGACCGGGTCACCGCTTCCCGGCCAACCCCTAACGGAATCGAAGTCCGGTCCGGCTCCGCTGTCATGCAGGTCACCGCCTTGCGCGATGACGTGGTGCGCGTGCGCGTGGGACCAGCGGGTCAGCTGCCGGAGGATGCATCCTGGGCAGTTCTGCCATCATCCCGGACGTCCACGGTCAATGTAACTCCCGAATCCACTTCAACCGCCGTCGGATTCAGGACCGCAAAGCTGCATGTCGCGGTCCACAAGGACCCATTCGGTATTTCCGTGACCGATCTTGCCGGTCACGTGATTGCCGAGGATCTGCCGGGCAGACCCATCGAATACCATGGCGCGTCCTTTCGCGTGTACCTGAAGTCGCCGGCCGACGAGCACTACTTCGGGCTCGGCGACAAGCCTGGGCCGCTCGATCGCCGCAACGAGGCGTTCACTGACTGGAATACCGACGCCTTCGGATGGCAGGAGTCGACGGACCCGATCTACAAGTCGATTCCCTACTTCATCACCTTCCGCAAGGGCGTGGCTGCCGGCATCTTCCTCGACAACACGTGGCGCGCCAGCTTCGACTTCAACAAGGAATACAGCGACGGCTACTCGTTCGGCTCTGAGGGCGGTCCGCTCGATCTCTACATTCTTTATGGCCCGGAACCGAAGACCGTTGTGCAGACGTGGGCCTGGCTCACTGGCACAACGCCCATGCCGCCGCTGTGGTCCTTCGGGTACCAGCAGTCACGCTACAGCTACTATCCTGAGGCTGAGGTGCGACGCATCGCAGACAGATTGCGCAGTGAGCGGATTCCTGCGGACGTGATCTGGCTCGACATCGATTATCAGCTCAAGAACCGCCCGTTCACCGTTGACCCGGAGCGCTTCCCGCACTTTGACCAGATGATCAAGGATCTGAGGGCGGAGCACATCCGAACGGTAGTCATTACGGATCTGCACATCGCCGATCTTCCCAACGCGGGATACAAGCCCTACGACGAAGGCGTTGCCGGCGATCACTTCGTGAAGAATCCAGACGGCTCCACATATGTCGGAGTGGTGTGGCCGGGCAAGTCCGTGTTTCCTGATTTCACGCGGAAGGCTTCGCGCGAGTGGTGGGGAACGCTCTATTCGGACTTCGTGGCAAAGGGCGTCGCCGGATTCTGGAATGACATGAATGAACCCGCCGTCTTTCTCGTTCCGTCGAAAACCATGCCCGACGACGTTCAGCATCGAATCGACGAGCCCGGGTTCGCACCGCGCACCGCAAACCACCTTGAGATTCACAACGTCTTCGGCATGCAGAACACGCGCGGAACCTACGAAGGTCTACTGAAGTTGCAGCCGAACTCGCGGCCCTTTGTGATGACGCGAGCCAGCTACGCAGGCGGCCAACGCTTCGCCGCCACCTGGAGCGGCGACAATTCCAGCACCTGGAACCACCTCAGGCAGACCACACCGCAGCTTCTGAACTTGGGCCTAAGCGGCTTTGCAATGGCCGGAGCCGACGTGGGTGGATTTGCCGGTTCTCCGCAACCCGAATTGCTCACGCGCTGGCTCGAAGTTGCGGCATTCCATCCGATCGACCGTGATCACACCGCCATCGGCACACTTCCGCAAGAGCCATGGGAGAACGGAACCGCGGAAGACTTGAGCCTGCGCCGTCGCTACATCGAAGAACGCTATCGGCTGTTGCCCTACCTCTACACCACGGCCGAAGAGATGAGTCGCACCGGTCTTCCGATCATGCGCCCGCTCTTCCTCGAGTTCCCGAATGGCGCCACGGACGGCGGACCAATCGACCTGAGCACAGGCAACGCGTTTTTGCTCGGGCCCGATCTGCTCATCGCCCAAAGCCCTTATCCTGATGAGCTCGACGACTACTCCGTCGCCCTGCCGCCCGTCGGCTGGTACGAGTACTGGACGGGTTCAAGAATCGATGGAAGTTCCGGGCGCAAAGGCATTGATAATGCTCCAATTGCGCAACCGGAGGTTCACATTCACCGCACCCTTGAGACCCTGCCGGTCTTTGTCCGCGCCGGGGCGATCGTGCCGCAGCAACCCCTCGTTCAAAGCACGGACGAAAAGCCGCAAGGACCATTGACGCTCCGGGTTTATCCGCCTCTGGCAGGCGGCAGTGATTGCAGCGGCAGCTTGTATCTGGACGATGGCATCAGCTTTCGACTTCAGGAAGGGTGAATACCTTCGTGAGCAGTTCACCTGCAGACTCAGCGCGCAGGGAGTCATCGTGACGATCGCGCCGCGCCAGGGCAGCTTTGAGCCGTGGTGGAAGCTTCTTTCGATCGAGGTCTATGGCGCCACCAAGCCTGCCACGGGAGCCACTGTTTCCGCATTGACCGGCTCGGCGGCAAGCAAGGTAACCCCAGCGTTCGACGCGGAGCATCATCGCATCACGGCCCTAGTCGATGACGACGCAAAGGGGCTGGAACTGCAACTGACATACTGATCTGTGTTCACCCTTCAGAGACCAACGGCGGCCGCGATTGAGGAGAAGATTGCGGCCGCTCTTCGTCAAAAAGCTAGCCCTTCGATCGGCAGTGCCGACCTGCATTTTGAGATTACCCGCGTGCGCGGCAATCCAGGCTAAGGCCTCCCAAACTGTTACCCTAGATGCATGAAATTCGGGGTTCTGGTCTTTCCCGGCTCCAACTGCGATCACGACACCTACAACGTGATTGCCGAGATCGCTCACCAACCCGTTACCTTTCTCTGGCACGACTCGGAGGACCTGCAGGGAGTGGATGCGGTTCTGGTCCCCGGTGGCTTTGCCTACGGCGACTATCTTCGCACCGGCGCCATTGCGCGATTTTCGCCCGTCATGCAGTCCGTGAAGCGATTTGCCGACGGCGGCGGTCTTGTCCTGGGCATCTGCAACGGATTTCAGATTCTGACTGAGGCCGGCCTTCTGCCCGGCGCGCTCATGCGCAACGCAGGTCTGAAGTACATCTGCAAGCAGGTGCATCTGCGCGTCGAGACCACGAACAGCCCCTTCACGAACCAGCTCACCAAAGGCGAAGTGCTTCAGATTCCGATCGGTCACATGGAAGGCAACTACTTCTGCACCCCGGATGAGCTGAAGCAGACTGGAAGACGAGGACCGCATCGCGTTTCGCTATTCCACCGTCGCCGGAGCGATCACGCCGGAAGCGAACCCTAACGGCTCGCTCAGCAACATTGCTGGAATCCTGAACGCGGAGCGGAATGTTCTGGGAATGATGCCGCATCCTGATCGCTCGAGCGAAAAGCTGCTGGGTTCGTCGGATGGCTGGAAGATTTTTGCCTCAATGATTGAGGCCTTGGCGACCCGGTAAGGTTGCTGCGTGGAGAAAGGGCCAGAATGATTGATATCCACTCACACCTTATCTATGGGGTGGACGACGGGTCTCCTGACTTGCAGACCTCTCTGAATATGGCCCATGGAGCCGCTGATGAGGGTGTCACGCACATTGTCTGCACTCCTCATGCAAGCGAGCAATACCCCTACCAGAGGTCGCAGATTGAGGCTCGTTTTGCCGAGCTCCGCAAAGAGCTCGATGGCGTTGTCAAGCTCAGTCTTGGGTGCGACCTTCATCTGAACTCCGAGAATATCGAGGAAGCTCTCGCCAATCCGCTGCGCTATTCCATCGATGGGAAAGGCTATCTTCTGGTTGAATTCCCTGACCTTGTGATTCCCTCACAGTACGCCGGTGTGCTGCGCAAGTTGCAGAGTGCGGGCTATACGATAGTCGTCACGCATCCTGAGCGGAACCCCGCGTTACAGCGCAACCCGGCACTTCTTGCTGAGTGGATGCGTGAGGGCTGCCTTGTCCAGGTAACCTCGGCGTCGTTTTACGGGCGATTCGGTCGAGTCTCCAAGGCATTTGCCGATGCCCTGCTTGAACGGAACTGGATTCACTTCGCAGCCAGCGACGCGCATCATCCGCAGTGGAGACCGCTGCATCTGAAGAAGGGATACAACTATGTGGCTCACAAGGCTGGCGAGGAAACCGCGCATCGTCTCTACGTGAGCAACCCACAAGCCGCCGTGGAAGGCGCGAGCTGGCCAACGCAACCTGAGCCGATTGGCCTGTGGGACGGCGTACCTCTCGAGTTTGACTCAACTCCGGGCAAGAGGGCTTCGCAAAAATCCGGCGAAAAGAGTATCTGGAAAAAGCTCTTCTCTCGCTGATGTCCTCGAAAGACTACAGCCCAAGCCCACCGTCGACAGCCAGTATCTGACCCGTTACAAAGCTCGGACCCGCTGCGAAGAACAGCACGGCCTGGGCAACTTCCTCTGCTGTTCCATTGCGCCGCAGAGGGGTCTTCTGCGCGAATCGCCCGGCAACTTCGCCCTTGTCGCCGTCCATTTCGATCCATCCAGGCGCAACGCAGTTCACAGTGATTTCAGGAGCGAAAGCCTTGGCCATCGTCTGCGTCAGCATGTGCAGTGCCGCTTTGGATGAGCAATAGTGAGCATGTCCTGACCACGCGCGCAATCCGCCAAGTGAGCCGATATTGATGATCCGCCCCCGAGAGGCGTGCAGATGAGCCAGCGCCGTTCGGGACACGAGAAACGGCCCGCGTGTGTTGGTTTCGAATACTGCATTCCACTGCGCCAGGGCGATTTCATCCAGCTTGCCTGAATCGAAAACTGCGGCGTTGTTGACCAGGATGTCGAGCCGCTTGTGGAACGCGAAGGACGCATCCACTGCGCTGCGAACTGAAGCTTCGGAACGCACGTTGCACTCCACCGCCAATGCGCGGCGTCCCAACGCTTCAATGGCATGAATGGTTCTTCCGGCGTCTGCCTTGGATGAATAATAAGTGATGGTGATGTCAGCGCCAGCCTGGGCGAGGGCCAGCGCGATCTGGCGGCCGATGCGTTTAGCACCCCCGGTAACGAACGCCGACTTGCCACGCAGTACCTGGTTATTCATCACAAGGTTGCTGAGGCGGCCGCCCCGATTTGGCACGGTGCTATTGCGGCTGAGGCTGCGATGCGCTGGGCTGAGAGCCGGAAGGCCGCTCAGATTCCGCACGCTTGTCCTTCGCTGGATCGCCCGATCCGGAATCCTTGCCCGACGGAGCAGCCTTATCCTTCCCGGCGTCCGCGCTTTGACCGTGGTCTTTGTAGATGGAGTACTGCTCGCCCGGCCGTTTGAGCCTTACGCCGACACTCAACTCCGGCTTGTCATTGTCAAAGTCTTCCCCATAAGTCTGGAATCCCTTTGCAATCACCTGGAGCCGGATTTTCGATCCGATCGGAAGCACGTCGATCATGGCCTTGCCGTCTTCGTTGGTCTTCAGCTCCATGTTGCCAGTGTCGCCCACCATGTGAAAGATGACCGACGCATTCTCGAGGGGCTTCGAGTCGGAATCGCGCAGAATGGTCACCTCAATGCGCGAGGTCGGCGGCGGCGACTTGTACTTGCGCCCGCGGCGCTTGGTGTCCTGGGCCGAGAGCGAAAGGCCGCAAAGGAGAAGAATGCCCGCGGCTGCCACGAAATGTCTGAATTTACGACGGCACAACATAGTGCAATTGTACCCGTTTGCATCTTTGCGATGCCATAGGCGCTCCCCGGTTGCTGCATTCGGAACCGTTCTGGCCAAGTGGCTTCAACGGCAACGAACAAGCCGCCTGCCAAACAATCTGGAAACAGCTACTTGAGCTGCGGAGGCGCTCGAATTCGCGCAACCCGGCCCGCGATCCGGTCCCTGGCCCAAAACGCATAGTTTCCCGCCGAAACAGGTAAACTGGATCAGAGGTCCCCATGCCAGACATCCAACGCAGAAAGACACCTACCGTCAAGATTGGCCACGTTCGCGTGGGCTGGGAGGTTCCGGTCGTCGTGCAGTCGATGACCAATACCGACACGGCCGATGCGGCATCGACGATCGAGCAGGTGGCAGCTTTGGCAATGGCCGGGTCTGAGATCGTCCGCGTAACCGTCAACAACGAAGATGCGGCGGCCACAGTTCCCGAGATCGTTGAGGGCCTCGACAAGCGCGGTATCCGCGTCCCGATTGTGGGCGATTTCCATTACAACGGCCATCTTCTGCTGAAGAAGTATCCCGCCACGGCGAAGGCGCTGGCGAAGTACCGGATCAATCCCGGAAATGTCTCCATCGGCCGCAAAGACGACGACAATTTCCGCATCATGGTGGAGTGCGCGGTCGAGAATCAGAAGCCGGTGCGCATCGGAGTCAACTGGGGCTCTCTCGATCAGGCACTGCTCACGCGCATGATGGACCAGAACAGCAAACTCGCCGAGCCGCTGCCCGCCCGCGACGTAATGATGGAAGCCATGGTGGTCAGCGCGCTTGAGTCGGCCAAAGCCGCCGAGCACTATGGGCTGCGCCCCGATCAGATCATCCTCTCCGCGAAAGTCAGCGGTGTTCGCGACCTGATCGACGTCTATACGTCCCTCTCTACACGCTGCAACTATGCTCTGCATCTCGGACTGACCGAAGCCGGAATGGGCGCGAAGGGCCTCATCGCCTCAACTGCCGGCCTTGCGCCTCTGCTTCTCGCGGGCATTGGCGACACAATCCGCGTGAGCCTTACGCCGAAGCCGGGCGGCGATCGGACGGAAGAGGTGCTGGCGGCACAGCAAATCCTGCAGTCTCTCTCGATCCGCAGCTTCATGCCGCAGGTCACCAGTTGCCCGGGCTGCGGACGCACCACCAGCACGTACTTCCAGGAACTGGCCGAGCAGATCCAAACCTATCTCCGGACATCCATGCCGGAGTGGCGCAAGAAATACCCCGGAGTCGAGGATCTCAAGCTCGCGGTGATGGGTTGCGTGGTAAACGGCCCCGGCGAGTCGAAGCACGCCAACCTCGGCATCAGCCTGCCCGGCACATTTGAAGAGCCGAAAGCTCCGGTATATGTAGACGGCAAGCTCTACACCACCCTGCGCGGAGACACGATCGTCGCCGAGTTCAAACAGATCCTCGACAAATACGTCGAGAGCCACTACGGCCAGGGCGCGAAGAGCGAAGAGCTGGTCGAAGCGCGGTAAGGTCGATCCGGCACCGCGCACTTTTGGAAAAGGCACGACTTTTAGTCGTGTCGCAAAAGTCGAAAAATGACCGGGCCGTACCCCGACGTGTGATCACTGTACTTTCCTTCCCTGGCACTTTGCTGTAGCTTTTCTCCAATTCCCCGGAAAGGCTCAATGCGAATGCGGAGCCGGCTCGGTTGGCTCGTGTTTCTGGTGGCGTGCGCGCAGGTGGAATCCTTCGCAACCAACCCCAAACCCTGCGTCACGGCCGACGCGGCCGGCAAGCTGGTCAACAAGGATGTCTGCATCTCGGCGCACGTGTATGACGTGGTGGAACTTCCGGATGGGACGCGCTTCCTCGACGTCTGTCCGCCTGACACCCCCGATGAGCAGTGCCGGTTCACAATCGTCAGCTTGAGAGACGATCGCAGCGAAGTGGGCGAGCTTCGCAAATATCGCGACATGGATGTACAGATCCGCGGCATCGTGCAGCCAATGCACGGGCGCAGCGGGATGATGTTGAGCCATGCGCGGCAGTTTTACGGTGGCCCGCCGAAGTTCAAGCCGAATCCGAAACTGCTTCATGGCTTCAACGGGGAAACCAGCAAGCCGCCGGTCAGTGACCCGAATCTGCGTCCGCAGGGAGGACATCGAGGGTTCATGAATTCCCGTGACCAGGTGGCGTTGCCGAAGGATTAGGACTTAAAACTCACTCGCAGGAACCGGCCGGGCTTCCGATTCCCTTGAACTCAGAGGCACACCGTTTAACGGCGGCGCAAAGCGCGAGCCCATAAGGAGAATTGCGCACGAAAACACGAGAAAGATCAGCGTTGAGCCAAGGCCGATGCTGAGGTTTGTGCGATCTGAAATGGCGCCAATGATCTGCGGCGAAAACGTATCGCCAAAAAAATGAATGCAGAACAGGTTGAGCGAAATGGCTGTTGCCCGGATCGGCGCCGAAACTGCATTCACTATCGCGGCATTGAGCGGCCCTGTGTTGAGGAACAGGAAGAACTCGGTGATGAAGAGCATTGGAACCGCCCACTTGTGCGGACCGAAGAAAACAAGTGCCCCGAACGGCAGGGTCAACGCAACGCTCCAGAACGACACCAGGTAGAGCGCCCGATGATTCGTGCGCAGCCATCTCTGCGCCAGCCATCCGCCCACCAGTGTTCCCAGAATGCCGTCGATCACAGTCGCCGCTCCTACAACTGTGCTCGCGTCGGCGACCGACAAGCCTGCGCTTCGACTGAGGAACGTAGGAACCCATGACGAGATTCCGCCCATCGCGAAGGTGAGCATCGCAAGGCCGAAGGTTGCCGAAAGAAATGCCCGGTTACGGAACAATCCAAGGAACGTCGCGCGATCAGCCGTCGACTTCACGTGATCGCTCGCACCGCGCTGAGGCTCGGTCGCAAACCAGCCGTAAAGCGCCGCGATCACCAGTCCCGGAATGGCGCAGATGAAGAAGGGTGCACGCCATCCCCAGAGACTACCGAGGTGCCCACCTGCGAGATAGCCGAGAGCGGCGCCGACCGGGATCGCCAGATAAAAAACTGAGAGAATCCGATTGCGATCCCGCTCCGGATAAAAATCAGAAAGAACAGCCGGAGCACAGATACCGAACGTCGCCTCTCCAACACCCACGACTGCATGGCGAATATAAAGAGTCCAGTAATCGTGAACCCACGCCGTGGTGAGCGTCGACACGCTCCACAGCACGGCCCCCATGATGATGAGCGGCTTTCGCGGAAATCGGTCGCCAAGCCATCCTGTCGCCGGCGCTGCCAGCATGTAGACAATGAACAGGGCCGTGGTCAGCGCACCCATCTGCTGGTCAGTGGAATGGAACTCCTGCTGAATCAGCGTAACTTCGCCCGGCAGGATGTACCTGTCGATGTAGTTGAGCAGATTGAGTCCAATTAACAGCAGCAGCGCTACAAGAGCGGGGCTGAGGCGCGCGCGAAGAGTGGGCGAGGCTGGCAATCAGATTTGGGCTCGAGAATCTTGCTCGCCCCATAAATATCACACTGCCGCTCTCCTGTTATCCCCAATTACGTCCTAAACACTCGGCCGGGGCCATTTGGCTTCGATGGTGCTTGCAATTCCTCCGCGCGGACGAAACTCTCCGCGCACAACTGCCCAGACCGGGTCGCAGGCCTTCACCACATCTTCAAGAACCTGGTTGACGATGTTTTCCTGAAAAATGCCAAGATTGCGATAACTGAAAAGGTACTCCTTGAGAGATTTCAGTTCGAGGCAGCGGCCACGCGGCATGTAGCGAATGGAGAGCGAACCGAAGTCCGGCAGGCCTGTCTTCGGACAGACCGAGGTCAGCTCCGGATCGTCAATCACAATCTCATAGCCGGGAAACTGATTCTCCCAGGTCTCGATTGCGGGAAAGGCAAAATTGAGGCCTGCTTTGGCGTGTTCGTCGGTGTAACGGGGTTCCTGGGCCATGTTGACATTGTACGTGCGCCCTGGATCGTGAGGTCCATCGGATAACTCATCGCCACCGGGCCTTGCTCACAAGTCACGGAAATGCTGATAACCGCATTTTTCTGCTTCTTAGGGGCGACAAATGAGTCTTATATACTGACTTAGGTTGGTGCATGCAAACGGAAAGAAAGCAGTTTGACCGTCGCTGGGTTTGGTTGGGAGCGGTCGTCGTAATCATTCTGGTGTTTTTCACCACTCGGGCTCTTACCCGCGAGCATCTCCCTGTTCGTGTCGCGCAGGTCTCTCATCAGTCCCTCGAGAGCAGAATCAGCACCAACGGCCGCGTTGAACCGGAAGTCAATTACGAGATCCACAGCCCCATCGCCGCGATTGTGAAGGCCGTTTATGTGCGGCCCGGAGACGTGGTGCCTGCCGGTAAGCTCCTCCTTCAGCTGGATGACGTTGAAGCCCGCGCCAGGGTGGCCAGCGCTGACAGCGCAGTGAAGGCCGCGCAGGCTGCACTGGAAGCCATCATGCAAAATGGCACTGTGGAACAGCGGCAGGCAGCCATGGCAGATGTGACGCGAGACAAGCTTGAACGCGATCAGGCACAACGGGATTTGGCCGCACTCAGCAAACTCAGTGCCACGGGGGCGGCTTCTCCCAGCGAGATTGCGTCAGCGCAAGAGAGGCTTGCAACGGCCGAAGCCAATCTCCATGCCGCCGAGCAGAGCGTGCAGAGCCGGTACTCACCCGCCGAGCTTGCGCGCGCGAAGGCTTCGCTTGCTGACGCTGAGGCTAACCGGCAAGCTGCCGACGCAGTTCTTGCGCAAACATCGCGGCACGCGCCTGTCACAGGAACCGTCTACAGCATCAACGCAGGAGCAACTGAATTTGCTGAGGCCGGCAAACTGCTCCTCGAGATGGCCGATCTCCACAATGTGCGCGTGCGCGCATACTTCGACGAGCCCGAAATCGGCCGTTTGGCCGTCGGGCAGCAAGTCGAAATCAAGTGGGACGCAAAACCGGGTGTCATTTGGCATGGACGCATCGAGCGAGTGCCCGTCACCGTCACCACTTATGGAACAAGGACGGTCGGCGAGGTGATAGTTCACGTCGATGATGACAACGGCCAGTTGCTGCCGGATACCAATGTCACAGTCACCGTCACCACATCGAGCCAGTCCGATGTGCTGAGCATGCCGCGGGAAGCCCTTCACTCAGAGAACGGCAAGTCGTATGTATTCAAAGTCGAGAACGATGAATTGCTCAGAACCCCCGTCACGATCGGAACAATCAACCTGACCCAGGTAGCCATCCTCACCGGCCTGAAGGACGGAGATTGGGTTGCGATGGGAACAACGAACGGACAGCCTCTTCAAGAAGGCGTCGCGATCAAGAGAGTGCGGTGAGAAGTCTACTCAGTACAGGCTTCCTCCTCGCGGCTGTGTCGGTCGCGATAGCGCAAACGCCTGGAGATGCTCTCGCGAGGGCGAATGCCGCATTGCAGGCTGGTGAGGCAGACAGAGCACTGTCGCTGCTCAGTTTGCTGCCCAATTCCGCTGAGGCGCGGAACCTCAAGTGCCGCGTGTATTTCATGATTGAGCAATATGACGAGGCAGCCGCCGAGTGCGAGCAGGCAGTAAGCCTTGAAGGTCAGAATTCCAACTACCATCTTTGGCTTGGCAGGGCGCTCGGTGAGAAGGCTGAGAACGCCTCGTTCATTTCCGCGTTCTCATTGGCAAAGCGGGCGCGGGCGGAGTTTGAGCAGGCGGTCAATCTGGATCCGAAAAACGTGGACGCGCTCGCCGATCTCGGCGAGTTCTACACCTCTGCTCCCAGCGTGGTCGGAGGCGGCAACGACAAGGCTGAAGGCCTGCTGCCCTTGCTGGACAAGACCGATGCTGAGGGCGCGCACCAACTGCGAGGCCGCATCGCCGAAAGCCGCAAGGACTACGGCACCGCAGAACGCGAGTATCAGTTGGCAATCAACGCCAGCCAGCACCCTTCGTTCCCGTGGATGGCGCTGGGAAGCTTTTATCGCAAGCGCGAACGATTCGACGAAATGGAAGCCGCAGTGCAAAGCGGTTACAAGGCGGCCGTCCGCGACAAGACAGCGGGAGTGGCGTTGTACAACGGTGCTTCGATTCTGATCCGAGGAAACAGGAACCTGTCTCTCGCCGCAGAGATGCTCGAACGCTACCTGGCGGGCTATTCAAAGTCGGAAGAGGCGCCTGCCTTCATCGCTCACACGCAGCTGGCCCATCTGAAGTCGCAGCTCGGTGACCCGTCGGGTGCCTGGCAGGAACGTACCGCGGCTCTGCAACTCGTGCACGACTACAAGCCGGCTGTTGCTCTGAAATTCTGACCGGAAATGACTAAGTGAGTATTCGATTCAGAATCCGCGGTTCCTGGCCCTCCCTGTTCGTCGCAGCGGTGGTTGCGGCCACAGCTTCCATTGCTCCGGCACAGGTCTCGCTCAAGACCGTGGTGGACCTTGCACAGCGTAACAGTGTTGCTGTCAGGCTTGCCCAGGCAGACGTAGCAAAGGCCGGCGCGCAACTTTCTGAGACCAAGGACATCATCATTCCCTCTGTGCAGTTGAGCACCGGCCTCCCCGTCTTTCCTGGGACCGGCTTCACTGGCCAGCCGCCTTCCATCTTTACGATCACGGTTCAATCTCTGATCTTCGGCATTCCGCAGAAGCGGTTCATCGACGCAGCGCGCCTTGGATTACAGGCCGCATCTTCGCGACTGATCGACGCACGCGAGCAGGTTGCGCTTGAAGCTTCGGACGCCTATATCGAACTCGACACTGTAAGCCAGGAACTCGAAGCCGCGCACAAGCAGGAAAAGTTCGCAGGCCGTCTCGTGGAGATCGAGCAACAGCGAGCCGAAGCCGGGGTCGATCCCTTGAGCGAGCTCTTGCAGGCACGCCTCACGGCCGCCGAAATCAAGCTCAGGCTCCAGCACCTGGAAGGGCGCCAGAGAACCGCTGCAAAGCAACTGGCAACGCTGACTGGCTTGCCCTACGGGTCAATTACGCCGGATCATGCAAGCATTCCTGAAATACCCCAGTTCCACGGCGACTTCCCGCCGCATACCATCGAAGGAGTCCGCTCGGCGCAACTTATGGCCCGGTCAAGGCAACAAGCGGCCAAAGCTCAGAAGGAAATCAACTACTTGCCCCAACTCAGCTTCGGTGCCGAGTACCTCCGCAGCACCACAATCCTTAACGACGTCAACAGTTTCTTTGCGAAAGACCTGCCGCCGAATAACTTCAGCTCGGGGATCTCCATAGACGTTCCGCTCTTCGATATGGGACGTCGCGCCAAAGCTCGGGAAGCCGCCGCAGACTCACTTCGCGCCACAGTGGAAGCCGAACAAGCCGAACGGCAGAGTGATATCCAGATTTCTGATCTATCCAACAGCATTCGAGAACTCGATACCCTGGCTGAGATTGCAGGTCTCAAGCAACAAATCGCCAGCGAGCAATTACAGACCGTGTTGACACAATTGGAGTTAGGTAATGGCGCGGGGAATTCCCCCGGAGCTCCGCCGCAGCTTACCCCTAAGGCAGAGCAACTTGCCCGCATTGAGGAGATTCAAAAGCTTGATGATGCAATGGATGCGGGCCTTGACCTTTCCAAGGCGCGCCTGGGGCTGTTGAGAGCACTCGGGCACATGCAGGATTGGCTGCTTCTGGTGCATGCCAGGTAATCACAACGATATACAGCTAAATCGGCTTGAAAATCGCGTCGATGTTAGAATTAAAGGGATGCCTATGCCCCTTGAAAACCCTCTTTCTGAATCCCCCGTCCTTTGAGAATTTCGATGGTGGCGCCAGCTCGCGCTGGCCCGCGACGCGCGAGATCGAGTCCTACTGGTACCCGGTCTGGCTGACCTATCCCGCCGGCCTGCTGGAAGGATCGCGGCTGCTGGATGCGCCGCCGCACCACGTTACTGCGGACGAGACCATCAATATCTGCAAGGACTATGAGTTCCTCGTCCTCTTCACCTCAACTGTAGGCTGGGAAGGCGATCAGCGACTCGCAGAAGCCATCAAGGCTGCGAATCCGTCGATCCGCATCGCATTTGTCGGGCCCCCGGTGACCACTGCCCCGGATAAGGCGCTGAATGAGTGCTCCGCGCTCGACTTCATCTGCCGCCGCGAGTTCGACTACTCGGTAGTCGAGTATGCGCAGGGCAAGCCGCTGAACGAAATTCTCGGAATCAGCTACAAGAAGGATGGCAAGATCGTCCACAATCCCGATCGCCCGCAGGTGGAAGACCTGGACGCGATGCCGTGGGCGACCAAGATCTACAAGCGCGACATGGACGTGACGCGCTACAACGTGCCGTTCCTGCTGCATCCGTACATCGCGCTCTACTCAACGCGCGGCTGCCCGGCACAGTGCACCTTCTGCCTCTGGCCGCAGACGCTGAGCGGTCACGCGTGGCGCAAGCGCTCCACCGATGACGTCGCAGCCGAGTTGAAGTGGGCCAAGGAGAACTTTCCGGAGGTGAAGGAATTCTTCTTCGACGACGACACCTTCAACATCCAGAAGGGCCGCACCATCGAACTCTGCGAGAAGCTGAAGCCGCTGGGCCTCACCTGGAGCTGCACCTCGCGCGTCACCACCGATCGCGAAACGCTGAAGGCCATGAAGGAAGCCGGCTGCCGTCTGCTGATTGTCGGCTTCGAGTCGGGCGATCCGCAGATCCTCAAAAACATCAAGAAGGGCGCAACCGTAGAACGTGCGCGCGCGTTCGCAAAGGACTGCCACGATCTCGGCCTCACGATCCACGGCGACTTCATCCTCGGCCTTCCCGGCGAGACCAAGGAGTCGATCCGCAACACGATCAACTTCGCCAAGACCCTGGACGTGGAGACCATTCAGGTCTCCATCGCGCACGCATATCCGGGCACCGAGTTCTACGAGTATGCCAAGGCCAACGGCTTCATTGTGAACACAGCGGCCATGAGCGATGAAGGCGGCCACCAGATGGCGCACATCGAGTACCCGGGCCTGCCCACCGACTACGTGCTCGAGATGGTGCACCGGTTCTACGACGAGTACTACTTCCGGCCTAAGGCGGCATTCCGCGTAATCTGGAAGGCGATCGTGAACCGCGATGTGCCACGTCTGTATGTTGAGGCGAAGGCGTTCCTCAAGCTGCGCGCCCAGCGCAACAAGATGGTCAAGAATGCGCGCAGCCAGCAGGCGGAGTCGCGAGCCACAGTGGGTGCAGGCGCATAGTCTGGACCGCATGATTTCAATCGAGGGCGGCGTACCCGGTAGCGGGGGTCGCCCTTCTTTTCTTGTGCCTCGCAAAGGCCTTTCGTGAAGCTCTGATGTCGCACATACGTCCAACACCACGGCAATACATGATTCTGGGGACGGTTGCGCTCACTGCACCGCTCGGCGACACATGCCTCTCACGCGGCATGACTTCCCTGCCGCCAATATCAGTGGCCCATCCCCTGTCGCTCATAACTGCAGTATTCACGCCTTGGATCGTCGTCGGTATTGCTCCTGCTGATCGGCTTCTTTGCCAGCTACCTTACGGCCCTTTCGTGGGCAGATCTCACCTACGTCCTGCCCGCAACGGCGTTCGGCAACGTGATTGTCGAGCTGCTCTCGCGCTTCTGGCTTCACGAAGAGGTCTCGTGGCAGCGGTGGCTGGGAGTCTTCCTCATCACCGCGGGCGTGGGCTTTGTCGCGCACGGACCGTCGTTGACAGAACGGCCGCAAATCGCGGCCAACGAAACCAACGCCCCGCAGTCCGAACCCAAAGTCGCAGAGGAGCAACTCCGATGATGATGCTCTCCACGACCGTTCAGCCGGGTTTCCTGGCCGCGACAGGCATGATCGCCGCAGTAGTTCTCTGTTCGACGACGGGCGAAGTCCTGACGGCGTCCGCAATGAAGTCGATTGGCGACCTTGACGAGATTCGCGCCCGCTCCGGCATGAAGGGCGCGATCCTCGCAGTTATCACTTGCCCGCGATTCTATGCGGGCGTCGGATTCCTTGCGCTGGCGTTCTTCTCGCTCCTCTTCGCTTTGAATCACCTGAACCTTGGGCTGGTTGCGCCCGCGTCGGCCTCGCTCACTCTCGTTACGAACGCAATCGCCGCAAGATTCTTCCTCAATGAGCACGTCGATCATCGTCGCTGGACTGCGGCCGTATTGGTCTGCATTGGCGTGTATTTTCTGGCGCACTGAAAAGCAGCCATTAGCCAGTCGCCCCTAAAGCTGGTTGCATAAATGGGGCCTTCGAACAGGGCACGGCTTTAGCCGTGCCATGAAAGGTACATAAACAGAGGGCTTTAGCCCCGGAGGACATTCTCATCCCTCAGACTACTCAGGCGACCAGTTCTAACAGTTGAGCTCGAGGCGATGAGTCGCTCGTCTTCCGCAATCACGCCATCGTGCCATGGAAGAGCTAGAAGCCAGGAGCTAGAAATTTCATAATTCCCTTCGGCCTGAGATCCGGATTCAGCAGAGCTCGCGGCTCGCCAATGGCTTTGCACAGCGCTTCCGCCGCCAGATGCCCTGACCTCGCCGCGCTCTCCATCGTTGATGGCCAGCCGGTTGCGACCCAGTCGCCCGCCAGGAAAGAGTTCGGCCACGGCCCCGTTGCCTGCGGCCTCAATCCGTCGATTCCCGGAGGCACTCCAAATGTCGCGCGCACTTCTTTGATCAGCGCCGCCTTCTCCAGCCTGGCCTTCTTCACTTCCGGAAAGAATTCGCCCAACTCGTTTACCGACTGCTCAATCGCCTCATCGCGGGCCTTGGCAGCAAAGCTGCGCGATGCACTGATCACCAGTTCCAGGTAACTGCCGCTGAGCTTGCGCCGCGGCTGCAGCTTGCCTTTGTTGTACATCCAGTGAATCTCGCGGTCGAGCAGCACGGCATGATCCAGTTCCGTGATCTCGCGATCAAACCACAGGTGCACGCTGCAGATTGGCCAGTGCTCGAGGCCCTCTACCTGCTGCGCGATCGTTTTGGCGTGGTCAGACGCCGGAAGATTGCGGCAGGAGCTTCTGCATGGCTTCAAACGGCAGCGCAATCACGAGGAAATCGGAGACCAGAGTTCCGGCGCGCGTCGTGATCGACCACTGGGCTGCAGGCTCGTCCCAACCGGCAGACTCCACGTTCGAGTTCAGATGCAATGTTGATCCGCGTGCTTCAAGATATTTCGCTGCACCCGCATACAGTTCGCTCAGGGGCACAGTGCTCATGCCCATGCTGCCCGCTTCCGCGGAATTCATAAAAAGCTCGCGGATCACCTTTGCTGCATACGGCAATGCGATCGTATCGATATCCGCATTCAGCGCGCTTGCAATGACCAGTTTCCAGAATCGTTCAATCGCGCCATTCGTCTGCTTGTGCCGTCGAAGCCAGTCGCCCAGCGATTCCTGCGAGCCGTTCATGGTGCCCGGTCGCATCATTGCATTGAAAGCCCGGGCAAGAGCGGCCTTGTCAGCCAGTGAAAACGCGTGTGCCGTCATCAGTTTCGGCAAACCGTGCAGCGGAGCCGGAAGCCATGGATGGCCCCAGCGGCGAACGCCGTCCGCCGGGCTCGATCATCGTCATTTCACTCGTCCAGTGGATGCTGTCGACGACCCCGATGCGCCGGTAAAATCCGATGAGATTCGTGCAGCAGCCGAACAGGACATGCTGGCAGTTGTCGATGACTTCGTTCACACCGGGATGCAGGTACGACGAAGCACGTCCGCCCAGGTAGCCGCGACGCTCCACAAGCTGAACACGAAAGCCCGCCTCAGCCAGAGCGCAGGCTGCACTCATGCCGGCCACGCCGCCACCCACAACGGTGACAGTGCGCAGACCACGTTCCCGGATTGTCTGACGGCTTTACCAACCGACTCCTTGGGATCGCGAAGATGATCGCACCTTTGTTTGTTTCGGCTCGCCTTCGCCTGCTGCCGCTCAGCCGGACAAGCCGCGTCACTGCCACGCGCGCCATTCCCACACCGAGAATTCCGACCTTTTGTGCCATCGGCACGCTCGCCCGGCGCGAAAACACATCGTAGTCTGCGCTGCGAATTCGTCTTCAGCAGCGCATGGTAGATCGACACAAGTACCCACAGCGCCGGACGGCTCTCGCGATCGATCAGTGGGAGCAGCTTCTGCGCAGACCCGTAGTAGCTCTCCGCACGGCGGCCAATGTCATCCAGCAGTGCGCGTTCATCCGAGGTCGGCGGCGCGTTCTTTGCGCGATGAAAAAGCGACTGAAGCGAGACGTTGTGCGCCGCGAGATCTTCCAGCGGCAGATAGACGCGGCTCCGTTCCGCATCTTCCGCCACGTCGCGCAGGATGTTGGTGAGCTGAAAGGCCACGCCTGTTTCCTCGGCAAGTTTCTCAGCCGCGGGATCGCTGTACCCGAAGATGCGGATGCAGACAAGCCCAACCACCGATGCCACCAGGTAGCAATACCGGTACAGGTCTGCAAATGTGGCATACGTGTCGGGAGCTGTCTTCTGCTTCCGGCTCCAGGTCCATCGTAGTGCCGGCAATCAGTTCGTCGAGCAGCTTATGCGGAATTGCGAAGCGTTGCGTTGCGTCGGCAACCGCAAAAAACACCGGGTCGTCCGTTGCTCCGCCAGCAGCGACGCGATGCCAATCCGCCTGCCAATCCCGTAAACGGTGCCTGCGCTCTTCGCGCGACAGGCTCTCGTCGTCGGCCAGATCATCGGCACGCCGCATGAAAGCATAGATGGCGCAGATTGCATTTCGCCGCGTCTCTGGAAGGGCGACGAAGGCGTAATAGAAATTCTTTGCTTCCCGTTTGGCGATGGACCGGCAAGCAGCATACGCATCGTCCAATGTGATTGCTTGCGTCAAGCCGCCTTCCCTTTGATTCCCGTTCCCAGCCTGAGAAACGGCAGAAATTTTCCGCTCACGGCCCGCAGAGCGAGCTGAAGCTTGGTGCGCTTTGAAATGGCAGGCCGCGCACTGAGCACATCGAAGTCCTGGCGCTCGATCGCATTCAGAATTTCAAGACCGCCACGGCTGAAGAGGTCGAGGTCGAGCGCCAGATCGCGTCCGACCATGCCGATGAGTGGCAGCCCCTCGTGGAACAGCCGGCGCGCAAAATCCACTTCGTGTGAAGCAGTGCGCGAAACTCCGGTGTCGCCGTTCCGCGCGGCGATCGTCTCATCCGTCACGCCGAACCGCCGCATGTCGTCCTGGGGCAGATACACCCTGTCCTTGGCAAAGTCCACGCGTACATCCTGCCAGAAATTCGCCAGCTGCAGCGCGGAACAGGTTGCGTCAGAAAGCCGGAAGCGCTCTTCGTCCGCGTAACCACATGCGTACAGTACAAGCCTGCCCACCGGGTTCGCCGAATAGCGGCAGTAGTCCAGCACATCCTGCATGGCGGCGTAACGCGTCACCGTCTGGTCCTGGCGAAATGCCGTTAGCAAGTCTGCAAAAGGCTGTTTCGGAATGGAACATGCACGGATCGTTTCTGCCAGAGCGACAAACACCGGATGCCGCGCGCGTCCCTCGTAGCATGCGTCCAGTTCGCGACCCCACTGGTCAAGCAGCGCCAGCGATTGTGCCGTGTCTCCCACTTCGTCACCCAGATCGTCGGAGATGCGGCAGTAAGCGTAGATTGCGTGGAAGTGCGGTCGAAGAGCCTCAGGCAGAAACCACGAAGCCACGTGGAAATTCTCGTAGTGCGACTCCGCAAGACGTTTGCACCAGGCGCGCGCCTGCGCCAGTGTGGGCGCAACCTCGGGAATCCGATAACTGGCCGGCAGCGCCGCCCAACCGCGCGCAATCAGGTCCTCGCGCGCGAGTTCGTCGTTGTCCGGGTGAATCGTCGCCGTGGTCATCTTCGCCTCAGGGCACGATGGCGGTCTTGATCTCGCTGCTCCGGTTCATCAGCTTCTCAAAGACGCGGTTCAGTTCGTAAAGGTGAGCGTGCCCGGTGATGAATGCGCCTGCCTGGAACCGTCCACTCGCGATCAAGTCAAGTGCTCTTCGGCAGATGGCTGGAGTGTGGTGGAAGGTCGCTCGCAGCGTGATGTCGCTATAGTGGATGCGATTGGTATCGAGGTTCACACGCGTTCCGACGGCACACCCACCGAAGAAATTCACGGTTCCTCCCTTGCGCACCATCTCAACGGCTTCTTCCCACGCTTCCGGTACACCCACCGCTTCGATGGCAACGTCAACGCCGCGATTCTTCGGCGTCAGCGCACGGGTTTCACGGATCGCCTTGCGAATGCTGTTCGTCTGCACCACGTGCGCGGCGCCCAGTTGCTTTGCAGCCTCCACCTGTCCGTCGTGTCGCACGATCGCAATCGTCTCGCAACCCTGCAAGTGCCGCCACATGCAGAATCATCAGCCCCAGGGGCCCGCCGCCAATAATCGCAACAGTGTCGCCCCGGGATGCGGCCGTGAGTCTTCAAATCCATGCACGGCGCACGCCAACGGCTCCGTCAGCGCCGCGTGCTCAAGCGGAACGTGGTCGGGGACATGCAGCGTATTCTTGGCAACGATCCGCGCCGGGATGCGAATGAACTCCGCATAGGCACCATTGTTGAAGAGCAGATCGTCGCAGAGATTCTCCTGCCCGTGTACGCAGAAGTAGCAATGCCCGCAAGGCGCTGAGTTGAGAGCAACCACGCGGTCACCGCTTGCGAAATCGGTAACGCCTTCGCCTGCCTGCACCACCGTCCCGGCCAGCTCATGGCCAAAAAGTGCCGGAGGCACAATCATCCGTGCATGATATCCGCGGCGAAAGACCTTCAGATCGGTTCCACATGTCAATGCTGCGCCAACGCGAACAATCACTTCGCCCGGCGCGGCCTCGGGAATCGGTACCCGCTCAATGCGAATATCCTCGCGTCCGTGGAGGACTGCGGCCTTCATGGTGGCGCGACTGTGATGGATCGCAGTTTCAACCGTTGCGCGGCCATGATGGATGGCGCTCTCGACCGTTGCGCGGCCGTGATGGATGGCGTCTTCAACCGTAGCACGGCCGTGTTCGATCGCAGTTTCGACCGTGGCACGGCCATGCTCGATGGCGGTCTCGACCGTGGATCGGCTGCGCTTGATTGCGTCTTTTACCGTGCCTGGCATCAGGCTCCCCCTACTCCGCCCCCGCGCCCAGGACTGGCTCAATCATAATCTTCATCGAGTCAGCCTTGGGATGCGAAGCCACATCGATTGCCGCTACTGCCTGCTCCAGCGGAAAGCGATGGGAAATCAGTTGCGTTAAATCGAATCCATTGCGATAGCCGCCGAAGACCAGGCTCGGTGACCTCGTCCAGAAGCTCAAAGGAGGACGAGTAGGAGCCCATCAAGGTCTTCTCATCCATACAAACCACGCCGGGATCAAAAGTTGCTTCCGAGCGCTGTGTCTGCGCGAACAGCATTACCTTGCCTCCACAACGGGTGGCATCCATCGCCGTCTTGATCAGCGCGTTTCCGCCCACAGCCAGAATCACGGCGTCTGCACCACGGCCGTCCGTTTCTTCGAACACGCGATCAACCACGCTTTCTGTGCCGGCATGGATCGGGTTCTTCAGACCATACCGCGCGGCAATGGCATGGCGCTCCGGGTACAAATCGGAAGTCAGCACGCGGGCCCCGGTGCGGCTCGCCAGCACTGCATGCATCAACCCGATGGGCCCCTGGCCGATCACAAGAACAGTGTCGTCAGGAGCCAGGTTGAGCATCTTCACGCCCTTCAGGACTGTGTTCACCGGCTCGACAAAAGCAGCCTGCTCAAACGGCACATCGTCCGGGATCGTTACAACCCCTCGACTGGCCGCGATCCAGTCCATCACGCGAATATACTCCGCGAACCCGCCGCCCGAAGGCTCAAACCCAGCCGTTACGCCAACTTTCTTATAGAGCGGACACTGCGCCGGAGTCTGCTTGCGGCAGTAGTAGCACTCACCGCACGGAACGTGATGATGCACTACGACCCGTTCGCCGCCGCGAAAACGCGTGACGCCCTCACCTACCGCCACCACGGTCCCGGACATCTCATGCCCAAAGATCCGCGGCGCGGAGTGCGAGCCCGTGTGAATCTTTTTAAGATCAGTCCCGCAGATGCCGCAGGTTGCCACCTTGACCAGCAACTCCCCCGGGGCCGATCTTCGGCACCGGGACAGTCTCGACGCGCATGTCGTTGATGCCGCGATAGACCACTGCGCGCATGGTGGTGGGAAGCTTTGATTCAACATGGCTTTCAGATTTGGTGGTTTGAGTAGCCATTCGTCAGTTGGGACCTCGCTCATCCAGAAGCTCAAGGAGCGACTTCGCAATGCTTTGGGAAGCCTTTCTACTATTTTCGCCCATCCGGACGAGCGCGGGCCAGTACCAGGGCCTTATGAGTGCATAAAGAGCAAACCGAACCGTCTGAAATCGCCCATCTGGCGTGAGAAATCGGTTGAAGTCGGGGAGTTTTTCGTCAAATCCGTCGCTGACGCCCTTGATGCAGTAGAAAGGGATACCGCGCATGGCGGCCAGGCGCGCAATCGCCGCAGCTTCCATGTCCACCAGTGCGGCCTTGTAAGTTGCTGCCAGGCGGCGCTTTTCCGCTTCGTCGGCGACCCTGGGGCTGGTTGCCAGCCATAAATCCCCGGAACCCGCATCGCAGTGAAGCCGCTCGCCTGTGCGAACGTCGATCACTCCGGCAACGTTGTACGCGGCGCCGGCTTCACATTCGCCTGTCAGTGCTCCCGCCCAGCCGACTGAAAAAAGCAGGTCCACCGGCCCCCCGTCCTCGATCGCGGCAAAAGCCCGGCTGGCGGCTTGCATACCCGCCCCGGCGCAGGCAGCGATCCACTCCTCTTCCTCATCGCGTTGCGCCCAGAACTCCACGCCGTTCCGCGCGCTGTGCGGCCAGCCCCGGACGAGCGGCTTCAGTTCGCCGGGCATCGCGGCAATAATCGCGACGCGGGTCATGCATTGCCCTGCGGCGCATATCCGTTCGCCCTGAACCACTCAATCGCCGCCCTCATCGCCGGATACACCGGCACAATGCGGAACCCCAGTTCCTGCTGTGCATGGGCGCTTGAAGCGAACATCTTTTTCCGCCCCATGCGCACCTCTTCGAGCGTCGCCCGCGGTTCCTTCCCGCGGATTCGACCGGTAATCCACTCTTCAAAGAACGCGTATGTGGCGGCCACAGCAAACGGAATCTCCACTGTCGGCGAAGGGATCCCGGTGATGGCCGACATCTTGTCGAGGATCTGCTTCAGGGTCAGATTCTCGCCACCCAGAATGTAGCGGCGCCCCGGCGTCCCCATCCTCAACGCGGCCACGTGCGTTCGCGCCACCTCGCTTACATCCACCAGGTTCAGCCCGGTATCAACGTATGCCGGGAAGTTGCGATTCAGGAAGTCCACAAAGATCCTGCCTGTAGGCGTGGGCTTCGCGTCGTTTGGTCCGACGGGCGTCGTCGGGTTCAAAATGATGACCTGCTGGCCATCCTGCGCAGCTGCAATGGCCTGTTGCTCCGCCATGAACTTCGAACGCTTGTAGTGACCAACCATGTCGGCGAGAGAGACAGGCGTATCCTCATTGATCACGATGCCGTCCTCTCGAAAACCCATGGTCGCGACGCTCGATGTGTAGACGACGCGCGGCACCTGGGCCTCGCGCGCAAGCCGCAGCAGGTCGCGCGTGCCATCCACGTTTGCCCGGTACATTGCGTCGGGATCGCGAATCCACAGGCGGTAATCGGCCGCCACGTGCATCACGGCATCGCAGCCCGCAAGCGCGGGCGCGTATGACTTCGGTTGCGCCAGGTCGCCCACGAACGTATCGCCGGCGATGCCTTCGAGATTGTCGAGTTTGCTGGTCTTGCGCACCAGCATGCGCAGGTCCCCGCCTTGTGCCGCCAATGCCTTGGCCACGTGATGGCCAACAAAGCCCGTCGCGCCTGTAAGAAATATCCGCATGTCGAGTCTCTGCCAATCTTAAATGCCGCGAGCAGGTCGCGAAGAGTAGTACTCGCTACTGACCTGAGCTGGGTGCCGCGGAGCCGGCCCTCAATGAGCGGCTTCTGCTCGCTGGGGTGGCGAGCCGGGGTCTACAGAGCACAAAGAGTGCGATTGCGACCGGTACACAGCAATCAATCCGGAATAAATCCCGTCTTGTACATCTGATGTAACCCGCGGATCATCGTAAGGGACTGGAGCTGGTTGCATGCATCAGGTTTCGAAAAGGGCGCATCTTCAGCCTGCCGCAATCGCCGTTTTGAAAGGGCACGGCTTCAGCCGTGCCGCAGAAGCCGCATCATGCTTGGGGCTTTAGCCCCTGGGGGATGCCCCGCACTCGTCTGGCAGCATTGACGTGGCCAACTCCAGATCCGACAGGGATGAGGTCGAGACATCGTGAATAATCTGGCGCAACGCATCGAACCAAGGGCGACATGGAAAGACCTCATCCTCGCCGCCCCACAGCTCGAAACCCTGCGTGGAATCGCCATCCACGTCCGCCAGCAGCCAGCTTTAAATCAAGATTCGTCTTCGCCGCGCGACCTCGGCACGCTGGCCCTGTTCGTTGGTTCGAGCGGCACCGGCAATACCATCGCAGCAGAAGTCCTTGCCAACGAGTTGAAGCTTGATCTCTATCGTATCGACCTCAGCCAGATCGTCAGCAAGTACATTGGTGAAACCGAGAAGAATCTTGACCGCGTCTTCGAAGGGGCAAACGCGAGCAGCGTTATTCTGTTCTTCGATGAAGCCGACGCCCTCTTCGGCCACCGCACCGAGATCCGCGACAGCCACGACCGTTACGCAAACATCGAGATTAACTATCTCCTCCAGCGTATGGAAGCATATAAGGGCCTTTCCATCCTTGCCATCCACAGGAAAGAAAACATCGACGCCGCCTTCCTTCGCCGCATCCGTTTCGTCGTCGAGTTTCCCCACCACCCTGACGCTGCCATCTGACGCAGCATTCCCGTCGGCGACCACGGGATTCCAGCATCTTCGCATTTCACAATTACGAAAGTGAACGATCGAGACAAGACCCGATTTTTGGGTAAAGTCCGGTTCGCCGCTGATCTAAGCGCAATCCGAAAGCACATGGATGGTACGCAGTGTATTTTTAGTTTGAGCCTATTGAGACAATCTTCCCCGGGCTGAAAGCGGCGTTGCCGCGAAAAAGACTGAAAGTGTGGGGAAATGCTAAAGAAGTGCGACCGAAGGATCAGGAGAATGCTCACAGCTGCGTTCATGCTGTGTGCCGGCATATTGAGCAACGCCCAGAGCAACGATGCAAGTCAGGTCCTTCCTGATTCCCCGACACCTGCCGCGCGTTCCATTGAGGACCTGAATTACCTCGGAGGCGATGCCGCCATGCCGCCGTTTTCCGACAGCATCATCGACGTTGATTCGAGATATCGCCAGGCACTCTTCAGCAAGGGCATTGCCTTTCGGGTTATTTCGGGGATCCAGTACACGCAGAATACGCTTGATGCGCCTGTGTCTGCCGATGAGCAGGTATATGTTGGTCAGCGCCCTTTTGGAAGTTCATTTGTGCAGCCGATCCTCTCTGCCGATCTTCGTCAACTGCATTTAAAGCACGCACAACTGTATTTGGGCGGGGTGTGGAACTGGGCAAGCTGGAATCCCGCGGGCCCAAAGACGATTCAGTTGTGGGCTCTCTATTTCTACAAGGCCTTCGGGGAGGATCGCCTGGAGTTGAAGGCGGGATACATTGCCAACAACATGAATTTCCTTGGTCTCTTTGTGGGTGGATCGACCGCGACAGGAGCGCAGGGCGTTTACGCCGTACTGCCCTACGAGGTTGGTATGTCGTACTTCCCTCTGACCGCACCGTCGTTCAACGTTCGGATTCGCGGGCCCAGGAACACCTACATCAAGACCGCAGCGCAGCGGAGCATCGATCCCAAAGGGGGGCCGACCGAAGTTGAGCGAAATCACACCGGCTTCCGGTTCATTCCCCACGGTGACCAGCTGCTCCTGATTAACGAGGGGGGCTACCTGCGCGCAGCAAGCGCTAATGCACACGAGGCGTGGTTTCGCGCCGGGTACATGTACAACAACACGCTGTACAGGAATGCGGCTACCGGTCAGTCGGAGTCGGGCAACTACTGCGCATACGCACTGATGGATTATCAAATGCTCCAGTCAAACCGGGAGCATCCAGCCCAGGGGCTCTATCTTGGTGGATCTTTCATGACGGTGCCGGAAACAATGAATGCGTACGCCCGCTATTATGAGGCACGCCTCTACAAGGAGGCGCCGGTTCGCTCCCGTCCCGGCGATGTTCTCTCCGTTGTTGCATCCCGCACCGGCTACAGCAGTATTTTCACCGACAATCTTGTCTCAGAGGGCAAGACCGTCTGGCGGGCTGGAACGACTGTCACCGGCAGCTACTCGCTGCGTGCTTCACGCGGCAACTACCTGAGCCTGGGACTGAGCTACGTTGCGGGGCCGGCCATCACGCCGCGTGTTCCAAATGCACTCACGATCCTTGCGAACTGGACCCTGTTCCTCTAGCCTGAGCAGCTTCGGGCGCCATGCACCTGGAATAAGCTGCCGCTAAAGGTCCTCGACCTTCACCACCACATCCGCTCCCTGCCATGCAGTTTCAAATTGCTGCTTCACCCAGGAAGCGTCATACGCACGGTCCTGTCGCGTCAGAGCCTCCGCGAGTCCGAAAAGCGAGCGCGGATTGCGCGGATTCTGCGCAAGGTCTTCGCGGAACACCTGCTCCGCGCCCTTGGCGTCACCGTTCTGCAGCAGCATGCCTCCCAGCGATTCGCGTACCGGGTAATACCAATCCGATGGTTCGTCGTACAGCAACTGATCCTGGTTCGCGACGGCGTCGCGCAGCAACCCAATGGCCGCTGGCTTGTCTCCCCTGGCCGCCGCAATCCGCGCCGCAAGCACGTCAGAGGCAATGTGGAAGATCTGCCAGGAATCGTTTTCGACGGGAGGCATAAAGACCTCATCACGCGATGTCGCCTTCTCAATCTCCGCAAGTTGCTTCTGGAGCGCTTCGGCTTCGCTCGTTTTCCCGCGTGCCGCCAGCGCCATCCCACGGCTGTAGAGCCAGAATGCCTTCAGGACCGCAGTCTGCCCCGTCGGTTCGCTCATCGCAAGCAGTTCATCCCATCGGCCGCAGCGCACCGCAACCGCCAGAGGAATGCCGAGAAACGGCTCCACCATCGGCATCTCCTTCGCCATCGGCCGCAGGTTATCGGCAAGCTGCTCTGCCGACTGCTTCGCTGCTGCGCAATGCCCTTGCATGCTCGCCGAAATCGCGCCGAAATGCAGGTTATGCGAGTAGTACATCATCATGTACATGCCTTGCGAGCCTGTCGCTGCGGCATAGTTCTCGTCGGCTTTGGCTGCCGCCGCGTTTTGTTCGCGCGCGCCATCGTAATTCCCTGTGCGCTCGTAAATGTGGGCCGGCATGTGCACAAGATGGCCTGCCGCTGGCGCCAGCGTGGCGATGCGATCCGCATCCGAAAGCGCTCGCTCCGGATGCGGAGAAGCTTCGACGGCGTGAATATAGAGATGCATCGCGCCAATATGATTCGGATCGCGGCGCAGGACACTCTCAAGCGTCGCCACAATCTCATCGGTGCCCTGTGCCGGCGTACCGTCTGCGTTCCACAGTTTCCACGGCCGCAGGTTCATGATGCTGTCGGCAAACAAAGTGGCAGCATCCAGGTCGTCGGGATATTTCCTGGTAAGTTCGCGCATCGCGTTTGAATAGTCTTCATCGAGCTGGTGATAGTGCGGCTGAGCATCGTGGGTGAAGCGTTTTGCAAGAGCCGCAATGTAGTCCTTCTCGATCTGCGGAGCGCTCGCGCTCTCGCTCTTTGCCCTGTCGATCGCATCGGCGGCAATCTTCTCGTGTTCAGGGTCAACCGGCAGGTTGTAGTTCGGGCCCACCGCCAGCGCCACGCCCCACCATGCCATCGCAAGCTTCGGGTCGAGTTCTGCAGCCCGGTGAAAAGAGCGCGCCGCCTCTTCGTGATTGAAGGCATAAACCAGCCGCAATCCTTGATCGAAAAACTGTTGCGCCTCAGTGTTTTGTGTTGACACCGGATGATGCAGATTGCTGAGGCCCTGCATCAGGAACACAGGCTTCTGCTCGGTGGGTGCTTGCGTCCAGCCCGTCCATGCCGCAAGAAACACGGCGACCACCGCGATGCTCTTCATTCGACCTCCAACGTCTCTGGGACTTGGGGAAACCCACAATCCGGCCACGCCACAAAATGAAAACAGAGCTGCGCCCTGCGCGCAACTGCGAATTCAGAGCTCAAAGGTGTCGCAGTGGATTCTCATCTAGACTGATTTCAACCAGGTGCGAGCCCCGCGCCCATTTCCCCCAGGAGACCCCTTTGCCCCAGCATGCGCATGACTTCACGGTCGTCTTCATCGAGCTGGGTTGGGCCGCGATCGGCCTCGCATTTTTGGCACGCCTCGCCAGCCGCTGGGGATTCTCCTCCATTCCTCTCTATTTGCTGGCGGGCCTCGCCTTCGGCAATGGAGGACTTGCGCCTCTCAGTCTGAGCAAGGGATTCATCGAAATCGGCGCCGAAATCGGGGTACTTCTGCTGCTTTTCATGCTCGGCCTTGAATACTCCGGCGAGCAGCTCAAGAAGAACCTTCGCAGCGGAGCGCTAGGCGGCGTCATCGACTTTGTGCTCAACTTTCCGCCCGGATTTGTCGCCGGGTTGATCCTTGGCTGGAAGCCCTTGCCCTGCGCATTGCTCGGCGGAGTGACGTACATATCTTCGTCCGGCATCATCGCCCGCGTGCTTTCCGAGCTCGGCCGTCTCGGCTCACCGGAAACGCCCACCGTGCTATCTATCCTTGTTCTCGAAGATCTGGTGATGGCCGCCTATCTTCCGCTGGTCGCTGTCCTCATCACCGGCGGCGGCCCCGCGAAGATCGTCCTATGGCTGGCGATCGCCTCAACCAGCGTCCTCGGTGTGCTTTTCGTCGCCATTCGCTTTGGCAATTCCCTCAGTGCATTCATCGCACATGAGTCCGACGAGATTATTCTGCTCACCGTTCTAGGCGTCGTTCTGCTCGTGGCTGGCGCCGCTCAGCGCATGCATGTGTCCGCCGCCATCGGAGCGTTTCTGGTGGGCATCGCAGTATCGGGGCCCATCGCGCAGCAATCCCATCGCCTGCTTTCGCCGCTCCGCGACCTTTTCGCCGCAACTTTTTTCTTTTTCTTCGGATTGGAGATTGATCCGCGAAGCCTGCCGCCGGTGTTGCTTATTGCGTTGGCACTTGCAGCAGCTCACCACAATTACCAAGACAGCCGCCGGCTATTGGGCAGCCGGGCGATCAGGCCTTGCGTCGAAAGCCAGGCTTCGTGCGGGACTCACGCTCGTGGCGCGCGGAGAGTTCTCCATCGTGATCGCAGGCCTTGGTGTCAGCATTGAGCCGCGCCTGGGTTCACTGTCAGCGGCCTACGTTCTGATCATGGCAATACTTGGCCCAATCACCGCGCGCATCATCAAGTGAATGGGCTGAATGTGAAGTTGTTTGGCCTTGATGCCTGGAATCCTATTCGAGGCTGTCAGGATGGAGGGCAATGTTCTTTTCGCCGGCGGCCTTTCGTTCGTTGTAGGCCTTCACCCAGTCTTCCCAGTGCTTGCCCGCGGCTCGATCCTTGCCCGAGAACTCCAGGCGTGCAATCTCCGCATAGCTCACCTTGCGCTTCTCCGGCGCCTTCGGCGTGAAGTACTGCACGTAGGAGTCAGCGAGAGTGCTGCCTGTCTGCCGATTGAAGATGTACGCCTCGATGCGTTCGCCGCTCTTGAGCGTGAGCGTCACGTCACCGCGATAGTCGAATGCCTTTTCAAGCGCCTGCTTCAGATCGTCATCCCCGGCAAGTGTTGGCACCCAGCCTTCCAGCTTCGCGTGTTCCGTGCCGGGCGCAAGTTCCAGCGACTCAATCTGCTCCAGCGTGTATTTCTGCACTTCCGCTGTCATGCGTTCGTCTCCTCAAGGGTGCGGTCCGCTCCCGCAATCTGTACCAGCGTTGCCGGTCCATGCGGCGCAGGTTCGTTGAGAAGCTTGAGCGCATGCGCATCCTTGTAGCTGGAGAAGGTGCCGCGAATCATGGCCCAGATACCCGACAGCGATCCAAAGCCATCAATGACTGCCGAGGGCTCATAGCCGCAGCTCACCATGCAGTTCGCGCACTTCGGATTGCCGCTAGCCACGCCGTACTCTTCCCACTTTGTGGTCTCGAGCAGTTCTTTGAAGCTCTCCGCATAGCCATCCTGCAACAGGTAGCAAGGCCGCTGCCAGCCGAAGATGTTGTAGGCGGGAGATCCCCACGGTGTGCATTCGTATTTGCGGTCGCCCATCAGGAACTCAAGGAACAGCGGCGACATGTTGAACTTCCAGGTCGGCTTGCGGTTCGACAGAATGGCCCGGAAGAGCCGCCGGACGCGCGCGCGCCCCAGAAAGCGATTCTGGTCCGGGGCCATTTCGTAGCTGTAGCCGGGAGAGAGCACGATGCCCTCGACGCCCATGGCCATCACGTCGTCGAAGAAGCCGCGAACATTGTTCGGATCGGTGCCGTCGAAGAATGTCGCGTTCGTCGTCACGCGGAATCCACGCTTGACTGCTTCCTTGATGCCCTCCACTGCGATGTCGTATCCGCCTTCGCGGCAAACCGAGAAGTCGTGATGTTCGCGGTCGCCATCAAGGTGAACAGAGAACGTCAGGTACTTCGATGGGGTGAACTCGGGAAGGCGACGCTTAAGCTCGAGTGCATTGGTGCACAAGTAGATGTATTTCTTCCGCGCGATAAGGCCGTTCACGATCTCGACAATCTGCGGATGAAGCAGCGGCTCTCCGCCCGGAATGGAGACCATCGGTGCGCCGCACTCTTCAACGGCGGCGAAGCACTCCTCGGGCGTGAGCTGCTTTTTAAGTATGTGGGGCGGGTATTGCACCTTGCCGCATCCGGCACAAGCCAGGTTGCAGCGGAAAAGAGGCTCCAGCATGAGCACGAGCGGATAGCGATTATTGCCGGAGAACCGCTTCTTCAGCACATAGGTGGCAACCGTCCACATCTGAGAGATCGGAACAGCCATATTTTGGTAAATCCTCCAGCGCTGCTGCCTTAGGCTGAGCGCTCCATGGCCCGCTTGTAGCCCGTGAGCGCCAGCAGCGGGAAGTAGTTTCTATATCCTTGATAAGCCAGGTAAAACACTCTGGGGAAGCCTGTACCCGTATAGAGAGCCTGGCGAGTAACTCCCTCGCCGATTGACTCGTCCCAGTTTCCGTCCTCCTGCTGACGCGCCAGCAGCCAGCGGATGCCCTTGGCGATGGAGTCGGAACGATCGTCGCCCGCAGCGAGCAGGCCCAGGAGCGCCCACGCAGTCTGCGAAGGAGTGCTCGGGCCCGACGCCGCGCGTGTTGGGATCGTCGTAGCTGCCGCACGTCTCGCCCCAGCCGCCGTCGGGATTCTGCACCATGCGGATCCATTCCGCCGCCTGCTGCACCTGGGGCTCGTGCTGATCGAAGCCGATGGCTTCTAGTCCGCGCAGAACCAGAAACGTGCCGTAGATGTAGTTCACACCCCAGCGGCCAAACCAGCTTCCGTCGGACTCCTGCTCAGAAAGAATGAACTTGATCGCCTTCTCCACGCGTTTGTCCGTACGCGTGTAACCGTAATTCGCCAGCATCTCCAGGATGCGCCCCGTGATGTCAACCGTCGGCGGATCGAGCATGGCGTTGTGGTCTGCAAACGGAATGTACTGGAAGATCATCTTCGTGTTGTCTTTGTCGAAGCTTCCCCAGCCGCCGTTGCGGCACTGCATGGCAAATTCCCAGTCGATGGCGCGTTGAGCTACCTGGTGCTGATAGCGCTCGCGGGGATTGTCCACCTTGTTGAGCGCGAGAAGAACCTGCGCGGTATCGTCGGTATCGGGATAGAACTCGTTGTTGAACTCGAAATACCAGCCACCCGGCTCCGTCTTCGGCGCCTTAACGGCCCAGTCGCCAGTGTGCCGCACTTCCTTCGACAGCATCCAGTCCGCCGCCTTGATCATGCGCGGATCGTTGCGCGGCACGCCTGCCTCGCCAAGCGCGAAGATGGCTTGCGCAGTATCCCAGACTGGCGAAACGGCGGGCTGCATGCGGAAGGTTGGTTCGGGAATCTCGGGCGTGGCAGGCTGCTCGATGCCGAGTTTCTCAAACTCGTCCCTCGCGCGGATCACCTGCGGATCGTCTTCTGAATAGCCGAGACAACGCAACGCAATGATCGCGTTCAGCATGGCGGGATAAATCGCGCCCAGACCGTCAGACATCTCAAGGCGCTCGAGCATCCACTTTTCCGCCCGCTTAAGGGCCAGCTTGCGAAGCGGACGGATATGCACCGCCTCGGCCAGGTGAAGGATGCGATCGACGCCGATGAAGAAGTTGCGCCACGAGAACAGCGAGTTGTTCTTTCGCTGCAGCCGAAGCTGAGAATTCGCGCGCCCACCCACGTACAATTCCTCGATGCCCTGCTCGGGTGGGATCTTCTTGAAAGGCTTCTTGGCGTAGATAATCGCCAGCGGCACAAGAATCGTTCGCGACCACGAAGAGATTTCGTAGATGTTGAAGTAGAACCAGTTTGGAAAGAGTACGATCTCCGGCGGGATAGCCGGAACCGCGTCGTAGTCATACTGTCCAAGCGCGCAGAGATACATCTTGGTGAATGTGTTGCACTCCACCACACCACCGTGCGCAAGCACCCATTCGCGGCACCTCACCAGGCGCGGATCATCTGCGCCAATCCCCATCAGCTTCGCCGAGAAGTAGCACTTGACCGAAAGGGAAATGTTGCCCGGGCCGCTGGGATAGAGGCTCCAGCTCCCATCCTGGTTCTGATAGCGCATCATCTCGGTGTATGCGCGCTTCAGGCGTCCAGGGTCACCGCTTTCAAGAAGAGTGTGCAGAAAGATGTAGTCGGCCTCGAGCATGGAATCCGCTTCGAGTTCCCCACACCAATAGCCTTCCGGATGCTGCTGGGAGAGCAGGTACTCCCTCGAGCGAGAGATTGCCGAATCCACATCTGCGATATCCGCATCCAACCGCCCAAACCGGGGCGCCACGGACTGCGTTTTACCCTGCTTCATACTGTTTTACCCTGCTTTATACTCATTGAAATCAAAAGTTCCTCTTCTGTCCCCAGGCAGTCGAGAGCGCTGCAAATCTCCTGCGCAAAATCGACCACACTTTCATCTCGGCCCGCTGCGCTGCCGAATCAGTGCCCCGCGGCACGAAGGTTCGATTCCCAGCCATCCCGCGTCGTTGGCCGCCCAAAACAAATCCTGGCTTAACTGACCGGAACAGCCTCCCCTCCCCCATGAGTGCCGATGGCCTGCACGATCTCCGGTGGAAGACCAAATCTCACATTCTCAGGCATGACTTCAACTTCTTCGACGCCCGTATAGCCGTTTTGACGCAAATAATTCACCACGTCTTCCACGAGCACTTCCGGAGCAGACGCACCGGCCGTAACCGCTACTGTGGACACCCCTTCAAGCCATTTGGGGTCAATCGCCTGAGAGTTATCAATCAGATACCCGATGGTGCCCAGGTTACGAGAAACCTCTACAAGGCGGTTCGAATTGGAGCTGTTGGTAGAACCAACAACAAGAACGAGGTCGGCATTGTGCGCTACATTGCGCACAGCCACCTGCCGGTTCTCGGTTGCATAGCAAATGTCCTGCGAGTGCGGTCCGACAATATTCGGAAACCTGACCTTGAGCGCACGGATGATGTCACGGGCCTCGTCGAGGCTGAGGGTGGTCTGCGTTAGGTAGGCGACGCGATTCGGGTCGGGCACCTTCAAAGCGTCCACTTCAGCAACATTTGAAACCACTTGCGTCACATCCGGCGCTTCGCCGAGGGTGCCTTCAATCTCATCGTGGTCACGATGGCCAATCAGCACCAGCGAATAGCCCTGTTTGGCGAACTTGACCGCCTCGATGTGGACCTTGGTAACCAGAGGACAAGTAGCGTCTATCACCTTCAGTCCACGACCCTTGCTCCGCTCCCGGACGGCAGGCGATACCCCGTGCGCTGAGTAAATCACGCGCTGTCCGTTGGGGACGTCGTCGATCTCATGGACAAAGATCGCGCCCTTCTCGGCCAACTCATTCACAACATAACGGTTGTGGACAATTTCGCGACGCACATAAATCGGTGCGCCGAATGTCTCAAGCGCGATCTTGACGATATCGATCGCACGCACTACGCCGGCGCAAAAGCCTCTTGGTTTGAGTAGGAGAACGCGCTTTTGGCCAGGGGAAGACCCGGATTCTGCGCTATTTGGGATGGAATCGAGGGCAATTGTAGTCACACTAACAGTATACCTGCGGCTCGGCAATTTGAGACGCACCAGTTTATCCCCGAGGCGGCAGTCATCATTGCCTCGGAAAACTCGCAGCTGCACCGCTGGCGGGCGTAACTCAATCAAACTTGGTTACTTCGGGAGGACGCTCGAGAGACAGCAGGTTCGAGGCCGCTTCAAGCATAAGATCGGGGTGCACGGGCTTGGCGAGAACATCGAACGAATAGCCCTTTCTTGCAGCCTCTTCAAGAAGCATCGAGGTGTTCGCGTTTCCCGAAAAGAGAATGATGCGGCAGGATGGGTAGTTGACACGAGTAGCGATCGCCAGGTCGATACCATTCATCCTGGGAAGAATGACGTCGAGGATGGCAAGATCGGGCTGCCACCTGGCAATCACGTCGATGGCATCCTCCGCCGAATACGCGACGCGAACCTCGTACCGGCGCGAAGCGAAGATCATCGCAAGCGAATCCGCGATGGAAACCTCGTCGTCGACAATTAACACCCTTGATCCGCCAGCAAGTACTGGCATCGCATCGACCCCCTGCAGAATGTGATGTGTCGCATCAGACCACCGGATGCTTGGCGCGCGAAAAGAAGAACCCGAATTTCAGCCACAATCACTTCGCTTGAGGCGGAGACTGGGCGGCCAATGCGGTTCTTTTGGCCGCGTTGACCAGTGGAACCTCCATCGTTCCGGCTTTTCCCGTGTCCCAGTCGAAAACTCCGGTCGCGAGGTAGACGTCCATGTCGGCGGGAACGTCGATTTCCAGATGCGCCGGGATTCCCGAGCGTTCTATGGCTGCGAAGAGATCAGGCTTCACGCTCATGGCTTGTGTGGCTCCAGCCCAATTCAGCGCATTCCCCTGGCGATCGTAGGCGAGCAGTTCGACGTGGATCTTCCCGATGTGCGCCCCGTCGGGTCCCTGTGAAAGCTTCACGTCAGTCCAGCGGATCATGAAGTCGACCGAATAGCGAATCGTCGGCCCGATGAGCTTTGAATTTTTGCCTGCGTGCGCTGAGTTCGGTGCGGGCTGTGGATCAGACGGGAGAATGCGCGCCGCGTAGAGAATCTGCGTGGAACTGGGCATGCCGCGCATCATCAGGGCGTGAAGCGGATTCGCCTCGGGCTTGGTGTCGGCCAGGATGTGGTCGTCTGCGTTGTACCCGCGGCGATAGGCGAGCCGGTATTTGCCGCCGGGTACCCTGACCTCGATCCGGCGATAGCTGCCGTCCATCTTTTTGTTAGTAGGCGCATAAACAAGCGTGTAGTAGTGGGCTCCGTCAGCGATAGCGTGCTGCATGGCCGCATTGAGGTCATTGGTGTTGAAGTAGGCTTTGCCGCCCGTATCAGCCGCCAGATCTTCCATTGCCGAAATCTTGTCGGCGCGGGCCGAATTTTCGTTCACATACGGAGTGGTAACACCTGCGGCCCCGCGTCCTCCACCCTGTGTCGATCCTCCTTCGTAGTCGGTCGGAGAATCAACATTTGCCTCGAAAACGTGTTCCGACATCACGCCTTCTGCGCCGACAGGATAAACGGCGACTTTGGAAACCGTGAGAAGATCTGCGGTTTCTCTGACGGCACGACCGTAGTCGCGAAGGCTATCGGCGGTCGCCTGGCTGGCCGTCTGCCTTTCTCCGAACCGCGGGAATATCGTGACCGGAAACGAACTGGAGAACCAGATCAGGTTTTTGCGGCCCGGAACACCCGCCAGGTAACGCGCCAGAGCCTGCATTGCTTCAAGCGTCATGCCCACACGTTGGTCGGTCCGGAAGCTGGCAAACTCTTGCTGGAATGCTGAAACCGCTTCAACCCCAGCGGTCGTATGACCGCCGGCCATCATCTCCAATGTCTTGAGGTGCTCCACGTCGTCAATCTTGTCCGTAACGGTCTGGGAGACGTTTGTCTTCTGAGGGGTCGCGCCGTGCTTCGGATCGTTTAGAGCGTCGCGTAAAACGGCAGTATCGGTGGTGAATCCCTGCACCATGCGCAGCTTTGAGGAAAGCGTAAAGATGGCGACCCTCGTGCCGGGCTGCATCGTCATCAGGAAGTGAATGATCTGGTTGTGAACGTAGACCTGATCTTCTTTATCGGTATTCAAGCCATCCAGCAGCAACACGTTGACCGAGTCGCTCTCCGGCGCAGGAGGAACGTTGGTATAGACGTTGGGCGGCATCTTGGGAAGCGAGACTAGAGCGCCGGGTGGCAGCGTCCTGGCCGCGTGCTCCTCAAAAAAGTCGATCGTCTGCGGCTTGCCGTCTTCGAGGATCTGGAAGTCCTGCTTGTGAAGGGCGACGACAGGATCGGTCCCCTTGGTGACCACGACGTCCACAACCACGGCGCGCGTATTCGACCGGAAGACTGGCGGCTTCGGCTGCGCTTCCTGCGGGAGAGTCGGATTGGGCTGCGATTTGCGAGGCTACGGAGACGCTGAAGAGCGTCACAGACAGGCACAACGTGCGAAGGCGCATTCGGTCCTCTTTTTGACCCGCACCAGTATAGACGCGACGCATGCATGTTCGGCGTTTGCATCTCAAAGGAATAAAATGAGGTGCGAGACTTTGTGAGGGTGCGTTGGCGACCTGCATATGAGACCCTGGAAAAAATCAGCTTTCGAAATACCTGGCATTTAAGATCAGTTGATCGGCAGAGGTTTGTGACCGTTGAGAGACGCGATGTTGCAACGAGTGATCGGGACAATGCTGCTTGGCGGACTACTGCTCTGCCCAATCTCTGGCCAGTCCTCTGCCAAACCGAACGGAGATGCCAGCCAGGGCCCCATCCAGGCGGAACTCCTCGCCTATCTCAACGTCCAGCACCTCGCAGAGGGGGCAACGATCTTCGCACGGACCACGGTTGACTGGAACGGGACCAGTTGCACTCTGCGAAGCGGTGCAATCCTTGAGGCGAAGGTTGAAGGCGCATTTCCCAGGAGCAAAGGCACCGGAGGATCAAAGCTCGCTCTGTCCTTCACCAGGGCGCAATGCAACGGCGCCGAGATGAAGCCGTTCGACTTGGTTCTCGCCGCCGTCGCGGCTCCCCCAACGATGTATTCGAATGTAACCACCGATGTGACGCTTCCTATCGGCAATTTCTCGAACCCAAACGGCGGTGGGTTTATGCCGGATTCGGAAGCTCCGGCATAGGGGATCGCACCACAACACACTTGGAGTTCATGGGAATTCAGCACCGCTTCCCAATTCGCCCGGAGCTCCATCCCGGCGATGTGATCGACATAAAGGGTCTCAAACTTCAGGTTGCTTCCGGCCCGAATCAGAGCTCTGTTCTGACTTCAAAAGATCGGGACGTGTCTCTCGGCAAGTACACCCAGTTTCTTCTTGTGCCCGCTTCCCTGGCCTTCCGGCCAGTGGATGCATCACCAGTATCCTTGCACACCCGGAATACGCCCGATCCATCCCAGCCGCTGCCTCCAGCGCCGCACGCCGCAGCATTTGTCGATAGCCTCGAAACCTGTGCGCCTCCCGGCTGCGCCGTCGACCTGCCGGTCACGACACAGGAGCTTTCCGGGCATGTCCAGGCCTCTATTCCGGTCCGCACGCTCGGTTACACGCCTCGCGCAAACAAGGTGTTTGACGCATTTGATCATGAGGATGCCCTGGCCTGGCTCGGCCCGCACCAACTGTTGCTTGCGATGAATCCGCACACGCTGATCCCACGCGATGGGAATTCAAAGAAAGCCGGAACCGTTCGCGTAATTCGCGCCGTGCTTATCGACGCGGACAATCACGCCGTTCTGCAGGCGGTTGATTGGGAACTGGCCGATTACGCCCGGTACCTCTGGCAACTCGATGGGGACCGCATTCTTGTCCATGTCGGAAACGAGCTTCGCGTCTACGCCCCAGGGTTGAAAGTCGAATCCCGCATTCCCCTCGCTGGCCCGCTCGCATTCGTTCGCATCGCTCCAAATGGACAATTGATGGCGGTCGCAACACTCCGTGAGCGTCATTCTGCGGAGCTTCATTCAAGACTCCGTGAAGATTCCGGTGCGGAGCCGGAAGAGGATGTCGATGTCCAGATCCTCGACAAGGAATTCAAGACCATCGCCGAAACGTCGACTTCTTCAGGCCTGCTGCCCCCAACCCTGCTTAACGAGGGCCAGGTGAAGCTGCTTGCACAGCCCAAAGATCGCTATCGCCTGGCAATCACCACCTGGGACAACAAAACGGCCACCCTGGCGCGTTTCGGTTCCCTTTGTACGCCCGATCTTTCGAGTGTTGCGCCGGACCTGCTCTTTCTGATGACTTGCAACGTGACCGATGGCGCAACGGAATATCGCGTTCTGAGGGCCGATGGAAAGCTGCTTTTGCGCGGAAAATCCGGATCAAAAGAAGTGGGGCAGGATGCAATCGGGAACAATCAGAATCGGACATTCGCGGTGAAAGTCGTCCACGCAAATCGTGACTTGTCGCCCGGCGAACAGTTCCGTGGCTCGGAGCTCGAGTCGGAAGAAGTTCGCATTTATCGCGCTTCAGATGGCAAGCGATTGCTGGCTGTCACCATCGACGAGCCCGGAACAAGCCACGGCGGTTACGCGTTTTCTCCAGACGGCTCGCAACTCGCTGTCCTCGCCGGATCGGAGATTCGCCTCTTTCCTGTGCCGGCCAACTGACTCCGTGCATTCGCCCAAGTTGTGTTTGTCATCTGTTTCCGAGCATGGAAAATGTCCTACCGGCTCGTTGCGATCATCTGTGCGGCGTGCTGAAGGCTGGTCTCCGTCACCTTCGCTCCGCTGAGCATGCGGGCCACTTCGTGAGTTCGCGCTCGGTCATCGAGTAACCGGACATGCATCTTCGTCCGGCCGTGGTCTTCACGTTTCTCGACAACGAAATGCTGATCGGCAAAGGCGGCGATCTGTGGCAAGTGAGTGACGCAGAGAACCTGCTGACCCCGGCCCAGCGCTTTCAGCTTCTGGCCAACCGCGTCGGCTGCGCGGCCACCGATCCCAATGTCGATCTCATCGAAGACAAGCGTACGCGGCGTCGGCAGCTTCTTTCTCGTCTTTGAGGAGGTCTCTTCCACTGCAACTTTGAGCGCAAGCATCACGCGCGACATCTCACCGCCTGAGGCGATCTCGTGCAGCGCCTTCAGCGGCTCACCCGCGTTGGTCGCGATGCGATACTCAACATCGTCCCAACCGTGAGCGGTCCATGCCGATTCCTGCTCGCTTGATGCGACAGAAATCTCGAAGTTCACCTTCATGGCGAGAGTGTTGATCTGCGCCTCGGCCAGTTTCGCCAGCTTTTGAGCCGCTGCTTTACGGTCGCTGGTGAGTGCGGCAGCGGCCATGCCGGTATGTCTTCGCCGCATCATCCAGGGACTTACGCAGCGCCTTCAGGATCTCGTCGCGATCTTCAACTTCGGCGAGTTTGCGCGTAACCTCTTCTCCGAGCGCGATAACATCGGCGACAGTCTTGCCGTATTTGCGCTTCAGGCGATCGAGCAGCGCCAGCCGGTCTTCAATCTCCGCAAGACGCTCGGGCGAGGCGTTGATACCCTCGGCGTAGTCCCGCAAGCTGGTGCTCACATCGCCAACGGTTGCCCGGGCCGACTCGATCTGCTGTGCGGCCTCATGGAATCGGCTGTCGAATCGCGCCAGTTCTTCAAGATTGCGACCCGCAGCACGGAGCGCAGCTTCAGCCGACGCGCCACCTTCGTAAAGCTGGTCGAATGCGCTCATGGCTGCGGCGTAGAGCTTTTCGGCATTTGCCAGGACGCGCTTTTCCGTTTCCAGTGCATCGTCCTCGCCGGGGATCAGCCGGGCTGCACTCGATCTCTTTCGTTGATAGCTCCAGAGATCGACCATGCGCAGCCGGTCCTGCTCGCCGCTCAGAAGCTCCTCGAGCTTCGTTTGCGCCGCCTGCCAGGTTGTCGAATGCCGCCGCAACAGCATCCGTCGAGATTCCCGCAAAGCGGTCAAGCAGGATCCGCTGCTGTGTCTGATCGAAGCTGGAGAGCGTCTCTGACTGCGCATGAACGAGCGCAAGCTCGGGGGCAAGCTGCCGAAGAACAGCGACGGTGGCAGGCTGATTGTTTACGAAAACGCGGCCCTTGCCTGTGGAAAGAATCTCGCGGCGCAGAATGATCTCGTTACCCTCGGAATCAACCCGTTTTCCTCGAGGATCGCGTCCGCGGCCGGTGTTGCTTCGAAGACGCAGGCAACCACAGCCTTATCCGCGCCATGGCGAACGATATCAGTGGAGGACTTGCCTCCCATAAGAAGCGCAAGCGCATCAACAAGAATGGATTTGCCCGCGCCGGTTTCGCCCGTCAGCAGGTTGAGACCCGGGCCGAAGACAGCAATGGCATGATCGATAACGGCGTAATTTTCAGCGCGCAGCTCGACGAGCATATTCCGGATATCCGAGCGCAGCATAGCATGGCGGGCACGCGGCTGGGCCCATTCAAGCAGGTTACGCGCGCGCAGAGGGACCAGAACGATAACTTGGAGGGTCAAAACGCGTCTGATACCGTAAATACTGAGGTGAATACCGATTCTTACTGCTGCCGTCGTCTTCGCATTGCAGGCTGATAGTGGCGCTCCTCCTGCGGGATCTCCCGTGACCCAAGGCACAGGCGCGCTGATGGAAATGCTGAGCAATATCGGCCCCATTGCTCTGGGCGTTCTCGTGCTGCTCCTGATTTCCAGTCTTTATTCCTGGACCGTCATCTTCGGAAAGATTTCCACATTCGGCAAAGCCACGCGCGAGAGCCGGAGCTTCATTCGGGCATTTCGCAAAGCCACCCGCCTGCAGGAGGTCGCGGCTTTCGCCGAGAACTACAAGTCGAGCCCGCTGGCGCAGATCTTCGTCGATGTGTACGAGACTTATAAACGTCAGACGGGCGGCTCCGGTCCGCCGCGGAACATTACCCCGCTTGAGCGATCGGCGCAGACCGCAGCGAGCGAGGCTATCACCACCCTGGAGCGGCGCCTGACTTGGCTGGCGACGATTGCCGCGACGAGCCCATTCATCGGATTGTTCGGCACCGTCATGGGCGTCGTCGACGCGTTTCACGGATTGGGCACGGCGGGTGCTGCCACGCTGCGCGCCGTGGCTCCGGGCATCTCTGAGGCCTTGATCACCACGGCCGCCGGCCTCTTCGTCGCGGTACCCGCGGTCATCGCGTACAACCAGTTCGCCGCGCGCATCAGGGTGTTTGCATCCGCTTCCGATGACTTTTGCCGCGAGCTGCTGAACTCGCTCGAAGAGATTCCGGTTCGCGCGGGTGCCGCTCCCCGTGAGGAGCCACAAGAGGTCGAACGTGGCTTTTACAAATAGCAACGGGCAGACCCGGTCGTCCCTGGCCGAGATCAACATTACGCCGCTCGTGGACGTTGTGCTCGTGCTGCTGGTGATCTTCATGATTACCGCGCCGGTGCTGCAGTCTGGAATTGAAGTTGCAGTGCCGAAGACGCGCACCGTCAAGGAAATCACCGAGCAGCGTCTGGTGTTGACCATCAATCGCGACCAGCAGGTCTTTCTGGGCGACACACCCGTCAATGTTCACGACCTTGGACAGAAGTTGCGCCAGTCGAGCGGGGACACAAAGAAGCAGGTGATTTATCTGCGCGCCGATGAGCGTGTGCCCTTTGGTGCATTCGCCAGCGTAATGGATGCGGTAAAGCAGGCTGGCATCACGAATATCTCAATCGTCACGCAGCCGGTGGATACCAAGAGTGGAAAATGACAGGGCAGGCGAAGGGCTGCAAGGACGAGGTTTCGAAAGGCCACGGCTTCAACCGTGCCGTAATGAAAAGTTTGAAAGGGCACGGTGTGCCGCAAGAAGAAATTTGAAAGGGCACGGCTTCAGCCGTGCCGTAAAGGTGGCAAAACGAATGGGGCTTTAGCCCCTGAGGGAAGATTCTTCCGCAGGCCTGCCCATTCTCTGACAGCACGATGAGCATCTTGTTACAAGGCAGCGATCATCTGGAACAGGAGCTGGCGCCCGAGCCGGTAATGGCGCCGGCCGCAGGCGCGGTCGCGCTCCACTGCGGACTTGTTCTGGCGATTGTGCTCTACGGAATCATCGGCGGTTTCTTCCACCACAATCTCTGGGGCGGTGCGGGCCCGGGCGGCGCGATTCAGGTGAATTTGGTCACCAGTGCCCTTCCCATCCCCTCAGAACAGCCGCCAAACCAGAATGTGCTCGCGACCGAAACGCCGAGCCAGGCTCCTGCTCAGCCCGAGCCGAAAGCAAAGCAGGCGGTAGACGAGACGGCAATCCCGCTCGCAGGCAAGCAGAAAAAGCCTGAACACCAGGAAACGCCGAAGACGCCGCAGCGCAAGCTGGAGCCCACGCCAACCAATCGCGCGCAGTATGGCGAGCAGGCAGGCTCGTCGATGCCGCGCCAGACTTCATCTACATCGGGCCCGGCAACAATCAACCAAAGCGACTTTGGCACAATGTTTGGCTGGTATGTCGACAATATCAATCGCAAGATGGACGCGAATGGATACAGGTCGCTTGCAGATCCGCACACCCCGCGAGGAGCGCGCGCCTACATCTCATTCAGCATCGCGAAAGATGGCTCGGTGAGCCAGGTCCGGCTCGATCAATCCAGCGGCAGCCCGACTTGGGATACAGCCTGCGTGCGTGCTGCGCAGCGCGTTGACACGTTCGGCCCGTTGCCGGGGCAGTACCGCGGCAGCAGCCTGAATGTTTCCTTCTACTGTGAGTACTAGGAGCTTGATGAATCGTCCAAGTAGAATTGTGACGACCAGCATGCAGAGTTCTTTCAGGATCAACTCAAATCCCAAAAGGAAGGATTGCGCATTCGAATGAATTCCCGTTTTCGGTTTGTGCTTTCAGCACTTTTTTCTTTTACGACTCTCGCTTCCCTTCCCTTGGCGGCGCAGGACTGGGTACATACGGGATCGAACCTCGGCAATGCGCGCATTCGCATCGCCGCGGCTGATTTCAAACTAGTCGGTGCGGACCCGCAGACACCGGCACTCAAAGCAACATTCGACTCGACACTCTTCAGCGACCTGCAGAACGCCGGGATCTTCGACATGGTTTCGAAGAGCTTTGCGCCGCAGGTCACGCCCGGCTCTCCACAGGAGATCAACCTCACCCAGTGGTCCGCTGATCCCGCGAACGCCGCAATGGTCGCGTTCGGCGCGCTTTCTTCCAACGGCGGGCGCCTCGTTGTCTACGGCTGGCTCGACGATACGCGCAATACCGCCAACCCGCAGGTACTCGGTAAACAGTACAACGAAGCGGCCAGCGAGGACATGGCGCGCACCGTGGCGCATCGCTTTGCCGACGAGATCATCTCTCGGCTCGGCGGCGGGATCAACGGAATTGCCGAGACGAAGATCTACTTCGTAAGCTCGCGCACCGGAACCAAGGAGATCTGGTCGATGGACTACGACGGCCAGAATCAGCATCCCGTCACGCACCTCGGCACCATCTCTCTCTCGCCCCGCATCTCTCCAGACAATTCACGGGTCGCCTTCGCGTCTTTGGGACGCGAGGGCTGGTCCATTCGCATGTTCTCGCTGGAGTTGGGACGGCTCGTGAGCTTCCCCGCAGGTACGGCCGGAGGCGCAAACCAATCGCCTGCATGGTCATCGGATGGAAGCAAGATCGCCTTCTCGTCTTCGCGGTCCGGCGATCCTGAGATCTGGATTGCGGACGCAAGCGGCGGAAGTCCGCGAAAGGTCACCTCATTCCGCGGGCCGGATGTTGCACCCACGTGGAATCCCCGGTCAAACGCGCAGATCGCGTGGGTGAGCGGACGCACGGGACTTCCGCAGATTTACACCATGGATCAGGACGGCTCAAATGTGGAGCGACTGACCGATGGCGGTTACGCGATTTCTCCGTCATGGGCTCCCAACGGCCAGTTCCTGACTTTCAGCTGGAACCGTAAGTACGGACCGGGTGCGCCGGGCGGCCAGGACATCTACGTCATGGACATCTCCAGCAAGCCCCTGCGTTGGCTGCAGCTCACGCACGAGTCTGGCAGCAACGACTTCCCTTCCTGGTCTCCTGATGGGCGGCACATCGTCTTCGAGCGATCGATTGGCGGGCATGCCGAGATCTGGTCAATGCTGGCCGATGGCACGCAGCAGAAGCAGCTCACACAATCCGGCAACAACTTCATGCCCAACTGGAGCTGGAAGTGAGCATGGAACTGGCTGAATAAATCCAGCGGTTATATATATCCAGCTTTGAAAGGGCACGGCTTTAGCCGTGCCGCGAAAGGCGCACAAGCAGAGGGCTTTAGCCCCTAAGGGAGTCCTTTCCATCGTCTCACGCCATTGATGCAGCGGCTCTAACATCCAACGAGCCTGAAGCGCAATGCAAAACTATTCGTCGGTGGCATCCTCAGGCGTCTGGGCGTATGATTCGCCTCAATAAAACAGTGAGGACGACCATGACATCTGCACGCGGACTTCTGTTTTTGTTCGTAATCGCATCTGCCTTGGCTCCGACTGCGCTCGCACAGGCAAGCCTCTCCGCCAAATGGGAGGAGTTGACCGCTCCTGACTTCGTGCAGGCCGTTCACGAGTCGCAGGGCGTCTGCGTTCTGCCCTTCGGAATCATCGAAAAGCACGGACCGCATCTGCCACTCGGAACGGACCTGCTTGACGTGCGCTTCGCTGTTTCGAATGCGGTGAAGCAGGAGTACGCAGTCGTTTTCCCTGAGTACTACTTCGGACAGATCTTCGAGGCGCAGCAGCAGCCGGGAACAATCGCCTACAGCCTGTCCACCCAGTTGGCACTGCTGCAGGAAACCGTAAAGGAGATGGCGCGCAATGGCTGCAAAAAGGTTGTCATCGTGAACGGCCATGGCGGAAACAATTCCCTGCTTCCGCTCTTCGCGCAGTCGCAGCTTGCAAGCCCGCGAGATTACGTGGTGTATGTCTTCGGGCTGCCCAACGAGAACGTGCCGGGGCGGCCTGCACTAAAGACACCGTTTGACATGCACGGCGGTGAGGTGGAGACATCGAACATGTTGATCGCGCGCCCTGATCTTGTCCATCAGGATCGTGCCGGGCAGCAATCCGGCGCCGATCTCCACCGCCAGTCTCTGCCGGATTCCGTATACACAGGAATCTGGTGGTATGCGCGATTTCCCAATCACTATGCGGGCGATGCTTCAGCAGCGAACAAGGAACTCGGCGAGTTCGATCAGAAGGAGTGGTCCCGGCAGATCGCGGAAGCCATCAAGGCCATCAAGGCTGACGATGTGAGTCTCAAGCTGCAAAACCAGTTCTTCGAGGACGCACAGCATCCCCTGGAAACTAAACAGTAACGCCGGGACCGGGCTGTCAAAGCTGACGCCGCGCAGTCTAAGCAGCAGTTGGAGAGCTCTTCGCTATGGATTCATACAGCTTCGAAGACATCGCCAAAATGATCGATCACTCGCTTCTAAATCCTTCACTCACCACGAAGGAATTGGAGGACGGGTGCGCGCTGGCCGTTCGATACAACGTTGCGAGCGTCTGCATTGTTCCCTGGTCCCTCGCCAGATGTGCGGAACTGCTCGACGGTACCACGGTTCATGCGAGCACGACGATCGGGTTTCCACATGGCAGCCACACGCACCGAAATCAAGCTCGCAGAGGCGCGACAGGCGCTCCAGGACGGCGGCCAGGAACTCGATGTAGTGATTAACATTAGCAAGGCGCGCAGCGGCGACTGGAGATATGTTCAAGCTGAGCTTGCCGCGCTCGCTGATACGACCCACGCCGGCGGAGCAAGGATCAAAGTCATCTTTGAGAACGCCTATCTGGACGATGCCCAGAAGATTCGGCTGTGCGAGATCTGCGGCGAGATTGGAGCCGACTGGGTGAAGACCTCTACCGGCTACGCGCACAGCGGGGCGACCATGCCGGACCTCGAACTGATGCGAAAGCATTCGCCGGCGCACGTGCAGGTGAAGGCCGCGGGAGGAATCCGCGATCTCGATACCCTGCTCGCCGTCAGAGCCATTGGCGTCACCCGCGTGGGGGCCACGCGTACTGAATCGATGCTGGAAGAATGCAGAAAGCGCCTGGGGCTGGCGCCGATGGATCAAGGCACAAAATCACCGGTATCCGCGAGGTATTAACCGGACCTCCACAACGTTGCTGCTCTGACCCAAAGCAGCAGGGCCCTTACGCCAACGACTCCACCAGCCGATTCATCTGTTCTTCCTGCTGCTCGATGGATTCAACAAGCTTGAACTGCGTGCGGCAGCGATCGAGATTGTGCCCCTCGCGATGAACCTTGAAGTAAACGTCGCCAGACAAAAAGTCTGTCAGGAATCGAATGCCAATTTCGAAGGTGATGAGCTTCCCTGAGAAAGCCAGGAATTGCTTCTCCGCTTTCGTCAGGAAGTCACCCGCCGACGCAAGATAGCCGCGCACAAGCGCTTCGAACATCGGAAACTGCATCGTCACCTTTCGCACAGTCCAGTTCATCCTCCTGCGCCGGACTGGTCGCGGTGCGAACCATGTCGCCGAAATCATAAGCGGATAGTCCGGGCATGACCGTATCCAGATCGATTACGCAGATACCCTCGCCTGTATCGTCGTCGAGCAGGACATTGTTGAATTTGGTGTCATTGTGTGTCACGCGTTCGGGCAGCCCGGCATCCAGAAGAACATTGACGATCGAAGCGCGAGACATGGCGAAGTCGATCTCCGGCCTCGCCAGTGCCGCCCGATTCGCTGTGTCGGCCGCGATTGCCCGCTCCAAGTCCGCGAGCCTCTTCGGCGTGTGATGAAAGTCCGGAATCGTGTCGTGCAATCGCGGCAAAGGCAGGTCTACCAGAAGGCTGTTGAAACTGCCCGAAAGCCCTCGCCGCCTGCAGCGCCTGCTCGGGCCGCTCAACGGAGTCGTAACTGCGTGCCCGCTGAATGAATGAATAAGCTCGCCAATAGCCGCCATCCGCGTCGACGTACCACGCCCGACCATCGCGCGCCGGAATCAACGTGAGAATACGCCTGTCGCGGTCAGGTTGATCCAGCACGCGTGAACCAAGGTGCGTGGTCACGCGCTGAATGTTTTCCATCAGCGCCACGGGATCCTTGAATATCCCAGTGTTGATGCGCTGCAGAATGAACGGTGTTGCCGTGCCCGCATTCTGCATCATGACGCGGTAGGTGTCGTTAATATGTCCGCTTCCGTACGGCGCGGCGCTCTGAAACTCGCCGCAGATTTGAAATTGTCGGGCTATGGCGCCGACGTTGCTTTCCAGGCTCATCCCCAGAGCCTTCTCGGATAAGAGCCGGCTTCGATGAGTTGCAGGATGTTGTGAACCACGCGCTGGTGATCTTCGCGATAGGTAACTCCAAACCAGGAATCGCCAGATCGAAGCACTTTGACCCGGGCCTGCTTGGTCACGAGCAGTTCATTGACTGTGCTGGGAATAAAGCACTCTGACTTCAAGTCCTCTCCGTGGTTCTTAAGAAAGTCGTGAAAATGTCTGTGCAGCACTGGAAACACCTGCGGGGTGAAGCCCCACATGTTCATGGAAACGATCTCGCTCCCCGTCAGATTCGTCTCGCGGCCTTCTTCGTCGATATTTGTAATGTGCGTGCCCTCGCGTTCGATTGCCTTCAACTCCGTAATGTCCTTCAGGTAGCCTTCTTCGTCCACATGACACACGCCGCGTGCCACTGTGCCGAACTCCGATAGTGTGTTGCGCAAAGTGAAACCGACCATGGCGTAGTCAGACGTGCCCGATTGCAGGTGATTCGCCAGTGCGCGAAAGCTCGCGGCTCCGTAGAAATCATCCGCATTGATCACGGCAAAGGGTTCATGAATAACGTTGGCAGCCATCAGGATGGCGTGGGTCGTGCCCCAGGGCTTTGTGCGGCCTGGGGGTACAGAAAATCCCGGCGTAAGCTTTCCGAGCTCCTGAAACACATAGTCTATCGGAATGCGTTTTTCGAATTTCGATTCGACGGTGCGTTTGATCTCTTCTTCTTTGCCTCTTCGAATTTCGACGGCGCGTTTGAACTCCTCTTCTTTGTCTCTTCGAATGACGAAGACGACCTTGCCGAAGCCGGCGCGGCGGGCATCGAAGATCGAGTAGTCCATGATGGTTTCATCGTGCGGACCGACCGGTTCGAATTGCTTCAAACCACCGTATCGGCTGCCCGCGCCAGCGGCCAGGATAAGCAGTGTTGGATTAGCCATGGCTACCGTCCTTTCCCGAGTCTCCTAAATGCGTGGTCATGCGTGGTCTGTTTTGGCAGGATGTCGAGCGTGAGTACCTGGAACGGAGCGAGGTGGAATTCGTGTGCCTCTTTCGCGTCAAGCTCAATCGCGGGGCGCCCTGCATCGTCTTTCCAAGGGCTCTGAGCAGCATACACCTGCGCAGCGCCCGGCGGGGAGTTCAAAAGCATCCTGCAGTTTAATGCGGACCGACTGCTCCCGATTGCTCGGGTTGCGCAGCACAAGGATGCCCTTTTGGGGTGTCCAGGATGCCCAGCCATACACCTCGAGCCACTCGGGATCGCCGCCGATCCAGTGCGTGTCCTTCAAGACTTCGGAGTTCTTGCGTGACCAGTTGGCAGCCTCGGCCAGATCGTCCCAATTCTGCTGCGTTAACAGGGACGGCGTGATATACATCTCCTGCAGTTGAGTGCCGGTGCCGAAGTACGAGCGGACCTCGTTGCGGAAATCGTTGCCGGGATCCTGCTTCAGATCCTTGTGAAACTGTGCAAAGATCAGGCCGTGCAGCATGAGCGAGTTCAGCGGATAAAGCGGGCCGCTCTGCACCACCCCCTGATACGTCTCCGCGTCTCGATAGGTGATCCAGCGCTCGCGATAGGTGCCGACGCCGGCCGTTGAGTCATCGTCGCCGCCTCGCCAGATGGAGTCAGCGTACATCATCCAGAACGGAGACGGCCACGTGCCGGTGGTCAGGTTGATGAAGATGTCCGGCTTCGCCGCGCGCAGCTCACCGATGAGGTGAATCGCGGCAGCAAAGTCGCTGTCGAAATGGCTGCCCGGAAAGACTGAATCCACGTTCCCTGTGCCGTCGAATTTGAACTGATTCACTCCGTACTTGTGAATCATCTCCATGCAGACATCCCGGAAGGCGTCATAGTACTTCGGGCCCGAAAGAGCATATCCGTTCGCGACGATCTCGTAGCCCGCGGCCTTTGCGAACTCCATCCGTTCCTGCTTCGGCTTGGAGTAGCCTCCCCACGGAGACATCCACACCCCGGGATCTGCGTTGAACTTCTCCGCGGCCGCCTTCACGGCTGCAAATCCGTCCGGAAAGCCCCCATTGAACTTCCAGAGAGACTTGTGGTTGTCCCAGCCGTCGTCGAAGAGGAACGAATCCAGTTTCACGCCTCGCTTTTGCGTCAGTTCGCGCCCAAATGCGTTCACGCGATCAAGGGCGTCCGCCTCGGTGTAGGGCGTGAAGTAGCCGAGATCGTACCAGGAGTTGTAGTGAAGAAATGTCCGGTAGGGATGGGCACGTTCCTGCTCCAGGTATGCAAGAAAGTCGCGCCGCATCTGTCCGTCGCGTGCCACCCCGATCACGGAAGAGTAAGTGACAGACTGGCCGGCGCGCAGCGGCAGATCGCGGTCGATCCATGCCGTGGCGCGGTTGCCGGTTACCTCGCTTTTTGAGAGCGGATGCTCGAATCCGAGGAAGAGGTGCCCCGCCACGATCGGGGAGCCGTCCACGGATCCGCTTACGTGCGCGTCAGGCAACTGCATATCGATTAACCGAACGCGGCTGATGGAAACGTCCCGTTCTGCCGCAGTGATGGTGAATTCCTGACGAACGTAGTTCGAACCTGAGCGGACAATGACGGACCACACGCCGCGCAACGAGTGATCTGCACTTTCAAAAGAGATTTCGGCTACTTTGCCCTGAATGCCTCTCAGCCAATCGGGACGCAGCGGGGTTCGGAGTAAGCGCGTGGACCGGAGTCACATCGGAGATCCTAAGTTAAGCGCGTCATAGATTGTTCCATCCTTGAGCAGGATCGCAAATGGCACATCAATCGTCAGCAAAGTGCCTCGAACGACGATCGGTGACTGACAACCCATCCATCCGGCCGTCTTTCACAGTGACTCTCGCGCCGACAGTGTCATTGAAGAGGTCGAGCGTGGAATCCGGGACCTTCGCGGCCTGGACAGCAGGAGCGGGCGGCAGTGCGGCCGCGAGCGGCGGTAGAAGAGCGAGCGCCAGCATGAATGCTGGGACGATGCGGTGTGGATTCGATCTTGGCATGTCCTCTTTCAGACCTTCCGGGCTATTAAGCGCAGCGCGCAGTATTGCAATGTGAGACCTCGAACCTCCGGCATGCCGAGCACAAGGTCGGTGTTGATTTTAAATGGGTTGGGCCATACGCGGAATCCCACGCCGCAAGGATTTCCACAACCTGGCCGCGGATGCCGGGGCCCTCGGCAGACCCGGAAAGGACTCGCCTCTTCTGCGCCCTGTCTGACCGGAACATTCGTAGGCAATAGGGGGTCCCCGCTATCTCACACACGGCCGATTCATAGGACTAAAATGGTAACGTCTTCACCTTTGCCCAATATTATTCCGGAAGGAGTCACACCCTTGAAATATCGCTATCGGGTTGTTGTGCCTGCCGCACTGCTTCTCGCTTTGGTTGCAACTGTCGGCTGCAAGAAGAAGACGCCACCGCCACCACCTCAGACAGCTCCGCCCGTAGCGGCGCCCGCGCCCACTGCTCAAATCACCGCCTCGCCTGCGGCGATCAACGCCGGCGACCAGGTGACACTGACCTGGAAGACTACTGACGCAACCAGTGTTTCGATCGACGGCATTGGCGACGTACCGACTTCGGGCGTCAAGACCGTGACGCCTTCCGACCTCGACCAACTATCACCTTGTCGCGCGCGGCGAAGGTGGAACTGCGGATGCGACCGCTCGCGTAACGGTGAGTGCTCCTCCGCCGGTCCAGCAGCCCACAAACACGATGTCGGCGGAAGAAGAGTTCCGGGCCAACATGCAGGACATCTTCTTCGACTACGACGCCTATGACGTGCGCTCCGATGCGCAGGGCATCCTTTCGAAGGACGCGTCTTACCTCGTGAGCCATCCGAACGTCAAAGTCCTCATCGGCGGCTATTGCGATGAGCGCGGCTCAAACGAGTACAACCTGGCGCTCGGGCAGAATCGCGCCGACGCTGCCAAGAATGCGCTGGTGACTGCAGGTGTTGCGGCAACCCGCATTCGCGTGGTCAGCTACGGCAAGGAAAAGCCCTTCTGCTCCGAGTCGACCGAGGCATGCTGGCAACAGAATCGTCGCGCCGGCTTCTCGCTCGACCAGTAGCTGGACGTGTCGGTTGCCAGACTGGCTTCCGGGTAGCCTTCAATCTGGCGGCATCATCCTGGGATGGTGCCGCCACCAGGCCCCAGGTTCCTTGCCGCAGTCGCACGAGATGCGAGGAACGGCTCAGTCTGAGCATTTGGGAATCGGCGTGGATATTTCGAAATGACTCGTGGTGCTCTGCCCAGTCGCATCGGGCCGCCACGTATCATTATTTCATCGGGTGAACCATGCAAAGAGCTTTCACATTTCGCAATCGTTTTGTCGCGGCGGCTCTGCTGGCCGCGGTAGTCGCAGCCGCGCCACTTCGCGCCCGCGCTGCTTCGAAAGAGATCATCGAGCTGCAAACGCAGGTGCAGCAACTGCTCGACATGGTGCAGCGCATGCAATCAACGCTCGACACGAAGTTTGGCGTCATGCAGCACCTGATGGAGCAGACCGCGGACAACGCTAACCAGATGACCGCGACCGTGAACGCGTTGCAGCAGAAACTCAACGCGCAAAACGAGGCCATCGGCGGAAAGGTCGACACAGCATCGGGACAGGTCCAGTCGCTGAACGACTCCGTGGACGAGTTGAAATCTCGCATCGCCAAGCTCGACAAATCGATCCAGGACATGCAGAGTCAGTTACAGAACATCCAGAGCGGAGCCACGGTCGCGCCGGGCGGTGCGACTCCGGATGCCGGTAGCGGCCCCGGAGCTGCAGGCATGCCTCCAGCGGGGAGCCCCGCAGCCGCGGCCACTCCTCCCCTCAAGGAGACGTTTCAAGCCGCGCTCCGTGACTACAACGCGGCCAAATACTCCGTGGCCACCGGGGAGTTTCAGGACGTGATTCACTACTACCCGATGGATGACCTGGCAGGAAGCGCGCAGTTCTACCTGGGCGAGATCGCCTACCGGCAGCAGGACTATCAGGGTGCCGTAAAGTCCTACAACGCCGTTCTTGAGAGCTTCAGCGGCAACGCCAAGGCCCCGGCAGCCCAACTCCACAAGGGATATGCGCTTCTGCAGTTGAAGAAGACCCAGTCCGGAATCCAGGAGCTCCGCCTGCTGATTCAGCGTCATCCGCAGACACCAGAAGCGGCACAGGCTCGCAGCAAGCTGAATGAGCTTGGGGTGCACGTCACCCCTGCGTCGCATTAAACCGTGATCCTTTGCTAGCACCATCACACTGTGGGTGCCCCATCCACACCGGCTTTTGTGGCATGTGTGGGAGACCACGAACCCTTGAGTGCCCCAAATTCCCTGTCATCCTGCAAACGAAGAGCCCCGCAGATCGCGGGGCTCTTTCCTGAACGACTTCCCTGGAATCTGACTTACTGCAGGTTCGCCATCAGCGCATCCAGCGCCGACTTCGGCGGCCGCGTCAGCGACTCCGGCAGCGTCGCCAGCGGCTCATCCACCATGTTCAGCAGATCGATGAACGTCGGCTTCTCCGTGTCGATGTAGAAGACGCCGGTCAGGACCTCGTTCTTCTCCTCCGCCTCCATCAGCGTCCGCACCGCGTTGGCCTTGTCGGTCGGGTCGTAGTCCTCGAGCAGCTTGCGCAGCCGCAGGCTCGAGCCGTCGTGCATCTCCACGTCGTAGACCTGGCCCGAGTCGTAGTCCACTTCGATGTCGTCGAAGCTGGCCACGAATCCGATCTCGTTGATCGGCTCGTCGTTCTCCTGCATGAACTTGTAGCTCTTCGTCGAACCCTCGTGATCGTTGAAGGTCACGCAGGGGCTGATCACGTCGAGCATCACCGTGCCCTTGTGCGCAATCGCCGCCTTCAGCATCGAGAGCAACTGCTTCTTGTCGCCCGAGAACGAACGGCCCACAAACGTCGCGCCCAGCTGGATCGCCAGCGCGCAGGTGTCGATCGCCGGCAGGTCGTTGATGACGCCCGTCTTCAGCTTCGAGCCGATATCCGCCGTCGCCGAGAACTGGCCCTTGGTCAGCCCGTACACGCCGTTGTCCTCGATGATGTAAATCATCGGCAGATTGCGGCGCATCAGGTGAACAAACTGTCCCATGCCGATCGACGCCGTATCGCCGTCGCCGGAGACGCCCAGCGCCGTCATCGTGTGGTTGGCCAGCATGCGCGCCCGTCGTCACCGACGGCATGCGCCCGTGCACGCTGTTGAAGCAGTGCGAGCGGTTCATGAAGTAGGCCGGGCTCTTCGACGAGCAGCCGATGCCGCTCATCTTCATCACCCGCTCCGGCTCCACGCCCATCTCAAACATCGCATCGATAATGCGCTCGGAGATTGCGTTGTGGCCGCAGCCGGCGCACAGCGTCGACTTGCCGCCGCGATATTCAACAATCGGAAGCCAATGTGATTCACTTTGGGGCCAGGCGTTGATGTTGGAGTTGCGGTTGCCATTTAGAGGCCCTCCTTGGTCGCAAACTCTTCTGTGATGGTGCGGGCATCAATCGGCAATCCGTTGTAGTGCAGAATGCTGCGCAGCTTCACCACCTGCTCGGCCGGCAAGATCCAGCTTCAGCAGGCTCGCCAGTTGCGCGTCGCGATCCTGCTCCACCACGTACACGCGCTCGTGCGAGGCCACAAAGTCGTGAATCTCGTGCGCAAACGGATAAGCCCGGATGCGCATGTAGTCCACGTCCTTGCCGTACTCTTTCTTGATCTGGTCCAGGCTCTCGCGCAGCGCGAAGTCCGTGGTGCCGTAGGCCAGGAAACCACTCTTCGACGTGCCGTTCTTCACCGCAACCGGCGCCGGAACCAGCTTGCGCGCGTTCTCAAACTTGCGCGCCAGCCGCTCCATCACCGCCTGGTACTCGTCCGGCTTCTCCGTGTAGCCGGCCGCATCGTTGTGTCCCGAGCCGCGCGTAAAGTACGCCGCCTTGGGATGCTCCGTGCCCGGCAGCGTGCGCCAGCCGATCGCGTCGCCATCCACATCGCGATAGCGCGCAAATCCGCCCAGCCGCTCCAGATCTTCCTCCGTCAGCACCTTGCCGCGGTCCAGCGGCTTCTCCGGATAGTCAAACTGCTCCGACATCCAGTTGTTCATGCCCAGGTCAAGATCGGTCAGCACAAACACCGGCGTCTGCAACCGCTCTGCCAGATCGAATGCCGCATAGCCCAACTCAAAGCACTCCTTCACTGAGCCCGGCAGCAGAACAATATGCTTGGTGTCGCCGTGCGAAAGAAATGCCGTCGAAAGCAGATCAGCCTGCGACGTGCGCGTCGGCATGCCCGTCGAAGGCCCCGTGCGCTGCACATCGAAGATCACGCCCGGAATCTCGGCATAGTAGCCAAGCCCCGCAAACTCGCGCCATCAGCGAGATGCCCGGCCCTGAGGTCGACGTCATCGACCGCGCTCCGGCCCAGCCCGCGCCCAGCACCATGCCGATCGCGGCCAGTTCGTCTTCAGCCTGCACCACCGCAAACGTCGCCTTGCCTTCCGGCGTCACGCGGAACTTCTTCAGCAGATCCGTCGTCGCTTCAACCAGCGACGTCGACGGCGTAATCGGATACCACGCCACCACCGTCACGCCCGCAAACACCGCGCCCATGCCGCACGCCGCGTTGCCGTCGATGATGATCTTGCCCTGCGGTCTGATTCATCCGCTCGAGGAAGTACGGATCCTGCTTGGTGAACGTCGTCTGCGCGTAGTCAAAGCCCGCCTTCACCGCGCCAAAGTTCAGGTCGAAGACCTTCTGCTTCTTCGCAAACTGCTTGCGCAGGCCGCTCTCCACCACCGCCGAGATCGATCTGCAGCATCTGCGCCACCACGCCCACGTACACCATGTTCTTGACCAGCTTGCGCAGCTTGGCCTCGGGACAAACCGCCGCCGTGATCTTGTCGAACGGCACCGGATAGAAGACCACATCGTCGCGATACTGCTTCAGGTTCAGCTTTTCTTCGTAGATCGCCACGCCGCCCGCCGGCAGCGCTCAACGTCGTCTTCGCGGCCGTCTCCGGATTCAGCGCCACCAGGAACTTCCGCATCGCGCTTGCGGGCAACGTAGCCGTCCTTGCTGGCGCGAATCGTGTACCAGGTGGGTAGTCCGGCAATGTTCGACGGGAAACAGGTTTTTCCCGCTGACGGGAACTCCCATTCCGAAGATGCTCTTCAGCAGTACGCTATTGGCGGATTGCGAGCCGGACCCGTTCACCGTTGCTACGTTGATGCTGAAATCGTTTGTCGACGCGCTGTTGCGCGCTCAGTTGCGCCCTGTTCTTGACCCAGGGCCAGGTCTCCAGTCGCCATTTGGCGGGATTCCCTTCAGGTGAATTTTCAGCGCGTTTCCAGGATGGGTGTCGCTGTCTTCAAGTCCGGTTCGAATCGGCGCTCATATTGCGGTTGCGCCGACCTGGGGGATTAAGGCTCCGTGCACAGGGATCCTGGTTACGCTGGAGAAAGCGTCGTACTTCACTCCCTTGTGATTATAGTCACCTACAAGAGTCACGTCCCGCTACGCAGACCTTGCAGACACATCCACTATTGCACCGTAAGTACCTTTCGCAGCAATGGGTGTTCATCCCTCGAACAAAGCGCGTTCGTCCATTGCGGTGATCCGCCTGCCGTCTCGAGGCAACTTCAGCATCGCTGGATCACGTCTAAACCTATAGCTTTTGAGGGCGCTCAGCGGCCACCCGCATCCGAATCCTTGTGCCAGCGAACCAGCAGCGCGAGCTGCAATCACCACCAGCGCCAGTGTCAGCCCGATCCACATCCCGTAGATTCCCCACTTCAGAACGAAACACAGAATGAACCCCAGCGGCAGCCCCAGCACCCAGTAGCCCACCAGGTTGGCAATCATCGGCACGCGCGTCTCGCCCAGCCCGCGCAGTGCGCCGGTGGAAACCGTCTGAATGCCATCGAAGATCTGGAACGCCGCCGCAATCCCCAGCAGGCTCGGGCCCACGCCAGCACGCGCGGATCGTGCGTATACAGCATCATCAGCGGCCTCGGCGCAACCAGAAACACCACCGCCGCCAGCAGCATGAAGCTCGTGCCGAGCGCCAGCGCCAGCCATCCCGCTCGCCGGGCACGCGCCGGATCGCCCGCACCTACCGCGTGCCCCACGCTCACCGCCGCAGCCGCCGACATGCCCAGCGGCACCATGTAGGAGATGCTCGCGTAGTTCAGCGCGATCGGGTGCGTCGCCAGCGCCACCGGCGTCAGGTATCCCGCCGAAAACGTGCTCAGATTCCATGCACCCACTTCGAGCAGAATCTGCCCGGCCGCCGGTGCGCCAAGCCGCACCAGCTCCGCGAAGCCTTTCAAGCTGCGGCCCCGCCCAGTGCTGAAACAGCGGATGCCCGCGCTTGCGCTCGTAGCGCCACGCAAATCCCAGCAGCGCCACCGCCATGCCCACGCGCGCAGATGCACGTGGAGATCGCCGATCCGTTCACTCCCAGCGCCGGAATGCCGAGCTTGCCGTAGATCAGCACCCAGTTGCCGAACCAGTTCAGCAGGTTCGCCAGCACATACGTCACCGTAATGACGCGCACCTGCCCCACGCCCTGCAGGTAGCGCCGCGTGCCACCGTAGAGCAGCAGTGGCAGTGTGCCCCAATTGAGGATCCGCAGGTAGCCGCCCGACAAGTTTCGCCACCTCCGGAATCACGCCAAAGTGCGTAAAGCCGTAACTGAGTGCCGCAATCAGCAGGATCATCAATCGGCGGCGTGATGATACACGCGAGATAAACGCCCTGCGCCAGCCAGCGATGGCATTCGTCGTGATCTCTGCGCCCGTAGGCCTGCGCCACCAGCGTGTCCAGCCCGAGCAGCAGGCCAATCCCAAAAAGCGACGGCGTATAGTAGACAGCATTGCCCAGCGCCACCGCGCCAATGGCCACCGGACCCAGCCTGCCCACCATGATGTTGTCCACAACGCCCTGCGCCATCCAGCCTAGCTCGCTCAGCACCACGGGCACCGCGAGCGCAATCATCGCGCGCAGTTCCGCCCTCCACTTGGCCCTCACCTGCCCCATCTCTCTAATCTAACTGCACGCAAGATCGGATTGATCGGTCCAGAGACTTCACGAGCGAAAGAGCCAACTCTTGGTCAGCAGCCGGTCCATTCAGCATCATGCGGCGTTCATTGCCACGACCTTGCCGTCGCGCAGGGCCTTGATATCGCGCATGGGGGGCTGGCCGAAGAAACGGCTGTATTCCCGGCTGAACTGGCTTACGCTCTCGTAGCCGACCTCGTAAGCTGCGCTCGTGGCATCAATCCCGTCCATAAGCATGCGCTGTCTTGCCGCCTGCAGCCGGAGCTGCTTCTGATATTGCAGCGGGCTCATCGCCGTCAAAGCGCGGAACTGATGGTGGAGCGTCGACACGCCCATCCGCGCAGTTGAAGCGAGGTCCTCCATGCGCAGCGGTCTGGCAAAATTGGCACGGAGCCACGCAATCGCTCTCGCCGTTCGATGGCTCAAATCGCCCGTCGTTGCGATAGCGCGAAGGCGCTCTCCTTGTGGAGTTCTGAGTATTCGGTAGACGATCTCACGCTGGATCAAATGGCTCAGAAACGGAATGTCCTCGGGTGTCTCGAGAAGATCGATGAGCCGGATGCAGGCGCCGAGTATTCCGACCGTGGTCTCACCGACAGCAATCCCACGCGATTGAACTGATATCTGGGGTTCAGGAAGATCTTCGCGGCTGACGACTTCGCGCACGGTGGGCATATCGAGCCTGAGAAACATCGAGAGCAAGGGAACTCGTTCAGAGGCCTCGATGATTTGACCTACAGCAGGAACATCGATTGACGTGAGGAGAAACGACGATTCGTCGCAGACGTACTCAGCTCCTCCGAGGTTGATGCGCTTTTTGCCCTGGACGAAGACTGAAACGCTCGGCTCGTAGGTGGCGTGAATGCATGGCGTCGGCTTCTCTCGCCGATAAAGCGCCAGACCAGGCACGATCGTCGGATTCTCTCCCACCAATTGCGCGCGCACCGCAATCTTGCGGGCCAGTTCCTTCCGCATTTCGATAGCATCCCGGTTCAGGTCACCCGGTTTCTCTTTCAGTCGCGACATATTGCGTTGCGTCCTTCCATTTCCAGCCTACTGCGGAACTGCCTAACCTGTGCACAAAACTAAACCAACAGACAGAATCAGGCAAAGAATAGGCAGGATTGGGAAAGCGCCCGAGAGCCATCTGTCCGTAGCATCAGAATTGCGGAGATGCTCCTTAAACCGGCCTCATCGGACTTGGAGATAGACGCCGAAAGAGACCAGATTGCGAAAGACCAACAATCAAGCACGAATCATTACCTTGGTAGCGGTTCTCATTGTGCTAACTGTCACACCAATTCATGCGCAGAACATCTCGGATGCATCCGATGGTTCGAGCCCCTCGCAGAACGCCGGGCGTTCGATTGAGGACCTGAACCTCGTCGGTTCAGAAACCTCAATGCCGCCGTTCAGCGAAAGTCCCATCGACATCAACTCTGGTTTCCGCCAGAAGCTCTTCAGCGAAGGCGTTGCCCTGCGCGGAGTCGTCCAGGCACAGTATGCGCAGAACACGCTTCAGACGCCGGTGCCCGCGGATCAACAGACCTACGTCGGCGAGCATCCGTTCGAGAGCGCGATGACCAACTGGACCTTTACGGCCGATCTCCGCCAGCTCCATCTCGAACACGCACAGTTCTATGTCTGCGGAGTCTGGAACTGGGTCAGCTGGAATCCTGCAGGCCCCAAAGCATTTCAGATTTACGGGCTCTATCTCTACAAGGCCTTCGCCGACAAGCGTGTTGAAATCAAGGCGGGATATATCGGCAACAATCTCGAAGTGATCGGCCTGACAGTCGGAGGATCGACGGCGACCGGTGCGCAAGGCGTTTATGCCGTCCTGCCTTTTGAGCTTGGTCTCTCGTACTTTCCCCTGACCACGCCATCCTTCAATCTGCGACTGCGCGGGCCGAAGAATACCTATCTGAAGGCCGTCGCGCAGCGGAGCCTGGATCCAGAGGGAGGACCGAGGGAAGTCGAGCGGAATCACACAGGGTTCCGGTTCATTCCGCATGGCGACAAACTCCTTCTGTTGGGAGAGGCAGGATACATACGCGTTGCAACTGCGACGGTTCACGACATCTGGTTGCGCGCGGGGTACATGCACAACAGCACACCCGACACAAACCTGGCCACCGGCAATACAGAGTCCGGCAATCACGCTGCATTTGTTCTGATGGACTACCAGTTGCGAAAGCCCGATACGCTCCAACACGGCCACGGCCTCTATCTCGGCGGGACTGCGATGGTCGCCGACTCACACTTCAACCCCTACGACAGCTACTTCGAGTTGCGTCTCTATCAAAAAGCGCCTTTCCACTCGCGGCCGTTCGATATGGCTTCGCTGGTTGCTTACTACACAGGTCACAGCAGCCATCTCACGGATTCGCTGGTAGCGTCGGGCAAGACTGTCTGGCGCAACTCGGCCTCGCTCACAGGCAGCTACGCGCTGCGCGTCCATTCCGGCCAGTACATGAACATCGGTCTGAGCTACATCCACGGGCCGGCCATCACGCCGCGGGTAAATGACGCATTTACCTTTTCCGCCAGCTATTCAGTGTTCTTCTAGTCTTCAATCCACCCGGCGAGATCGGTGCCGAAACATCAAAGGAGAAATCACAATGCAAAAGCGCAAACTCGGAAAGGGCAACCTGGAAGTATCGGCCATCGGGTTCGGCTGCATGGGGATGAGCTGGTCCTATGGCCCGGCCAAGGACAAGCAGGAGATGACTTCCCTGCTCCACGCTGCCGTTGAGCGCGGAGTCACTTTCTTCGATACCGCCGAAGTGTACGGCCCGCTGCAGAACGAAGAACTTGTCGGTGAGGCGCTCGCTCCATTTCGCGGGAAGGTTGTCATCGCGACGAAGTTCGGCTGGGAAGCCAACCCCAGCGATGGGGGCAAGTGGAGCTCTCTCAACAGCCGGCCGGAGCATATCAAGCAGGTCGCAGAGGGATCGCTGAAGCGCTTGAAAGTCGACGCCATTGATCTCTTCTATCAACATCGTGTCGACCTGAACGTGCCGATCGAAGATGTTGCGGGCGCCGTCAAGGAACTGATTCAGGAAGGCAAGGTGAAGCACTTCGGCCTCTCTGAAGCAAGCGCAAAAACGATTCGCCGCGCTCATGCGATTCAACCGGTCGCTGCGCTTCAGAGCGAATACTCGCTGTTCTGGCGAGAGCCGGAAGAAACGGTGATGCCCACGCTTGAAGAGCTCGGCATCGGCTTCGTTCCGTTCAGCCCGCTTGGCAAAGGCTTCCTCACAGGCAAAATCGACGCAGACACGAAATTCGACAGCACAGATTTCCGCAGCACTGTTCCGCGGTTCAGCCCCGAGAATCGCAAAGCCAATCAGGCTCTGGTTGACTTGGTGACCTCCTTTGCAGAACAAAAGAAGGTGACCCCTGCGCAGATCGCACTCGCCTGGCTGCTCGCAAAAAGGCCGTGGATCGTTCCCATTCCCGGCACCACGAAGCTGGCTCGGCTTGAAGAAAATCTCGGAGCCGCGAAGGTTGAACTGACACCCGACGATGTCCGCGTTCTCGAAGAGGCTTCCTCAAAAATCAAGCTTGAAGGGGCCCGGTATTCGAAGTTCCATGAACAGTTGGTGGGCCGGTGAGCGGCAATCGGCGGGAGCAATCGAAGATGAATACTCTGCGCTATGTCGCGTTCGCAATCTTTGTGGCGTTCGCCGGTTTTCTGCTGGCTCAATCGGCAAACAAGCCAGCTCGGAGACCGCGAAAAGCTGATCGGCGCGTGGCATCTGGCGCGCATCGAGGCGCCAGGACCGGATGGGAAACCGGGCGCCGTCCCGCAGACGACAGGCATGCTGATCTACACGCGCGATGGACATATGTCCGTGCAGCTCATGTATCCGAAGTCGGCGAACGCTCCAAACAATGAGTACGTCCAGGATGGATACGAGGCTTCCTTCGGGAGCTACGACGTCGATGAAGCCACGCACACGCTGACCCATCACGTGCAAGGATCGAACACGCGCGACCTTCTCGTCGGCAAGGACCTTCCGCGCGTCTACAGGCTCACAGAAGACGGGCACCTGATCATCCGATCGGCTCGACCCGATGAACACTGGTCCGTCACCTGGGAGCACTACTGAGCGGACTTCCCGATCAGCGCTTGGTTTTGGGCCTTCGACAACGCCTACAAAAAACCGGGGTGCAATCCGTTTGAAAAGTGAGGAACTTGTTATGAACATTTCTTTCGAAAACCAAGTCGCACTAGTTACAGGCGCAGCATCTGGATTGGGTTTTGCAACGGCAAAGGCGTTTGCTGAGGCAGGGGCTTCAGTGGTGTTAGCTGACTGGAATGAGAACGAAGTGCAAGCCGCAGCCAAGAGACTCGCCGATAAAGGTCACAAGACCTTGGCCGTCCGCTGTGACGTCTCCGAGGACGCGCAGGTAGAAGCGATGGTGAAGCAGACTGTCGGCACCTTCGGAAAGCTCGATGCTGCGTATAACAACGCCGGCATTCAAGGTGTTCTGGCGGAAACTGCCGATTCCCCCCGCGATGATTATGACCGGGTGATGGCGATCAATCTCCGCGGTGTCTGGAGCTGCATGAAATTCGAACTGCAACAAATGCGCAAGCAAGGAAATGGCGCTATCGTCAACTGCTCTTCGCTTGGCGGTCTAATCGGTGGCAACCAACGCGGCACGTACCATGCTGCAAAGCATGGAGTGATTGGATTCACCAAGAGCGCTGCTCTCGAATATGCAACTCGTGGCATTCGCGTCAACGACTGTATGCCCGGGCATGATCCAGACGCCCATGTTCGACAAGATGATTGCTGAAGGTCAGGGAGAAGAGTTGAACGCGATGTTGAAGACCCTGGTGCCGATGGGACGGATGGGGCGGCCCGAAGAAATCGCCGATGCTGTCCTATGGCTCTGCAGCTCAGCTGCCAGTTACATTACCGGGCAGTCGATCTCCGTTGACGGCGGCTACGTCATGCGCTAAGTACGATTACCTGCAATGGCGAGCCCTTAGGTGATTTGCGCCAGCCCATGCGATATGCCTTGTTACCTGGTTTAAATGGAGGTCCCGGAATGACCGCATGGACAGAAAGATGAGCTACGCAAGATCGCTGAGGCCGATGATCTTCACATCGCACCGTTCCGTGAGGACGGGAAGACCTACGGCACCCCCACGTGGATCTGGTCCGTCGCGGTCGACGACGCCCTCTACGTGCGCGGCTACAACGGGAAGGACTCCCGCTGGTATCAGGCCGCAGTGCGGCAGAAGGCGGGGCTGATCATCGCCGCCGGCATGACGAAAGAAGTCACCTTCGAGCCGGTCGATGGGCCGATCAACGACCGCATCGACGACGCCTACCGGGAAAAGTACAAAGGAAGCGCGTACCTCAAGCCGATGATTGGCGCACGTGCCCGCGCCGCAACAGTCAGGATCTTGCCGCGCGAGACCTGAAGAAGGTCAGCCGATCTCCGGCACAGCGGGCCGAACTTTCGTTCCCTTCGTCGTGATGCTCAGCTTCGCCGGCGTCAGCTCCGGGCCATCCCAGCCGTCTTTCTCCGCTTCGATGTGGATCTCGCCCGGCTCTCTTGGTTGCCTGCACAATGACCTGCGCCAGTCCGTTGAACAGCGACCGCTTCGGCTCCTTGTCGCTCTCCTGGCAGTTCGGATCGCCGTTGCCCACGCCGATCAGCTGCCCTGCGCCCGATACCTTGAAGCCGAGGCGATTGTTCGCCGTCGGCACGACGCGGCCGTCCTTGTCGAGCGCCTCCACCTTGACCACCGCCACGTCCTCGCCGTCCGCGTTGATCTCCGTGCGATCCGCCGTCAACCGGATTGCCGCGGCCGGCCCGGTCGTCTCGCGCTTCTCCGTCAGCACGACCTTGCCGCCTTTGCATGCCGCGCGCCTCAATCGCGCCCGGCTCATACTTCACCTTCCACTCCACGTGGCCCAGGTGCGGAACCTTCTGGCTTCCCCAGGCTCTTTCCGTTGACGAAGCAGCTCCACCTCATCCAGGTTCGAGTAGACCCACACCGGAATCTCCTCGCCTTCCCTGCCCTCCCAGTTCCAGTGCGGAAACAGGTGCAGCGACAGGCTCCTTGCCCCACCACGCCTTGTAGTAATAGAAATTGTCCTTCGGGAATCCGCACATATCCACGATGCCGAACTGCGAGTTGATCGACGGCCACCCGTAGGGCGTCGGCTCGCCGCGATAGTCAAAGCCGGTCCACGCAAAGCCGCCCGCCTCCCACTCGCGCGTGCCGTAGAACTTCCACCACTCCTCCGCCGTCTCGCCCCACGGCACCACGCCGTCGTACGCGTTCACCGTGTTGCGCAGCGGATCGGTCGTGTACTCGCCGCGCGTCGAAATGGCGCTCGACGTCTCCGAGCCGTAGATCGGCCGCTTCGGATGCTCCTTGTGAAATCCGTCCGGGCAACTTCAGGTTGTAGTTGAAGCCGATGATGTCAAGCGCGTCGGAGACGCCCTTCTCGTTGTCGCCGTTCACGGCAGCCGACACCACGCGCGTCGGATCGAGTTCGTGGCAGCGCCGCACCATCGTCGCGCCGATCTTCGCGCCCTGCTCGGCCATCTCGCCCTGCAGACTGCCACTCCTCGTTGCCGATCGACCAGATAATGATCGACGGCGAGTTGCGATAGCGCTTGACCATCGCCTCCAGCTGCGCCAGGCCCTCGGGGCTCGAACTCATCTGCCGCGTCTCGCACATCATCATCATGCCCATGCGGTCGCAGGCCTCCACCCACTCCGGCGTCGGCATGTTGTGCGAAGTGCGCACCGCGTTGCAGCCCATCTCCCGCAGCACGCCGAGCCGGAACCACTGCAGCCGGTCCGGCAGCGCCGCGCCCACGCCTGCGTGATCCTGGTGGTTGCAGGTGCCCTGAATCTTCAGCGACTTGCCATTGAGGAAGAATCCCTTGTCCGCATCGAACACCGCCGTGCGCACGCCAAAGCTCACCCGCTCCGCATCGCGCGCCTTGCCGTCCGTCTCCACGGTCACAATCGCCGAATAGAGATTCGGCTCATCCACCGACCACAGCGCCGGATTCGCCAGCTTCGCCGTCGCAGCTAGAACGTCGCCGACCCATCCACCGCAATCGGTCTGCGCCGGCGCCTCGGCCGTCGCCACGGTCTTGCCCGCGGCATCAGAATCTGCCAGCTCACCTTCGCGTTCTCCGCCTGCTTGCCCTCGTTCTCCACCACCGTGTCCAAGCGCAAGCGTGGCCGAGCCTTGCCGTCTGACCGTCGGGCCGCACCGTGCTCTCCCACTTGCCCAGGTGCAGCGCATCGGTCTTCGTCAGCCACACATGCCGATAGATGCCCGCGCCCTCGTAGAACCATCCGTCGCCAAAGCTCGCATCCACGCGCAGCGACGATGTAGTTCTTCGCGCCATACGCAAGAAAATCCGTCAGATCGAAGCGGAACGGCGCATAGCCGTTGTCGTTGCGCCCAATAAAGCATCCATTCACAAACACCAGCACGCTGCGAAATGCGCCGTCGAACTCGACCGCAATGCGCCGCCCCAGGTCGCTCGCCGGAATCTCGAACTCGCGCCGGTACCAGCCCACGCTGGTCTCCGGATAGCGCCGCCCCAGCGGCTTGTAGCCGTGCGACTTCAGCTCCTCGTCGCGCACAAACGGCAGCTCCACCGCCCAGTCGTGCGGCAGATTCAGCGTGCGCCACTTCGAGTCGTCGAACTTGGCTTTTGCAAATTCGAAGTCGCCAGTCTTGGCAAAATCGCCCTGGCCCTTGCCAAATCCCAGGTCGCGCGCCGGATCCGTCCCATGACCAAACTGAAACTTCCATCCAAAGTCGAAGAGCAGTTGCTCCCGCGGCGCAATCGCCGCCAGAGCCTCCGCCGAAGCCGGCACCGGAATAGCCGGAAAGGAGCGCAGCGGTGCGCCCCCACGCAGACCGAGCAACCAGCGAAGATGCAGAAAGAGCCATTCCGGAATAAAGCAATTCACGACGAGAAATACCAGGCATCGAAGTCCTCTTTCAGTAGCCCAGCCCCCCGGAACGACAGCCCGGCAGGTGGTGAGCAAAGCGAACTATAAATGAGGTGCCGCATTGATGTAAACGATTTCATCGCCTCAAAATAATGAACTCCGAGCACGGCACTCAGGCGCGTTCGACACCTCATTGCCGCGTTCCTCAGTGTGTTAAATTCAAAAAGAAGACCACCCCCGGAGAGATGGCCGAGTGGCTGAAGGCGCACGCTTGGAAAGCGTGTTTAGGGGAAACTCTAACCTGGGTTCGAATCCCAGTCTCTCCGCCATCTTGTCACATTATTTATTGTCAATAACTTACAGGGCGAAAATCTCCCCAGCTTCCGCGCTATTTCTGCGCAAATCTTCCACCACCAGAGAATCTCTCTCCGAGAAGATGATCTCCCCCTCACCAGCCCGTTTCTCTGGTCGGGCAGAGAGCTGTGGGACTTTTGATCCCGTCACATGGGCCGCACCAAGGATAGACTGCTCTCGATGGTCAAGAATCTGTCACGCAGGCTTCGCTGAAAGCTCCACTGCAGAGAATCGCCCCCGACTACATGATCCGTTTCGAAGTCTATGCAAACCGTGAACTGGACGCCCACGATTGCCTCACTTCGCTCAGCGCTCTGAACTCCTCAAGCCTCAACTCGCGCAGAGATCGCGAGGGGCGTCAGCGCGACAAAGAGATCGATGCACCATGCAGGCTGGTGAATCCGAGACAGAGTCGTCGAATTCATCACCTATCTGCAGGCGTGGCCCCGCGCCGCGTCCAACTGAGGGCCGTTGGAATCACTTCCGAGTTGGTGTATGCTTCGCTGAACGTAACCATGCAACAGCCCAGGAGGTATGAAAATGTCTACCGAACAGGAACCTGAGCCTCCCGTAAATCCCTACCGCACAAACAGGAAACGCCAATCCCACACCGTTAGATATTTTGTTCGTCCTGTCGGTATCCGTGGTATTGCTGCTCCTACTGTTGTGGATGGGGACTTCACTCCTCGGTCATCCGCTGTTTACAGACTTGCCACCTTGGCTGACATCCATCGTTTCCGAGCTATGGACAAAGGTTCTTCTCGGCTCGGGTGCCGCCGCAGCCGCGGGTATCCTGGCACTGAGGAAGTACTTATTGGGGTCAAGTGCAACTCTCAATTACCTGATCTGGATCCCTGTTACCACGGCGGCTCTGATTGCAGCCCTTTTTGTTGTCGAAAGGGCGGTACCCTCTCAGCAGAAGCCTCAGACCGTTCGAGTTCCCATCAGATTTGGCGTGGAGCTTCCGAAACAGGACGCAGTCACAACCGACAACAACTTGCCCTTGATCAGGGTCGCGTTGCGTTCGCCGCAGACCAAAGACGTGACGGAAGCGTTATTGCCTATGCTCAAGGACGACGACAAAGACTACCCGTATCGGACTGAGATTGTCATGCCCACGTCGCCAGACATCAACTTCCTTGCCGAGTTGAACCCGATTACCGCCTCCCGTTATGACTCGGCCTTTACCGGCCACATGTATGAAATTTGCCTATCGGCAAATCCGAAGAAGCCATTTCCGGCACCCGACACTCCCGAAGCAAAGGCCATGTTGATTCGGTTGAAGTGCCTTGCGACTGGGAAGTGTTCTCGCACCTCAACCGATCCGGGTCCCGCCCTTGCCTGCGGGGAACCCGTGAGCATGAACAACGGAGTGCTCCGCACCGTTTACGCAGCTGAACCCAATCAGCAACCTTCGCTGCCGGGCTGGGTCGTTCCATCACTTGACAGCCTCGACAAAGTGCCCGATCTTGCCAAGCCTGGGTACACACGCTTCGACTTGAAGTTCACACCCGAAGGCAAGGCCCGCGAAGCTGATCACTATTATTACGCCGTGAAAGTGAACGAGCAGCCTGTGTATATTGACGGTTTTCTTCCCGACCGAAACGTCTTTCCCCTGCAAAAAGGGCCGAACTGGATCTCGTTCGCGCTGGAAAACTTGAACTTCACTGGGCAAGACAATGGTTACGAAAACCTGCATCTCACCATCACATTCAAAAAGGGCAGTGAAATTGTTTATAGCGAAAACCTGGACCGAAAATACATTGCTCTTAGGGACGCGGCTCCAATTCCGCCTTTCAAAACCGAGGGGGGTACGTTTGAGTGGACGGGAAAGTACGTTGCCCCCACGAACGAAGACGTATTTGAAATTCTCGTTGGTTCGTCCGTGTGTGTTACTGCTCAGGATCAGGAATGCGTCAAGCGCATTATGCATGCAAAGAAAGAGTTTGACGACGCATCTCTGACGTTTAATGACAAACCCGTGGTCGTACAAGTGCGTCCCCCGCTGCGGCCGTCACCTGTGGCCTACGGTCTTGCCCTGGGAGTAGTGCTGCCCAGCAAAGCAGTGAAATTCACTTTCAGTTCCGCTGAGACCGATAAGTTCTGCGATTGGGCTGCGGACCATTACGGCCAAGGGCCGGCAGGAAAGATCATCCAGAAAAACCGGCGGCGCTATCACGTAGTGACCAGGGGATACGGGCCTTGTGACTGAGACTGCAAGTGCAGCACCCACAGTTTTTGTGATCATGGGCGCAGCCGTTTGGGAAGGCGGACACGCCAGTAATGCGATGCGCCGCCGGGTGGAGGGCGCCTTGCTGAGTGCCCGCGGCATGAGCAATCCTCTCTTCATGCCTACCGGCGGTATAGGTAAGCATCCGCCTTCTGAAGCCGAAGTCATGTCTAGACTCCTGCGGGAGTCTGGAGTCGCCGAACGAAATATTGCGCTGGAAGATGCGTCGCATGACACGTTGCAATCGGTACGCAATTGCGTGCGGATTCTACGTTCTCTGCCTTCGTTCTCGCAAGTCGTGGTTTGTTCCGACGTATACCACATTCCTCGCTGCAGGTGGCTGTTCAAGCTCTACGGAATTCCCACGCTCCCAGGATCAGTGAGAAGCGGAAGACCGGAAAACAAGGCGTGGCGATGGTGGTATTTCTCCCTGCGCGAATTACCTGCGCTGGTTTGGGACTCGCTGGTTGTGCTCATTTCCCTTCGTTCCTGAGAGACCCTCCAAGGTGTCGCGATTCGCGAACGTCTTGTCTGGGCCCTCGTCCATTTCATTCAGTTGCAATGTTCGACAGGCCTGTCGAAAACTGGTCCCCTGAATCTGAAAGGGAGCGGTTTCCATGCTGATTTCTGCCTCGGGAGAGCAGTGGAACTTTTGATCCAGCCCTTGGGCCACTCCAGGAACGAATCGCTCTCGATGGTCCAGAATCTGTACGATGGAGACTTCGCCGAAAACTCCACCGCAGATAATTGTCTAACCTCTAACCTTTTTTATTCAGTGTCTTGCCACATCGCGAACCTCTCCGGTTGGGTGTTTTATGTGAGCGAAGGAGAGCCTGTCAATGCCTCCAGTTGCATCTCGCCGCGCATCGAATCATAATCACGCAAATCCAGTGAGCCAGTGGCATGGACTCGCGGCACACCTTCAAGATCGCGGCTATAAGAGCGCGGATCGAATTCTGCGAGGCCGAGCGCCGTCAACTTTTGAAGATGGTGACGAAGTCCCAAGTTGACCTCGCGTGGATTTCTGAGCGCATGGATCGCATCCAGAAGGATTTGCGCCTGCTCCACCGCGATCTGGAGGCGCAAGAGAATCGGTCGGAAGAATGGAACTAATCGACGCCTTTGGCGTTCAGGAAGTGGCGCGCGGCACGATTCTACAGCTTCGATGTTTTTCCATTTCGAGCCGCCCTACTGCGTCTCGCGAGTGCTTTTGGATGCACCAAAGACCGGCAGACTGACGGCTGAAATATGATCGGACGCGTCACCCATCAGATCGAAGAAAGTGAGCGTCGTGGTACCCGAAGTCAGCCAGGGACCCGGCGTATAGAGCGTAAACTGCGGGCCGGCCGCAGTCCAGAATCGGCCGAGGTTATGGTTGCCAACCCAAATCTGGCCTTTGTGCAGACCGCGCGTGTCGAGATAAGTGTCTGCGGGCTTATTCACCGTCATGATGGCCTGAAAGAAGCACGGGCCGACGCAGGTCTGATCCGCGAAATGCACGTGAGAAAAATCGTCCATCGGAAGTGGGTAGATTCTCCAGTTCTTGAAACGCTTGCCGTCGACAGTGAGGTCTCCGGTTAGTCCGGCGCGTTCCGCAAGAATTGCTTTGGAGTAGTTCACGCGGCCAGTGTTTTCGACCAGGATATCCAGGGTCGAGGACCGGGTCTGGCGAGGGAGCTCGAGAGACCCGTGGCCATCTTCGCCGTTTCGCCGATCGAGTGTGCCTATCAGCTGTTGGTCAATGTAAACCTGGGCGTAGTCGTGAAGGCCATCTATGACCAGCATTCCACCATCTCCTCGATCGAGCTCGGTGCGATAAAGCACATAGCCGAAATCCTGGTCCAGGTCCTCGAAGGTGAGAAGCGTCTTCGACTCGACTGGAGAGGGCAAATTGCGCCAAAGCGAAGAGGTGAGCATTCTGGGCGAGATGGGGAAGGTTGCGTGTGGCGCAGACGCCGGCGGAGGCGGCGGAGATAAATGCGTGACACCCACAATGGCCTTGCGGAAAAGATCGAATTTATAGCGAGGCTCTCCGCTTTCATCAAGCGGCGCGTTGTAGTCGTAGCTCGTTGTGTCGGGGTGATAGTCGTGCGTGGTGTGAGAGTCGGCTCCGTTCATCCAGCCGAAGCTCGATCCACCATGAAACATATAGAGCGATACCGAGTATCCCTGCTCAAGCATCCAACGGAACTCGGCGGCTTCTCCTTGCCCATCGGTCTCGTGATGCGGCTCGCCCCACTTGTCGAACCACCCGGCCCAGTACTCGCCGGTCATACGCGGGCCGTCGGGACGAAGCTGGTCCAGTTTGGCGAAGCTCTGTTTTGCATCGCCCGTTCCGAAGTTGATCACAGTGGGAAGCTCAGGCAGGGAGCCTTTGGCGAGATCATTGGGCTGGTTTGAAGTGAAGAGGAGCGAATCTCCGAGCCCCGCCGCGATGAGCTGGTTCTTGACATCCTCCAGGTAGTCCTTATCGTCGCCGAACGCGCCATATTCATTCTCAACTTGTACGGCAATGATCGGACCGCCGTTCTTGAGCAACAACGGCGTGACTTCCTGCGCCAGTCGCGCAAACCATTTCTTGACAGCGGTGTTGTATTTGGGATCATTGCTCCGGAGGATCAGGCTGCGGTCTTTGAGAAGCCAGGAGGGATAGCCACCGAGTTCCCATTCCGCGCATACGTAGGGGCCCGGGCGCAGAATCACATTCAGCCCGTTGGACTGTGCTTCGCGAATGTACTCCGCGATGTCGTTCTGACCGGTGAAATCATAAACACCGGGCTTCTTCTCGTGAGCGTTCCAGAAAACATAGGTGGTAATGGTATTCAGCCCCATGGCGCGCGCCTTGCGGAAACGGTCGGTCCAATATTCACGCGGTACACGTGTGTAGTGCATCTCGCCGGAGATGATCTGATAGGGCTTGCCATCGAAGAGAAATTGCTTGCCCTGTACCGTAAAGGTATGCACTGCTCCCGGCGAAGATTCTCTATGGCTCTGCCCGAAGCTGACCACTGCTGACACGATCAGCAGCGCGTTCAGGACACCCAGCGAAGAAAGTCCATATCTGGGAACTCTCGCCATTCTCATTCAGGACCCTCCCCGTTGAACCAGGCATCTAGCCTGGGTGTCTGCCATGAAGTGACAGTGGAACTGGTACGGTAATTCGACATCAGCCTTTACTCGTGCTCGACTGCGAAAGCGTCGGCTTCCCGATCAAGTTCCGCCTTGGATGCCGCGTGGGACTGCACGATAATCCTGTAATGGAAAGTTGCCGACTGGCCCTTTTCGAGAGTGAAATTCAACGAGGGCTGCTGCGGATCGAAAACGCTTCGACCAAGCGGATTCGCAGCGAACAGCCCATATCCACGGGCATGCCAATAAGTCGGATAGCCAGGGTTGCCGGGATGATCCAGTATGGCGATGCTCACCACATTGTCGCCGGTATGTCCGGTCAGGACGCACCATCTTCCGCGCGTTCCCCATGCAGCCGCTCCATGAGCGCCTTCGCTGGTGAGATAGACCCCGGAAGCAGGATTTGGCGCGCCAGTTGCGGTTGGAGCGGCGTCGACCTGGGTCGGATTTCCATGTGCGTCCATGAAGACGCCACCCTTCTCATCCGGAGACTCGAGCCAGCGCGCCACACGCATTCCAAGCAAGCCTTCCTTGTCATCTTTGAAGACAGCTCGGTCCAGGGCCTTCAGCGTTACTGAAAGATCGATCACTCGAGCGTGCTTGCGCCGCGCAAAAATGTAGCGCGTGGTTTGCCTGAGAATCTCCTTGTTCTCTCCAGTAATCCAATCTGAATTAACAACCAGTTCGCCTTCATTGGGGCCGCTCTTTGCGGACACGATCCCGGAGTGAAGTATCGTACCCATCTTGGTTCGATCTTCCGGCTTTATGGCATTCGAGTTATTCCAGAAATCGAAGCCGTTGACATTGCCGTAGTTGAACCATAGACCGGCGTGGTGCGGATGGTCGACGCGTTCATCGGGGCGCGGCACAAGCGGATAGCCCCGCGTAACCGTGATCCCCTCGTCGTTGATCAGCGGATAGAGAACTGGCTTCTTCAAAGAAGTCGGCCAGATGTAGGAAGTGAACGCCTTTCCATCGATGGTGATGTCAACTCGGCGATGGGCTTCGTCCGGGACAACAAGCACACCATTGCCAGATGTTTGAGCGGCTGCGCCGAGTGCGGGAACGAGGCACAAGACCATGAAGCCCAATACGACGCGCCTATTCATACACCTTCCCTCCCGCCATCACCTGCTGCGTCTTGTCGTCGAAGGTGACCTTCTGGCCGGTTTGGATGGCAGCAATGTTCATGCAGAGTGCGACGGAATGGTTGTAGCCGGCTTCAATTGAGGCGTTGGGAGTCTTGCGCGACCGGACACATTCCATCCAGTTACGCATGTTGGCGGAGGTCATGGGATCGCCGCCGGTATCCGCAGCAGTCGAGACCGTCTCCGCATGGTCCACGAGTGGGAAACTGGGCAGCAGATTCGGCTTCATGCCCATGGCCGCCGCCTCGCGCGCCTTCAAACCACCGTCCGGGGTGACGCACTGCTTATCCATGTCGATCATGCCGCCATTCGAGTAGTAGAGTTCCTTGATTCCTCCTGCGGAGTTCGTGAATCGCGATGAGTACTGCACCTGGAAGCCTTTCGTGAGATCATCCAACGGGCCGTAGTCGAAAACGGCGGTCATCGTGTCCCAATTCTGGCGTCCGTCCTTCCACAGGTAAATGCCGCCATTGGCGACAACACTGCGCGGATGCGGCAGCCCTGTGAACCAGTGAACCGTGTCGATCTGGTGAACGAGCCACTGATCGGGAATGCCGGATGAATAGGGCCAGAAAAGACGAAACTCAAGATACTTGCGCGGATCAAAAGGCTCATACGGACGATCCAGCAGATAACGCTTCCAGTCAGTATCCTGCTCCTTGAGCAGCGGCACCACATCTGGGCGGCGCCATCGGCCAGGCTGATTCACGTTCCAGGTCATTTCGACCATGACGATGTCGCCGAACTTTCCGGACTGAATGTATTCGGCAGCCTTCTGATAACTGGGCGTGCTGCGGCGCTGGGTACCGACCTGCACTATTCTGCCCGATTTCTTCACTGCGGCAAGGAAAAGGCGTGCATCTGCCATCGTGTGCGCAGTTGGCTTCTCAACGTAGGCATCGCGCCCCGCATTGACTGCTTCCACTCCGTGCAGCGCGTGTTGAAAATCGGCGGTGGCGATGAGAACGGCGTCGATGTCCTTGCGGGCATACAGTTCGTCATTGTTGCGCACCGCTGCGATAGGATTCCCACTCAGTTTCTCGATATAGGCAGCACCTTCTTCGCGGCGCCGACTCCAAATGTCGGAAACGGCAACGAACTCAAAGTTCATTTCCTTGGCACTCTCTTGAAACGCGGGGATCAAGGAACTTTTCATCCGATCGCCGCACCCCACAACTCCCACCCTGACGCGGTCGTTTGCGCCAACGATGCTGGCATAGCTCGATGCGCTCCACGAAACGGTGCTTGCGGCCAGAGCGGCGCCGCCCATCCGCAGAAATTCCCTCCGGTTGTTACCCTCAGATGCCATACCAGATCCCCCCCTCAGAATTGCCTCACTCACACCACATGGCCAGCAAGACGCGGAACGTCTTCCTGAATCAATGCGATAAGGATAAACGTTGCGCGTGACTTTGTTTGCCGCCCAAACGGTCCATGGTCTGTCCTCGAAATACCCGAAGTCAAGCGCGAGATCTGCCCGCTCTCGATGTCGATCTGAGGTACCTCGAATACCATCATCTGCTGTTGATGAGTCTCTCCGCCATCGCCAGTCCGCCCGCACGTAATATACCCGGGACATTGAAGTGTTCCACGTAGTCGGTATTCGTCATGAGTTTGGGGATATTTTCCGTGTGCAAAGATACCGGAACGCTGCTGACAGACGCCGCGAAGATGGACCACAAGGCCGCATCTCCTGAGGCGTACACATCCACGCCTCGACTGCTCTCACTTGCATAGACGATCGCAGTAACGACATCTTGAACGCGCGCTGCGTCGTCATTGCGCCTCGGTTTTTGCGGCGCTGATATGCGGACCAATGCCTTTCCTCACTTAGGTCGGACCGTTCCCTCGCGCAACGAGGAATTGCATTGACAGCCTCACTTGGCGTTGGATACTGTTTTCCAGCAGGAAATAATTTCATTGGATAAAATCAGGCTCTGGAATGCTGTCTGCCCCGACAACCCGTGCTGCCCCGCAAAAGCGTGTCCCTGCAAAGCGATGACCTCCCTCGCAAATGAACGAGTCAAAGCGTTCACGTAATTATCGGTCGCTCTCAGAATCCTCAAGAAACCAGACGGAAAGGAATGGCACTGCATGACATCGGTTGTCGCGGGAATCGGATGGCACATCGTTGGCGCAAGCATGGCAGCATCTTTTTATGCGCCCATTGAGCGCGTAAAGAATTGGTCGTGGGAAACCACGTGGGCGCTAGCTGGATTGTTCTCCTGGATTCTGCTCCCGATTGGAGTGAGCCTCTTTCTCCTGCCCGACTTTCATGCCTTCTATGCCTCCATGGGCGCTTCACTCATCATCCGCGTCGCTCTTTTCGGCGCAATGTGGGGAGTCGGCAACGTCAGCTACGGTCTCACGATGCGCCACCTCGGCATGTCGCTCGGTATCGGCGTTGCAATCGGTGTCACGTTGATCGTCGGAACTCTTGTTCCACCGGTCATGCATGGCCAGGCTGCGATGCTGTTCACGACTCGCAGCGGCCTCATCACGATGGCCGGAGTGCTGGTCGCTCTCATCGGTGTTGCCGTTGTCTCCTGGGCCGGCCATCAAAAAGAGGTCCAACTCCGAGGCCACCTTGAGGAATTCAACGTCGGCCTTGGGCTCCTGCTCGCGATCATGTGCGGCATTTTCTCATCGGGTATGTCGTTTGCCATCGACGCCGCCAAGCCAATGGAAGCTGCGGCCCTTCAACTTGGCGTCAACCCTTTGTACGCTGCCCTTCCCAGCTACGTCATCATCATGGGCGGCGGCGCGGTGATCAATCTCGCGTATTGCTTTGTCCGTCTGGCCGTACTGCCTCGCCTGTCGATTCGAAAAGATCTTCGCCAATCGAAGGATCGACTCGTAAAGAACGCTCTGTTGGCGTCGACGGGAGGCATCATGTGGTACCTGCAATTCTTCTTTTACGCCTGGGGTGCCGCTAACATTCCCCAGCGCCTTTCCTACGTCAACTGGATGCTGCACATGAGCATCTACGTTCTCTGTGGCGCTCTTGTCGGTCTTGCACTCGGCGAGTGGGCAGAGGTGAAATCGCGTTCTCTTCGTCTTCTCTGGGCCGGAGTCGTGATCATCATTGCGGCCGCAAACCTGGTCGGACTGGGGATGGCATCGTGATCTGCCTCGAGATTCCGCGCACGTGAATTGGGCTGTCTTACTGTTCGGCGGCTTCTCCAAGCTGTTGAGGAGTGATCTCGCTCTCAGTCTTCGGGAATGATGGCGACGCGTTGCGCAGCTTCTTGAATTCTGTCATTGCGCTTTCCTGCGCTGCCCTGTTTCCAGTGGCGCGTTCCGCCTGTGCCAGACGGTACCAGGCCACTTGGTCTTCCGGCCTCAGCTTTGTCGCGGTTTCAAGCAATGAGACCGCATTCGCTGGCTTCCCGCTCTGAAGGTACACACCCGCAAGCCCGACAAGCGCTTCTTCAAAGTCCGGATAGCGCTTCACCACTTCCTCATAGTCCGCTCTGGCCTGTTCGAGATTGCCAGACAGCGCTTCCTGGTTCGCAATTTCGTACGCTGCGTTGCCGTTCCCGGGATCGATGGAGAGTTCTGCCTTGAACTCGCGAATTGCCGAATCGCGATCCTCCGGCTTCTGTTCATCGCGGAAGCGCGCCAGATAAACGCGCCCGAGGCGATAGTGAATCCCCGGTCGATGTCGGGTTCAGTTCGAGCACGTGATTGAATGCGATGATTGCGGCGTGCGTAGTTCTTTTGACTCTCGTTGGCCTCTCCCTGAGCCTGAAGCATCCACACGGAGTTTGGCGCCTTGTCGTGCAGCTTTTCCATCGTGATATATGCGTAATTTCCGTAGATGCGACCCGTGTGGTAAAGCACCTCAGGGTCGTCCGGATAAAGCTTGTTCAGTGCCAGCGCCGTCTCAACTGCATCGGCGTCTCGCCCAAGCCCGGTATAAGCCCGCAGAAGTTGCAGACCGCACAACCTCCGGTTCACCACGTCGCTCGACTCCTTAAATCCCTTTTCGAGCTTGGGAAGCGCTTCATTAAATCGGCCGAGCTCGGATAGAGAGAGACCCACAAGGCTATCCAGGCGCGGCAAGGTCGGCTTCAGCCTCTGCGCGGTCTTTGCCTCGCTGAGCGCCTCTTCATAGTTCTTCCGCTTGAAGCAGATGGCGGCAAGGGTCGCGTGAACTTCGGCGATGGACGGCTCCAGCCTGGAAAGCTTCTCGAAATCCGATTGAGCATCGCCTATGCGCCCTTCAGCTAAAGCCTGCCGGCCCTGCTGAGCAAGCTGTGCGGCCGCATCATCGTCTGATTGCGGCCTTGCGGAAAACGGCAAAACACAGCACATCAGCAGCACCCATTCCGGGCGAAACCGTACGTTCATCATGTCGTGAGTTTATCTCCGTAATGAAAAGCTCCGCCATACCGGGCAGGTATGGCGGAGCAAAATGAGACAGGGAGGCTAATCAGAAGGTGAGCTTTCCACTAAGTTGAATGACGCGAGCCGTCGAGGCACTCGTGATCTGTCCGGCTGTCGTGTCACCGACAGAGTTGTCGATCGAGGATCCGCCGCCTGATCCGCTGCCGATCAAAGCGCCAGTGCTGATCGCGTACTGGTGATGGTTCCACGCGTTGAAGAAGTCCCCAGCGAGTTTGAAGTTGACATGCTCTGCGATGCGGAAGTTCTTTCCGATGCCCATATCCCAGTTGTTGATGCCCGGCTGCCGCAGGAAGTTTGCGAGCCAGTGTTGCCGTATACGCCCAGCGCCGGTTGCGTGAAGCAACTGGGGTTGATCCGTTGCAATACCGCAGTGAGGTTTGCGTGGAGTGTTACAGCCCTGGACCAGGTTCGCACGCTGGAAGAATGTGCCGAGAACATCCTGCCAACATCGTTGGCCGTCAAGCTGTACGGGAAGCCGGCCTGGAAGGTGGCGATGCCCGTGGTCTCCCAGCCGCCGACCAGCAGATCCGTCGCACGGTTGCCGCCATTGGCGTATTTCTTGCCGCGACCAAAGGGCAGGTCGTAGACGTAGCTCGCCACGAACCTCTGGTCGACGTCGAAGTCGGACGGACCGTAGTCCAGTTGCGGGTTGTGGTTGTCCATGAACCCCTGATAACCGGCGCCCGTTGCGCCCACGCCGGCCGCAGCCGACTTGTCGTCCTTGCTGTTGGCCCAGGTGTAGACCGCGGTCGCGGCCAGGTCTCGAGCGCGGTGCTCGAACTTGACGTTCATGCCGTTGTAGTGGGAGTAGCCGTGCCAGTCGCTGTTGATGTAGAATGTCGACGAAGTTCGGGTAAGGCAGCCGGCTGGCAGTTGCTGCACGGAGCGCTCGTTGAGGTTGACATATTGTCCCGTTCACCTGCTGCTGGCAGAAGGCCAGGCTGTGCAGACGGAATGGCGTTCGGTTGAGCAATCTGGCGCCGATCGAGGAGGTGAATGGCGTGCGTGCCGATGTAGTTCACCTCCAGGGTGGTGTTCCTCGCCACTTCCCGCTGGACACCGGCGGTCCAGGACTGAACATACGGATTGAGCGGATTCTCTGATTCGATCACCGCAATAAACGTCAGCGTCGATACCGGGAACGGCCCCAGGGTCGAGTACGTAGGGGAACATGTTGTTGGTCAGCTTGGGCGCTCCGGGATTGGTTGCGGGATTGAGGCTGTTGCGGATGCTGTACGGGTAGATATCGGCCGAGTCGTCGATCTCGCGCCCTTCTGCAGAGTCATAGAAGATTCCATACCCGCCGCGGATGACTGTCTTTGGTGTGACGCTGTATGCAAATCCGAATCTCGGTGCCCATGGAGTTTTCGAACCTTCGTGCGGCACCTTACCGCAGTAGCGAAGGATCGGACCACCGTCGTAGACCTACGCCGGGCGCCACTCCGTTCTTCGATGAGTTGCGGATCGGCGTAGCAGAGACCGCCCTGTGGGTTCTTGGTGTCGAGCCAGAAGAAGTGGTTCGAGGCTTCATACGCGGCCGCGCGGTAGTCCCAGCGAAGACCCAGATCGAGGGTCAGCTTCGGGGTGACTCTCCAGTGATCCATTGCATAGGGTGCGAAGTAGTTGAAGACGTGGTCCTGCGGATTGCCGGCGGTATTGGTCGGGCTCAACGGACCGGGTACGAAGCCACCCACGCCGCCGTAGTAGCCGAGAAGCATGTCGGCTACCGCGTTGCCCGTTCCGCACAACCCTGTCTTATTGGGACAGCCGCCACTGTTCGTCTGGACCAGATGACCCGCAGAAGGTCCAGTCACCGTAGAAGTCGTCGTCGAGGTTGCGGATCAGATGCCAGCGCCGATAGTCGGCGCCGAATCCGAGCGTGTGCTTGCCGTGGATCGAGCTGAACGAGTCGGCATACTCCCAGGTGGGGCCGTCCGATCCGCTGTAGGAGTTGACTGCGCCACCGCCGCTGCCGAACTGTGACAAACCAACGTTGGGCCAGGTTTGCTGCAGAGCCGTAAACGTCTTGAATGTGCCGGCAAGCGCCAACTGCGAAACCGCATCCGATGTGATCTGCGGGCCGCCCTGAGGTGCATTTGCGGTCAGGTGGCCGAAGCGGAAGTTGTTCACATTCGAGCCGCCGAAGTTGATGGTGTGCGAGACCGTCCAGCTCGTCTGATTCTGCAGGTAGATCTCGTAGCCGTGAATCAGGTCGTCGGAGTTGTAGGATCCCTGGTTGGTGTAATTGGCGTCGGTATAGCGGAAGAAGACCGCCCCGTACTTGCCGAGGTTCTGGTCTCCACGATAGGTCTGCTGATTCTGATGCAGCGGGAATCCGACGTTGTTGATGAAGTTGACCGCGCCTTCCGGCTGGTTGGCGATGGTCGGCTTCTGCCAGAAATTGTTCTTGACGGCGACCAGACCGACGTTTCCTGTCTGGAGAGCAGTCGGAATCATGTTTCCGGGAAATGGAAGTCCCGTCGCTGGGATTCACGGGCATGCAGTTGTCACCCAGTGACAGCAGCTTGGAGCATTCCGCAGTGCCATAAGCTGGCAGCGGGCCTCCGGGCAAGCCGGAACCTGCAGGCGCCTTGTAGGTCTCAGCCGAGAAGTCGCCCGTCAGGATTGCCGGGTTGGGCATCACTGGTGCTTTGTCTTGCGCCGTTGGTGATCCGCCAGCCTTCATAGTTGGCCATGAAGAAGCTCTTGTTGCGGCCGTCATACACCTTCGGGATGTAGACGGGTCCACCGGCGACAAAGCCGAATTGGTTCTGGCGCAGCACCGGGTTTGCCGTCGGCGTGCCCGAAATGTAGTCATTGGCGGTCGGGAAGGGCTTGGCTTCGAACGCATCGTTGCGGTCAAACCAGAACACCGCCCCGTGCAGGCTGTTGGTGCCTCCCTTGCTCACGATGTTGATCTGTGTCGCACTGAATCCCTGGTCGGCGGAGTATGTTCCGCTCGAGACCTTGAACTCCTGGATCGCATCCTGCGACAGAATCACGGCCGGCGTTACAAGCGCCGCATCGGTATTCACCAGGCCGTCGAGCGTGTAGTTGTTGCCTTCAGGACGGCCACCATTCACGCTGATGGCATTTCCTTCGCCCTGGCGCATCGTGCCCTGCTCACCGCCCACCGTGACGGCGCCTGCTCCGACCAGGAGTAGCTGCATGAAATTGCGCCCGTTCAGCGGAAGATCTTCGACCTGCTGCTGGCTGATCAGGTTGGAGAGTTCGGCGGTGTCCGTATCGAGCGTGACCGCCTGCGCAGTCACATCCACCGTTTCGGTTACTGCACCGGGCTTGAGCGCCAGATCGATGCGGACGTGCTGGTTGACCGTCAGCGTGAACGGACTGGTCACGGCTCTTCTGAAATCCCTTTGCTTCCGCGGAGACGGTGTAGCTTCCGGGATTCAAGGAAGGCGCGTTGTATTCGCCCGCGGAACTGGTAACCGTTTGGAAAGTCACTTTCGTTGCGGTGTTGGTGACCGTGATCTTGACATTCGGCACAATCGCCCCCGTGCTGTCAGTCACGGTTCCCAGGATCGTTCCCGTTGCTCCCGCTTGCGCGAACAGTCTGCCGCAAAGCACCAGGAACAAGGTCAAATAGACGCCGATACGGACGACACGCATCTCCTACCTCCTCGAAACGTTGCTCAGTCTGACGCATATTGGCTCGGCTTTGAACTCGAATATGGAACCCACACCACTGCCCCCCAATGGACGTGGCGGGACAAGCCTGGTCCAATGCATCGCGAGGCTAGTCATATCAATGCACGACTGTCAAGTAGAATTTAATTTCCCATTTGAAAACATGAAGCCATGTTGATCGCATTTATGTATCCCTCTACCAGATAAAGCCTTTTACTGGCTGGTTCGGATGCCCCGGACGGTTTGCAGGCAAACTAGTGCGACACTGGACAGATTTCAGGAGGGTAAGGCCCGTGGACAACCCCTGCCTCACTCCATATTGCAATATCTTTCAATAGAGATACACCACACCAAACGGGGTGACCGAGCATTGACTGATTTCCGCTAGTGTCCTGTCTCTAAAGTTCGCACCATAAATACTGGTGTCATCCTGAGCGTCGTAAGCCGCGTTCTTTGCGGCTTGCGAAGTCGAAGGATCTGCGGTTGCTTTTCGGAAATTATGCCAGGACCTTCAGAGACAGGACACTAGCACACCTGCACGATCGGAATTTGCATCAGTTGCGCCACCTTCCTCAACTTGCCCGCAAGGTGCCCGACCCCGATAGCGCAATGGTGAGCTGGTCCCTGCGCATTCCAGGCTTCAACAAATCCTCTTGCGCCGATCGGGAATCGGTAGTGGCTGTTCGTGTTTCCGATGCGCAACACTTCTCCTGGAACGCACTCAGCTTGTGCGGCAAGCAGCTTGAATCCGTGCGCACCATCCTCCACAACTGAAAGCAGTGTCACGGGCCCGTGCTTCACGCTCATCTCCACTGACAGCCCGCGCCCCACCTTCCCGTGGTAAACAGCCAGAGGCCGTACCTTGGTCTTGCTTTCAGCAATCGCGATGTGTCCGGGCCCATCATGGCCCATCAGCACGTGATCTGCTTTCAGGTCCAGCGCGTAGTACTCGGTAAACGACCCTCCCGCGCCCAACTCGTCCATGATCTTCATTGCGAGCACGTTCTTCACTTCGTACTCACCCGCCACAGGAATCCCGCGCGCAGTAAGAAGCGACGTGCCTAGAATGATGGAACTCATGGTGTCTTCGTTTGCAGGCACACCGCTGCCCATGTAGTAGTAGGCGAGAGACCGCAGGTCGTGAATGGCCACGAATCGATCAAGAGCGATCGAGGTCTGCGCGGCACGAACCAGCTCCTCCACGAGCACAATCGGGCTGCACGTCGAAATGGTGCCTGAATTCATCGATGCGCGCTGTTATCTCGTGGTCCTTAACCGCTGCACGCAGCGCGCTTAGTTCGTCCACTTCGAGATGTTCGATATGACTACCGAAAGTGATCGCCACCTGCGTAGCGTCCGTCATAATGTCCAGCATTCCGCTGTAGTAGTGGCCCATCAAACCGAGCCTGTTGTCGGCGAGTGCTTTCTTTACGCGGGCAGCTGCAATCCACTCGTCAATCTCTGCCCAGACAGCATCGTCTCCGAGCACCCCCGTAACCTGGTGGAATGGGATCCCGGCCCTGGAGAACACGTTGGCAATCTCCGGCACTGGACAAGCCGAGCAAAAAGACAGCCACTCGCCCGTCATCGCAGTTCTATTCGGCAGGCGATTGAATTCCTCATAGTCGATGGCAGCTTGCGGCTGCAGATTCAGCACCAGCACTGGGACGCGGGCCCTCTGCACCATCGGAAGGACGGTGCTCGAAAGCGCATAGGTGGTGACATGAATGACCAACAGATCGACATCGGCACGGCGACATGCATGTCCCGCCTCGCGGCCTCGCTCCGGCGTATCCACCAGCCCCAGGTGCTCGACAGTCGCCCCCGCATCCTTGAAGCGTTCTCCAACAAGCCGCACGTAGCCTTCGAGGCGTGCATGCAGACCATCGAACTGCGGCCAATATGCATCCAGCCCGATGCCGCACAAACCAACACGAAGTTCCGTCTCTGCCATCGACCGTTTGCCTCCGGCGCCTCAAAATGTTTTGAAATGGGATGACTACTTGGCACTCAACACAGTCACCGCAAACGGCGCCAGCTTCAACTCGGTCCCCTCCGCGCTTCCCGCGCGCGGCGCCTCATCTCCGGTCTCTTCGTCCACTGTCAATGAAGTGGCGTCGCGCAAATCAGGGCCGAGCATGACCGTTCTCTCAGAATTTGACTTATTCGCAAGCAGTACCTTCTTCCCCTGCGGTGTAATGAAACCCTGAATCATCACGTCGCCGGGACCGCTATAATCCTTGTCCTCCTTGGTTGCGACCAACTTGTCGCCAGGGTGGAAATTGTCTTTGATCAGCTTGAGTACCCAATAGCGCGCATTCGGCTTGCCGTTGTTGTAGTCGATCATTGAGACGCTCGGGAACTGCGACGGATATCCAACCAGTTGTGATTCGCCAATCACGTCTACACCAAGCTTCGAAAGCTCCACAAAGAGGTAGGCATAGAGCGCTCCTGCGGCATTCCAATAGCGATGCGGGATATGATCCGGCATCGCCTTTGAGGCCCTGATCTCCACGCCATCCGTCGGCAGGATCACTCCCAGTTCATCGGTATCGATCTTTGTCTCCGGAGAAAGACGGTCGCGAATCAAGAGAATGTAACGCGTCGTGGCCAGAAACCCTTCCGCCTGATTGAAAAACGTGTGCTGCCAGCCATCGAGTGTCTCATCCATCGCCGGACTGGCGTAGAAGTGAAACGAGATGAAATCGAGCGGAATGCCGGACTTGTGATTCTTGGGATTCAGGAAATACTCAAAGTACTTCGGATTCTGCCCAGGAATGGCCAGCGCAATGCCCATGAACTTCGTGTTGGGGCTCACCTTGCGAATGCCTTCCACAATCGCGTCATACCGCTTTGTATAGTCTTCCGGAGTGGTTGAGTGCTCGAAATCCACTTCATTCAACACCTCCCAATACGGAAAGGTGTAGTGATATCCCGACTCATATCTCTTCCCGTTCTCATCCGTGAACCCGCCCTTGGTGTACCAGCTCACGAGCCGCCCAAAGTAGTCTCCCAGTTCCTTGCCGGTAGGATCGCGAAGCTCCGATCCCTTGGTGTAATCCCAGAACACCTGGTTTGGGTCCTCGGGATACTTCACAGGTTGATCTGTCTTGAACATCCACGCAGGAATCGTGCTGAAGTTGATGATCGTTGAGTGACCATCCGTTGCCGCCAGGAAATCCTTTGTCACGGGATCGATATATGTGAAGTCCCACGAAGTCTTGTCCTTGGTCGGCGGTTCCAGTTCAGCAACGGCAATCTTGGGATATGGCAACCAGGGCACGTAGCGCACATAGTCTGCTCCCAGGGCCTTCAGCGCTGCAAATGAACCATCGTGGATTGGCGATCCCGGATTGAGCATCGGGTTCGTCACAACTTGCAGTGTTGGCGTCGACTTGGAAACAACAACCGTCTTGTCCCAGTCGATGTTGACCTTCTGCTGTGTTTCCTGTGCCGTTGCGATCAGTCCGAACCCCGCAACAGAAACGACGAATGCAAACAGGCTGGCAGTCCTCAAGTGACGTAATTCGAATTTGGTCACGTGTCCCCCCGTTCAAGAACTACCGCGCACCCTAGTTCGCCCCAGACGCCGGTGGCAAACAGATTCACCAATGTATGCATAAAGTTTCAATATGTGGACCGCCGACCTCCGAACTCCATGCATTTTCGCCTTACTTTGAACGCCTATAATGCATATTGAGATCCAGTCGAATACACTTCTCTAGATCTGTTTGTTTCACAGCGTGGAACTATGAAATCACTTATCCGGGCGTGCCAGATTCTGAAAGTCTTTCACGATCAATCGGAGTGCCTGCGGTTATCTGACGTTGTCGCACGCACTGGACTCCACAAGACGACCGCTCTGCGCATGCTTTCGACGTTGGTCGCGTGCGATCTCCTTGTACGTGTCGGAGAAACAAAATACAAGCTCGGCATCCGGCCGCTGGGGCGGCGACGCTACCGATTTGGCTATGGAATGCAGAGCGCGGAGTTTGGATTCAGCAGAGCTGTCACGGAAAGCCTGCAACGAAGTGCGTCGATGGTCGACATCGACCTGTTGGTACTGGACAACCAGGACAGCCCCAAGGTGGCCTTGCGCAACGCCGATACATTCGTTCGCGAGCGCGTTGACCTGGTCGTTGAATCGCAAACGGACATTCGCATCGCAGGCCAGATTTGTTCTCGCTTTGGCGAAGCATCCATCCCGGTTATCGCGCTCGAGATCCCGCATCCGCGAACTGTTTTTTATGGGGCGAATAACAGCCAGGCCGGTCTGATTGCGGGACGCTATCTCGCTCGATGGGCCGAAGCTCATTGGCAAGGTCACGCAGACGAGCTGTTGCTTCTCGAACTCCCAAAGGCTGGGCAGGTACCGAATGCCCGCATTCTCGGGAGCATGTTAGGAGTACTTGAAAGGCTTGTCTGGTTATCCGAGCGTCAAATCAAGATCCTGCGCACGAGCGGACACTATGAAAACACCGTGGCGCTCACGCGAAGCTACCTTCGCAGAAGCCGCGCCGAGAAAATTCTCGTTGCGGCAATCAACGATCCTTGCGCACTCGGCGCGCTACAGGCTTTCCGCGATGCGGGTCGAGAGGAGCATTGCGCGATAGTGGGCCAGAATGCTTCGGCCGAAGCACATGCAGAACTGGCAAGAAAAGGATCCCGACTGATCGGTTCGGTTGGATATTTTCCTGAGCGGTATGGCGAGGGTGTGATCCCGCTCGCTCTCGATCTTCTCGCCGGCAAACCTGTACCTCGTGCGACATTTCATCCGGCATGAAATGGTGACTCCTGCGAATCTGCGCGCTTTCTATCCTGACAACACCGAGGGTTCTTAGCCGCTTTGAAAAGTCGTCTGCTCCCTCCCGCCGCAATAATCTCGTTCCTTCTCCACCCCGGCAGATTCGGACAATCCCCATCCGCCTGGAATTGAACATATTTCTGTTATGAAACTGATCCTGCGATCACGGGATTGAATTGACCCACAAGGACAAGGGTGCCTTGGCTGTTCCGCTAGCGTCTTTTGACCCGAACGACCATTTTGGAGCCAATTTCAAACCAGAATCTTTTCCTCTTCCGAAGACCTGAGGATTCCTGTTAAAGTTCTTCTCGCAGAAAAAGGCATGCCTCCGGGTGACGAATCCAGAGCAGTCGGGACCCGGCTATCACCATTCATATGCCGCATTCCTTGTCCGCGAAAGGAGAATCAATGAACCGCCCGACCTTCAAATCGATCGCGTCTCTGCTATTTCTCGCCACGGCAATCGCAGGCGCTCAGGCGCAGACCGCTTCCGATCCCCTGAAAAGTGGATTTCAGAATCCGCCAGAAGGTGCGCGCCCTCGAGTGTGGTGGCACTGGATGAACGGCAACATCACCAAGGACGGTATCAAGTTGGACTTGGAGTGGATGCATCGCGTCGGACTGGCCGGATTTCAAAACTTCGATGCGGCTCTGCAAACACCCCAGGTTGTCGACAAGCGCCTGGTCTACATGACTCCCGAGTGGAAGGACGCCTTCAAGTACGCAACCACCCTCGCGGATCAGTTCGGCATGGAGGAGGCCATCGCTGGGTCGCCGGGATGGAGCGAGTCAGGCGGTCCATGGGTCCCGGCTTCTGAGGGAATGAAGAAGTATGTGTGGAGTGAAACATCAGTGGAAGGCGGCAAGCCCTTCACAGGCACTCTCGCGCACCCGCCGGAAAACACTGGCGCCTTCCAGAACATCGGCATCCGCGATCAGTTGGGCTCACCAAGCTCGGTTAAAATTCCGCAGTTTTATGCCGACACCGCGGTCGTTGCATATCGAAAGAGTCCGGTCGACGTTTCTCTCGAGTCGGCGCACCCCACGATCACTGCCAGTGGCGGTACACCCGATTTCAGTCTGCTTGCTGACGGAGACCTCGAAAAGACCATCGGAGTGCCGATCCCTCCGGCTGGCTCAGTCGCATGGATTCAGTATGAGTTCCCGCAGCCCCAGACAATTCGCGCCATCACCTTCGTCACGAAGGATCCGAATTTTATTGAACAAATGGTTGCAGGGATGTCTGCGCCGGAGAAGAATCTTGAAGCCAGCGACGACGGTCAAAACTTCCGTCTGGTGGCGAAACTCTCTGGAGGCAGCGCTCCTGAGCACACGATCTCTTTTGCGCCAGTCACTGCAAAGTACTTCCGGGTAACTTTCAAGCGCACGCCTCCGCCACCTATCCCTGATTGGGCGGCGGGCATCGATCCTTCTTCTTTTGGAATTACGCTTCCGCCTCCGCCTAAGACTTACGACATTGCCGAACTCGTTTTGCATCCCGGCCCGCGCGTTAATCGCTTCGAGGAAAAAGCAGCCTTTGTTCCTGAGGATGATCTCTACGGCTTCGCAACCCCTCCCGTCTCCGCGAATGAAGCGGTTGCGAAATCAGATGTGGTTGACCTCACTTCGAAAATGAGCCAGGATGGAAAGCTCGACTGGACCCCACCCGCTGGCGACTGGGTTGTTGTGCGCATGGGATACTCGCTGCTCGGAATCACAAATCATCCCGCCACCGCCGAAGCAACCGGCCTCGAGGTCGATAAGCTCGATCACCGCTATGTCAAGAATTACTTCGAAAAGTATCTGGACAGCTACAAGGAAACTGTGGGCCCTGAGCTGATGGGCAAGCGTGGCATTCGCTACGTCATCAACGACAGCTGGGAGGCAGGCTCGCAGAATTGGACTGACAACATGATTGAGCAGTTCAAGAAGCTGCGCGGCTATGATCCCATGCCCTGGCTGCCTGTACTCACCGGACAGGTAGTTGAGAGCGCCGAGGCCAGCGACAAATTCCTGTGGGACTTCCGCAAGACGATTGCCGACCTCATCGCCAATGAACATTACGGCCAGTTGGAGAAGACTCTTCATGAGTGGAACATGGGGCATTACGGAGAGTCGCACGAGTCGAGACGTGCTTTTGTGGCCGACGGCATGGAGGTGAAGAAATTCAACGAAGTGCCCATGAGCGCGATGTGGACGCAGACACCCGGCGTCAACAAGGAGCAATACGGCTACAACGCGGACGATCGCGAGTCGGCCTCCGTTGCGCATATCTACGGACAAAACATCGCTGCTGCGGAATCCATGACCGCGGCTGCAGCTCCGTGGGCCTGGTCCCCCTCCACACTCAAGCCCACCGCCGATCAGGAATTCCTGAATGGCATCAACCGTTTTGTGATCCACGAGTCCGCGCATCAACCCCTCGTCGGCAAAGCGCCGGGGATGACGCTTGGACCGTTCGGCCAATGGTTCAACCGGAACGAAACCTGGGCGGAGCAGGCTGGCGCCTGGGTCGACTACCTTGCTCGCACAAGCTTCATGCTTCAGCAGGGCCACTTCGGTGCTGACCTGATTTACTTCTACGGAGAGGATTCAAATCTCACCGCGATATTCGACAAGAAGTCGCCGGATGTTCCCGAAGGCTACGGGTTTGACTACGTGAATGCGGACGCGCTCATCCACGAGCTTCGCGTGGACAACGGGCAGATCCAAACACCGGCCGGAATGACCTATCGGCTCCTGGGACTTGACGCGTACAGCCAGCACATGTCGCTGCCTGTCTTGCGTGCCATTCACAAACTCGTCACTGAAGGCGCCACGGTCGCTGGCCCCAAGCCGAAGGATGATCCAAGCCTCGCCGACGATCAGGCGGAGTTCAAGAAGTTGAACGACGAGCTCTTTGGCGACGGCACGGGTACCCACAAAGTAGGAAAAGGGACCGTCTACGCAGGTCAGGATCTTGGAGAAGCCTTCCATGCCATGAACGTGGCCAAGGACTTCGATTACACCAAGACCGACAGCGATACACGCCTCGAATTCGTCCATCGCAAACTTGCTGATGGCGATGTCTACTTCGTCGATAACCGGGGCGACCGAGCCGAGAAGGTGCAGGCAACGTTCAGAGTCGCAGGCAAAGAGGTTGAACTCTGGCACGCTGAAACCGGCCAGTCTGAGCCGGCATCTTTCAAAACCACAGCTGGACAAACCACGGTTCCGCTCAACCTCGAACCCTGGGGCTCGGTCTTCGTGGTATTCCGCAAACCGGCAACCGCGGCGAGCCGCACATTGCCCGCTGAAAAGAAAGCCCAGCTTGCAACCCTGGATGGCGCATGGAAAGTGACTTTCCAGCCTGGCCGTGGCGCACCTGACTCGATCACTCTCGACAAGCTCACCGCGTGGAACGAAAGCACCGATGCCGGCGTGAAGTATTTCTCCGGAACCGGGACGTACTCCAAAACCGTAACCGCTCCTGCTGATTGGTTCGCCAAGGGCGCGCACGTTTGGATCGACCTTGGCGACGTGAAGAATCTCGCGGAAGTGTCTGTGAATGGAAAGTCGCTCGGAATCGTGTGGCACACGCCATACCGGGTGGATGCAACGACTGCTCTGAAACCGGGAGCCAATGAACTTGTCGTAAAAGTCACGAACGCATGGGTGAACCGGCTGATCGGCGACGAGCAGCCCGGAGCAACTCGTTACACCTTTGCGGACGTGAAGCCATACGAGCCAAATCGCCGCTACTTCCTTCCGGCCTGCTTGGACCCGTGAGTGTCTATTCGGTGAAGTAGTAGCGACAACAGACCACACTGGGTGCCCCATTCATGACGCAGTTTCATCGCGTCATGGGTGGGGAACTAAGAACCTCAACCGTGGCGCTTAATCTCGATCGACCGCATCGAGGCGGACGAACGAAACACTGGGTGCCCCATTCATGACGCAGCTGTTCATCGCGTCATGGGTGGGAAACCAAGAACCTCAACCGCGGCGCGTCATCCGATCGACCGTATCAAAGCGGACGAACGAAACACTGGGTGCCCCATCCATGACGCAGTTTCATCGCGTCATGGGTGGGAAACCAAGAACCTCAACCGCGGCGCGTAATCCGATCGACCGTATCAAAGCGGACGAACGAAACACTGGGTGCCCCATCCATGACGCAGTTTCATCGCGTCATGGGTGGGAGACCAAGAACCTCAGCTCCCTTCCCTGCAAAGGTGGGTGATCCAATGACCGATTCATCAGATTCCGTTTCAAAATCAGCCGAGAGCAGCGAGCTGAAGCGCTACGCCTTCATGCTGCGGCTGCGGCCGGGCGCAGCGCCTGCCTATGAGAAAGCGCATCGTGCGGTCTGGCCGGAAATGCTGGCGCTGCTCAAGTGTGCGGGTATCAGCGAGTACTCAATCTATCGACGCGATGATCTGCTCATCCTCGCATTGCGCGCGAAAGACTTCGAGGCGACGTGGAGCAAGATCGAGAACGACCCGGTAAACCTGCGCTGGCAGGCGGCGATGGCTCCCTATTTCGCCCCCAGCGAAGGCCTTCGCGCAGGCGAGCGGTTCCCAATGCTCGAGGAAGTATTCTACCTGCCCTGAAAACCCAAACTTCAACCCTGGCGGTCATTCCGAGTGCTCGTAGCGAAGCGGATGAAACAACACACAATGGATGCCCCATTCATGCGCGCCGTTTGCGAATGAGTGGGAAACCGCGAAACTCCACCCCCGTCGTCATTCCGAGTGACCGTAGCGAAGCGGAGGGAGCCGAGGGACCTGCATTTGTTTCCAGCCCGCATCACAACTCCCCGAGCATCCTGCCCTTCCCTTGCCGATCATTTACCCCTCGCAGAGCACAATAGAAGTTGCTCTCCTCTGATTTCTAAAAGTCGGAGCTGAAAGCTGGAAGCTGACAGCTACAGGGTTTCGCTTCAAGTGCTTACCGAACCGATACGGCCAAGTGGCTTTTTCCTTAAGGAAGAGCCACCTTGCACAGAGTTTCGATGTCGTCATGTGAAGCGAAACCGCTCTGGAAGCTGTCTTTCGCCCCTAACTCCTTTGCTGAGAGGAATCTGCGGCTAAGTCCAATGATGAGAGGAATTTGGCGCGACACCCCTCTCGTAACCTTATGAAAACAAGGAATTTGCTTTACAGAGATGGGGAGGGGGTACTCAACATTGCGCTAGGATTCTGAGGTCCGAGTTGAGAGTCTCAGGGGTCACTACCCTGTGCCGCACGTAGTTGTAAGGTGGAACGGCATAACCTCTGAGCATTGAGATTCCCAGTTGCATCAGTCGAGGTCCGTAGGTCTCAGCTTCATGCGAAATGGACCCGATCAGCGCACTCTGGCCTGACCGCATCTCCTCAAGTGCATCAGGAATGCAATCCTGCCCGACAACAGCAATGTCCGGCTCACGACTGTATTGGCGAGCGGCGTCCAGAACTCCCAATGCACTCGTATCAGTCGCGGCGGCGACCAGGATCCGCTGGCTGCCAGGATTCCTCTGGAGAAATTCCAGGACTGCCAGGCGGCTCGGGTTGCGCGATCCACGTCCATCGATCTGAACGAATCGTTCGGGAGGCAAACCGCGAAGCCTCTGACTTATTGCATCAAACGCCCCGGTGATACGGCTCTGCACAAAGCTTCCAGCTTCGTTGAAGCCTACGCCGAGAACCCAATCCACCTGGGACTTCCATCTTCGTTGCGCGTATTGGGCGAGTAAATTTCCCGCTTCAATGCCGCATTCAAAATTGTCTACGCCAAAGTAGGTCGAGTTGGGGTGAGGAACGTCAATGGCGATGACGGGAATATCTGCCTTTTTGAAGACGTTCGCGATACGTGGCCCTACAGACTCCTCCGCTTGGAACTCAAGCACGAGGTCGACACGTTTTGCAGCAAACTCCTCAGCGTTGCGAACCGCGGTCTCCGTGTCAAAGCGGTTGTCCAGCAACACGATTTCGATGCCGGCAGCGGAAGCTGCTGCGGTAACGCTTCGGGAAACTGCCTGTGAGAACGGCAGATCGGCACTTTGCACTGCGAAGCCAAAGCAAAGACGGCGTGGCCTGACAACCAATCGGTATTGGCCATTCTGTGTTTGCGCGACATATCCGCGATGCACGAGCGTTTTGAGAATGCGATACACACTCGTCTTCGAGATGTGCGTCTTCTTGTAAACCTCTTCGAGATTGACCGGGCCGTGGCTCTGCTCGAGCAGTTCAAGAACATCAAGACCCTTCGAGAGGATCGGTATGATGTAGAGACGCTTGATCTTGGCTTTCGGCAAGGCTTTCTCCCGCATCGCGGTTTCAATAGCGGAACAAGCTGATTCTAGCACATTGATTTCGTACCTGTGATGAACTGAACAAATGGAGCTCAGCACTCCATGCCGCTGCCGGACCCGCGTTTAAGGTGTGGATCGAACGAAGTTGCGCAAGCCAGGCTGGCACAAGAGAATCAACGGCACGTTTCATGCGTCGGATCCGAAACGCGGCGGCCTTGCTGATCGATCTGAGAATGCATGAAATCGAAGATTCTTATCCGCGCTTGCCCTGCAACTCTGCCTCGTATTGGCGAACCGTGCTGAGCCAGCCACTGCCGAGCGGCACGTTCTTCGTCATGCAGTAGTAGTCCCAGACAGCTGACCACGGAAGTGACTTGGCCTCCTCCATCAACGCAAGACGAGTTGTGTAATCGAAGCGGCATTCGGCTTTCGTAAGTTCGTTCTTCGGCTCGAGCAGAGCAAAAAGCAACGCCTTGCGCATATTCCGTGTGCCGATTACCCACGCCGCCACACGGTTGATGCTGGCATCGAAGTAATCGAGACCGATGTAGACCTTGTCGAGACCATTCGAACGTACGATCTCTTGCGCAATGGCAATCGTCGGATCGTCAAATAGAACCACGTGATCGCTGTCCCAACGCACTGGTCGCGAGACATGCAGCAGAATCTCGTCGATGTAACACAAACTCGTTGAAATCTTGTCGGCAACATTCTCGGTCGGATGGAAGTGGCCCGCATCAAGGCACAGCAGAGTCTTTCGCGTAGCTGCATAGGCCATATAAAACTCGTTGGAACCAACCGTGTAGCTCTCCGCCCCAATGCCAAACAGCTTTCCTTCAACTGCCACCTTGTGGTGCTTCCCATTCACCGCTGCCAGGATCGCATCGAGCGATGCCAGCAGACGCTTTCGCGGTGTCAGCCTGTCTGCGGGTACGTCCTTGTATCCGTCCGGAATCCAAATATCCATCACCGCGGGAGAATTCAACTCTCGGCCCATGTGCTCGCTTATGTTGCGGCTCGCGATGCAGTGGTCGATCCAGAACTTGCGAATGGCCGGATCCGGGTGACTGAGAGTGAGATTCTGAGCGCTCTTCGGATGTGAAAAGCACGTCGGGTTGAAGTCCAGCCCGAGCCCCTTCTGCCTGGCCCAGTCGATCCATCCTTGAAAGTGCCGCGGCTCGATGGCATCACGTTCGACCGGCGAGTTCGCCTCAAGGTAAATTGCGTGAAGATTCACCCGCTTTGCACCCGGAATCAGAGAGAACGCCAATTCCATATCTGCACGGAGTTCTTCGACGTTCCGCGCCCGCCCAGGGTAATTCCCTGTAGTCTGGATTCCTCCAGTCAGGCTCCCGTTCGGACTCTCGAAGCCCAGAACATCATCGCCTTGCCAGCACTGAATCGAAATCGGGATCTTATCCAAATCATTCAAAACCCGATCCGTCTCGACTTCATGCTCTGCGAACCGCTCACGTGCGAAAGCGTATGCATCCTCAATCTTCTTGTTGATCATGCGCAATGCTCTCCTTCCCGGCATCTGGTGCTACGCAGTTCCTGAAAGTGTTTGTAAACCCGGCCGGGCAAGCTTGCCTTCGGCTGGAATTCAATTAAATCAAAAGAAGCGCGAATCACTTCCCGTGCCGCGCTCAGATTTTCAACAATTCCCAGAGCCATCATCTGTGCGCTCAAATTACCGAGTACCGATGCCTCCACGGGACCCGCCACCACGGGCAGTTCGCAGGCGTCAGCACAAAGTTGGTTCAGGAGCCTGTTCTGACAGCCGCCTCCAACGATGCGGATGCGCGAGAGCCTTCGATGACGCAACGCTTCAAGCTCTTCCTTAACACTTCGGTAGGAAAGAGCGAGGCTGTCAAAGATGCAACGAGCCAGCTCAACAACGGTCTCAGGAACAGGCTGATCCGTTCTACGGCAAAAGGCGCGGATCGAATTGGTCATCGATTGAGGATTCAAGAAGTCCGGATCGTCAAGATCAATGATGAAACGCCACGGTTCGGCGCCGGCCGCATGAGTCACCAGTTCTCCAACGTTTGAAATCTCATGCTCCTCGCAAATACGCTGGATCGGCCACATCCCCATGATGTTCTTCAAAACCCGGAAGCGCCGCTCCAGTCCACCCTCATTCGTGAAGTTCATCCGCATGGCTTCGGCCGAAGCTATTGGAACCTCACTTTCAATCCCCATCAGAGACCACGTGCCGGAGCTTATGTACGCTTCATCAGAGTTATTCAAAGGCGTTCCGGCAACTGCAGAAGCCGTGTCATGCGTTGCAGGCGCAATCACCTTTGCTCCGCCTGACACCAGCTTTAGTTCCCCCAGCACAGTGGCAGCCGCTATCGGCCGCTGCATCAGGCTGCGGGTCAGTCCAACAGCTCCCGACAGCACTTCATCCCATTCGTCGTTCAAGCCATACAGTTGCGTCGTGGTCGCATTCGTGTATTCGTTCGACAACACGCCTGACAAGCGAAAATGCAGATAGTCAGGAATCATCAGCAGATGTCGGGCTGCATTCATCCATTGCGGCTGTTGCTCAACCGACGCTGCGAGCTGATATATCGTGTTGAACTGCAGGAACTGAATGCCGGTGCGGCGGTAGATCTCTTCACGTGGAATGCGCTCTTGTACCCGCTCCATCATTCCGTTCGTTCGTTTGTCTCGGTAACTGACAGGCACCCCGACTTGGCGAAGCTCGTCATCAAGGAGCACGTAGTCCACGCCCCAGCTGTCGACGCCCAAACTGGTCAGCGGACCGGAAGCAGAGCCCCGCACCAGGGCCCGTTGAATCTCTTCCAGAATCTCTTCTGTCCCCCAGCATTCGTAGCCTGTGCCACCATCAGTCCACGTAGGTGTTCGAAATCGGCCGACTTCGGTCAGTTCGAATCGGCCGCCGCGCATCTTCCCCGAAACAAGCCTTCCGCTTCCGGCTCCAAGATCGATGGCCAGACACTCGGCTCCCGGCGCTTTTCCGTCTTCGGTTCGGCTCATGCTTGATCTCGGGAACTGCATGCTCAAGTGAGGTTCGTGCCGGTTCTTTCCGAGGCTCCTCTCAGAACTCGACCTTTAACCCCTCGACTTGGCGCTTGCCATAATAGCGGAGAGAAGATCAAAAAGCAAATAGATGCTCTATTGAAATGCTGCAATCGCAACATCGAGTCTCGCAATCGCTCTCCTTGTGCAGCGCGTACATGACTTAAGCAAGCCGTGCTTGAGTTCCCCCGCCAATTCATCTTCTTTGGCTGAGCTTGGATCTTCGCTATGGCGCTAAACTCGATGCTTGGATATCTGACTCGAGGAGCACTTCAGATTGGATCCTCGCAGGCTCAACTTCCGCTCCCTTCTGCATCGGCTCGTTCCGTCAATACTCCGCTCTTTGATGATCGGTTGTATATTGGCCATCATTGGATGTGGTGGGAGCGGCGGCAGCGGCATGGTGACAAGACACATCACTGTGTTCCTGCCCGTATCAACAATCGTCCTGGCGCAGGGTGGCTCGTCAGTGACCGTCCCAATACAGATTGACTCTACCAGTGAAACTGCACTGGTCATGGTCGGAGGATTGCCCGGCGGCATCCAGGTTACTTATGCCGCATCGGACACGAATCCATCCGGATCACTGACCTTCGGTGCAACTGCAGCTTCAATGAAAGGAACCTACATGCCGTTCGTCACGGTCAATTCAGCGGGCCAGACAGCATCAACCGGCTTCACATTGATCGTCGAGGCGCCATAGCCGTTCTCGATGGGGCAACAATTTCAATATAGAACGCAGGTTCTTGAAAATTGCCGGAAGAATGACCAAGACTGACCAAAGTCCGGCGCCGATGAAGAGGGTGTTACTGGACGCAACATCTCGCGTATCTTTTTCATACATCTAACTTTACTCAGACCAGACATGTTGACCATGCCGCTCAGTCGCGCCACAATCGCTTCATTCCGACCCACAATATGGACACTATTTGTTTGCTGAATTCTTCCGAAACCTGTCTAATGGGCCCCGAATTGCGTCTTCGCGCGCGATGGGGCTGCGAAAGGCTTTCGACCTCCCGTCGGCATGGAACAAGCTGGGAAAGGTACAAGCGTGCTTGCGGAACGGATGGCAAAAAATCTAATTCGAAGAATCAAAGTCCTGCGGGTATTCAGCATCTTCCCGCTGTTCCTCATGATCCAGCCGGTCGCGTTCTCGCAGGCCCGACCTGCGGCCCCTGGTGAAGATCTGTCGGCTCTTCATCGGGCCTTCGTTCATCCGCCGGACAATTGCAGAATCATGATGCGTTGGTGGTGGTTTGGACCTTCGGCGACCGAGCCCGAATTGAAACGAGAACTGGAACAGATGAAGGCTGCGGGAATTGGCGGCGTCGAGATAGCCATACCATACCCCCTTGCACTCGATGATCCCGAGACAGGATTCCACAACTATAACTTTGCCTCTGCTGAGCACATTGAAAATCTCCGATTTGCAGCGGACCAGGCACGTCAGCTTGGGATGCGGGTCGATATCACGATCGGAAGCGGGTGGCCATTCGGTGGTCCGCACATCCCGGTAACGCAAGCCGCTGGAGAGCTTCGCGTCGAGATGGTGCCGGTTCCTGCGGATCGGAACTCCGTTGCCACGCCCGCGGTTGAGGCTGGCGAGAAGATCCTGACGGCATTCGTCGTTCCGGCCGGGGACTCCAGTCCGGATTGGAGACGAGCCAGGCAGCTTCCTGCTCCATCTGGAGCGAGACTCGAGTTTCTTGACGGCTCAGCAGCCAATAACACTGTAGTCTTCTTCATCTCAAGTCGGACTGGGATGATGGTCAAGCGGGCTGCGCAAGGTGCCGCCGGATTCGTTTTGGATCATTACGATGGCACTGCCATCCAGAACCATCTCCACTCCGTCGGCGATCCGCTTCTATCTGCGTTCGGCGAACACCCTCCGTACGCAGTTTTCAGTGACAGCCTCGAGGACTACGGCTCCGATTGGACGCCAAACCTGCTCGCGGAATTTCAGCGTCGCCGCGGATACGACCTGCTCCCTCTGCTGCCCGCCCTCGTCGGCGACATCGGCCCTGAAACTGAGTCGGTCCGCCACGATTGGGGACAAACACTCACCGAGCTTGCGAACGAGCAGTTCCTTCAACCCATTCACGCCTGGGCGCAACAGCATCACACGCTATTTCGCTCACAGACGTATGGATATCCGCCTGTCACCCTCTCAAGCAATCGATTTGAGGACCTGCCTGAAGGCGAGGGGAAAGCAACCGTCAATATGTGGCGCCAGTTCTCTGACACGCGCTGGGCAGCATCGGCGGGTCACCTGTTCAATCATCCTGTGATTTCATCTGAAACTTGGACTTGGCTGCATTCACCCTCATTTCGTGCCACGCCTCTCGACATGAAGGCCGAGGCGGACCTGCACTTCCTGCAGGGCATCAATCAGCTCGTCGGGCACGGCTGGCCCTACTCGCCGGAGGCAGCAGGCCAGCCTGGCTGGCGCTTGTACGCAGCAGGAGCCTTCAACGCTCACAATCCATGGTTTCCCGTAATGCCCGACTTGACTCAATACCTGCAACGGGTCAGTTATGCCTTACGCCTGGGAAAGCCGGCGAATGATGTTGCGATTCTCTTGCCGAACGATGATGTTTGGGCTTCGTTCAAGGCACGTATTCAGCACAACGAACCTGCCACATCGCTCGGCGGCTTCGACGAGACCGGCTCGAACGTAACGATTGACGAGTCCATGGATAAGTTTCTCGGGAATGAAGTCATCCCGCAGATTCTCGACGCTGGATTCAACTTCGATTTCATCGACGCTGACGCTATCGACTCCGTCGGCATCTCCAACAAGGTCTTGATCCTTCCCGGCGTTGACCGGATTCCGCCGGCAACCTACGAAAAAATTGTCGAGTTTGCGCGTCGCGGAGGAATCGTCATTGCCACGCGGCGTCTCCCATCCAAAGCCCCTGGCCATGCAAATGCGGCATCAATCTCCGCGCGTGTGCAGGAAGTCTCAAAGACGCTGTTCCACAGCCAGATCTCTACGGCGCACTTCGTCGCAGACGAGCGCACTCTCGGCGCATCGTTGGCTTCCTGGTTGCTGCCCGACTTCTCTGTCGCTCCACAGTCGCGTGACATCGGCTTCATTCATCGCCATCTCGTGTCTGGCGATCTCTACTTTGTCGCCAACACGAGCAACCAGCCACACTCGGTCCAGGCACGCTTCCGCTCTGTCGCGGCGCACGCTGAGTTGTGGGATCCGTTTTCCGGCGGCATCAAAGGCCTGACCGATCCAAATCAGATTTCACTGCACATGGAGCCCTACGAGTCTCGGATCTTTTACTTCTCCGATGCTCCGCTGACTCCCGCCTCCACTGAACCTCCAATCAGCAGCAAGAGTGCTGACATATCGCACGACTGGCAGGTTAAGTTCGGAAATGCATCCATTCAAATGGTGGACCTTGCCTCATGGACTCAAAATCCCAATTACCTCTTTTACTCAGGGTTGGCCACATATCAAAAGACGATCGAGATGACAGAGACTGATCTGCGTCCAGGGCACTCCGTCTTTCTCGATTTTGGCGCGGGCACCAGGGTCCCCTTACCTGATCCGCTTCCCCACTTCAACATGCGCGCCTATCTTGAAAGCCCGGTTCGCGAGGCCGCGCAGGTCTACGTCAATGATCAACTCGCCGGGTACGTCTGGCATCCTCCGTTTCGCATAGAGATTTCGCAACTTCTCAAACCCGGGGTGAACAATGTGCGCATCGTAGTCGCCAACACGGCAATCAACGCCCTCGCAGGCGCCGCCCTTCCGAATTACCGTTTGCTCTACGACCGCAATGGAGTCGAGTTCATTCCACAAGACATGAAGAACCTCGAGCCTTTGCCGTCGGGTATTCTGGGTCCTCTCACTTTGATCGAGAACGGTCCGGCACAATGAACCAACGCTCTCCGACGGTGAATTCGCACTTGTAAGTCCATGAATATGCCAGGAGGACATATGCAACGCCGTGAGTTCCTTCAACTTGCAGGGGTATGCACGACTGCATTCACACTGAGCCGGGTTGTAAATGCCTCAACGGTCCTCGAATCCCCGTCGCTGCCGATTATCGATTCACATATTCACCTGTTTGATCCAACGCGTTCCGGCGGAGTGCCTTGGCCGGAAAAGAACGATGTTGCCCTCTATAAGCCTGCTCTACCCGAGCGATATGAAACCCTTGCCGCCCCATTTGGAGTCGTTGGGTGCGTCGCGGTTGAAGCCAGCCCGCTGCCCGGCGATAACGATTGGTTGCTGAAGATCGCTCGCGCTCATCCTGTTGTTCTCGGTGTCGTTGGCAACTTGGTCCCGGGTGAGTCAACGTACCCGAGCGAGCTTGATCGTCTTCACCACGATCCGCTTTTTCTCGGATTTCGTTATGGCAATCTCTGGAATCACGACCTGGTTTCCGATCTGGGCAGACCCGGATTCATCGATGGACTCAAGGCCCTTTCGCAAGCAGGCCTTGTATTCGAAAGTGCAAACCCTGATCCACCTCTGATCCGCGCATTGTTGGATGCCTCGGACGAAGTGAAAGAACTGCGGGTCATAGTGGATCACATACCGAATGCGTCAGTGCCTTCGCAGTCCGTCGCGCTCAAGGAGTACCACAACGACTTGCGCACTCTGGCGCAACATCCGACTGTATTTGTTAAGCTCTCAGAGATTCCTGTCGTGCGAGACGGAAGCCTGGTCCAGGACCCGGCCTTCTATCGCGATCGTCTCGATATGCTTTGGGATCTTTTCGGCGAGGACAGGGTAATTTTTGGAAGCGACTGGCCCAACAGCGATCACGTCGCACCGTTTTCAACCACGCTCGGCATCGTACGTCAGTACATGGCTCGAAAGTCTCAAGGTGCCCAGGAAAAGTACCTCTGGAAGAACTCAGCGACAATCTACCGCTGGCATCCAAGACGTCCCGGCCAGCCGCGCCTTTGACTATGCGTCAGACGACACTTCGGTGCCAGTTCGCCGAAGCAACATAATAGCGACGGCCCCAACCATCGCAATCACAGCAAGGACAAGCAGGCCGGCGCTCGAACTTGCAAACAGTGTCTCCACCTTCACCCGAATTATCGGCGCGACAAATCCTCCAACGGCTCCGAACATCGCAATGAAACCAATACCCGCTGCCAGCGCATTGCCTGAAAGCATATCTGCCGGTATTGTCCAGAACACAGGCTGAACTGCAATGAACCCCGCTGCTGCGACACACAGGGCTGCAATTGCAATGACCGGACCAGCAAGTCCGGAAACGCCGATTCCAATTCCAGCGAGCAGCAAAGTCACCGCAGCAACGCGCCGGCGTTCTCCCGTCAGGTCTGAGATTCGCGGCACAAAATAGGTGCTCACAAGAGCCGTCAGCCATGGGACTGCAGCGACCAGCGAAGCCTTGAATCCCACTGTCGTGCCAAGCAAAGAGGCCACTTGCGTTGGCAGAAAGAAGATCACTCCATATGCTGTGATCTGAACGATTGTGTAGATCAAGGCCAGGTGCCAGACGCTCAAGTTGCGAATTGCATCTGCAATCGATGTACTTCTGCCGGTCTCCTCCGCGCTGAGATGCTCCATGAGCGCGTCTCTTTCAGCAGGATTGAGGAATCGTGCCTGCTCTGGACTATCATCCAGGAAGAAAAAAGCGAAGATGCCAACAGCTACAGCGAGCATTCCCTCGACAACAAACATCCAGAACCATCCCGCAAACCCGCCCAGTCCGTTCAACTCGAGCAGCGCGCCAGACAACGGTGAACCTAGCGTCAAGGCTAACGGCGGGCCCATATAAAGTAGCCCAATTACGCCCGAACGTTTGGACTGTGGAAACCACCTCGAGGCCATGTAGATCATGCCCGGGAAAAAGCCTGCTTCTGCCGCTCCAAAGAGAAAACGGATCGTAATGAACTTCCATTCTTTATCTGCAAATCCAACCGCAACAGAAAGTGCGCCCCAGATAACTGTGGTCAATCCAATCCAACGCTTCGCGCCGAATCGCTTCATCATCAAGTTGGCGGGCGCGCCCAGCAAGGCGTAGGCAACGAAGAATATACCGGCGCCGAGTGCAAAAGCCTCATTACTGATTCCGGTGTCACGCTGATAAGCCTGTTTCGCAAAGCCTATGTTGACGCGGTCAAGAAATGCCAGAATATAAAGCGCGAGCATCATGGGAACCAGTCTGTACTTCGTCTTTGAGACCGCTGCATCCAAAATGCTGTTCAAGGCCGTTCCCTCAAATGTGAAACCAACTCTAACCTGCTTTCAATTGAGCTGCACACGACTCGCCGACACTCAGAGCACAAATCCCTTGACACATCTTCTTTTTTCTTCTTCCCTCGAGACGATCGGCGGAGAACGACGAGACAAATCACTAAACCGACAGAACACCTGCTTGGGTAAGTACTTCAACAAGCTTCGCCTTGGTTTCCTCTGACGGCGACAGAGCCGGTGGAAGAACATCTGTGGAGATTCTGGATCCAGTGAGTCGTATCGCCTCTTTTACGAGGCCAAAGAACGGGGTATCGAGCCCGTATATCTTCGAGAGCCTCGCCAGCCTTGTCTGGAGACTCACGATGCAGTCAAAGTTCCTTTCTTGAACTGCGCGATAGATGCCGCAGCAGATGTCAGGTGCAAAGTTCGCCGTTGCGGGAAACCCTCCGTCTCCTCCTATCAGGAGGGCATGAAGAAGATACTCGTCATACCCCGAAAAGACCTTAAAGTCCGGCCTCGCGGACTTGACTTCTGTAATCAGAAGTCTGGTATGCGCGAAGTTTTCAACTGAATCCTTGATGCCGACAACCGTCGGGCATGACAGCGCAATTCTCTTAACAACGTCAATGCTTAGATCTTCTCCCGTCAACGCAGGAAAATTGTAAAGAAGCAGCGGGAGGTCAACCGCATCCGCGATCGAACGATAATGCCGATACAATCCTTCGCCGGTCACCGGCGTGTAATAGGGATTGATCACAAGTGCCGCCTGCACTCCGGCCGATGCAGCGTGGCGGCCCAAATCGATAACCTCTGATGTTCCTGGGGCGCCGATATTGACGAGCACCGGCAGGCGCCCGGCCACTCGTTCAACTGCAAATTCGCAAACCTCACGACGGAGAGCCGCGCTCATATGACAGAACTCTCCGCCAGTGCCGAGAATCAGAAGGGCATTCACCGGTGAATGAATCAGGCGATCCAGCAGCTCAGCCATTCCGGCGCGATCCAGCATCCCGTGCTCGTCAACAACGGTCGGAACTGGAGGGATAACTCCCTTAATGTTCGCGCACGATGCGAGAGCAGCAGAACGATTTGGGATTTCCATTTGAATCCGACTTTCCGCTCTCTTCGGCTTTTCGTAAAGGTCCGAAAAGTCCTTTCCGGAATTGTTCTCTTTGCATCGAACTATATCAGCATGGATTAAACAGGAGCGAGAAGCGAACAAACGACTTAAGTAAGAAAGGTCACATCCTGTATCTCAAATGTATACAAGGAGAAACAAAAGTGCTGAAGGGGACAAGAGAAGGCCGACCTTTGCCACTTCCTCCGTCGCTGAGGCAACGCGTAGCTCTCGGTCCGCATCATTTGCGAACAAGCATGGGATATCTGCTTCAGCATTTACGCGTTCGCGCGCCAGCAGGAGTAAAGAGTGACATCATTCGAAGTCGAAGTGCTATTGCCCGTTCACAACGAGGGAGAGAGCATCGAGGCCACAATTCGTGGAATGTTCGTCGATCTCTCCCGTGTTGCAAGAACCGGATTCATCGTCTGTGAAGATGGAAGCAGAGACAACTCAAAGCAGGTTCTCAGGGACCTCGCTCGACAATTGCCCATTCGTTTGAACATGAGCGGCGATCGAAAAGGCTACTCCAAAGCCATGCGCGAAGGCATCGACATGCTGGAAGCGGATTTTCTGCTTTGTCTCGATTCCGACGGGCAATGTGATCCCCAGGATTTTGCCGGCTTCTGGAAGGTTCGAGATTCTGCTGACGTTGTGCTCGGGTGGCGCACACAGCGTGCTGACCCCCTGGTGCGCCGCATCTTTTCCAGATTCTTCTTCCTTTTCTATCAGGCCGTGTTTCGTGCTCCCGTTCACGATCCCAGCTGCCCCTACGTCCTGATCCGAAAGCCTGTAGCCAAGGTGCTCGCGCAGGAGCTTGGCAGCATGAAAGAAGGATTTTGGTGGGAGTTCATCGCCCGCGCTCATCGTCGCGGCTTTACGATTCGGGAACTCCCTGTCCATCACCGACTTCGTTCCGCAGGTGTTACGCAGGTTTACAAGTGGCGCAAAATGCCGGCGATATTTTTCCGCCATTTGGCTGCCCTGTGGACGATTTGGAAGCAGACACGCTCAACTAAACAACTCAGCGCGACCAGGGTCGGTTCCGCTACGGCGGCGCGTTAGGCGGAGCCTCCCGGAAGGCGCGAACGCTAGATTACCTCTTCAGTGTTCTCGGCACCCACAGTGCGTATCCAAAGCTCCGAGAACTCGCTTCCGCAAGCCAGTACTCCTTTTCAATGTAGTCGCAGATTTCATTGCGTATATTCAATGGATGGACCGCTCTTCCGAAGTAAGGAAACAGAAGTAGGACGGTCAGATAGTGGCGCTCCTTTTTGGGATTGATCCGACAGTAGAGTTCATAGTCACCCGGCAAAATAAGCGCTCGTTCAGGATGGTTCCGCATCTCTGCCACTTTCGCGTCGACAGTCGATCGAGTGCTCACATCAATCACATCTTCAAACCGGCCGTAGTCTATTCGGTCTGATCGATACGTCCCGAAACCGTTCGGACGATATCCAAATGGGGCTAGAAACTTCCCTGTCCACATTGGATAGAGCCTGGCCACGTCATCGCCGTTCGCCTCGTTGCCCCCATGCTCGTTCAGATATCTGGCCGCCCTCAACTGCGGCAGGAAGAGATAGAACTCAGACACGGTTGGGAAAAGAATGACGAACAGCAGAAACGCAATCTTGTAAGTGCTCCATATCTTCCCGTAGTTCGACAAATAGAACATGCTTGCAAGAAAAATCGCCAGACCGTTCCAGAACACGTGGCTCGGATCGCATCTGCCGAGAGCTGCAGCAATCAGCGGAACCGAATACCCGATAAGTCCGAATGTGTTGTCGTTGATTTGCCGGTCATGAAACCGCCAATACAGATAACATGCGCACACAAAGATCGCGGCAATGAAGAGCAGAATATGCGGTGCCATCATGATCGGGAAGCTGATGGCCCCGCTTCCATCGGCTAGGAGCGTGTCCAGTAGATGCAAATCCTTGGCGGTCCAGAATAGGCACAGGAACGCCGCGAGTAGCGCTACGGCTGTCGCCCCACTCTTCAGGATCGGTTTAACACGCGAGAACGTGCAGATCCAAACGCATGCAAATGCGAAGGCTATCGCAGTCTCAGCCGAAATCGATAGCAGGATCGCTGCGAACCCCACACTCGCGACCACTGCGCGAACGCTCCACCTGTCAGCGGAATCTCTGAACCACTTTTGGACCAGCAGCACGAAGAACAGCGGACAAACAAACCTGAGGAACGTGTAGTTCGTTCCCATGCGAATAATGGGGAACAGTCCCGGCAGGTAGAGAAGAAGAAAAATATCTTGTTTCGCAGCAGATGGGTAATCGACCATGTTGACCGTCTTGAATAGGAGAACGGTCCCAAGAAAATAACTGGCAGCCCAGAAGAGGTAACAAGCCTTCGCGATCCCCGTTCCAAATAGGGAATGGATAACGCTCGGTCCATACAACATTGCGGGGCCATAGGCAAACTCAAAGTCCCGGTACGGCACTTTGCCTTCCGCCAGGAGCCATGCCCGATCGATCACGTAATATGACTCGCCAAATCCGCCATATCGCCCGGCCAACACATACATGATCGCGCAACTAGATACAACAGCGACAAGCGAGAAGGCCAGGGTTTCAGCAGGCACATCACCAGATCGGCTGCTTTGCAGGAATTGGAGGTTCAGCCCTTTGGTCCAGATCACCCCGATCGCGACCAGGCACAGAAGCAAAATAATCCCTGCGCGATTGTTATAACCAAAAAGGTAAGAGTCCGAAGCTGTCTGCTCTGAAGGGACGAACGTCGGAAGAAAGGAAATTGCTGCCAGGCTACAGAGGATGTAAAGAAGGAATACAGGCCTCGTCATCTCCTTGATCGATGACGCGACCATGAATCGCTCGTGCGGACTCGTTAACGAGCGTGGCGAATCGACGATGTCTTCCCGCGTAGGCGTTGGCGAGCGTCCCATCACTATGCAAGTTAGATGCCGCAAACCAGCAATTCGAAAACTGCTTTTTGACTCGGCGGTCCTCGAGGCACACGTTCCGATCGTTCTCACCCACCGCCCTATTCGCTCTGACTCTTGAACCTTCGATAGCGACGAATCAGGTTGTTGGTTGAGCTGTCGTGACCGAGCGCGGGCTCGGCATGGCTTTCAAGTTCAGGAATGATGCGCTGTGCGAGCGCCTTGCCAAGTTCCACACCCCATTGGTCGAATGAGTTGACCTGCCATATCGTGCCCTGGGTGAAGGCGCTGTGCTCGTAGAGCGCAACCAGTTTTCCCAACATCTCTGGTGTAAGCCGCTCGGCAAGCAGCGTATTTGACGGCCGGTTCCCTTCAAACACCCGATGAGGAACCAGCCAATCCGGTGTTCCTTCCGCCTTCACTTGTTCGCTCGTCTTGCCGAATGCCAGCGCTTCGGCCTGGGCCATCACATTCGCGATAAGCATGTCATGATGACGCCCCAATGGGTTCAGCGACTGCGAGAACGCGATGAAGTCACATGGGATGAGCCAGGTTCCTTGATGAATCAACTGGTAGAACGAATGTTGCCCGTTCGTCCCGGGTTCGCCCCAGTAGATGGGACCGGTGGAATAGGTGACTTCCTTACCGTTCAGGGTCACGTGTTTGCCATTGCTCTCCATCGTCAACTGTTGCAGGTACGCAGGAAAGCGATTCAGGTACTGGTCATACGGCAATATGGCAACAGTCTCAGAGCCAAAGAAATTGGTATACCAGACGGTAAGCAGGCCCATTAGGACCGGCAGATTGAGATCGAACGGCGCAGTGCGGAAGTGCTCATCCATCTCGTGGAAGCCCTTCAGCATGGATCGAAAGTTTTCTGGCCCGATGGCAAGCATCGTAGAAAGCCCAATTGCCGAGTCCATCGAATAGCGCCCGCCGACCCAATCCCAGAAGCCGAACATATTGCGCGTGTCGATGCCGAACTTCGTCACCTCCGCCGCGTTTGTTGAGACCGCAACAAAATGCTTGGCAATTCCCTTCTCGTCGCCGTTAAGACCTCTTAACGCCCACTCCCGCGCCGTATGCGCGTTCGTCATCGTCTCCAGCGTTGTAAATGTCTTGGAGGAAACAACGAACAGCGTCTCGGCAGCATCCAGATCGTGCACTGCTTCAGCAAAATCCGTTGCATCAACATTTGATACAAAACGGAACGTCATGTCACGCGTGCTGTAATGTTTCAGCGCCTCATAGGCCATCACGGGGCCCAGGTCTGAGCCGCCAATCCCGATGTTGATGACATTCCTGATGCGTTTCCCGGTATGTCCCGTCCACGAGCCATTGCGTACTCGTTCGACGAACTCCGCCATCCGGTCAAGCACTGCATGCACTTCGGGGACCACGTCTTTTCCGTCCACAACGATGGACGTACCCTTGGGAGCGCGCAAAGCCACATGAAGCACAGCACGGTTCTCGGTGACGTTGATCTTGTCCCCTCGAAACATCGCATCGATTCGCCCCCGCAGATCCATCTCTTCCGCCAATTGCGTCAGCAGCCTGAGCGTCTCATTCGTGACTCTGTTCTTCGAGTAGTCCAGGAATATGCCTAGGGCCTCTGTCGTCATCCTCTCGCCGCGATCGGGATCATTCGCAAAAAGATCCCGAAGGTGTACCCCCTGAATCTCTTTGAAGTGATCCCTTAGCGCTTTCCATGCCCCGCTCTTCGATAGTGACTTTGCGCCAACACGGCCCTTGGAAGGTTTCGCATTTGCATTCATCGTTTCTGCTCCCCGCCTATAGCTGTGATTAGGACAAACATAGACATCCGCGGCTGGAGGACATTGGACATGCGTCTTGCCCCCAACGCCTCTTGTTCACCACCAAGACTATCAGGATGCCTCACGCAGTTTGAATTAGCCCGGCCAAGTCCATTGCTCAATCTCCGGCATATCGATCCCGTATTCATACGCAAAGTTCTGGCATGCAATTTGGCGATTGCGCAGTTCTTCCTTTGCGTGCGCTCCCGCCACCTGAAGCGTCGGAACCCGGTCAATGACGTCCATCGCGATACTGAAGCGGTCAACCTGGTTCTGGATGGCCAAATCGAGCGGCGTGTTGATATTGCCCTTCTCCTTGTATCCACGCACGTGCATGTTTCCGTGGTTCGTTCGCCTATACGTCAGGCGGTGAATCAACCACGGATAGCCGTGGAAGTTGAAGATGATGGGCCTGTCTTTTGTGAAAAGGCTGTCGAAGTCGCGGTCTGACAGGCCATGCGGATGCTCAGTAGAAGGAACAAGCCTGTACAGGTCCACCACATTCACAAACCGGATCTTCAGATTCGGGAAGTGTTCGCGCAGCAGTACAACTGCAGCCAGAGCCTCCTTGGTTGGAATGTCACCGGCCGTAGCCAATACCACGTCTGGTTCCACGCCCTCGTCGTTACTCGCCCTCCGCCAAATCCCAATACCCTTGGTGCAATGTTCGATCGCCTCGTCCATGGTCATGTACTGCAGATGTTTTTGTTTGTCAGACACAATCACGTTGATATAGCCCGTACTCTTCAGGCAGTGATTAGCGACGCTCAGCAGTGTGTTCACGTCAGGCGGCAAGTAGATTCGGCAAACATCCGGGCTCTTGTTGACCACTAAGTCTAGAAATCCCGGGTCCTGATGCGTGAAGCCGTTGTGATCCTGGCGCCACACCGTAGACGTAATCAGAAGGTTCAGAGACGAGACGGGCGCGCGCCAACTCAATTCCTTACAGCTCGCGAGCCATTTCGCATGCATGTTGAACATGGAATCGATGACGTGCACGAAGGCTTCGTAGGTGGAGAAGAATCCATGCCGTCCTGTCAGCAGGTAGCCTTCGTGCCATCCTTCGAGCGTGTGTTCCGACAGCATCTCGAGGACTCGGCCGTCGGTTGCCAACTCGCCCCCATCGGCGTCTTCTGGCAGATAGTCAGCGAGCCAGAGCTTCTTGCTCGCCTCGTAGATCGCATCGAGCTTGTTTGATGTGTTCTCGTCCGGGCCGAAAACACGGAAGTTTGTCGGGTTCTGGCGCATCACGTCGCGCAGGAACTTGCCGAGTGGGCGGGTATTCTCCGCAGCCGTTTGGCCAGGCTTATCTACCGTAATTGCATAGCTGCGGAAGTCGGGCAGGCGCAGCGCCTTCCTCAACAGGCCACCGTTGGCATGCGGATTCGCGCTCATCCTTCGCGTTCCCGTCGGAGCCAGTTCCTTCAATTCCGGCTTCAGCCGCCCACTCTCCTCGAACAGCTCTTCTGGCTTGTAGCTGCGCAGCCACGCTTCCAGAAGCTTCATATGCTCCGGATTTTCACGCACGCCCGCAAGCGGCACCTGATGCGCGCGCCAGAAACCTTCAACCTTGTGCCCGTCCACCTCCTTCGGGCCAGTCCATCCCTTCGGACTACGAAGCACGATCATGGGCCAGCGCGCCCGCGTGACTTTACCGCCCTTTCGAGCTTCCTTCTGAATCCGGCGAATCTCCAGCACGCAGTGCTCGAGCGTGACGGCCATCATCTGATGCATCATCTCGACGTTGTCGCCTTCCACAAAGTAGGGCGTCCACCCATATCCTTTGAACAGGTCTTCCAATTCTTCATGCGACACGCGCGCCAGAATGGTCGGATTGTTGATCTTGTACCCGTTCAGATTGAGAATCGGCAGCACCGCCCCGTCGCGCACTGGATTCAGAAATTTGTTCGAGTGCCAGGAAGTAGCCAACGCCCCGGTCTCGGCTTCGCCGTCGCCCACAACCACGGAAACAAGCAGGTCGGGATTGTCAAAGGCCGCCCCGAACGCGTGAGAAATGCTGTAACCCAGTTCTCCGCCTTCGTGGATTGAACCTGGGGTCTCTGGAGTGCAATGGCTTCCGATGCCGCCCGGGAATGAGAACTCTTTGAAGAAAGTCTTCATACCGTCAACGTCTTCACTCTTGCTCGGGTAGATCTCGGAATATGTTCCCTCAAGGTACGCCGGCCCCAACACGCCCGGAGCTCCGTGGCCCGGACCGGCAAGGAAAATTGCGTCCAGATCATATTTCTTGATGAGGCGGTTCAAGTGGATATACGTGAAGCTCAGTCCGGGGCTCGAGCCCCAGTGCCCCAGCAGCCGGGACTTGATGTGCTCCTTCTTCAGCGGTTCGCGAAGCAGAGGGTTGTCGCGCAGATAAATCATGCCGGCAGCCAGGTAATTGCACGCTCGCCAATAGGCGTTTATCTTTTGAAGCTCCTCGGCAGTGAGAGGCTTCGTTTTTCCCGGACTGGTGACTTGCGTCGTCTGCGGCTTCGCGTTGTCGAGTGTTGCCTTCATAGCTCCTCCGTCACTCCCTGGGGTTTGCCAATAGTTGTATGTCCGCTGGCAATTCGAAAATTGCGGCGGACAAAGATCGGGATGATTTCACAATCGTTAGTGCCGGCCTTCCGAACGAACGTCCCTGCTCCGGCTAAGAACTGCCTGCGCCCTGCGGCCTTAGAAAGCCAAACGCAACCCAAGCTAGAGAAAGGGGCGCTTGGAATCCACTGTCAGAACTACGAGTACGCGATTAAGTGTTGATGAATACGCTGTTCGGCAGGCCTCATTCGCCCTGCGGAGAGCGTCCACCTCGCCTCTTGAGTCACACAAGCCTAAGGGTTTGCCAATTGCAGGATACGAATTCGTGCTGCTCGGCACATTGAACGAATGATTGTGTGCGGCTTGCTTCGAGCACTTGCTGTCTTCTGAAAGATGATCCCGCAATGCACCCACATTTTCAAGTTCCAGTGCGGGGACTATCCAGCCGGGATTCCCCTCATCACTCTCCAGTTCGTCCCCAACCTCTAGCAGGCATTGATCCTTTAAAATCGTGACCAGACCAGGCTTCGGTCCGCCCCAACCAAACTGTCAGGTTTGACAGTTCCTGTTCTCTAGATCGAGGGCAGATAGTACTAGCGAGGTCGATGTAAATGCGGATCGGATGGACCAGAACGGACGAAGCAGAGGGATAGAGGCATGATTAGCAACATGTCCCAGGCAACTTCTTTCAATCGCCTTATCCTTCCTGCTGATCATGAGCGCCGTGCAATCTAAAGCTCAGGGTCAGGAACAGGCGCCCGCAGGGCCAGCCCCTACAGGCGGAGCTGCTCCGCTTTCTGCGGAAGAGTTGCAGCAACTGGTCGCGCCCATCGCCCTGTACCCAGATGCTTTGGTGGCGCAGATACTTGGAGCTGCGACTTTTCCGGACCAGGTTAGTTACGCCGCAGGTTGGCTTCAGCAGAATCAGAACCTGACCGGCAAAGCGCTCATGCAGGCCGTTGATGCGCAGCAGTGGGATCCGAGCGTGAAGGCGCTCACTCAATTCCCTTCGGTGCTCGACAACCTGGCGAAGAACCTCAGTTGGACATCCGCGCTGGGCGAGGCTTATCACAACCAGGCCGCTGACGTGATGTCGGCCGTCCAGGTTCTGCGCGCCAAAGCCCAAGCTGCGGGCAATCTGAAATCGGGCTCACAGATTACAGTCGTTCAACAGTCGCCGCAAATAATCGTCATTCAGCCTGCGAATCCGCAGGTGGTCTACGTTCCCACATACAACCCCACGGTTGTTTATGGATATCCCTACGCAACTCCCGGCTACAGTGCCGCAGCTGTGGCAACGACCGCCGTGGTTGCGTTTGGAGTCGGTATCGCGGTCGGCGCAGCAGATGAGCGGAGGATACGGATGGGGATATAGCAGTTGGAACTGCAATTGGCACAGCACTACCGTCGTCTACCACGGCGGTTCGTACTACGGCAATGCTGCTTGGCACGGCGGCTACTACGGCTCCAGTGCGTCTGCGTACGGCCCCTACGGTTCCGCGTCCGCAAGCAGAGGCTATAATCCGTCGACCGGAACCTACGCGCGCGGCGGAACGGTATCGAACGGTTACGGCTCTGCAAGCGCCGCTCAGGCGTACAACCCAAGAACCGGGGCATCCGCTTCAACAGTGCAAGGTTCCAATGCCAACGGGAGTTATGGAGCCTCGACGGTTTCAAAGAACGGCAACACTGCCTACGGCCAGCATCAGACCACCTCTCAAGGAACTACGGGGCAAGTTCACACTACCGACGGTGGCAACGCCTACGGCGCATCAGGAAAGTACGGCAACAGTGCGGCTGCGGCTCAGACTGCCAACGGCAATAAGTACGCGTCGGTGAATGGAAACACCTACAAAAACACCGGAAGCGGCTGGAGCGGAAATTCGAGCAATACCCCGAAATACAACGGCTCAGGTTACTCGAGCAGCAGTTCTGCCGCTGCCAGGGGCTGGGGCGGGCAGGAGAAGAGCGGTGGGTCGTCGGCATTTGGTGGAGGCGGAGGCGGGTGGCAATCCAGGGCGGAAAGTGCACGCGGCTCTGCAAGCAGGGGTGGTGGCTATGGACGCCGTCGGTAACCCGAACAACTCCGCCGCGAGCGAAGTTTACCTGCATCCAGCCCGGTTGAGATTCCGGGGGCCGGAACCTCGGAGGACATGATGGCAGTCAATCAAAGCAAGCCTGAGTTTACGGCGCGGTCACTGATTTTCGTGCTGATTCTCTTGATTTCTTCCTGCCACAAATCAGAGCAATCTGACAAAAGCTCGGTCAGAGTCTTCGCTACACCTGAAGAGGCGGGTAATGCGCTGCAAGTTTCTGCGAAATCGGACGATCAAGCCGCTCTGAGCGAAATCTTCGGACCTGAGTCAAAGGAGTTGCTCTTTTCCGGTGACCCCGTACAGGACAAGACAGCCGCTCAGACCTTCGTCGCAAAGTACGACGAGATGCATCGCTGGAGAAGAATGAGGGACGGCAGCCAGACCCTGCTCGTGGGCGCTGATAACTTCCCCTTCCCCATCCCGCTGAAGAAAAACTCCGCCGGACAATGGTATTTTGACGCGGCTGCGGGAAAGGATGAAATTCTCAATCGACGCATCGGCCGGAACGAACTGGCGGTGATTGACGTTTGCAGAGCGCTGGTTGACGCGCAGGCCGAGTACTTCTCGCAGAAGCACGACGGCGGAACCGCAAAGCAGTACGCGATGAAATTCATAAGCGATCCCGGTAAGCAAAACGGCTTGTATTGGAAGTCTGCTGAAGGTCAACCCGAGAGCCCGCTCGGACCACAGGTGACACTCGCAACCGCGGAAGGGTACGCCGGATCGGCTGCTGCGCACATGCCGTTTCACGGCTATTTCTTTCGAATGTTGACGGGCCAGAGTGACAAGGCGGCGGGCGGGGCCAAAGACTACATGGTCAACGGGAAGATGGTCGGCGGGTTTGCCTTCGTTGCCTACCCCGCTCGCTATGGCGAATCCGGAGTCATGACCTTCATTACCAACCAGGATGGGGTGGTCTTCCAAAAGGATCTGGGGAACTCCACAGCAGAAGACGCACCTGCGATGGGCAAATTCGATCCCGGGGCCGGATGGAACCCGGTCAGCGAGCCACCTCCTCCGCAGTAACGGGAAAATTCCTTGAGGCCGAGCCCGTCGCGACCGCAAGAAACTCTCTGCCGCCCGATGACCAATCATTGATTTTTGTCTGCGAGTGCGTCTGCTCGAGAAGATCCAGACGCAACATAAACGGTCCGGGAAGGAAGAGCGACGTGCACACTTGCCCGTTCAAGATTCTCCATAATTGAGAAGAGAAGCCCCTCTTGCAGCTCAAGAAAATGGTTCCAGTCTCGCGCATAAATATATGCAAAGAGTTCCACGTCAAATGCGTTCGAGCCAAACGTGAGCAATCTCGCCCGCACGGAATCACGCTCAACAGATGAATGCTCCTGCAATAACCCTCTGATCCCTTCGAGAACCGACCTCATCTGTGTCGCCGTCGTTTCGTAACGGAGGCCGATGAGGTGATGGAACCAGAACTTGTCGCGAGCGGACAAGGTTTCAAGACTCATGGTGGCCACCTGCCCGTTGGGAACGCTAACCAGAGTCCGATCATTGGTACGAAGGCGCATGGACCGCAACCCGATCTCATCGACTGTCCCGGTGAAGTCACCCAGTTTAATGGTGTCTCCCACGCGAATGACTTGGTCGAAGATCAACGAAGCGCCCCCGATCACGTTCTCCAGGGTCTTCTGTGCGGCAAGCGCGACCGCGATCCCGCCCACGCCGAGCCCCGCCAACGCGGCTGTTGGATTGACCCCGAAGTTGTACAAAACTGCAATTGCACCTGCGAAGACCAGCAACGAGTTAAGAACGCGACGCCCAAGACGAAGCACCGATGAAGCGCCTGCCATCTTGCGGCGAACCAGCCGGCGGCCTACATAATCCTCTACACGTTCATTCACGAGAATGAGAATCCATACGATGGCAGCGACTGCAATGACTATCGAAATGCTCGACCAGAACTGTCGTGCGAGCAATGATAGGTGAACCTTCGACATCAGCCAGCGAATTGCGATCGCAATAAACAGAAGGCGAATCGGCTGCGGAAGTATCTCAGGATTGGGTAGATCCCTCTTCTTCGCCAGTCTTCGAAGGAGCTTGCCGATCAGAGGGCTCAGCAGGCGGCTCAACAACAAAGTGAAAAGGTAGATCAGCGGAAGTCCGACAAGCACGATCACCCATTCAAACAACGGAATGCTCGCAATCCGGTTTTCAACGAGGAATGCAGGCAGAAAAGCATCGACATCTACAGCGTCAATTTCGTCATAAATATCCGGAATCGCTTCAAGCGTTTCCCGGGAGAATAGCCAGATCTGTCCAATCTTCGCTCGGTCCACGCGTTCAAGCACAATGTCCACATTGCCGTTTGCGCTCGTGATCGTCCCCACGAGTTCCCGGTCCGGATGCAATGGATCACGCTGCGATCCCTCAGGCTTGTCACTGAGTTCATTCAGCCTTGCAGGCAGACGTCGATCCAGCACCACGGATAGTTTCCGTGCAAGTTCTTCGGCAGCTTTTTCCCTTCAAGGGCGTATTCAGGTATCCAGCGGCAACTTCATAATCCCCTTTGCGAATCTCGCCCAGGAATCCGATCACGGCAGTGCGAGGGGTCGACCGACCGAGCGGGTCCTTCGACAGGGGTATTGGGGTCTGAGCCGGGGTAGCTCCTGGGAGGTTTATCTGAGGCCATGCTGAGGCGCAAAGCATCGCTAGAAGACAGGTGCAGCACAGCCGTGTTATCAGGCGCCGATCCAATTGGATTCTCATTTTATCTGGAAGCGGCCCGCGTGACTCGGCCTTCACGTCCGATTGATCACCTTCGCTGGCTGAACTGTCCGGCCATGCTTCATTTCTGCGACAAGATAAGCGTCATCGCTATTTGACCCGTCGATCGACGAACCGGAAACTGTCAGAATATACAGTACATTCCCGAACAGTTTCGGAATGCTGCCTCAACATGAATTATCTAAAGGGTGATGGCGGCAATCCAACTGCATCATTCGTACAGCGATTCGGCAGATCCTCGAAAGCGCACGCCGGACGGGCCACACCCGATGCGCTTTCAGCCGTCTCTCAGTTGTTTCGAATGATGCTTGGAGCTTCAGAAGTGGCAGTTCCCCGGATCGGGAGCATCAATTCGACGCGCAGTACCGGCTGGAATCAGTTGTACTGCGATAGTCTGCGCAACGACAGTGCCTTCATTCCGGATCAGGTGCACGTGGCCGCTACCTGAATCGGCGAATGCCATTCCCTGCGTGTACACCATGGGTTTGCATTCCGGGTCGTCCCCTTTGTAGCCCGTCACCGTTCCCACCGTAACAACCACCAGGCTCTGTCCAGGGTGTGAGTGCCAGCCCGAGCTTCCACCCGGCTGCCAGACATTCTTCTGCACGTAAAGGTCTGACGGCCCTTTCGGCTTCTGCAAAGACTCCCATCCATTTGCACGCAGCCCGTCCTCATCGGCGCTCGGAATAAGGGATTTGTCGAGATCATTAATCTTGCTCAACTTCCCCTTTACAAGCGTTGTGGACGTGAACCCGACAGCCGATGTCGCACAGACATCTCTGACGTTATAGAGGGCCGTGACTGCGATCGTCGCACCGAACATCACCAGGTACGCCGGTCTCCTTCGCATGTCAACCTCCTCTTTTCACCATGGCCACGCGATGGAGATGGGACACAATGGTGGTCAGGCGAGGCGGGGTTCCGAGGCGCTCGGCGCGTGGACAGGATCGTCTCTGTCTACGCTCCTTGGGGGAGTTGACCAGGTGAATCATCTCCAGCACGGAGGTTAAGTATCCGCCCGAGCTGCCGCGTGCGTTTGCACTGCCAAAAACTCCAGTCGGAAATCTGGACCTGGAGCGGTAGCAGTCATCCGACTGGTCGATCATCAACCGACTTATCGATGATCTTCAAACGGGCCGGGTAATGCATCACGCACGACGCCATGGATGGCCTGTTGTCCGAAATGTTTTGTACCCGCAGGCCCCCCGAACACCATCGTCATGTTCGCATTCGGGAGCGAGTACTGGACATCATCCCCTCCCATGACGCAGACCTGCAGCGTCGATGAAGGCGGATGTCGTCTCGAAGGGCGCAATGTTCCCATTCCCCGTTATCAGGGTGACCGTGTCGGTAAACTGAAAGCCCATTTTGGGGGGAGATGTGCCGTAAATGGGGCAGCCGGTCATGTTCCAGATGATCTTGGCGTTCGTCAACCTGACGTGGTGCGTGTGAGCGCCCGCGCCGCCTTTCGTCGCATCGAGGACACCGTTAGTGGTCCCATAACCGGACATCGTCATATCCGCTGTGAAGTCGGCGGTGCCCCTTTCCGGGTTGACGTCCATCGACCATTGTCCATGCATTTCATAGGGGCTGCCGCTGATATTCGACTGGGGTGTGTAATCGTTGATCAGGCCGCTCAGGTGCACTGGCCTGCGCTCCTGGGCGAATGTGCAGGTGGCTGAAACCAACACAAGCAGCGAGAGTACGCGTACCGCCGAAGTCAGGGATTTTGCTTTTCACGAAAGACCTCCGATTTGGGGATTCACTTGTAGACGCATGGACACAATCGGACACTTCGGTTAGGTGTCTTCAAGCGGTAATGCGCAGAATTACGACCAGTTTCATCAACTTACCGTCGAATGCCGTGCTTTGCCGCTCCGATCACGCTACAATTTGGGTTCCCGGGATTGTGACAACCCGCATAAGATCAGGAGAGCGTGATGCGCGAGCCACCCCCTGACTCACCTCCGTCCATGAGCCCACCCGAGGACCGCCTGGATTCGTGGAAGGAGATCGCCGCTTACCTCGAACGCGACGTGACCACGGTCCAGCGCTGGGAGAAGCGGGAAGGAATGCCCGTTCACCGGCACCTGCATGACAGGCTGGGCTCGGTGTACGCGTCCCGCTCCGAACTGGACTCCTGGGCGCGCAGCCGGCACATTCAAGCCAGCTCCCGAAAACGGGAATCTTGCACCTGCACCTGGTCCTCTTGAGCCACAGCCAAACCCTGCGAAGCCTCCTGCCCGGAGGCGGAATCTTGTCCTATCGCTGGCTGCTGCCGGGGTACTCCTGGCGATTGCTGGATTCGTGTGGCTTCATCGGACAGACCGCTTCTGGCGGAACCCCATCGCTGATGCACGATTTCAGACGATTACGGACTTCGCAAGCGTCGAAGGAGCTGCGGCGATTTCCAGCGATGGCCATTTTGTGGCGTTCCTTTCCGATCGGGCAGGCCAGATGGACGTCTGGGTCACCCAGGTTGGCTCCGGCCAGTTTTATAACCTCACGCACGGCAGTGAGCCGGAAATCGTCAATCCCTCCGTTCGCACTCTTGGCTTCTCCCCGGATGGCTCCCTCGTCACGTTCTGGGTTCGGAAGCGGAACGCCTCAGGCGCCGAGGACATCGGAGTCTGGGCAGTACCCACGCTGGGTGGCGAAGCTCGACCATACCTTGAAGGTGTAGCCGAATTCGACTGGTCGCACGACGGCTCACAGTTGGCCTACCACACTCCCGGCCCCGGCGACCCGCTCTTCATTGCAAACGGCGAGCGGCGGCCAGATGATCGCAGGATCTTCACCGCGCCGGCAGGTCTTCACAGTCATTTCCCTGTGTGGTCGCCGGACAAGGCTTACATTTACCTGGTCCAGGGTTCATTGCCTGACAAATTGGATATCTGGCGCATTCCCTCGAGCGGCGGAAACCCTGAACGAATTACCTCGCACAATGGGCGTGTGATTTATCCAGTTCTATTGGATCGGCGCACGCTGTTATATCTCGCCAGCGATTCCGATGGCTCCGGGCCGAGTCTCTACGCGATGGACGTCGAGCGTCGCATTCCCCATCGCCTTACGCTGGGCCCTGATCGGTACACCTCGCTTGCGGCCAGCGGGGATGGCCGCCGCCTTGTCGCCACTTACGGAGGTTCGAAGAAGACCCTTTGGCGGCTCGGAATCGACGATTCACAGACGCACCTGTCCGATCCGAGTCAGATCCCGCTGACCACAAACACCGGATTCTCACCACGATTGGGCCCGGATTACCTGCTGTACGTTTCTTCAACCGGTACAGGCGATAGCATCTTGAAGCTCGCCGGCAACACTCCCACAGAGCTTTGGAACGTACCGAATGCGCGCATCATCGGTGCTCCGGCAATTGCGCCCGACGGAAGGCGAATCGCATTCGCCGTCGAACAACAGCATCGAGCAATCTTGTATGTAATGCTGTCGGACGGCACCAACGCACGGATAGTGTCAGATGCGCTTGATCTGCAGGGTGCTCCCGCATGGACTCCCGACGGTCAGTCGATCACGGTGTCGGCCAACGAAAACGGCGTACCTCACCTGTTTCGCGTCCCGGTCGACGGCGGATCCCCCGCAACTTTCCTGCGCGACTTCTCGGTCGACCCGGCATGGGAGCCCAGCGGTCGCTTCGTCATTTACTCCGGGCCCGACATCGGCACCACCTTTTCCGTGAAGAGCGTGACCTCTGATGCTGCTCCACACCCCTTGCCACCCATGAACCTGACTCGCGGCGCACGTCATCTGGTGTTCTTGAGGGGAGGACAGTCCATCGTGCTCCTGCGCGGCGAGATCCAGCACAAGGATCTCTGGCTCATTGACCTGAAATCCGGCGCTGAGAGACAACTTACCAACCTCGGTCCTGACTTCGATATTCGCGACTTTGACATCTCCCCGGACGGCCGTGAGATCGTCCTTGAACGCGTACAGGAGCGCTCCGACGTCGTCCTCCTCGATCTCCCCAGGTAGTAACAGGATCAAAAGAGCGAATGGCCGGCGCACTGGCCAACGCCGCTGTGCCGCTCATGGGTACGCGAGCTCAAAAATCTCCGATTCATAGCTGTCACTTCGGTCTTGCTCCCATAGAATGGGGAAGCCATGAACGCAGCGGAAATTCGCAGCGACTGGGTCGGGCAGATCATCGATGGGAGATTTGCCCTGCTCGAATGGTTAGGTGGTTCCGGCTCCAGTGGAATTTTCCTGACCGAACTGCACGGACCACAATCGCAGAAAGCCGCCATCAAGCTCGTCTCGGCCGATAGCGGTGAACTCGATCGGCTCGTAGCCGGCTGGGCCGCGACGGCATCCCTGTCCCACCCCCACCTGATAAAGATCTTCGATTCCGGCCGATCTCAGATCGCTGGCATAAGCGTCGCTTATGTTGTCACAGAATATGCCGAAGAGATCCTCTCGCAGATCATCCCTCAGCGGCCTCTCACCTCTGATGAGACAAGGGAGATGCTCGATCCGGTCATCGACACTCTTTCGTATCTTCACGCGAAGGGATTCGTACATGGCCACCTCAAGCCTTCGAACATAATGGTCGTCGACAATCAACTGAAGCTCTCGACTGACAACCTTCTCGTCAGTGGCGCGATTTGGAATCAAGTTCCGCGCCCGGACGCCTCTAACGCACCTTTAAATAGCAGCGCAACGATCACACCGGCTGTGGATCTGTGGTCCCTCGGCTCGACCATCGTCGAGGTTCTCACCCAGCATCCTCCCGCCTGGGACAGATCCTTCGGTCAGACGCCAACAATCCCTGAATCCCTGCCTGAGCCTTTCTTCGAAATCGCGCGGAGATGTCTCCAGCTTGACCCGGCGCGCCGGTGCACTCTCGCCGACGTCAAGGCTCTCCTGGGAGGAACGATCGGCGCTTATCATGAGTTCGCCCAGCATCATTCCCACACCCAGGTCGCACAAAAGCACAAGAAGAAAGAGCCTTCGAGAATTCCGGTCATGCCAATGATCGTGGTCTTTCTTGTTCTCCTAGCGATCATCGCGGCGCTGAGTACTGCGACCCAGCAAGCAACAGTCGTCGTTACCCGCCGAGCCGATCCCGACAATCGTCGCCAGTCACCACGCTCCCGCCGCCCCAGTCACCGGCAGGGGAAGCACCCAAAGGCCTCGTAGAGAAAGGCGCAGTCGCTCAGTCGAGTTCTGCCGGACGTGCCCCAACGAGCCAGCGAGACCATTCGGGGTACGGTCCAGACGGCAATACGCGTCAACGTCGATGCGTCTGGGGAAGTCTCCGACGCTACTCTTGCTTCCCCGGGACCGAGCAAGTATTTCGCGCGATTGGCGCTTGAGTCCGCTCGTCTATGGAAGTTTAAGCCCGCCCAGGCAGACGGTCGTGCCGTACCCAGTATCTGGCTCCTCCGATATCAATTCAGAAGCACCGGCACCGACGTCACTCCTGTCGAAGAGCATCCTTAGCGCCCGGTCAAGCTCAATCTGCGGGGGCCTTGTCAGGCAGTCCGAAGCAGCTCCAGCATCTTGCGATCGAGCTTGTGCCCCCTGAATTCCTCGTAGGCAACATCCTTGCGTTCGCTGTCGAGAATGCCAAAGCTCCCGCGCAGATTCCATAGCGCGTTGCCCCAGCCCGCATCGCGCCACACCGCCAGTGAGTCGCTCATCCACGCAAGCGCTACCCCGTGCGGCGTCTGGTTGTAGCAGCCCCACTCTCCGACATGAACCTGCACGCCGCGATCCGTCAGCGGTTTCCACGTATCTACATCGACCTTCTTGAGCCTGGCGCGGTCCCACAAGCCTCCCTTGTCATCTGTGAGCGGCCAGGTGGGCGCCTTCATGGTTTCGTATTCGTCGAGGGGAACCCATGTCGCGCCATAATGACTGATCGCCTTCGGCTGATAGCCGCGAGTGCTCTGTACGAGTCCGAGGCTTGCGAGCTCGAGCACCGGCTTCTGCCCGATATCGATGCCGTCGGCAAAGATGAGCCGTTCAGGATCTTCGGCGCGGATGGCTGCGACCAGCGCGCGTACCACCTCAACATAGCGCTCCTCGAAGTAGCCTTCGTATGAGCGCATCTTCGGCGGCTCGTTGATCAGGTCGAAGGAAAGCTGGGAACTCGGTATCCCCTTGTAGCGACGCGCGAAGTGCGCCCAGTGAAAGCAAGCCGCTTTCAATGCGCGTGGTCCTTCATCCTTGCGGCCCGTGAAAAGGTCAGCGGGCTCAAGTTCGCGCTCGTTGATGCAGTACCCCGGAATGCGATGGAAGTTCAGGTTGATGTGAATGCCATATTGTTTGCCGAGCGCGACAGCGCGATCGATTTGCCCGAGAGGCTCGTCATCGATATAAGTCCAATCGCTCGGCTTGCCCCAGATCCAGTACGAAAGCGGAAGGCGCGCAAAGTTGAACCCCCACTCCTGCATCATCGCGAAATCCGATTCCTGAAAAGCGGGGCTCTTCGTGTCTCCCGGACGCCGCTCCCACTGCAGATTGAAGCCGCGAAAGCGTGGAATATGCGTCGCGCTTGCTTCGACAAGGTTCGACGAGGTTGCCGATTGCCTGGCAAGAGCCTTTGATGCCGGGAGAACTGCAATGCCTGCGCTCGTTAAAGCGCCAAGAAACGACCTGCGATTCATAGGTTGCCTTTCAAGCGAAGCCCGCGTAAGTTGCGCCTTTGAAGAACACGCGATGATATCAAAGCGAGTCGCACTCTCACGGTGATTTCCGGCAGCCGACCTTGTACGTATCCCGGCACTTCTGGCACGTGAATGGCCCTGTGTTAGCATTCTCACCGAGTCAAAGGCCCGAAGGGAACTTGCATTGCACATCGCTCGTGTCGCCCTCTGTCTTCTTATGTCTGCGGCTATTTCCAGAGCGCAGCAGACCCAATCTCCATCCATCGCGAGTGCTGCCCCGCCAACACGCGAAACGTATTTGAAGCTCGCTGCGGAAGTGGATGGAGCGCTGCACAACGAAGTGCTCAACGTATGGTTTCCTCGTTCCGTTGACCGGGAACATGGAGGATTCCATTCCCACTACGCACGCGATTGGGCAGCGGAGCCGAGCGATGGCAAGTTCTCGGTCTTTCAGGGACGCATGACATGGGTGGCTTCGCAGGTGGTAATGCGAGAGCCGGCGCTCAAGGATCAATTCCTTCCGATCGTGCATCACGGCCTTGACTTCCTCAACAACGTGATGTGGGACCAGCAGGATGGCGGTTTCTTCTGGGGGTTGGATGACGCGGGCAAGATCACGCCTGAGTTCACTGACGCAAAGGAGCTTTACGGCATCGGATTCTGCATCTACGGCGCTGCTGCGGCTTACGAAGCTACCCATGATCCGAATGCGCTGGCTCTGGCAAAAAAGGGATTCCTCTGGGTCGATGAACATGCACACGACTCATCCAACGGCGGCTATTTTGAATTGCTTTCGCGCAGTGGAAAGCCGGTGACTCCCAAGGCTCCCAGCGGGCAGGTTGAGCCCGGCCCCATCGGACCTGTGAACTACAAGTCGATGAATACCCATATCCATCTGCTTGAGGCATTCACGCAGCTATACCGCGTATGGCCCGATCCAACGGTCCGCGCAAGAGTGGAAGAACTGCTTGCCATCGTACGCGACAGGATTTGCGTAGAGCCGGGCGTCATGAATCTTTACTTCACGAATGCGTGGCAGGCGATACCGGATCATGACTCCTACGGACACGATGTCGAGACGGCTTATCTGATGCTCGAGAGCGATGAGGCGCTTCACCGCAACGCCAGTCCGAAGACAGAGCGCATGGCCCGGATGCTCGTCGATCACGCGCTTGCATACGGCTGGGATAGCGCAAATGGCGGATTCTTTAGAGAAGGAACCACCTTTGGCAAACCAGAAGACACGGCAAAAGAGTGGTGGGTCCAGGTCGAAGGACTCAATGCCCTCCTGCTCATGCACCAGCGATACGGCAAGCAGGATGGCCGGTATTTTCAGCGCTTCCTTGAACAATGGGCCTTCATTCAAAAACACACCATCGATGGTGAGTACCATGGCCTCTACAATCTGACCAATGCTGAAGGTACTCCGATCACCCAGGACAAGGGCTCCATCTGGAAGGCCGCATACCATGATGGACGTGCATTCTGGAACGTGAGAGATCGCTTGACTCAGGCTCGCCACAGAGCAATAGCGCGCGTTCAACGAAGTCGTCCGTCAATTTAAGAAGACGCCAATCCACACAAAGCGAGCGCAATGCCCGCACGTGACCTGTCCTCTCTCCGTGCCGATATACACTGGGTTCGGTCGAAGAAGCTCTCCTCCGTGTGCGCTTGGCGCACTCCCTTGCAAGAGTCCTTCCTCGAAATATCAATCGAGGCCATTATGCCAGTGAAGACCATCATCGAGCCCTTCCGAATCAAGAGTGTTGAGCCGATTCGCTGGACCACGCGCGAGCAGCGCGAGAAGTTGCTCAAAGCCGCGCACTACAACCTCTTTCTGCTTCCTGCAGATGATGTGCTGATCGATCTACTTACCGACTCCGGAACAGGCGCCATGTCGACTCACCAGTGGGCCGCAATCATGGAAGGCGACGAGAGCTACGCGGGCAGCCGAAGCTTCGAACGCTTCCGCAACTCCATCCAGGAAATCGTCGGCTACAAGCACGTGATTCCCACTCACCAGGGACGCGCGGCCGAACGCATTCTCTTTGGAGTAGCCTGCAAGAAAGGCGACGTCGTCCCGAACAACACGCACTTCGATACCACGCGCGCCAACGTGGAATATGTCGGTGCAGAAGCCGTCGACCTGCTCATTCCCGAAGGCCGCCAGCCTTCGCTGCAAGCATCCGTTCAAAGGCAACATGGACGTTGCCGGCGCTGGAAGCGCTGATCGCGCGTGTCGGCCGCGAGCGCATTCCGCTGGTGATGCTCACCGTGACCAACAACTCCGGTGGCGGGCAGCCCGTCTCCATGGAAAACGTGCGCCAGGTGAGCGCGATCTGCAAACAACATGGCATTCCGCTCTATTTCGATGCGTGCCGTTTTGCTGAAAATGCATGGTTCATCAAGCTGCGAGAGCAGGGATATGCTGACAAGACTCCCAAAGAGATCGCGCAGGAGATGTTCCGCTACGGCGATGGCTGCACCATGTCCGCCAAGAAAGACGGCATGGCAAACATCGGCGGCTTTCTGTGCACAGGCAATGATCAGCTCGCGCAGCAGGAGAAAGATCTGCTCATCCTGACCGAGGGTTATCCGACCTACGGCGGTCTTGCCGGTCGCGATCTCGAGGCGATCGCGGTCGGAATCCAGGAAGCGCTGGAAGAGGACTACCTGCGCTATCGCATCGCGTCAACGGCATATCTCGGCAATCACATCGCCGAGGCCGGAGTGCCGATCGTGCAGCCGCCGGGCGGCCATGCCATCTATATCGATGCGCGCGCATTCCTGCCGCACATTCCTGCTGATCAGTTTCCAGGCGTAGCGCTGGCTGCCGAACTGTACCTCGAGGGAGGCGTCCGCTCGGTTGAGATTGGCACGCTGATGTTTGCCGGCGCTGCGCAGATGGACCTGGTCCGACTGGCGATGCCGCGGCGCGTTTACACACAGAGCCACGTCGATTATCTGGTTGAGGTGATCCTGGAGGTCTTCAAGAAGCGGGAGCGGATCAAAGGGATGCGCCTGACGTATGAAGCGCCTTTTTTGCGCCACTTTACTGCGCACCTGGAACCTGTCGCTTAGCTAACTCTTCACTTGATATTATCAGATCGTAAATATACTTAATTAATTAAAGCTGTTATTACGATGCATATGCAGCTTCAACAGTTGTGCACAAGATTCTGTGAGCAACTCTAGAGACAGTTGACAACCCCCACTGCAATGTATGAATCTATAGGCGAACAAAAGGCGAATATCGATCGCCTCCAGCCATGCCTTCCTCTGCCGCTACTTCGCCAACAAATCGAACGCTCGCTTCCAGCATCGCTACCCTTCTGCGCTCACACCTTCTGCGAGAACCATACACGATGTTGCAGCGACCGGTGTTCTCGAAGTCGACGAACTGCTCGAAGGCGGACTGCCGGTTGGTGCGATCAGCGAAATCACAGGTCCGATCTCATCGGGACGAACGACCATGGCTCTCGCATTTCTCGCCCGTCGCACTACAGGAGGGCAGTGTGTGCGCCTGGATCGATACGAATGATACCTTAGACCCCGAATCGGCAGCAGCCAATGGTGTTTGCCTGAATCAGTTGCTCTGGGTTCGTTGCAGAAATGCACCATGGCGCGCCTGGAACCGCAAATCCACGCAAACATGCTTCGCAACAAGATAAGCCGTGGACGCGCCTCGACCAGGCACTTCGCGCAACAGATTTACTTCTGCAGGCCGGCGGTTTCGCGGCGATCGTGCTTGATCTCGCGGATGTGGCAATCGAACATGGCACATCGCATTCCATTGGCTACATGGTTTCGGTTTCGCCAGTCCGCCGACCGTACACGATGCAGCCTGCTCGTTCTGGGAAGAGCCGCATACGCACAATCGAGCGCCGCAGTAGTTCTCGAGTGCCAACCGATGCGCGCCGAAACCGCGGGAGGAACAGTGCTCCGCGGCTTCACACATACGATGCAGCGCGGTCGTGAGCGCTTTTCGCCGGTCACCAGTATTGCGCGAAAGCCTCCAACTTCAACGTGGTCAGTTCAAACCCAATGGAACGCTGACGAGGTGCGTATGAATATCTCACGCACACCACGGCCTCTGTATGCCGCATTGCATGCTGCCGAGTTTCCCGCGCAGGCATTGCTGCGTCTGCGACCCGATCTGCAATCGCATCCCGTGGTCGTACTCGAAGGAGAAGCGCCACTCGAGAGCGTATGCGCAATGAACATCCATGCCCGAAAGCGCGGCGTCTCGATGCACATGACTCGCGTTGAAGTCGAGGAATTGAGCGGGCTGCGTGTTCTCTCGCGCTCGCGAGTGAACGAGTCATCAGCTCGCGAGGTTATTCTGGAGTGCGCTGCCCAGTTTTCTCCTCGCATCGAAGCGGTTAGCGAAGGCCCATCCCAATCACTCGTGCTTGACATAACCGGCAGTGGTCGGTTGTTTGGTCCGCCGCAGATGCTTGCGGAGCGGTTGCGTGCATCCCTGCAATCCGCCGGCTTTCGCGTCTCGATAGCAGTCAGCGCCAACTTCGACGCCGCGCGAATGTTGGCAGCCTGCAACCGCGGCATCACTGTGATTGATGAGGGCGAAGAATCCTCTGCACTTGCAAATCTTCCAATCACATCACTCAATCTGGCGCCGGATCACTACGAAACCTTCCTTCTATGGGGCATTCACACGCTTGGCCAACTGGCAGCCCTACCCGAGGTGGACATGATCACTCGTCTAGGTCAACAGGCGCGCACATGGCGAGAACTCGCGCTTGGAGTAGCTGGACATACTTTTAAGCCGATCGAAGCAAAGTTCGAGTTAAGGGAGTTCATTGAATTCGAGACGCATGTCGAGCAGTTAGATTCCCTGCTCTTTATCGGCGCAAAGATGATTGAAAGCCTCGTATCAAGGGCTGCCGGTCATGCATTATCGCTTGCACTGCTTACCGTTCGCATGGATCTCGAGAGAGGTGGCGTATACGAGCGCGTGATTCGCCCCGCTGTGCCCTCAACAGACCGCAAGTTTCTCTTAAAGTTGTTGCAGCTTGAAATTGCTGCTCACCCTCCCCATGCTGCTGTTTTAACCCTCTCGCTCAGTGCTGAAGCAGGACACTCGAACACAGTACAGCTGGGTTTATTTACTCCGCAGACACCGGAGCCGTCGCGACTCGACGTTACCCTTGCTAGGCTCAAAGCTCTTGTTGGAGATGATCGCGTCGGATCACCCGCACTCGAAGACACTCACGAGCCAGGTCGCTTTCACATGGAAGAATTTGCTGTCAGAGCCAAATCGCCTCCGGCAGCAGATGAGCGCACTTGCCTGTCGCTGCGTCGCATGAGGCCACCAACGCCTGTGCGCGTAACGCTCCATGCAATGCGGCCCGTCACGTTTCGCGATCGTGGAGACAGGTATGAAATCACGACTGCCTATGGCCCTTGGAAAACCAGCGGATGCTGGTGGTCTGCAAGCGGTTGGGATGCCGAGGAGTGGGATGTCCTCGCTGTGAGCGGCAGCGGCGAGAGGATGGGCTGCCTGCTCGTGCTCGACCGTCAACGCGATCGCTGGCAGCTCGAGGCGATGTATGACTGACAGCTCCGACGATTACATCGAACTGCACGCGAGCAGCGCTTTCAGCTTTCTGGCCGGAGCTTCACAGCCGGAATCATTCATTGAGCGCGCAGTCGAGCTTGGTATGCCCTCAATCGCGCTTGCTGATCGCAATGGATTCTACGGTGCTGCTCGCTTCCACACCGCCGCCAAACGACACAATATGCGCGCACACATTGGCGCGGAGATTGCCGTCTCATCATTTGGACGCCGGCTCACGCCTCCGCAGTGGCTTCCGCATCATTGCCCAGATGAACCACCTCGCATCGTGCTCCTTTGTGCAACGCAAGCCGGCTACCAGAATTTGTGCCAGCTTATTACGCGCTTCAAAATGCGCGAGACAACAAAGGCAGAAGGCGCCGCAACGCTCGATGACCTCGAGGAGTTCTCCTCAGGATTGATTTGCATGACAGGCGGTGATGAAGGGCCACTCGCTGCCGCGCTAGCAGGCGGCGGGGAAAAAGAAGCAAGCTCCATCCTGGACAGACTTACCTCCATTTACGGTCGTGGCAACCTTTATCTTGAACTGCAGCGCCACCACGAGCGCGACGAAGAGTGCCGCAATCAATCACTGTTGAACCTTTCCTCGCGCTCGGGTATTCCCGTGATCGCCACCAACGGCGTTCGCTGTGCAAGCGAAAAGGATCGCGAGTTGCTTGACGTATTTACTGCCATTCGCCATCACACCACCGCTCGATCAGGCGGGACGACTCCTGTCCGCGAACTCCATGCGATATCTGCGCTCGAGCCGCGAGATGACGAATCTCTTCCACGATATTCCTGAAGCCGTCGCCAACACGCGCATCGTCAGTGACCGCCTCGAATTCTCGCTCGACAATCTGGGCTATGAGTTTCCCCGCTATCCGGTACCTGACGGCGAAACGATGGATAGTTTCCTTGCCAGGCGCGTCGATGAAGGCGTTCAGAACCGATATGGAGCGCCATCAAAACGGCACCTGCTCGAAAAGGCGCGCGCACAAGTCCGCCATGAACTCGCACTCATTGCGAAACTGGGATTTGCCGGATATTTCCTCATCGTCTGGGACATCATCCATTATTGCCAGAAAAGCGGAGTTCTGGTGCAGGGGCGCGGTTCTGCTGCGAACTCTGCCGTCTGCTACGCGCTCGAAATTACTGCTGTCGATCCCGTCGGAATGGAACTGCTATTCGAGCGATTTCTTAGCGAAAGCCGGGGCGAATGGCCTGACATCGATCTGGATCTTGCCGTCGGGAGATCATCGCGAAAAGGTCATCCAGTACATTTATCGAGCGCTATGGCTCACTCGGCGCTGCAATGACAGCCAACGTGATCACCTATCGGGGTCGTTCGGCGGCACGTGACGTCGGCAAAGCCCTCGGATTCGAACCCGATCAGCTTTCGCGCCTCTCCAGTCTCGTGGGTCACTGGGAGTGGCAGGGCGCGAACGACACGATGGCCAATTACTTCAACCAGTCAGGGTTTGATATTCGTCATCCGCGAATCGCAAAGTATCTTGAACTCTGCATGCGCATTGGCGGCCTGCCGCGCCATCTTGGTCAGCACTCTGGTGGCATGGTGATCTGCGCCGGGATGTTGAATCATGTCGTTCCGCTGGAACATGCGTCCATGCCGGGCCGCACAGTCGTGCAGTGGGATAAGGAAGACTGCGCCGACCTGGGCCTGATTAAAGTTGATCTGCTTGGGCTGGGAATGATGGCCGTGCTCAAAGACTCGCTCGAATTGATCCCGCAGCACTATGGAAAGCAGATTGATCTCGCCACTCTGCCTGAAGATCAACTGGTCTACGAGACTCTGCGAAAGGCCGACACAGTTGGTATGTTTCAGGTTGAGAGTCGAGCGCAAATGGCCTCCCTCCCTCACAATGCTCCTGTGCGTTTCTATGATGTGGTCGTACAGGTTGCCATCATCCGCCCTGGACCCATTGTCGGCAAGATGATGCATCCGTATATGAGGCGGCGCCAGGGCAAAGAGGAAGTCACTTACCCTCACCCCTCGCTTGAACCTGTCCTCAAGCGCACGCTTGGAGTGCCTCTATTTCAAGAGCAATTACTGCGTATGGCCATGGTGGTTGCCAGCTTTACAGGCGCTGAGGCGGAAGAGTTGCGTCGTGCGGTTGGAATGCGTCGATCGATGCAGAGAATGCATGATCTCGAAGGCCGCCTCCGTGCAGGAATGACACGTAACGGAATTGGCTCAGAAGCACAGGACAACATCGTGCATGGCATCTCGTCATTTGCTATGTATGGTTTTCCTGAGTCGCATGCCGCTAGCTTTGCTCTCATCGCCTATGCGTCTGCGTATCTCAAGGTGCACTACCTCGCCGCATTCACATGTGGATTGCTCAACAACCAGCCCATGGGTTTTTACTCGCCTGCAGTGATCATCAAGGATGCACAACGTCACGGTCTGCGTGTCCGGCCGATTTGCGTTCAACGCTCCCAGTGGCTCTGCACGATCGAGCCTGAGCCGGATGGATCATTTGCCCTTAGGATTGGCATGAACTACGCGAAAGGCCTGCGGCAATCCTCCGCAGATGCTCTGCTGTCCGCGCGCAATCGCGATGGAGCCTTCTTGTCAGTCGACGATCTCGCAATGCGCGTCAGCGAATTGAACCGGAAAGAACTTGTCCTGCTTGCGCGGATCGGAGCACTGAACTCCCTGGGGCACGTCGAACATCGCCGCGATGCTCTTTGGCAGGTTGAGCAGGCGGGTCGTCCCGTCGGCCCGCTGTTGCGCCCGACTACCGCCCACATCCAAACACTCACACCTTCGCCTCTCGAGAAGATGACTACAGATGAGCGCCTTGCCGCCGACTTCGCTGGCACAGGTTTAACTACTGGCCCACACCCCATGTCATTTCACCGCGAAGCGCTACGGAGTCAAGGTTATTTGTCGGCGGACGATCTTACCCACTGCGCAGGGAATTGTATTGTTCGTATCGCAGGATGCGTCATCGCCCGTCAGCGACCAGGGACGGCAAAGGGCTTCGTCTTCCTCTCCCTTGAAGATGAGACTGGAATCGCCAATGTGATCATCACACCCGATCTCTTCGAGCAGGAACGTGTTCTCATCACCCGCAACCGCTTCCTAAGCATCACAGGCCCGCTGCAGAATCAGGATGGGGTGATTCATATAAAAGCCAGGGACATCAGGCCCATTCAGATCACGACTGCTGAAATCCACTCTCACAACTTTCACTGAGTCAGCAAACCATTCCCTGTCTTCAGAATCTCGCCACCGCATAGAAAGGTTGGTTGGCTATTTGACTACTTGAAGACGCCCCGCTTCGTTCAAGATGCGTGCAAACACAGCAGAAGAGTAGAGTGCATCAGCGGCTGCGTCCCACGTCATTTCTGCCGCTCTCGCAGGTGCATTCTTTGAGAGCCTGGCTCGATAGCCACTGTCCGAACAGATCGATGCCATCGCATTCGCCACGCCTTGAATCACTGTCTTCTCGTCTCGTTGGCCGGTTTCGACCACTACACCACACGACGCATTCACGATCGATCCTGGCCCTCCGAGATCAAGGCAAATCACAGGTAACCCTGCAGCCAAGGCCTCGAGCACTACCATGCCCCCTGAATCATGCAGGCTCGGGAAGACTAGCGCGATACCATCGCCATATTCCCTCCAAATCTCGCCGTGCGGTTTCTCGCGAATCCACTCAACCAAATCGCGCACCTCTTCAACTTCTGCAACCTGCATAAGCCAGTCGCGATCGTTCCCGTCGCCAATCACTCTCAACCGGACATCCGGAATAAACCGCCTTACTTCCTTCAAAGCACCAAGTGCAAGATGCAGTCCCTTCCAATAAAGCAGTCGGCCCACGTAAAGAAATTGATATTTCGAGCTTGAAGAATCGCAAATAGCGCCAATCTCCGCCTTGTCTATGCCGATCGCCCGCTGAACGACACATTTTTCTCGAAATCGCCGAGGAATCCTTGCGAGAGTCTCTTGCGTCGTGCAGGCAATGATCTGCGCTCGAGAAAACGTGCAATACATGAACGGGTCAATCGCTACGAGCGAATTCCCCGTATTGCGAATCAACTCTGCCACTCGGCCGCTGAATGGCAGTCCCTCGCGAAGCTGTCGCGGCATGCTCTCGCCTCCGCCTGCAGGGCCGAAGATGAATGGAATCCCAAGAAATCCCATGAATGACGGCTGGCGAAATGAGACAAACGTGACATGATGAACACAATCAAATCGCTCAATTGCGTGAAGTCGCCTTGCCAGCCGATACGCACCGATCTGCCACAGCAGGTAGTAAAAATAAACTCCACCCGGCCATTTCTTCCAGAACCGGAGCCATTGTGGCAGATCGTAATAGGCAAACTTCGCAACCTTGCCGCTGGCCTTCGCTGCGGTCTCGATAACAGCTCGATTGTTTCTCCGGGTAATCACATGCACGTCGTACCCACGGCGAAGCAGTGCCTGCACCCAGTTCCATCCAACACCGGGCTCGGATCCCTTGCCCGGCTCACATGCGTATGCTGACAAAAGGATCTTCATAGCCATTTCAACTTTGACTTTCGGCAACGCATCTCCCCGCAGCCGCTGGCGGATGTATCAGCCAGTCCCACTCGCAAGATAAATCATTCGACAGCTATGTCATTGGATGCATGTCTTTGTCTCAATGGGCACAAGAAAGGGCCTCCTGAGATCAGAGTCCCCGGAAGCCCTTGCAGTAGCTAGACAATTGACGGACCCCTTCCGGCCCGTCTTCTGGCTACGGATGAACGACGTTCACGTTGAAGGTCACGCTATGAACACGGTCGCCGCTGACGCCCCATAGCGTAATGGGAACGGTCTGGTTGACTGCTGAAGTTGTCGCAGACAAAGTGATTGTCGCCACACCGCTCACCAGGTTTGCATTGCTGATGTACGCGCTCACTCCTTTTGGCATCCCGGAGACGCTCAGCGAAACGGCTCCATATCCAAATGAGTTCACGTGCACTGTCGCCGTTGCCTTGCCTGAACTCATCGTGTAAACCCTGTTGTCCAGGTTTACATTGAAGTCCGGGTACGATGGCGACGGCGCGGTGCATGCCCCCACTGGCGAGGTCGCCGGAGAAGCCCAGATCGAGGTATAGTCCGTACCCGTCGCCGCCTGCCAGCCACTCAGATTCACGTTCTTGCCGTTCACAATCCTGAACGAGTTCGGCGTGACCATGTCATACCAAGTGTTGTTACTCGCATTCAGCGTGTTTGCGAAATCTGACCAGTCCGTTCCGCTCAGATAAGTTCCAAACACATGCTGTCCAGGTGCGGCGCTCACGAATGTGTTGCCAGACACCACCATTCCAGTCGTAAACAGGTCGTACGACTGGCCGGTTTGCCAGTCTGTAATCACCTTGCCGCCTTTTTGGCCTGCCAGGTAGATTTGCGCCTGATGGTTGTTTGTGGCGCCATTGTTATAGAAGACGTTGTTCTGCACCGTCACTTTTTCGCTCGTCAACACGTTAACGCCAACACCGCTGGAGCATAGGTGGCTGTTCTCAAGTGTTACAGGCCCTTCGTTTCTCTCAATCTGCAATGCTGCTTGAACGTTTCCTACCAGAGTAGCGTTGTCGACGGTGATGTTCTTGTTGTCAGTATCGAACCATAGCCCCTGAGCTTGGTTGTTATAGGAGAAGTGGCTTTGTACAGAGATATTGCGCATCTGGAACAGCTTTGTGCCGCCCATGCCCCAGTCATAGAAGGCCGCCTGTGCTCCGCGCCAGTTGTTGTAGTCGCTCTCGTTGAAGTTATATAGGCCGTACTGAGCTTTCGTCCCCTGAATGCCGACGCCGCCATTGTGACTGGCAACGGAGTTCTGCACAGTGTAGTTCGTGCTCGAGAAGACTCCGATTCCACCCCAGTTATTCCAGAGAGACTGGACCGAATCGATGAGAACATTCGAGCTGTTCGTCACGGTTACACCGCTGTTGTTGATACAGCTGGCGGCGTGCCGAAATACCAGCCCGCGAAGAACAATATTGCTGCGGCCAACAATGCTCAAAGTCTTGGAACGCGTTGCTGCTTCAACGACCGCCGTGTGCATATCCGTTCCATTGGGCGGCCACACGTGCAGAGTGCTGTAAGTCGGATTGTTGTAGAACGTCCCAGGCGCCATCTGCGACCAGTTCAACACCTGCGTCAAAAGCGCGCCGTTCACGAAAACCATCTCTGTGCGGAGAGCAATCGAGTTGAAGTTAGTCGGCCAACCGCTTGGAACCGCACAACTGGATGTTGCCGGCGCCCAGGAAGCTACATACGCCCCGGGCTTGGTGGATTCCGGACTCCAATTGGTCACCACATCCGATCCGGCAATAATGGCGGCTCCAGCAGTGGCTGCCTGTATTGTCAGGGGCACGGTGCTCTGATTCGTGACCGGATAGATGTTCGCGGTCTCACGGTAGACACCGGCATTGACAATAATCTTGGTGCCAATCTTCTTCTGATTGTTCGCGTTCGCCTTGTTGATCGCGGCTTGAATCGTCTTAAGGGGTGCTGCTGCGGTGCCGGAGTTAGAGTCTAAGCCGTTCCTGCCATCCACGTACAAGACGGTAGTCTGGTTCTCGACGACATTTGCCTGGCTGTGAGCTAGGGAGCCGGAAATCACAAGAATTGCGGAGGAGAGAGCAAGAAACACCTTAGACAGCGTCATTACCAACCTCTAAAAAGAAAAGAGAAAGACCGCGCTTCGACACGTGGTTGATATCCCGATCCAGACGACCAGGAACTACCAAGCCAAGCTTGCAATTCAGAAAGCGCTCTCTTACCCTTCCACCTTCTCGCGCAAGCTGGAAACAACTCAGATCGGGCCGAACGAGATACACACTGCCCTGGCGTGCGCGTGAAACTGCAACGCGCTCGAGCACCTATGCGCGTTGGTTTCTGGGTCTGGTGAATCGATAATGTTGGGTCCGATTATTACAGAAGGTGTACCGGATGTCACCGGAATCGATGATTACGAAAGTTCCTTTTTGATTACTCTTAGTTGGCGATCTTTGGTCGCCCGGTCGAGGTCCTTGGGAGTCAGCGCCCTATTCGTCTTCTCGTTGCGCACGTGTGGTAAAGAAACGGCAAAGGGCTTTCGGAATTGATCCCGAAAGCCCTCTGAGTTGTTACACATTCCAACTGGATTCTGATTTATCAAGGAGCGACATGGACGTTCACAGTCACGCTGTGTACTCGACTCCCGCTTACTGCCCAGAAGGTGATCGGCACTGTCTTGTTTGGCGCGGACCCGGACGCCGACAGAGTGATGTTGACGAGTCCGTTGGTGATGCTTGAATGATTCATTGAAGCGCTCACACCGGAGGGTAGTCCGCTTGTACTCAGATTGATCGTTCCATAACCGAAGGATGCTACCTTCGCTACGATCGCGACCCTGCCCGAACTCATCGAATAGGATTCCCTATTGAGACTGATCTGGAAGTCCGCGAACGACTGGCCAGGAATCCCGCAAGCTCCGGCAGGAGAAGTGGAAGGTGCGCCCCAGCTGGAGCTGTAGTCCGTCCCCACAGCACTTTTCCAGCCTGAAAAGTTCACAGTATGACCGCCCGAGATCTGAAAAGCGTTGGAATTAGATCCGTCGTACCAACGGTTTCCGCTCGCATTCAACGTGTTCGCAAAATGCGACCAATCGTATCCGCTCAGATAAGTCCCGATTACATGCTGCCCTGATGCGCCATCCATAATGGTGTTTCCCGTCATTACAAGGTTGGAAGTATAGAGTCTGACGCCCGAAATTACGTGGCCTCCTTTTCTTCCCGCAATGAATATTCCTGCCGGAGTAAATACACCGAAGCTGCCGTTGTTGTAGAACACGTTCGACTTCAAAGTAACGTTCGCCGAATTGAGAAAATTCACACCTGCAAGGCTGCCGCAGAAGTGGCTGTTTTCAACCAGAATTGGCCCATCGTTCGCCTCGAGCTGCAGCGCCGACTCTGCGCTTCCCGAAACCGTCGCATTGTTGACAGTAATGTATCTATTGTCCGTATCGAACCAGAGTCCCTGCGCCTGGTTCCCGTAGGAGTAGTGGTGCTGCACCGTCACGTTGTGCGTCTGGTAGAACTTGGTGCCGCCCATGCCCCAGTCGTACAAGGCCCCCTGGGCACCGCGCCAGTTATTGAAATCTGATTCGTTGAAGCTGAAGGTTAGATAGGATCCGTTGTTGGCCGTGAATCCTACGCCGCCGTTATGGCTCGCGATTGAATTCTGCACTGTGAGGTGGCTGTTGTTGTTAAACTGCAACCCGCCCCATCCGTTCCAGATCGCTTGCACATGATCCACCGTTACATAACTACCGCCATTGATGTTCGCGCCACCCCGATTAATGCAGGTTCGTGCGTGCTCGAGGGTGACTCCACTGATGGTAATGTTGCTCCTGCCATTGACTGAGAGAGTTGAGGACCGGACAGCCGCCTCTATCTTCGCGCTGTTCGCGCTCAGGCCGGAAGGCAAGCTGACCAGAAGTTGGTTCGCCGATTCGTCAACATAAAATGTGCCCGCTCGGAGCTGCGATTCCGACAAGACCTGCGTGTACATGACGTTGTTCACAAACACCATCTCGGTGCGGCGGGCGATTGCGGGAAAGTTGCTCGGCCATCCGGTCGGTACCGGGCAATTCCCGAAGTTATAAGTCCAGCTGTGGTAATACGTGTTCGGATGTCCTGACACTCCCGACCAGCCCGTTAACACGTCGGAAGCGGCGATGACGGCCGCGCCTGTGACTGACGATTCAATCGTCAGCGGCGCGCCAGATGACACTCCGTTGATCGTTACGACCTCACGATACACACCGGGCGCGACAACAATCTTGGTGCCGATGTTGCGCAGAGCGTTGGTATTCGCCATATTGACCGCCGCTTGAATTGAACCAAGCGGCGCGGATATTGTCCCTGTTGCAACGTTGGCTGCGGGACTGCTTGTTTTGCCTCCGTTGCCTACATAGATAGTGGCTGTCTCGGTGACATTCGCCTGGCTGTGCGCGCGGATTCCGGTCATTGCCAGAGCCGCAAGAACGATGGTCAGGAAAAGCCTCGAAGTACGCATCTGATAGCCTCTGGAGAAAGTGCTTGGGGACAGCGGTTGAACAGCGTGATTGATCTCCCGGTCCGCAACGACCGGCACCTGCTTTGAGCTGGACCCGGGAATGCGTTCTTTTCTGCATCCACTTCCGGTCAGACTCGAATCAAGGCAGCAAAGGCGATCACAAACAAGGCCCTTAGGTGGGCAAAACGAATCCGCGCCGCCTTGCTGGCGTGTCAATCAACTGTTCTTGTGCGATAAATCGAATAGGAATGGACGAGCATGGTGGCTTTGTTGAAAGCCGGCCGTTTTGCGCTGTGGTGCCCACACAACGATGTTTTGAGCATCTATTAATGTGAGCCGGGCTCGACATGAGGTATCGTATGACTCGTGGCGCGCCCACGGCCGGACTGAGCCAGGAATTTTAGCGAAATCGCGAAATTCGAGCCTGTAAAGAGCAACGAATGCCTCTACTGTCCGTAAGATAACCAAGACATTCATTGCGGGGTGTTGCCGGTTTTCGCATTGGGAGCATAAAGCCCAGACCGACTCAGCATGATTCAGGTGGAATCGAATGTTCCGCCTTCGACGCTTTGCCCATCGCAAGGAATTGTCTAACAACAAAAAGCAAAACCAGCCTTCTTGCCGTAGCCGATTTTGGAAGTGCATCGAAGCCACTTGCTGAAGAGCTCGACGCGAAATGTACGATCGTTCCTTGCTTTCTGTCTTTCAGGCTTGCGGGCACTAATGCGAACAGGCTAGTGGTTCGCCATAATGTGCGACAACACTTTCCACAGAAGGAACCAAATTGCTCCTCCTATGAGTGCAACCACCACGATCGCTCTGGTTACTGCGATCGCCTCTTGCTTTGGGTCCCGTCTTGATGCTCTGTCGAAATCATACAAACGACGCTGTCCATGTGCAACCCTAAACCTACTGAAAAATCGCCTTTCTTCCTTCAGGGGACCTGGACCTGTGGAACCCATACATGCACTCCCGCGCTCTCTGGACGATCACCGCGGGGAACCGGCAATCCGCATTCTTCCTTCGGAGCCTTCAGATGGACTTAAGATTCTTTAAAATCTGCGCCTAGCATACGCGCAGTGTCGCTCCACTGTCCAAGAGTTTTCGCGGCATCCGGCACGAAGGTGACACCTGGTTGGATCTGCGGGATTCCAAATTGGGGCGCTGTAGGGCCGGGAAATGTCCCTGATGCCTGCCTGTTTAGGCTGGATTGTTGCGAGCGCCGGTAAGATTTGTACTTCCTTGGCTGCCTTCGAAGCCGACAGGGGCGGGCCTTCTGCGCGTCCCGAGCAGAAGCTGAATTTGCTGGAAGGTGTGCTGCGCCCGCGCCCGGTTGCCACCGATCCAATCCATCGGCAGCACCCTCAGCAGGTATCGCATCGTGAGCGCCGGGAGCGCTTCCGGTGGAATACCAAACTGCCGCCTGTATTCCATGAGGAGCGGATCCATGGTGATCCTCTCCCACACTCTTCCCGGCCCATTGAAATGAAAGTCGTCGAGATAAAAGAACCTGCATGCGTCCTGCCAGGGAAGACTCTCACTTACAGCCCACTCCCAATCCAGCAGGCCAAGCCCCCCGTTTGGAAGCCATTTGAGATTCCACGGTGCAAAGTCGCGGTGCTCCACAAAGGCAGGTAGCGGCTTGTCATATTCGAGCAGTTCAAGACCGCGCGCAAGCACTGACCGGTCGAACGGAAAGTCTGCATCGTTCAATCCGGACTCGACCTCTGCACGAACTTCAAAGACCCGCGCCTCTCTGCCACTGCATGCAAGGGTACTCAGTAGCTTCAGGTGCGCATCTGTGAATCCGCGAGAGACCGGCCCTCCATCCAGCCACGACTGCGCGGCGACTCCGCGCTCGAAATCCCTGAAGAGCACCTTCGGCAGGTACGCGAATTGTTTGAGAGAGTCCAGCACTCTCGCTTCATTAAAGATCGCCTCCGCTGCCCCGCTCACCAGTGGAACTTTGGCGGCGAAATGAATCGTTCCATCCTCGCCGATCACAAACAGAATTGCCTTGCGAGTGTGCGAGAAGCTTCCCACGTGAATCACCGCGGTCCAGGCAGCAGGAAACTCCGGCAGGTTGTCTTGCCAGTAGGAAGTTCCGATCAGAGCGTCGCTGCTCTGAACGCCCGGGAGCATCGGAAGCAGTCCGAGGCTCGCCGCGAGCTTCACTGCACCCCAGCGAAACCGCGAACCTGGATTCCATGGACTCCAGCTCTTCAGCACGGGTAATGCCTTGCGTGTTCCGCCCACAATGATCCATCGCGGTTCCCCACCTTGCGGAATCACATGCACCGAACGGCTTTGCAACTGTCCTGTTGAGCCAGCAGCCCTTTCGTTGAAAACACCACGTGCAACACCTCCGCGAGAGCAAGCGGTCGCCTGACGATCGTCGAAGGTCAGCATTGGTGGCTCGGAGCCTCAGTCGTTCATGGGATTCTTTGAGACAGGAGCGGTATTCAGCGCAAGACGCCTGGCGGTGCGCTGGGCATAGAACTCCACAATTTCATTCATAGTACTGCCTATCACATCAGATGGAGATTGCGTCGCATTGATAACGACGGCAGACGGCAATTCACGGGCGACTCTCAGATATCCTTCTCTCTGGCGCCCAACTTCCTCAAAGGCCACCTCTTGCTTTCGTGACCACAGCACTTCAGGCGGTGCATCGAGGAGAACGACGAGATCAGGTCGGGGCACCATGCGAGCCGCCAGTCGCAACAACCAGAATAGGCCCGCTGTAACGCACCCGTTTGCTGTCAACCATGAGATCGTAGATGTAACGATCGAAGATGATCATGTCCGAACGCATCATTGCCGGCGCAAGTCGAAGCAGGTAGCCGAGGCAATAGTCTGCCAGCAGGAAGAACACTTTGGCGATCGATACGAGTCTGCCGCGTGGCGGCTTACCATGCGGGTCTGTGATCACCGCATCGGTGGCGCCGCTGCGACGAAGCAACTTCGGCCGAAGATGAAAACACCGCACAGTGCGGAACACACTCGACAGTTCTTGTCGAAGCGCGCTGATCACAAGCGACTTCCCTGCCCCGTCCGGCCCCATGATGGCAATCCATCCTCCGGTGGGCTGCGCAACGCGTTTCATAAAGGCACGCAGCCGCTTTGGAACAGACGCGGCCCTCTGCCAGGCAGACTCCGCCGTATTCCTCTTCATCTCTCTCCGCAGCGCTTCCAGCTCTGCACCCATCGCCTCCCAGTCATCTGAGATCGCCATTTTGCTCAACAACCTCCTCCGCGAGCCTTTCCAGAAGCGCGCTATCATCCGATCGCATCCCGATGGATCTTCAACATACAACCGATGCAGTTTTCGACCATGCTCCTCTTTGAACGATCTCTTGTTCAGCCGCTTTACAAGGCAGTATGCAAACTCGTGTGGCGCAGCAGGAATCCAGAAACCACGCGGATGCCATCGCCTGGCCGTCAGAACCTCGTCGGAGCGCAGCCACAGCGACCCAAAATGCCGGTAGTCGGCCGCAGAGTCGAGCTGCGCAATCATCAATTCCGACCCCATTTGTCGCGCAAGCCAATAAGCGCGACCCGCGATTTCATGGTCGACCGTCAGGAAAAGCCTTGTGCGCGACCGCCGAGCAACCTCATCAATGATCCGGGGCATTTGCAGAAAATCATGGTCGCTGACCATGAAATCGATGTCGGTCTCGAACGACGCGGGAAAGTCCTCATAACTTGAGAGGATGCAAAACGCCTTGCACTCGGAGGTCAGAGTTTCAATGAGCGCACGTGCAACGTTCGCTTTCACCTGTTGGGAAGTCGGGGACGTGTCGGCGTCAATGCGGCTCTCTTCGGGCAAGTTTTTGGGCTCGGGCGATCCTCTTTGGATTGATTACATCGTGGAGTAATTGCAGGTCAGAAAGCTTACATCAGATCGCGATTTTCTCGAAACAGTCTGTAGGTGAACCCGACACTGACTCCATTCGGTCTCACAGGGTCCGTACGGATCCCGGGAATTCCGACCGCATCCGGCCAGAATTGATACTCGTAATCCGCGCGAAACCTCCAATGCTCGTTCAACACGATCTCGGCACCGCCGCCTGGCGCATACGCAAAGTATCCGCCATGTGCAAGGTCATAGGAGAATTTGATCTGTCCCGCGCCAACCAGAAACTTCGCGTAGGGTTCTATCTTTTCTCCTGCACGAAACCGGTAACGCGGCCCAGCCAGGTAGTTATACTCGCTGAATCCATGTGAACCGCCCATATTCATCCAGCGCGCTTCTCCTTCGACTCCGAGATCACCGTGAAGAAGCGGCGACCAGTCAATGTACGTGCCAAATCCTCCTACAAAATTGGAAGAATAGCTCGCGTTAAAGAAGCTGAAGGAGCCACCTACACTGAATGGAGCTGATCCAGCAGTAGCAGCCGCTTCGACCTGCCCGAATACACTTGCCGCTGACACGAGCAAAATACCCAGGACCCAACTTCTCTTGATCACATCTTGCTCCTGAAAAGTCTTTCGATGCCGTTGATGCTGTACTCAGAACTCACTTTCTGCTGAATCACCAGCGGCAACCTCAAACACTGGCCCGGGCAGTTCGTTGATGGTTAGCGCCTGAAATCAATAATTCTGTGTGCCTCACTTTGAATGAGTTGGCTGCTGCATACTCCGCCGGTCTGCCAGAAATCACGGCGCCGTCTGCGTCACAAACGGCCCGTAGATGACATAGAGCCGCCCGTCCTGAATACTGCAGGGCGAGACAACGCAGTTAGTCACCTTCTTCGTGGCGAACGCCAATCCATTCGTGCCCCAACGCACAATGTGCTGTGGAAGCCCCTCCACCTGGTAGAGCGGGAGCTGCGCTACAGGTGTAAATTTCGTCAGGTTAAATGACTGAGCAATATAAGCAACCGTCAAAACCTGAGAAGCCGACTGACCAACAAAGTATGCATTTCCAATCGTCGAGTCGGTACCCATGACACCCGAGGAGACAAAGTTGCCGGCTTGAGTTGCACTTACCGGATCAACCGCAATTCCGTCATCTCCATAGAGCAGCTTCGTGGTCGAATCGTAGTGGATCCGTAGATTTGGAATTGGGAAAAGATTCGGATGATCGCTAGCCAGAGTGACACCGTTGGCAGAAACCGCCAGAATGTAAAAGTCTCCCTGGTAGTTCTCATTGTTTGCGGCCCAGATCTTCGTGCCGTCCGGGCTCCACTGGATCGTATCGAGCAGAACGTCGCCTGCCTGCGTGGTCGGCGTCACCACTCCCGGACGCTGCGTCGCATCGTCGTAGATTGCGACTCCCCCTTGCGCCTGCACGATGGAGATACTGGGTGAAACTCCACGCGCAACTGCGATCGTGCTCGACTGCATGGGGTCGATCTCAATGTCCATCGCGTAATACTTGCCAAGATTCGGATCCGATCCGAGCGGGATGCTGATATCGGGCACCGCCGTCTGATTCCCCAGCACGAGCCGCTCTACCGTTCCCAGTCCATCCAATCCAACGTACAAGTACTTCTTGTCAGCTGATAGCGCTAGGTGATTCGGCTCGCTGCCCGTGCCCGGCGAGTAAGTCCACAAGACAGAAAGCGAAATCGGGTCGATTGCGATGACAGTGTTGGGATTCTTCGTCGATGAGCCGGGCTGCGAGATGTAGAGAATGTTGCGGGGCGCATCCCAAGCCAGATCATTTACCGCGCCGAAGAACACATTCATCCCAACAAGGAACGGAATCGGATTCGACTGCACTGACTGGGCGTTCTTCGCCGTAACCGGCACTTGCGCTACCGCCGTCAGATCCGAAGCGGGCACTTGAGCGGTCAGCTGCGTTTCGCTCACAACGGTCGTAGCCAACAAATCATTTCCAAAGTACGCCACGCATCCCGGCGCAAAGTTCATGCCATTTAGAGTCAAAGTGAAGCCTGGACTCCCCACTGCTGCCTTCGTCGGGCTGATCGATATAACCGTCGGCACGGTGGACGGCGACACTGTCAGCTTGAATGGCAAGGTGTTGGAGATGGTGGCGTCCGGGTTCATGACCGCTACGTTCTCGGTGCCCACCAGCGTCAGATTAGAAGCCGCAACGCTCGCCGTCACCTGCGTGCTTGAGACAAATGTCGTGGCTAGAGCCGTTCCATTCCACACAACCTGGCTTCCGCTCGCAAAGCCCCTCCCGACTGCCGTCAACGTGAATGCCGCACTGCCCGCAAACGCGGTATTTGGGTTGAGCGATGTGAGTGTCGGCGGTTTTCCCGTAGATGCGCCGGAGACCGTCAAAGGCAGAGTATTCGTCGTGTTCTTGCTTGCATCCTGAACGGCCACGGCGATCGTCCCCGGAGCTGCAACATCCGCCGCCGGAACCGTCGCATGCATTTGCGTCGCAGAGTCAAACGTTGTGGTAGCCGCCACACCGTTGAGCGTGATCACATCGCCCGTCACAAAACCTATGCCGGTCGCCGCCAGCGTGAAATCCGGACTTCCTGCAGCGATCGTGGACGGAGAAATGGACGTAAGGGCGAAAGTTGGTGGCACAACGCCGCCCGTAATCGTAAAGGTCGCAGGCCCGGACGTAGTCGTGTCCGGCTTCATTGCTCGAATCGTGACCATGCCTGCCTTAGCGATCTGAGCCGCAGAAACCGACATGGTCAGTTGAGTATTCGAAACAAACTGTGTTTGCTGCGCAGAGCCATCCCACAGAAGCTGGGTCCCGCTGGTGAAGTTCGTCCCGGTGGCAGTCAGCGTAAATCCAGCGCTTCCGGCAGCGACAGTAGTGGGTGAAACGGAGGTTAGCGTTGGCGCGACAACCCCCTTGAACCCTCCACATCCTGTAAGAACTTCAAAGAATACCAGCAAGCATGGAAATACACTTACCTTAAGCACACGCATCGCAATCGGCCTTTCCGGGGACGACTCTTTGGTTCAAGCTTTGAAAATCAACACCGAAAAACCGGGGCAGCATCAGTGGGATGCAACTTCATTCGAAAAGGATTGCTATAGCCCACTGCTTCACCCTTCTTCTCCTCCGGAACGCAGGTTTTCAGTTGACCAGATTGTCGAGCACCGTATGCCCCAGGCGTTTACTGCTTTGTAGATTTGATTTCAAGCAGCACAGGCACTGAGCCGATGCTGATCGACCCTCCAGGGGGAGCCTTCTTGTCCCCGCCGGTCTCGGTGATCGACGCCAGGTTCGCAACATCCGCATACGCCGCTTGACCCGATGCGCTCCACACCACTCGGAAGATGGCGTTCCCTTTCCTTATTTCGCAGGTCCACAAGCTCGATTTCCCTGTGGCCCCGCATGGGCTCGCCGATGTCGCCCCCGCCAGCCATCCCGCAACCTGCTGCGCGGCCTTGCCCGCCGGGGTAATTCCGCCGCTTTCTCGCCACAGGGTTCCCCATTCCGGGTTGTCCCACTGATACCAGTACGCGCGCGCAACTCCATTGGTGAAGTTGATTAGATACCACTTCACCAGAAAGGCCGCTTGCTCCGTCTCGTCCGGCAGTTGAGCATCTCTGCCCCAGCCACCCTCGGTGTTCCATATAGGCTTGCCGGCCAGTTGGTGGCGCGCAAGCACAGCTCGGAGCGCCTGAATCTGTTGGGCCAGAGCCTCAGGCGGAAGTGCGGGGCGGTCGTTCCTCCCCGCATAACCATGCCACGCAATCACATCTGCATATTCTCCTCCCCCCGCTTGGAGGTACTCGTTGAGCCATGCATCGTGAGACAGCGGCCATCCGGTCGATGACGCCGCTGGAGTGGTAACAATCGCGGCTGGATCAATTGACTTGATGATGCCGTACGCAGGCGCCGCCAGTTCAGCCATCTCCTTGGGGGTCCCGGTCCAAAAGCCTGACGCATTTGGTTCATTCCACAACTCATAGCTCGTGATCTTCCCCTTGTAGCGCTTTGCGAGTGTGGTGACGAACTCCTCCCAGTCGGCCATGTTTGGCGGTGCAGCGCATCCGAGTTTTTTGCCGATGCACGGTTCGTCGGGCCGTGTGCTTGCCCATCGAGGAACATTCACGAACACATAGTCCAATTGCACGTGGTGCCGCTGCGTCTCTTCGACCCAGGTATCCAGCGAGTGCCAGTCATACTGTCCCTTGACGGGTTCAAGTGCGCCCCAGGACACGCCGGCTGGCCGGATGCTGCCGAGTGGAACCTCCGGCCAATGTCGTGTGGGAGACAGCGTGTGCATCCCCATAAACTCCGGGGAGAAATGCGCAGCCACAGAACCCGCAGTTTCAGGCGCCTTCTTCTTGTCAGAGATCGCAGCGGCCGAGTCGTCTGGCTTCTCGCCGAGGAGAATGCCGCCGCAAAGGATTAGAGCCAGCGCAACGAACCGCGTACGGCGGGTTATCGCCACCCTCCATCCAGATCGAGCCATAACGAACAAGTTCACCAGTCATAGGATGCAACTCAATCCAAACAGGTTTGCGCTCGGAGCTGGCTCCGCCGCCTCTGCCCTGCAACGAGCCGCCCTCGATCTCGCCTTCCCCCTTCACCGGTCTGCCCCGCTCGGCGGCAATGGATTTCGGCGCACCGCGCGAGGCGAGCCCATGGTGCCCGCCACATCCCCGGACACTTTATCGGCATCTTTACTTGCGATTCACATCGCTGTAATTTTCTTGAGCTGTGCATCAAACCCCTGAGTAGTATCCGCATCCAAGCAATTATTCGCCTCCTGCTCCCAGGAAGCTCGCTTTTGCAAATTGGATGCCGTCAGATGCGCATGACCTTGACTGTCGGCATAAGTTTCAATTGGCTGTCTAGCGCGGTTACCTAGATTACGAGAGACTCAGCCTTGCGTATCAGTGCATCGAGTTGAAGTTTTGAACGGTACTTAACAGCGCCAACCCAACGCACGACTGTTCGACTTTGCAAATTATCGGTGCCTAAGAAGGATCTCTGTCCCCATCTTCAGCTTGAGGCTTCACGGATGAACACAAATGCAATACCGTTTCCGCCGGATGGAAGTGAAGAAGCCATACCGGCGCAGGCACCAATTGTTATTCCCGTGCAGACAGCTCCTGCAAAGGAGTGGTCTCCGTCTTTGCTTTCGGTTCCCCTCCTCCGCGTTGTGACTGATGCCTTGCTTTTGATCTTCGGCACTACGGTCGGTGGATCGCTCGGTCATCTGTTGCAGCTGACCCACACATTCGAACTCAGCACGCAGCATCTATTGATCGGCTCCCTTATCTATACAGGAATTGTCCTTTGCCTTCTCCAAAGCGACAATGCATATCCCCGCGTGTGCAGCCTCCTGCATGTAAAGGAAACCGAAACGGTTCTTCGGGTGTCGATCAAAGCAATAATGGTCAGCCTGCTGCTGTGTATTGCGGCCCGCTACCCTGTTCCCCGTATGGCAATGTTGGGAGCCTGGGTCTTCGGCACAGGTCTCCTCGCCATCGGTCGCGTTTGGGTTCTGGAAACCGTAAGGCAACGGCTCGCGCCCACTTTGTCCCAAAGACGATCGCTCATCTACGGCGCAAAGCGCACTGCTCGCCGCTTCTTTACCGGGGCACTCCACTCCCCGATGCTTGGCATCGAGCCAGTCGGATTCGTTGGCAGCGCGAATGAGAGCGGCGAGGCAATCTACAGTTACGACTACTTCCAGCGCGATTCCCGCCCGATCTTTCGCGAGGCCCTATCTGTCGAGATGCTTAAGCGCCTCAACATTCAGGACATCTACGTGTGCGACTCTAACATCTCCGACCATGGGCTCAAGCAGATCAGAGAAATTGCGCAGGCAGCAAACTGCTCGCTCTCGCTCGTCGATGACCAGGAGATTCTTGCAAACCGCAACCCAACCCGCGTCTGGGAGATGGACGGCCTCTTTATTGCGACCTCTGAGATGAACGATCCCAGCCGTTTCTATCTGGTTACAAAAAGACTCATCGACTTGGTCAGTTCCGCAATCCTGATCGCACTGAGTGCCCCGGTCTGCGCTCTGCTTGCGCTGGCAATTCGAATCGAGTCGAAAGGCCCCGTCTTCTTCCGTCAGACCCGTGTCGGACAAAACGGCAAGCCCTTCGAAATCCTCAAGTTTCGCAGTATGAAAGTCGACGCACCAAAATACGCGCGCTCTCCGAATGAGCATACTGACAGCCGCATCACCCGCGTGGGCCGAATCCTCAGGAAGACCAGCCTCGACGAGGTTCCGCAGTTGATCAACGTACTGAAGGGCGACATGTCTCTCGTTGGCCCACGACCTGAGATGCCGTTCATCACTGAAGAATATGGACCGTGGGAGGCCACTCGCCTCACCGCCCCGCAAGGCATAACCGGGCTCTGGCAGCTGAGTGCTGACCGCCAGTTCGCTATACATCAATCAATTGAGTACGACCTTTATTACATCCAGAACCGCACGGTGCTGATGGATATCGCAATACTGCTCCACACACTCGTGTACGCAGCAAAGGGGATTTGAAAGGAGAAGCTTTCTGCTTGTTCGTGCCGATGGGCTTGTAAGTGACAACCCATCTGACCTCGATATTCGAGCTGCTTCTCAAAGAGTTGACATCGCGCGGCCGGGGGGCGAACGCGAGATGTAAAGGAAAGAATGAAAGTTTTAATGGTTCACAATAGATACCAGCAGCGGGGCGGAGAAGATGCCGTCGTCGACGCCGAAGTGCGCTTGCTGGCCTCCAATGGGATTGACGTCCGGCGATTCGACGCTGATAACGACTCCATCCACGGCTTGCGCGCCAAATTGCAGGTATCTGCCGGTCTGTTAGGCTCAGCTTCTGCTGTAAAGGAAGCGTTCACACATGCGCTTGCCGATTTCCGCCCCGATGTTGTGCATGTGCACAATTGGTTTCCGACAATCTCCGCTTCCGTTTTTCGCGCCTGTCACCATGCAAGAGTCCCGGTTGTGCACACGCTGCATAACTACCGGCTGATTTGTGTGGCCGCAACCCTCTTCCGCGACGGCAGCGTCTGCGAGGACTGCATCGGCAAAACCTTCCGCACCCCTGGCATGCTCCACAAATGCTACCGGCAAAGCTACCTCGGCAGTGCGGTTGCTACAGCCGGAATGGTCGCTCGTTGGGCCGCAGGCACCTGGCAGCACGGCGTGGATCGATTCATTGCATTGACTGAATTCTCAAAAAGAAAGCTGGTTCAAGGCGGGCTGCCCGAGCAGAAGATCACTGTAAAGCCGAACTTTGTCGACCCCGATCCAGGAATCGGCAACGGCGACGGCGGGCACCTGCTCTATGCAGGCAGGCTCACGGAAGAAAAGGGCCTGCGTACATTGCTTCAGTGCTGGCGCTCCGGACCGGATCTTCCCCGTCTGATCATCGTCGGCACAGGCCCGTTGCAGTCAGAAGTGCAAGAAGCAGCTTCTGTGACGCCCAACGTCCAGTGGCTCGGCAGCAAGACCCCCGATCAGGTCCTCGACTTGATGCGCAATGCGGCAGCCACTCTCTGCCCTTCGCTCTGGTATGAGGGAATGCCCCGCACGGCAATTGAATCCTTCGCGGTCGGAACGCCGGTCATCGCATCCGATATCGGTTGTTACCCGGAAATGATCGCCGACAACGTCTCGGGCGTGCTTTTCCCAATCGGAGACGCCAATGAGCTCCGTGCCCGCATTCGCGACTTGGCGCTGAAGAACGCACTTCGAGACATGCGGCAATCTGCTCGACGCCGCTTCGAATCCGATTACACAGGCGAGAAAAACTTCTCTCACCTGGTTGGCATCTATCGCACTGTTCTGTTCGCTGGCAACGCGGTGCCTTCCACACCGCTTCCGGCGGGAATTTGAGGAGCCGCATTTGCCACGGATTGAATGGGAACCATCCCTCTCAATCCAGAAACTGAATAAAGGTACTTACTGCGCGCGGTACCGCAACCGGATTGCCATCAAGGCCATGAACGCATGGCGAGTTGTTAAGGAGGTTCAAGTCAATGTCTCTTTCCAACGATCCAATGAAGGGCCTTCTCGCCCCGTACGTCCCGTCACACCCGGAGTCGAGGCGTGCGGATGATTTCTCCTTCCGCTTCGGTGAAGGAGAGTCGCTGAAGGGAATTTGGAGCGTAATCCGGAAGCGGAAACGCTTCATCTGGGCTACAGGTTTGGCCGGGTTGTTATTGGCCCTTTGCGCCTGCCTCCTGATGAGCCGCCAGTACCTCGGAACTGCAACCATCGAGATACAAAAGACAGACGCTGGTGAAACCAGCTTGCGGGCGGCTGCGGAGCCTCTTCCCTCCACCACCGACGCATTGAAGTCCGATATCGCGACTCACATGAGCGTGATCCAGAGCCCGAGTATCATTCTGGGCGTTGTCCGGGATCTCAAACTTCAGTCGGAGGCTCCCTTCGCGTTCAAGCCCACCATCATGGGCTACCTGACGGGAGCAAACGCTCATATCAACGATGAGATCAGCCGTGGACTGCCGTTGGAAGATGCCCCGTATTCTCGCGACCGCATCCTCGCGATCTTTCAGAAGAAACTCAAAGTCGAGAACACTCCGGACACGCGCCTGATCACGGTGCAGTACCTGCACACTGATCCGACCCGCGCCGCGCAGATCGCCAACTCAATCGTTCAGCAGTACATCACCTACGAGGCGCGTTCTCAGGCAACCTCGGATGCGCAGCGCTGGCTTTCCGATCAGCTCGCCGAGTTGAAGACAAACTACGATCAATCGCAGCAAAAGCTCGCGGACTTCGAACAGGAGAGCGGCTTGAACGGTATGCTTCTCGATGCACTTGGTGAAAATGGGCCCGGTGGAAGCACACACGTTCCCGTACTGGATTCGCTCGATTCGTTGAATCAACAACTCACCGCGGCTGAAGCTGACCGCATCACCAAGGAAGCGATCTACCGCCTCACGCAGACCAGGGATCCTGAAGCAGTCGCGTCGATAGCCTCTTCCTCCCCCGGTACGGGCGCACTTGGCAATTCAGCCGCGGAGACAGCGGTCTCGAGTTCTGCCCTCGAGTTGCTTCGCAGTTTCCGACAGCATCAGGCGGCACTTCGCGTAACTTACGCCGACATGCTCACCAAGTACGGTCCGAATAACCAGCACCTCATCGAAACCAAAAGCCAACTCGACGCCGTGAACGCGCAGATTGCTGAAGAGGTCTCCCGAATCAATGATCGCGCCCGCCAGGAGTATCTCTTCGCGGTTCACAAGGAAGATGGCATTCGTCAGGCTTTTGTACGAGACCAGAAGGAGGCCAGCACGCTGAATACTGGCGCGGTCAAGCTGCAGGCGCTTTCGCAGGAAGCCGCCTCTAGCCGCCAGCTCTATGACTCGCTCTACGGCAAGTTGAAGGAGCTGAACATTCAGGCAGCCCTCCGTGCGACCAACATCGGCGTTGCGAATCCGGCGCGTCCTGTATCCTCACCGAAGCGCCCCAACCCCCCTCTGTACCTTGCGCTTGGTTTGATCGCCGGTTTGTTCACCGGTGTAACCTCCGCGTTCATCCGCGAACATATGGATGACACGGTCACGGTTGCTCTGCAACTCCAGGCCGGGGGAAACCTGCCGATGCTCGGAAATATTCCATCTTCGCCTGTGGTTAAATCGCTGCCCTCCAAGTTCGTCGGCGAAGACACGCTCGAATCGAGCCCGCTTATCAACGACCCGCGCTCGGCTGGTGCAGAATCCTTCCGTTCGCTGCGAACCGCCATTCAGGTCGCTTCACAAGCAGGAAGACTCAGAACCCTCCTCGTTACGAGTCCGCTCTTTGGCGAAGGAAAATCCACCGTCGCCTACAACACGGCCGTCGCTTTCGCATTGGCTGGCAAGCGCGTGCTGCTCCTTGATGCAGATATGCGCAAGCCCAGACTCCACGAATTCTTCAGCAGACCGTGCTCGCCGGGACTCAGCGACGTCCTGATCGGCAAGTCCAAGGCCTCGACCTGCATCCATTCGCATCGGACTTTGCCCAATCTCTCGCTGCTGCCTGCTGGATCGGATACCATCGCGTCGGCTGAGCTGCTTGAGTCCAATGAGTTCGATCAACTCCTCGCCGCGCTGACCGGCGAGTACGACCTCATCATCGCTGACAGTCCGCCTATCCTTCTGCTGACTGACGCACGCGTGCTCTCTGAGAAGTTCGGAGCAACGATCGCCGTAATCCGTGCCCGCCAGACCACGCGCACGGTACTAAAGAGTCTCTCTTCAGTCCTCGAGCTGAGCGGCTCGCGCGCCGTTGGCCTCGTCCTCAACGGTGTCGACACCAACTCAATCGACTATTTCGATGCCTATGGTCACCATGGAAACGGAGAATACCTCGATGCCTAGCCATATGGACTCTCGCCCCCGTTCGATCGTCCGAGCCGCAGCCCTCGGTGTGTTCGGAATCGCCACAGTTTTTCTCCTCCACTCGCCGGCATTCTCCCAGGTGGGCCAGCCCTCCGTCTCACAGCAGACCCCGGTTTCGTCTCCGGAGACACGGCAGGCATCAGGCGTTAACACGCAGGGAACGATTATCAGCGTGCCTGAAGATTTTGCTGGTATGAAGCTCGCTCCGGGATTCCTCCTCAACATTGTGGTCTACGATGAGCCGGACTTTACCGGTCCCACTCGCGTTGACAATGAAGGCAACATAAACCTTGCCTTCCTCAAGCCAATTCACGTTGCTGGGAACACCGTGAAAGAGGCGAAGCAAAGCATCGAGAAAGCATTTCGCGATCAGGGCATTCTGAAAAACCCTCAAATCAGCATCGATGTTCAGCAATTCGCAACCACCACCGCGACAGTCATAGGGGAGGTTCAGAATCCGGGCAAGGTCGAGCTCCTTGCTCCACACAGTCTGCTTGAAGTCATTGGCATGGTCGGCGGCGAAACACAGCTGGCTGGAAATGTCATCGAGCTTAAGCGCGCCGACGGCGATCCACCAACTCGAACCTTTCATTACGCGCGCGGAGGTGACACTTCTGAAATCCGCGACGTAATTGTCCATCCCGGCGATACCGTGATGGTGAAGCGTGCAGGAATTGTCTACGTTCTGGGCGCAGTAAACCGTCCGGGCGGCTACACAATGCAGGAGCAGGGTCAGCTCGACGTTGCTCAAGCCGTTTCACTCGCTCAGGGTCTGACCATGCAGGCCTTGGTCAGCGGGCTCAGGGTTGTTCAGCACCGGCCCGACGGCCAGATGGTTGAGATTCCCGTCTCTTACAAGAACATCATGGACGGCAAAGAGCAGCCGCTGAGTCTCTCCGCGGGTGACATCGTTTACTGTCCCGTCAATAAGGTAAAGGTTGTTCTCGGCACCACCACTGGCTTGATTGGTCAAACCGCTGCGGCTGCAATCTACGTCACTCAGTAAGCGTCTGTGAGCCGGAGGAATTCCGCATGCAGTTTTCAATCTACCCCTGGGACCTGAAAACTTGGCGCGAGGCATTCAGAGCTTCAGGACTACCAGGCGTTGCGCTCCTCTTGCTGCTCCTGGGAGCAATGCTTCAGGTTGAGGATCTGTCTGGAGGAGGTGCGGGACACAGCAGTTCGGCGGCGATTCTGCTGATCCGCACCCCTGCAATCGTTCTCGCGTTCCTTTTGCTTCTCTTCCGCCCTCGCATCGCGGCCATGCGCGCAACCGATCTTCGGTTCGCGTACGCCACGTTTGCCGGCCTTTACTTCTTCTCCACTCTCTGGTCGCACATTCCAATCCAAACGCTCGGCAAAAGCGCTGAATTGCTTCTCGCCGGAATGGTGTTCTTTGAAGCAAGTCGAGGCGACAATCCCATCGTACGCATCGAAGGCCTTCGCCGAATAACGCTTCTCACAATGTCCACTCTCGGAACACTCGCGGTTCTTGGATTCTTGCTCAGGCTGCCCGCCTTCGTTCAACACAGGGCCGGACTTATCAGCAGCACCACGGCCCAGGCTCCCTTCCTCTCCGGCAATGGCCTGGGATACGTAGCGAGCGCCATCATCCTCGTTGTCCTGGCGGAATGGCAGGCCCACAATGTCCGCGCACGGTCAGCAGTTGCCCAGATGATTTTCGCGCTTGCCCTCTTCAGCGTCTCGGCTAGCCGAACCGCGCTTGGCATTCTTCTCCTCTCCATTCTGCTCGTGGTCTTCAAGCGGTCCAAAGTCATCGGTGCCCTTGCCGTCTGCGCGGTGCTGATCGCCGGCACCATGTTCTCCACGGAAATCGTCACCCGTCTGCAAGGCAAGCAAACCTCCAACAGCTTTGTCACATTGAGCGGGCGTACGGTCGTCTGGACTGCTGCGGTGCGGCAATTCGAAAAGGACCCGCTCCTCGGTGTCGGCGGTGGCGTCGGCGGCAAGATGGTGATCGCAAACATCGGGAATATGTACCTTGAAGCTATGAGTTCGCTCCATAACGGATTCCTCGAAGTCCTCACCGGCCTGGGAATCATCGGTTTTCTGATCGCCGTATACATGCTCTGCCTTGCCACGTGGCGAGCGTGGGGTACTTGGAACAGGTTCCCCCAGTTCGCCGGGACATACGTGCTCATCATTCACGTCTGGATGACGACAATCATGTCCACTGGCCTGCTTGGCTGGATGGGATATGAAGTCGCCATCTTTCTTTGCATCATCACCAACCTCGATGTGGTAACGGAAAGCATTCGTGTCCGCGCGCGTGTGATGGCCCCGGTGCGCTGGCCAGCAGAGGCGTTGGTGCCGCAGAGACAGGCTGCGCATTAGTGCCCCCAAGGGTTAAATGCAGCCATGCGCCTTGCGACAAGACATGCATCATGGAAGTCTAGCCCAGATCAGCAAAGGATGATGCCCGGGTGAACCTTGGAAAAACACGTCTAGGCCGATTCACTCGCGGAAGAAGCGCTCAGACCATCTTTGACCAGTCGCTCGTCAGTGCTTCGAACTTCGTGACCGGGATCATCCTCGTTAGAGGCCTCGGCCTCGTTGACTTCGGAAAGTTCACCGTCGCGTATGTGCTGCTCCTCCTCGCAAACAGCATTCAACTCAGCTTTATCTCCTCTCCGATGATCACGCTCGGTTCTCTCTGCTCCTCAGGCGATGAGAGAACTCGCTTTGTTCGCGGCGTATTCGGAGTCCAGCTCGTCTTCTGCGCAATCGCGGCCTCTGCCACTGTCGCAACGGTTGTCGTTTACCTGACCGTCGACCGCACCGGTATCCCGAGCGGGTTCATTCTCCCCTTTGCTGCAAGCGTCGCGCTCTTCCTCATGCAGGATTGGATCCGCCGATATTACTTCACTGTCGGCAAAGCTGCGACTTCGGTCTGGAACGATGCGGTCAGCTATGTCGGCCAGGTGGTTGTGCTCTGCATTCTTTGGGCGGCCCACCGCCTGACTATCAACACGGCGTTCTGGACGATAGCCGTCACATCCGGCCTAGCCTTTGCAGTTGCGGCCGCTCTGGAACACCTCGGCACCGATCGTGTGCAAACGCGCGATGCCTGGCGCCGCACTCGTCTTCTTTCCATCGATCTCGGCATTGCCAATCAGCTACAGTGGCTCGTCTATCAGGGCGCGATGCTCATCGGCGCGAGCGTCGCCGGCCCGCAGGCTGCCGGAGGCGTGCGAGCAACACAGAACGTCATCGGACCGGTCAACGTCGCATTTCAGGCAATGGAGAATATCGTACCCATCCGCGCGGCCGAGGAAATGCGAAGTGGCGGAATTCGCAAAGCCGCAGGCTTCCTCTTCCGCTTCGGTGCCGCAGGGTTCATCGCATTGCTCCTGGTCTTCTCCTCGGCATCGCTCGTTTCTGGAAAATTTCTAGCCTTCTTCTACGGACATGAACTGAGCTTGTACGCCGCCGTTCTCAATCTGCAAATGCTCTATTTCCTGCTGGCGTGGCCAATTCGCCAACTCACCTTTCTGTTCCGCACGATCGAGAGCACGCGACCAATACTGTTCTCCTCCATCGCGGCAGCCGTGATAAGCCTCTCACTCGTCTATCCGCTGGTCCGCGCATATGGTGCCCTCGGCATTGTGCTGGCTGCGGTCGCCGGTCAGACCGGGAACCTTGTTTACCTGATCGTCTCCTGGATACGGTTGTCGTCCTCTTCGAGTTCCAGCGTCCTCGGCAGCGCTGCCGAGTTGAAGCTATAGTCCGCTCTTCATCGAAGTTCGACCTTCCCCTTCGCTTCAACTGGCCTTCACCAGATCCTCTTTCGACATCCAGTGCCGGACCAGCAGGTATAGGAATCGCGGAATGTTCTTCAGATACCTCCCGGCAAGCCTGCGCGGCTCCGTAGCCAGTCGAAACGCCCACTCAAGCCCGCTTCGCATCATCCAGCGCGGAGCCTGCGGCTTCGTCTTGCCGATAAAGTCAAATGCCGCGCCGACCGCAAGCATCACCGCCGGAACACGCCCACGATGTGCAATCACCCACGCTTCCTGCTTCGGGCAACCAAGCCCCACAAACAGCAGGCGCACCCCCGAGTCGACCATCTGCCCCACAACCGCCTCATCCTCTTCTTCGCTCAACTTTCGAAACGGTGGCGACACCTCGTACACAATCCGTACGTCCGGAAATCTCCTGCGAACTTCGGAAACGAGCTTGGCCAAAGTGGTATCGCTTCCGCCATAGAAGCCGACCGGGATTCCCGCCTTCTCCGCGGCACTCAGCAGCGCCAGCGTTGTGTCAGGACCATAAACCCGGCTTGCATCTTGGTATCCCTGCGCCCGAAGCAGCCAGACTATCGGCATTCCATCGGGATTGCACAGGTCGCTGGCATTCAGATAAGCGCGGAATGAGGGACTGTCATACGCCTCCATAACGCAGTGCATCTCGATAAACATCACGGTGCGCGATTCCGCGCTCCGCGCCCAGGCCGTGCATTTTTCCACAACCTCGGCATAACTGGTCGGCGCAACTTTCACTCCAAGGATGCTTGCCATTGTCCCCCTCTGAATGCGCCTCACATGCCCAATTGCCCCTGTGTGAGTCGTGGATCAACTACTATCGTTTGATGCACTTCTCCCCCAACCCGCACAGCACAATTCGCTGTCGCCGCCGGCCGTGTTCATAGTTGTCCCCTCCGTCCCTCGTTACTCTCCAATGCCCGTGACAAAAGGATTACAACCGGGCGAGACAACCACATCGATATGTCGTGCATCTACCTCAAGGTTGCCATTTACATGAGCGTTTGGTTTGGTCAGGCGGGCGGTACTTCGTCGCTTGAACGGTCAGTCTCTGCCCACTTCGAAGAAGTCAGAGGAGTGTCCCGGCATGGCGGAAACCATCGAAAGAGTCCCGAACGGGAAAAAGAGACACGTCGCGTTCCCTATAAACGGACTGGAACTCCTCGATCTAGCTTCAGAAGCCATCATCGTTCGCGATCTCAATGGCCGCATCCGCTTTTGGAACGCCGGCGCTGAGAACCTCTACGGCTGGTGCCGAAACGAAGTGCTGGGAAGGGATCTTCACACCCTTCTCCGTACTGTCTTTCCGACATCGCGCGCCGTCGTCGAAGATTCTCTTCGAAACCGAAAGCCGTGGCAGGGAAATCTCCGCCAGATAACCAGGGACGGAAGCGAAGTTATCGTTGCCAGCCGCAAGACCGTCAATCCGGAAGGCGATGCGATCCTCGAGGTCAATCGCGACATCACAGCCCAGCTTCACGATGAGGAAGCTCTCCTCGAAACCGAGAAGCTCGCCACCATGGGCCGCGTCGCCGGAATCATCGCCCATGAAATCAACAATCCCCTCGCGGCAATCACAAATCTCTTTTACCTCCTGCGCCATCATCCATCTCTCGATGAAGACGCCCGGCAGATCGCCGATCTGGCCGAGCGGGAGCTTCAGCGCGTATCCCACATCACCCGCCAGACGCTAAGCTTCTATCGCGAATCAAAGACACCCATCTCCGTTTCGGTTACCGAGCTCCTCGATGACGTGGTTGGCCTTCAGGAGCGCCAGCTTCACAAGACGAGGATCACTCTCGAAAAGAAATACCTCTCCGCGTCTTCAATCCTTGGCCACCCCGTCGAGTTGCGCCAGATCTTCCTCAATCTCATCAGCAACGCGGTTCAGGCGATGCCCAGAGGTGGCAAGCTGCGTCTTACCGTCCGCGAGTGCGCGGCATGGATCAAACAACGTCGCGGAATCTCCGTCTCCATCACCGATACGGGTGTCGGAATCAAGCCGCAGGATGCCCAAATGCTCTTTGAGCCGTTCTTCAGCACCAAATCAACCAAGGGAACCGGTCTCGGCCTCTGGATCAGCAAGGGTATTGCACAGAAATACGAAGGCCGGATCTCGTTCAGAAGCCTTCGGCACAGATCGGATGCGATCACCAGCTTCCGCGTGTTCTTTCCAAGCACCGGAACGCTCAACGCTTCGGCCCTTGCAGCCTCCAACACCGAGGACGCGCGCGAATTGGACCCGAGCGACATCACTCGAACCATGCAGCCCGCGTAGCTTTTCACTCCAAAAGGTATTGCATTGCCTTTCGTTACTACGTCAGTGCTGCCCTCTTCAGCAGGCGAATCACGCACCACGCCGTCATCGCTGTGTGAAGCAGAACAGCTGGCCAAAGGCAGATGCCGGAAAGTCGCAGGCCGATGCCTGCATACGCAAGGAAGGTGGCTGCTCCGGCGTTGTAAAGCACCATCCCAGCCACCAACCCATTCGCCGCGCGGGTTTCTCCGTCGCGTCTCGCCTGCCAACTGGCAACGGCCAAGGTGAGCAGCGCGACCCCGGCCAGACGTGCGACGATCACTGCAACGGACCCATCGAGTGCTGCGCCGAACAGAAGTTTGGTGGCTGACGACGGGGCCACCACAAACAGAAAGCCCGCTCCAGCCTCGATCACCGCTGTCATCGCGAGCAGGCCCTTCATTTGTGTGTCGACAGCTTTCATGATTCTTCTTTCCGTCGCCTTTTGACACTCGTGATCACTTCACACTTCAATGCGATCACAAAGAGTCAAGTGCATCGGTGATCTTGCCGTACGAAGCGAAGGCAATCTACTTGTTTGCTGCGGTTGCGGAAAGATAGAGATCGACGTTGCTCCTGTCCACCAGGGTTGTGCCGGTGTCGATAAACACGGGATAGGGCGAGTAAAAGTCTGACCGAAATTCCTTGTTGAGTTGCGGCGGCGGAGCGTGGAAGACCTCGTACAGCAGTTTCAACCCAAAATACCCCATGGTGTACGGCTTCTGTGCAATCGTTGCATCGATCGTTCCGTCCTTGATGGCGTCCAGGGTCCCTGGGTCCGCATCCCAGGTAATGAGTTCCCGATCGTGAAGGTTTGCCCGCTTGATGGCGTCTGCATGCCGGTTTCCCCGATACCGCCTCCAGGCACACGATAGCGTCAACCTTTTGGGAACCGGTCAGGGCTAGATAGTGCTGAGCCTTGTCAAAAGCGGTGCTGGCATCGCCCTTGATGTCCACGATATCCGCGATCTTGATGCCGGGCTGCGTGTTCAGAACCTCTTTGAATCCCCTCAGTCGGTCTTCTGTGTTCGGCTGACCCGGAATCGTCAAAAAGACGACGTTGCCTTTATTGCCGAGCTTCTCCACCAGACGCTCTCCGCCCTGCCGCCCTGCGTCCAGGTTATTGGTCCCGATGAAGTAAAGGCGACGGCTCACCAGTGCATCGGAATCCACCGTAATGACGGGAATTCCTTCCTGCACCGCCAAGTCGATTTCCCTCTGCACAGTCGAAACGTCGGCCACCGAGATCAGAATCCCTGCAGGCTTGGTCCTTACTGCCCTTTGCAGAGCGTCCAGTTCGCTCACCGGATCATAAGTATCCGGCCCGACCACCTTTGCGGTGACCTTGTATTGCGCGGCCGCTTTGTTGAATCCGTTTGCCACTGTCTGCCAGTAGGGCAGCTTCACGTTGGTTGCAATCAGGTAGTAAACTTCATTCTTCGAGTCTGTCGTGCACCCGGAAGTAAACACAATTGCCAGCACCAACATGGTTAAGGCAATCTGCTTTGTTGTTTTCATATTTGCCTCCTGGCTGGACACGTGAGGAATCCAGAACCGCTTCATCAGAGGCTCCCTTGTTCCGGACCACTCATCGACAACCAACTCTACTCCTTCTCAATTGTCTTCGCTATGACACGGAGTGAGTTATGTCTCAACTGCTCTTTGCCTTCTCAACATTAGGTGCGCCATTCTGGGTGCTCGGTTTCTCGGAAGACCGCAAATTCGATCCGAGAGAACGCGATGAGCAAATGGCGAATCAGCATCAAAGGGCACCCTCGCAGTTTGCGGTCCTGGAAGTTTCGAGCATGTGAGGCGGCGCTCGCCGTCGAGTCCTATATGCGGCAAGTCGTCAGTCAGCATTGAGTGGATCCGAAATGCGGTCTTGGCTCGGCCATTATCCAGAGGTTCAGGCGATTCTCCGTGCGGCCGTCGGTTGCGACAGTTGGCGTGGCACCATGGCGCCGAAAAGCTGTGTTGCCACGTGAATGTATCTGGTTGAGGGCGACCATTCTTGGGTGATCGGTGCAGCCCTCGCAAAGCGACCAGATTATTCTGATCAGGGAATCCGTGAACTATTCGCTGTTCGCTGTCAACTGTTCTCTCACCACCGAATGCCAAAGGTCAGCGGGACTACATCCGTGGCCACTTTGTGATAGTCGGCGTGGTGATATCTGACTTCGGTGATAGAACTTGATATGGCCTTCACCGAATCGATAGGTGAGCCCGCCGCCGATATTCTCTCCAAAGGCGTCTGCGCTCGTGCTCCCCGTAATAATATTCACCGTCGCCGATCGTGCAGCCGTACCACCACGACCAGTAGGGATCGCAAATGATGGCCGTGCCCGGCGTCGTTGTTTCACCCGAGCGGTGGTACCACCCAATACCTCCGATTGCATAAGCTCCCAGCTTATGTCCGAGCGGCATGTGAACCACCGGGTCGAAGGTCACCGCATATTGGCGGGCCGATGCGCCGGGAGTTTGAAGCAGGTCCTTCGTTGACGAATTGACAGGCAGATCCTGCCACATGAACTCGCCGTTCGTGCTCAGCCAATGGTTGACGTTATAGCCCCCTCCCACAACAAAGTTGCCGCCATTGTTGATGAAGTTGCCCAGGTCTCCAGTAGGAAAGCCGATCCCGCCCCCAATATTGAAGTTCCATCTTCCATCCTGCGCGGGCACAACGCACACCGAACACAGAGCCAGCAAGATCATCGTAAGAAGCTGTGGACATTTGGGCGAACGATGCCGTAAGACAATTCTCGTTTCCATCCGTGTGATCCTCCAAAGAAGAAATCTGATCGTGCACGTACGTGGATTTCGAGTTTTAGCGTGCTGTGAACGAGACGCGGGAGACCGAGCCGGAGAAGGCCCAGTCCAGGAAGTCCGATTCGGTGATGGTGCCTGTGAGGCTACCGGGGTCGCCGAAATATACCGCGACTTCTGAGAACCATCCTACCCCCGATTCAGACAAACCGGACACTGGGAAAAGTACTAGGCTGTATCGACATATATCTAAGCCACTGAATCTACAACAATGCAAGTTGTCATCTGAACGAAGTTTGGCGCATTCTTGCGCCAAACGTAGTCGAAGGAACTGCAGTTGGCTAGTTCCGCCACAATCTCCCCGGAAATCCAGCATCCAAACCGACCGTATTCCCTATTTGTCGATACGGCCCAGGGTCAACGGGCGGGAACCTGTACGACGCGAGCATGCTCATCCTTGACGCAGCTTCATCGCGTCAAGGATGGGACAATCGATCTGCCTGGAGTGCTTGAATATTTGGCTGCCCCCCAGGGATTCGAACCCCGATATGCTGATCCAGAGTCAGCTGTCCTACCATTGAACGAGGGGGCAAAAAGCGCGAGACAGCCCTTCTTGCAGCCGTGTCAGCTCATACGACGGCGGAACGCCCGGCACTGAAAGCCAACTCATTCATCATAAGGGTTCGAATCTTTCTTGGTCAAACTGCGCGGTCATCTTCGAGCAGCGTATTTATTCGCGCAAATCAGCACTCCCACGCTATCTATTCGCCTCAACTGCTTAGTCCAAGAGCCTCTGCAATCAGCGCCGCAGCTCCTCGCGGCGAGTGCACGCTCGTATCCACCGCGACTTTTGCTCTCGGCATCTGCGCGCCATCCAGTGCGCCGGCAGCTTGCAACTCCTCAAACAAATCGGTTGAAGTCAGCTTCCTGAACTCACGCCGCGACCGACTGTCGAGCCGCCGTCTCAACTCATCTGTCGGGCAGGTCAGTTCCACAAACTCCACTTCCCCGCCCTCTTCTTGCACCGCCTGCACAGCCCCATCGACAAACCCCATACGGACTGTCTTCTCCGGCGCGAACGTAAAGATCAGTCCTGGCAACCCGATTCGGCACGACTGCCTGAACACCGAGAGCCAGATCTCCTCTCGCAACTCTACAAATGGCTCACTCCCAAACTCAAACACTGAGAGCAGAAGATCAACCGCGAGGTGATTGTGGAACAGTTTGAACCCGGTCATGCCCGCAAGTTCGCGAGCCACTGTCAACTTCCCGGTTGCGGGCATTCCATATATGAAAATGAGCGTCATCGGCACTCGCGCTACTCTTCGCGCAGTACTTCCAGCGGTCTCAATCCAAGGATTCTGTAGCTTGCAATCCATCCCGTAGCTGTTGCCAGCACCGCCGTACCCACAAGAGAAAGCCCCGTGGCGTACCAGTCGACGTGGAAGCCCACTTCCAGCCTCTTAAGCAGTACCCGCGTCAGGATGTTCGCAAATACCACGCCCACTGATCCCGACAGCAGCCCCAGCACGCTGAACTCCACGCTGAACGTGCGCACAATCCGCATCCGCGTCGCGCCCAGCGTCTTCAGCACAACTGCCTCGCGCATCCGTCTGAACCGCGCGCTCGCAATGCTCGACGCGAGAATCATCAATCCCGCCAGAATCGAGAACCCCGCCAGGAACCGTACCACGAATGTGATCTGGTCAACCACGGTCTCAATGCGCGTCAGCACATCTGCAAGATTGATCACCGTCACCGTTGGATAGGCCGCGAACAGTGCTCTCTCCACTGCTCCCACCTGCTTCGGATCGACGTGCGCACCACCATACCAACTCTCTGTCGCATCCTTAAGTTGTCCCGAAGGCAGCACAAACGCCACGCGCCCCCCAAGGTGCTGCCCATCGGCACGATACACCGCTGCCACCTTTAGCGTGCGCACGCGCCCTCCCGCCTCCAACTCCACCGTCGATCCAACACCAAGCTGCAGCCGCTGCGCGGTTCCTTCCCCAATCGCCATCTCCGCCGCGCCCGCATCGGTCCACCACTTGCCCTGCGTAACCTTGTCTCCCGGGGGAGGCGCATCCGCCCAAGTCAGTTCCGCAGACTCCAGCATCCTCCGTGGGAAATGTTGATCCTTGATCAGGTCCAGCGGTTTGCCGTTCAGTGAAACGAATCTCCCCTGCACACCGGGCAGCAGATCCAGTGGCTGAGTCACGGCCGCCTGGTGCTGAAAGAAATCCTTGACCCCGGCAACCTCGCTCTTTGTGACATCGATCAGAAACAGATTCGGCAGCTTTGGCGAAGCCGTCTCGCGAAGATCGCGCAACAATGCCCCCTGCATAAGGTAGACCGCCAGTATCAGCATCACGCCTGTACCCAGCGAGGCCAGCACCGCAGCCGACTGATTTCCCGGCCGGTACAGATTTGCCAGCCCGTGCCGAAGTGACGATGGAATGCGCAGGCGCACACGATTCAGCACAAACCGCATCACCCACAGCGCCACCGCTGCAAGCACTAGCAGAACCAGCAATGCGATCGAGAACACCAGCGCAAATGCTCCGCCCACCTTCAATGAGTCTGACAGCGCCCACGCAATCGCGCCCAGCGCCAGCACGACAATCGCGCCAATCCCGACCTGCAACCGCCGCCCCCACCACCGGGCTAACCACTCCTTCACAGTCGCTGGCCCCTGCTCCACCAGCCTCCGCAACACCAGCACGGGCCTGATCGCTCGCACATCCAGCAGCGGCGGCAGGCAGAATAGCAATGTTGTTAACAGTCCTGTTCCGAGTCCAGCGCCCACCGCGCGCCATGGAAAATGCAACTGCGTATGCATCGGGATCAACTTGCCAAACACGCTGGGCAGCGCCGCCATCACTGCCGCGCCGCCCGCCACGCCCAGCAGCCCACCGGCCAATCCGAGCCCCAGCGTCTGCAGCAGAAAGATCCGCAACAAATCCGACGACCGCGCGCCCACTGCCTTCAGAATGGCGAGCATATCCATGCGCTGTTCCAGATGCGCGTGCATCGCCATCGCCACGCCAATCGCGCCCAGCACCATCGCGACCAGGCAAATCAAGCTGAGGATTGCCGTCGCATTATCCAATCCCTGACTCAGCGCCGGATTTCCCTCCTTGAAATCCATCACCTGCGAATCCGGAAGCACCGCCTCCACCTGCTTGCGCACCGCCACTGCGTCTGCCTGCGCAGGCAACTTCATTAGCAGTCGTTGCGCTGCCCGGCTTCCAGGAGCAAGCAGGCCGGTCCGCTCCATTGCTGCCCGCGAAATCATCACGCGCGGCCCCATTCCAGCGCCCGCAGAAATGCGGTCTGGCTCCTGCTGAAGCACCGCCACAATTCTGAAATCCCGTCCTCCCAGCCGCAGCATCTGCCCGACATGCGTATTCATGCGGATCAGAAATTCCTCTGCAACCACGGCGGAATCTCCGTCCAGTGCCTGCCGCAAGCTCATCGCGGGCTCAAGCTTCGCTTCTCCGTAAAATGGATACTTCGCCGGGTCGACTGCCTTCAGCGTCACCAGGACCGGTACCGGATCTTGCGGTACTGACGCCATCGAAATGGTTTCAACCACCCATGTCAAATCGCTTCCTGGTAGCCCCTTCTCCACCTCCGCAAGCTTCTTTGTCTCTTCCCCTGTGGGCTGATGAAAGATCCGCGCACTCAAATCGCCCGCCATCAGCGACCGCGCCTCCAGCATCAATGTGCGTCTGAAGCTCTCACTGAATCCGCGCACTCCCACCAGCGACGCCACTCCCACCGCTACAGACAGCACAACAAAGCCAAATTTTCCCGGTGCTGACTTCAAGTCCCGCCAGCCGATCGCCGCGGCCCTCTTCCAGCTCAGTGCTCGCTCAGCCATTGATATGCGCCCCTGCAATCGTCACACTCTCGTTCGCGATAGACGGCAGCGTATCTTCCACCACCATTCCGTCCTTCAGCACGATCTTCCTGTCCGCGCGGCTCGCAATCTCCACATCGTGCGTCACAAGTACAAGTGTCGCGCCTGCATGGCTGTTGCGCTCCAGCAGCAGGTCCAGCACCATCCGTCCGTTGCTTGAATCCAGGTTGCCCGTGGGCTCATCCGCCATCACAATCGGAGGCTCCACAACAAACGCGCGCGCCAGGGCCACCCGCTGCTGTTCGCCTCCTGAAAGCTGAATGGGATAGTGCTCCATTCTCTCTCCCAGTCCAACTGCCTCCAGCAGCGCTCGCGCCCGCTTCAAGCCGTTGCCCTCAACGTTGAGTTCATACGGCAGCAGAACGTTTTCTAGTGCGGTCAGCGTAGGAATCAACTGGTACGACTGAAACACAAATCCGATCTTGCGCCCGCGAACAGCCGCAAGTTCCCCCTCGGCAAGATTGTGAATCGGCGTTCCATCCAGCCAGATCTCGCCGGAGCTCGGCGTATCCAACCCGGCCAGAAGACCCAGCAGAGTGCTTTTCCCGCTGCCGCTTGCGCCCACAACCGCCACAAATTGCCCCGCAGGTATGCTCAGCGAAATCCCCTTCAGAATCTCCACCCGCCGTGACCCATTCTGAATCCACTTCTTTACGTTCCGGACCTCAATCACTCGCCAAGCCTCCTCAGACCTGCTCTGATCATCTTTACGTCAAACTTCCCGCACCGGTTCAGTTCCCTGATTCCTCAGTGCCTGGTCCCTGGTTTCTGAATCACTCGATACCTCGCCGTTACACTGTTTATGTGGACGTTCGCCGCGGACTTATCGTTTCGTTTTACCTTCTGCTTCTGTCTTCGCCCTTGTTCGCCGCAGACATCCCTCTCATCGTCTGCTATGGCGACAGCATCACCGCCGGATACGGCCTTCGACCCGGACAGGCCTATCCCGACGCCCTGCAAAGAAACCTCGACAAACGCGGCTACCATTACAAGGTATCGAATCTAGGCACCAGCGGTGCCACTACAAAGGACGCGGCCGCCGGCTTACGTCCCGTTCTGCTCCTTCACCCCGCCATCGTCGTTGTCGAATTCGGTGGTAACGACGGCCTGCGCGGTTTGCCTCCAGACCAGACGCGCCATAACCTCGACATCGTCCTTACAACCCTCGACAATGCTCACATCCGCGTGCTTCTTGCCGGCATCACACTGCCTCCTAATTACGGCCGCGAATACATCGAGACCTTCAACCAGGTCTTTCGCGACCTCGCCACTCGACACCACTCCGCCTTCGTTCCCATGATCTACAAAGACCTGATCAATGTCCCGGATACTATTCAGCCCGATGGCATCCACCCCACCGCCAAAGGCTCCGAGATCATCGCCAACACTCTCCTTCCCGCGCTGACCCCCATGCTCAAAAAATGAGCCCCTGAAGTTGGGTGCCCCTTGTCCCGATTCTGGGACGTGGGAGTCCGAAAAGGTCGAGAAAACATCTCATTTGTCGTGAGCCACACCGAACATCTGCCTTCTTTTGGGCACCCTGCGACTTCTTTCCCGCATCGCACCCACAGAAGGCGATTGCGAGGTGGATGATGGGAATTCTGGATATGGTTGAATCGATGGCTGCTGGAACAGCAAACCCGGACCACGCCAAGGTTGCCGGCGGACTCCTTCAGGAACTGCAGGATCGCCCCGGCGGCATCGGCGGGCTTCTCCAATCGTTTCAACAAAACGGCATGGGTGGGCTGGTGCAGCAGTGGTCCGGCGGACAGACGCAGCCCGCCAATCCATCCGCGCTTGAAACCGGCCTCGGTGGCTCCGGAATCATCGACTCCATCGCTCAACGAACAGGCCTCTCCCCTTCCGTCGTTAAGACAGGATTGGCGGTTGCCGTTCCCTTGCTGATTCACCACGTCGTGTCGAATAACCATGTGGATGCATCAGGACAGGCCACGGGCGCGCCTCCCGAACCAGGTGGCCTCCTGCAGTCTCTGCTCTCGCGCATGGTCTAGCTCTGCTTTCGCCATCCTTCTTCCGCAATTTCTGCCTGATCGAAACGCCCGGCCATCGCGTCCTGAACCGTCGCGAGTGGCGCGCTCGCGCCCTGCAGTTCCACCGCTGTCAAAACTAACAGTTTCGAATAAGCAACAGATCGCGCTAGGCTTCTGCAATTCCTGCGGCGGGACAATGGGCGCGCCGCACCAGCTCAGCGAATCCGGAAGGAATGCTGCCTTGCCCTGGTGCAAAGTTCGTGTGCAGCGGTGTGCCGCGACGAAGAAAGAAAGGAAGTTCGAGCATGAAACGAGTAGTGGGCTTTCCTGACGCAACAATCCTCCGGGCGATCAAAGGGAGTACGGCTAAGTTTCTTTTCTTGGCTTGCCTTTTGGCTTCAGCGGCTCCGCTCAAATGTGCTGCCGATGAACCCCCGGAGACTTACAAATGGAAGTTTGATGCGTTTTGGTGGCTCTCCAACCCCGCGGGTCATTTCAGTGACACAGAGAACGCCGGCCCATCCCACTCGTTCGATCTTCAAAAAGACTTCGGGTTTGGGAGTTATTCAACCTTTACAGGGAATGTTGATTGGAGGTTCACGCGCAGAAACCACATCCTGTTCGGAGCTAGCCCTGTGGAAAGTAGCAATACCAGAACTCTTACCCGGACAATCACTTTCCGCGGTAAGACATACGACGTTGGAGCAGAAGTGTCTGTTGACATACATTCGTTCTCATTTTCACCTGGCTATCAGTTTGACTTCATGCGCCGCCACTGGGGCAGCCTGTCCGGGTTGGCACAACTTTTCGTCTTGAACACGAGCGCAAAGATGTCTCAGTCGAGGACCGTGAACGGTCAAAGCGAGGTCATCGAGGAATCGTCGGGATCGGTTCTTGCGCCGCTGCCTGCGATTGGGCCGCGCGTCCGCTGGTATCCAGTCCACGATTCCAGCCGCTTTGTGGTCGATGGAACGGCGACAGGAATGTACTTATTCGGCTATGGAGACTTCTATTCGGCGAAAGGAACCGTTGGTGTCGCAATGAGCCGGCATTGGAAGATTACCGGTGGCTACCAGATGGGCACCCGGCTCACCATCCACGGAACCGCCGACTCGATGGGCTTCCGCTTGACGCAGAAAGGACCCATCGCCGGCATCGAAGGATTGTGGTAATTCCAAATCGCGAAAAGCCACTCATACACAGGCGTGAACCGCCTAATGCACAACTTTCCGGTTGCATTTTCAGGATGGCTTTGACCTCAACCAGACTGCTGCATGAATGAGGCAGGTGTGGGGCCACCTGCCTCTGGGCTGTCTTTCATTCCTACGTGACGTTGTTGGGAATCAGTCTGGCTTTCGAAAGCTGTGAACCAATTGAGCCGAAAATTCCTTGCAGATTCAGGTTGTACTGTGAAGTGCACTGGCCACTGTTCGTTTTAGTGCTGGCGTCTGAATAAAAATGCGGCATATTGGAAGTCGATACATAGCCCGAAGACATCTGCTGCATGGTCGCGCATGGCGAGATCGTGGACGAGCCGTTGGCGACTGAGTCCGTGGAACATCCGCGAACTCCCCGCGCCGTAGGCAATTGAGTATACCGTCGTGCCCAGTGAAGTCGCCTTTTGCGCAGCCGTGATCGCCTGATGACACTGGCTCTGCAGCGATGGGTACGTGTTGCCAGCGTTTCCGACGTTGCTACCGCTCGTTCCGTTGATCATGTGTCCGCTGGATGCACTGGCGTCGCCATCGCTGAGGATGATCATCACGTTTCTGGATCCGGGATTCTGATACGCCTGCGCCATGAGCGCCGCCTGCGCGGCATAGATCGCCGCTGCAAAGTACGTGCCCTGACCGCCTAACGGTTGTATGCCATTGCAGTTGCTGCCCGTGGAACCGCCCGTGGCATTCACAATGTCCGAAGTCGTAACGAACGAGCCACCAACCTGGTTGTTGGAGCTCCAATCCGCCCCAAATCCCGTGATCTGGTAGTTAGCCGTCGTGCCCGTTGGTGCGGTATACGTATGCTGTCCGCTCACCGGTATTGGCGGCGTGGTGTAGGGCAAAATATAAGTCTTGCTCATCGTTCCATTGCAGGTTGTGTCAAGGGTGGTCTTGTTCGCCTGAACATTCGGATAGGTAAACAGGCTCACCCGGTCGTAGGGAACACATGTCGTACCCGTCTTCGAAGTTGACGCCGTGCAGGGCGCAAGCTCTTGCAATAGATACTGAATTCCGTCCAGTGCGCAGTTGATTCTCGAACTGGTACAGGCTGGTTCACTCTCCGAAGAAGCCATTGATGCCGTTGAGTCGAGCACCATCGCGACATTGACCTGATCATTCGCACCACTGGCCATGGTCGCGGTTGCGGTTGCGACCAGCTTGATCGATTGAAGTGGGCTTCCGTTGAGGAACGGAAGGACCTTGATCAAAAGGGTTGGAACGGTGGCTGTCTGTTGGATTTGAACGACGTTGTAGCCGGTCGGAGAACCCGAACAGGGCGACACGACCATCGAAGAGTCAGTAATGCACTTGAAAACCGGAGTGCCAACCGTTGCGCCTGACAGATTGACGCTGGCATTGGCTCCATTTGTGGATGACGCGTAAAGTTTGATTGCACTCGTTACGGTGGATGTGGTTGCGCCCGGCTGAATCAATGCGTAAGCACCGGCCATCGCGGCGGCGTTCGTTGCTGCTTTGAGCTGGTTGTAGCAGATATATGCCCGACCGAGGTCAACAGAAAGGCCTCCGACGCCGACCATCATGCCGCTCAACAATACCATCCAGGGAAGGATCTGCCCGCGCTGGTCGCGGACTGTTCCCGCAACGAAGGAATTCAATCTCCGTTTCATTGGATAATCTCCGCAATCTGTGAATAAAGACTGCAAGTCCCGAGATGTAGCCCGTAAATGGCGTAGGCGCACGGGTAGGTGGCCTGAATCTGGACCGGCCAGCCAGCCTGTAAAGCCGCAGCGCCGCCGCTGCCTGCCGCGGTGCACGTGGTCACATTGTTCCCGTAGTTCGTGCCGCCGGAGATCACGCCACTAGTGTTGCTGCCGCCAAGAATGAAGGTGAGCTTTAGATTCGTTTTCGACAAGCCAGGCGCCGCCGCATAAATTGCATTAGACGCCGTGAGACAGGGATCCACGTCACCGCGCTCCAGTGCGAGCACAGCTCCGCCCCTCGTGACGGCCGAGGAAAGAAGAAGCTTCTGATACAGGACCACCGAAAACGAGAAAATGCCCGTCAAAACCATCATCATCACCGGCATGGCCACGGCCATCTCCACAATGGCCCCGCCTCTCTCGCTCCGGGCAAATAATCTGCGCGCCAGGGTGAGCCTTGATCTCACTTGGCGATGTTTCCGGCTTGCGGCTGACTTGGATGTTGGGGCACCTTCGCTGACCGATGCCCGCCTGCTTACGCCACTTGGATCGTTCATTGTCGTAGCTTTCCTTGCGCAGGAGTTGCAGCACCCTGCTTCCGGGAAGTCACATCGCAGCAGGTTACCTGCCGCAGGAAGCTGCACTCTCTGGTCGTGCACCAATGTAACAACAAGGCTGAGCTACCGGAATCACACCCCTGGCCCATATGGGATTCTTTGGTAATTTCTGGATATCTATGGTCCAAAATGACTTAGCCCCGGCCTCTTGCTGGCCAGGGCGCATTCGAACACTTAGACATCGTGCTTGATGAGACCGAAAGATGCCTCCTAAAAGGGGAAAGCCGGAGAGAAAATCTCCCCGGCCTTCACTGTCCATTCATCTTCTTCTAGGTAATGTTATTCGGAATCAGTCTGGCTTTGGTGAGGTTCGCAGCGATCGAGCCGAAGATTGCATTCAGACTAGTCATGCTTGGATTGGTTGGCGCGAGGCACGTGCCCGCCGAGTCGGAATAGAAATCCGGCGCGGTGCCGGTGGATGTGTTATATCCCGACGACATCTTCTTCAACGTGTTGCAAGGCGAGATGCTGGGCGAATCGGTAGAACAACCGGAACTCGCCGCGCCGTATGCAATGGTATAGACCGTCGTCCCTTGACCTTGAGCATACGTGGAGGCGTTGATTGCCTGCTGGCACTGGTCAGTCGCGGCTCCGTAAGTGCTGCCTGACTTGCCACTGCTGCCTGTGATCTTCGCGCTCGTCGCGCTCGCGTCACCGTCACTCAGGACAATCATCACATTGCGGGAGGTTGGCGCCGCGAGCTGTGCGGCAACAAGCGACGACTGGGCCGCATAAATCGCGCCTGCGAAATAGGTTCCATCTCCGCCTGGCGTCTGCACTCCGCTGCAGCTCGCCGCGCCTGTTGCAACGGACAGCGCTGACGAAGTGTTAAATGACCCGCCCGGCGCATTGTTCGAACTCCAGTTACTCAGGAAGGGTGATACCTGGTAGGTCGGATTTGTGCCGGTTGGAGCTGACCAGGTTGCACCCGGTGTAGGCACGGCATAGGGCAAAATCGTTGGGTTGCTGCTGGGGCAGGTCGTGTCTTTCGAGGCCGTGTTCGCCTGCACATTCGGAAAGGTGAACAAGCTCACCTGGTCATACGCCTTGCAGGTCGCTCCGGAATTCGATGTGGCTGCCGTGCAGGGCGCAAGGGATTTCAGCATGGTCTGAACCCCCTTGAGCGCACAAGAGATTCTCGTGGCCCCGGAGCCGCAACTGGAGTCCGAAGACCCCATCGAAGCTGTTGTATCGAGCACCATGGCGACATTGACCTGGTCGTACGCGCCACTTGCCATGGTTGCAGTCGAGGTTGCGCTCAACGTCAGCGATTTCGCAGCATTAACACCCACCAGCGACAGCATTTGAATGAAATAAGTCGGCACGGTGGCATGCTGCGTGACCTGAATCACGTTGATACCCTGTCCCAGAGGCCGCGCATGGCGCCATCACCATGGCGGAATCTGTCACGCACCTGAAACTGGTTGTGACAGTGCCGCTCGGCAGGCTGGGCTTGACATTCGCTCCGCCCGAAGCTGAGGAGTAGAGGGTGACCTGATTCGTGACTGAGGTCTGGGTCGCACCGGGCTGAATCATGGCGTAGGCGCCGGCTAGTGCGGCAGCATCGGTCGAGGACTGCAGTTGACGGTAGCAGACGAACGCATGACCGATGTCAACGGTCACACCTGCAACGCCGAAGATCACACCGCTCAGAAGCATCATCCACGGAAGAATCTGTCCGCGCTCGTCCTTTCAGGCCTCGGATCACTCTTGAATGCAGGTCGCGCTTCATTGGATGACCTCCGTATCGATCGTTCCAAGGTTGCAATTCGAATAATGGAAGGCATAGACGCTAAGGGTGCATGGATACGTCGCTTGAATCTGTGCGGGCCAGCCCGCCTGCATCGCATTGGCTCCGCCGTTCCCTGCTGCGGTGCATGTGGGAGCCGTTCCTTTAGTCCCCCCGTAGGCCGTGCCGCCTGAGACCGTGCCGCTGGTGTTTGTGCCGCCCAGAGTGAACGTGAGCGTGAGATTGGACTTCGCCAGGGCTGGTGCGGCCGCGTAGATCGCTGAGGCGGTTGTCGCACATGGGTCTGAGTCGCCACGCTCCGTCGCCATCACTCGGCCCGCGTTGGCCACGGCTTCGGCCAACTGGAGCTTTTGATAGAACACCACCGAGAACGAGAAGATCCCGGTCAGCATCATCAACATGATGGGCATCACAATGGCCATCTCGACCAGAGCGCTGCCGCGCTCGCTGGAATGAAGGACTTTCGTGACGCACCTGCTGAGAGAGAAACCCTCGATGAGCGCGGTCTGCTTATCGCGTCGATTCTTCATGTCTTTCGATCCCCATTCTTACGGTGAGGCCCGGAATCGCCGACTGGATCTTGGAGTGACCTTCGTCGGAGGAATACGATTTGGCCCGTCTTAGAGGAACAACATGATTACTTGTAAGCTCAACAGTCGCGGCCAACAAGGGTACTTAAGTGTCAATTGGTTACATACTTGGGTGATGCGGACCAATCTGCGCGATGGGAAGAAAAGAGCTCTCGTGCTCCAAAAATCGGTGCATTTCTCAAGTACTTTTCGATCGGAGGTCCTGGCCCTTTCTCAACAACAACCTGTTTATTTTCTTAAATATATATCCGCACTCAGCCACCGGATCGCGAGCGCCGATGATCCGCACGGTCATCGGCGGAACCGATGCTGAAGAGAGAACTTTTCGGGTCTGCTCGGGACAGAATTAGAGATCTGATTAATCACGACGACCTGTGAGGGTCGGTACAGACGTCGACTCGCGGCAAGCGCAAACTAATTCGCTTTGCGTGTGCAGACTCCACCCTCGCAAGGCGCGCGGAGCAACCTGCGACCTCGCCTTGATGCCTCACCCGAACCACGCCGTAGGCTGGAAAAGCGTTCCCGCAACTCGCTTCGCAATCCCCACCATTTCGCGTTGTCCGGCAAAGACCTTTACCACCGGCGCCTGGGAAAAGTCCGGCAGATTGGCCTGCGCTCCATTGCGCAATCGGCCCAGTGTCAGATCGTCCCCCGTCACCGCCGGCATCTCCCGCAGCAAACGACGAGGATGCACGCAGAGCGCTTCCAGCGCCGTCTCATCGCCCGCATGATCTGCAATCGCATCGAGTGTATACGCATCTTCCAGCAAGAAATCCCCAGCGCGCGTTCTCTTGAGACTGCTCAGGTGCGCTCCGCAACTCAGAGCCAGGCCCAGTTCGTGCGCGACCGAGCGAACATAGCCACCCGCGCTCACAGTCATCGCAAACGTCGCTTCGTCCCCATCAAGCTCGATGATTTCGAAGCATTTGATTTGAATCGTCACCGGCTTGAGTTCCACTGGCTTACCTTCCCGCGCCATCTTGTACGCAGGAGTTCCACCGATCTTCTTCGCGGAGAATGGAGGCGGCATCTGATTCAACTCGCCGCGAAAGCGCGTGGCCGCCGCGCGCACGTCTTCCAGGGCAAGCGACGGATTGACTCGAATCCCCACCGCCTCGCCATCCGCGTCGTACGTGTCTGTCGCAAATCCGAATCGAATGGTGCCCGTGTAGCTTTTTTCAGCGGAGGAAAAATACTGCGCAAGCCGGGTAAACTTGCCCAGGAGCATCGGCAGCACGCCGGTAGCCATGGGATCGAGCGTGCCCAGATGTCCAATTGAGCGCTCGCCGGTGATCTGGCGAAGCCTGTTCACCACGTCGTGGCTCGTCATACCGCCCGGCTTATCGACTACAAGCAGCCCGTTCACTCCAACTACTGTAGACGAACCGCCTCAGGCTCACACGCCGTTGTTGCTGTTCTGCCTCACCAGCGAAAGGAATTCCGAGCGCGTCTCCTTTTGTCGGAAGCAGCCCACCATCGCCGAGGTCACCGTCGACGAGTGCTGCTTCTCGATGCCGCGCATCATCATGCACAGGTGACGCGCCTCAATCACCACGCCCACGCCCTGCGGCTCAATCGCCTCCTGGATCGTGTCCGCGATCTGCCGCGTCAGCCGCTCCTGCACCTGCAGTCGGCGCGCAAACACCTCCACCAGCCGCGGAATCTTGCTCAGCCCGATCACCTTCCCGTTGGGAATATACGCAACGTGCACCTTGCCGAAGAACGGCAGCATGTGATGCTCGCACAGCGAGAACATCTCCACGTCCTTCACAATCACCATCTCGTCGTAGTCCACGTCGAACAGGGCTCCGCGCAGCATCTTCTTCGGGTCCTCGCCATAGCCCTTGGTCAGAAACGCCATCGCCTTTTCCACGCGCCCCGGCGTTGCAACAAGCCCATCGCGCCCCGGATCTTCACCCAGCCGGCTCAGCATCTCGCGATACATCTCCTGCGTGCTGAACCCGCTCAGACCCGCGTCACTTTCTATTGCTCTTCGAATCGTCTTGCTCACTGCGATTGGCTGCGCCATTTCTTGCATCCTCTCGCCCCGGGAAATCGGGCGTCTTCATCCCGCATTTCGTTCATTGACCGCAGAACTGAAAAAAGTTGTTCTCCGTCTCTTCCACGCGCACATATTCCAACTCGCCCGTCGGCAGCGCGCCCTTCAGCAACTCCAAACACTGCCCTACAAAGATTCTCCGTCGTTGGCACCCGATTCACAAACAACGGATCAAGGTTCAGATTCGCATGGTCAAACCGTTCGAGCACCCTTTGCTGCACCACTTCATCCAGATCCGCCATGTTCACCACCATTCCGGTCTCCGCATCCACATCGCCCGCCGACAAGCACCTCCACCACGTAGTTATGCCCATGCCCGTGCGGATTGTTGCACTTCCCATAGGCCGCCCGATTCTCCTCCGCCGAGAGCGAATCCGTGTGCAGCCGATGGCTCGCGCTCAGCATGTACCGCCGTCCGAAGTACGCCTTCACGCCCCACCTCTGTACTCGGCAAAGATCTCCGGCGTCTCGTAGACTCGCACCCGACTCAAGCGTGCCCCCGCGGCACCCGTTACCGCCGGCTCCAGCCGTTCTCCAAGCCGCAATCGCAATGTTCTCCGTCGTCGGAATCAGCTTCGACTCCGCAAATTCGGGAACCTCGAGATTCAGATGCCGATGGTCGTACGCGGCCAGCACCTCGCTCTCGATCACGTCCTTGAGCCACTTCAAATCCACCACGAACCCGGTCACCGGATCGGGCTCGCCCGCCACCGTCACCTCGAGCGTGTAGTTGTGCCCGTGCCCGTTGCGATTCGCGCAGCGCCCGAACACCTGCTCATTCTTCTCCTGAGACCAGGCGTCATTCCAGTAGTAGTGCGAGGCTGAAAACGTCGCCCTTCTGCGTCAGCTCAATCATTCAATCCCCACACTCAAGAGATGTCCGACCGATGATCCCGGTTACAACCGTTTCCCATATGCTGCACCTTATCAGCATTCTGCGCCTGAAACTTACCGCGCGTTTGATTCTTCAGCCAGAGTATGTCCTGCCCTTCCAGCTTACCTGCTTCAGCACCCGATGCTTGAACCAGCTCCGATACAGCAGCACGACAAAAAGCGGCAACCCCAGCGGTGCAATCGCACAATCCATAAACGGAAAGTTCGACTTCGCCACCCGCCCGTAGAACCGGAAGAGGTTTCGCACCCACAGAAGCGCCAAAACCCACCCCGCCCCGAGCCATTCCAGGCCGTGGGCACCGAAGCGCGCATTCCACAGCTTCACGGCCAGTATAGGCAGCCCCACCAGCAGAACAATATCCAGCAGCCGCCACACCGCCGTCGCAAGCGCGTTGTTGAACAGAAGCGCGAGATTCTTCGTCCAGCCCTCGATCATCGCGCCGTAGTCCGGTACATCCGTGTTTCCAGCGCATCCTCTGCATATCGAAACCACAGACCCACCTTGCGCCGCTTCGCCAGAAACGCCAGTTCCACATCTTCCAGCACCCTGTCCGCAACAGCCGCGTGCCCTCCGAGTTCGCCGATACGCCTCGCGCTCCACCAGCAGGAACTGCCCATTCGCAGCGGCCACACGCTGATTTGGATCGGAGACCTTCGACGGCGGATATGCCAGCGCCAGTTCCGAGAAAACCAGTGGCATCAGCGCGCGTTGCGCAAAACCGCTCACAATCTGTCGCGGCGAATAGCTCAGCATGCCCACCTTGTGTCGCACGCCTCATGCATCGCCCGGTGCAGATTCCCGGCTCGCATGCACTGTATCCGCATCGGTGAAAAGCAGCCATCGCCCTCGCGCCTTTCGTGCCGCCGTCCAGATTGCGTTGTTCTTCCCCGTCCAGCCCTTCTCCAGCTTTCCTGCCTGCATCACGGTTACGCCTGCGAAGCCGCGGGCAATCTCCGCCGTGCGATCGGTCGACTGGTCATCCACCACAATCAGGTCCCAGTCGCGGCCCAGCTTGAATACCTCGTCTGATTGCGCAACCAGCGACTGAAGGCACGCTCCCAGGCACTCCTCCTCGTTCCGTGCCGGAACGATCACTGTCAACTCGATCAGTTCTTCCGGCTCGGGCTGGTCATAGACCGTACCCATCCGAACGGGAATCTTCAAAGGCTCGCCGGGCTCGTCCGACAGGCCCAGCACAGGTTTCCACGCCTTTCCCGTTGGTGCATCCCCCGCTTCGGCCATGTCGTTCGTCGTCCCCGCCGGCTCTTTCGCTTCAACCCTGTAGCTCCGTATTATAAGGATGTGCGGGTTTCTCGTTCACTCACTCTGATCGCGCTGTCCACGCTCCTCGTTGTGTCTGGCTGCGACCGTGGCGCTCACCCCGGCCAAACCGGCAAAGTTGCCCCTGACTTCACCGTCTCCGACGGTGCCACTTCTATTCATTTGGCCAATTACCGCGGCCGCGTCGTTCTCCTGAATTTCTGGGCCACCTGGTGCCCGCCCTGCATCCAGGAGATGCCCGCGCTCCTTCAGCTTCAGCACGACCGCCCCGACCTCGCAGTCCTCGCCGTCAGCATCGATGCAGATCCAGCCGCTTACAGCCGGTTCCTCGCTCGCCACCACGTTGATCTCGTCAGCGTCCGCGATCCTGACCAGACGGCTGCCAGGCTCTACCACACCGAGGGCTGGCCTGAAACCTACATCATCGATCGCAAAGGAATCATTCGCCGCAAAATCGTCGGCGACCCCGACTGGTCAAACCCCGAAATCCGGCATTACCTCAGCACCCTCTAGCCGATTTCAGCGCAGTTCCCTTTGAACTTGATGAAGAGGCCCCCGGTTTTGAAAAGACGCGGCTTCAGTCACATCACAAATCCCTCCGAGCCTTGCATTGCGTCGGCGTCTTGAAAGGGCACGGCTTTTAGCCGACCGCAGAAACCGACCAGGTCTTGAAAGGATACGGCTTCAGCCGTGCCGTAGAAGCCCCATAATCCTCTTGGGCTTTAGCCCCTGTGGCTTTTCCTTCCGCTGCGCGTTTTTCCGCAAACTCTTCAGCACCCGAGGGAATGCTGGTCGGCTCTCTCAGGCGTCTGCTTGCTAGAATCTTCCTATGACCACGGTGGAGATTCTGCTTCGCTACGCCACGCCGCCAACCGAGTCCGTCGCCGCCGCGCTTTCCAACACCCGGGAGGTCTACGGCATCCGGAGACTCAGTTTTGATCGGGCCGCGCGCACGCTGCGCGTGGAGTACGATGCGACACGCCTCAATGCCGCCACTGTCATCCAACTCGTTCGGCAGTCCGGGTTGCAGGTCGTTGAAGAAGTGCCGCTTGCCGCTCCGCCACCCGCGCCGGAACCGGCTCCCGCAGCATGACGCTTCGTTTGCGCCACCACCACTTCCCTGATAATCTGTAAGAGGTTTGGCTTCCAAACCATGCGTGTGCGCCCGTAGCTCAGCTGGATAGAGCGACTGACTACGAATCAGTAGGCCGGGAGTTCGAATCTCTCCGGGCGCACCATTTATCTCAAATTAGATTCGATCGGTTGCGGCCGTTGAGCCGCTTTCGTTTTTTGCGGCAAGTGTGCCAAAGCCACCTCAGACGATTCCTGATTTGCAGCATCCTTGGAGTCCCCTCTTCCTCGAGGATTCGACCGAAGAACGGGTGTTTGTCAGTTTCTGCGTTCCTGAATCAAGTCCACAAACCCAAGCTCAGTTGATTGAGCGATCGCGAAGGGCCACTTGAGCGTATCATTCGCTCGAAACCGCGAAAGAGGTCCCTCGAATGCCTGGACTCCTCATAGGGAGAACGATCACAGTTCTTCTGTTTCTGCTGGTCTTTTACTTCGGAATCACCGCACTACGGTCAGGCGAAATTAGATCGAGAGGACATAAGTTCACCCGCGACGAGAATCCTATCGGCTATTGGTTCACCGTTTTGATTTCTCTGGTGGGACCAACGGCCATAATCTACCTGTTGCTGACCAGATGACGATTCTGGGCCCCGGAAGCCCCCTTTTCCCCGGCAACCCCGATCCACGCGCTCGAATCACGCCCTCACAAGCAGTGTCTTCAGCAATACTTCCAGCCCGTTCCATGTAATCTGAACCCCAATGCACAGCAGCACGAATGCGATGACGCGCAGAACCCCATGGGCGGTCTGTTGTGAAATACGCGACGTTATCTTTGGCGCTCGGGAGTAGCAGAAGTACACGGCCACGCTCAGAAGCAGAACTGCTATCACAATTCCCGCATGTGCTGCAATGTCCGGGAGCACGCCCTTCACCGGGGCATGGGCGCTCAACGTCACCATCACAACAATGCAACCCGGCCCCGCTGTGATCGGAAATGTAAACGGGTAAAACGCCTTCTGTTCAAGCGACTGGAGGCTCGTCCCTCCCGCCTCGACCTCTTTCTCTTTCTTGTCAGGCTCGCCTTTGTTCAGCAGATTCCAGCCCATTGCTGCCAGCGTCAGTCCGCCGGCAACTTGCACCACCGGCAGAGAGATACCAAAGAATCTGAACAATGCCGTCCCCACCAATTGGATCGTCAGCAGAAAGATGGTCGTGTTGATCGCGATCTTCCGCGCCAGCGCGCGATAAACCTCGGGAGGCTCATTGCCTACAAGGCTCAAAAACACCAGTGCGCTGCCCAGCGGATTCACCAGCGGGAGCAGCGCACTGAACGCAAGACCGAAAAACTTGCTGATTTCGCTCACGACCGAGCAGGATACCAGTTGGTCGTCAACATAGAAAGCTCGAACGCACACCTCACTGCGTCATGCCGAACGCAATGATCTTGTTCGAAATTCCCATATACACATGCCCGTTGACTACGGTCGGCGGCACCCATCGAACGCCCGAGCCCAGACTCGGGCTCGTGTAAAGTTCCTTGCTCACATCCGTGGCGTCGCTCGCATGAAGCGTACCGGTCCATGGTTCAGTCGAAGCGTCCACACAATCCCGTTCGTGTTCCCGTTCGACGAAACAACAGGATCCGATCCTGGCCATTGGTAGTAGAAAGCTCCCTTTGAAACAGGCGTCGTGCTGAGCAGGCCGGTGCTGGCATTCAACACAAACATCTTCAACACGTCATTATTCGCCGCGAAGTAGACATTCTGCTGCCACATCGCGGGCGAGTTGTAGCAGGGCTGACCTGAGTCGCGCCCACCCGTCTGACCATCCAGTTGATGATCGAGCCGCTGGACGATATTGTCGTTCGTTGTCCCAAGGCCGCCGAGCGAGTCGCGATTGAGCACATAGATCGGTGTCGGCTTGCCGCAGGCAATTACTTCGTGCGGAAATTGCCCGTTTTGATCCGGAACAAGGATCAAGCTTCCCGATCCCAGATCAATGTCACGATTGTCATAGTCCAGTAGTCGTACGTGGTGAAGTGGTCAAGCTCTTGCAGCGACGGGCTCAGCTTCACAATGCTTTCGCCGTAGTTGTTCGTGCTGACAGTTCCGTTCCCGGTCGAGATGTAGATGTTTCCGCTGCTGTCCGCGAGCGGCGACGCACCTGACATCCAGATGCCGCCCTGGATGCCGGTTGGCGCCACGTCAAAAACAGCCTTCTGTTCGAGCGTGACCGCATCGAAGGCAAAAAGCAGCCCGTGATACCACTGGGTACCTTCCTTGCGATCTTCGATGGAACCGAAGCCGACATACACGTTGCCATTCGCCAGCAGCAAACCCGGACGCTGGAACTTCTGCGAGGGAAGCAGATTCGGATGTGTAATCAACTGCGGGGGAGTCATTTCCGCGCCCGTGGTCAAGCTCAGCTCGTGGAGCCGATGCGGGAAGGACATGGCGGTGTTCTCCGACGTCTCCGCAACCACGTAGATCACCTGCCGCACCGGGTCGATCACCGGGGCGCTCAGAATCCCGGTCTGCGAAGAAATATTGAGACTGGTTCCCTTAACCGCCGTAACCCCGGTCGAAAGGAAACTCTTCTTCCACAGCAGCGCACCCGTATCTGCGTCGAGACGCGTAAACACTGTCGTTGTTCGTCGTGACAAAAAGACATTGCGCGCCTTGCCGCCGATCGTAATCCCGTTCATGTAGAGCGGCTGTCCCCAGATGCCGCCGTCGAGGACACAGGAGCTTCCATAGCTGCCCAAACTTCCCTGAGCTGACGCTCGCAGGCGTCAAGACCAGCTCGTTCAACTGGCGGCCGGTTCCGTCGTTTCCACCTTTGCGGGTCGTATAGTTCACCACCGTGATCGAGCGGATGCCGTGCCCGTGTCGCTCGAGTCTGTCGTCGACGTGGCCTTGATCGTGCACGTGCCGGCCACTGCGGGCGCCGTGAAGAGCTCAGCCGTCGTGATGCTGCCGCATGAGGCAGACCAGCTCACGACTCGTTCGCCGTAAACTGGAGCCTTGCCGATCGCGTGCATCGCAACGCTGCCTGGCGTGACGGTAACCGGCCACGTGCTTGCTGGTGATCGTGACACTCGTCGATGCCGTTTGTCCGCTTCCCCCAGTCGCCGTTGCCTTAACAGTACAAGTACCCGTTGTCGCAGGAGCAGTGTAGAGACCAGTCGTACTGCCAATCGAGCCGCAGGTCGCCGTCCAGGTTGCACCAGCGTTCGCTGTGAACTGCAGAGTTCCGTTGATCGCAACAGAAGGATTCAGCGGCGATATCGTGAAGCTTGTCGCCGCCCGTTCCCAGGCCCGTCAGTGTGACGCTTTGTGGACTGTTCGTTGCCGAGTCGTAGAATCCGAGAACTGCAGAACGGCTGCCGGATGTCGTCGGTGCAAAGACAACGCTCGCCGTGCAACTCGCGGACGCAGCCAGCGAGGATCCGCAGGTCTTGCTGCTGATCAGAAAATCTCCTGGATTTGTGCCCGACATTGCAATGCTGCTGATTGTGATCGCGCTCGTACCGCCGTTCGTGAGTGTAATTGCCTTTGCGGCCCCCTTGTTTCCCACGGCAACTGACACCCAGTTCAGGCTCGTGGGTGACACAGAGGCGCTTCCCGATGCCGTCGCCCCGGTTCCCGACAGCGCAACTTTTTGCGGGCTGTTGCTTGCGTTGTCAGTAAAGCTCAGGGTTGCGCTTCGAGCGCCCGTCGCGCCCGGCTTGAAGGTGACAGAAACAGTGCAAGTCGACGAAGCCCCCAGGCTGCTGCCGCAGGTCTTGCTCGAGATGGAAAAATCTCCAGCATTCGTGCCGGAGATAGCAATGCCGCTGATCGTGATCGACGAAGTCTGCCCGTTCGACAAGGTCGCCACTTTTGCCGCGCGGTCGATCCAACCGTCACGCTGCCGAATGCAATCGAGGTTGGGTTGACGGACACAGTACCACTCGCCGAGGTTCCCAAACCAGTCAGTGCAACGGTCAGCGGACTTGCGACTCCCGAAATGGTGAAGTTCAGTGTCGCGCTGCGAGCGCCGGTCACCGTCGGCGCAAATGCGACGTAGAAGGCGCAACTCGACGACGCTGCGAGTGATGAGCCGCAGGTCGTCCCGTTGGCCCTTTTGAAGTCACTAGGGTTTATTCCGGTAATGTAGTGCTGATCGTGATCGCCGTCGCGTTTGTATTGGTCAGTGTCACCAGCTTTGGTGCGCCCGTATTGCCCAGCGCGACAGAAGCCCAGCTCACACTCGCCGGCGACGCCGAAACCGCCGCCAGGCAGTCCACTCCCTTGATTGCACAAACGGCAATCACGCCCCTCGCCGCGAAAGTCCGCCATCGCATCTTGAACGAAGGCGCCAGGCGCACGCTTGAAGCGGCTTTGAGAACGTAAGGCAACGAAAATCTTTCGCCAACGCTGGATCGGACGCGAGTGTTCACGAGACCCCCAGGGAAAGGAAACGAGTAAGCCGGATCAAGAATGCAAACTCCGAAACCAACACCGCGAACGATTGTTAAGGCTTGTCGTTCGGAAAGGACGGACCTTTGGAGTCGCGGCGCTTTCACCGGGAACGCGCCCCAAATCGTCCCGGCGCACAACGATCTCGCAAGCTACGATGCGGCTTCACGTTCAAGGGTTGTAGCTGAATCCGGTCGCGTCCAAAGACCGGTTTCGGCACACAGAGAGAGCGGACCGCCTTGCACGCAGGTCCGCTCTAAGTCCTCTCCAACTTCACAGCTATGGCTTGAAGCTCTTTGCGTCCGTCACTTCCACCGTCGACTGCACCGGAAGTTGGTCGCTTGATCCGCCCGCAAGAACACGTACCTTTTCTTTCTCCACGCGCCAGGAGTGGCTCGGTGTGTCCCAATACGCAAGGTCGCGCGCCTTCAACTCGAGCGTGACCTCCTTCTCGGCACCAGTCTCGATCCTCACCCGCTTGAACCCCTTCAACTCCAGTTGCGGTCGGATGACTGCCGAGCCCAGGTGCTGCACATACATCTGCACCACCTCGTCGCTGGCGCGCTTGCCGGTGTTCTTCACCTTCACGTTGACCTTCACGCTCCCGTCGGCGTCCATCTTGGACGCGCTCGAGATTGAGACCGCGGTACGCGAATGTCGTGTAGCTCAGCCCGTAGCCAAAGGGATAGAGCGGCTTCGCTTTGCTGTAGAGATAGGTGCTCGCCGTGCAGCATGTTGTAGTCGAGAATCGGCAACAACTGCGCGTCCCCCGTGGGCCACGTCTGCGTAAGTCTTCCCGCGGGCGAGTAGTCGCCAAACAGAACATCGGCAAGCCCGTGTCCTTCCTCCTGGCTGTTATGCGTCATGTGAACAATGGCAGGCAGATTCTGCTGGCTCCACACGATCGCGTATGGAAAGCTCGATCGCAGCACCTCGATCGTTCGAGGATTAGCGGCGAATACCTTCTTCACCAGTTCTTCCTGCTCGAGCACGATCGTCTTTCGATCCACGTCCTCTTTGCCGTTCGAAGGCGTTGGACACTGATCCCATCCCGCATTGCACTCCGGATGATTGCCCACCACTACGATCGCCACGTCGGCCTTGTGCGCCAGGTTCGCAGCCTCTTCAGGATCAGAGCCATCGGCAAACAGCACGTTCACGCCGTTCCCGCCGGCTTCACGAATCCCTTCGAGAATGCTCACGCCATAAGGCGGCGTGCCGCTGTACCAGTCTTGAAGCACCTGGTCGATCCACGGCCCAATCACCGCAATCGTCTTCAGCTTCGTTCGATCCAGCGGCAGCGTGTTCTTCTCATTCTTGAGCAGCACGATCGACTCGTCCGTGGCCTGTCGCGCCAGCACAATGCTCGATTCGCGCACCCACGGCGGAGCTTCGCCTCCACTCTCGCGCCCGATCTTCGCATAAGGATCGACGCCTGGAGGATCCATCTCCCCCAGCCTGCAGGTAGACAGTCAGCAGGTTCTTGAGCGCGGCATCCATGTCCGCTTCGGTCAGCAGTCCATCCTTGAGCGCCTTGGTCAGGTCTGGCTTGTACGTGTCCAGAAAATGATTGATGCCCGCCTTCACTGCCGCTGCCGAACCTTGCTCTTTGTCCGGAAACGTCTTGTGCGACGTGATCAGCAGGCCCAGCGCTCCGCCGTCGGTGCAGATCAGGCCATTGTTCCCCCACTCCTTGATCATCACGTCTTTCAGCACCGGATGAATCATCATCGGAATGCCGTTCCACGCGTTGTAGGCCGCCATCACCGCGCGAGAGCCGCCTTCCTCAAAACCCATGCGAAACGGCACGGAGTAGTACTCGCGAAACAGGCGCTCGTCGAAATCCGATGAAGTGTGCGTGCGCCCGTCCTCGTTTTCGTTGGCGAGAAAGTGCTTCATCAGTGAAGCGGCTTGCCAGTGTTTCGGATCAGGCCCCTGAAGACCTTGTGCAAACGCTACAGTCAGCGTGCCCACCAGAAACGGGTCCTCACCGTACGATTCCTCCGTCCGCCCCCAGCGCGGGTCGCGGCTCAAATCCGCATTCGGCGCACGCACCACAACCCCGCCGCGATCGAAGACAGGATTCTGGTAGTAGTAGCGCGCCTCGTAACCTTCGAGCGACGCGATCCTCTTCAGCAACTCCGGATCCCACGTCGCTCCGAGCCCTTTCTCCTGCGGAAATGTCGTCGTCGGCACAGGCTGCCGGCCGCGGCCTCCCCATCCTGCCGGCCCGCCCAGCGCCAGACCGTGAAGCCCCTCCACCTGCCCCGAGAACTCCAGTCCCAGTCGCGGAATCTTCGGATGGTCCGACATCAGAAGAACCTTCTCGTCGAGCGTCAACTGGCTCAACAAGTTCTGAATGCGCACACCGTCCGGTAGCGATGTGTCTCGAAATGAAGCCTTCTCCTGCGCACCGATCGCAACCGCAGTACCCATCGTCAGCACCAGTGCTATCGCACAAACAACGTGGTTGCGCACCCCTGTCCGCATCGCAAACTCCTCCTTGTTTTGAACAACGAAGACTATCACGGCGATGCGTTCAAGTTCTAAGGGAAGATCAATCGATGAAGTTTTCGCGCCCAAAAAGGAAAGGAGCGAAGCGCTCGGCGCCTCGCTCCCTCTTGATTGCGGCTCAGGCAAGTCTCAATAAAGCCTGAAATTGACCTCGATGCTCATCATCACCGGCACCGGCGTTCTGCCGTCTTTCATCGCCGGCTTGAATTTGTACTTCCGCACCGCTTCCAGTGCCTTCTCGTCCAGCCCCATGCCAAGCGGGCGAACCACGCGCGGATTCTGCGGATTCCCCTGCGCATCCACGATCAGCGAAATCAGGCACACGCCCTGGTATTTGGCGCGCCGCGCCTCGTCTGAGAATTCTGCCTCCGGCGTGAAAATCGGTACCGGGGCGGAGACGCCACCGCCCACTCTGTACACGCCGCCACCGGTGTTCCCGCCGTACCCCGGCCCATAGCCATTTCCGGTTCCCGATCCCAGACCGCCGCCATACCCGCTGCCCATGCCGCCGCCACCGCCCGATCCATTCGCCGCCAGGGTGACATTCGCAGAGTTCTTCACCCCGAAGTTCGGCAGATTCGGATTGTCAGGGAGAGTTATGTCCTTTTGCACATCGATCGCCGGCGTAAATGCCAGCTTCGGCTCATGCAGCTGCACCATCGGGGGCACAATCGGGTCTTTCATCCGCGGGGGCAGCTTGCCCTTCATCGGATCGACAATGTCATGCGAGCCGCCACCACCACCGCCGCCTGCCGGAACCGCCATCTGCGGTCCCTTCAGAATGTCGCTCACATCGATATTCGTCGCGATCGAGGGGCTTCATCGCCTTGATAATCTGTCGCCCCACGAAAAACAGCACAACCAGCAGAATTCCGACATTGACCGTCGTTGAAATTCCGATCGCCCACGGATTCGGCTTCACCGCCATCCGGTCGGGCACCGGTATCGGCGTTGAAGTCAACTCCAGCGGGGGCAGCTTTTTGGGGAAAAAGATGTCGTGAATATTCTCGTATAGGTCCCGCCAGATCGGCTTCTCCTCGAATGCCTTCCCGAGAAACGCGTCGAGCTCGTGCCCTTCAACAGAAGGCAGGGGCTCTGTCGTCGCCGAATCTGGCTGGGTCAGTAACTCGTTTGCCATATTTCCTGATGCTGGCCCTCTCGCCGGCGATCCCCCAACGGGGCTATCTTCCGCTTCCCGGCCCATCACTCCATTATGCTCGACACTGCCTGTCCTTGTCTTTACGTCCGCTAATTCCAATGAATCGGCAGCATCCTCCAAGGTTTCATACTTCCTTGAAAGGAGAGTTCCCATAAACAATAGACGTCCACCGTGAGCACTTGTTACCTAAATTTTCTACTCCGGTCCTTTACACTAAACAATGAAGATTTTCGAACCAGTTCAGGGAGTACAAATGTCTCCAGCGCCGGAGTTGAAGGCGACCCTAACCTTGCCTCAAACCGCCTTCCCCATGAAGGCCAATCTGCCGCAGAATGAGCCCCTTCGGCTGGCCAACTGGGCCTCGCTGCGCCTCTACGAGGAGTTGCGCAAAGCCTGCACGGACCGCCCCTCATACCTTCTTCACGACGGTCCTCCTTACGCCAATGGCCCCATCCACCTCGGCCACGCCCTGAACAAGGGCCTGAAGGACTTCGTCGTCAAGTCGAAAACCATGGCCGGCTTCGATTCTCCCTACGTTCCCGGCTACGACTGCCACGGCCTGCCCATCGAGATCAAGGTCGACGAGCAACTCGGCCGCAAAAAGCTGGAGATGCCCGTTCCTGCCGTCCTGGATGCCTGCCGCGCCTACGCGCAGAAATACGTCGACCTGCAAACCGCGCAGTTTGAGCGCATCGGGTGTCTTCGGCCGCTGGGACAAGCCCTACAAGACCATGTCCCGCGACTACGAGGCCCGCACGCTCGAGGCCTTTTACGGCTTCCTCGAGAAGGGCTTCGTCTATCGCGGCCTCAAGCCCGTCTACTGGTGCATCCACGACCGCACCGCCCTGGCCGAGGCTGAAGTCGAGTACGAGACGCACACCAGCCCCTCGGTCTACGTGCGCTACAAGCTCACTTCCGATGCAGCGGCACTCGACCCCGCCCTCGCCGGTCGCGAGGTCTACACCATCATCTGGACCACCACGCCATGGACGCTCCCCGCGTCGATGGCCGTCGCCTTCCATCCCGACTTCGACTACGTAGCCCTTGCCGCAAGCGGCGATCCCAAGGCGCCGAACGCACCCTCGGATCCTGTCTACATCGTCGCCGCCGAACTTGCCCCTGCGGTCATCGCCGCCTGCAAGCTCGGCTCAGCCACTGAGCTCGCCCGCTTCAAGGGCAGCAAGCTCGAGCACGCCACATTCAAGCACCCGTTCCTCGAGCGCAGCATCCTCGGCGTACTCGCCACCTACGTCACCGCCGACACCGGTACCGGCGCCGTCCACACCGCGCCCTCGCACGGCGCGGACGACTTCTACACCGGCCAGCGCTACGGGCTCGACCAGACCTGCCGCGTCGATTCCGCTGGCCACATCCACGTCGATCCCGACGCCTGGCCCCTGATCGCTCCCCCGCCGTTCGAAGGCAAGAACGTCTGGGCCGCCAATCCCATCATCCTCGCCATGCTCGAGGAATCGCGCGCCCTGCTTGCTTCGGCGGATCTCGAACACTCCTATCCCCACTGCTGGCGCTGCCACAACCCCGTCATCTTCCGCGCCACCGAGCAGTGGTTCATTTCGCTGGAAACCCCGGTAAAGACACCCCAAAACGAAGAAAAAACCTTCCGCCAGCTCGCGATCGAGGAGATCGACAAGGTCGTCTGGGATCCGGCATGGGGCAAGGAACGCATCACCAACATGATCGCCACCCGCCCCGACTGGTGCATCAGCCGCCAGCGCATCTGGGGTGTGCCCATCGCCGTCTTCATGTGCGAAGGCTGCGAGAAGCCCCTCCTCGATCCAGCGCTGAATCGCAAGATCGTCGATCTCTTCGAGCGCGAAGGCGTGGAGGCATGGCACACCACGCCGATCGAAGGCTTGCTCCCCGCCGGCGCGAAGTGCGCACAGTGCGGCGACGAAACCTTCCGCAAAGAGACCGACATCCTCGACGTCTGGTTCGATTCCGGCACCAGCTGGCTTGCCGTCGCCGAATCCGACTCGGACCTGAAGGCGCCGTATGCTTCCTTCGAAAACGAGAACGGCACGGAGTGCCTGTATCTCGAAGGCGGCGATCAGCATCGCGGCTGGTTCCACTCTTCTCTGCTCACCTCCGTCGCACTGCGCGGCCGCGCCCCGTACTCGCACGTGGCCACTGCCGGCTGGACGCTCGATGAGCAGGGCCGCGCCATGTCCAAGTCGCTCGGCAACGGCGTCGATCCCGTCGACATCGCCGAACGCATGGGCGGCGAAATCGTCCGCCTCTGGGTCGCCTCCATCGACTTCCGCGAAGACATGGCCGCCAGCGAAAACCTCATGGCTCGCTGCGCCGAGCTCTATCGCAAGCTGCGCAACACCTTCCGCTTCCTCCTCGGCAACCTGAGCGGATTCGATCCCGTACGCGATCGCATCGCCGAAGCCGAGCTTCTGCCGCTCGACCGCTACATGCTGGCCCGCACGCGCGATCTGACCGAAAAGATCCTCGCCTGGTACGAGGCCTTCGAGTTCCATCGCGTCTATCAGGCCGTCAATGAATTCGCCATCGTCGACCTGAGCGCGTTCTATCTCGACGTTCTCAAAGACCGCATGTACACCTTCGCGCCGACAAGCAAGGCTCGCCGCTCCGCGCAGACCGTGCTCTGGCAGATCACTGAAGCCCTCGTTCGTCTCGTCGCGCCGATCCTCAGCTTCACCGCCGACGAAGTCTGGGAATATCTCCCCGCCATCGAAGGCCGCCCCGCAAGCGTCCACCTCGCGCTCTTCCCCAAACCCGAAGAGATATTCTCCGAAAGCCCCGCGAACCTGCTCGAAGAGTGGAAGCAGATCTTCGCTGTGCGCGATGAAGCGCTTCGCGTCCTCGAAGAAGCCCGGCAGGCCAAGCACATCGGCAAGGGCCTCGAAGCGGAGTTGCAGATTACGGCTTCGGGAGATTTGCTCGCCCTGCTGCAACGCCACGCGGCCGGACTCAAGGAAATCATCAACGTCTCCGCCGTGTTCGTGGTCGCGGGCCCCCAGGCGGATTCCGCCCTTTCCGTCGCCGCCCTCCCCGCCAGCGGCCACAAATGCGCCCGCTGCTGGAACTTCATGCCGGAAGTGGCAAACTACGGCATCTGGCAGAATGTCTGCACTCGTTGCCACGGCGCACTCAAGGAAATGGGCATCAATCCTGTTGACCCGCCACAACCGGAGGCCGCCAGATGACCTTCACCGCGCCGCGCCGCCTGCACTGGCTGCTACTGATCTCGGCCATCATCATCCTGGTAGATCGCCTCACCAAGACCATCGTGGCCAGTCGCATTCAGTTGGGCGACGGCATCCCCGTGGTCCCCCACTTTTTGCGCATCACGCACTGGCTCAATGAAGGCGCCGCATTCTCCCTCTTCGCCGACTCCGCCTCGCCGAACACCGTTCGCTGGGGCCTGATCGCGTTTTCTGCGCTGGCCGCCGCCGCTGTTTTCGTCGCCATGATCCGCCTGGGGAGCCATTTCACCCTCACAACCGGGGCGCTGGCGTTCGTCTTCGGCGGCGCGCTCGGCAACCTCCACGACCGCATCGCCTATGGCTCGGTCGTCGACTTCATTGAGGTCCATATCTTCGGATATCACTGGCCCGACTTCAATGTGGCCGACAGCGCCATCGTCACCGGCGCCTGCCTGCTTCTGCTCGACTCGCTGTTGCGGAAGGAAGAGCACTCTTCCGCTGCCCGGAATGAGCCGGTACAGCCAAATTGAGCACCTTCGTCCCAATCTGGATGTCATTCCTCCCTTTTTCTCGAACGGAGGAACCGGTAATGATATCTATACGTAAGCTGAATGTGCCGACTCTCTTCTCGTCCGTGCCCTCGGAATTTCCTTCCGTGGAACCTGCAAGGACCTGGGAGACGTCTCATCAATAGCGAAAACTGGGCCATGAAATGAATAGCGGCTCAAACTCAAGAGGATTGAATGAAATTCGGCTGTATTTTGTCTTTTAGAAAAGCTCCCACGAAAATCCCCGCCACGCTGTTCGCATCGCTCTTAACGCTTGCCTCCGCCTCCGCGATACTTGCCCAGCGCCTCCCGTCGACGGTTCTCCCCGAACACTACACGCTAACTCTGACGCCTGACCTCAAGGCAGCGACCTTCTCTGGAGTTGAATCCATTGACGTGCGCGTATCAGAGCCGGTGAACTCCATCACGCTGAACGCCGCGGAAATTGCCTTCCAGTCCGTGACCGTCAAGGCCGAGGGCAAGGAACAAAAAGCCACGGTCTCTCTCGATGCGGCAAAGGAACAGGCCACCTTCACCTTCCCCGAAAAGCTTCCCGCCGGCAACGCGACCATCTCCATCGCCTATACAGGCATCCTGAACAACGAACTGCGCGGCTTCTATCTCTCCAAAACCGATCGCCGTAACTATGCCGTCACGCAGTTCGAGCCCACTGACGCTCGCCGCGCCTTCCCATCCTTCGACGAGCCCGCCTTCAAGGCCACCTACGACATCTCTCTCGTCGATCGACACTGCCGACACCGCCATTTCCAACAGTCCCATCGCAGTCCGACACGCCCGGCCCCGGCGCCGGAAAGCACACCCTCCGGTTCCTCGACCACGCCAAAAATGTCCACCTATCTCGTCGCATTTCTGGTCGGCGACTTCCAGTGCACCGCCGGCGAGCAGGACGGCGTGGCAATTCGCGTCTGCGCGACTCCCGACAAGGTGGCTCTCACGCCCTACGGCCTCGAGGTCGCCAAATACGTGCTGCACTACTACAACAACTACTTCGGCATTCCCTACCCGCTCAAGAAGCTTGATCTCATCGCGGTGCCGGACTTCGAAGCCGGCGCCATGGAGAACTTCGGCGCCATCACCTATCGTGAAACCGACCTTCTGATCGACGAGAAAACAGCCTCTATCAACGCAAAGAAGCAAGTCGATCTCGTGATCGCGCATGAAATGGCCCACCAGTGGTTCGGCGACCTCGTCACCATGCAGTGGTGGGACAACATCTGGCTCAACGAGGGCTTTGCCACCTGGATGGAAAACAAGCCCGTCGCCGCCATGCATCCCGAGTGGAACATCGATCAGACTGTTGCGGCTGATCTCGACAGGCACTCTGAACCTCGATGCGCAGCCAACCACGCGCGCCATCCGCGCCAGGGCCGAAACTCCTGACGAAATCAACCAGATGTTCGACGGTATCGCCTACGGCAAGGCCAGCGACGTGCTGCTCACCGTGGAGAATTACGTGGGCGAAGAAACTTTCCGTAAGGGCGTGCACAACTATCTCGCCGCCCACCTGTATTCCAATGCCACCGCCGAGGACTTCTGGAACGCGCAGACCGCCACCAGCCACAAGCCTGTCGACAAGATCATGGAAAGCCTGGTCGCTCAGCCGGGTGTTCCGATCATCACCTTCGCTGACCCGGCAAATGGCAAGGTCTCCGTATCGCAGAAGCGCTTCTTCCTCAGCCCGAGCATCCAGACCGGCGCCGGCGCAGAAGTGGACGCTTCCCGTCTGCTTCAAGAACAACCTCGGCAATCAGGATTGCGCCGTGTTGACGCCGGCAGCGTCCACACTCAACGTGCCTGCGTCCCGGCTGTTCTTCGCCAACGCTGGCGGCAAAGGCTACTACCGCACCGCCTATTCACCTGCTGCTTACAACGCCATCCTCGCGAAAATAGAATCGGAGCTCACACCCAGCGAGCGCATCAGCTTCATCGGAGATGAATGGGCTCAGGTTCGCGCCAACAAGTCTTCCATCGGCAACTATCTTGATCTGGTTGCAGCGGTCAAAAACGATCCCAACGCTGATGTCGTATCTTCCGCCCTCGGCGGCTATGAAGCCGCTTACGAAAGAATCGCTGCCACTTCTGAAGAAAAGTCCGCGCTCCAGGCATGGATCCGCTCCACATTTGAGCCCGTCTACGCCCGGCTCGGACCTCCCTCCGATGCTGACTCACCCAACGTGCGCGAACTGCGCTCCACGCTCTTCGCCACACTGGGTAACGCAAAGGATCCCGCAATCCTCGCGGAGGCGCGCGATATCGCTTACAAATACATCGCGAATCCAGCCTCGGTTGACGGAACCTTCGCGCAGACCGCACTCGCCGTGGCCGCGCGCAACGGAGACGCAGCTCTCTTTGACAAGCTGCAGAAGGTCTATGAGACCTCGACCGACCCCGAGATTCAGATCGGCGCGCTCCGTCTGCTCGCCGAGTTTGAAGATCCGGAACTCGTCAAGCGCGCGCTCGACTACGCAATCTCCGACAAGGTCCGCAATCAGGACGCAGCAATCCAGCTCGCCATCCCGCTCGAATCTGACGAGAGCCGCGAACTGGCATGGAAGTACATTCAAGCCCATTGGGACCGGGTTCAGGCTCAACTCACAACAAACTCGGGAAGCATCCTCATCGGTTCCACTAGCGCCTTCTGTTCGAACTCCGGCCGCGAGGACGTGGAACAGTTCTTCTCTTCTCACAAAGTTGCTGCCTCGGGACAGTCTCTCAAGCATGCAATCGAACACATCGATGGATGTATCGAGCTTCGGTCGCTCCAGGAGCCGCAGCTCAGGGCCTGGCTCGCCTCCCAGCCGAGAACTTCGTCCGGCGCAGCCATGCACTAGAACTCGCTGCATAAACCGCGTCAAGTCAGAGCACGGCTTTAAAAGTGCGGACAAGGATTTGCTTTGAAAGGGCACGGCTGTACAGGCTGCGGAAAACGACTCACGGCGTGTTGCTTTGTAACAGAGCACGACTGGTAGATCAGGCCTTCAGCCCTGATTGCCGCAAGTCGCTCCAGATCCGGCGCGGCATTAGCCGCTGTGAGGGAATCTGTTTTGAAAGGGCACGACTTCAGTCGTGCCGTAAATAGCCACAGAACGTGGGCGGCTTTAGCCGCTGAGGGATGCCTTTCTCTTTGCCTCTTTAATTCCGTCTCCGCGATTCGTCAGAGACTGCCGATCCGCCGGGCTTTCCTCATCCCGGCGGTGTCGAACCAACCCCGCACCACCGGTTTCTCTTTGAGACGCATCCTCGCGAGTGATAAATTGAACCGAAAATGCCACGCATCCAATCGGTTCTTCTCATCGCCTCATGCCTCGTCTCTCTCCTCCTCAGCGCTGCCGCCCAGCCTCCATCTTCGCCTGCTGTCACCCAGGCAGTCCTCGCCGGCAAGCTGATTGACGTCCGTACCGGCGCGGTCCGCTCGCGCGCTTACATCCTCATCGCCGGCGATCGTGTGCAATCCATCGCCGAGCTCCGCTCCCGCCGGCATCCCCGTCGTTGATCTCTCCGCCTTCACGGTCATCCCCGGCCTCATCGATGCGCACGGCCACGTTCTTTCCGATCCCACAACGCAGAGCTTTGCCGCCCATGTGCGCACATCCATTCCGCAGTCCACCGCTCTGGGGCGTCTACAACCTCCGTCTGTGGCTCGACCACGGCTTCACCTCGGTGCGCGACGCCTGCGAGGAGCCACCGGACTACCCGCAATTCGCGCTTCGCGACGCCGTGAAGCGCGGCCTCATCCTCGGCCCTCGCATCACTGCTGCCGGCAGTTGCATCTCTATCACCGGCGGTCACGGGGACGGCGCGCCATTCTCTCCCGACATCGAGCTTCCGCGCGGCCAGAACGTTGCCGACACTCCAGACGAGATCGCCCACGTAGTCCGGCGCGACATCAAGTACGGCGCCGACTGGATAAAGCTCATGGCAACCGGCGGCGTCATGGATCCCATCTCCGACTTCCACGTGCAGGAGCTCAGCGAAGCGCAAATGGCTGCAGCCGTTGAAATCGCTCATCGCGCCGGGAAGAAAGTCATGGCGCACGCAGAAGGAACCATAGGCATTAAGGCAGCTGTCCGAGCCGGTGTTGACTCCATTGAGCACGGCACCATGCTCGACGAAGAGGGCGCCCAACTCATGGAACAGCACCACACGTGGCTCGTCCCGACGCTCTACTGCTTCCAGCACGACATGGAAACCGGCCTCAGCAAAGGCCGCGATCCCGATTCCTACGCCAAGGGCGTTGAGATCATGGCTGCGCAGGGCCCTGCTTTCAAACTCGCGCTCGCTCACCACATCCGCATCGTGTACGGCGTCGACGACGCCGACGTCGATCAGTCCGTCTCAAAGGAATTCGGCGCGCTGGTCCGTGGCGGCCTGTCCCCGCTTGGTGCGCTCCAGGCGGCCACCATCAACGCCGCCACCATGCTCGGGGAAGACAAGGACGTCGGCACGCTCGAACCGGGCCGCTACGCAGACATCATCGCCGTCAGCGGCGATCCACTCTCCGACATCACCGTCATGGAGCACGTCTCCTTCGTCATGCAGGGCGGCCACATCATCAAAGATCCCGCCCACCCCGACCGCAACCCCGTCATCCACATCAAATGAGTCCTGAATCCGCCCCTGAGTTAAGGTCCGAGTTGACCACAACCCACCCGGAGCGCCTTCGAAGCAGTCCACAAGCGGGCAGTCTGGCTCGGCCGTCGCAGAAACGGAAGATCTGACAAGAGAATGTTAGGCTGACTTCACACGATCCGTGCCGCGAATATCTTGTGGGCGACTGGATGACCATCCACAGCGCTATGCGTCGGAATGCCGGCCAACCGGACAGAACTCGGCTTTCGGCCTTCCGAGACGTTTTGCTGGCAGGCGGGTCTATCGCACTTTTTCCCAAACGATTTTCCACCGAACAACCTCGGGGGATCTGTGTTTCGACGTCGCCGAGGACCAGACGGTCACCTTCGAGACTTGTACGGCCTGATCTGGCGTGATCCTTCGAAACCGCGACCGGTGGCAACTTCCGGTAAATGGACTAGGCGGCTGTTCATTCACGTCGATCTCATACCGCCCGCAGTAGGCAAACGTGCCGTCCGCGGCTGCGACCTTTTCCTCCGTGGTCGGATGCAGGGGGTCAACCCACTTCAGTCGGTCTGGATTTACCAAATCGGGATTCGCTTACATGTATCCATCGCGGGAATACATGATGAAGCACCGATCTAGTTCCATGGGTGCCCGTATTGCGGATAGGGGCGAGTTTTGCCGTCTTTGAGGGTCTGCTCCGTGGAGCAAGACAAGTTTCCCGTAGGCGTAATGCCCACAGACGCGATTCCGAATGCTCGGCACTTTCGACTTTGGCGCATACACAATCCCATCTGGCACAATCAAGGAGCTGCCGCGCATGTATGCGAACATCCCATTCTTCATGCCTGATTCTCCTTGACGAAGTCTAGCGGCGATGAAGATGCGAATAGCCGCGGCACCCGTCGAGGATCTGATCGTTTTAAGCCATCCAAAAACCGACCAGGTTGCGGATGTATAACCGCCGACTCTGACTTTTATCAAATCTTCGCCGTTGGGGACCCTGTTTGTTCTGGATCCGTTCACATGTAGCTCGAAACTCGCCCGAAGCAAGTTCTCTCCGCGAAGTGAAGCACGACGTGTGCCCCAACTCCCGCTTTTGCGACCTGGGACATCACACACCCGAACCCCGCGTTGAAATTCCCCTGCCTCATCCTCCAATGCAAACGCCGACGAAGCGCGTCAACTCCGCGCCCTCGGCTATCAGCCCACACTCGACGAACTCATCCAGGTGCGCATCTTTCACATCACGCCGGAGTTCATTCACCACATGCAGGACCGTGGCCTCAAAAACCTCACCATCGCCAGGCTCGTGCAGATCCGCATCTTCAAACTGGCCGAATAGAGAACACCGCGGCAGCCTATCTGCAAAAGACGGCAGCTCCCTCACATCGCCTGACTCTCCGGCGACTGAAAGAGCTGCCCTTCATTTGTACTAGCCGGATTAACGTTCCTGGAATGTCAGGTTGAGTTCCAGGTCGCTCGCAATCGGTGTACCATCCAGCGTAGCCGGCTTGTACCGGTACTGCCGAACACCTGCAAGGACTCGGGAATCCACTTCAGGATTGATTGACTTGACGATCTCGATGTTCTTGGGTGTGCCGCTCTCGTCCACAACAAAATGCAGAACCATCTTCTGCGTCGAGAGATCGGGAGTATGGAAATCGGAAGTTGCCAGACCCATCTGTGCCTGCTTGATAAGTTTGGCCTCTTTCACTCCGGTGCTAACGCGCCGTCCATCGGGGGTGTATCGTACATCGGTTGAGGTGGGGAGTTCCGGGCGAGCTTCGACTGTGGTCGAAGAATCGTTCCGGGCCTCAAGGTTAACTTCTTGGCCTGCTCTGCTCGACTGTCCGTGCAGCAGCATGGTGGAGAGAAACAGACCGCTGACAATAAGAGTTCTGCGCATGATTCTTTCTCCAGATGGTCAAGAGTGACCATCACCAAGATACCCCATGACAAAGACGATTGTCAAGTCGATTTTTTATTCATCGGATTTTGAAGAACTTCTAATTAGCCAATCACAGTTCTTCCAGAACCACGCTTGGAAAACAGGCAAGTCTCAAATCCCGTGCCTAATCTCTCCCTTCCCCCTTCAGCCCGACTGCAAATTCGTTACCATGAAATCCATGCGCCACTTCCCTGCCGGTCAGACTTTGCTGATCGATGCCGACGACACTCTCTGGGAGAACAACGTTTACTTCGAACGCGCCATCGCTGCGTTCATCAGCTACCTGAATCATCACGAGTACTCGCCGGCCGAAGTACGCAACGCACTCAACGCCGTCGAGAGAGAAACCATCCTCGCGCATGGCTACGGCCTGCCCAGTTTCTACTCGCTCGTTGATCACATGCTTTGAACGGCTCAGCGCTGAGCCGATAACGGAAGAGAAGCGGCGTCGCGTTGTAGGATTCGCAAACACCATCGCCGAGCAGGATATTGAGTTGCTTCCCGCCGTCCCTGAGACCCTTTCAGATTTGGCATCGCGTCATCGCCTTATCCTGATGACCAAAGGCAATCAGGCCGAACAGGCTGACAAGCTCGCCCGCTCCGGGCTCGCTCCACACTTCTCAGCAGTTGAGATCGTCGCGGAAAAGGATCCGCCCACTTACCACGAAGTCATCGCACGCCACGAACTTGCTCCGCATACCAGTTGGATGATTGGCAACAGTCCCAAAAGCGATATCAATCCCGCTCTCGCCGCCGGCATCCACGCCGTCTTCCTCTTCCACAAAGACACGTGGATGCTGGAACATGCCGCTCTCGACGCCGCGCCTGAGGGGCAATACCTTATCGAGTTAGACTCCTTCGCTAAGCTCTCTACTGTCTTCTAGCTGATGGTTTCGCGGTAAGATGCTGTATGGGCAATTCCCCCCTCCACCCGGCTGTGAATTTCAGCCCGGAGTATCCATTGCCACCCAGGATTCACTGGGCGGCGTTGCTTTTGGCGGTGCTGTCCGCTGAGGCGCTTGTGCTCTGGCTCGTGCCACGCCCTTATCGCGATATCGTCATTAATCTTGTAACCGCAGCCTGGCCCATCTATCTGTGCCTCTGGATTCGCAAGATCGATCAGAGTTCCAGTTCCCTCTATTGGGCCATAGCTTCTCTCGTAACAGGCTTTCTCTTTTCGTGGCTTTTATGGATCGTCGTGATCTTCGAAATTCGTGAGGAGCTGCTTGCGCACTACAACCGCCGTGAGAATATCGGCCTTCGGCTGAATTGGATTCTCACAGCTCTCTTCTCCTTCTTCTACTTCCAGTACGAGCTCAACAAAATCTACAAGGAGAAGGCAATGAGCGCTGGCAGGCTCGTTACAGGAGTTGAGACATCGCTCACTGCGTGACTCCGCTCGCGCGCCTCTGCTCTCGATCGCCCCGGCGCGCTGCGCCACCTCACGCAGATCCTTCCCCGCGACCGCGCCAACATCGTCGAAACCTTCCACAATCGTCGCCGTCGCGATCCTGCGTTTTTGAAAGGGCACGGCTTCAATCCGAGCTGAAGATGCCCAGTTGCTTTGAAAGGGCCCGACTTCAGTCGGGCCGTGAATGCCGCATCATGAATGGGGCTTTTTAGCCCCCATGGGAATGGGGTCGACGAAGACAGACCTTCGCGGCCGTCGTGATCCGTCGGTCTTGAAAGGGCACGGCTTCAGCCGTGCCGTGGATGCCCAAGAGAACGGGCTTTTAGCCCCTGAGGGAACGCGGCAAGCATACGATAAACTTCAATCGCCCGCGCTCAACTGGAGCCCCCATGTATACGCCCGGATTTAATAAGTTCGACGACCGCGCTCTTCTTATCGAGACCATGCGTGCATATTCATTCGCCATTCTGTTTGGACCGCTGAACGAATCGAACTCGTCTTCTCCGCACGTCGCCACGCATCTCCCCCTTGTCGTCCGTGACGAAGGCGAGCGCGGCCTGCTCGAAGGCCACTTCGCCAAAGCCAACACGCATTGGCAGGCGCTTGCAGATCGCGAGACCCTCGTCGTCTTTCCCGGCCCGCACAGCTACGTGTCGCCCGCCCTGTACGTCGAGCAGCTCTCCGTCCCCACCTGGAACTACATCGCCGTCCATGCATATGGAACACTCGAAATCATCCAGGGCGATTCAGAGAAAGAGTCCCTCCTTGCCCACCTGATCGAGGCCAATGACCCTTCCTACTCCGAACAATGGCGCGGCCTTCCCGAAGGCTTCCGCCGCTCCATGCTCGCCGGCATCGTCGGCTTCCGTATTCCCATCAGCCGCATCGAGGGCAAATTCAAAGTGAGCCAGAACCGGCCCGAGACCGATCGGCGCAACGTGCACGCTGCACACGCCGCCGGAACAGATGACCAGCGAGCGCTCGCTTCCTGGATGAAGCGCCTCACGGAGTGTTAAGGTCATTCCCGGCATTTAATCGCAAAATCCTTCGTGGAGGAACTTCTCTCATGCGCAGAAGTTGGCTTCTTGTCAGCGCACTCTTCATCACATGCTTCGCGCAGGCAGCACCGCCCGCATCACCGGTCGACTGGAAAGCGAAGGTCTCCGAATCCCTGCCCTTGCTCGGCCACCGCAACTGGATCCTGGTCGTAGACTCAGCCTACCCCCTTCAATCCTCTCCCGGCGTCGAGACAATCGAGACCAACTCCTCTCAACTCGAAGTCGTCCAGTACGTCCTCGGTGCCGTCGGCCGCTCCATCCATGTCCGTCCGCTCATCTACATGGACGCAGAGCTGCCCTTTGTCCCCGACGCCGACGCACCCGGCGCCGCTGAGTATCGAGCGCAGATCAAGAGTGTCCTCCACGGCCTTCCCATCGAGGAAATGCCCCACGAAAAGGTCATCGCCACCATCGATGAGACCAGCAAGCAGTTTCACGTGCTCGTACTCAAAACAAACATGACAATCCCATACACTTCCGTCTTCATCCGGCTCGACTGCAAATACTGGAGCGCCGACGCCGAGCAACGCATGCGCGCTCGCATGCAGTCTGGAAGCAAGCCAAATCAATGAGTTGCCACGCTCCACAATCGTGACGCGGGTTCAACTCCGCGTCGTGCCTGAGAGCCTTCGCCTTTGATATACTCATAGGGTTGCCTCATGCGGAGGTGGCGAAATTGGCAGACGCACTAGCTTGAGGTGCTAGCGCCCACAAGGCATAGGGGTTCAAGTCCCCTCCTCCGCACCAATGACTCTCCTGCCCGGACCAACCGGGCATGGCTCGGAAAGCAGCTTCAGCAATGCAGATTTTCTTCTACTTCATCGTCGTCTTGCACGTTATCGTCAGCCTGTTTCTTATCGGTGTCGTTCTCCTTCAGCAGGGCCGTTCGGCCGACCTGGCAGGCGCTTTCGGCGGCCAGGGATCCCAGACCGCCTTTGGTCCTCGCGCCGCCGCCAACGTGCTCACCCGGCTCACCTCATGGTCGGCCGTGATCTTCATGCTCACGTCACTTTCGCTGACGATCCTCTTCGTTCGCTCCGGCCATTCTCATTCCGTCCTCGACGACACGAAGCCTGCATCGGCCCCCGCAAAGTCCGGCAAGTAAGCCACAGTTGATTGGCGCGATCAGCGCCAGAACTTCTCGGCGAAAGGCAGACCTCAAACGGTCTGCCTTTCTGCTTTCACAGCCCATTAGATTCCGTCTCCGGCCTTCATTTCTCCCGCCCGCCTGTCTGCTAGCCCCTTCCCAGGAATCCCGCCGATGGTCTACGCTCGTCTCGGTACTCTTCCTTGAATTCCGCCGCCGCTCTTCCCCGGGGGTCTCGATGTCTTTTCGCTCTGTCTTCATGGCTGTCACAATCGCCTTTGGCCTGATCCTCGGCGCCTTTCTCGTCAATCGTGCGCGTCCCCAGGTTGAAACCGAGCAGCCCACCGCCGACTTCGTCCGCGCCAGCGGCAAATGCGCCGAATGCCACGCCCGCCTGCAATACTCCGTGGTCCACGAGTATGAGATGAGCGTTCATGCCAGAAAAAGCGTGAACTGCCTCGACTGCCATCAACCCTCCGAAGGCCAGCAGCGCAAGGACCACCACGGATTCGTCATCAGCACCCATCTCACCGCCGGAAACTGCCGCGGTTGTCACGAGCCGATCTATCAGGAATTCCTTCACAGCCGTCACGCCGCACCCAGTTGGGCAGCTATTTACGGCGAGAAGGGTTTGAGCGCTGCCCAGGTCGCCTTCAGCGAGCAATACCAGCCCGGCGGCACCAGGCGGCCACCGCATCCATTCGTCACCGCAGAGGGAGCCTCCGCCATGACCTCCGGATGCGAGCAGTGTCACGCCATCGGCAAGCCCAACGACGACGGCACCATCGGCAACTGCACAGCCTGCCATTCGCGTCATACCAGTTCTGTCGAATTGGCTCGCCTTCCCTCCACGTGCGCGCAGTGCCACATGGGTCCTGATCACTCGCAGATCGAGATCTACGAAGAGTCGAAACATGGGGTGATGTTCGCCGCGCAACAGCATTTGCTCAGGCTTGACGCTCATCCCAGGACGCTCAGCACCAGGGACATGTTCATCCCCACCTGCGCCACCTGCCACATGAGCGGCATCAACGGGCTCAAGGTCACCCACGATCCTTCCGACCGCCTCAGTTGGTACCTGGCCAGCGCCGTCAGCGACAAACGTCCCAACTACCTCCGCGCGCAAGCCAACATGAAACAGATCTGCGAGCAGTGCCACTCCGCCGCGCTGATCGACCGCGTCTATACGCAGGCCGAGCAAGTCGTGGCTACCACCAACACAAAGGTCCTTGCCGCCAAGGATATTGTCGATGGGCTGCGCAAGGATGGCCTGCTTGCCGGTCCGCCATTCTCCAACCCCGTCGACTTCACTTACTTCGACCTGTGGCACTACGACGGCCGCACCAGCAAGCACGGAGCGTTCATGGGCGGTGCCGATTTCGTGCAGTGGCACGGCAACTACCCGATCCTGCAGAAGACAGTCCAACTCAAGCACGAAGCCGAAGAGCTGAGGAGGGACCATGCAGCTCATCGCTAGGCTTTTGCGCTCGCGCTGGCTCGCTTGGGTCTTTGACGTCGAACTGCTGCTCGACCTCTTCGCAACCTCCAACCTTGCCGTTCTCGCGGGCGACATCGTGCTCGCCCACTCCGTCAATCAGTTTCGCCAGCCTGCGGAGTACATCCCGCTCTACTTCTCCGCGGGCGCTCCGATCCTGCTTTCCGTCATGATCGCTGTCCGTTGGGGATGGGGCTTCCGCGAACCCTGGCGCTATGTCGGCTCACTGGTCGGCTGTCTCTCGGTACTCGTCGGCCTTGCAGGCGTGGTCTACCACCTCGAGAGCGGGTTCTTCGCTGCTCGCACGCTGCGCTCGCTCACGTATGCGGCCCCGTTCGCTGCTCCCCTGGCCTACACCGGGCTCGGCTTTCTGCTGCTGGTCAACCGCATGGTCGATTCGCGCTCCATCGACTGGGCTCGATGGGTCGTGTTGCTCGCCACGGGCGGCTTCTTCGGCAACTTCGTTCTCTCCCTTACCGACCACGCCACCAACGGCTTCTTTCTCAAGACCGAGTGGATTCCCGTGCTCTCAAGTGCGCTGGCCACAGGATTCCTCATCATTCCGGTTTTCACTCCGGTCACGCGGCGCTATCTGGATGTGTGCGTGCTCATGCTCGCGCTGCAGGCGTCCGTCGGAGTCATCGGCTTCTGGCTCCACATGCGCATGAATCTCTACACGCCCGGCGTCAACTTCTTTGACAGGGTTGTCTACGGCGCGCCACCGATGGCTCCCTTGCTTTTCCCGAATCTCGTTGCCCTCGCCTTGATCGGCCTGTGGAGATTGGCGGCCCAACTCCCCGAAACGGCTCCTGAGCCGCCGAGCTTCTTTGGCCGCGTCCTCAACTGGGCCGAGGCAGTCAGGCCTGCGAGTCAGCACTAACGCCGTTCGCTCTACAATGAGGACATGATCCTCGAGACCTTTCCCGTCGGCCCGCTCCAATGCAACTGCACCATCCTGGGCGACGAGGCCGCCGCCGAGGCCATCGTCATTGATCCCGGCGACGAAGTCTCCCGCATTCACCGCCGCCTGACAACCCTCGGTCTCAAGCTCAAGCAGATTCTCGTCACACACGCCCACATTGACCACGTCGGTGGCGCGCTCAAGCTCAAGGCGCTTACCGGGGCCCCCATTTTCCTCAATGAAAACGACCTCCCGCTGCTCCAGATGATGTCTGCTCAGGCAGCCTGGCTCGGCATTCAGACACCCGAAACCGCCCCGCCCGACGAAAGCCTCAGAGACAGCCAGAGCGTTGGACTCGACAGCTACCCGGCCCAGGTCCTGCACACACCCGGCCACACCCAGGGCTCGGTCTGCCTCCACTTCGCTCCGCTTAAGATGGTCATCGCAGGCGACACACTCTTTGCCGGCAGCATCGGCCGCACTGATCTTCCCGGCGGCAACTTCGAGCAGATAATCGACTCGATAAACACCCGCCTGCTCACGCTTCCAGACGACACCAAAGTTGTTCCCGGCCACGGACCTGCAACCACCATCGGTGCTGAACGCCGCGCCAATCCATTTCTGCACTGACTGTTATCAGACGAGAGCATTGTGTCATTAATAAATCAATGACTTATGTGATAACTCATCAAGTAAGACTTGAATCTACCCTGACCCTTTGTTACCACCTTGATGCGTTCTGAAATAGTCAACAATCCTGGTTACTCCCGTACGAAACTCCTCCTCCTCGCCCAGCAGGCTCACCACCAGCCAACCCGACTCCTCCATCCCGAAGAAGTATCCCGGATGAACCCAGACTCCCCTCTCCAGCAGCTCCAGCGCTGGTCAGTTCGTCCCGCTCCAGCGCCGGAATCCTGAGCACGGCATACCAGCCGCCTTCAACAGTCAACCGGCTCAAAGCGCTGTATGTCTCCAGCTGCCGATCCAGTTCGGCCAGGTTCGCCGTCACCCTCTCCAGGATCTGTTTCTGGATCTCGTGCCTCCCCGCAATCCAGCTTGGCATCGCGTGCTGCACCGGCGCGTTCATTGACAGAAAGGTGTCAGCAATCACCTCCAGCCGTTCCATCGCCTGCCCTGCGCCAGGTCCTTTCGCGACGATCCACGCCGCCTTCATCTGCGGCAATCCGGCAATCTTGCTCAGACCGCTCACAACGTAGACGTCCACCTCGTCCAAGTCCCGCCGCAAAACTCCCCGTCTCTCCTTCAAACCCGTAATCCAGAAACACCTCATCGACAATCAGGGCAAGCCCATTCTCCCGGCAGATTCGCCCAAGTTCTTCCGCCTCCCACGTCTTCGTGAAGTGTCCCGTGGGGTTGTTCGGATGCACCAGCACAATCGCGCGCGTCTCCGGCGTAACTGCGCGGCGAAATCCCTCCGGGTCGATCTGCCAGCCGTGGTCGTAAACCAGCGGTGCAAACTTCAGCCTCACATCGTCCAGTCCCGCCAGAAAATCAAACAGCGGATAACCCGGCTGCGGAACAACGATCTCGCCTCCCGGGTCGCATAGCAGCCGAAACAGATAGCTGTAGGCCTCGCTCGTGCTCGTCGTCAGCACCACCTGATCCGGCCCAACCGCAATTCCCTTCTCCGCGTAATAACTGCATACCGCCTCGCGCGCGCGAAGCAGCCCCGTCGGCTGTGGATCGTAATCGAGTGCTCTCTTGTCTGTGAGCGCCTCAAGCAGTTCCTGTGGATAATGAAACCCGCACCGCGTGGGATTTGACGCAGTCAAATCAGCAATCGGCAAACCCGCCTCCACACGAAGACGATGCGCCCGCGCCAGCGCGCTTTCTTCCGTATTCCAGTTCGTTCTCTTTGAAAATCGCATCAAGCCAATCCGAGTCAACGCAGCCCTGGAGACAAATCCTCACAGCCTGCGTCACCGCCCGCCCCATCTGCATCATTGAGAATAGAGACGAGCGCCCATTCAACGATACACGGCGTCTTCTTGAGGAGGAATATTGGATCTGCGTGCGGTGATCTTCGATTATGGAATGGTCTTGACCGGACAACCAGACACCCAGGCGCATGATGCGATGGTCCGCATCACCGGGCCTCCCCGCCGAGAAATTCGAAGCGCTCTACTGGGCCGACCGCCACGCCTACGATGAAGGCAAGCTCACCGGCATCGCTTTCTGGCAGAAGATGTCCCTCGACGGCAACCTCGACCTCTCGCAATCCACGATCGAAGAGCTCAACCTCTGGGATGCCCGCATGTGGACCACGCAGAGCCCGGCCATGCTTGCCTGGCAGCAGCAGCTCAAACAGCACGGTCTCCTCACCGCAATCCTCTCCAACATGGGCGACTCGGTCCTCGAGAACATCCAGCGCGAATTCGACTGGCTGCCGCGTTTCGATGTGCTCATCTGGAGTTTCCAGCACAATCTCGCCAAACCCGATCCCGCCATCTATCACCTCGCTCTACAGAAGCTCGGCACCATACCCGAAGAGACCCTGTTCATTGACGACAAACAGGTCAACATCGACGCAGCCCGCGCGCTTGGAATGCCCTCAATCCTGTTCTCCACCGTCGAGCGCCTGCGCAGCGATCTGGTCGCCGCCGGCTTCAATCTCCCGCTTCCCGGCTAGCGCTTGGACTGGCTCCGCGTTCCGCCGTCTTCGCTATAATCCCCCTCGCAATGCCCGCGAGAGAGTCTCCATAGCTCTGCGGTTCTGTAGAAGGAGAAAGCACGATGTCAGACAACGCGGCAACCTCACCGCTCACGCGTCGCAAATTCCTCGGGAGCACTCTCGGAGCAGCCGCAATCAGCGTCGTCCCCTCAGGGCGGGAATGCCTCGCAGCAGTCGTGACGAACGAACCTCAGAAGTCTTCGTTCATTGACCTTCTGCGGACGCCCGACAGTGCATATGCCTACGCTGGCCGAGCTACTCAGATCGCGCTCGTTCGCTCGCAGTCCACTTGGCAGGCGCCTGGAGTGCAGCTTGCGTTCGAAGCGGGCGGGAAACAGATGCCCATTCGAATCTCCTCTCCGGGCCACGAGCTCACGCACGTGAGCCTCCGCTGGCAGGCCGATGTCCCATCGCACCTTCGTTGTCTCGGCGATCACTGGGAACGCAGTTATGGCGATCTCGCGTGGCGCGGTATCGTCCCCGAGCGCGCAATGCCGTGGTACTTCGCGACATTCGATGGCGCCTCTTGCCACGCCTACGGCGTTAAGACCGGCGCCGGTGCGCTCTGCTTCTGGCAGCTTGATCCTGAAGGCGTGTCACTCTGGCTCAACCTCTGCAACGGAGGAAATGGCGTTCAGCTCGGCAGCCGCGAGTTGCAGGCGGCCGTTGTCGTCTCGCGCCAGGGAGGAAGCGCCGAGGACCCGCTCTCCTGTGTCCGTGCTCTTTGTCGACAAATGTGCGACAACCCCCGATTGCCGGCCGGCCCTGTCTATGGATCCAATGATTGGTACTACGCATACGGCAAGAACTCCGCTGATCAGACTTTGCGCGATGCCGATCTTCTCGCAGAGTCGTCCTCAGGCCACGCGGTCCGCCCCTTTGCCGTCATCGACATGGGCTGGGAGAACTCGCCGAAGTTCCCTGACATGACCGACCTGCCTGCCCAGATTCGCCGTCGCAGAGTCAGGCCCGGAATCTGGATCAGGCCGCTTCTCGCCTCTCCAGACGCCCAACGCGAATTGCTTGTCCCCAGCGCGCGGTTCGGCTCACAGAAAGACCGCTTCGCCGAACAGGCATACGATCCCACCATCCCTGACGCGCTTGAGCTCGCGATCGCCAGAGTCAGACAGGTCGTCGATTGGGGCTTCGAACTGGTCAAGCACGACTTCTCGACCTACGACCTGCTCGGCAAGTGGGGCTCCGAGATGGGTGCTGAACCCACCACTCCGGGTTGGAGCCTGCACAACCGCAGTCTCACGAACGCCGAGGTAATCCGCAATCTCTATAGCGCAATCCGCGAGGCCGCGGGCAACCAGACTTTGATTCTCGGATGCAACACCATCGGTCATCTTGGCGCCGGTATCTTCGAATTGCAGCGCACCGGAGACGACACAAGCGGTGAAGTCTGGGAGAGAACGCGGAGAATGGGCGTCAACACCCTCGCCTTCAGGCTGCCGCAACACCGGACCTTCTTCGTGCAGGACGCCGATTGCGTCGGCATCACGAAGTCGATCCCGTGGGATCTGAATCGGCAATGGCTCGATCTCGTCGCAAAAAGCGGGACGGCATTGTTCATCTCACCATCTCCCGACGCAATCGGCCCCGAGCAACGAAAAGCAGTGGCGGAAGCTTTCGCAGTTGCCGCCTCCGGTGGCACCCATATTGCTCCAGAAGACTGGCTGGACTCGACAACCCCGGAGCGCTGGAAGAGTCCTGCCACATCCGGAGACGGATCCCGCTATCGGTGGTGTGGCTCCACTGGAGCATCACCGTTCCCGCTGTAGCTTTAGAAAACCGGCAGAAAACAGGATCCTCCAGAGAATCACCTGTGCGTCAGTGCACGCCTCGGCCCTCGTGCAGTACACTTGCATCCCGTCGAAGAAAATCTTGAATCAAACGTTTTTCTGGCTGGGATTCGGAAGCTTCCGGCAACCGGGCTCCGTCACACATCCAGAATCACCGGTCAAGGCATTCGCAAGGGGGCATCAGTGAAGCCAGGCAATCTACTGCAGAAGTTCAGTTCATTACGCGCGGCCAAATACACCGTGCTCGTTATCACCGTTCTGTTCCTTGGCACCACTTTGGTGAGGTCTCAAACCGTACCAACCGTTACAGGCGACGCCCGGGTCGACAAGCTGCTTAGCCAGATGACCCTCCAGGAAAAGCTCACTCTGATTCACGGCACGCACGAGGATCCGGCTGTCTATCAGGGCCAGGCCGGATACCTTGCCGGCATTCCGCGCCTCAACATTCCCGGCCTGCGCTTCGCAGACGGACCGCCCGGAGTGCTCACGCGCCATCCTTCGCAGGGCGAAACAGCAACCATGGGCGTCGCGGCCACCTTCAGCATCAAGGACGCCGAAGACAACGGCATCGTGATTGGCCGTGAAGACCGCGCCCTGGGCATCGACGTCTCCCTCCAGCCTTTTGTGAACATCGTGCGCGATCTCGAGTTCGGCCGCGCCTACAACACCTTCGGCGAAGATCCTTTCCTAACTTCCGAAATGGGCGTAGCCGAAGTGAAAGGCATCCAGTCGCAGCATGTGATGGCACAGATCAAGCACTACGTCGGCTACGACTCCGACGGCACCAGCACCTTTATCGACGATCAGACGCTCCACGAAATCTACGTGGCGCCCTTCGACGCCGCCATCCGCCGCGCTGACGTCTCCTCGATCATGTGCTCCTACAACCGCCTCAACGGCACATTCGCCTGCGGCAACAAGGACTCGCTCACCAAGATCCTGCGCGATGAAATCGGCTTCAAGGGCTTTGTGACCTCCGACTGGGGCGCCGTCCACGCCGTCGACTTCATCAACGCCGGCCTCGACATGGAGATGCCCGGCGAGCCCGCCCCGGGCGGCTTCTCGATCCCCTCTTTCTTTGACTCCCTGCCCGTTCCGCCCCCGCCGCCACCGGCGGCCATGGGCGACATGATGGAGAGCTTCTTCGGACACATTCCTGAGGAACCGAAGCCTGCCAGAGAAGGCTTTGGCGACTTCGGCGTGAAGCTCAACCCGAAGAAAATGCCGGAAGCCCTCAAGGACGGCACCGTGACCGAAGAAGCGGTCACCCGCGCCGCCGGACGCGTGCTCTATGAGATCGTGCACTTCGGCTATCTCGACGGCAAATCAAAACACGAGGTAACAAAGCAGTCGATCGATGCCAACGCCAAGATCATCGAGAAGACCGGCGAAGACGCTGCCGTGCTCCTGAAAAATGAAGGCGGCGTACTCCCACTCAAGCCCGCGGACCTCGATTCAGTCGTTCTCATCGGTCCCACCGCCGGCCAGGTAGACTCGATCGGCATCAACGGCGAGCGCTCCGTTGGCCTTCCCGAACGCCAGGTCGGCCCACTTGAAGCCATGAAGAAGATCTCCGGCAACTCCGACATCGGATTTGCCGTAGACGACGACATGACCGGCACAACCGTTCCCGCCAGCGTGCTCAGCCACGACGGCACTCCCGGCCTCGAGCGCACCGTCGGCGGAAAATCTCAAGTCGACGCGCAGCTCGACTTCACCGTGAAGAACGGCAATGCTCTTTCTCCGAACTCCGTTGTCACCTGGAAGGGCACCCTGACTCCTCCGCACGCCGGCAACTACTGGCTCTATCTCCAGGCCATGGGAACTAACGCGGTCATCTCGCTCGATGGCAAGCGCCTCGCGGCGACCGGCGCCTACCAGGGCGGCGTCCACGGTGACATTCTCCAGGCCAACCAGGACAACGCCGTCCCCACAACGGATGACCTCGACAACGTGCGCCGCGCCGTCGAATTCACAGCCGGCCCGCACGCCATCGAGATCAAGACCACCCCCGACACCAGCGGTTCTCCCGTGCAGGTCCGGCTGAATTGGTACACGCCCGAGCAGCGCAAGAGCGATCACGAGCAAGCCATTGCCGCCGCGAAGAACGCCAAGGTCGCCGTCGTTTTTCTCTGGACACGGCTCCAGCCCGTCTTCGGTCTGCCCGGCGAGCAGGACAAGCTGGTTGAAGAAGTTGCCGCCGTCAATCCCAACACCATCGTTGTCCTCAACACCAGCCAGCCCGTCGCGCTGCCTTGGGTCGACAAGGTCAAAGCGGTCCTCGAGATGTGGTGGCCCGGCGACGAAGGCGGTTGGTCCACAGCCAACCTGCTTCTCGGCAAAGCCAGCCCGGCCGGCCGACTGCCCATCACCTGGGCCAAGTCCCTCACCGACTATCCAGCAACCGATCCCAAATATCCTGAACGCTCAAAGAAGGGCGTCGATCACAAAGACCACTTACAGCGAAGGCGTCAACGTCGGCTATCGCTGGTTCGACAAGGAAAACAAGGAGCCGCTCTTCGCCTTCGGCCACGGCCTCAGCTACACGACCTTCGATTACTCCGGCCTTAAGGTCGCCAAGGCTGCAGACGGCGGCCTCGACGTCAAACTCGCCATCAAGAACACCGGCGGCATGGCTTCCGACGAAGTGCCGCAGGTTTACCTCGGAGCGCCCAGTGAAATTCCCGCTGGCGTGCAGTTCCCGGTCCGAGCGCTCGTCGCATTTGATCGCGTTCACCTGAACGCCGGCGAGTCAAAGAACGTGACCCTGCATGTCGCGCCGCGCCAGTTGCAGTATTGGTCCACAAAAGACGGCAAGTGGGTCACTGCCAGCCGGCAAGCGCACCGTCAGCGTAGGAGGCTCTTCACGCAACCTCCCACTCAACCAGACCATCGACTGATTCACTCTCCACACAGCACAATGCCGGAGCGCCAGCTCCGGCATTGCCGTCTCTACCGTGCAGCCACGAATCGGGTGCCCCTCGGTTCGTGGTTGGGCTGGTATCGAGAAGAGCGGGCCCCCGTCTGCGGTGATCGAAGCGGTGGCTCGGGATGGCAGGACATTGAGGTTCGTAGTTTCCCACCCATGCAGCGATAAAGCTGCGGCATGAATGGGGCACCCTCGGTTCGTGGTTGGGTTGGATTGCGAGAAGCAGGTCCTTCGCTCCGCTTGCCCCACAGACTCCGTCTGCGGGGCCCCAAAGGCGCTCCGCTCAGGATGACAAAACTAGTTAGGGTTGTGGTTTCTGAGCAAATTGACAAGCGGTTGCGAGGATGCGAGCCGCCGCTTCAGAAGGTTGTTGTGAGGCGCATGAAGAGGCTGCGTGGAGGGCCGATGGCATTGCCTGAGAAGAGGCCGCCGAAGTCGAGGACGTCGAGAGTGTTGCTGAGATTGCCGGCATCCACCTGGAAGGTGGAGTTCCAGCGATCGGAGTGATGCAGGGTGGCTCCGGCAGATGCGTTTATCTTGAGCGAGGGATCAATGCGGCCTCGCTCGAAGTTCAACCGATCGAGGACCTGCTGACCGTATTGGGCAAGGACCGTTGCGGGGTCGCCGACGAATTCGAAGGGAAGGCCGGAGTTGAATTCGGCGCCGCCAGCGATCCAGAAGCGCGGCTTGACCTGGTAGACGAGGCGTCCGCGGAAGGTGTTGCGCTGGTCCTGACTGATGGGGAAGTGGCCGGTCGAATCGCTGATCGCGGCGGCTGCATCGTCGCCGAGGAAGAGGCCGCCGGTCACCGGGTACCAGGCATTGCCGACGGAGTAGGAGTAGCTCCCAAAGCCATTGAAGCCATGCCAGTCAGGAATCTCGATCTTTGCCTCAAAACCGTAGACGATGCCTTTTCTGAATGCAATAGGGAAGCTGATCGTGGTGTTTTCGAGCTGATCGTCGTCAGCGAAGTCGCTGAGAAATCGGCGGAAGTAGTTTGCGTCGAATCGGAGCCGGCGTGAGAACTCCTTGCTGACGCCTGCCTTCGTAGTAGTCGCCTACCGATGGCTCGACGGGAAGGCGAAGGAAGTTCTCTGCGTCGAGAGCTTCGACCTCAGTTGAACTGGAGAGCAGGATGTTTTCCGACGAAGGTGTCTGAAAGATGCGGTCGTACGCGAAGTGCAGAATCAGGTCGGAGTGCGTGAAGTAGTGGGAGATCGCGAGGCGCGGCTCAAGCGCCTGCCGATTCAGCAATAGCTGATAGTGGTCCCAGCGCAGACCGGCGGCGATGGTCCAGGTGCGGAGATGGAGGAGATCCTGCAGGAAGACGGATTGCTCGAGGTCGGGGCGGCTTCCTGTGAAGGCAAACGTTGCGGGCGTGTCGGGATCAAAGCGATCCGGGTCAGTGATCAGGTAGTTGAAGTCTTCGTGCAGGAAGGTGTTGTCGGAGTCAACTCCTGCTTTGAATTCGTGCGACGCCATGATCGAGAGGTGCCGATGAGCTTGAAGTACGCCTCGCGGAATCGGTTGTGCTGGAAGACCTGAATCGGGAGTGGAGTTCGGTTGGAGTTGAAGTCGCTCGCGTTGTCGCGACCCATGGCATGCAGGTCAGCGCGGTCATGGTCTGAGAACGAGTGCTGGTATACCGCGATCCCCATTGTCTCGGCGTTCTCGCCGGTCTGTCTTTGTCCCGCGGCCTGCTGAATCATTTCGTTGGGAACCTCGAAGTGCGAGAACTCATGGCGGATGGCCAGGGAGAGGGTGTCGCGGGGTCTGGTCTCGTTCGTAGCGAGCTGCGAAAGTCGCCGATGGTTGCCGGTGTTTGTGTAGTTCTGTGGAACGACAGGGTTCAGGTAGTGATCGGTGCGGCTGCCGCTTGCGCTTCCTCCCAGGGTGTTTTTGCCGTTGGAGTATTGTGCCTGGCCCGAAGCGCCGGCGGAGGCAAAGCTGCCGCCGTTGAGCACAATCTGGCCGTTCCAGCCATTCTGCACGTCCTGCATGGTGTTGACTTCAATTACGCCGCCCATTTTTCGGCCGTATTCGGCCGGGATGCCGGCTGTGTAGATGGAGAGCGACTGCACTCCATCCGCCTCAATCTCGGGGCCAAAGCTGGGAGAGCGATTGTCAGTGAGTGGAATGCCATCGACGACGAACTGCGTCTGGTATTCGGATCCCGCGCGGATGAAGGACCGCATTGCCCTCGAAGAGCCAGCCGGGCTGTGTGTTTACCAGGTCCTGGAGGGAACGGCCGGGAACGGAGCCGAGCCGATCGCGAATGACATTCTTGCCCACTACGTCCATGGAGCCTGCCTGATCGACGGCAAGGAGCGTATCAGTCGTGCTGACCTTGACGGACTCAGTGAGCGGAGCAACGTCCATCGGATGGCGAACTGGGTGGGGATGGAAGAACGAATCTCGATGGAGGACTGGACCGAGGCGAATCCGCTGCGGCGGATCTGGAGCCGATAGATGCCGAAAGGCAGGCGGGCGAGGTCGAGCGATCCGTTCGGATTGGTTGAAAGTGCGCGCGCGAATTGAGTGCCTCGACCCTCGATCTCGATTGCAGCGGCGAGGCCGCGCCCTGTTGCGTCCGTCACCACAAGATGAAGCGCTCCCTCATTCGCCTGCCCGTAAGCGAGGCCGGCGAGCGCGAGGAGAGTGAGGACAACCCTGGGGAAGTTGGATGGCACGGTAGTTGGATGATGAAGCGAAAGGGGTTACCTATACCCCCAACCGAACCAACAAGTGCCTGAAGGGCGCGGCCGCGATGACTGAGAGAGAGCTTGGTTTCGAGGTCGAGCTCGGCCATGGTGCAGTTGAGCTCGGGGAGGAAGAAGAGTGGGTCATAGCCGAAGCCGCCAGTGCCGCGCGGGGCTTCAAGGATGACTCCGTCAACAGCGCCCTCGCCGGAGTGGGTCGGGCCGGCCATCTCGAGCCGCGACGAGGACGCAGCGATAGCGGGCGGTCGTTGTGCGGGGCGAACTCCGGCGAGGCGCTGCAGGAGCACCATGTTGTTCCAGACGTCGGTGTTGTCGTTGGGGCGTCGGGCGAGTCGATGACGCCGGAGTCGGCGGCGAACCGGGCCGATCGCACGCCGGGGGCGCCGGAGAGGGCGTCGACTTCAAGGCCGGAGTCGTCGGCGACTGACGAGTTCGCCCGGGGCGAGTTGGGAGTAGTAGACGGCCTTGAGCGTTGCGTTCTCTGCGAAGGTGAGGCCGGTCTCCTCAGGGGCGGCGATGGCCTCGAGATTGGGGAGGGGCTCGATGTTGAGGGAGTGGGTTTGGGCGGCGGTGCGGAAGTCGCGCAGCTTGCCGGGGCTGGAGGTGGCGGCGTAGAGGCGGAGGGCCATGGGGAGAGTGTAATGGCTGAGCGGACTTTCATAGCCTGGTGCGACGATGCAGATCCTTCGGCTCCCCCCGGCTTCGCCGCCCCACGGACGATCAGTCGTCCGCGGGCCCCAGAGGCGCTCCGCTTTGGATGACAAGACATTTAGGTTCGTGGTCTCCCACTCATGCCGCGATAAAGCCGCGGCATGAATGGGGCACCCGACCGATCTTCTTTCCCACATCTCTTCGAGATATGGGGCACCCGGCTCCGCTTTGGATGACAAGACATTTAGGTTCGGTCTCCCACTCATGCCGCGATAAAGCTGCGGCATGAATGGGGCACCCACCTTTCTTCTTTCCCCATCTCTTCGAGATATGGGCACCCTTGGTTCGTGGCTATGCGGAGGGGTGTTTGCACTTTGACAAGGAATGGGCGGGTTGCATAAGGTTCTCGCGATTGGCAACGACATATTCAGGAAGTGGTGGATGATGAAAGCGAAGTCGTATTTTCTGGCGTTATGCGGATTGATGATGGCGCGTTGGCAGGACTGCTGGTTGCGAGAGCGCAAGAGGTTCAAACGGGACCGGTTGAGTTGCGCGTTGATGATCTGAAAACACCACTTGGAATTGATGACGCCACTCCCCGGCTTTCATGGCAGTTGCGTGATCCGCAACGGGGCGCGCGGCAAACCGCCTATGAGGTGCTGGTGGCATCCAGCACGGAGTTGCTGCAGCAGGGCAAGGCGGACGTGTGGGACAGCGGCAGGGTCGAATCAGATCAGTCGTTGAACGTGCACTACGCCGGTCCTGCGGTTGCGCCGAGCAAGCGCTACTTCTGGCGCGTGAAGGTGTGGGGAACCGGGGGGAGTCTCTACCCGGAGAGCGATGTGGCGTGGTGGGAGACTGGTCTGCTGAAGCAAGATGCCTGGCAGGCGAAGTGGATTGGCTTCGAGACGGCAGAAGAAGGCGCGGTGCGAGGTGCGCCGGCGATCTGGATTGCGAATCCCGAAGCCGCGGGTCTTGCGGCGAAGAACGGCGACGAGCAGCGATTTGCGTATCGCACGACCGTGAAGCTGGCCAAGGCGGTGAAGGGCGCGGCGCTGTATGCGACCGGGGAGGACACTGTCTCAGCATGGGTGAACGGCGCGCAGGTGATGACGGCGACGGCGTATCCGCCGTGGAAGCACCTGCCCTGGAAGAAGTTTGTCCGCGCGGATGTGACCGGCAAGCTGAGCGCGGGCGAGAACACGATTGCGGTCGAGTGCGTGCACTACGTCGACAATTCTGACGGGAACGCAACGAGCGATGCGCCACCGATGATGGCGACGCTGGTGGTGGAGTACGAGGATGGATCCACGGCGACATTCGCGAGCGACGCATCGTGGAAGACGGAGTTCAACGCTGCCGGGAAATGGCAGCAGAAGGGCTTCGACGATTCAAAGTGGAAGAAGGCGATTGCCTGGAAACAGAATCCGAGCCCGAACAGCGTGCCTCTGGGAGATCCGTGGCTTCCTGACTCCGTGAAGGCGCTGCGCCACACGTTCAAGGTGAACGCGCCGGTCAAGTCGGCGCGGCTGTACTCGACGGCGCTGGGCGCCTACGAGATGTTTCTGAACGGCAAGCGTGTGAGCGAAGACGTGCTGGCGCCGGGGTGGACGGACTATCGCGAGCGGGTGGTGTATCAGACCTACGACGTGACCGGCCAGTTGGTGAGCGGCGAGAATGCGATCGGCGCGTTGCTCGCTCCGGGATGGTACTCGACACCGCTGGAATGGCTGCAGCAGCCGAACAACTACGGCGCTACGCCGCCGGCGCTGCGGGCGCAATTGCGCATTGAGCACGCGGATGGCAGCGTGGAGTGGGTGACAACGGGAGCGGACTGGCAGGCGAACACTTCGAGCATTCTGCATTCGGAACTGTATGACGGCGAGACGCAGGATGCGCGCCGGGAGCAGGCTGGATGGAACACGGTGGGTTTTGCGGCGAATGGCTGGAGCAAGGCAATGCAGATTGAGCCCGCTCCGGTGTCGATCGAGGCGCAGGATTTTGCGCCGATCCGCGTGGAGAAGACGATGACTGCGAAGTCGCTCGACCAGCCGAAGCCGGGTGTGTACATCTACGATTTCGGGCAGAATCTTTCAGGCGTGGAGAGGCTCAAGGTGGAAGGACCGGCGGGTACGGACGTTCGCTTGCGCTTTGGCGAGATTCTGAATGCCGACGGGACACTCTACACCGACAATCTGCGCACGGCAAAGGCGACCGACCACTTTGTTCTGAGCGGAAACGGGGTTGAGGAATTCGTTCCGCAGTTCACGTTCCACGGATTCCGTTATGTGGAGCTGACCGGCCTGCCGACGGCACCGAGCCAGAGTGCGGTGAGTGTTGACGTGATTCACACCAATGCGCCGTTTACTGCCGAGCTGAAGACGGGCAGCGCGATGGTGAACAAGCTGTGGAGCAACATCCTGTGGGGGCAGCGGTCGAATTTTGTGGGCATGCCGACGGATTGTCCGCAGCGCGATGAGCGGCTGGGCTGGATGGCGGATGCGCAGGTTTTCTGGCGTACGGCGACCTACAACATGGATCTGGCGGCGTTTACGCGGAAGTTTGCGGCTGACATGCGCGGCACACAGGCAGGGACGCCGTACTACGGCATCTATTCGCCCGGTACCGCGAAGGAGAACATGGGCCACGGCACCGGGTGGAGCGATGCGGGTGTGATTATTCCGTGGACGTCGTGGCTGCAGAGCGGGCGATACAAGCGTGATTGAAGAGAACTGGGCGGCGATGGAGAAGTATCTCGCGGCGATTGAGGCTGCGAATCCGGATGGATTGTGGAAGAAGGACTCCGGCACTCCGTTCGGCGACTGGCTCTCGCCGGAAGGCCGCACGGACATCGGCCTTGTGGCGACGGCGTACTGGGCCTACGACGTGACGCTGATGCGCCAGATGGCGCACGCGCTGGGCGCACGCAGAGGACGAGCAGAAATATGAGCAGCTCTTCGAGAAGATTCGCGGCGCCTTCGAAAAGGAGTTTGTCCACGACGATGGATTTGTTGCGGGCGCGGACAACAGTCCGTCGCCGTTTGGGGAGATCAACAATCCAAACGCGAAGAGCAAAGGCGGCGACACGCAGACCGGCTACGTGCTGGCGCTGCACATGAATCTGCTGCCGGATGCGCTGCGCGCGGCCGCCGCACAGAAGCTGGTGGACAAGATCGAGAAGAACCACGGGCTGCTGGGGACCGGATTTCTGGGCACGCCTTATCTGCTGGAGGAACTGACCAAGACCGGACATGCGGATCTGGCGTACAAGCTGCTGCTGAATACGCAGTATCCGTCGTGGGGCTACGTGGTGGAGCATGGCGCGACAACGACGTGGGAGCGCTGGAACGGCGACCAGATGAAGGACGATCCGCAGCATGAACTCCTACAACCACTATGCGTACGGCGCGGTGGCGGACTGGATTTATCGCTATGCGGCTGGAATCGACGCGTCGCCGCTGGATGCCGGGTTCCACACGGTGGTGCTGCACCCGGTCTTCGATGCGCGGCTGGGAAGTGTGGATTTCAAATACGCTTCGTCGTACGGCGAGATTCGATCGAGCTGGACCGTCAATGGCCAGACCGCGAAGTGGCAGGTGGCGATTCCCGCGAATACGACTGGCCTGCTCGAGGTGAGCGCGAAGGATGCGGCGCGGTACAAGCTGGAGGGAGTGGCGCTGAGCGAGAACAAGCTCGTCAAGGCGTCGAAGGGTGGATTTGAATTGCAGGCGGGG